>NZ_CBYO010000001.1 GCF_000577245.1 Paucisalibacillus algeriensis
GTCACACCTGTTCCCATACCGAACACAGTAGTTAAGCTTCTCAGCGCCGATGGTAGTTGGGGCATTGCCCCTGTGAGAGTAGGACGTTGCCAGGCGATTCATATCGAATAAACTCCATGTACTTTATATAGTGCATGAGCAAAATTAAATACTTTTTATTATCGCGGGGTGGAGCAGTCTGGTAGCTCGTCGGGCTCATAACCCGAAGGTCGTAGGTTCAAATCCTGCCCCCGCAACCAAAAAAATTCAACTAACTGCGTCGAATTACTTCTTAGTTAATTGAATATCAGTAGTGCTGTAAGTACAACCAAATTTGGTCCGGTAGTTCAGTTGGTTAGAATGCCTGCCTGTCACGCAGGAGGTCGCGGGTTCGAGTCCCGTCCGGACCGCCATTTAATTTAATAATACATATTCAAACATGATTTCTAAGGAAATCATGTTTTTTGTTATTTTAAGTGTGGAAAATAGTATCTATTTCATCTTTTTGCTATCATTGATATATCGTAAAGAAAGTATGGTGAGAGGTATGGATGAGTTTTCATTTATTGGTTCAATTCAACAACCACACTACAGGCAATCCTCGCTTATAAAAGGAATAGGTGATGATGCTGCTGTGTTTCGACCGCAGTACCAAGACCTAGTGACGGCAAAAGATATGTTTGTGGAAAATGTTCATTTTGCAAAACATACCATGCATCCATACCATATTGGTTACAAGGCACTTGCTGCAAATCTAAGTGATTTGGCAGCAATGGGTGCGAAACCTCTCTTTTACTTAGTAGGTATTTCTATTTCAGATAGATGGTCATCAAGTGAAATTAATGAGATTTTTAGGGGAATGAAAAAAATAGCAGATACTTATAAAATTGATCTCATTGGTGGGGATACTGTCTCAGGTAAGGAGTTGGTAATTTCCATTACTGTAATTGGAGATACTGATAAGGCAAGGTATAGAAGCTTAGCTAAAGAAGGCGATGTTATATTTGTAACTGGCACCCTTGGGGATTCCCAGGCTGGATTACATATCTTGAACAACCGTGGTATTTTTAGAGATGAAGATTATTATATGACCAGACACCAAATGCCTAGTCCAAGAGTTGAATTTTCTCAAGGTCTACAGAAAATTTCTAGACTTGCACTAAACGATATTAGTGATGGAATTGCCAGTGAGGCAAATGAAATTGCGGAAGCCTCAAAAGTATCTATAATGATCTATGAGGATAGATTGCCAGTTCATCCTACCTTCATTCAATTTGATTCAGAACTACAAAATAAATGGAAACTTTTTGGTGGAGAAGACTTTGAACTTCTGGGTGCCGTTCCAAAGCATGATTGGAAAAATGTGCAACAGGTTGCTAGTCAGTTGAAAGTACCAATTACAAAAATTGGCTATGTAAGCTCTAGGAACTCAGTTGGACAAGTTTTCCTACAACGAAAGAATGAAAAATTAGAGCGATTAGAGAAAAAGGGATATAACCACTTAAGTAGGTGAAATTATGGGAAAGAATATAATAGAAACATATTCGGCAGAAGATACAAAATCGTTAGCTGAAAAACTTGCTACCATACTTAAACCTGGGGATGTTTTAACATTAGAAGGTGATTTAGGGGCAGGGAAAACGACATTTACAAAAGGGATAGCAACAGGGCTTGGAATTAATAGGACGTTAAGTAGTCCTACTTTTACGATAGTCAAAGAATATGAAGGAACCATCCCTCTTTATCATATGGATGTATATCGATTGGAAGGATCAGACGAAGATATTGGTTTTGACGAGTATTTTCATGGGGATGGAATTGCTGTAGTAGAGTGGGCACAGTTTATTGAAGATTACTTACCCCCTGAACGTTTAAATATTTCGATTAAGTATTTGGATGAAGAGTCAAGGGTAATCGAGTTTGAACCTGTTGGAGAACATTTTCAAAAGGTTGTAAAAGCAATTATAGGTTAGATTTGTTTTAAGAAGGAGTTACATAAATGTACATACTTGCCATTGACACGTCAAATCAAGCATTAGGTGTCGCGTTATTAAGGGACAATGAACTAGTAGGAGAAATCGTAACAAACATAGCGAAAAATCATTCCATCAGATTAATGCCTGCCGTTGATTATCTAATGAGGGAAGTAAATATCACACCTGAGCAGTTAGATAAAATTGTTGTTGCAAAGGGCCCAGGATCTTATACTGGAGTAAGGATAGGACTTACCACAGCTAAAACGTTAGCATGGTCTTTAAATATACCTATTGTAGGGGTATCAAGTCTGGAAGCATTGGCATATCGGGCTAAGTTTTCTAACGCCATTATTTGCCCATTTTTCGATGCTAGAAGAGGATTAGTGTATACAGGATTATACGAAATCAAGGACGGTAATATGGTGCTTGTAGATAAAGAGCGAAATATTCTATTTTCAGAATGGCTTGATCACCTAGTAGAAAAAAAGAAAAAAGTTGTGTTCTTAAGTCCAGATATAGAAAAGCATACAGAATTAATCCAATCAAAATTAGAGGATTATGCGGAAATACCAAAAATGGCTTATCATATTGCCAAGCCTTCTGACTTGGCATTGGCAGCTTCTGATAAAGAGATTGATGACACACATACATTAACACCAAATTATTTACGTCTAGCTGAAGCAGAGGTCAACTGGATAAAGACTCAAAAGGAAAAACAAAATGGCTGAATTAACAATTCGTAAGATGGAGTTAGACGATATACACCAAGTAATGTTTGTAGAAATTGCTTCCTTTACCTCTCCATGGACGGAAGAAATTTTTAAACAGGAACTAATAGAGAACCAACATGCTCATTACTATATCATGACGATAGATGAGAAAATTATTGGTTATGTTGGAATGTGGATCGTCTTAGATGATGCACAGATAACTAATATTGCAGTACTACCCGGGTTCAGAGGACAGAAGCTAGGAGAAAGGTTATTCCGTTTTGCTATGCAGAAAGCGATTAGTTTAGGAGTAACTCGATTATCTTTAGAAGTAAGGGTAACAAATGTAGTTGCACAGAAAATGTATCGTAAGTTTGGCCTTGTTCCCGGAGGTATTCGAAAAAATTATTATACGGACAATCATGAAGATGCGATTGTAATGTGGGTGAATTTATGATGAATGAAACTTATATACTTGGAATTGAAACAAGCTGTGATGAGACAGCTGTTGCTATTATAAAAAATGGTAGGGAAACTATCTCCAATGTGGTTGCTTCACAAATTGAGAGCCATAAACGTTTTGGAGGAGTCGTTCCGGAGATTGCTTCAAGACATCATGTGGAACAAATTACTTTAGTATTAGAAGAGGCTTTTAAAGAGGCAGGGTTAAGTTGGGATGACATTGATGCTATTGCAGTAACAGAAGGTCCTGGTTTAGTTGGTGCATTACTAATTGGGGTCAACGCTGCAAAGGCTTTAGCATTTGCAAAAAACAAGCCTCTAGTTGGCGTCCATCATATAGCGGGACATATTTATGCGAATCGCTTAGAAGAGGAATTTCAATTTCCACTACTCGCTTTGATTGTTTCTGGTGGCCATACGGAGCTAGTTTTGATGCGAGATCATGGTCAATATGAGGTAATAGGGGAAACACGTGATGATGCGGCTGGTGAAGCGTATGATAAGGTTGCTAGAATGTTAAGCCTTCCTTATCCTGGTGGGCCGCATATTGATCGGTTAGCAGCTAAGGGTGAGGAAAACATTGAATTTCCTCGGGCATGGTTAGAAGAAGGCAGTTTTGATTTTAGTTTTAGTGGGTTAAAATCAGCAGTTATTAACAAAATCCACAATGCTAAACAAAAAGGAGAACCATTAAAAGAGGAAGATATTGCTGCAAGCTTTCAAGCAAGTGTCATTGATGTGTTAGTAACAAAAACTGTAAAAGCAGCACAACAGTATCATGTAAAGCAAGTTATTGTGGCTGGCGGTGTTGCTGCAAATAAAGGCTTAAGACAAGAGCTAGAAGCTAAGTTTTCTGAGACTGACATTCCTTTATTAATACCGCCATTAAGGCTATGTACAGACAATGCAGCGATGATTGCTGCAGCTGGAACAATCAATTTTGAACAAGGAAAACGGTCCGGACTAGCTTTAAATGCAAACCCATCATTACTATTACGATAAAAATATCCACAGGTGTGTGGATATTTTTTTGTGATTATTAATTATAAGCGGTTTAGTATGTTGATAATATCTGTGCATAACTCTCAATTTACTTGTGGATATTGTGCATAACTTTGTTGATAACCGGTATAATGGGGGTTCTATGGTGGATAACTTTTGTGGATATACAGTATTAATACTTCTGACGAAGGAATGGTTATAATTTCCAAATAATTGTATAATGAAGTGGGGCTAAATGGCTTTAAAAGGAGAGAAGAAACGATGAGAAAAGTCTATAAGTTTGTAGTTCTTTTCAGCATCCCAATATTATTAATAGCATGTAGTGTTGATAAGGATGCAGATTTAGATTCTGCTTTTAAGGGAACACAGAAGATTGATATCTTTTTATCCCATAATAAAGAGGTACTAACTACAATTTCAGATGAAAGAGATATTGCGGACTTTGTAAAGGAACTTCGGTTAGATGATTGGAAAATCGAAAAAGCTTCTGCTGATGCTACTGTGGAAAAACAATTCAAACTATATCAGACTGAAACAGTGAAAATTGGGAAATCGAGCTCAGACAAAAAGGAATTAAAAGAGGTTGGTAAATTTATAACGTATCAAGATATCCCATACGTAGACCTTCATATAAAAAATATAAAACTTAGTTTCAAAGTTCCAGAAGAAGTAGGAGCATATCTTTCTAATTATAAATAAAAAAATGGCAGGCTGATATACTCAACCTGCCATTCGTTATTCTTCCTGTAATAGGGTCCATTCTTCCATTAACTTCTCAATATCCTGTTTGACTTCATTTGTCTTATTCGTATATTCCAATGCCTTTTCATGATTTTCATAAACTTCGGGTTCTGTCATTTTTTCTTCCAGTAACGCTAGTTTCTCTTCTAGGTTCTCAATCTCTTCCTCTAACCTGGTAATTTGGCGTTCGCGTTTTCGCTTTTCACTTTGACGTTTCTTCTCCTCTTTAAAGTCTAACTTCTTATCATTAGCCTCCTTGGAGATATTTTCTTCTGCTTGTAAACGTTCCAGTTCAGCTTCTTCTTGTTTTTTGTCTAGGTAGTAATCATAATCACCTAGGTAGACAGTAGCCCCGTCTTTCTGCATTTCTACTACTTTATCAGCAATCTTGTTAATAAAGTATCGGTCATGAGAGACAAAGATGATTGTCCCAGGAAAATCAATAAGGGCAGCTTCTAGAATTTCTTTACTGTCGATATCAAGGTGGTTAGTAGGCTCATCTAGTATTAATAAGTTTGCCTTTTGCATGCGAAGCTTTGCTAGGGCTACTCGGGCCTTCTCTCCACCACTAAGGGATTGTACAGGCTTTAGCACATCGTCACCAGAAAATAAAAAGTTACCAAGCACGGTACGAATATCTTTTTCATTCACATGAGGATATTCATCCCAAAGCTCATTTAATACGGTCTTATGAGAACTTAGATTTGCTTGCTCTTGGTCATAGTATCCAATTTGAACATTGGTTCCTAGTTGAATTGATCCCTCCGAGGGATTCAGTTTTCCAAGGATATTTTTTAGTAAGGTAGTCTTTCCAACCCCATTAGGACCAACTAATGCAATACTCTCCCCACGGGACACATGGATGGATAAGTTCTTAAAAATTGGTTCTGCTTCGCCTTCATAATGAAAAGAGAGGTCATCAATTTTTAATACATCATTTCCAGTACGCTTTGTGATTTCAAAGGTTATGGATGCAGAAGATTCATCGCCCAAGGGTCTATCTATTCGATCCATCTTCTCAAGCTGTTTTCTTCTACTTTGAGCACGCTTCGTTGTGGAGGCTCTTACAATATTTTTCTGTATGAATTCTTCTAATTTCTTTATTTCCGATTGTTGCTTATCAAATTCTTTCATCTCTTGCTCATAATTTAAAGCCTTTTGATGAAGAAACTCACTATACGAACCATGGTATTTCTTGGTTCGATGTCTCGAAACTTCATATACAATCGATACAGTCTTATCAAGAAAGTATCGGTCATGGGAAACAATAACTACTGCACCAGGATAAGAGGATAGGTATTTTTCCAGCCAGGATAATGTTTCTATATCTAAATGGTTAGTAGGCTCATCTAAAATAAGTAAGTTTGGCTTTTTAAGTAATAGTTTTCCTAAAGCAAGGCGAGTCTTTTGTCCACCACTCAACTCATTAATGGGAGTTTGGTCGTCATAGTCTAAAAAGTTTAATCCGGATAGAACAGCTTTTATTTCAGACTCATAACTATAGCCCCCATTTGTTTCAAACTCCTGTTGTAAACGATCATATTCTGATAATAGTTTAGTTTGCTCCTTGGGCTCTAGTAGATTTACATCGGCCATTTTTGCTTCCATATTCCGTATCTTTTTTTCTTGTTGAATCAATCCCGAGAAGACTTCTAACATTTCATTCCAGATGGTATTATTAGACTCTAAGCCTGTATGCTGGGAAAGGTAGCCTAAAGTAAGATCCTTTGGCTTTATTAATTCTCCAGAATCATAGGTCATTTCACCGGCCATAATCTTTAATAATGTCGATTTTCCTGCACCGTTACGGCCAACAATAGCAACTCTATCTTTATCTTTAATTTCTATTTTAATATTCGCTAGTATTTCCTCAGCACCGAATGATTTCGTTATATCATTTAATTGCATGATTATCATATTTGTCACCTCTAGTAGCTTCAGTTTATCTAATCTTTAGGATTCGGGCAATATAATTGTCAATTTGTGAAAAATATCACGACTTATTTTGAAAAATTTGTTAAAATAGAATTAATGAAGAAAATGTACCGTTCATAAGATGTTTCTTCTTAGACATACTAGGACTGATAGTAAGGAGGAAATCAGTTGGAACAAAATAAAATTCCACAGGCTACTGCGAAAAGACTCCCGTTATATTATCGATTTTTGAATAATTTACAAATGCAGGGAAAAACACGTGTTTCTTCTAAGGAATTAAGTGAAGCTGTAAAAGTAGACTCAGCTACTATTCGAAGAGACTTTTCTTACTTCGGTGCTCTTGGTAAGAAGGGCTATGGGTATAATGTTGAATACTTACTAGGTTTTTTTAGAAAGACCTTAGATCAGGATGAACTTACGGATGTGGCATTAATTGGAGTAGGTAATCTAGGTACAGCTTTTTTAAACTATAACTTTACTAAAAATAATAATACAAAGATCGTTTTAGCTTTTGATGCGGATCCAAATAAGTCAGGAAAAGAGATTGGCGGAGTACCAATCTTTCATATTGATGATTTAGAAGAAAAGTTAGGGAATGTGAAGGTTGCAATCTTGACTATTCCAGCTACAGAAGCAGATCGCGTAACGGAACGCTTGGTTTCTAAAGGTATTAAAGGGATTTTAAACTTTACACCAGCACGAATTTCCGTGCCTGATGATGTTCGGGTACATCATATTGATTTAGCGATTGAATTACAAGCCCTGGTATATTTCTTAAAGCATTATCCACTAGATACGAAAGAAGAGGTTCTTTAAGCCTCAGTAGAAAACCAAGAAAGGGTAGCACTTTACTAGTGCTACCCCTTCTTTATTTTTTTTATTTTGTAATGTAAACGCAAATACCGAATACCGGCTCCGAAATCTAATGTTGCAATTAGAGCTAGTAGAATGGTAATAAAATTCCAAATGGTTTCGTCTGCACTTTGAATAGCTGCGTATATAAAAAGTATTCCCATAGCAAAATAGATGAGGGCCATGGTTCTAGCGGTGATTCTCATAGCTTATTAACCTCCGATTAGAATCATTTGCACTTGATTCCATTGTTGCTGGATTTTTTCTATATCTTCAGGGGTCAAGGAAAACTGAACGATGACAGAGATAGAGTTTAAGGCCATATGCACAATAATCGGAACAAGGATTTTTTTCGTTTTCACATATAAAAAAGCAAAAACAAAACCCATGGATGCGTAGATTAAAATGTGCTCCAAGCCTTCATGAATAATCCCAAATATAAATGCCGATAGTAAAGCAGCTACAAAAAAGTTTGTACGCTTATATAAGGAACCGAAAATGATTTTTCGGAAAATAACCTCTTCTAATATCGGTGCGATTATTGCAGGAATGATTGCAAATAAGGGAATAGTACGTGTTATATTCATTATACCCTGCGTATTTTCGGAACCAGGTTCCATACCAAATATGTTTGTTTCAATAGTAACCGCAACTGCTTGTGCTACATAGGCCATTATTACCCCTAAGATAGACCATAGCACGATATCAACAGTAAACAAACTACTTCTTGTCTGTGCCATTTTCATATCTGGCTTCATTAGAATTAAAACAATAATTAAACCAATTGTAAAACTAAATATAGAATAGTATATCGATGCTTCCAAAATATATTCCGGGATAATAGGCTTGAAAATGAGTATAAAAAGTGCACCTGAAAGTTGCATGATGATGTAGGTAAGGATGACCCACCAGTAACGTTTAGGCAAAAGTTTCAGCTCCTTAAAGTCTACGTAGTTTACAATCTTAAGGAAAAAATTGATTCCTGTGTATTTTATCATATTCAAGCTGTACATTATAATAGAATCAACTTGGACAAGAAAAATAAAAATTACATAACACAATACTTGCAAAACGAAGAGAAATTATTTATTATAATAATTGGAATTAGCACTCGATATAAGAGAGTGCTAACAAATAAAAAATAATGGAAAAGAATTAAGGAGGTTTTCTTCATGATTAAACCACTAGGAGATCGTGTAGTTATCGAGCTTGTTGAGCAAGAAGAAAAAACGGCAAGCGGAATTGTACTTCCAGACTCTGCAAAAGAAAAGCCACAAGAAGGTAGAATTGTTGCGGTTGGTACTGGCCGAGTAACAGATAGTGGAGAAAGAGTTGCACTTGAAGTTTCAGAAGGAGATCGTATTATCTTCTCGAAATTTGCTGGAACAGAAGTGAAGTACGATGGACAAGAATACTTAATTCTACGTGAAAGTGATATTTTAGCTGTAGTTGAATAAAAATTTATACTTATGATAAAAAATCTTTTTTAGGAGGGCATTTCAAATGGCTAAAGAAATTAAATTTAGTGAAGACGCACGTAGCGCAATGCTTCGTGGAGTAGATACATTAGCAAATGCTGTAAAAGTAACATTAGGACCAAAAGGTCGTAACGTTGTCTTAGATAAAAAATTTGGTTCACCTCTAATTACTAACGATGGTGTTACCATTGCAAAAGAAATCGAACTAGAAGATCAATTCGAGAATATGGGTGCTAAACTTGTATCAGAAGTAGCATCTAAAACGAATGATGTTGCCGGGGACGGTACAACAACTGCTACTGTTCTTGCACAGGCTATGATTCGTGAAGGCTTGAAAAACGTTACTGCTGGAGCAAATCCAGTTGGTATCCGCCGCGGTATCGAAAAAGCTGTAGTAACTGCTGTTGAAGAACTACATGCAATTTCAAAACCAGTTGAAAACAAAGAATCTATTGCACAAGTTGCAGCTATTTCAGCTGGCGATGATGAAGTTGGTAAATTAATAGCTGAAGCAATGGAACGTGTTGGTAACGATGGTGTTATCACAATCGAGGAGTCAAAAGGATTTACAACAGAACTTGAAGTGGTAGAAGGTATGCAATTTGACCGTGGATACGCTTCTCCATATATGGTTACAGACCAAGATAAAATGGAAGCTGTATTAGAAAATCCATATATCTTAATTACAGACAAGAAAATCGCAAGCATTCAAGAAATCCTACCAGTTTTAGAACAAGTTGTTCAACAAGGTAAACCATTATTGCTTATTGCTGAAGATGTTGAAGGTGAAGCACTTGCTACACTAGTATTAAACAAACTACGTGGATCATTCAATGCAGTTGCTGTAAAAGCTCCTGGATTTGGGGACCGTCGTAAAGCAATGCTTGAAGACATTGCAGTTCTAACTGGTGGTCAAGTAATCACTGAGGATCTTGGATTAGAGCTTAAGAGCGCATCAATCGAACAATTAGGTACTGCTTCTAAAGTTGTTGTAACGAAAGAACATACTACAATTGTTGAAGGTGCAGGTAACCCTGAAGCTATCTCTAGCCGTGTATCTCAAATCCGTGCACAAGCAGAAGAGACTACTTCTGAATTCGATAAAGAAAAATTACAAGAACGTCTTGCTAAATTAGCTGGCGGTGTAGCAGTAATCAAAGTTGGTGCAGCTACAGAAACAGAACTAAAAGAACGTAAACTACGTATTGAAGACGCATTAAACTCCACTCGTGCTGCTGTTGAAGAAGGTATCGTAGCTGGTGGTGGTACTGCATTAGTGAACGTATACAGTAAAGTTGCTGGTCTAGCACTTGAAGGCGACGAAGCAACAGGAGCAAAAATTGTTCTTCGTGCACTTGAAGAGCCAGTACGCCAAATCGCTGAAAATGCTGGTTTAGAAGGTTCTGTAGTAGTAGAACGTCTAAAAGGCGAAGCGGTTGGACTTGGATTCAACGCTGCAACTGGCGAATGGGTTAACATGGTTGAATCTGGTATCACAGATCCAGTCAAAGTTACTCGTTCTGCATTACAAAATGCTGCATCTGTAGCGGCTATGTTCCTAACTACTGAAGCTGTAGTTGCTGACATTCCTGAAGAGAATGCTGGTGGCGGAATGCCGGATATGGGTGGAATGGGTGGAATGATGTAAACTGCCCCTTGAACCCTTGATATGAATGGGTTTATAAGTAAGGTGAGAGTGTTTTGCTAACATTTTGCTAACATTGAGGTTTATTAACGGAGGCTTATCATTAGTTCACTGAACTTTTGAGAGGCTTCTTTTTTCATTTCTTGAGTTAAGTGGAGATAGATTATTTTGTTATTTGATCATCTGAATGGCCAATTCTGTCCATAATTTATTCGAGTGCTACACCAGCTTCCGTTAAGAGTAATGTATAGGCATGTCTCAGAGGAATTGATGTCAATTTTAGAATGAGATTGGTAATTTCACTTTGGATAAACTAGTGCTTAAATTTTATAACATACCATCTATTTGCATAATCCTGTATAATAGAATTAGAAATTTTGTGCTTATTATAAAGAAGGTCGGGTGCCTGTGAATGATCGATAAATTCAAGGATTTTATTATAAGTGTCCTAGCCTCTTTAGTAGCTACATTTTTAACCACATATGCTTACCATTTTATACAGATTGGTATTGCTTTAGATTTTAGGGGATTTATAAATATAGTTATTAACTATACATATTTAGTATATTGGATATTATTACTGTTACTTGTGATTATGGTTCGTTGGTTTATAAGAACTAGAATTGATAAGTTGCAAACTCCTTACCCTATGGTAATGAGTATTGGAAGCCATTATGATTTAGAATACAGTGGAGAGGGATATGGGTTCAAGTGGAAGATATATGCTCATGCTAAACGTAGAGATCCATTTTCCAATGAAATACTAGATATAAAAGTTGGTAGAGTAGATGGACCCTATTGTAAAAATGATTATAGAAGGATGAAAGTATCAAGAACCTATTTTGGTAGGTATAAATATAAGTGTCCTAAATGTGGTTATAAAAGAACCCTATTAAAAAATACTTGGACATTAGAATGTGATATTGAAGATGAAATCGAGGCTGAATATAGGGCTAAAATTAATGCCATATAAAAATTATGCACATACTTGTTTTCAATGTATAAATAGAGGTAAAAGGAAAAATCATCTAATCCTCAATGGATAGAAATATGGGCTGTATATTAACTATATAAAACATCATTAGGACAGGCAGAAGATTAGCACTAATACAGTGTACTTCTGTCTTTTTGTTATAAAGAGATATTTCACAAAGACTGAGCATTGAAAGGAGTTCACCCATTGATAGAAAAAGTGATTATTAAAAACTATAAATCTATTGATTATCTAGATTTAAAATTAGACGACACAATAAATATTCTTGTTGGTAATAATGAACAAGGAAAATCTACTATATTAGAAGCCGTTAATTTAGCACTAACTAGTACATTAAATAAGAGAAATATACATAATGAACTAAATCCATTTCTTTTTAATAAGACTGTTGTTGAAGATTACATAAAAAACATTATTAAAGGTAAGCATGTAACCCCACCTAGCATACTTATAGAAATATATTTAAAGGAAAATAATCAGAATGCATCTTTGAAGGGGTCAAACAATTCAATTAAAGAAAATGCATGTGGCATTAGTTTTTCCATAGAATTTGATAATGACTACACTGAAGAATATCAACAATACATAGAACAATCTACTGATATAAGAAATATACCGATAGAGTATTATAAAGTTAATTGGTATTCTTTTGCATCTAATCCAATAACTTCACGAAGCAATCCTATTAAATGTGTATTAATCGATCCAACTGAAAGAAAGGCATGGAACGGAACAGACAGGTATATTTCAAGTGTAATTGGTGATACCTTAGACCCTAAACAGCGCGCAACTTTAAATTTTAATTTTAGAGATATTAAAGAGAAATTCTCTCAAATTGAATCTATATCAAAGATTAATAGTACACTCTCTGAAAAAACAGGGGATATCTCAGATAAAGAACTTGCTATTTCTCTAGATATATCTCAAAAGAATGGATGGGAATCCAACTTGACTGCTTATCTGGATGATATACCTTTTGATTTCATTGGGAAAGGTGAGCAAAACTCGGTAAAATTGAAGTTATCACTCGAATCAAATGCTGAAGAGGCTCAAGTAATCTTAATTGAAGAACCAGAAAACCACTTATCGCATTCAAATATGCAAAAATTAATTAATCAAATTTCCGAAAAATGTGAAGGGAAGCAGTTAATAATTACAACACATAGTACTTACGTTTTAAATAAACTTGGTTTAGACAAAGTAGTATTGATGAATAATGGAAAACACATTACATTAAGAGATTTAAATGAGGATACTTATAATTATTTTAAAAAATTACCCGGTTACGATACACTTCGATTATTGCTAGCTGATAAGGCTATTTTAGTAGAAGGACCATCAGATGAGTTAATTGTTCAAAAGGCATATCTTCAAAAGCATAATAGGCTTCCTATCGAAGATGGTATAGATATTATTACTGTAAGAGGATTATCATTTAAGCGCTTTCTAGAGATAGCTGATCTTCTAAATAAAGAGGTTGCTGTTGTTACCGATAATGATGGAGATATTGATAAGCATATTATTGAAAAATATGGTGATCATTACCTAAAACATCCAACAATCAAAATTTGCTATAGTGACGACACGAGATATGCAACGTTAGAACCGCAGTTGGTATCAGTAAATGAGTTATCTATTTTAAATGATATTTTAGGGAAGGATTATACCTCAGAGGCTGAGCTTATTAAATATATGACAAGTTCAGGTAATAAAAGTGAGTGTGCAATGCGTATTTTTGATTCAAACCAAAAAATTGTTATACCGGGGTATATAAATGATGCAATTCAATAACAGAGTAATTATTGCTGCAGCAGGTTCAGGAAAATCATCAGATCTAGTTGAAAAAGCATTGAACAATAATGACAAAAGGATATTGATAACAACATTTACAATAGATAATACAAAAGAAATTGAGGAAAAAATTTTTGATAAAATTGGATATGTCCCTAAGAATGTTGTTGTTCAAACATGGTATTCCTTCTTACTAAGAGAATGTGTAAGGCCTTATCAAAACTTCTTATACGATAAACAAAGAATTGAAAATATAGAATTTGTTAATGGTCAATCTACACTATATATAGCTAAAACCGATGTCGAAAAGTACTATTTTCGTGATGGAAAATATATTTATACTGACAAGTTGTGTGATTTCGTGCTTGAGGTTAATAAAATATCAAACGGCTTGATTATAGAACGATTAGAAGATTTGTATGATATCATTATGATCGATGAAGTACAGGATCTAGCTGGAAGTGATTTGAACTTCCTTTATCTATTATTAAAATCTAATATACATAATATTATTGTTGGAGATAACCGACAGGCTACTTACTTCACCAATAATTCAAGGAAAAACAAAAAATATAGAGGGCAAACTATTTTTGAACTGTTTAGTGAATGGCAGAAAGAAGGACTCTGTTCTATTACATATAAGACAGAATGTTTCCGATGTAACCAATTTATCTGTGACATTGCAGATTCACTTTATCCCGAAATGCCTAAAACCAATTCCATGAATGATATGGAAACTGGACACGATGGTGTTTTTTACATTCGAAGCGGCGAAGTTTTGGAATATGTAAAAAAGTATTCTCCAGTGGTGTTGAGATATGATAAAAGGACTAAAAATATACCAGATAGTTTTTCACCTTTAAATTTTGGAAAGTCCAAAGGATTAACGTTTGATAGAGTCCTTATTTATCCAAATGGCCCAGTTAATAAGTTTTTAAAAGGTGATTATGAAGCTGTGAGTAAACCCAAAACTAAAGCAGCTTTGTATGTTGCTTTAACAACAGCGAGATTCAGTGTTGCGTTTGTAACTGACCAAAAGGTAATTTCAAATGAGTTTGTTGAAGAATTCACTCTAAGAGATAGTGAAGGAATGACTGTTTAAGCTTAAAGCTCCTATTAATCAATTAACTAATAGGCACTAAATGTCTTGAATGTAATATACTTTTAACCTTGATTTAATGTTGAAAATAAGAAACTGTAGAGAAAAATAAGTTAAAGATAAAACTATAGGTTTAATTATTAGTTTGAAATATGTATAAAAACTGTTGCAAAATGAGGTACCAATTTGGAATAAATATAATTGGCAAAGAGTAACTAGGAGATTAAAGTATGCTAAAAAGAGTAAAATTAGTGAACTGTAAGTCTATCAAGAAAGTAGATATAAAGATTGATAAAAACAACTGTATTATTGGTAAAAATGGGGTAGGTAAAACAACCTTTATAAAAGCAATACAATACTTTTATAACTCTCTTGAAGGTAAGAAAAGTGATTTTATAATTTTTGATAAAAATAATCCTTATAATGAATTTGCTGAAATTGAGCTAATCTTTGACTTTAATTATTTTATCACAGTATATGAAGTTTATTCTTTTAAAAAATCTATTGGTGAGATGAAGCAAAGCGACTTTATGGATAATATAGGGGAATTAATCTCCTTTGTAGATAGGAATAATATGTTAGCAATTAGATTATATGTAGACAAAGAAGGTAATACAGAATGGGCAACGGGATTATCCTTTGAATTACGTAAAGTACTTAAAACAATTTACCCATTTTACTATATATCAATTAAAAATAATGATCATACAAATTGGGAAACTCTATGGGAAATGGTTGGGGATATGGCTAAACTCCCTAGCTTTAACTTAGAAGAGGACCTTGGTGATTTAATAAACCAACAATATGGTGACTCATATGGAAAAATTATAGATATATTAAGAGATAAATTTGATAGAAATAATATAGTAATTAGTCCTTTTACCAATCAAGAGAAGTTCTTAAATGCAATCAAGCTACAATTAGGTGGGGAGAAACTAAGGTATAGATATAAAGAATTGAGTTACTTTTCTGAAGGGACAAACTCATTTAATTATCTACAGCTATTTTGTAGTTTAGTGGCAAAAATAGCAGAACAAAAATTAAAGATTCCTTTACTACTACTTGACGAACCAGAAGTAGGATTACATCCGAAATACATAGATGATCTAATGAATAATTTAATTAGGAACGAAAATAAGAATCAAAGCATTATAGTTACACATGCACCTAGAGTATTAAAAAATATTATAAAAAAAACACACGATTACAACATTCTACATGCAACTAATAGGCAGAATGGTTATGCAAACATAACAATAATTAATCAATTCCAAGACCATAGGGAAAAAAATATATTATCAGATGAAGAAGCTAGCTACTATTTTTCTGAACAAATTGTATTTGTGGAAGGGAATACAGAGTTAGAGTTGTTTAATAATAATAACTTGATGACGCTTTTTCCCTTTTTAAGACAAGTTGACTTTTATTCATTTGATGGGGATACTGTGAATATTTCAACAATACATCCAGAGATTAGAAATACAAAAATTCCCTATTTAATTATAGTAGATAATGATTATATCTTTGAAGTTGATAATGTAGGGAATCCAGTGTTAAAACATGGTAAAAAGGATTTCCTAAATCCACTGGACAATGTAAGATTTAAAACGCAGCACGATAAAGAGATGTTTCATTTTGGGGAAAATGGAAAATTATATGATTTAAGAATGAAAATAAATTCGCTAAGTTCATATAAGTATAGTTTAGATAAATATTGGTGTACAGTTTATGGCGATTATTTTAAAGATTTCAAGGAATTAATTAAGCTATATTGTCTAAAATATAAAGTTTATCCAATTAATACAACCATTGAAGGTTCTTTGGTGAATTACAATAATCTAAATTTATTTAGGGATTGGTTAATAGCTAATCATCCATATGACCAAAGATATATTCATGATCTATTTAATATCTCTAATAATAAAGAAACCCTAACAACTGCATTTCGTCTTATTGTTAATGGTAAATACGACACCTTGAAAAACATAATGAAAGATAATAAAACAAATTCATTTCCTGATACTATTAGAAAGTCATATCTTACAATTCATAGACTTAGACATGAGTATGATAAAACCACTGGCTGGGTATCCGCATGGTTAGATTATGTTTTTAGTAAAGAAATAAATATTCACAACACGAGGGAAGAACAAGTAAAGCAGTTTAGTATTTACTTTCCAGAACTCTACGATATAATAAAAAATATAAATAAGATGAGTTAGAGGGAGTAGCAAGGAATATTAATATAGAGTATTCCATACCTTGAGAATTATATTCTCAGTATTTCTACATAGAATTACATCAGTAGGATATAAAAAGCCAAGGGTCTAGTGTCTCTATTAGAAGTGCCGATCGGCGCACTCTAATTTGTTATCATGTTAACTTTGTTAATTGGTATTATAGTCGCTAAGTTTCGCTACGCGTAATTTTGAGAAAGTACTCCCTCTACTCTAAAAAGAGGATAGTTATGCAAATATACATATATAGGGAAGATTTCTTTTATAATAAGATACTAGCAACCTCAAAATCACTAGTTGAAGAAATACTAAAAGATAAAAGTAAATATTATACCAAAAGAAGAATCCCGAAAAAAAATGGTTTTCGTACTATCAACTGCCTTGAAAAAAATTCGGCTTTATCAAAAATTCAGCAAAGCATTCGAATTAACTTCTTAAATACAATATCTATTCCAAACTATGTTTATGGTTTTGTATCAGGTCAATCATACAGCGATTATCTGAAACCCCATGTTAGACGAAAATATTACCTGAGACTAGATATTAAGAACTTTTTTGAAAACATTACAAATGACACTCTAGAATCTGTATTCTCATATTATTTTCGTCTGAATGATAATAGAAAAAAAGAAGAATTATTATTATTTATTGATTTAATCACATTAGACGGAAAGTTACCACAGGGGGCAATCACGTCTCCCACTATATCTAATATTGTATTTAGGCAATTAGATATTAGAATAAATAAATACTGTAAAAAGTTTAATATTAACTACTCTAGATATGCCGACGATCTTTTATTTTCTTCTGATAATAATTTCTTACATAATCATTTCTTTATAAAGAAAATCAAATATATTATTTCCACTAGGGGATTCGAAATAAATAAACATAAAATAAGATATGATCAAGACTCTATTTCTTTAAATGGATTTGTTATAGAAGATAGTATTAGACTTTCAAGGAGCAAACTGAAAGGGTTATCAAATACTTTATTTATAATTGATAAGCATAGGAGTAATTTTGATATAACAAAAGTACTCTCTGATATTAACAATAGTGGATTAAATAGAGAAATTGAAAATAAATATTCACTACTAAACTATTTAGCTGGTTATAGGGCATTTTTATTGCAATTTTTAGATAGAGAAAACCCAGAGGATTATTATAATAAAAAAATTTCTAAGTACGTTAATAGAATACAAAATTCCATTGAATTGTTACGAGGGTAATCCGGATACTAAATAATGTAACTTTTGCTAGCTTCTTGAAATAGTTAAATACAACAGCTATCACTATAAAGAATGTCTATTCCTAACAAATATTATACTTTTGTCAATACAGTCAAAAAGTCAGGCACCTTAGAACTCAGGTGTCTTTTTTGATATACAGATTGCTAATCCCCCATTTCATTTTCTCGAACTCCTGAAATTGAAGCTCCTTTCCATTATTTTATTTTGTCAATTGGTTGCAAATTAACTTATTATCTAAAGAAGTTTTAAGACCTAGATAATTCTGATAAATTCTAATTCATTATAGAAAAACATGGTATAATTATATCTATATAAACTGTTGTGTGGTGATACTATGGGTAGAGCTATAAATGATGCAACTTTGGTGAAAGCTGGGGACATTTTTCAATATTATATTGCATTACGCGATTGTTTTAAATTGAAAAGTGGAGATAAATTGCAAATCGAGGTTAACGGTGATGTAAGTCTTATTGCGGATTTATCAAAGGATTCATTTCAGAAAGAGGTAAAGCATCATTTTGGAAATAAAAATCTTAGTGATAGGGATGTAGATTTTTGGAAAACTGTATCTAATTGGTATGTTGAGTATGATAGAATTACAGAATTTGCAAGTTTGATTTTACATACCACTTCTACGATATCCTCTGATTCTCCTTTTTACAATTGGAATACTAAAAAACCTAACGATAAAATCGCAATTTTGCAATCGATTGGAAAAGTGAATAAAAAGAGAGAAGAAACATTTAGAAAATACTATAATAAAATTTTTGCAAAAGCAATTTA
The DNA here is from genome assembly GCF_000577245.1 of Paucisalibacillus algeriensis. GTDB lineage: Bacteria > Bacillota > Bacilli > Bacillales > Amphibacillaceae > Ornithinibacillus. Next base: position 18,938 of record NZ_CBYO010000001.1, read on the forward strand.
TGATGAGAGTAAGTTATTAAATATTTTATCAAGATTTACCATTGAATCCTCTCAAAATCAAATTTCAGGTATTTCAAAAGAATTTAGTTCCTACATAGGACATATTCCTGAAAACAACCGTGATAATTATATTGGCGCATTGCTTGGAAGAATCGTCTCTATAATTAAAGACCCACCACACCGCTGGGAAGTAACTAGAGAAGAGTTTGATAAAATATTACAACAAGAATCACCTGCTTATTCTAATCCAAGTAAAAAACCATTACCGAGTGACTTTGCAGAGGTGAATGTTCCTGAACAAAAAGCACAATCACTATTAAATAAAGAATTTGTAGAGGCTATTCGAAAAATTGAATATGATAAACAAATACCGGATGCTGTTTCGGATTATTGGAAAGCTGAAATGACAGTCATAAAATATTTTAAAGATGACTTTTTATATCTTAAAAGTGTACCACTATATAAAAATGAGTTAAAAAGAAAATTAAAATATGTTAAAGAAAGTAAAGCTATCGAAACTGAAGGAATGAATAGAACTGTAGAAATTAGGAATTCAAAATTGATGTACACTGAGGTTATGGGGTGGGATGCAAAGGATTTAGGCTCAATAGTTAGAAATCAGGGCTACTTTCAAAGAGGAATTATTCATACTATTGTTGACGATAAAGAGTTTAGTTGGGATATAGGTGAAGAAGATGAGTATTAAAAATATACGGGCATTATCAATGAATTCTCATTTTTTTAGCGTTCTTTTGCAAGGCTTTTTAACGGGTTTCAATAAGCCTTGTGAGATAAGATTAATTTTTATGGCGTTGCCTATTCTGTTACATTCTGAATCGAGAAAAAAGTTAGCTTCCGCAAAAAGTACAAGTAGGATGGAAACTTTATTTAACAAACCAGAGAGATTAGAAAATAATATTAATATTTCGGGAAAAGTAAAGCTTGCAGGATATGTAAGACGCTATAATGAGCTAAAGATTTTTTCGAAAAAGGCGTTAGTGATTTTGTACTCAAAAAAGAAGATAGTATTAAATGAAAAAAAAATAATACTAATAGAACCAATAAAATATTTGGATTATGATGGTTCTATAAGAGATTGGATTAAGGCTGCACATTATTTAGGAGTTGTTTTTGCAAAGAGTAATGAAGATCACTTGAATTATTTCTTAGGGGTGGGCAGAGAATGAGAAGCTTTATAAAGTCTATAATGTTGTTTAATAAATCAGGAGAATTGCGAAAGGTTCCGTTGCAACCGGGAGTCAATATTGTAACGGGAGAATCTAAAACTGGCAAAAGTGCTCTTGTTGAAATAATAGATTATTGTTTATGCAGTTCAAGATCAACCATACCAAAAGGAAAAATCACGGATTTTTCATATCTCTATGTCATGCCCATGCTTATAAATCATAATACATATGTAATTGCTAGATACAATTGGGAAAGTGGCGGAAAAATGCATGTGTTAAAAGAATCCTCAGATTTTCCAATAGATAATATAACACTAGAATATTTTGAGGATAAGCCCTTATTATCCGTAAAGGATGCACAATATGAGATTGAGTCTGCATTGGGATTATATGTCACTAATATTGTTACTGATAGCGAAAAGCAAGGAAAAAAAGCCTCACTAAGAAATATGGTATCGTACCTATTTCAACATCAGAATTTGATGGCAAGTAAATTCGCATTGTTTTATAGATTTTCCGATTACTATAAGAGGAAAGATATTATAGAGCAATTTCCTGTTTTTGCTGGAATGATTGGACAAAAATATTACAGTGATTTAATCCAGCTTACTAATTTAAAGGCTCAATTGAAGAGAAAACAAAAGGTTCAAAAAGCCAATGAAAAAAGTTCAACATATATAAAAGAGAATTTACAACCTTTATTAGAAGATTATTACGCTTTGTTAGATATTCCTTTTAATTCAAATATTACGATACAAAAAATGCTTAAACTTGCTTCTAATTTACCAGAATTTGATGAAACACAGCTTTTCAATGAAAATGGAATCGCAGAAAGATACCGTCAACTTAATAATGAATTAGATAAATTAAGAGATCAAGAGAGAGACGTGTTACTTAAAATTGATAATTTAGATGATGCAAGTCAAAACGGAATAAACTTTACGGGCATGTTACAAGAATTAAAAGACCAGACAAGTATTTCAGGAAACTTTATAAAAGAATATTCTTGTCCTCTATGTGGAGGAGTATGTAAAGAAGTTTCTGAAGATGATGCTAGACTGGTAGAAGCTTCTGCATGGCTTGATAAAGAGTTAGAGATTACTAGTAAGTTTACAAATGACTTTTCTGAGGATGTTCGAAAGCTTGAAGAGGCACATGGAGAAATAGAAAATAAAATAAAGAATGTATGGCAGCAGATTAAAAACATTGAACGTAAATATATCAATTCAAAAGAGCTTGTTTCAAAAAGAGAAAAAGTTAATTATGCGAAAGCGAGAATTGTATTATATTCTGAGATGGTAAATTCCGGTTTATTGGATAATGTCGATGAGGATATAGAAGAGTTGAAAAATAGTATTTTTCAACTGGAAACGAAAATAGATGGGTTTGATTTGAATAATAAAAAGGCAAAAGCTCAATCCTTTCTTTCTGATAATATGAATCGTCTATCACTTACTTTAGATTTTGAGGAAGAATATCGTCCATTAAATCTAAATTTTGGACTTTTAGATGAAACTTTCGACGTTTATCAGCTTCAAAAAAATGATAAAATTCACTTGTATGAAATGGGAAGTGGAGCAAACTGGGTGTCGTGCCATATAGCTCTTTTTCTTAGTTTTTTAAGATATTTTGCTACCCAAGAGAAATCGCCTATGCCATTAACAATGTTTTTTGACCAACCTAGCCAAGTCTATTTTCCTCAAGGGACAATTGAAAAGAATGATAGGAACGAACTATCGGATTCTGATCTAAAAGCAGTTAATCAAATGTACAAAACTATATTTGATGAAGTTAATGCCATTGGTAAAGACACTGGTATTCTTCCGCAAATATTGATAGTTGATCATGTTGATGGACAAGATTTAGAAATTAAAGATGAGTTTGCTTCATATGTAAGGGGAGATTGGAGAAATGGTAAAGCTTTAATATAACTATGAAATTACAGGAATAATCTATGAATGTCATGACAATATTGATGTTGAAAAAAAGTTTTAAAATAACCAATATAAACATATAACTAAAGATAAATTTACAGTGCTAATGATATAGTTAGACTATTAACTCATAGAACAATAACGAAATAATTTCATACATAAGGTATTGAATCAATACAAGAAGAATCTGATAACCACACTTTTAATAAATGTTGCAATAATGAAAAGCCTTCCCTGAATCACACTATTTCTGGCCTACTTAATAATTTTATTACAATCTGTATGTAAAAGATAAGACAGCTTATTTTCAGAGGCATATTATTTAATGATTAAGAGCTGGACCAGTATTATAATGTAGATATTGAAGGCGAAGGCTAATCCACTGGTTTATTTATAGACTTTTTTGACAAAATTTGATGGTTACCATAAAAACTCTATATTTGTAAGCCCTAAGTGTGATTTATGTGTTATTAATAGTCTAGGAAGTTGACACATTAAACTTGCTAACATTTTTCTAACGCAATCCCATAAAAAACGGTAAATCCCCGTGAAAGATGGTACAGTAAGCAATATCTAAAACGTTGATTTAACGCACTTTTTGCACATCAAGTTAAAGATATTACAAACTCTCATCTTACTGTGTGGTTTATACAATTAAAGAATATGTTGGTGTTAATTAATGGATATCTTTACAGAGTTAGATGAAAAATTATTTAATGATAGCCTTATAGATTTGAATATTAGGAAAAAATTAAAATTTGATTCAAAAAATGAGTTTTATCAATCTGTTAAGAGTAAAAAAAAATGTATGTTTCCGAATTGTGAAAGCAAAAGCATAAAAAGATCTCATACTATACCAAAATCAGGTTCACTAAAATTAATCTCTGATGATTCACACTTATTATATCCACACTTAGATGAAGATTCAGATGAATTAAGAATGGTAATGGATAGAATAGGCATAGGAGATGCTTCAACATTTCCGGGTTTTTGTAAAAAGCATGAAATGATATTTTCTGAATTTGAACAAAAAAAAGAAATTGATTCCATTGAACAAGCCAAATTACAAGCCTATAGAAGCATTTGTAGGGAAATTGTTATTGACAAGCTTCATTTAGACAAAGTAAGGATAGCCATTTATAAATATAAAAATGAAAGAAATAAACAATATAGACTAGTATTGGAAAATAAAATTAGTAAAAAAATTGAGAAAGTGAAAGTTGAATATGATGACTATCGCATAAAATTTGCAAAAATAGCCCAAAGTAAATTAACTGAAAAATTGGAGTTTTCTTCTAAGATTCATAAAAAATTTTTGGAAATAATAAAAAATGAACAGACTCAGGAAAATGTTGTTATGAATGTAGTAAATATAGACATGAAATTTCCTGTTGCACTAAGTGGAGTAGGATACGCAAATATTACTGACAATAAAAAAAATAATCGAGAAATTAAAATGATATTAAACGTTATTCCATTTAAATCATCAACAGTACTTATATTTGCTGGAGATATTATTGATAAAGATATATTAGAGAACCACTATGATTATGTAGTTCAACATCCTCTTTTTATATTAAATTTTATTGAAAGTTTTATGATGCATGGTACAGATCATTGGTTTATTCAACCTAAAATATGGAATGAAATGGATGGAATAAAACAAAAGTATATACTAGATTATTTCTTCGTTACTGAGAATTCATTTTTAGAAGATGTAAATTTTTCTATCTTTGATGATATAAGAAAGGAATTTTTAGAAAGTTTTCCAATCCCTGAGAAAATTAAAGAAATTGAAATTGAAAAACTAAATTTTAATTTTAACAATACCCAAAAACCATTAACAACTTCTATTATTGAGAAGTATAATAATTTTCATTTAAAAAACGATATTTAGGTTTGGATTGTAACTGCTAGATTAAATTTTAACAGTTATAGGTAAATACATAAGAATGCTAACATTTTGCTAACGCAATCTCATGAAAAACGGTAAATCCCCGTTAAAGATGTTACAGCTAACAACATCCAAAACGTTGATTTACCGCATTTATTTCACCTCCCGTTAACGATATTACACACTCTCATCTTACGGGCGGCATGATGTAATAGAGACCCGAAACCGTTGATATATCAACGGTTAACAGTTCTACATTATAATCTTGACCACATTTTGACCAAATTCAGTCAAATTTAAGCACATATTTTATGAGACTCCCGAATTTTACGGGGAGTCTCTTTTTCTTATTTCTTCCGTTGTATACAAGTAAATATTCTTGCTTGCTCTATCGTCAGAATGCCTTAATCTTTTCATGATCCATTAAATCAACAGACCAGCTTCTGCGAGCAAAGAAGGATGGTGATATACCCCTTTACGAATCAGTTTTACGAGTACTCAAAAAATCTCCTGTCCAATAACCCAGGCAAATATAGAGTTTTTATTATGTTAAGCATCTCTTTCGAGGAGTGACCCGAACAGCCTTTACTATTCTTCCATTTCTTCTTCATAAACATTGAGTAAAAGAATACTTACGACATACTGATTATCCTGCATCCATTGATTATAAATTCCTCCATGCTCTTCTACAATTCTTTTCACATTTTTAATTCCTATTCCCTCGAGTCGTCTATTCTTTCGAGTATGAAGCTCTGTGGTATCAAATGCATTTGAAATTTCTATTAGTAGGTTATTATCAAATTGTTTGATCAGAAGTGAAATCTTATTTTCTTTAGGATTCGGTAAACGTAAGACTGCATTAATAGAATTATCTATCAAATTTCCTAGTACTACTGCAAAAATATCAGTATCTAAATTAATCTTTTCTGGAAGGAAAGACTTAACCTTTAATAGGATTCCATTGCTTTTAGCAACAGACACTTTTTCATTAAGAAGGTAATTTAACACATAGTTATTTGTAAAAAAATAATCATTGTGTTCGATTTTCTGTATTGAATGTTGAAGATATTTTTTAGCTAGAGCAATATCTCCCTGACTTAACATCCCTAATAGAATGACGTACTGATTTTTTAAGTCATGCTTCATGGAATAAAGTTTAGATTGTGATTCCTTGAGTTCTTTGAAAAATTTCAATTCCGATTCAAATACTTCTTTTTGTGTTGTCGTTTTTTCCAGCTTTCCATAATAATTTCTGAGGGATATATAAAGAAATAGTATACAAATATTCATATAGACAATAAATGCAGTAATAAATAAAGAAATAACATTACGATGATTAATAAATTGAACTTCCGATACAGAAGTAGTTAACGTAAAAACGGATATGATTGGTATAGAGAATATTGTCATGAAGAGAAAAATATTTCTAGGACTCTTAAATAGATTCTTTTGAAGAACAATAACTACTAGAACAGCTACAGCCATTAGTAATAATATTAAAACCATACCTTCCCCTCCAGTGATATAGAGAAAACCATGCAGATAATCAGAAAATAGTAAAGTCTAATTATGCAACGATAGTGTAATTTAGTTTATTAAGTCTCTAAACTTCATCAAAATTTTCTTTTTGGCACTATCCACAAACTTACGACTCATTGGTATCTCAATAGTTTGCTTATCATTTAAATTAACGATAATCGAATTATTGCTAATTTGTTTTACACTCCTCACGTTTACAATAAACGAGGTGTGGACCTGTACAAAATTATCATTAACCTTGGATAAAAGGTCATTAGTTGAAAGAAGCGTTTCAAATGTATCAGTAGGTGTGTAAATAAGTACTTTCCTTTTATTCTTTTCAAAGTAAACGATATCGCTAAACGAAAGACTATAGAACACTTTATTAAAATTAAACGTAAATTTTGAATCATTTAAATCTAAATATTTAATAGTGCGAATCAAGGCAGGATATACTTTGTCTTTTGTTACCGGCTTTAAGATGTAATCAAATGTGTTAACTTTAAAAGCCTTTTCCATATATTCTTTGTAACTAGTAATAAAGATAATTGGACAAGTATAATTACTCTTTCTAATAGTCTCGGCAATGTCTATTCCTGATAAATTTGGAAACTCAATATCTAGTATAAACAAATCATATGTACTTTCTTTAAGTAATTCAATTAATCTAAATGGATTGTAGAATATGTCTATTTCGAATAACGAGGAGTCATATTCTAACATTAATTCTTCGACAGCTTTTGTAATAATAGGATCATCGTCACAAATAGCAACTTTTAGTACCATCGTATCACTCCTTTGATATTGGTAATTTGTAGTGGTGTAAGGGTGAACTATATACGAAAAATGATGTAATGTAGTCAGACAAGATGTGGAATATATCAAAGGTGATTTTTTCTTGATGAAGACACACTTGCGTAGGTGTAGTAGATTGATAAATATAGTATGAAAGGCCATTAAACTCCTTTTTAAATAGAAGGAAGGTTGTCTTGTCCAATTCCCAATTTATTAGGAGAATACTGGGACAAGAATACCACAAAAACGGTTTATAAGGAATACCTCTACCCAACAACCATCCTCCAAACAGTAATATAGTAATAATTCTAATTAAGCTCCTTCTCCCTGAATTCCTTTATTAGAACAAAAATGATCTGTAAGTAATTACATATAACATGCAGATTGTTACATGAAATCAAAATAGTTAAAAAGAGAGAGTAATATGAAACTAACTAGAAAATAAATTTCTAGTTGGTTTCATTATGTTGAGCCAATGCCCAGGTCCTCAAATAATGGATTAAGTTCCTTTTTTTTTATTTAGAAACAGAATTTGTGTTAACTAAGACTACTATTATTTCGAGGGGAGAAATTATATTGACGAATAAGAACAATATTATTATTTCACAATTATGCAAGCGACATGGGAAAAAAGATATTTTAAAAGACGTATCATTCGAAGCCAAACAAGGGAGAATCACAGCTTTTCTTGGACCAAATGGTGCAGGAAAAAGTTCAACACTACGTATTTTATTAGGTCTTGATCGTTCAACAGGAACGGCAACTTTTGGTAGCAGAAAGTATGTAACATTTGATACTCCATTGAAAGTGGTAGGAGCAGCATTTGACGGTATAGGGGGCAATGTTTCTAGAAAGGTAAAAACCCATCTGAAAATCATCGCACAATCGAGCGGCATTCCCTTCAGTCGTGTATCTGAAGTATTGAAGATAGTGGGTTTATCAGATAAAGGCAAAGCTAGGCTGGGAACTTTATCGTTGGGTGAAGGGCAACGACTTGGACTTGCAGTAGCTCTTTTGGGAGACCCACAATACCTCGTCCTGGATGAACCAACCAATGGACTTGATCCAACAGGAATTCGCTGGTTTAGAAAATTTATTCGTCAGCAAAGAGACATGGGAAAAACAGTTTTGTTGTCCTCACATATTCTTTCTGAAGTGGAAGCTGTAGCGGATGATGTAGTTATTATTAATCATGGAAAAATAATAGCACAGGGTGAGCTTCACGATGTTATGAAGAATCTGGAATCATTGGAAGAGGTGTTTTTCTCTCTTACAGAAGAAGGTGAGTCCATAAATGAAAATCTTTCATAGAACCATACAATCTGAACTGATAAATGTTTGTTCAAGAATAGTTTGGTGGGTAATTGGTGCTTTAGTTGTCGTTGTTCAGCCACTTCTTGCAATAATAGCAGCCAAAGGCTATGTCCAGATTGGGTTAGACGCGACACCAGAAACTCACCCTGATATATTAGCAGAAGCAATCCCACCTTTGAATTATATTGGGTTTGATGTCGTGTTATTTGGTTTACTACCGATGGTTGTCTTTGGAGGAATGATAGGGGCAAGTCAATATAAACATCATGAATTACGTACCACTTTACTATGTCAAAGTAGACGGATTCAGGTGTTTTTTGCAAAAGTACTTGCACTTTTGATATGCAGTACATTTCTATCTTTTTTATCCATTTACGCTACCATTTCTATTATGCATATCAGTTTGGGAGATCTAGGATTACATCCATTTTATTTAAGTACCATAGCTTGGCAGTTTATTGGCTTTTCAGCACTCGATTGGATTTTACTAACCTTACTCTCTTTTGGCATCGGAATGCTTTTTAAAAATGCAATAGTACCTTTAGTTTTTCTAGTCCCTCAGGTTTTCAATCTTGGAAATTACTTTGCACAAAGGTGGGAATGGGGGGAGTATCTCCCGGTGGCAGCAGGTAATCTTCTCTTTGCAACACCAACAGATCCACTTGAACATGAACCACTAAAAGGCGGTATCGTACTGCTGATATGGGTGATTTTAGCTTTATTAACATCTTATTACACATTTATTCGTAGAGATGTAGGAGGAAAATATTAATGTACGCTGTGCTCCGTAGTGAGAAAACAAAATTTTTTTCTTATGGTTGGTGTGTTTTAGGTATAATGGGTGGTAATTTCGTTCCCATTCTCTATTTATTAATATCCGATACACCAAAGGTAGTAGGAGAAGAGATACTTTCTCTTTGCTTACAAGCCCTCTATTTAGGTCAACTTGGAATTGTTGTTGCCAGTGCAGGTTATTTTGGACAAGAATATTCACACTCCTCTCTAAGAACAACACTTCTTACACAACCAGAGAGAAAAAAATTACTATTCACGAAGTTTATGAACATTACTATAATCGTAGTAATTACAGGAATCGTTTCGAGTGTAATTAACTTAATCGTTCTTTCATTTCAACATGATATAGAATGGACGAGTGCTCTCATGTTAGAGTTGCTTGGAAGTGTTGCACTTGGCATGCTTAGTTGGATCCAGTTAGCATGGATTGCCTCTACTTTATCTATAATGACAAAATCAATGGTAATACCGATTGCTATTATGCTCCCGCTTATCGTGGGACTTGGCCAAATGTTGTTTATGATATCTGAGTTGGCAAAATTTTTACCAACTCTTGCTACAATGAATCTATTTTATATACCTACAGTAAGTATCTTTTTGGACAAATGGTTGGGACTAGCGGTTCAGTTTTCTTGGACAGTATTATTATTTACTATTTCTGCTTGGTTGTTTTTATATCGTAATGTTCGTTAATTTGGTATAGACTTGATTCTATTAATAAAGTGCAATTATACGGAATATGTTGGTGTAAAATCTTCAGTATAATTACGTAATTTATTTTATGTGAAGATTCCAGAAAGACCTTTTTATGGATTAACTAGAGGTCTTCATGTAAATGATTTTTTCCTAAAGAAAAGACTACTTCCTAAAAAACAGGGAGGTAGTCTTTTATGTTGGTAAAGTATTGGATGAACATGGCTACTAAGAGGTTTGGTTTAGATTGCAACACCGTAAAGTATGTTTCCCACCATGAATCTGCTCAAAATCAGAGTATAGGAAACAATTTTTAAGGTTTGATAGAATATGGAGATCAAAGATCCATTTTTGGTGGCTCCTCAAGCCATCCTTTAGTCATCATGAGCATAGCACCTTCTCGTGTGTATTCATACACATCTTTGGCCTGCAATCCTGCTCTTGTTATCAAGTCATTTCGCCACAAGAAAGTAGCACTAAAGCCTTGACCTCCCAAACTAAAGCTACCCAAGAGATAATTACAAAACATCATAAGTTTTTCTGAAAATGGAGCTATGGTAGAACTCGTAACTGTTCCTCCTGATGTAGTAGAAGGCTGGATATTATTCTGTAGAAGGACGCCTTCATTTTCCTTTAAAATTTCTCTTGATAGTTCCATCCCTTTTTTAAAATATTTTTTTACATCTTCATCTTTGGCACATTGAGCAAAGCCTTTCATTAATTGCATCCCCGTAATATTACCTTCTAACGAGCGATATAATACGCCAAACTCAATAGTATTTAATGGTCGCTTATGCCCTAAAATGTTAGTTCCTTTCATGTACTGTTTATCAGTTATGAAATCAATTGATTTAGGCATAGCGACATCATTTGGTCGGGGCAGAATCGATTTTTTAAGAAGATATTGTGTAAACAGATTATAATAATTCTCTGTTATTTCAGTAAGTTGCTTATAAAAGTTCACGATGTCTTCCCTATAAGATATGGTTAAATGAAGTGCGTACATCCCAGTACTAATTTCCTTTAGAATTCGACTAAACATAATATCAAAGCCATTTTCCCATAACTTTGGTGCTTCTAGATTAACATCTTCTTTGGTGAAGCCTTGCGGGATTGCTGCCCCTTCATTTTCAAACATGGACGTTATTTTGAGTACATTTGGATGAAGTTGCTCCCACAAGCCTGACATGAGATTTTTCGCTTCTTCGTCATCGGCTTTTTCGATGAAGTACTCCAATATCCTTAAAATCATTGTTTTTTTATGATATGTCATCCATAGCGCACCTAGTTCAGTGGAACTCATTTTGGTAGAATCAGACAATATACAAACCTCCAAATATGTATTTTAAACGTATTTTGCCTATCCTACCGACAATTATGTATCCAATAATAAGTTTGAATAAGAAAGAACCGAATAGACTCAAGGATTTTTAAGATGGAAAAAGAAGGAAAAGAAATATTGACATACAATAAATCGTGGAATAGTATGAGTGTATGAACATTTTCATTTTTTATTCATATAAACAAAAATACATTCATATTCAAGTTAGTTAGAGATGGAGGTAGTGCCAATGCCAAGAGGATTTAATGCTAATGAAAAAGAGTTTATTAGAGATAAGTTGTTGTCCGCTGCGAGAGAACTATTTAGTTCTTTGGGTTTAAAGAAAACCAGTATTAAGGATTTAACTGGGAAGGCGGGAATTGCTCAAGGTACTTTTTATAATTTTTTTGAATCAAAAGAGGTTATTTATTTTCTATTGCTTGAGCAGGATGAGAAAGAAATTAAGCAAAATGTTATCAATAAATTAATGTCAAAAGAGATAACACCATCTAATTTTGCAAATGTAATTTATACAACGGTTAAACAAATTGAAAATTATCCGCTAATTCGCAGGCTATATACAACAGAAGAATATGAATTATTAGTGAGAAAACTCCCAAATGAACTACTCAAAGAACATAGTGAAAATGACATATTAAGCCTTAATCCATTACTGGATCAATGGAAAAATAAAGGGGAAGTTGATGCTAATTTATCAAATGAAGTTGTCACGAGTGCCTTACGTGCTCTTTTTCTAATGACAATCCATAAAAGGGAGATAGGTGAGGATGTTTACGATCAAAGCCTTCAATTTTTAGCAGAAGGGATTGCACTTAGACTGTTTAAGGGAGGAGAAAATACGTGATACAAGTGGAAAACTTATTCTACACTTATCCAGGGAATATGTCACCAACGATTAAGAATGTCAATGTATCTATCAAGGATGGGGAAATATTTGGTTTTCTCGGTCCTTCTGGAGCAGGTAAAAGTACGATACAGAAAATTCTAATAGGTGTTTTAAAGGATTATCAAGGAAATGTAAGAGTACTCAATCAGGATGTAAGTAAAGCATCCAGTCAGTTTTATAGACAACTTGGAGTAGCTTTTGAAACACCTAATTTTTATCAGAAATTTACAGCTAAAGAAAACCTAGAGTTTTTTGCGGGGTTTTATAACAACAATAGATTAAATGTGGAAGAGCTCCTGGAAAAAGTTGCTCTTAAAGACGCGTATAACACAAGAGTATCAAATTTTTCAAAGGGAATGAAAATGCGTCTGAATATCGTCAGAGCGTTCCTTCATAATCCTGACCTTATTTTTCTTGATGAACCAACTTCAGGACTCGACCCAGTTAATGTTAAAAAAGTGAAGCAGTTTTTATTAGAACAAAAAGCAAAAGGTAAAACCATTATTTTAAACACTCATAATATGAATGTTGCCGAAACTCTATGTGATAGAGTGGCTTTTGTTGTAGAGGGTGAAATTAATTTAATAGATTCTCCTAAAAAGCTTAAAGAGGCATTTAGTAGAAATGAAATTGCAGTTTTATATAAAGAAGCTGGAAAAGAAAACTTGGAGTATTTTCAAATGAAACTACTTGGTCAGAACAAGCAGTTCCAACAAATCTTAAAAGGAGATGAGCTCATCAAGATTAGTACGGTTGAAAAAACACTGGAAGATATTTTTGTAGAGGTAACTGGGAGGGAACTTCATGATAGCAAAACTAATTAAACAAGATGTTCGGTTTCAGTTCAGGCATGGGTTTTATTATGTATATGCTTTCGTGACAGCTATATATATTACAGTTCTACTTTTTGTTCCTTTAGAGTTCCGCAGTTCCTGGAGTATTCTTATTGTCTTTACAGATCCAGGAACGTTAGGGTTCTTTTTTGTCGGAGCTATTGTTATGCTTGAGCGAAATCAACAGCTATTAACCTATCTTTTCATTACTCCAATAAAACTAAAGAGTTATCTATGGTCAAAGATATTATCTCTAACTCTTATTGCATGGCTTACAAGTTTGTTTATTGCTTATGCTGCACTAGAAACAGCAGTTTCTTTTATTTGGTTAACTATTGTCGTCCTCCTATGTAGTTTCTTTTTTACCTCTTGTGGATTAATAATTTCTGTAGACTCACCGTCAATGAATCACTTTATGTTCAGAGCGATTGTTACTATGATTGTTTTATATGTTCCAGTATTAAATTATTTTGATTTGATTTCATTCCGGTTAGTTGAGGTTATGCCTAGCTACTCTGCACTATTTCTTTTGGAATATGCAATGAGTAGAGCTGGAGGGATATTTTCACTACACATACCTAATTTTAGTGTATTGATACATGTTGGATTACTCACTATCTGGGGGCTTCTGGCTTATCAAATAGCTTTTGGGCGCTTCTCCAAATATATACTTTCAAATACGGGAGAAGTCAGGGAGGTGTCTGTATGAAAAGAGATGCTGATGATGAAACAGTAGGAATTAACATAAACCAAGTGAAGTTATTGGTAATAAGCGATGCGAAAAACGTGCTACGTGATCCATTAATGTTACTGGTGCTAGGGGCTCCTTTATATCTGTTTATTGTTGTAAAGTATGGAATTCCATTTGTGGACAATCAACTTGAAAAGTATACCTACTTTCAGTTGATGGATCATTTTTATTTAATAACTTGTTTTATAGTATTGATTGCACCGATGATGGTAGGAATGCTGACGGGGTTTCTTCTTTTGGACGAAAAAGATGATGGAATCCTGAATTACATGGATATTACCCCGATGAAACGAACGGGCTTTATAGGTTATCGAATAACAATCCCTTTAATCATATCGTTTGTCATTTCTTTTGTTCTAGTTATTTTATTCTTAATGGGGGATGGATTGGTTAACTGGGGATTATTGCTGCTGACACTAACGGTAGTATCTTTACTTGGACCCTTGATAACAATGTATTTAGCATCATTCTGTAAAAATAAGGTGGAGGGAATTACCTATGTAAAGTTGATTTCGATTTTCTCCATCGGGCCCATAGTAACTTATATGTTTGAAAGTTGGTGGACAGGATTTGCCTACATTATTCCTATGACATGGTTAGTTGAAACAGCTTATATGAGTATGACAGGTGAATACTTCGGATTAATACAAAACTGGGCAATATTGTATCTTGGAGGAGTGATTAACATTACAATCTTCCTATATATCTTTTATCAAAAAATGCTAAGAAGTCTTTAATTACCATTTTACTAGAACCGGTTGCTGAATCTGCGTTGCTACATACTCTAAACAAATGCGGTATGTGGAGATAACACTTTATATGTTATAGAGCATGCTAACGTTTTGCTAACGCAATCCAGTAAAAAATATAGAATCTTGTTAAAGATAGTACAATACAAGTTTTTACATGCCTTAATATTACTATGTCATTATGTTAAAAGATATCAGGCTCTGCACACAATTACAGTCTGCTAAAGCTGAGTTATAGTACCAAAATAAGGAATGAACTTATTCATTCCTTATTTTTTGGTATTTGAAAGCTGGCAGTTGTTCCGTGTTCTATTTTACTTCGAATTAATAATCCATTTCCATAAAGTTGTTTTAAACGGGAGTCAACGTTTCGAAGTCCCACACTAGTCTTCCCATTTTCTTTTTCCCCTGATAAGAGGTTGCTCGTTTCTTTCTCAGTCATTCCTTTACCGTTATCTATAACCGAAACTTCGATATAATCTAATTGCTCCATAACTTGAATAGAAACTTTCCCACCCTTATTAAGTTGTAGAATACCATGTTTAACGGCATTTTCAACTAATGGTTGAATGGATAAAGGGGGAAGCAATACAGTGGCATCTGTTTCAATCTTCCACTCAATTTCCAGTCTATTTCCAAATCTCGTCTTTTCGATATATAAGTAGGACCGAACTAAGGAGAGCTCATGTTCTAAAGGAATAACTGGCTCCGCATTATGAAAATCAAAGCTCAATCGTAAATAATTACTAAATTCCACAAGAAGCTGTTGCATTTTAGTAACGTCAATCTCTCCAAGTGCAGCAATGGAATTTAATGTATTGAAAATAAAGTGCGGCTGAATCTGTGATTGTAACCATGCCCCTTCCATACGAATATGTTCCTCAACAGAAATTTTTAGTTTGGTTAAGGCGTTTACTCTTGCCCTTAATTCTGTGGAATCAACAGGCTTTGTAACATAATCATTCGCACCAGCTTGAAAACCTGCTAATATATCTTCCGTACGTGCTCGTGCAGTTAATAAAAGTACAGGCAGTTCAGAAATAGAATAACTTTCTCGAATCTTTCTTGTTAACTCATAACCAGATACTTGAGGCATCATAACATCTGCAATGACAAGATCATAAGTCTCTGTTTGGAGGTTATTAATTGCCTGTTTTGCATTAGTAGCACCAGTAACAACATATTTTCCATCCCCAGCAAGAATGGAATGGAGAATAGTTACATTCATTGGATCATCATCAACTAGTAAAATTTTAAGTTTTCCAACTACATCTCTTGTATTATCCGACTGCCAAATATCGGTAGTTGTTGCAGCTATCTCATTATTTTCTTTAATAGGTTGAGAAGTAACAATCTCAAAGTTATCTTCCCCTTTAAAAAGAGGAAGTGTAAAGGTAAAAATAGAGCCTTTTCCTGGGGTAGACTGAACTGTTATTTCCCCATTATGCAGTTCCACTAATTGTTTGCAAATATTTAATCCAAGCCCAACTCCGCCGCTTGACCTTTCTTTAATCACAGTGGCTTGCTCATAAGGTTCGAATATATGATTTAATTCATCCTTCTGAATCCCTATTCCAGTATCCTCTATCTGAATATGGGCTATTTCATCTTTAATAGCTGCTCTAATAGTAATAGTTCCTTCATCTGTGAATTTCACTGCATTATGAATTAAATTAAATAATATCTGAATTAGTCGGGTTTCATCCGCCGCGACAGAAGGGAACGAATCAGGTATCTCAATGTGTAAATCAATAGGTTTTCCTTCAGTCATTAATTTAGTCATATCGATTACACCGGCAACCACTGTTTGTATAGCAACCCTTTCAATATGCAATGGAATTGTCTTTTCCTTTAATCTAGTGACATCAAGAAGGTCATTTAACATAAAGGACATTCGTTTACTTACATTTTCTAGAACAGATAAACGCTTCCGATGCTCTTCATGAAGGGGATTGGTTTTATCATCTAAAAGCGTTTGGATAACATTCAAAATACCGTGTAACGGATTCCTTAACTCATGTGAGGTATTTACTAAAAAATTATCCTTACGTTGATTCTCTATCTGTAATTTTTCTGTTAAATACCCTGCATCAGATGCAATCCGGGAAAAGCGTTTAAACCAAAAAGCTGTAAAACATAGCAAGGCAGCAATAAGGTCAAATGGATAATGCATGGTTTGTTCTGTTATAAGATTATGGATTAAGGTCCAGAAAATATTTAATCCTATACTAAGGCAACCAAGAACTAAAAAGATACTCTCATCTCTATGTATGGTAGCTTTCCGGAGTATTAGAGTAGCTAAGAAAATAGAAAAACCAAAAATGACATAGAACAATACTCTAGAAGAAAGTATGATGCTCCATGGTGATGCTACTAGAATAAATAACGCATATAGTATGCATAAGGCGGTGAATGCCCTGATTAAAAACTTGTTGGTTTTTACAGGAAATAAGGTTTTAATAATTTGCGGTATAAATGCAGCAACCCCTATATACGATAAGAAAGAAATTTTTACTCCCCAATCATAATCTACTGAAATCCATCTAAATAATAATTTGTCATCCGAACTAAGTACACTAATAATGGCGCATATAAGCATTAAGGAAAAATAAAGTAATCCATGGCCAGGTTTAAATCGGGTGAAATACAAAATAGCAGCGTAAACACTATGTAATAATAAGATTCCACAAAGCAAAAGCTGCAACCCTTCTGATAACTTCGTTCGATATTGAATGGCGTCCATCGTACCAAAATGGATAGATTTAAAAATGCCACCACTACTTTGGTGGCTGGAAGCTTGGATAATTAGCTCTATTTCATTTCGATCAGGTTTTAAAGAAACGGAGTAGGGAATACTGCTTCCTTTAAAATTATTTAATGATGTTGCAACTTGACCTGATTCACCAATATGTTGTCCATTAACATATATGGCAGACGCATTATTATATTTTTGATTCATGTGTAGTCCAAAAATATAATCATGATCCTTATCGAGTAATATACGTAGTTTATAAGTTCCATAGTGAAAGGAATCATTACTTTCGAACATTGCATTCCACTTACTCGGTACACTGATATACCTGTTTGACGTCTTATTTAGCTGTTCAGACGATGCCTTAAGCGTGGATGGAAAGAACTCCCATTCTCCATCTAGTTGAAGTGTTTCTTTATCATTAAACTTCCATCCACGTAAATCAAGCACACCATGATCTGCAGTTGGAGGATTTTTATAGTGAATGGTTGACAAATAGCCCATCCAAGATAAGCGGATAGCCGTTAATAGGATAAGGAAAATAATAATAAGGAAAATCCATTTAGGAGTTTTAATCGATTTTTTCATGAAATTTCAATCTCCGTTTTTACTTTTATTTCTTTATCATATAGTAAATTGGTGAGGGAGTCACTACTGGATTACGAGTTGGTAGATTTATTTCATTTGTTAAAATATCTGTTTGAATTGGCTCCTGGAATTGTATAGAAAATATAGACTTTTAATTGTAATGTGGCTACTAGATTAGTATTATTAATGTAATAGAATTGAGTTTACTCAAAGTAAGTCGATTGATTCATCTATAAAAGGTGGTATAGTGAGGCGATTTAGTTGAAATTTAAACATAAGCTATATTCATTAGTATTTATTCTCACCTTATTCCTGACATTGGTGATGGATGAAAGTGGTGTCTTGGCAAAACAGTATGATCAATCGAGTTTAGTTGATTTTAGTATTATGGAACAGCCAAAAGAGTTCTATACAGACTTGAATGGAAATTGGGATTTCTTTGAGAAAGAGTTGTTAACACCAGATGAGGTGAAAGAGCAATTAAGGCATGGAATGGGACAAGTGGTTTCACTTCCGAGCTCGTTTAAGACACAAACAGGAGAAATAAATACATTTGGAACATATAGTACAACGATTAAATTACCGAAAGAATATATAGGGGAAACATTAGCGATCCACATTCCCTATCAATATAGTGCCTATACACTTTTCATAGATGATATAGAAGTCGCTAGAAATGGTGTGGTGGGCGCAGATTCAGCTTCACATACTGCTGAAATGGCTCCGAAAACAGGTTATTTTATTGCGCAATCGGATGAAGTGTTACTCACGATGCAGGTATCTAGCTTTGAACATATACGAGGGGGATTTGAGAACTCTATCTATCTAGGGGAAGCTTCGGTAGTGGCACAAAAATTTAATTTGAATATGATCGTCACTCTTTTTATTAATGGTTGTATTTTTATCATAGGTTTATTTATGGTTTTATTTGCTTTGTATCGCAAAAAAGAGCTTTTGTTCTTTATATTCGGGATGTTTGCGATGCTCATTTCTGTTCGTGCTCTATTTTCTGTTCCTTTTTACTATACGCTCATACTAGATATGTCTTGGCTTTGGGGTACAAGATTAGAATATATATTAACAGAGGCAACTTCCATGTTTTACGTTATTTTACTCTGGAAGTGGCATGAAAAAGAATTCTCTAAGAAAATCATGTATGGACTTGTTACGATACATTTAGCACTAATTGTTACGACATTATTTACACAACCAGTATTTTTCCAGGCACTTTTTTTCCATGTGTTTTATATAACTATCCCATTCTTTTTCTATATGATTTATGTTGTTTTTAGGAGTATTCGTAAAAATAATCAAAAGGCAAAAGTAAATCTAATTGGAATGGGACTTATATTTCTGGCGTTTTTCAATGACTTTGCGATTGGGCAGAATTGGTATCAATCCGTCACATTGATGTTGCCAGCAGTTGGTGTTTATGTAGTCATCCATGTCATCTTGATGAGTAAAGACTTTGCAGAGACGACCCAAAAAACAGAGCAACAAAATAAGCAATTATTATTCTTAAATGCCTCAAATGAGGAGCTTGCTAGGGAGCTACAAAAAGAATTGAAGCAAAAGGATGATTTTCTTGCAAATACATCCCATGAACTTAGGAATCCACTACATGGCATTATTAATATTTCACAATCTATTTTACATAACAGACCCAATCGACTGGATGAAAAAACCAAAAAGGATCTGGAGCTTCTATTGACAATTGGACATCATATGTCAAGGACTTTAGAAGATTTACTAGACATTACCCGCTTGAAGGAACATAGGATTCACCTTAAAAGGAAGCGTCTTGACATTCAAGCTATCTCTACGGGCGTTGTTGATATGCTAAAAGTTCTTACTGAAAATAAAAATATCCAGATGAAAGTCCAAATCCCAAGTGATTTTCCTAGTGTAGCAGCGGACGAAAATCGACTGATTCAAATTTTGTTTAATCTTCTTCATAATGCGGTGAAATATACGGAAGAAGGCTCTATTACCATAGATGCTGACACACAAGAGGGAGATGCCCATGTTCACATTACCGATACGGGTGTAGGGATGAATAAGGAGACTCTATGTACAATATTTGAAGCCTATAAACAAGGTGATTCTAGTATTACAGCAATTGGGGGAGGACTCGGCCTAGGTCTAAGTATTTGCAAACAATTAGTGGAAATGCACGGTGGGATAATAAAGGCGAGTTCTGTCTTGGGCAAGGGATCAGTATTTACATTTACTTTACCACTAGCAGAAAGTTCTTTTGAAGAGCAAATTGCAGCAACAACCCCGTGTATAGATAGGAGCGACCTTCTTATAAAAGAAATACCTATTGCTTTGAATCATGTCGTGATGGAAGCATTTTCTAAAAATACCCCAGTCTCATTCAAATCGCGAATTTTAGTTGTTGACGATGATCCAGTGAATTTACAAGTGCTGACTAATATTCTTTCAAAAGAACGATTTGAGGTAAATACTGTAATAAGTGGAAAAGAAGCACTAAAACAACTTGAACTGACGGATTGGGATTTAATTATTTCGGATGTTATGATGCCTACCATGTCTGGGTATGATTTAACCCGTTCTGTTCGGGAGAAGTATTCCTTGTCTGAACTTCCTATTCTTCTTTTAACAGCTAGAAGTAGCCCTGATGATGTCTATACCGGGTTTTTAGCGGGTGCAAACGATTACGTCACAAAACCTGTTAATGCGGTGGAATTAAATGCACGGGTACATGCATTAACCGATTTACAAGCATCCATTAAGGAACGGTTAGGAATGGAAGCGGCATGGCTCCAGGCGCAAATTCGTCCGCACTTTTTGTTAAATACGTTGAATGCAATTGTTTCTTTGAGCGAGATAGATACATCGAGAATGGCACTTCTTCTTGAAAAGTTTGCTCATTATTTACAGAGTAGTTTCTATCTGAAAAATATAGATAATGTTGTTCCTCTTAAACAAGAACTTGAATTACTTGAATCCTATTTATATATAGAAAAGGAGCGATTTGGGGAGCGACTCCATATAAAATGGGAAATTGACGAAGTAGGAGATGTGTTGATTCCACCTTTATCTATCCAAACATTAGTAGAAAATGCGGTCAATCACGGGGTGCTAGCGCAAATCGAAGGTGGATTAATAACAATCCGAATAGGTAAAAAAGAAGTTTATACAGAGATTTCTGTTATCGATGATGGTGTTGGTATGGACGAAGAAAAGGTAAGGAAAATCTTCACCATCCAACCTAATCAAAAAAAAGGAATTGGACTAGTCAATACTGATCAACGTTTGAAGCGGTTGTATGGCAAAGGTTTGCATGTTATTAGCACTCCTGGTGTTGGAACGACAATTTCATATTCTGTACCAAATAACTCGTAGTTTCGAGAAAACTAAAGAGACTTATTTAAAATAAATTAAGGATTAAGATAGAAAATCAGTATGTATCGAAGGTTAAGAGTCAGTATAACCCCTTTCAAATCTAGTTTTTTGACTTGAAAGGGGTTTTTCGATTATGAAAAAGAAATCTAATTTTTCCTAAGGGATGCTTTCCTTATCTTATCTTATCCTGTCGAGTCAATTCCCAGGTTGATTTTGAATCCAATGGTCATACCATTCTTTTATGTTCGAACTAACTTGAATATCTAATTCTTTTAAAGCATTTTTTAATTGCGTGTATTGATGTTCAACTAGCTTAACATCCCCTAAAATAGCAAACAACTTCATTAAAGAAAAATGGGCATTTTCCTCTTCAGGTCTAGCCGTACATATTTTGATGAACCACATTCTCGACTTTTTCAATTCTCCATGTTCAAAGTAAAAGTTTCCAAGTTGATAAGCCACACTTGTCCAGAGTAGCTCTAATCGATGGCGCTCATTTTCTACCCACCAATAATCATATTGCTGTAAAAGGGGCCCTGTATATAAATCCATAATTGCTTCGTAATCATCTACTGTCTCCATACTGAGAGGGGGAGCAGCAACAATTCTAGTTTCCCACTCTACTATGTCAATGAAAGCATTTTTGGTTAAGAGTATATACCCTTCTGGAACATTTTTTATTGAAAAATGGTTGCTATATTTACTTAGTGTTTTTCGTACATGGTATATTGCGTTATATAACTTAGAAAGGGCTTTATCATGATCGATATCATGCCAAAGAATTTCAATTAATGTAGAATTATGGATTGTCTTTCCAGAATTATGCAGTAAATAGAGAAATAATTCCTGTGCTTTTGTTGTTCGCCAGTGAACGATTTGAATTTTATCTTTTGTAAATTGAAATGTTAATTCCCTACATACATTTATTTGTAATGTAAGGCTGACTGGTAAAATTGTATTCATCTGATTATTTGAACTTCTCTTGATTTTATCCACCGTTAATTGCAATCGTTCCAGTTGAACGGGTTTTAAGATGTAGTCCAATGCACATAGCTCAAATGCATTTACTGCGTAATCTTTAAAAGCTGTAACAAAAATAATGAATAAATTTGGATTGATTTCTAGGAGTTGTTCTGCTAATTCCAGCCCATTACTTTCGGGCATTTCGATATCTAAAAATACAATATCAACTTCCTTAATTAATATTGACTCTTTACTACTATTAAAAGTAGTGAATTTTCCAGCAACCATTATATTGCTTATCTTTTTGATTTGACGCTCAAGAAAATCTAAAGCAAGTGGTTC
This sequence comes from Paucisalibacillus algeriensis, assembly GCF_000577245.1. Lineage (GTDB taxonomy): Bacteria > Bacillota > Bacilli > Bacillales > Amphibacillaceae > Ornithinibacillus. Next base: position 41,643 of record NZ_CBYO010000001.1, read on the forward strand.
ATCATCGATAAGAATGGCTTTCACAGATATCATCCTAACTGGTTGTTTCTCTTATAGTTCATGAATAATTCCGAATGCTGTATGTAATTCGATTGTATTGCAATGTAGTTGTTTAAGCAAAAATAGTAACAAAATTCATTCAGAAATAGGCTTAAATACCTATTTCTAATAGTTGTTATTAACTATTTTTGTTAAGAAGTTGTAAAGGTGCATTGTTTATAATGTCTTAATGGATTAACAAAAAAATAATAGGGGTGCGGAAAGTTGAATAAAAGGATTAGCTTAATATTAGTGCTAATGTTAATTGTTCAGACAATAGCAAGTAGCTTAGTTTTACCCATGCAAGCCATTGCAGAAGGGGCTAAGCAAAGTGTTATTACTGGTATAACAGTAACAGATGCAGAAGGAAATGAATTTCATAAGGACATGCCAGCTGGAACAACAGTAAATATACAGGTTGATTGGTCTGTTGTAGATGTAGAAGTTGGGGAAGGAAGTACAGAAAGTTTTTCAATTCCTACTGACCTGTATGTTGAACAGGAGCAAACAGGAATATTGACGGATGGGGAGATTGAAGTTGGAACATACCGGGCTTCCGTAAATGGTATTGTAGCCCTAACCTTCCATAAAGAAGTAGAAGAACGTGTGGATGCTAATGGGTCATTTGTGCTAGAAGCATTTGTTGTTGATCATACTGTTCAAGAAGAAAAGGTTGATTCTGAATCAATTAGTGAAGAGTCGGTAGAAGAGACAGCAATTGCGGAGGAAGAATCTAAATCGGAAACAATTGGAGAAAATGACGATGAATCTACAGAAAAAAATTACCATTTAGACCAAGCGGACAGTAATAGTACAATTTTAGAAGAGGGTCTAGAACAGGTAACAGAGGAAGAGAAGCAAGGATTTAACCTAGAGCTAGGTCAAGTAACAGACCTTGATGGGAACCCGTATACAGAAGAAAGTCTACTAAATCCAACAGATCAGTTTAAATTAGATCTCAGGTGGCTTCTAGTAAATGGACATACTTATATGGCTGGTGACAAAAAAACATTTAATTTACCTAAAGGCATTAAGATAGTAGAAGAAATAACTGGTGAATTAAAGGATGGAAGTTTAGTTGTTGCGACATATAACATCTCAACCGATAAGAAAGTTGAATTAACGTTTACAGATTTTGTTGAAACACATAGTAATGTTCAAGGTTGGCTACAAATTATTGCAACATTGGATGAAGAAAATGTTGACGTTGAAGATGGGGAAGCAATTATTGACCCAATAGGTGAAGAGGGCGAGATAAGGATCCCAATAGAACAAGGAAACAAAGAGAAAACAATTGAGAAAAAGGGAACCCCAAATAAAGGATATAATGCAGATGAAATTAATTGGGACGTAATCATTAATAAAAATAAAACATCGCTAACAAATTCAAAGGTTATAGATGTACTCCCAACAGGTACAGAATACAAAGAAGACAGCTTAAAAGTCATTAAATTAAAGGTAGATTTGTACGGAAATATTTTAGGGGATTTAGAGGAAGTTGTTGTGACCGGGGAAACAGTAGTTGATGGTGAATTAACAATCCCGCTTGGCGATATTAAAGATGCCTATCGCATCGAATACGTGACAACAGTCACGGATGATGAAAAAAGGGAATTCACTAATAACGCTATGTTTTCTGATGACTTGATGGAAGCTGTTACAGCAAATTCAACCGTAGCGATTGATCGTGGAGAAGCAGTTAAGAAAAAAGCAGCTAAAAGCTATAATCCTAAAACAGGGATGATTGAATGGGAAATTGAATTTAATTATAATTTGAAAGATTTATCAGATGTTACCTTAGTAGATGCATGGACACCTAAGGGAAAGTTAGAGTTAGTTGAGGATAGCCTGAAATTCACAGAAGTAACAATAGACGAGAATGGTAATGCTCATGAAACAGAAAATGTTAGTTTACCAGAGGGTGCCGTGCTTATTCCAGGAACAGATCAGTTTGAGATAACTGGTATTACAACGAATAAGGCATATAAAATAACGTATCAAACCAAGGTGAAAGAGCGTGTATTGGAACCTTTTGAAGTTGTAAATACTGCAGGATTTGGAACAGAATCTGTAGGGTCCGGAACAGGTGTTGGTACGTATTACGGATCAAAAACAGCGGGAACAGTCGATTATAAAAATAAAACAATCGATTGGAAAATTGAAATTAACCATGATGAATACCCAATGGAAAACATATTGATTACGGATACATTAGGTGACGGACTAACAATAAAAGAAGATACGCTTAACATAACAGTGGATGGTATTAAATATACAGATTATACAATCGCAGGGGATAATCCATTCACAATTAAGTTCCCGGATAACTTTACAACAGATAAAAAAATCATAATTACGTATAAAACAAGTTATGTTGCGGATGAGGTTCCAAATCATAAGCCGACAAATAAAGCGGCAATTACTTGGACACCTGAAGGCGGTAATGAGTCCATAACAAAAGAAGTTGCAGCTGGAACAGAACTGAACAATAATACGAAAAATAGTCACTGGAAGAATGGATCATATGATCCTACCTCAAAAGAAATTACGTGGACAATTTACACAAACTACCGTGAAAATCAGATTGATAGTTTAATAGTTAAAGATGCACCACAAGGGAATCAAAAGATTGTTCCGGATTCAGTTGTAGTGACAGAATTAGCGATAGAGGAAGATGGAAGAATAACTGAGGTTGGACAGTTAGATTCTAACGTTGCGACTATAGATGAAAGTGCTAATACATTACAAGTAACAATCGGTGAAACAAATAAAGCTTACAAAATTGTGTACAAGACATCACTTGCTGGTTTAAGCGATATCCAAAAGGAATATGTGAATAAAGCAGAAGTATTAGATGGTAGTGAAAAATTATCCGACTTAAATGCTAAAGTAGGTATTGCAAAGTCCGATACGTACGGAGAAAAATCTGGTTATCAAGATGGGAAACAAGTTCATTGGTCCGTAAAAGTGAATTTGGGGCAGCAAAAGATAAGCAATTTAACACTAGTAGATGCGATTTCTCCTAATCAAGAATATTTAACAGATACAATTAAAGTTTACGAAGCAACAGTTGACGGTGATGGAAATGCCACAAAAGGGGAAGAACTTCCTGTAGAACAATACGATGTAACGTATACTCCAGGAAATCCATCTTTCACAGTTAAGTGGAAAAATGAGGTAGAACGTGCGTTTATTGTCGAATACTCCACACTCTTCTTTGAGAAGCATAATGGCGAGGTAACCAATACCTATAAAGTAACAGGTGATAACATCATAGAGGGGGGTACAACAGATGGTGATGGTACGGTAACTATTAAACAATTATCCTCAGGTGGCGGATCGGGTGAAGTGGGCTACCTGGTCATCGATAAAGTCGATATAACATATGGTCAAGAAGAAGCAAAATTGGCTGGCGCAGAATTTGACTTAATTGACGCAGATACTGGAAAAGTATTAAAGACAGGAATGACAGACGTAAATGGTCAAATTGATTTTGGTCGTTTACTCTTTGGAGAATATGAGTTACATGAACGCGTTGTTCCGGATGGTTATGTAACGAAGGACGAAAGACAAACAATTGTAATAAATAAGAAATATGAAGCAGGTAATGATGAAACAAAATTAGAGTATCGAGTCGAAAACTATGAACCTGTTTTTGCGATCGAACTAACTAAAACGGATGCTGAAGATAGCGGTGTATTATTAGAAGGTGCAGAATTTGCATTGTATGATTCAGAAGATGCAACAAATCCTATTAAGACTGGTAAAACAGATGAAAATGGAAAGATTTTATTCAAAGATTTGCCAGGTGCTGGAACATATTATGTTCAGGAAACAAAAGCAGCAGAATACTACCAACTTAATGCAGAAAAAATCCCTGCAAGGGTTGGCGAAAAAGAGCAAGTACCAGTAAACATAACTGTCGAAAATCAATTAATTCCAGGTAAAGGTACGTTGAAAAAAGTAGATGCTGACAATCCAGATTCTGTTTTAGAAGGTGCAATTTTTGAAGTGTTTGGCGAAGAAGGTACGATAGTCGATACGATTACAACAGATATAAACGGTGTTGCAACAACAAAAGAATTGCGACCTGGGACATACACACTTATAGAAAAAACCCCACCTAAAGGATTTAAGAAATCTACTACTGTACATGAATTGGTAATTCCTAAAGCGAATGAAATACTAGAGTATGATATTGGTGAAGGGATAATTACGAATGAAGTAAAAACAGCAAAAATCGAATTAACGAAAATCGATTCAATTAACGGCAGTCAATTATTAAAAGGCGCAGTATTTGAATTAGAGTATAAGGGCGGAAAGTACAGCCATCTACTATCTTCAGGAACTACTGATGAAAATGGAAAAGTTACATTTGAGAATCTCAAGCCAGGTACGTATGAGATTAAAGAAATAAATGCACCTGAAGGTTATATTTTAAAAACTGAACCAATTACTGTTGAAGTGACACTTGATGATGTGCATTTTGATAGAACAGTAACAAGGAATATTGAAAATGCTCCTTTAGCAAATATCATCGTTCAAAAGGTAGATATTGAAACGGATGCAAAATTAAACGGTGCGGAGTTTAAAGTAACGGATGAAACTGGCAATGATATTCTTACTGGCTTGAAAACAGATACTAATGGTCAAATAAGTATTACCGGATTACCGGAGGGCCAATATTATCTAGAGGAAATAAAAGCACCTATGGGCTATATGTTGGATTCAACATCACAGAGGTTTGAAGTAGTTAAAGATGGTGTGGAGGAAACAAATGAAATTAACTTAACGTTTAAAAATGAGATTATTAAGGGCTCTGTAGAACTTGTGAAAGTGGATGGAGACAATAACAATGTACCGTTAGAAGGTGTTGAGTTTGCATTAAAAGCTACTTCACTAATAAACGGTGGATCCTATATAGAGACTACACATACAACAGATTCCAATGGTAAAATAATTGTAGACAATTTACGTCCGGGAAGTTATGAATTTAATGAAATTGGGCACTTGAAGGGTACCAACCGTATTGGAAAGACATTACGTTTACGATTAATTTACAAGATGAGAAACACGAAATAGTTCTTCCAGATATCGTAAACTATAAGCTTGTCAATGTTCCGGTAACTAAAGAGTGGAACGATGGTGAAAACGAAGATCGTCCAACAGAAATTACCGTTGATCTTCTTCAAAACGACAAAGAGTTTAAACAGGTAACATTAAATGCCGAAAGCTGGAATCACATATTTACTGGCCTTGATGCAGTAGATTCTAATGGTAATAAATACAAGTATACTGTTCAAGAACAGGAGATAGATGGCTATCAACAAGAAAGTCAGACGGGCAACTCTAAAGACGGATTTGTTATTACGAACGTTTTAACAACATCAGTTCAAGTAATTAAAGAATGGAAAGATGAAAGTGAATCTGACCGTCCAGATAATATAACAGTAGAACTTTATCGCACAGTTGATGAAAATGAAGAATTAGTAGAAACAAAGACTATTAACTCAACTGATAATTGGAAACATACTTTTACTAACTTAACTGTCTACGATGAGGGCGGTAATGCTTATGAGTATCATGTAAAAGAAAAAGACATTGACAAAAAATATATGCTTGAAGGAATTGTAAGGGACGGCAACACTTTTACAATTACTAACGTTCGTACAGGTGAAACAAAGGTAGAAGTAGAAAAGGAATGGTTGGACGAAGGAGAATCTTCCCGCCCTGAAGAAGGTATCGTTGTAGAATTATATCGTAGTGACGATACTGAAAATCCCCTAAAGTCAGCAACTATTAAAGCTGATACAGATTGGAAGTACACCTTTGATAATCTAGCAGCATTTGATAACGATGGAAAAGCATATACCTATACTGTTAAAGAACAGGAAGTTGTCGGTTATAAGGTAAAAGACATTGTAGAAACAGACAATGGTTATAAGATTATTAATGTCCGTACAGGTGAAACAAAAGTAGCAGTAGAAAAAGAGTGGAAAGATAATGAGGACGCAACAGGTGATCGTCCAGATGAAATTATCGTAGAACTCTATCAGAATAACATTCATTTAACAGAATTGGATGCATCAATTAAAGCGGATGAGGAAGATAACTGGAAATATACTTTTGAAAACCTACCAGAATTTGATGCAGAAGGAAAAGCCTATACGTATACAGTAAAAGAAGAAGATGTTAAGGGTTATATCAGTAGCATTGAAGCTATAGATGAGGGCTTTAAGATTACAAACCTACGAACAGATACTATCGATGTAGTTGGAAAGAAGACTTGGATAGAAGTAGATGAACAGTATCGCCCAGATTTCATAACGGTGAACTTACTTGCCAATGGTGAACCAATTGAGAAGAGCTTAGAAGTAACAGCAAATGATGAATGGGAATATGAATTCACAGGTCTTGATAGGTTTGATTCGGAAGGAAAAGAAATTACGTACACGATTGAGGAAGAAAATATTGTCGGATATAAGTCCAGCGTAGATGGCTACAACATTACAAACACACAAGAATCAATCGAGATTTCTGGATCGAAAACGTGGAAAGATAATGAAAATGCAACCGGAGACCGTCCTGAGTCGATTATTGTTCAAGTAATGAAGGGTGACACAGTCGTAAAAGAACAGGAAGTAACAGCTGAGAATAAATGGGAGTATACATTCACAGACTTAGCGAAATACGACAAAGACGGTAACGAAATTACGTACAAGATTAATGAATTACCAGTTCCAGGATATTCAACAACTATCGATGGCTTTGATATTGTAAATACAAGAACTGACAAAGTAGATGTTGAAGGTACGAAGTCGTGGAAAGATGATGAATCTGCAGATCGTCCAACAGAAATTACTGTTCAACTTTTAGCGAACGGTATAGAAGTTGATACAACTGTAGTAACAGAAGCAACAGATTGGAAGTATGAATTTAAAGATTTAGATGCTTATGATAATGATGGAATAGCAATTGATTATAAGGTTACTGAAGATGTAGAAGGTTATAAAGCAATAATTAATGGCTATGACATCACTAACGTTCGTGTAGGAACAACATCTGTTGAGGGAACAAAAACATGGAAAGACGGCGATTCAGCAGATCGCCCAGAAGAAATTGTAGTTAAGCTACTACAAAATGATGAAGAAATTGACACAGTAGAAGTCAGCGCAGCAACAGATTGGAAATATAGTTTCACCAACTTGGATAAGTACGATGAAAATGGTGTCGCATATAAATACACAATCGAAGAAGTCCCAGTAGATGGCTATGAAACATCTATTGAAGGATTCGACATTACCAACTTGCGCGTTGGTAAGAAGGATATAAAAGGAACGAAAACATGGTTAGATGATAATTCAAAAGACCGTCCAGAATCTATTACTGTTTATTTACTTGTAAATGGTGAGAAAACGGGTGAGACTGCTGAGGTTACCGTCGATTCAGATTGGAAGTATGCATTCACCGACCTCGATAAGTATGATAATCAAGGAGAAGAAATTGTTTATTCGGTTGATGAAGAAGCGGTTGATGGCTACGAGACAATCATTAATGGTTACGACATAACAAATTTACGCATCGGTACAACGGAAATAGAAGTAACTAAGTTGTGGATAGACGAACAGGAAATGGAACGACCAGAAACAATTAAAGTCAACATACTTCAAAACGGTGATTTTTATGCAGAGTATGAAGTAACTAAAGAGAATGATTGGAAACGAACCATCACCGATCTGCCAAAATATGATGAAGCAGGTAAAGCCTATGAATACACGGTAAAGGAACATGATGTCGCAGGTTATGCTTCAGAGGTAGATGGATTTAAGATTACCAACACACGTGCAGATATGAAGTCAATTGAAATTACGAAAACGTGGTTAGATGATAATTCGGAAGAACGCCCAAGTTCAATTGAAGTAGAGTTATTTAGATCAATTACTAACGGTGAGAAAGAACTAGTTGACACATACACAGTTACAGCTGATGCAGATTGGGTTTTAGAAATAGAAGACCTTCCTGTATTTAATGAAAACGGAAAAGCTTACACGTATGAAATTAAGGAACAAGTTGTTGCTGGCTATGAATCAAGTGTTAATGGTTTTGACATTACAAACTTACGAATAGGCACAACATCAGTAGAAGGTGTGAAAACGTGGAAAGACGATAATTCCAAAGATCGCCCAGAAATGATAAAAATTAACCTGCTTCAGAATGGTGTTGTAGTCCATGCCAAGGAAGTTACTGCAGAAATGGATTGGAAGTATAGCTTCACAAACTTAGATAAGTATGACGAAAATGGTGTGGCATATGAATATACGATCAAGGAAGAAGCTGTTGAAGGTTATAAAACAATAATTGATGGATATGACATCACCAATGTTCGAGTAGGTACAACAGCTGTAGAAGGTACAAAAACTTGGAAAGACGACAATTCAATACATCGTCCAGATTCCATCGTTGTAGAACTCCTTCAAAATGGCAACAAGATCCAAGAAGTGGTAGTCACAGCATCTCAAGATTGGAAATATAGCTTTAAAAATTTACCAGAATATGATGAGAATGGTGTAGCTTATAAATACACAGTCAAAGAACAAAAAGTGGCAGGTTATCACTCAACGGTAGAAGGCTTCAATATTATAAACACTTTAATACCAGTTACTCCAGAAAATGAAGAACCAGGGGAAAACATACCTGATGCTGAAGGTGACCAAAATGCCCCAGAAAAAGAGGTATCAGGTCCAACAGATACAGGGAGTAAATTACCAGATACAGCAACAAATATGTTTAATGTAATTGCCCTTGGATTGGGATTATTAATAGCTGGATTTACTATATTACTAGTCTATAGAAGAAAAGGAAAAGCTTAATTGTAAAGCATTGCCATTCTATTAGAAACTTTGGTTGACAACAAGGTAGCCATGTACGTGTTTGAACGTGGCTACCTTGACTTATGGGATAAGTGAACTAGAGCTAGTGTCCAAGTCTGACCAGAATTTATTTGAGCAAAACACCTACTTCTGTGTTAATATACTTGAGTGTGTTTTAGATATTTAAAGTAGTGAATGGAGTGATATATGAACATGAATGGAACCTATAATCTTTATATTGTATCACTCTCTGTTTTGATTGCTATATTAGCATCTTATTCAGCATTAAATATTGCAGCGAAAATTTCATATGCGAGTAAAAAATACAAGTATTTCTGGTTATTGGCCGGGGCCGTAGTGATGGGTAGTGGAGTATGGTCCATGCACTTTATTGGAATGCTTGCTTTTCATTTGAATATGGAAATGAGATATGATGTGTGGCTGACTTTATTATCAATGTTGGCTAGCATTGTTTCCTCATTTATTGCCTTTTATATAACAATGCCTAAGGAGATTAAGTGGTATAGATTGGCAATCGGTGGCTTTATTCTGGGTAGTGGAATTATTACAATGCATTATGTTGGAATGGAAGCTATGATTATGGAAGTTAGTATATCGTATGATATATCGTTGCTGCTCCTATCATTTTTAATTGCTTATGCTGCCTCTTATGCTGCATTATTTTTATTCTTGCGTTTTCGTAATGACCAGACATCAAGTTGGTTAAAAGGATTATCCGCTGTTATTATGGGATTTGCTATTTGTGGCATGCATTATACAGGAATGGAGGCTGCTATATTTCCTCATACTGGGATGGATCATACAGGTCAATCGAATGATCACTTCCTTCTGTATGGTGTAACTGTAACTATTGGTGTGATACTTTTAATCTCTTGGTTAATTACGTTTTTAGAGCGCCATGTACTAGAAAATATGGCATATCAAGATTCAATAACCAACTTACCTAATCGTAATGCAATGAATCGCTTTTTTGATACGTATATCGGAAGTGACCAAATTGGAGTGCTATATATCGATTTAGATCACTTTAAAATTGTGAATGATACACTCGGACATGATATTGGCGATTTACTTGTTAAGGAAGTTGGCACACGCCTTAGTGAATTTATTTCGAAAGATCAACAAGTATTTCGCATGGGTGGAGATGAATTTTTGCTCGTTATCCATAAATGTGAAAGATCGCGAGCTGAGGAAGTAGCTAATCAAATTTTACTAAGAATAAAAGAAGTATATTATATAGATGGAAATGAGCTATATACAACAGGTAGTATTGGAATTAGTATTGGTCCAATTACATCGAATCGACAGGAGCTCTTAAAATCTGCGGATACAGCAATGTATAGAGCAAAAAGTTTAGGGAAGAATCGTTATTGTGTCTATGATGAAGGCATTGGGTTGAAGGAAGTTCGTAGAATGGAATTGGAAAAGGATTTACAGTTCGCAGTAGCTAATCAACAATTTTATATAGAATATCAACCAAAATGGAATGTACAATTAGGTAAATTACAAGGACTTGAAGCATTGTTGCGTTGGCAACATCCTCGTCTAGGTTTAGTCTCTCCAGGAGAATTTATCCCCATTGCTGAGGAGACAGGTGCTATTGTTCCAATAACAAAATGGGTGTTGGAACAAGCTTGTACGCAGTGTGCACTATGGAAGGAAAAGGGGATCATACAACCAATTTCTGTGAATTTGTCCATACGAATTTTTCAAACAGATAATTTAGTAGAGCAAGTACAACAGGTAATAGAGAAAGTGAAGCTAGATCCCAATTTACTTGAACTGGAAATTACAGAGTCATTAGTGCTATCAGATGTAAATAATGTGTTCAATCAATTGCAAAGACTTCGTTCATTGGGGGTTAGGATTTCTTTAGATGACTTTGGATCGGGGTATTCTTCTATTGGTTTACTCGATAGGATACCGCTTGATACGATTAAATTAGACAGGCTATTTACTAATGATTTAGAAACTACTAGTAAACGTGCGATTATAAATGCGATTATTTTGATGGCGGAACATTTAAAATTAGATGTAATCGCTGAAGGAATCGAGAACCAGGAACAAGTCGATTATCTAACAGAATTAGGTTGTCGTGTTATCCAAGGTTACTTTTATGGAAAGCCTATGAAGGTGGATGAAGTGGAAAACTGGATGATATTCCATGATAATGTTGGAGTTTTGCAATAATGGATAACTAGAATAAGTGAATCAAGGATAAACAAATTTAAAACTTGTTAGCTTCTCAAAAGTAAACTAAACTTTTTGGGAAGCTTTTTTCTTTTGTAATCATTCTCCAGCCTGCCAAATGGTCTAGGGACATTTCTAATTTATTGGGTTTACAATTCTATGAAACTTTCGTATACTTACAATATTAATTAAATAATTGATGGATGAGGAGCAAAGGTCATCAGTAACTTATTACGTGAAGCTGCAAATTGTAATAAGTGAAAGGGGACTTTGCCGAAATGGAGTTCTATATGCAGATGGGACTTTGTTGGATTGTATATTAAGAGTATACAGTCTGTCATTATTCTTTGGCAGGTAGGAAAGTATAATAATCTTTCCCGTCTGCACAAGAAAAACTAACACATTCGCCAAAAGGCAAACGAATGAGAGTTTTTCTAGTAATAATGGAGTGCTTCCACTTGTATATAGGGCAGATAATAAAACAAGTCGGAATTTCCGGCTTGTTTTTTTGTTTGTTCGGGGAAAGCCCTCGACAAATTCTAACAAATTACGGGAATTGGCAGGCACCCAGAAAGAAGGATGTTTATGAAAAGAAATGTGCTTAAATTTGGTGGAACGAGTGTTGGTAGTTTTGAGAAGATTAAGAATATTGCTTGTTACTTGAAGGACCGTGTGGAAGAGGGGGAACAGCTGGTAGTAGTTGTTAGTGCGATGGGGAAAACAACAGATGAGCTTTTGGCAAATGTGAGCTCAATTACACAATCACCAAATGAGCAGGATCTGGCAGTGCTTCTAACGACTGGTGAGCAGCAGGCAATCTCTTATTTATCTATTATCCTCAATGATCTTGGAGTAAAATCGAAGCCACTCACAGGTTATCAAGCTGGAATTGAAACGGTTGGCCATCATTTAAAGAGTAAGATTTCAAAAATCAATACAAAGCTTTTTGAACAACTCTTTGTTACATATGATGTTCTTATCGTTGCGGGTTTTCAAGGATTTAATACAGAAAATGAAATTACCACACTTGGACGTGGGGGCTCTGATACAACAGCTGTAGCACTTGCAGCAGCACACGGGTGCCCATGTGAAATTTATACTGACGTTGCTGGGGTCTATAGTACGGATCCTCGACTCTTTCCGAAAGCAAAACGACTTCAAGTTGTCTCTTATGAGGAAATGATGGAAATGAGTGCACTGGGTTCGGGAGTACTCGTGTCTCGAAGCGTAGAAATTGCAAAGAACTACAACATCCCGATTTATATAGGTAAAACACTATCGGAGGAGAAAGGAACTTGGGTTATGTCAACTATTGAAATGCTAGAGAAGAAAGCAGTCACAGGTGTTGCGATTGATAAAGATATGATTCATGTGACATTGAACTATCCAGAATATGATACACATCTACTTGATGAATTATTCATCAATTTAGAACAAGAAGAAGTCAATGTCGATATGATTTCGCAGATTACGAACAACGAAGGACTACAATTATCATTTACAATGAAAGATACGGAAGAACATCAAATCCAGAAAATATTCTTCCACCTTAAACAGTATTACCCTGAACTCTATTTCAAAATTGAAAACCAATTTGTCAAAGTATCCGTAATTGGCTCGGGAATGCGTGACATAACAGGTGTTGCTTCGAAAGTATTTCGTACACTAATTGAATCAGATATTCCATTTTACCAAGTCACAACATCAGAAATCAGTATCTCTTATGTAGTTAATGTTGAAAACGGTGATAAAGCAGTTCAACTCTTGTGTGAACGATTTGAATTGTAATCAAGATAAAGACTTTCATTGCTCATATATGAGCAATTATAAGAAATGAATAATACCCAGAAATTTATATAAAAAAATAAATTTGCAAAAAACTCTTGCATATTTCAAAATTATTAACTATAATTAATTCAATATTTCAATTGAATCATTTTTCTTTCAAAGACGATGATAAGGAAAAGTAGGATTTAGCTATTTTACACAGAGAGCTTCGGTAGCTGAAAAGAAGCGAAAATACGAATCTGAACAATGGCCTTGGAGTTTCGTGCTGAACGTATCGGTTGATATTAGTAGGTTACGACGAGATTTGGTGCTCGTTACCAACACCACAGTATGAAGAGTTTTTTGGGCTCAAGTACTTGATGAGGCTGTATGTGTGAGCATGCAGTGAAGTAAGGTGGAACCACGTATATCAAACCACGTCCTTATCGATTTTTCGATAATGACGTGGTTTTTTTAATTTTATATGAATATTGGAGGAGAAGTATATGAGTAAACAGCATTTAGTATTACAAACAGATTTTGGACTTAGTGATGGTGCGGTTAGTGCAATGTACGGCGTAGCCCTATCAGTCGATTCTGATTTAGGTGTTTATAACTTAACACATGAAATACCACAACATAATATTTGGGAAGGGTCTTATCGTCTTTTCCAAACGGTTAACTACTGGCCAGAAGGAACAGTGTTTGTGTCGGTTGTTGATCCAGGGGTTGGAACAGATCGCCTAAGCGTGGTAGTGAAAACGGCGAATAACCAATATATTGTTACTCCTGACAACGGAACATTAACCCATATTAAAGAAAGTGTTGGTATCGTCGAAGCGAGAATTATTGATGAAAAGGTAAATCGACTACCAAACTCAGGTGAATCCTATACATTCCATGGTCGCGATGTATATGCCTATACTGGAGCAAGACTTGCATCAGGAGTTATCTCTTATGAGCAAGTAGGTCCATCATATGATGTAGACCAACTTATTGAGTTACCACTAACAGAGGCCAGCTATACAGAAGAGGTAGTGACAGGAAATATCGATATACTAGATGTCCGTTTTGGAAACTTATGGACGAACATTGATCGTGATATTTTCAAAGAAACAGAAATTAATTATGGAGATGCATTGGAAGTTTCAATTGAAAATAACCGCCGCCATATTTATAAGAACATCATTAAATTTGGTCGTTCATTTGCCGATAGCAGATTAGGAGAGCCAATTTTATTTGTCAATTCTTTAGACAAAATAGGTGTTGCAATCAATCAGGGTTCCTTTGCGAAAGCTTATCATATTGAAACAGGGGCAAACTGGAAAATTAGTATACGCAAAGCAAAGGGAATTCATTATAATTAATGATGGTTATGAATAAAAATAATATATAAAAAACTTTAAAAGGGGAATACAAAATGAGAAAACTTTCTATTAAAACTATTGTAGCAATTGGTATTGGAGCAGCTGTTTTCGCGATATTAGCCAAGTTTGTCGCAATTCCTACAGGAATACCAAATACAACTGTTCAAACATCTTATGCATTTCTAGCTTTAATGGCAGTGGTTTTTGGACCAATTGCTGGGGGACTTATTGGATTTATTGGTCATACATTAAATGATGCCTTATCTTACGGATCCGTATGGTGGAGCTGGGTAATTGTTTCATTATTTGTTGGTCTATTTATCGGTCTTTTTACAAAACGAATAGATGTGGAAAACGGCGAGTTTGGTACGAAGCAAATAATTTCATTTAATGTAATTCAGGTAGTTGTCCAAGTGATTGGCTGGTTCGTTCTTGCTCCAGTTCTTGATATATTAATTTACGCAGAGCCTGCGAATAAGGTATTTACTCAAGGAGCATTTGCTGGTATTTCAAACATTATTACGGTAGGAATAATCGGTACTATTTTGTTAGCTGCTTATGCCAAAACTCGTACTAAGAGTAATAGTTTAACAAAAGAATAAGCATATTAACTGAAGGAGTCAATCATGAGAAAACCAATTATTCAGTTTGAGAACTTTTCATTTAAGTATAAGAGCCAAATAGAACCAACATTACATCATATCAATTTAACGATTTATGAAGGTGAAAAGGTAGTCATTGTTGGCCCATCAGGTTCTGGAAAAAGTACACTAGCCCATTGTTTAAATGGGCTAGTTCCGTTCTCTTATAAAGGTGAAATGGAAGGAAGTGTAACCATTAAAGGGCAAGATACGAAAGAGCTCGACATTTTTACACTTTCGCAAATGGTAGGTACCGTTCTCCAAGATCCCGATGGACAATTTATTGGATTATCTGTAGGAGAGGATATTGCCTTTGCTTTGGAGAATGAAGCTATACCACAGGAAAAAATGGTAAGACAAGTTTTGAATGTATCGAAACTGATCAATATGGAAACAAAGATCCAATCCTCGATTCATGAACTTTCAGGTGGTCAAAAACAACGTGTTTCTTTAGCCGGTGTTATTGTTGAAGAGGTAGATATTTTGTTATTTGATGAACCACTTGCTAATCTTGATCCAGCAACAGGAAAACATGCAATGGCCCTTATTAATGAAATACAAAAGGAAACCAATACTACTGTTATCATAATAGAACATCGCTTAGAGGATGTTCTATCACAGGATGTTGATAGAATAATAGTAGTGAATGAAGGGAGTATCGTTAGTGATCTAAACCCTAATGAGCTACTCGCTTCCAATGTATTAGAGTCTTGTAGTCTTAGAGAACCACTATATATCAAAGCATTAAAATATGCTGGTTGTAAGGTGATGCCAGAGATGAGCCCTGCCAGCATTGAAACATTGAAATTGGATGAAAGTAAGGACAAGCTTTCTGAGTGGTATGAAGCAACAAGTCCAGTAACATATGAGAAAAAGGATTCTCCTATTCTCGAACTGCGAGATATAAATTTTGGTTACCATAAAAGTTCTACAACTATTCAAGACGTTTCCTTAACTATTCATAAAGGAGAAATGGTTAGCATTGTTGGGAAGAATGGTGCTGGGAAATCCACTTTGTCTAAGCTAATATGCGGCTTTGAGAAAATCAAATCTGGGAAAGTCCTTTATAAAGGAGTAGACATTACCGAAGACACAATTTATGAACGATCCAGTCGAATTGGCATGGTCATGCAGAATCCGAACCATATGATTTCCAAGCATATGATTTATGATGAGGTGGCACTTGGCTTGATGATGCGTGGTGTACCGGAGCAAGAGATAAAAGAACGAGTAGAAGAAACACTTAAGGTTTGCGGACTATATGCTTTTCGAAACTGGCCGATTTCGGCACTGAGTTTTGGACAAAAGAAGCGGGTAACAATTGCTTCTATTTTGGTACTTAAGCCCGAGGTATTGATACTTGATGAACCTACTGCAGGTCAAGATCTTCGACACTATACGGAAATTATGGACTTTTTAACTGAACTGAATAGTCAAGGTATGACTATTTTGATGATTACTCATGATATGCACTTGATGTTAGAATATACTCTACGGGCTATTGCGATTGCCGATGGACAAGTCATAGCAGATGATTCTGCTGTTAATCTTTTGACGAATTCAGCGGTAGTAGAAAAAACAAATTTAAAAGTCACGTCGCTTTTTGAATTGGCAGTTAAAGCTGGAATTAAAAATCCAATAGATTTTGTTACAAGATTTATAGATTATGATAAGGAGGCACGGGTAATATGGCGGTAGAAATGTTAAGTTATATTGAAAGAAAATCGCCTGTTCATTCCTTATCAGGGTCAACTAAGTTAATTATTTTCATGTTATACTCAACAGCTGCCATGCTAACTTATGATACTAGGGTATTAGTGGGGCTCTTCGTTATTAGTGTTGCTATATTCATTATTTCTAAGATTCGTATTCGGGAGATCGGGTTTATATTAGCATTCATTCTAGCATTTCTGTTATTAAATAATATTGCCATTTATATTTTTTCTCCACAAGAAGGCGTAAAGATTTATGGTTCAAGTCATGCATTATTTGAGATTGTAGGGCGATACAATGTTACCTGGGAGCAATTATTTTATCATTTCAATATAACGTTAAAATACTTTGTCGTGATTCCGGCTGCATTATTGTTTATTGTGACGACCCATCCGAGTGAATTCGCTGCATCACTAAATAAAATTGGTGTTAACTATAAGATTGCCTATTCAGTTTCACTGGCGCTTCGCTATATCCCAGATATCCAACGTGATTTTCGTATCATTGCACAAGCACAGCAAGCAAGAGGAATAGATATATCAAGAAAAGAAAAGCTTTTGAAGAGGATTAAGAATGCTTCTTCCATTATCTTTCCACTAATATTTTCAACACTCGATCGAATTGAGGTCATCAGCAACGCGATGGAATTAAGAAGGTTTGGGAAAAAGAAAAAGCGAACTTGGTATAATGGAATGCCATTTCGGAAAGTAGATTATATAGTTTTAGTTGCAGGTTTTATCATTTTAATAGCATCACTAGTTATTACTTTTTATGATGGCAGTCGTTTTTATAATCCATTTTAAAAAAAGGGGCAAATGGGGAATCCATATGCCTCTTTCTATTTCCCAAGCAAAAGATTTGAAGTAGACTAGAACGATATATTACTTTTCGACCCCTTTAGGACTCATATTTAATACACCTTCCCTCTTTAAAATCCTAGCAATCAAGTATAGTATTTCCCTTTTTGGAAAAGTTACCTAGTAGTACATAAATGAAAGGGAAATGTTTTATGCATGAAAAAGATAAAGTGAATGAAAAGAGTAAACAACAGCAACTAGAGAACTTTAAAGTTAATGATTCAAGCCAAGATATGACAACCAATCAAGGATTAAAAATTTCTGAGGATGAATTTTCCTTAACAGCGGGAGAACGAGGCCCTACTCTGATGGAAGACTTTCATTTTCGTGAAAAAATGACACATTTTGACCATGAACGTATTCCGGAACGTGTTGTACATGCCCGTGGGTTCGCTGTCCATGGTGAGTTTGAAGCTTATGAGTCTATGGAAAAATACACAAAAGCTAAATTTTTATCAGAAGCGGGAAAAAAGACACCTGTATTCGTCCGATTTTCAACAGTGGTGGGGTCGCGTGGATCTGCTGATACGGTTAGGGATGTACGTGGGTTTGCGACGAAGTTTTTTACGGAAGAGGGAAACTATGATTTAGTGAACAATATTCACCCTGTATTTTTTATTCAGGACGGTATTAAATTCCCTGATATTGTTCATGCCATTAAACCTGAACCACATAACGAGATTCCACAAGCAACTGCTGCTCATGATACATTGTGGGATTTTGTAGCAAATAATCAGGAGACAGCCAATCAAATCATGTTTCTCATGTCACCTAGAGGGGTACCAAGAAGCTATCGTATGGTAGAAGGATTCAGTATAAATACCTTTCGATTTGTAAATAAAGAAGGAGTTGCTCGTTTTATAAGACTTCATTGGAAGCCAAAACTGGGTGTACACTCTCTAGTGTGGGACGAGGCGCAAAAAATTAGTGGTAAGGATCCTGATTTTCATCGTAGGGACATCTATGATGCAATTGAGATGGGAAATTTTGTTGAGTATGAATTAGGTGTGCAAATGATCGAGGAAAAAGATGAATTCGCCTTTGATTTTGATATTCTAGACGCTACAAAGTTTTGGCCGGAAGAGGAAGTGCCTGTAAAAATAATTGGGAAGATGACATTAAATCAAAATGTCGATAATTTCTTTGCAGAAACGGAACAAGTAGCTTTTCATCCTGGTCACGTTGTACCCGGAATTGATTTTTCTAATGATCCATTATTACAAGGAAGATTATTCTCTTATACTGACACTCAGTTGATTCGACTTGGTGGACCCAACTTCCATGAGATTCCTATTAATCGTCCAGTTGTACAATTTTATAATAATCAACGTGATGGGTACCATCGTCAAACCATTAATAAAGGGCAAGTATCTTACCATCGTAATTCTCTGGCAAATGATACCCCAACTCCTATAAGTGAGGACAAAGGTGGCTATGCCCATTATCAAGAAAAGGTAGAAGGGAAGAAGGTACGTCAAAGGAGTGCAAGCTTCGCGGATCATTTCTCTCAAGCAAAAATCTTTTGGAATAGTATGAGTGACCCAGAAAAGCAGCACACGATTGATGCCTTTAGCTTCGAAGTTGGGCATGTAAAGGATATAAAGGTACGTCAACAAGTGGTAGATATGTTTGCAAATGTAGATGTAAGTTTAGCAACTCAAATCGCTCAAAACATTGGTGTAGAACCTCCAAAGGATGGGCAAGTTACAACAGAGACAAAGACTTTTCCGTCATTGAGTCAGCTGAATACCGTAAAGACAGCTGCAACCCGAAAAGTTGGTGTAATTCTAAACAATGCCTTTAATGATAAAGAAGTGATTGATATCTTGCATGGACTTAATGCGGAAGGTGTTATTTATGAAATTGTAAGCGAAAAGCAAGGAAAGGTAAAAGGTACAGGTGGTGGGGACTTAATGGTTAATCACACATTTACAACTACGGACCCAGTACTATACGATGCGATTTATATCGCATCAGGAGCGGATCAAAATACGGAGTTTCATAAGCATACAACCTATTACTTAAAAGAGGCATATAAACATTATAAACCTATTGCTGCCTCACACGATGGAATGATGTTCTTAGAAGAAAGCAATTTTACCGGAAATCCAGGAATAGTAGAAGGATCGGGTGTGACGTTTGTAAAGAACTTTACTCAGGCAATTGCGGAACATCGACATTGGAATCGTAAGTCCGTTTAAAGAAATGACCCAAAAGGCCACTCAGGTTGTGGTCTTTTGGGTTACTTTTCTAAAATGGTAGGAAAATTTAGTGTACTTCCAAACTTCATTTCAACCCCATTTAAAATAATGAATAGCACGTACTTATCCATTATTCTCTAAAGGACTTTTGTAATAAGTTCCCCTCCTCCCTTACGCTCTTTAGCATACTCAGCTGTCGCTGTAAATAGTACATCAGTTGATGAATTAAGTGCAGTTTCACAAGAGTCCTGTAAAACACCGATGATGAAACCAATAGCAACTACTTGCATCGCGACATCATTTGAGATTCCAAATAAGCTACATGCAAGAGGTATAAGTAATAAAGACCCTCCCGCGACACCAGAGGCACCAGCTGCGGATATTGCTGCAAGGACGATAAGGATAACAGCCGTAAAAATATCGACTTCAATGTTCAGTGTATGAACTGCCGCTAGAGTCAAGACAGAAATTGTAACAGCTGCACCAGCCATATTGATAGTACCACCTAAAGGAATGGAGATGGAATATGTGTTTTTATCCAAATTTAATTTCTCACACAACCGCATATTAACTGGGATATTTGCAGCTGAACTTCGAGTAAAGAAGGCTGTTATACCACTTTCCCTTAAACAAGTAAAGACTAGTGGATAAGGATTTTTACGAATATTTATAAAGACTATTAAAGGGTTAACAACTAAAGCTACAAAAAACATACATCCTAGTAAAACTAAAAGTAATTTTCCGTAGCCTAGCAGTGCTGAAAGCCCACTAGTTACAATAGCATCAAAGACTAGCCCCATGATTCCTATAGGTGCTAAATTGATTACCCATTTTACTAATGTGGATATAGCATTGGAGAAATTCTCAAGCATATTTTTAGTAGTTTCAGCGGCACTTCTTAATGCAATCCCAAGGAGTATTGCCCAAGTTAGGATACCGATATAGTTCGCATTTATTAGGGCATTTACAGGGTTATCAACAATATTAAACAATAATGTTTCTATTACTTCCATAATCCCACTTGGCGGAGTTAAATCTTCCGCACCAGAAGTAAGAGTTAATGAAACTGGAAAAATAAAGCTAGCAACAACTCCTGCTAGGCCAGCTAGAAATGTTCCGACAGCATATAGGACAATAACAGATTTCATATTTGTTTTATTGCCTTTTTTATGATTTGAGATGGCGTGAATAACAAGGATAAAGACTAATACTGGTGCAATTGCCTTTAATGCCCCCACAAATAAATCACCGAAAACGCTGATCCAGCTTGCTCCATTTGGAACTGTTAATGCTAAGAGAACACCTAGAACCAAACCTATAAGAATTCGTTTTACTAGACTTACTTGATTCCATTTAATTAATACATTTTTCATTTAAATGACCTCCATATATATTTATCTTTCAAACAACTACACTAAATTAATTAGTAATTAGTAAAGCTGTGACACACCATCCCTCACTTTCTTCTTTCCATTTATATTTGAAAAACTCACATTCGCTCGTCCTTTTACGAATGTGTTAGTTTTTCTTATGTCGGCGGTAAGTTTTTTATACTTTCTTAACTACTAAAAAAAAACATACTCATCCCTCAAAAGGGACGAGTATGTTTAACCCGTGGTTCCACCCAGCTTCCCATAAGCAATTCTTATGGCTCAAGTGCTTTAACGCAGCAATACGGTATTGGTTAGAATAAAATCCCAAACAGCTCCGAGGTGGTAAATTATTTCCCATAGTATAGGAAGTTCTCAGCAGTGTCTTCCCTCTCTGTCAAACTGGTAAAATAATTCATGTCCTTTTCATAGCTATTAATCATTTTGAAAAAAAAACACACTCATCCCTCAAATAGGACGAGTATGTTTACCCGTGGTTCCACCTAACTTCCCATAGGGATTATCCTATGGCTCCAGTGCTTTAACGCAGCAATACGGTATTGGTTAGTATAGTATCCCAAACAGCTCCAAGGTGGTAAGTTACTATTCTTAGTTAGGGTGGTTCCAGCAAATCCACCCCTCTCTGTAAACTGAAATATTGTAACCCATATCCTTTTCGTTGCTTTTTAAAAGTTCATCATTAAATTTATAGACCATATTATAACGTTTTTGAATATTTTGCAATACCTTTTATTAAAATTTTTTTATTGGCATATGAACTGTTCAGACTTGTTCTCTTTTTGTATAAAAAATCCAAAAATGGATTCGGTATTATTGATGGATACAAAAGGCGGGGAGAGTCGGTCGATTGAACAATCTACTGCTGAAACAGTTGTTCGGGGACCCAAAACAGCATTTGTTGAAAGTCTTGGAACAAATTTGTCACTTCTAAGGAAATCACTTCATACCACGGATTTACGCTTTAAGACACATCAAATTGGCAAACGAAGTAAGCAAAGTCTAATCGTTGCGTATATTGATGGTGTTATTAATCCAGCAATAGTTAAAGAAGTAAATAGACGACTTGAGACGATTGATATTGATAATGCGCCCGAGTCTGGATTTATAGAACAATGGATTGAAGATAGTTTCCTATCCTCTTTTCCGCAAATGAATAATACGGAAAGGCCGGATAGGGCAGCCACCGCACTTATGCAAGGGAAGGTGGTAATCCTGTTAGATGGTACACCTTTTGTACTAATTGCACCAGTTGTTTTGGGAGACATGTTAAAATCACCAGAAGATTATTACGAAAGATGGTTAATCGGTTCATTACTGCGATCCTTACGTTATTTGGCAGCTTTTATAGCATTACTTCTGCCGGGATTATACGTAGCATTAGTAAATATTCATCCGGGACTATTACCCTCTGAACTGGCACTTTCCATCGCTGCATCGAGGGAGGGTGTTCCTTTTCCACCTGTTGTAGAAGCATTTTTAATGGTATTTACGATGGAATTATTACAAGAGGCTGGGCCTACACCAATTGGGCAGACGATTGGAATTGTTGGTGGGTTAGTGATAGGAGATGCAGCAGTATCGGCAGGTATTGTTAGTCCAATAATGGTGATTGTCATAGGGCTGACAGCGATTGCGGCATTTGCAAATCCATCATTCGGAATTGGAATAACCTTTCGTATTCTTCGTATTGGATTTATAATTACTGCCTCAATTTTAGGGTTATTTGGCATCATTCTTGTTTACATTATGATTAATATCCATGTGGTAAACTTGAAAAGTTTTGGATTACCATATTCAACACCCTTTGCTCCAACAATGGTAAAAGATTGGAAAGATCTTATCATACGTGCGCCAATGACTATGTTAACTAAGCGCCCAAATCTTCTGGCTACAGAAGATTCAAAATCTGCAAATAAAGGAGTAAAAGATTCATGAGATCTTTCGAATATGGTGATGACAAAATTGGTGGGATAGAATTAATGATTGCGATTCCCTCCATGTTGATTGGTGTCGGTGTTCTCTCATTACCTAGAAATATCTCTAGTATTATGACTGGATCAGATGGATGGATAGTCATAGTATTAACTGGCGGAATTAGCATTTTAACGGTCTGGCTAATGGCTAAACTAGCAGCAAGCTTTCCACATCACAGTTTTCTTTCTTATGCATCAATTATTGTTTCTAAGCCTATAGCTACTGTACTTACCTTTTTATTTGCAATTTCTTTTATCTCATTTGCGGCTTATGATATGCGTGTACTTGGGCATATATCTCAGCAATATTTATTTAACCATACACCGGTAGAGATTGTAACCGTATCGTTTTTGCTTGTTGTGGTCTACGCAGTAGCCGGATCAAGAGCGGCCTTGTTTCGTCTTAATATCATATTTTTTCCAATTATTACTATTATTTTATTGCTTGTGTTGCTTATAAATACAGCTGAAGAAGCGAAAACAAATGGAAATTATCAATTAATATTATCCAATCAATTTGTTGCACCACCAGGATTAGGCACTCCTAGCGGGGGAGGTGGGGGTGGTGAGAAGGCATTTATGAATATTTCAGCAAGTGGGGAAAGTATTTATGATATTGCCCAAGATTTGGCTAACCAAACAAGTAAAATACCATTTTTTGAGCATATAAAAATTGTTATCGTCTCTGAAGAGGTTGCAGCTATACCACAGCTTTTTGCAAATGTTATGGATGTTTTTATCCGTAATAGAGATACACGTAGAGGAATTAAGGTCATCATAGCAAAAGGGAAGGCGAAGGATATTTTAAATATACAGCCTGAAATTGAAAAACTGCCTAGTAAGTATATCGATAGAATACTTGACAATAGTCTGACAAAAACTAGTGAATTGAAACCAGTTAGAGTTGGAGATATACATGAATATTTGCTTACAAAGACTAGTTTTGTATTATCTGAGGTGACGTCCGACGAAACAAGCATATATTTTGAAGGAGGAGCGGTCTATAAAGGTGACGCTGATAAACTAATCGGAAGCCTAAATTTGAAAGAGATGATTGGTTTTGAACTAATAACAGATCAAAGGGTGCAAGGGCCAATTTTAGTAAATTTTAATAATCATTTAACAACCTATTCCTTAAGGGAAGAAAATAGTAAGATTAAAATAGATACACATAACCCTGAAGATATTAAGATAGATATACAAATAAAATTGGAAGGCGAAATACAGGAAACCTTTGGGACAGTCCTACTCCAAAAAGCTGGAGTAATAGAAGCATTGGAAAAGGAAATCTCTAATGTAGTTAAGGAAATTGCCACTCAGTCTATTAAAAAAGCACAACAAGAACTTGAAGCGGATATCTTTGGGTTTAGGGATAACTTAGAAAAATTCCATTATGATACATGGCAAGAGATAAAAAAGGACTGGGAACAAGGTGAAAATTACTTTGCTCAAAGTACTGTAAATGTAACGGTAAAGGCAGAAGTCCACTCCGATGGTGTTGTAGAGAAATCAAAAAAGTAAGAAAGAAGTGTGATCTTTGTGTGGGATTTTTTGTTTGGCTTTTTACCAGACAAACTTGTATTTATTTGTACAGTGTTGGCTTTTGCTATACCATATGCAGTTTACAAAATTAATAAGAAGCTACATGAAAATGGTGATCCTCCATGGAAGAAGGAAGGGTATGACAAGGGGTGAAGTAGGATTTGGTCAGAAATGGAAACCTTAGAGAGATGCTATATACTTGATATTATAAATGCTATAATGAAAGTATAGAAAATCTTGTTAAGGGCGGGATAATATGTCTAATTCTAATAATATTGGATTAATGGATAAAGATACGTTATTAGAGATATTTGATTATCTAAATGAGAGATTAAAGGAAAATCAATTGCATCTTGAAATAACAATTTATGGTGGTTCAATTATGACATTAGTTTATGATAATAGGCCAGCAACCAAAGACATAGATTGTGTATTTAGTGAAATTAATACAAGATTATTAGCTAATATATTAGGCCAAGTGAAGTTTACTTTTAATCTTACCGATGGATGGATTAATGAGGAGATTAAGGAGCCACTAAAATCTATTTTAAAGGAAGACAAAGAAACCTATAAAGTGTATTCTAACTTAAAAATAATTAAACCTAGGGCAGAACAATTACTAGCTATGAAGATTTTGGCAGCAAGACCAGAACCTGCTAAAGACTTTATTGATGCATATATACTATGTAAGGACTTGGAGATTACAACAAAATCGGAACTGTTAAATATTTTCAAAGACTATGTACCATTAAGTCTTATCGGAGAAAGACAAATGAATTTTATTAAGTATTTAGGAGATGATTTAGGCTATGATTGGGAATAAGAATTTGCAATCATTATTTGAGTATCCTGATGAAGATACGAGTTTTAACCAGATCCTTGAACTGCTTAAATCAAAAAATGCAGAGTTTATGGAAAGCCTCGGTGTGCCAGTAGATTTAGAACAATGTAATGATGAGGAATTAGAGTATTTAACCAAAATATCAGCTTTAATAGACTATTACTTACAAATTAATAATATAGAAGTGCCTAATTGGCTTAGGCATGAAAAGTTAGAGTTTAATAAGCCATATTATCATTCTAAGCGGATAACTGATTTCGAAAAAGTTAGGTTGCAATATACAAGTCCAGCTCCCTTTAGGAACAGAAATGTTTATTTTGATGTAAAGGGACTTGAAAGAGTTTAATTGGAGAAAGGGACGGATTCGATGTGCCCAAAAAGTGGGAAAATCATTTCCACTTTTAGGTATATTACACAGATGTTACTTTCCTCAAGGAGCCTATTTAAATTAATCCTCTAAATAGCTACATGTTACATGCCCAACAGTTTTTGCTGCTACGAGTATTGCGTCTTCAACAATATCAAATTTGGAATGATGATTAAAGTAAGGTTCTTTTACGCTTTTGGTGTACAACCAATATAGAAATAAGAACCAGGAATCTTCTTGTCCACCTTTAATGGTGACAACTATCCCGTGTTCATTACCTACATCTGTTTCTATAGCAATATCCTTATCTTTATAAAAATCTGCAATATCTGTAGCTGTTTTTTCTTCTTTAAACGAAAGCTCTGGATTTTTATGCAAATAACGACGAATCTTAATCATTTCATCTTTTCGTGATTCCAACATCTCCATTAATTTCTCTTTCATCTGTTTAATCACCTTCTAAATATAATGTAACCATTAGTGACCAGCCCTGTACTCTTGTCGATGGGAATTTGAAATAATCTTATAATAGTTTTCCTTATCCCGTAGTATACGGAAAAGCGAAACAACGGATACAGGATGTTTATAATATAAACTACGGTTTCCCTTATTGCTTACACAGGCAAGGTAATTTTACAACATTGAATAAAACAGCCTTGACTTCATTGGATAAAGAAGTCAAGGCTGTTTCTTAATTTGTTACTGAGTCCACTTTTTCATTCGCTTTTTCTAGTTTTTGAATAGCTTCATCGCTCACATCGACACGTTTAATAAAGAATACTAAAATCAAAGCAACGATATTCACAATCACGGCAATAAAGAAAGAATACTGGATTCCTGCAAGTAAGGATTGATGCTCAATCAATTTTGCCGATTCCGCTGTCATAGATGTTGGATCTACTGTAGCCATCAAGCTCTCTCCTTTATTTGTGGCTACATTACTCATAATGGTAACGAAAATGGCTGTACCTATTGAACCAGCTACCTGTTGGGCAGTATTGTTTACTGCTGTTCCATGTGGATTTAAACGAGTAGGTAATTGATTTAATCCGTTTGTCATAATTGGCATCATAACCATCGACATTCCGAGCATACGTAGGGTATAAATCGAAATAATATAAGCATAAGATGAATCAATTTGTAATTCGGACAATAGGTACGTAGAGACTGCGGTAATAGTAAGGCCAACAATACCTAAAATCTTTGGCCCGAATTTATCAAATAATTTACCAGTTATTGGAGACATAATCCCCATTACAATGGCTCCAGGTAACATCATTAATCCGGAATCAAGTGGAGAAATACCACGAACATCTTGTACATAGGCAGGTGTTAAAATCATACCTGAGAACATTGCCATCGCATTAACAACAGAAATGATGGATGCTAATGCAAACATAGGAAATTTATATACACGTAAATCTAATAATGGTTTTTCTATTTTTAATTGACGGATGATGAAAGAAATTAAGCAAATGGCGCCAGCGATTAAGGTTGTTAAAACAATAGGATCTGTCCAGCCATTTGAACTTACTGTACTTACACCATATAATAACCCACCGAAACCGATGGTTGATAAAATCACTGATAAATAATCAATGGTAGCATTTTTGAATGTTTCCATCACATTTTCTGCTTTCCAAATTGCCAAAACTAGTGAAACAATGGCGAGAGGTAAGATCATTTCAAAAAGAAAACGCCAATCATGATACTGTACAATATAACCAGATAATGTTGGTCCGATAGCAGGTGCAGTAATCATAACTAATCCGAAGACGCCCATTGCGGCACCTCGCTTTTCACGTGGGAAGCTGACCAACATAATATTCATTAATAAAGGTCCCATGACAGAAGAACCAGCTGCTTGAACCATACGTCCTATAAGTAAGATGCTAAAGTTTGGGGCTATTGCAGCCATTGCTGTCCCAATTGTAAAAATCACCATAGAAGTAATAAATAATTGTCGATTTGTAAAGCGGACAATTAAAAATGCGGAAGCAGGAACTAATACTCCACTTACCAACATATATCCTGTCGCAAGCCACTGTACTGTTGTGTATTCAACATTCAAGTCGGTCATAATAGTCGGCAATGCGACATTTAATAATGAGTTATTTAAAAAAGATACAAATGCTCCAATAAATAATACGACTAACATAATATATGGAGGTTTTGTTTGTTGATTTATTGTTGAATTCATTTTATCCCCTCTTCTATATTTATTCTGCCTTTACGGCTAGTAAGACCCCCACTTTTCAACCCAAGAAGGAAAAGTAGGGGTCAGATTGTCTGGAAAGGTCCGATTGGTTCACTGACATTTTATATCACTTTATGGATTTTATACTAATAGTACAATAAAATCAATACTTTTATACATAGAGTTCAAAATTGATATTTTGTAGCAACAATTTTATACTTTTCTTAAAGGAAATAAGTTTGAGGAGGATATATGAATAAACGGAAAAGGCATGTAGCAGATGTTGCATTTGAATTATTTGTAGAAAAAGGTATTCAGCAGACGTCTATTCAAGAAATCATCGATCAGGCTAAAATATCAAAAGGTACTTTTTACAATTACTTTTCTACGAAGAATGATTGTATTGCAGAAATTCTGGAAGATATACGTTATGATAGAAGCCAATTACGGGTAGAATTGCAAATTGGAAAGGACAAGTCAGATCGTCAAGTTTTAATTGAACAAATTTCCATTGTAATTAGACTTAATGAAGAAAGAAAAATAAGTGAATTATTTGAGGCTATTTTAAGTTCAAATGAACCAGACCTTAAAAAGTATGTGTTACAACATCGTATATACGAAACCGAGTGGATATCTGAACGGATGGTTGAAGTTTATGGTGAACATATAAGGCCATATGCCTTTGAACTCTCTATATTATTCCTTGGAATGTTACATTCCCTTCTTTTAATTATGCGAGTATCCAATAATTCTAGTTCCATTGATAATGTTGTTGGTGTATTGCTTTCCTATGTTGAAAGTATGATACCGACGATGATTGATAAGAAAAGTAATCTACTAAACTTTTCTGAAATTGATTTTCTCCGTTCTAAAATTGAACAAAAAGTGGTTACTTTAGAAGAAATCTTGCATTTAGCAAAAGAAATTGAGAAGCAAGCAGTATTTACAATAGAACAAAGGGACCTCTTTGATGCGATTGTATCAGAACTTAAAAGAGAACGAATTCGTAAAAAAGTGATCCAAGCATTATTGAAGCCATTCAAGGAATCCTATGAACAGTCTCCAATGAAATCACAATTAAGCACAATGACTTATTTAGTTTGGTATTATTTAAAGTTGATATAAGACAATGGAATCTTACGTTACTCAGGCAGACATTAGGGATTAAAAAGAAAGGCTTCTCATAAGTTATTAAAACTTGTGGGAAGCCTTTTTTATTCCTTGTTACGGTGGGAGATACATTTTAATGACTGCGAGGGATGAGTTTCTCGGTCATGCTGTCCATCTTTCAACTTACTGAAACCTTATATTCCATATTTACGTATAAATAGGTACTATTATCTTAGATGGAGGCGGGATTGGAATGAGTATGCTAAAAAGAGTACGAGATATCTTAGCGAGCAATATTAACGCAAAAATCGAAAGTACAAAAAATCCAGAAATGGAAATTAGCAATTATATAAGGGAAATGGAACGAGACTATAGAGAATTTAGGGGGGAGGTTGAAGCTTCCACTTCTTTAATGAATCGGGCAAAGCGAAACCTCCATGAATGCGAATCTGAAATAAAAAAAATGGAGCGTTATGCGGTAAAGGCATTAGAGAATGATGATGAAGATAAAGCACGTCAATTTTTGGAAGAAAAAGCTAGTTTAAAACCAAAACAGCAAGAATATGAAAAACAATATCAATTAGCTACAATTAAAGTGGAACAAATGTCGTTAGCAGTTGACAAACTTACCCAAGACTTAGCAGTTCTCTCCAATCAACGTGATATCATTTTTGGAAAGTTGGCTACAGCCAAGAGTAAACAACAAGCAAATGAGATTGGTCTTTCTCAATCAAACGTTCGTTTAACTACTTTTGACCAATTGGAGGAAAAAGCGAATAGGGCATTGGCAGAAGCAGAGGCTTTAGAACAGTTGAGAAAAGGATTAGATTATGACATAGATAAGCTAGGTTCACAGTATGATAAAAGTTTGGATGTAGACGCAGAAATAGTAGAATTAAAAGACAAACTAAAATAACTTTTTTCTATGAAAAAATGAGAGTGAATAGGGGGAAGAGAATTGGTTATTCAATATAAATGCCCAAATTGTGGGGATGACATGGCATTTGACAGTGAATCAGGTAAGCTTTCTTGCGGTAGCTGCGGACGTACGGATGCGATAGAGGGCTTTTCTGATGAGTTTATTACGACTAGATTTTCGGATGACGAAGCGAAAGAATATGTTTGTAATAATTGTGGTGCTTCGGTTATAACAGATGCAGATACTTCAGCAACATCGTGCAGTTTTTGTGGAGCAGCGGTAGTCTTAGCTGATCGGGTCTCTGGCATCCACGCACCAGATAAGGTTATTCCATTTCAAATTAGTAAGGAAGAAGCTATCCAAGCATTCAAGAAATGGTGCAAAAATGGTAGGCTGACTCCAAAAGGTTTTATGTCGGCTGACCGTATAAAAGGAATTACTGGAATATATGTTCCATTTTGGCTCTATGATTTACATAGTGTTGCTAATGTCAATGCAAGAGCTACCAGAGTGCGGGAATATACGCAAGGAAACTATATCTATACAGAAACAAAGTACTATGACGTACACCGTAAAATAGACTTAACCTTTAATAAAGTTCCGGTTGATGCCTCAGAGAAAATGAATGATGACTTAATGGATAAATTGGAACCATATGATTATGGAAGTTTGAAAGATTTTAAAACGCCTTATTTAGCAGGATATTTAGCAGAAAAGTATAATTATAATAACAAAGACTTATTTCCTCGCGTGAAATCAAAGGTTAGCGGTTATATTGATAAGTATATTAGCTCAACGATTAGTGGTTATTCTTCTGTCCGATATGAAGAAAAGCGTGTGAACACTAAGGAAACAAATGCACACTACGTTCTTCTTCCGGTATGGATGGTATATTATGATTATGACAAGCAAGAACACACCTTTGCCATGAATGGTGTTAATGGAAAAGTGGTTGGAAAACCTCCGCTAAGTATGGCGAAAGTTTCTGCTTGGTTTGGCAGTATCGCCGCAGCAACTTTCATCACAGCTAAGATCCTTACACTTATTGTAGGGGGGGATATCTGGTGAAAATGCAGGTATTATTTCTAACTAGTATTCTTTCTGCTGTTTTTATATTTGGATTTTTTAATAATGTTTTTGCAGATGAATCGAAACAAAGAGTTTTTGACTATGCAAATCTATTATCAGATGATGAAATAGCCAGATTAGAGAATTTAGCTTTTCAACATGGTAAAGAACATGAGATGGATTTTATTATTGTTACTACACAGGATGCTGATGGTAAGGACATCAGACCTTTTATAGAAGACTTTTATGATGAAATGGCATTTGGTTTTGATAAGCCACATGGAAACTCTGCAATCCTTGCGCTGGATATGAGTGAAAGAGATGTCATGATAGCTGGGTTTTATAAGGGGGAAAAGTATCTTGACGATCAACGGGCAACGTTAATCCGGGAAAAAATAACCCCAAGATTATCAAGTGGCAATTACTTTGAGGCATTTACCCAATATATTGAACTTAGTTCTGAATACATGGAATACATGCCTGGAGTTAATCCAGATAGTTTTCTATTAAAAACGTGGTTTCATCTTTTAGCGGCAATAGGAGTTGCCGGATTAATAGTTGGATCGATGGCTTATAATTCTGGAGGTAAAGTCACAGTCAATGAAAGAACATATACAGGAAATTTTCAGGTTTTAGAGCGAAAGGATATTTATTTGACGAAAAGCGTCACCAAACGTAGAAAGCCACAGAATAATAACAAAGGTGGCGGTGGTGGTGGAGTCACCAGTGGAGGTCACTCGTATAGTGGAAGTCGAGGGAAGTTCTAATTGAAACATCTTAAATAATAGAGCGAAAGGAAGTTGCATATGTCTTTTTTCAGAAACCAATTTGCTGATGTCATTGAATGGGATGAGTTCCGTGATGATATGATCTTTTGGAAATGGAGCAATAAAGAAATTAAAAAGGGAAGTAGATTAATCATTCGTCCCGGACAAGATGCCATTTTTCTTTATAATGGGAAAATTGAAGGTATCTTTAAGGATGAAGGAGATTATAATATTGAATCAGAAATCATCCCATTCTTATCCACATTAAAAGGCTTTAAATTTGGTTTTAATAGTGGACTTCGTGTAGAAGTCATTTTTATCAATACGAAGATTTTCAATGTGAAGTGGGGTACTAGAAATTCCATTAATATTCCAACACCAACACTTCCAGGTGGCTTGCCAATAAGGGCAAACGGTACCTTTGAATTTAAAGTAAATAATTATATTGCACTTATTGATAATATTGCTGGTATCAAGAACCGTTATCTCGTGGATGACGTTAAAATCCGTATCACCTCCATATTAGATCAGTTATTAATGAAGTGGATTACCCGTGAAGGAAAGGACATCTTTAATTTACAAATGAATAGTTTGGAAATATCCAGGGGTATCAAAGAAGACTTGGATATGGAAATTCATGACATGGGTATGACCATTACAGGATTCAGTGTAGGAAGCTTTAATTATCCAAAACAAGTTCAAGATATGATTGACAAAAATGCTTCCCATGGTATGGTGGGAGATGTTTCTAAATATCAACAGATTTCCGTTACAGACGCAATGGCTTCAGGTAAGCTTCAAGGATCTGGAACTGCGAGCGACATGGCTGGAATGATGATGGGGATGACAATGGCAAATAAAATGATGGAGAACATGAATCAGAACAATTCTCAAAATCAAAGTCAGCAACAAAACCAGAGTCAACATAATCAGAACCAATCCTCCCAAGCTCAGACTAGTCATCCATCAGAAGGAACTAATAAAGCTCCAAATTTCTGCCCAAACTGCGGACAGAAAACAAATGGAGCAAATTTCTGTTCGAATTGTGGTCAGAAATTAGTTTAGTGTGAAAATGCGCTTTTCATAAGCGCATTTTCTTATGTCTGTATAAAATTCTAGCAAAGGTGAACAGCATGGTGATATTCTTTTATCCAATGATTAATTTAAGCCCGGTAAAGAAGATGATGAGAAGGATAAAGAGTCGGATAAAGTTAGATGAGAGTTTTAAGGTTAATTTACTTCCAATAATTGTTCCAGGAATGGACCCTGATAGAAGAAGTAGTAATAAGCTGAAATCAATATGGCCGTAAAACGCCATTAATATACCAGGTATAGTGGTAAGAATAAATGCATGTGCTATGTCTGTTCCAACAAGCTCTGAAGACTTTAAATTAAAGAAATACAGAAGAATCAATGCGAAGATACTACCTGCTCCAACTGAAGTTATCCCTACGATTACTCCAAGGACTATTCCAAGTACAATTATTAATGTTTTTTTTTCTTTAATTTCTTTTTCCTTCCATGTACCTATTATTTCAAAGTTAAAAACAATTTGTATGAGAGTTATAAGAGAAATACTGACCAAGACGATACCTAATAAAAGAAGAATAAGGGATTCATTATAGTAATCAGATAAGTAATAGTGAAAGAGAAAGTTAGCAATAATAGCAGAGGGGAGGCTCCAAATAGAAAAGTATTTTACAAGTTTAATATCTACTGTTTTTTGTTTTAAATGCTGCAATGTTCCAAATGCTTTTGTTATAGAGTTATATAAAAAGTCAGTACCAATAGCGATTACAGGGGGTATTCCCATGAAAATCAAGCTAGGTGTAAGAAGAGACGCCCCACCTACTCCAGCTACACCTATTAATACCCCAACAATAAATCCTAAAATGATAAACTCAAAGCTCACAATATGCACCTCAAATGTTTAGGATTGATATTCGTTATACTTTAATAGCTTTTATTGATAATAAAAAAATGAACTTGAAACTAATGAATGGAAGAGTAGAAGGAATAATGTATTTTATGCTGTTATTGGTGCAAACGATATAGCAGATACCTATTTTTCTACATATTAAAATTTAAATGTAAGAATACTAAGCGGTAGAAAATGCTCGACAGACAAACCTGCGCTATGAATTGTTAATAGGGAAGGTGAGGTGTGAAACTAGAATCTATCATTTATAAGTCTAGCTCGGTAAAATATTAGTCTGTAGATAATTCTCCAAGCTTATTATGAAAATCCATGGTCAAAAATCTGTTAATGACTCGTAAAAACAAAACCATCTCCACTTAGAATAGGGGATGGTTTTTTAAAATATAAATTAATCTTTATTATTGTCTAGACTTTTATGGACTTATGAAGATTCATCACATCTTAAGGGTCACAACTTAATATTATGACCCCAGAGATAGATGTAATTTCATTATTATAGTGCTTCCCATCTTAAACATCCCTACACGGTACTACATTACTATCACAAAGTTTTACAAGGTTAGCATGTTATATAGTTACATTGACTACTTCTATTTAGGAAGGGGTCTAGTAGCATCTAAACAAGAAATACCTACAAAATCTTTTAAGTCCAATGTTAAACAGATACCAGTTTCTCGGAATTGAATGGTTTTGTATGGAGTTTTTTCATGGAAGAAGTCACATAGATCCTTTCCTTTATCTGCAACTGGTCGACCATTAGCATTTACTGGTCTTAATAGCTCTACCTTTACACAACAACGGCCTTTCTTTGTAAATTGTTTAGCACGTAAAACTGGTGTTTCAACACATGCATAATATTTATCATGAGGAAACCCCTCGATTGGTTGTTTATGAACACCACTAGCAATGAATGGCTTGCAACCCTCTTTGCAATATAAGATGAAAGGTATTGTGGTATTTTCGTTCTCTCTAGTTGGTGATAGTAAATCGCGAATTGATTGATGACAACTTATGTCGCAATTTGTTGCTTCTTGTGCTACTTTGTTTTGTGCTTCAACTATTTTTTCAACTACCTCACAAACACAATTTTCATCATAACAGCGATGTTTGTTATGCCTATCCAATATTCTCACCCCTTTTATTCGTAGTTCCTACAGTTTATGCGGTAAGTGAGTAGTGCGTTTGTTTTATAGTCTAGTTTTTGCGTATAGAAGAAATTCATAGAGATATACATACATTTTGTAAAGGATAAACTATTGTCTCTATCAACTAGAACACTCCTTGCATGTAATAAAGTGTAAGGAGGTGAAAATGAATGAGTAGAAATTATAAGGATCACGAAAGAGGAGTGATGGGTGAAATGGATAGACGTGGACATGAACATGATAAAAAGCATGATAACAAACATGATAACAAACATGACAACAAGCATTGTGGTCATTCACGAAATGTAAATAATGTTGTTGACTTCCGTTGGGACAAACTGGATCCAAATAAAGATAAGTATAGAGAGCGACTACCAGAAAATCGCAAGAAAAAAGTTGCAACTATTACTTTTCCTAAATTGCGTGCAGGTGATGTCGTATGGTTAAATGGTGTTGTTGGATTAGAAAGTGAAGCTGGCGATCCAGAGACAGATGTGGAAATTAGCATCTTCAAAGGACAATCACCAGTGTTAATCGATGGAAAGGAAATCTATCGTAGTGATTTTGATATCGATGGTGATAATGATGATGAGACAGTAGCACCATTTGCTCATGTGGATGTAGTCACACAGGATGAAACTAATGTAACTTATGTGCTATCAATTAAGGCGGAGGACCCTGACATATTCCTTATCGGGCCACTAACATTTACTGGATTACAACTAAGACGTTAAATAAATTCTATCAAATAGGCTGTTCACTGGAGTGAGCAGCCTATTTTATTTATTATGTAGTAGCTATTCTAAAAGTATCCGATAAGATAATATTTCTTAATGAAGAAAATATTAATAGGTAAACAGGGGAAGTTGATTTATCATCTCTTCCCCATTTCAGATATATTTTATTCATCTCCAGGATTGGAATCATCTAGTGAAGCTGAAGCACCTGATTCTCTATTAAGTTTCTTAAACCCTTTATCTAGTTGACCAGCATTTTCAATGTCACCCGTTGCCATGTAACCGGCTATTTCAGTGTTCGAAGTTGTTCCGTATAGTCCCATTCCACCAAGCTCCGTCTTAAACTTTTCTGGTGTCTTGTCTTTTCCTTTGCTCATATATGCACCTCCTGCTAGTATTGTGACCTTGGGTTTGTTAAATATTCCTTTAAATTTCATGGACGAAAAGAGGTGCTTAGAACTTTACCAAATCAGAAATTTCAACATCTATCAAAAAAACGGTCATCCCAGCATAAGCTAAGATAACCGCAGCTTCTATCTCCGATTACTCTTCGGATCAAATGCATCTCGTAGACCATCGCCAATGAAGTTAATGGCAAGTACCGTTAATAATATCCCTAAACCAGGCGGAATCCATGCCTCTGGGTGATTCCGTAAAATCCTGATGTTTTGTGCTTCGGATATCATATTTCCCCATGTAGGAGTCGGTTGAGGAATCCCCATTCCAATAAAGCTTAATGCGGATTCAATTATTATCATAGATGCCATCATTAGTGTAGCATTAACGATGATTGGGCCAATCGCATTCGGGATAAAATGCTTGAAGATAATTCGCAAATCACTTGCACCGATTGCACGTGCTCCGAGAACAAATTCTTGCTCTCTTAATGAAAGAAATGTTCCTCGCACAATTCTCGTTAAAGATGGCCAGGTTGTTACAGCAATGACGGTAACGAAAATCGTGATGGTCACCTTCTCTAATAGGGCGATAATAGTTAAGGCTAGTACTAGAAATGGAATTGCTAAGATGAGATCGGCTAGCCGCATAATGAGGTTATCAACTTTTCCTCCGTAGTAGCCAGCCAGGGCACCTAGTACTACCCCAATAATTAAGGTGAAAAGCATAGCACTAAACCCGACGATTAATGAAATTCTCGCTCCGTACAATAATCTTGCAAAATTGTCACGACCAGATCCATCTGTACCGAGTATATGTTCATCTGATGGTACTTTTTCGATTTTTAGCAAGTCCCCATACGTTGGGTCGTGTTCTGATAAGAGCGGAGCAAATATCGCTCCAAGTGTGATTAATACAAGTACAATGATTCCGGCTAAGGCTAACTTGTTCTTGATAAACCGGCGTAAGGCTAATTGTAATGGGCTTTGGGCTCGTTTGATTTTTCTATGAGATTTCATTCTTCTCACCTCTAGTCATAACGTATCCTCGGGTCCACAATACTGTAGAAAATATCGGCTAATAAATTTCCGATGAGGATGGTTACTCCAAGTAATAAAGCAATTGCCATTATGATTGGATAGTCTCGATTCGTTATTGAATTGATAAATAATGTGCCTAGTCCTGGATAACTAAAGACTTGTTCTGTAATGATGGCACCACTTAATAAAGCACCAAATTCAAAACCCATTAAAGTAATGATTGGAATCATCGCATTGCGAAGTGTGTGCTTATAGAGTACATTTCTATCACTCATGCCCTTAGCCTTTGCAGTTCGAATATAATCACTGCTAAGAACATCTAATACCTCTGAACGCATATAACGCATATAAGAAGCGGTTCCAGCAAGTCCTAACGTTATTCCTGGTAGGACCATATGGTGTATACGATCAAAAAATTCTTGAAGTCCTGTAACTTCTGTACCGGTTATTGTTCCTTGTGAGGGAAACCACCCGAGTTTAATAGCAAAGAGGTAAATAGCTATTAGCCCAAAGAAGAAGTTAGGAACAGCAAGCCCGAAGAAGCCAAAAGTCGTTGCCCCATAATCAAAGATAGAATAAGGGTTACGTGCTGAGTAAATACCAATAGGAATAGAAACAATTAACGTAATGGCAAGTGCAAATAAACCTAAATAGAGTGTGTTGGGCATTCTCTCCCAAATAAGACTTGCGACAGATCTGCCTTTATAATACATGGATTCTCCGAAGTCTCCTGTAACCATTCTCGAAGCCCAGTTAACATATTGAATTGGAACCGGATCATTAAGCCCTAATGCTTCACGCTGTTGTTCATATACCTCTGGATCAATGGTGGGGTCTAACATTCTGCCCGTAAAAGGATCACCTGGTGCTGCTTTTGCAAGGCCGAATATTATCATGGAAAGCACGATGAGCATCGGTATAAAAACTAATATTCTTCTAATAATATATTTGTACAAGAAAACCCCCCCTTATGAAGGAGGAGGATGTCTAATAGGATACAGACCTGATTAGACATCCTCTATTATATTTTAGCGACTACTTCCTACGCCCAAGGACTAGTGAGTCTTCCTCTGTAGTCTCTATCCGGGCGCTTCTGCTTTTGTTGTATTACTCTGCGTCATTAACCCACCATAGGTGAGGGTCATTATACATGGTGAATGGTAGTGGTTCTACACCTTGAAGCCTGTTGTTATACGCCCATAAGCTATTTTGCGCATATAAAATTACAGCAGGTAAGTCTTCAGAGTACAGCTTTTGCCATTCTTTATAGACTTCTTTACGATATTCTTGCTCAAATGCATCTGGAGCTTTAAGTGCTTGTTGTAGTAGTTCCTCAGAATCAGGATTGTTCCAACGGGAGAAGTTATAAGCTGCCATTGTTCCCCATAAACCAGTTGGATCCGGATCAGCACTACCTAGGCTCCAACCAATAAGATATAAATCCCAATCACTATTGTCATTCGTCAAGTCCTCTACATAAGCAGACATCTCTTTTGGTTGACGCAAGTTTACATTGATTCCAACTTCTTCAAGCATTTGCTCGATTAATGGGGCTGACTTTTCACGTAGCTCATTACCGGTCGGGTAATCAAAGTTTAGTACCCATTCATTTCCATCAGGGTCTTCACGGAAGCCATCATCATTCGTATCCACATAGCCTAATTCGTCTAGCATGGATGCGGCTTTATCCGGATCATGGGTGTAATTTGTTGTTTCGCTCTCATCATACGCCCAGAATTGCTTGGCGATTGGAGAGTTTAATATCGCACCACGTCCATATAACAGACCATCAATTAGGCCCTCACGATTAATTGCATAAGCAATCGCTTGGCGTACTTCTGGATTAGATATTTTTTCATTTGGAACCCAGTTGTCAGGATTTAATGTACCACTTTCGACATCGTCAGCGGTCCGGTGGTTCTGCTTGAATCCCATAATTTGATAACCAAAGTCAGGTTGTTCAATAATGGTGATATTTCCAAGACCTTGAACCATTTCAAAATCTGCTGGTTGGATACCGTTAGGATCTGCTACAAAATCGATCTCACCGGATTCCAGTAAACCAGACATTACTGACTGTGCAACGACTTTCCAAACAATTTTGTCTAAATAAGCAGCACCTTGCCAGTAATCATCGTGTCGCTCAAGAACATATTGCTCACGCTCAACCATTTCGGTGAATTTAAATGGTCCTGTACCAATAACTTGACCTGGCTGTCTAGATTCAGGAGCCTCTGGCATTTCTGATACTGGAATATCGGCGAAGATATGTTCTGGGATAATGGTGAAGCTAGCATAGTACAGTGGGTTGATATTAGGCTCTGCAAATTTAAATTTGACTGTATAATCATCCACTGCTTCCACACCCTGGAATTCATCTGTTTCACCACTTACATATTCTTCATAACCTAATAGTGGTGTTACGTATGCAGTCCGGATTCCTCCAGAAGCTACATAGTCTGGGTCTGAAATTGATTTATAGGTGAATACCACATCATCTGCTGTGAATTCTTCACCGTCATGCCATTTTACCCCTTCTTCTAGATACATCGTTAACTCTGTTTGATCTTCATTCGTCTCCCAGTCCTTAGCTAAACCAGGAATAAATTCCAGACTTTCATTCTGACCAACTAAGCCTTCATGTGTGAAGGAAAGGATATTTGCTTCATAGGCTTCTTCATAGAAAATCGGGTTAAACATCCCTGCGGGAGCAGAGTACATCGCACCGGTTAAAGTACCACCAGATGTTGGACCAGATGCTTCTTCTTTTTCTTCTTCTTTCTTCTCGTCATCTTTGTTTGCGTCTTCCGTTTCACCTGGATCATCTTGTGGTTCAGCAGAATCATCGTTTCCGCAAGCTGCTAATACAAGTCCCAACAAGAGTAATAACGAAATGACCAACAAACGTAACCTGTGTTTATACAAAACATTGTCCCCCTTTTTTATTCGTAGTAGTGATATGTCGACATACTGGCGTTAATCGATACACATCACCTCCTTTAAAGTGATATTAGCCAAATGGCAATATCAATCATTTCAATCAAAGAGTTTTTTGATGCACATGAAACTAAGTATATAAATGACAAGCAACCAGGTGCTCATCATTTTCGGGACCTTTAAGTTCGGGCCTTTCAACAGAACACCTATCATGTGCTAACGGGCATCTAGTGCGAAATGGACATCCAGATGGTGGATTTACCGGACTTGGTAGATCACCTGTGATACGGATTTTCTTCCTTTCTAGCTTCGTGTCATCGGAATCAATGATTGGAATGGAAGCAAGTAAACCCTGGGTGTAAGGATGTAATGCATTTTCGTATAGAGCTTTCTTTGGAGCAATTTCTACAATCCGTCCAAGATACATAACGGCTATTCGGTCACTGATATGTTTAACAACACTTAAGTCATGCGCGATGAACAGGTATGTTAAGGAAAACTCATCTTGCAGATCCTTCATTAAGTTAAGTACCTGTGCCTGAATAGAAACATCTAATGCGGAAACAGGTTCATCACAGATAACTAGCTGTGGGTTGATGATTAATGCTCTTGCAATACTAATACGTTGCCTTTGACCCCCGGAAAATTCATGTGGATACTTTAAACGGTCATCTGCCCGAAGTCCTACCTTTTCCATAATTTCAATAGCTTTTTCTTTCCGTTCTTGTTTCGAAAGATTTGTTTGCACTAGAAGTGGTTCTTCAATTAATTCAGCAACACTCATCTTGGAATTGAGTGAACCAAAAGGATCCTGGAATACCATTTGCATATCTCGCCTGTAGGGTCTAACTTGCCTTTGTTTTAGCTTAGAGATTTCATCTCCGTTAAAGTAGACTTCACCCTCTGTTGGATCAAGCAATCGTAAAATGACTCGACCCAATGTCGACTTTCCTGAACCTGATTCACCGACAATTCCTAAGGTTTCTCCCTTCAAAACCGAAAAAGACACATCATCCACGGCTTTTAAATGGGCAACTGTTCGTTTTAAAATCCCTCCTTTGATTGGAAAGTATTTTTTTATATGGTGAACGTCTAGGAGTTTTTCTTTTTTTAGTTTGTTTTGTGTAAGGCTTGTCATTCTGTGCCCTCCTTTTCATGAAGATGGCAGCGTACAGCATGATTTTTAGTGAGTTGATAAATAGGTGGATTTGCTTGCTTACATTTTTCCATAGCAAACGGACAACGATCATAAAAGCGACATCCACTCGGAAGGTCGTATGCAGGAGGAACAGTACCTTTAATTGTTCCTAGACGGTCAACATCTTCCTTAAGATTTGGCAAGCTTTCTAATAGTCCTTTTGTATAAGGATGTTCAGTTGTACGAAGTAATTCTTTCGTTGGTGCTTCTTCCACTATTTGCCCACCATACATGACAATAATTCGATCAGCGTATTCAGATACTATTCCTAGATCATGTGTAATGAGCAGTAAGGCCATATTAAATTTTTCTTTCATCTCGACCATTAAATCTAGGATTTGCGCTTGAATCGTGACATCTAATGCTGTTGTAGGTTCATCGGCAATCAGAAGTTTAGGGTTACACGAGATCGCCATGGCGATCATCACGCGCTGACGCATTCCCCCAGATAATTGATGGGGGTACTCATGTATTACATCTTCTGCTCTAGATATTCCAACAGTTTTTAATAGGTTAATAGCTTCCATTTGTGCTGCTTTCTTTTCCATCCTTTTATGCTTGCGGAGCATCTCTGTAATTTGATTACCGATAGTAAAGACAGGGTTTAATGCTGTCATCGGCTCTTGGAAGATCATTGCAATCTCGTTTCCCCTCAGCTTTGTCATTTGTTTAGATGATAGTTTAGAAATCTCGGTATCATGTAAATGGATGGTTCCATCAATAATTTTCCCTGGCTTTTCAATTAGTTGCATGATAGATAAGGCGGTTATACTTTTTCCACTTCCGGATTCCCCTACGATTGCGACTGTTTCACCGGGAGATACAGAAAAGGAAACACCATCAACAGCTTTTGCTACTCTGTTTCTATCTAAATAAAAGTATGTCTTTAATTGATTGACAGATAGAAGCGGATTTTTTGTCATGAGAGCCACTCCTTTCCCCATTGATTGGAAGGTTCCTATATTCGTATCATAGTATGATAGGTCGTTTTACATTATTCCTATTTATTACAAGTTAACGGGTAGTTTTACCCCTATCAAATGGCTTGGATAGATAAAAGATACTAGTTTGAATTGGTGAACTCTCCCTTAATAACCAGAATAGTTCGAGGTCCATTAGGCTATACACAAGTGTTTTTCAGTTGGATAGGAAAAACGGCATGTAAATGGACTTTTATTTTTTTCATGATAAACTGAGTGTGGTATTAAAGTTGGAGAATATAGGAAAATGGGGTGTTAGGATGGATCTTCGTACTTATGTAACGTTAGATGCAACGGAAATGGCGGCTTTACTTAAGCAAAAGGAGGTTACTCCAAAAGAACTTGTTTCCTTAAGCTATGATCAATTAGAAAAGGTTAATCCAATCTTAAACGCTGTCATCCACGACAGGAAAGAAAAGGCTATGCAAGTAGCGGAGACTATTGAAGTAGGGGAAACAGGATTTTCTGGGGTACCTTTTTTACTTAAAAATATATCGCAGGCATTAAAGGGTGAGCCAATTACATCTGGCTCAAGACTATTGCGTTCCAATTTTGCGAAACGAAATTCTAATCTGGTGGACAAGCTAGAGCGGGCAGGATTTCTGTTTCTTGGCCATACCAATACACCGGAGTTTGGTCTAAAGAATATTTCTGAACCAGTTCTTTATGGGCCATCTAGAAACCCGTGGAATACAGATTATTCCCCTGGTGGGTCAAGTGGTGGTACTGCAGCGGCTATAGCAGCCGGGGTTGTACCAATGGCAGGTGCTAGTGATGGAGGAGGATCCATTCGTATTCCTGCATCATTTTCTGGATTATTTGGACTGAAACCAACTAGAGGGCGTACGCCTGTTGGACCAGGTGCTGGTCGTCAATGGCAGGGTGCATCCATTGACTTTGCTTTATCTAGAACAGTTCGTGATAGTGCAGCATTACTTGATGTTTTACAAGTTGTACAACCGGAAGCAGCTTTTCAGGTACCACTTTTTCATGGGAGTTTCTCGGAAGAAATGAAAAAGCCATTTACCAAACCGTTGAAAATTGCTTTTACTACCAAATCACCAGTTGGGACACCAGTTTCAGAAGATGCGAAAAAAGCAGTTCTAAGAGTGGTGGCTTGGCTAGAGGCAGAGGGACACCGTGTAGAGGAAAAGGAAAACGATGTTGATGGTGTTCAATTAATGCGTAATTATTATTTAATGAACAGTGGGGAAATGTCCTCACTAGTATTAGGATTGGAGTCAGCATTTGGAAGAGAGATGACTGCAGAGGATATGGAAATTGAGTCATGGTTATTAAATGTAGCAGGTAGGTCTGTAACAGCTGCTGAATTCACAGCAAGTCTTGCCTCATGGGATACCGCGGCAGCACAAATGGCTACGCTACATCGCGAGTTTGATTTCTATATTACACCAGCAACAGCTAATACAGCTCCAAAAGTTGGTGAACTTACACACTCAGAGGAAAAACAGTTAGAGCTTCGCGAACGGGTGAAGAAGTTGGATAAACAAGGACAACAAGAATTGATTTATGAAATGTTCTTACCAAGTTTAACGTACACACCATTCACACAGCTCGCAAACTTAACAGGTCAACCTGCTGTATCATTACCGGTTTACCTATCAGACCAAGGACTCCCATTAGGGGTTCAAGTAATGGCATCCAAAGGGGAAGAGAATCGATTACTACAATTATCCTATCAACTGGAACAAACTTCACTATGGATAGATACCATGAATAACCCTTTTTTGAAAGAATTTATAACAGAGGAACAGGCCCCTCGTATATAGATAGTGATTGGACAGTCATCTTATAGTGTTAAGGTGGCTGTCCTATTTCATTCTCTCACATAATTTCAACGAAATTCTCAGTTTTAAAATGGTGCATAGAAGCTGCTCATTCCTCATTTCAATAGGATTCAAATCGGGCTCACTCACTCGCAAGTAACAGTTATGATACCTTCTAAGTTTCGATAACATTACATCTCCCTAGATATGTTTCGGACGTCCATAAGAACGTGTATATAGATAAAGCAGCATTATCTGAAGGTTAGATAAATACTAGTTTCCTAGTTTAAAAAACAAATTATAAGAAAATAATGTATATTAAGTAACCTTTTACTAAATGGGACATTTTTAGTATAGTAAAAGGGTAATAGTAACATAAATGGAGGGGCGTTAGTAGATGCAGGAGACAATGGTATACAATGAGAAAATTTCAAAAGTAATTGATAATGTCAATAAAGTAATGATTGGAAAAGAAGATGTAGCAATTTTAAGTTTAGTAGCTTTACTTGCAGAAGGGCATGTTCTATTAGAGGATGTACCTGGAGTCGGAAAGACGATGCTTGTACGTACTCTCGCTAAGTCACTAGATTGTGATTTTAAAAGAATTCAATTTACCCCAGATCTATTACCTTCTGATGTAACGGGTATCTCTATTTATAATCCAAAGGAAATGGAATTTGTATTCCGAGGTGGACCGATTTTTGGAAATGTTGTGTTAGCTGATGAAATCAATCGTACTTCTCCAAAGACACAATCT
Source organism: Paucisalibacillus algeriensis (assembly GCF_000577245.1). Taxonomy (GTDB): domain Bacteria; phylum Bacillota; class Bacilli; order Bacillales; family Amphibacillaceae; genus Ornithinibacillus. The sequence continues at coordinate 86,400 of NZ_CBYO010000001.1, forward strand.
GCTTTACTAGAGGGAATGGAAGAAAAAAGTGTAACAGTTGATGGAGAAACAATACCACTTCAAAAACCCTTTTTTGTAATGGCTACCCAAAATCCGATTGAATATGAAGGAACATATCCACTACCAGAGGCTCAGCTTGACCGATTTATTTTAAAGCTAACGATGGGTTATCCATCATTAGAAGACGAGTTGGAAATGTTAGAGAGAACATCCAAAGAGCACCCCATTGAAAGCCTTTCACCTGTCATGTCCAAAGAAGAGTTAGTAATAATCCAAAAAGAAGTTCGTAATGTATATATCGAAAAAAATGTGCAGCAATATATTATTAATCTTGTCCGAGAAACACGAAATCATGAATCTATTTTTCTAGGTGTAAGCCCTCGTGGTTCCATTGCTTTAATGAAAGCTGCAAAAGCCTATGCTTTTATTAAGGGACGTGACTTTGTACTTCCAGATGATGTGAAATATTTAGCTCCATTTGTATTAACACATCGAATTATCTTAACTGCTGAGGCAAAATATGATGGTAAATCGGCAAGACAAATAGTGGAGCAGGTAGTTAAACAAACATTTGTACCAATTCGAAAGGAATTTTAGGGTCTCATGAAGATGTTTCGCTTCGTACGTAATGTTGTTTTTATCATTTTTCTATTTGTTATACTATTTGCGTATGCCATGTTCCAAGGGGGATTTGCAAGCTGGTTTTTATTCTATAGTTACCTACCAATCTTCCTGTACCTAATTGGGCTATCCTTTTATCCAATTTCAAAGTGGACTGTGGAGAGAAAGCTACAAAAGCATGTTGTTGCGACAGGTGATCGGGTGAAGGTTTCTATTCAGGTAAATCGTAGAATTCCTTTTCCAATATTTTATTGTATTGTAGAGGAAGTTTTTCCGGAAACATTGAATCGTGTGGATTTACGACACGCTAAATATCAGTATCTAGATCAACCAAATAAACTTTATAAAAGTCGTCATGTAAAAAAAATGTTCTTCCCTTGGTTCAAGCGAAAATTTGAAGTTTCCTATGAACTTAACCAACTTCCAAGAGGAAAGCATGATATCCCTGCTATTCGATTGAAGACTGGGGATATCTTTGGGTTAATCAAAAAAGAACATGTTTATCCGGCAGGAAATGAATTAATTGTATATCCAGTGGAAAGATCTATTCATCTGATTGAAAAAATGAACAGCTATGAACAGGGATCCATTTCTTCATTTGCTATGAACTTGAAGAATACGAATGTTGCTACTGGGGTCCGTGAGTATATGCCGGGGGATAAATTTTCCTGGATTGATTGGAAACAAACAGCAAAGAAGAATGATGTTATGACAAAGGAATTTGAACAAGAAAAAAGCACAGATACCCTGATTATTTTGGATAGCTGTTACTATGATGGTATGAATCTATTAGCCTATGAAGCTACCGTTGAAATGGGGATTTCCCTGATGGAGACAATTCGAAAACAAGCTTCACAGGTTGGCTTCTTATCCATTGGTGAAGAGACTGTTTTCTTTCCTGTTAAGCATGACCCAACGAAAATGGAGTGGATTCGTAAGCATCTAACACAAATTCAACCTAGTGGAAAATATAAATTTTCCAGAAAGCTGAAAGAAGAATTATTTAAAGTAACCAATAGCTTTTATGTTGTCTTAGTAACGACACACCTAGATGAGGAACTGAAGGAAACACTTCAGCATGTTCGGTTACGCGAGAAAAAGCTACTGATTATTTTTATTCAAGCAGATAATCGAATTTCGGTTGAGGAGCACAGAATTATTCATGGGCTTCGAAATGAAGGGATTGGAATTTGTATATTAACAGAAAAAGAACTAGTAATGGATGTACTTGAGGTGAACACATTATGAGTAAGAAAAATCAAACGAATATACCGTTTATCTATACCTCAATATTATATATCGCTGGTCTCCTGTTATTTTTGGAATGGTTATATCCTGTTGATGAAGTAACAGATACTGTCTTCCTTGGAATATTTGTGATTTATACGATTTTTTGCTTTTTTATTAGTATACTTCAAGTGAAATGGTGGCTTTCCTTACTTTTAAAAGGGTTCGGTGTTTTCTTTATCCTTAATGGTGTATATTCCGATCATAGTTTTTGGAGTAAACACTGGTTCACTGAATTGTTCGCAGATTTTGGTTTTAATATTCAGGCGTTATTTGCTAGACAGTGGTTTGATCTATCTAATATGTTTCGAACATTATTGTTCTTAATCATTATTTGGTTAATGAGTTATTTGATTTACTATTGGTTCGTTCAAATTAAGCGAGTCATGATTTTCAGTGTATTAACCTTTGTCTACATTACACTACTAGATACCTTTACAGTTTACAATGCTGATTGGCCCATTATTCGAACGTTTGTCATTGCATTTTTAGCATTGGGAATTGCAAACGTCTTAAAAGAAATTCAAAGTGAAAGTCTTCAATCATATCGATTAAGTGCAAGACCACTTTGGATCCTTCCATTGGTAGCGATTGTGTTATTTTCTTCTGTTGTTGGATATGCTGCACCAAAGTTAGACCCACAGTGGCCTGACCCGGTTCCGTTTTTGGAGAATGCGGTAAATGGTGATGGGATTGGAGTCGGAGGGGTTATCCAGAAAGTTGGCTATGGCGAGAATGATTCGACATTAGGTGGATCCTTTGTCCAAGATTATACACCAGTTTTTAAAGCATTTATGCAGGAAGAAAACTATTTCCGGGTGGAGTCGAAGGATTATTATACTGGTAAAGGATGGGTCAATTCGGATGAGGGAGATTATGTAGAACAAGTGGATTGGGATATTACCTTTGAAACGTTTTCTTCAACAGTGGAATCGAATCCATCTGAATTAGTATTAACCTTTGATGAACGCGCCAATATTCCTAAACTGATATATCCTTATGGGGCAAGACATGTTGTTGCCCAAAGTGAGGATGTTGCATTATTGTTGAATGAAGAAACTGGTGAAATAAGGACAGAAGTAGATGATGATGCAGTTAATTTAAGAGGCTATTCGATTAAATACAATAGTCCATCGTACCCAATTGATTTGATGCGTAATAGTGGTGCGCCAGAGGATGAGGAATTAGTTAGGAAAAATACAAGATTACCTAACAATCTTCCTGACAGAGTCGGAGAATTAGCGAAAGAAATTACCGCTAATCATGAAAGTCAGTATGACAAAGTGCGTGCAATTGAACGTTATTTTAGTGGCAATGGCTTTGTTTATCAAATAGAGGATGTCCCTGTTCCCACAGAAGAACAGGATTATGTCGATCAATTTTTATTTGATACAAAGGCAGGTTATTGTGACAATTTCTCTACCTCAATGGTTGTCATGTTACGTAGTCTAGATATCCCTGCAAGATGGGTAAAAGGATTTACAAGTGGGGAGAAGATAGAGGAAGACGTTAACGAACTAGGCGACGATGTTTATGAAGTTACCAATGCCAATGCACATTCATGGGTTGAGGTATACTTTGAAGGAGTAGGTTGGGTACCATTTGAACCAACACAAGGGTTTGATGCACCAAATAATTATGCAGTTGATACATCAACTGAAGATGATTTACTAGAGGCTCCAGAAGCACCAGAAATGCCAGAACAAGATTTGGAGAAGCCAGAACAGGATGTTCAAGATGCATTTAATCCTAGTACAGGTGAAAATGATAGCAAGTTTGAAATTACCAAGACACACGGAATAATTCTTGCGGTAATTTTCCTTGTATTAATAGGTGTAGTGGTTTGGAAGAGACACCAGCTCCGAATCTATTTCTTAGAAAGAAAAATGCAAAAGCGAAAAGATGCGGCAGCTTATCAGGATGCGTATCATTATGTTCTTAGACTGTTAAGACATAAAGGGTTCCAAAAAGATCCTGATCAAACGCTTAGAGAGTATGCGATGCGAGTTGATAATTTTTATAGCACGGATGAAATGGGACGATTAACAACAAGATATGAAAGACTTATTTACCAAAATGGTAGTCCAAACATCGTGGATGATGAGCTGTCAAACTTATGGAAAAATTTAATCAAAAAGATATTGGGTTGACGTAAGCATACTTGCATGCGTAAAATAGGTATAACTTTTTAATAAATAACAATCGCTTTCGTATATCCTCGATAATACGGTTCGAAAGTTTCTACCGGGGTACCGTAAATACCCTGACTATGAAGGCGGAATATCTAGATCTTGAACTATCTGGAATTCTGCCTTTTTCTATTTGTATGGTGCTTCTTTGCATTGTATAGATTTTAGGTGGAGTCCAGGTTTTTTTGTATCATTTTTATATAATTGGGCTCATTAGTCAATAGAACGATTCTAAAAGACTGGTTCAAAGATTTTCTGCCTAATTTGTCTAATAGAATGATTTTTAACGACAGGTTCAAGGATTTTTCGCTTAATTTGTCTAATAGATCAATTCTAAAAGACAGCATCAAAGGTTTTCGGTGATAGAGTATTAAACATATTACTTATTTTAACTAACATAGATAGGGAGAATGAAAATGGATAATGAAATGATTCTAGTACTAGACTTCGGAAGTCAATACAATCAATTAATAACCAGAAGAATTCGTGAGTTTGGTGTTTATAGTGAGCTACATTCTCATAAACTAACAGTTGAACAAATTAAAGCCATGAATCCAAAGGGAATCATTCTTTCCGGTGGTCCACACTCCGTTTATGACGAAAATAGTTTCCGTCCAGATGAACGTATCTTTGAATTAGGCATTCCTGTACTCGGAATTTGCTATGGTATGCAGCTAATGGCTTTACATTACGGTGGAAAAGTAGACAAGTCGAAAAACCGGGAATATGGAAAAGCTACAATCTCCTTACAAAATAACACAACATTATTTGCCGAAACACCAGATAATCAAACCGTATGGATGAGTCACGGGGATAAAGTAGTGGAAGCTCCAGCGGAATTCACAGTAGATGCAACAAGCTCTTCAACACCAGTTGCGGCATTTAGTAATCAAGAAAAAAATATGTATGGAGTTCAATTCCACCCAGAAGTACGCCATTCTGAATATGGAAATCAGTTACTACGTAGTTTTGTTTTTGATGTTTGTGAAGCAAAAGGTGATTGGACAATCGAAAATTTCATCGATCAAGAAATTGATGTAATCAGAGAAAAGGTTGGAGACCGAAAAGTGCTTTGTGCACTTAGTGGAGGGGTGGATTCTTCCGTAGTTGCGGCATTAATTCATAAAGCCATAGGCAATCAGCTTACATGTATTTTTGTTGATCATGGCTTACTTCGTAAAAATGAAGCAGATGATGTTATGAAGGTTTTCGGTGAAGACTTTGATATGAATATCATCAAAGTGGATGCGTCGGAGCGCTTCTTAGGGAAATTAAAAGGTGTTGATGACCCTGAGAAAAAACGAAAAATTATTGGTAATGAATTTATCTATGTATTTGATGATGAAGCGGCAAAGCTAAAGGACATCGATTTCCTAGCACAAGGCACACTTTATACAGATATTATTGAGAGTGGAACAGAAACAGCACAGACCATTAAATCACATCATAACGTAGGTGGTCTTCCTGAAGATATGCAATTTGAATTGATTGAGCCACTGAATACTTTGTTTAAAGATGAAGTTCGTGAGCTTGGTACACAATTAGGTTTACCAGATCGAATTGTTTGGCGCCAACCATTCCCAGGTCCAGGTCTTGCGATTCGAGTATTAGGTGAAGTGACAGAAGAAAAGTTAGAAATTGTTCGTGAATCAGACGCCATTTTACGTGAAGAGATTGCAAACGCAGGATTAGAACGTGATATTTGGCAATACTTCACTGTTCTTCCAAACATCCGTAGTGTAGGTGTTATGGGTGATACAAGAACATACGACTACACCATAGGTATTCGTGCTGTAACATCTATTGATGGGATGACTTCTGATTGGGCACGCATTCCATTTGATGTATTAGAAAAAGTTTCTACACGAATTGTTAATGAAGTAGCACATATTAATAGGGTAGTGTATGATATAACGAGTAAGCCGCCAGCAACAATTGAATGGGAATAAGACAAAAAACCTTAGAATCCTTTGTTTAAAGGGATTTCTAAGGTTTTTTTGATGTGTTATTCAAAATTCTAAACATCAATATTAAGAAGGTTGAAATAAGGTTAAATTTTGTATAGCGTATTTGTATTTATAATTATTGGAACTGCAATGCATTATTTAATCTCTAAAAATTAAGAAACGACCTATCTTAGAAAGACAATTATTTGGGATAGACTAAAATTTACATAGATTCACAAAATGCATGGAAATATTTTGCAAATAGTAGTTGTATTTCTGATGTATTACAAATATAATACAGTTTAGATACATATTTTTGAAAATTATAAATAGAATAGTTTTTTAATGAGGGGGTTTGTAATGAATTTTATTAAACGAGGATTTTTAGGAATTACAAGGAAAAAAGGAAAATCATTAATTTTATTGGCAGTTATTTTTATTCTAGGAAGCCTTATATCTGGCGCTATTTCTATTCAGCAGGCAACTAGTAATGTAGAGAAGAGTGTTAAAGAAAGACTTGGGGCTGCCGCGACACTTGAACTTGATTGGGAAGAATACGATAAGTTAAGTGAAGAAGAAATGATGAATGTAGAGCTTGAAAACATAGGCCTTGATTTAATTAAACAAGTCGGTGAACTTTCCTATGTGAAATATTATGACTACTCTGTGTCTACCTGGTTAGGATCAGAGAGCATTGAGGCTTACCGGGGTGATATGGAAGAAGATTTTGTTCACCACGGGCCAAGCATGGACTTTATGATAAAAGGAATAAACTATGCTCCAGTTCTTGATTTTGAAGAACAAAAAGGCAAATTAGTTGATGGTCGTGTTTTTACCCAAGAAGAAGTGGATAGCGGTACCTCTGTTGCCATTATTTCAAAAAAATTAGCGGAGAAAAATAATCTTCAGGTTGGAGATACCTTTACGTTAGCTAATGCAGTCTATACTTATGATGAGGAGACAGGTGAAGAGGAAATAGCTACGTCTCGTGATCTAGTATTGGAAGTAATTGGATTATTTGAATCTCAAACCATTAAAGAGGATGTAGGGGCAGATTCGGATAGCGGAATGATAGATTGGATGGATATGGATTACCAAAATACAGTGTATGTTCCGAATGAGATTGTTATTAGTGAAAATAAATTTCAGTATGAAGAGTACTTGAAGACAGATGAAGAATATGCAGAAGCGATGGAAGGGGAAGAAGAGGCATCTTTTGAATATTACACACCAATGTTTGTTTTAAATAGTCCGGAAGATAGTGAAGCATTTGAGGAAGAAGTACTTCCGTTATTGCCGGAATTTTATAAAGTTGTCAGTGCTACAGATCAATATGATAGTATTGCAGGTCCAATGGAGTCAATGTCAAAACTATCAAAATATGTTCTTATAGCAGCGGTAATTGCAACGGTGCTGATAACAGGCTTAGTAGTGTTACTATTCTTGCGGGATCGAAAACGCGAATTGGGTATTTACTTATCCTTAGGAGAAAGTAGGGGCCGCGTTGTTGGACAAATACTAATCGAAGTAATGGTTGTTGCTCTAATTGGTATCACTTTATCCTTATTCAGTGGAAACTTCATAGCTAGCCAGGTATCAGATACGCTGATGAAAGCAGATAATAATAATTCTAATGAGGATGTTATTTATTATAGTGAGCTTCAAATAGATTTGACAACAGAAGATGTCATGGATACTTATGAGGTAAGTCTTAATTCAAACTATATTCTAGTATTCTATGGAATTGGTTTGTTAACGATATTAATTTCAACGGTTATTCCGCTAGTTTATATTGTAAGGCTGAATCCGAAAAAAATACTGATGTAATAGAGAGGTGAAATTATGATATTAGAAGCGAAGGATTTAAATTATTATTATCAAGATGGCGAGCAGCGTCGTTATATTTTAAAAGATACATCTGTCTCTTTTGAGAAGGGGAAGTTTTATACGATCTTAGGGCAGTCTGGTTCAGGGAAAACCACCTTGTTATCGTTACTCAGTGCCTTGGATTCGCCGCATAGTGGAGAAGTATTATTTAATGATGAAGACATTAAGAAAATTGGCTATGAAAAGTATCGCCGTAATAATATCGGGATTATCTTTCAAAACTATAATTTAATTCCAACCTTTACAGCAGTGGAAAATGTACTGATTCCTATGTCTATTACAGAAAATGAAATTCCAGAAGATACAAAGTCAGTAGCCTATAATCTATTAGATTACATCGGTATTGTTAAAAGTAAAGCAGATCGTCCTGTTAATAAGCTTTCTGGAGGAGAGCAGCAGCGTGTGGCAATTGCCCGCGCTCTTGCAACTAATGTGGAATTAATACTTGCAGATGAGCCTACAGGAAACCTTGATGAAGAGATGGAGCAGGAAATCATTGATATCTTTAAGAAGTTGGCACATGAACACGGCAAATGTGTCATTGTGGTCACACACTCCAATGAAATTGCCTTGCAGTCTGATCAAGCTTTCCTTTTGAAGAAGGGTGTACTGGCTTCCTATGAGTGACTTTTTATCAAAATTTAATAAAGATAAATATGAGGACCTACTGAATGAGCAAGAAGACAAAAAAATAAATGATGAGCAAGATAAGAAAACTGAGGAACAGGAAGAAATAGTACCGCAGCAGGAGTATGAAGAACAAGCTTCTGCTGCGGAAATAGAGGAAACAGACCCTGAGCCTGACATTCCGCTTCAGTCAGACCCTTTTTCTTTTAACAACAGTCGACAAAAGGATAGGGAAGAAGAAGTAGAGATTGATCCTGACTATAGAAGGAAAAAGAGACGTCAGATGTGGCTGATTATTTCAGGATCTATTTTAGCTTGTGTGTTGATATTCTTCATTTACTATTTGTTGGTCCATGTGAAGGTTGAAGATTTTGTGGGACAACCTGTTTCAAAAGCTCGTACTTGGGCAAGTGAAAATGATGTAGAGGTTGAATTAAAACAAGATTATAGTATGGATTATGATGCGAATCAAATTATTTCGCAGAGTGTATCTGTTGGAGATAAAATCCGAAAAGGGAAGACCCTCCAATTGACTAGCAGTTTAGGTCCAGATCCGGAAGCGACTATACCCCTACCTGATTTTTCAGTTATGAGTCAAGAAGAAGCAAGGAATTGGATTGATGAGAATAAAGCAGAAAACCTGCAGATAGTCACAGAGTTTAGTGATGAAATTGAAGAAGGTTCATTTATTAAGCTTACCATTAGGGATACTGGAATTGATGGATCAGAATACCAACGGAAAGATAGTGCTGCCGTCTATTATTCCAAAGGGGTAGAAGTCTTTGAAAAGAATATCACCATACCTGACTTTGTTGGAATGCCTAAAGAAGAAGTGGAAAAGTGGGCAGAATCCAATGAAATTGAGATGACTTATGAAGAGACGGACTCTGACAGTGTCGAAGCAGGACATATTATTAGTCAAAGTGAACCTGCAGATGAAAAAATTGCGAAAAGAGATAAGATGGAAGTGGTTGTATCTGTAGGTAAGGCTGCAGTAGTTCCAAATTTTGCAGAAATGACTGCAGAGGAAGCAATGGCTAATTATCCAGATTTGGATTTGAGAGTGAAGGAGCAATTCCATGCAGATGTTTCTTATGGAAGACTGATTTCACAATCTGTTGAGGCAGGTGCAAAATTAACGGATAAAGATGATAAGAGTGTTACGGTAACTTACTCGCTAGGAAAGCCGTATTTGGGTGATTTTCGTGGGCAAATAGAAGGTGAATTGCCAAGAATATTTTTTGACGAGTATCAATCAAAAGGCGCTAATATAAAATATATAGTTAAGTACGTCTACGCCCCTGAAGTTAAAGGGACAGTGGTTGGTATGAGTAAATTTAATGAATTTGTATCCATGACTTATACAGTAGAGATTAGAGTTAGTAATAATATCTCAGCACCTCCTAATCCAGGAGACTTTATCGAGGATGAACCTGAAATACCTGTTGAAGAGGGAGAGCTTGAGCAACCTGTGGAAGAAGAGGAAGGTATTGAAGATATTAAAAAATAATATTGTAGTTGTGATATAGTTTGTTAATAGGAGTACTACCTTTTTAATGGGTATAGTACTCCTATTTTTTTAGTAGTTAGGAAACACTAGGATGTTAAAAATAAAAACGAACATTAAAAAAAGTTTACAAAATAACGTTCGGGAATAGTTGACATCTTTCTAGTAAAATAGTAATATATCATCTGTAAGTATATTATTTTATATCTTTTGCGTATAATTTAGGGAATATGGCCCAGAGTTTCTACCAGACCGCCGTAAATGGTCTGACTACGCAGATAAGTAATATAGATGATGATAGTTTGCTATTTTTGATTGCTTTCTACTGTCAAATTACTTTTCTCGCTGGTCTGGTCGCATGTGTCGTCTCTAAATTTTAGGGAGATACATGCTTTTTTTATTGCACTTATCTAATTATTTTAGGAGGAAAAGTAATGAAGAAGTATTTTCAGTTTGAAGAACTAGGTACGAATTTTCGCACAGAATTTATGGGAGGTTTAACAACCTTCTTGGCAATGGCATATATTTTATTTGTTAATCCGGATATTTTAAGTGCTGCAGGCATGGATCAAGGAGCAGTGTTTACGGCAACTGCATTAGCTGCAGCAGTAGGTACTCTATTTATGGGACTTATTGCAAAGTATCCAATCGCACTTGCACCAGGGATGGGGCTTAATGCATTTTTCGCTTTCTCTGTTGTTATTGGAATGGGAATTCCATGGGAAACTGCATTAGCTGGTGTATTAGCATCTGGACTTATTTTTGTTGTATTAACGTTAACAGGTCTACGTGAGAAAGTTATTAACGCAATTCCTGCTGAGTTGAAAAAAGCAGTAGGAGCAGGTATTGGACTATTTATTGCTTTTGTTGGGCTTCAAAGCGCTGGTATCGTAGTAGGTAATGAATCTACTTTAGTAGGGATTGGCGATTTAACTTCCCCTACCGTATTGCTTGCTGTTTTCGGTCTTGTGGTGTCTGTTATATTACTAGCATTAGGTATCAAAGCCGGTATCTTTTATGGAATGGTTATCACTGCCATCGCAAGTTTAATCTTTGGTTTATCAGAATTTAATGGAATTGTAGGAAGTGTTCCTGATGTAGCTCCAACTTTTGGTGCAGCTATTACACACTTTGGTGATATATTTACACTAGAAATGTTAGTTGTTATCTTAACCTTCTTATTTGTTGACTTCTTTGATACTGCAGGTACATTAGTAGCTGTTGCTTCACAAGCAGGCTTAGTGAAAGACAACAAATTACCTCGTGCAGGAAAAGCGTTATTTGCAGATTCAGCTGCAACTGTAGTAGGAGCAGTAGTAGGAACCTCAACAACTACTTCATATGTTGAATCTACGTCAGGTGTTGGAGTAGGAGCACGTACTGGTTTTGCATCAGTAGTTACCGCAGGATTCTTTTTATTAGCTCTATTCTTCTCACCTTTACTAAGTGTTGTTACTACAGCAGTAACTGCACCAGCTTTAATCATTGTTGGTGTTTTAATGGCTTCTGTATTAAAAGATATTGAGTGGAATGATTTTGCAGTTGCTGTGCCAGCATTCTTAACCGTATTAATGATGCCATTAACGTATAGTATTGCAACAGGTATTGCTATTGGGTTTATTTTCTATCCGATTACCATGCTTGTAAAAGGTAGAGCGAAAGAGATTCACCCTGTCATGTACGGATTGTTTGTAGTCTTTATCTTATATTTCATTTTCTTATAAAAAGAAGTGTGACAGTGGGATCATCATTGATGGTTCCACTGTTTTTGTGTTGGAGGTAACATTGGTAAAAGCAACTTCATTTTAGTAGAATTACAACCGTGATTAGGGTATATTTTCCAAAGGATACTATTTAAATAAAAGCTATTTAGGGAGGATATAATGGGAGAACTTGATATGCTAGAAATTATTAAAATGGTTATTATCGGGTTAGTTCAGGGATTTACAGAACCAATCCCGGTGTCATCAAGTGGACATGTCATGATTGTTAGTGAAATTTTAGGCCTCGGTGAACAAGGATTTACGTTTGCTATACTTACTAACACTGCTTCACTTCTGGCAATACTTTTTATTTACAGACAAGATATTGTTAGACTTCTAAGTAATTCAATAAATTATATAAAAACCAAAGATCCTCGCTATAAAAGTGAATTTCGATTTGTTTGCTTCATAGTCATTGGTACCATACCTGCGGGTGTTCTCGGAGTTTTATTAAATGACTTTATCGCTGATAAAGTTAGAATGGAAACCATTGCTATCATGCTGTTTATAACAGGAATTGCGATATGGTTAATTCGCAATAGGCAGGGAACTAAAGGTGAGGGGGAGATTTCTGCTAAGGATGCGTTCATTGTTGGTCTAGGACAGGCTGCCGCATTAACTCCAGGAATTAGCCGTTCAGGTGCAACGATAATTTCATCCATTGCTGTCGGGATGAAACAAGATACAGCACTTAGATTTTCATTTATGTTGTATATTCCAGTAAGCCTTGGAGGTGTGGTTCTAGGTTTATCGGACTTTTTTAGTGAACCTAATAAATCAGACCTAGCAATCCCTTATTTATCAGCATTTATTGCAACACTTTTCATGACATATTTTGCAATGAAGTGGTTTATGGGAATAATGAAAAATGGAAAATTAGTATATTTTACTTATTATTGTTTTATAGTTGGAATTTTACTTCTTATTTTCTTTTAACAAAAGGAGAGAAGCCTGATAGAAGCTTCTCTCCCTTTATTTTTCCCTAATAATTAACAGTACGATTTCTTGAAAACATCACATGATAGATAAATATTGCGATTGTACCAACTAGTGAAACAAAGCCCATCACATAATATAAGGTACCACCACTATAATGATCCATTATCGCTCCACCTGATAGCGAACCAATTATACCGCTTATTCCGAAAAAAACAGCATAATAGACAAGATGGCCAGTTGATTGTAACAGTTTTGGAATTAGTCTAGTTACATAATCCAGAGCAGCTAGATAAAATACACCAAATGTAATACCGTGTAGGAATTGTAACCCAATGACAAACATTGGACTATCTGCTGTCCCATAAATAAACCAACGAATACTATACAGAATACCGGCAACCATAACAAAAATAAGAGGATGATATTTTCTATACCAGAAACCGGCTGTTGCAAATACTAAAGCTTCTGTAATAACTCCAGCAAACCATCCCCAACCTACTAAAGCTTCACTTCCACCAAGTTCGGTAATATATAGCCCTATGAAGCTATCGTTCATTCGATGTCCGATAGATAGGAACAGAACTGCAAGGAGGAAAAAAAGGAATGCCTTATTTTTAATTAAAACTCCTATATCTTTTAGTTTAACTGGTTCAGTTTCTACTTTTACGTCCTTAACTTGAGTTACAACGATTAAGGCAATAAAACCAAAGAACAAATATGGCCAAATCATATATTGCACACCATATCTTGATAAAATCTCTCCAATAATAAGAGAAGATGTTGCAAAACCAACAGAACCCCAAGTACGAATGGACCCAAAGGATATACCCAATTCATTTGCTCTACGTTGTGCAAGGCTATCTCCTAGACCACCGATTGGAGTAGTAAAAAAGTAAAATACCGCTCCCATAAACATAATAGAAATAAGGCTATTCATCTGAAAGAAAACAGTACTAAAGATAAGAAGACCCATCACACAGATGAGCAGTATTTTTTTCACGGTTTTATATTTATCACTTAGATATCCCCAAAACGGTTGAGCAAAGATAGATGCCAAAGGGCCAATTGCTAAAACCCAACCAATTTCAGTTCCATTCAAACCTTTATATGCTAAGTATAATGGTAAAAAGCTTAATATAATTGTATTTGTAGCATGAAAACTAAATAATAGCATTTTTAACGGAATTAATGATCCATGTTTTGCCAAGATGACAGCTCCTTCTGTAGTGCAGTTCAATAGGTAATTATACTACTTTGTGGGGGATTGGGGAATAGAAGAATATGCAGAAATTGAAAATATGATTCTGTATCAGTCGAGTATGCGCCTGAAACTGAGAACTATGAGCTACTACTTCACCCGAACATACGCCCTCACCAGTGAATCATGAGTCCGCAACACCCGAACATGCGCCCGAACCTCAGAACCATGAGCACATTTCACACATCCATCTAAAACAAAAAGCATCCTACCGTAGAGGATGCTCAACTGCCTACTTCCATTTCTCCGTAATAAATTCATCACGGCCAGATTTGGCACGGTCTTCTTTGTATTCTTTTTCACTTTTCTTGTAAAAATCTTGATGGTACTCTTCAGCGGGATAAAATGTCACAGCTTCCAATACCTCTGTTACAATTGGTTTTGAAAATCTACCACTTTCTGCTAATGCTTGCTTTGATCTTTCGGCTAAGTTTCTTTGTTCTTCATCATGATAGAAAATTGCAGTGCGATATTGATCGCCGCGGTCCTGGAATTGTCCATCTGCATCGGTTGGATCAATTTGTCTCCAGTATACTTCTAGTATTTCATTATAGGAAATAATGCTAGGGTCAAATGTGATTTCAACTGCCTCATAATGCCCAGTCGTACCAGTTTTAACCTCCTGGTAGGTCGGGTTTTCCACATGGCCACCAGTGTAACCAGATATTACTGCATGAACACCGTCCCATTGATCAAAAGGCTTTACCATACACCAGAAGCATCCACCAGCAAACGTTGCTTTTCTTAAGGTTGTCATTTTATCTCCTCCATACCGAACTGCAGTCAAGCTGCATCATAATTTGTGTGAAAATAGAATATAGTATTAAAAAACTATATCATATTTCGCAACAACTGACACAAGGAAAATATTTACGAGGCTATTATTTGTGTTAAAATGATAGAAGATTAAGACTTTTGTATGACTTATCAAGAAAGGAGTGACTGTGATGCGAAGTATTCCGATTGTTCAGAGCCAATATGCCCCACCGCCGATTCGGGATCGGTTTATTAGGCGTGGAAATTTAAATCGCAAGCTATCGGCTATTTCGAATCACACATTAACACTACTTTATGCAGGTGCAGGATATGGAAAGAGTACTGCACTTTCTTTATATTTACACGATACAAATGTGAAGGCGTGCTGGTACTCCATTTCAGCTACGGACGATGATATACTACCTTTCTTTACAAAAATCGTAGAATCGGTTAAATTACTTTATCCCACTTTCGGGGAAAATATCGATCAAAAGTTTAATGAGATGGGGCATTATGTAGATACGGAGCAAATTTACTCATTAGCATCAACCTTTATTAATGAACTAATGGATTTAAAAGAGAATATAACGATAATTCTAGATGATTATCATCATGTGAATGCTTCTTATGAAATAGAAAAGTGGTCATTATTTTTACTGGAACATGCACCGACGAATGTACATATTGTTATTTCAAGTAGAAATAAGCCAAAATGGGCAATTCTACCAAAGCTGAAAGTGAGAGGAGATTTATTAGAAATAACGCAAGACGATTTGATTCTTTCGGCTAATGAGATGTACTTTGTTTTAGAGGATTTGCTAAATATTGAATTAAGTGATGATAAAGTAGAGCAAATCTATGAATTAACAGAAGGTTGGGCAATTGCATTTAATATGCTGACCCAGCAATTGGTGGATGAAACATCGATTGAATCCATTTTTCTAAATCGCCAAACCTCCTTAGAAGACCTCTTTGAGTATTTAGCTTCTGAGGTACTAAGTAAGCAATCATTAATCATTCAACAGTTTTTACTACAATCAAGTATTATGGATGTCTTAGTACCAAGGGCTTGTGACCATGTATTGCAAATCAATGGTTCGGAAGATATCTTAAATGGCCTTCTCGAGCAGAATCTATTTATAGTAGAAGGGGAAGAAAATTATTTCCGCTACCATGCGTTGTTCAAAGCCTTTTTGGAAAACCGATTACAAAAAATCTATCAATCTGAGTATAAGAATTTACATGTAAGGGCTGCTCAATATTTTGAACGTCAAGGTGAAGTGGAGGGTGCTTTATATCACTATCGAAAAATAGATAAGTTCCCCCAAATGGCAGCATTATTACATGACTATGGACAAACCATGTTACGATCAGGAAGGCTACAAAACCTTTATGACCTATTGACGAGTATTCCAGATGAATATAAAGAAGTATATCCTGTTCTATACTTCTATCAAGGAGAAATTGAACGATACCGTTCCCAATATGATAAAGCGGAAAAAAACTTTGACCGGATAATTAGTATTATTCCAGGATATGATCAGGAGCATTTTAACTTAATTGGCCTTGCTTTTGAAGGTAAAGCCAGAATATATTTAGATACAATACAACCAGATCAGGCGGAGCGCTTTGTAAAACAAGCAATTAATATGCGTGAACAAGCAAAAGCGCCAAAAGAAGAGATGGCACAGTTGTATCAATTGCTGGCAGAAAATCTATTGAATTTAGGGCAAGCGAACAGGGCAGAGGCGTGGTTTGATCGGGCGAAATCTCTAAATATACCTATTGACGATGGAAATTTAGAGGGAAGAATTCTACTTCGAACTGGAAGACTAGCAAAGGCAAAAGAAGTCTTGCACAAACGGAAAGTACAATCTGGTACCTCACTATCCAAGCATTTACCACAATCTCATCGAGAGACTGATTTAATTTTATCACTTATAGAGGCTTTTATGGGGAACGCTGAAGAAAGTAAAAAACTTGCCTCAGATGCCATTCAGTTAGGACTCACAATACAGGCACCTTTTGTAGAGGCGTGTGGCTGGATGCGGATGGGACATGCTGTACAATTATTGGAGCGGTATGACTCAAAGCTAGCAAAAGAGTGCTATGATACCTCCCTTGATATGATGGGAAAGATTAATATATCAAGAGGAAAAGCAGAGCCCTATATGGGACTATCTATTTTATTTGGTAGAAACCTAGAGTATGAACGTGCTGTTGAGGCAGCCAAAAGAGGGCTTGCTGAGACAGAGAAGGTAAAAGATAAGTGGCTAAGTGCTTTAATTAAGGTCAGTCTCTTATTAATCGAAATCTATAATCAAAACTATGACAAAGCAGAAACTATTCTTACTGAGGTTCATGAGGATTTCATCAGCTGTGGTGATCGCTACGGCATTATGGTAACCGCTTTCTGGATCGCGTATGTTGCCTATAGGGAAGAAAATGATGAATCATTTAAAAAGGCAATAGAACGGTTTCTTCAGGAGGTCCACACAGAGGGGTATGACTTTTTCCTGAAAAAACAAACCGTATTTGGTCCCACTGATTTACAAAATATTGCCCCGCTATTGATAAAGGCCAAAAAGCTTGGAGTAGAGACACGGTTGATCTCTAAATATCTGACAGAGTTACAACTGAATGAAGATATAAATAATCATCCCGGCTATACGTTAACCATTGAAGCATTAGGTTATTTGCGGGTTATGATTGGTTCCAAACAGTTGGAGGATCGTGATTGGCAGCGAGGAAAGGCAAAGGAACTTTTTGAACTATTTGTCACCAATCGAAAAAAACTATTATCAAAAGAAGAGATTTTTGCAAGTTTATGGCCAAACCAAGATCATGATACCGCGAATAAAAATTTTAAGGTATCATTTAATGCCCTTCTAAAGGCACTTGAACCAAAAAGAAAAGCCCGAGAAGACTCCTATTTTATTATTCGTAAAGGAAGCTATTATGGCTTAAATTCTGAATCAAGCTATGAATTGGACGTACTTGACTTTGAGAATTGGGTCACTAGAGGAATTGAGGAGAAAGAAGATAGTCAATCCAAGGAATTGTTGAAAAAGGGAATCAAACTCTATCGAGGCAGTTATCTGGAAGATCTCCGCTTTGCAACTTGGTGTCAAAATGAAAGGGAACGAATACAAACACTCTACTTACGGGGAGCAGAAAAATTAGCCCAAATTAATATAAGATTACAAGATTTTAACTCTTGCATCGAGCTATGCGAAAGAATAATTGGTATCGATCGTACATGGGAAGAAGCATATCGATTATTAATGTACAGCTATTATCAACTAAGCAACCGTCCACAGGCAATCAAGTGGTATGAAAAATGCTGTGACGTTCTGGATAGTGAATTAGGTGTCGATCCGATGCCCCCTACGAATGAGATGTATCATTTAATTATTGAGTCAGAGGAATTGAATAATTATTAAAACCTTCTATGAAAATGTAGAGGGTTTTTCTTTTGCAAAGGTTGATTGTTAAAGATTGCGCTGGCAATAACCGTATATATACAGCCTTGGGCTCCTGATTAATAACAGAGTATAAGAAAAAATTCTATATAAAAGATACTTGATATTTATCAGAATACTCATTATAATATAAAAAGTGAGAGGTGAGTCAGTTGTCAGAAAATAAAATGACAGGATTAACAACAAAAGGAAAGAAGACCAGACAAAAAATATTGGATACTGCTGAACAAATCTTTGGGGAAAAGGGATATTTTGAAACTTCCGTAGCTGAAATTACATTAACAGCAGGAGTTGCCCAAGGAACCTATTATAACTATTTTCCAACCAAAAAAGCAGTATTCGAGGAGTTAATCAAACAGCTTAGTTCCGACTTTCGTTATGAAATTAAGGTAGCAATGGAAAAAGAACAATCTTTTGAAACGAAGCAAAAGGCAGGATACCAAGCGTTTTTTGAGTGGTTGGTTAACCATCGAAATCTTTATAGTATTATTCAACAATCAGTGCTTGTGGATATAGAGTTATATCGATGGTACTACGAAAAAATTGCTGAGGGTTTTATAAAGTCGATTGATAAGGCAATACAGGAGGGAGAATGTAAGCCATTAAGTGCGGAAACAGTTGCCTATTGTTTAATGGGAATTGGTCAGTTTATTGGTATGCGCTGGGTTTATTGGGAAGAGGAATCTGTCCCTGAAGTTGTTTTTGATGAGGTAATGGAAATAATTTTTAAAGGGTTAAATCATAAATTGGAGGGGTAAGTAATGGAGCCTATATCTTATTGGATTCATAAGCGGGCATTAATTACACCAGATAGAGTGGCGCTAGTAAGCGAGGATAAAGAATACACCTATCGGGCGCTTTCAAATGAAATCATGCAAATGGCTGCTTTTTTCCAACATAAGTTCCGACTTTCGAAAGGAGAAAGGGTTGCAATTCTTTCACAGAATCGAGCAGAATACATGATTGCCTATTTTGCCATTTCTCAGCTAGGACTAGTAGCAGTACCTTTGAATATTCGTCTGTCTGTATCGGAATTAGTTTATCAAATGAAGGACAGTGGGGCTTTGACCATACTTTATGAAACTGCAACAGCTGAACAATTCAAAGAGTTAAGTAATCAGGTTAAAATTGAAAATGCTTACGATTTTGGGGGTGAGTTTGAAAGTTCTATTGAAGGAGTAAGGGAAACCTTTATTGATACAGAGAATGATCCTTATATTATTTGCTATACATCAGGTACTACTGGAAAGCCCAAGGGGGCTGTTCTTACCCAAGCGAACATATTCTGGAATGCAATAAATAATCAAAATGCCATTGATATTACTTCTTTTGACCGCACCCTTGTCCTTTTACCATTATTTCATATTGGAGGAACTGGTCTATTTGCTTTTCCAACGTTATTTGCTGGTGGAACAATCGTTGTTCCTAATCGGTTTGATCCCGGTGAAACCATTCGCATGATTGAGGAGAAAGATATCACGGTAATTATGGGTGTACCTACAATCCATGATGCAATTCGTAAACATGCCTCATTTGAAACAGCTAGTTTTAAATCGGTCCGATGGTTTTATAGTGGAGGAGCCCCTTGCCCAATCGAGTTAATTGAGGCGTTTTTAGATAGGGGGTTACCGTTTGGACAAGGAATGGGGATGACAGAAACTTCACCAACCATCTTCATGTTATCAAAGGAGGATTACAGGAGAAAGGTAGGTTCAATAGGTAAGCCAGTTATGTTTTGTGAAATAGCATTAGTCGATGATGATGGAAATCAAGTCCCAAATGGTGAGATTGGTGAATTGCTGATAAAAGGTCCACATGTGATGAAGGAATATTGGGGATTACCAGAAAAAACAGCAGAAGCAATACGTGATGGGTGGTTTCATTCAGGAGATCTCATGAGGCAAGATGAAGAAGGTTTTATTTATATTGCATGTCGAAAGAAGGACATGATTATCTCTGGTGGAGAAAATATTTATCCGTTGGAAATTGAACAGATTTTGAAAGAGCTCCCTGAAATCAACGAAGCAGCAGTTATTGGCGTCTCACATGAAAAGTGGGGAGAGGTTCCGATAGCTTACATTTCCCTTAACAAAAGTAGCTATTTGACCATAGAGGAGGTTAAAAATTATTGCATGGATAATTTAGCAAAGTACAAGGTACCGAAACAATTTTTCATCATGGATGATTTACCAAAGAATGCTACCGGCAAGATAGATAAAAAGGCATTAGAAAAACAACCAAACTAGAGAGGTGAAAGCCTAATGAATTTTACTATAGGACAGAAAGTACAATTTTCTCGGACTGTAACGGAAACGGACTTTATTCTATTTGCAGGATTGAGTGGTGACTACAATCCAATTCATATGGATAAGGAATATGCTACCAATACTTTCTTTCGGGAACGAATAAGCCATGGATTATTGACTGCTAGCTTTTTTTCTAGATTACTAGGAATGCATCTTCCAGGACCTGGATCCGTCTATGTCTCTCAAACTTTATTTTTTACTAAGCCTGTATACATCGGTGATACGATTACAACTTGTGGTGAAGTTCTAGCATTGGATGATGGTAATCGATTAATAACCGTTAAAACAACTTGTATCAATCAAAACGGGGATATCGTTCTTGATGGTGAAGGTGTTATGAAACTACCAAAGAAGGAGTTTAAAGGATGATTGGAATTGAAAAGGTGAGTATTTACGAACCAGAAATAATAGAAACTGCAGAAAGACTTGCAGAAAAAACAGAAATACCCGAGCACGTTATTCGGGATAAATTCGGATTATTTGAGAAAAGAATTGCACCTGAAACCATGCATGCATCGGATTTGGCAATTGCTGCTGGAAAAAAGATTTTACAAGAGGTTGATCCGAAGTCCATTGATGTTGTGATTTATTTTGGTAGCCCGTTTAAGGATTACCAAGTATGGACAGCTTCTTCCAAAATACAATATGAGCTAGGCACAGTGAATGCATATTCCTTTGAAATGATGAATGTTAGCTCTTGTTTTCCTTTAGCAGTTAAAGTGAGTAAGGACATGCTAGTTTCCGATAATAGCATTAATAATATTTTACTAGTTGGTGGCTCAAAAGAATCACAAATTGTAAATTACGACAACCCCCGCTCAAGATTTATGTTTAACTTTGCTGATGGAGGAGCGGCTGCTCTTGTAACAAGAAATGCAACGAAAAGTGAAATTTTAGACTCAAAAATTATCACAGATGGATCTTTTAGTAAGGACGTATTAATTCCAGGAGGAGGCTCAGTACACCCGGTAAGCTCTGATGTAGTCGAAAAAGAAATGCATTATATTGATGTTCCCAATCCCAAAGGAATGAAGGAACGTCTCGATCCAGTGTCCGTCCGCAACTTTGTTTCCGTCATCGAACAATCACTAGAAAAAAGTGGAGCCTCTCTTTCAGACTTAAAAGTACTTCTACCACTACATACGAAAAAATCCATGTTTAATGAAATCATCACGGAAGTTGGGTTAACCGAAAAGCAGGCAATCTATTTAACGCATCATGGCCATATGTCAGCACTTGATCCCTGTTATGGTTTATATTTTGCAGAACAAAGAGGATTACTTCAAAAGGATGATATTGCTGTAGTCGTATCAGCCGGAACAGGTTATACCTGGGCTGCCACTGCAATACGGTGGCAGAAGTAAGGGAGTTTGTAACTGACTTGTAACTAGTTGAACTTATGATTTGAATAAGTTCTGATTTTAAAAAAACAGGGGGGAACCTAAAAATGAAGTTGAAACGTATAATGGGCATTTTATTTACTTTCCTAGTTGTAGGGATTTTAGTAGCCTGTGGAGACAGTACATCAGGTGATTCTGACGATACGATTACGATTGGGCTACTTGCTTCCCAAACTGGCGCACTTGAATCATATGGAAAACAAACAGTACGTGGTTTTGAATTAGGTCTAGAGTATGCAACAGATGGAACCATGGAAGTTGCTGGTAAGGAAATTAAAGTAGTTATAGAGGACACAGAAACAGATCCAGAAGTAGCCCGTCAAAAGGCACTTAAACTATTGGAAGATGATGACGCGGATTTCTTAGTTGGATCTTCAAGCTCTGGTGATACATTAGCTGTAACACCACTGGCAGAAGAATATGAAACGATAATGGTTGTGGAGCCTGCTGCAGCAGATAGTATAACTGGATCAGAATATAATGATTATGTTTTCAGAACTGCAAGAAATTCCTCGCAGGATGCAGCTGCAGCCGCAGCCGCAGTTGCCGGTGAAGGTGTAACAATAGCTACACTTGCTCCAGATTATTCATTTGGGCATGATGGTGCAAAGGCATTTATTGCTGCAGCTGAAAAGCTAGGAGCTGAACTTGTTCATGAGGAATATGCAGCCCCAGATGCTACAGATTTCACTGCAAATATTCAAAAGATAATCGAGGCAAAACCTGATTACTTATATGTTGTTTGGGCAGGGGCAAATACACCTTGGACCCAAATTGTTGATATGAAAGTAGAAGAACAAGGGATAAAGGTAACTACGGGAGTAGCTGATATTGCAACACTACCTACTATGAAACCATTAGTCGGTATGGAAGGTTTTACACTTTATTATCATACCTTACCTGATAACGATGTAAATGATTGGTTAGTAGAAGAACATAAAAAGAAATTTGATGAGGTTCCTGATTTGTTCACCGCAGGAGGAATGAGTGCAGCATTAGCAATTGTAGAAGCGATTAAAAAGACAGACGGAGACACCGATGCAGATAAATTAATCGAAACAATGGAAGGCATGAGTTTTGAAACGCCGAAAGGCACCATGACTCTCCGCGAAGAGGATCACCAAGCATTACAAGAAATGTATTCGGTTACATTGGAAGAAAGCGATGAATTTGACTATCCTGTTCCCGTTTTAAAACGTGTACTAACACCAGAAGAAACAGCACCACCGATAATGAACTAGGAATTAATAATTGGGACACCCTTGCCACCAGGCGAGGGTTGTTCCCTTCCTAATAGTACAAGGAAAAAACATAAAGGAGGAGCAACATGACTCACGTATTAGAAACGAAAGACCTTACAATAAAATTTGGTGGTCATACGGCAGTAAATCATGTCACCGTCCAAATACCTGAAAAGAAATTCACATCGATAATTGGCCCCAATGGTGCTGGAAAAACCACTTTTTTCAATCTACTAAGCGGCCAACTATCTCCTACAGAGGGCTCCATCTATTTTAAAGGGAACGAAATCACCAAGAAATCTGCAACAGATCGAACAAGACTTGGTATTGGTAGGTCCTTTCAAATAACCAATGTATTTCCAAACTTAACTGTTTTAGAAAATGTAAGATTAGCTATTCAATCCCAAGCTAATGTACGATACCAAATGATTAAACACTTCTTGCACTATAAGAAGTTTGAAGAAAAAGCATTCACCATTTTAGAAAGAGTGCTTTTAGATGATAAAGCAAATCATATTGCAGCAAATTTAGCACATGGAGAAAAAAGAAAGTTAGAGATTGCAATGTTGTTAGCACTAGAAACAGAGATTTTATTATTAGATGAACCGACAGCAGGTATGTCTCTAGAGGAAGTACCTGCAATCATTGATGTTATTAAGCAGATAAAAGCAGAGGGAGATAGAACGATTGTGTTAATTGAACACAAGATGGATATGATTATGGACTTATCAGATGAAGTCCTTGTACTATTCCACGGAGAATTGATTGCCAAAGGAACTCCAGAAGAAGTAGTAGAAAATGAAACCGTCCAATCAGCATATCTAGGAGGAATGTACGATGAGCAGCTTGCTTAAACTTTCCCAGGTGGAAGCCTATATTCAGCAATTTCATATTTTGCATGATATCAATTTTGAGGTGCCTAAAGGTGAAGTTACCGTCCTTCTAGGAAGAAATGGCGCAGGAAAAACAACGACTTTACGAACCATTATGGGGTTGAACCCGGTATCTAAGGGTTCTGTCGTCTTTAAAAATGAGGATATTTCTAACCTAAAGCCCCATCTAATAGCCAATAAAGGTATTGGTTATGTGCCTGAGGATCAAGGGATATTTGGGGACCTAACTGTTGGAGAAAACTTACGAGTGGCCATGAAGCGTGAAGATCAGGAAACCACCGAACGTTTAGATTGGATTTTAGACTTATTTCCTGATTTAAAGAAATTTTGGAAAAAGCCTGGTGGGCAATTAAGTGGAGGACAAAAACAAATGCTAGCAATTGCCCGTGCTTACGTAAATGAAAATGATCTACTCCTAATTGATGAACCTAGTAAAGGTCTCGCACCAATAGTTGTAGAGAAGGTAATGGAAACGATTCTTCAAATGAAGGAAAAAACTACAATTCTATTAGTAGAACAAAATTTTCTAATGGCAAGTAAAATAGGTGACAGGTTCTATATTATCGACGATGGTCAGACGGTTCATAACGGATTAATGGGAGAACTAAAACAAGATAAGGCATTAATGAAAAAATATCTTGGAGTATCTTAAGGGGGAAGAAACATGGATTTAATTGCTAGTTTAACAGTTAACGGACTTGCAACAGGTATGTTGATTTTCCTCCTTGCAGCTGGATTAACATTAATATTCGGTTTAATGAGCGTGTTGAATTTTGCACACGGGGGATTATTTATCTGGGGTGCATATGCTGGTGTTTGGATTTATTATGTAACCAATAGTTTCCTATTAGCTATCATTGTAGCCATTGTAACTGGTTTAGTACTGGGATTAATTACGGAAAGATTGATTATTAGACCGGTATACGGGAATCATATTCAACAAATTTTGATTACGTTAGGATTTATGCTTGTTCTTCAAGAATTAATCAAGGTTGCCTTCGGTCCGGATCAGAAGGCGGTTCATCCTCCGGCATGGCTGGAAGGAAGCTTTCAAATGGGCGATGTTATTTTGATTAAGTACCGATTATTTATTATTGCTATTGGTTTTCTATTGTTTTTAACCATTTATTTAATCTTGAAGAAAACAAGAATAGGTTTAATTGTTCGAGCGGGAGTAATGGACAGGGAAATGGTACAAACACTTGGAATCAATATCCGCTTTGTATTCATGGCGGTATTTATGGTAGGAGCTGCACTTGCTGCACTTAGTGGGGTCCTTCATGCACCATATTCAGGTGTTATCTATGCTGAAATGGGACTGGAATTCTCGATACTTGCCTTTATCGTTGTTGTCATTGGGGGAATGGGAAGTTTTACAGGTTCATTGTTTGCAGCAATACTTGTTGGTTTAGCACAAGCATTTATGGCGTATTATGTTCCAGCACTTTCATTAGCTGTAAATATGCTCATAATGACTGTTGTGTTGATATTTAGACCTCAAGGATTATTCAAGGTGAAGGGGTGATTGGCGTGATATTAAAAAGTATGACAAAAAGCAATTTAATCTATCTTGGAGTTTCGGCAATATTGCTAATACTACCATTTATCCTAACTGGGCGTAGTGTACAGTTTATGATCACCCAAATCTTTATCTTTGCAATTTTTGCGATGAGCTATGATCTTTTATTAGGTTATACAGGAATTATTTCCTTTGGTCACGCGATGTTCTTTGGGATAGGTGCCTACACGACAGCTATTTTTATGGATCGCTTTGATGCAAGCTTTGGTGCATTACTGATTGCGATATTAGTTGCAGTGCTTTTTGCAGCTATTGTAAGTTTTATTGTTGGTATATTGACGCTTAGGTTGAAAAGTCACTTTTACGCGATGCTTACACTTGCCTTTGCTGGCTTATTTTTAGTAGCGGCAGAAAAATGGCGTACATTAACAAAAGGGAATGATGGATTTACTTTTAAAGTTCCAGAGTTTTTAAGGGATTCGACAACCATATATATTGTAAGTCTTATTTGCCTAGTATTAATTTTCTTTGGGCTAAGAAGGATGACACAATCTCCATTTGGAAGGGTATTGGTTGCGATTCGTGAAAATGAAGAGCGTACTGTATCACTAGGGTTCAAAGTACTTCATTATAAAGTGATGGTAAGTGTTGTTTCGGGTGTTGTAGCTAGTTTTGCTGGTGTTTTATATATGCTCTCCCTCCGTTTTGTGAACACAAGTGTTTTCCATACCGATGTAACGATTGATGTTTTATTAA
The DNA here is from genome assembly GCF_000577245.1 of Paucisalibacillus algeriensis. GTDB lineage: Bacteria > Bacillota > Bacilli > Bacillales > Amphibacillaceae > Ornithinibacillus. The sequence goes on from NZ_CBYO010000001.1 coordinate 112,777, forward strand.
TGACCATTATTGGTGGGGTTGGAACATTAGTTGGCCCAATTTTAGGTGCGGCACTAATTGAACTTGCACACCACTGGATTTCTGGACTAGCAAATGTTCACTGGATATTTGAACGTTGGATAATTCTATACGGTACAGTTTACATCCTTGTGGTGATTTTCTTTCCATTAGGAATTGTTGGTACCATTCGCTCCAAACTATCTGGGGGATCTATGCAAAAAATGCTTAGTAAGAAAAAGGCAGGGTAACGGAAGGTGGGGAAGCGATGGAAACCGTAGGGGTAGTCAGTACAGGTATATATATTCCAGAAAGCCGAATGACTTCAAAGGAAATATCGGACAAAGCAGGAATTCCACTTGAGGTTGTCGAACAAAAGATGGGAATAAAAGAAAAACCTATTCCAGGTGAAGATGATCATACGGCAGAAATGGGCATACGGGCTGCTAAACAGGCCATTGAAAAGGCGGGCATTGACCCGAAAAATATTGACCTTGTTATTTATATTGGTGAAGAACATAAAGAGTATCCATTATGGACTGCTGGAATTAAGCTCCAGCATGAAGTGGGAGCAGTAAATGCATGGGCATTTGATACGGCACTCCGTTGTGGCACGACCATTATGGGATTAAAAGTAGCGAAAGATATGATGAAGTCAGATCCTTGCATTAACACCGTTCTTCTTGCTGGCGGTTATCGTAATGTTGATTTTATTAATTACCAAAATCCTCGAACTCGATTTATGTTTAATCTTGGTGCTGGTGGCGGTGCAATTATTTTAAAGAATGGCCACCATAAAAACGAGGTACTAGAATCGCACTTGATTACGGATGGATCTTTTTCTGAAGATGTTTATGTGACGACTGGAGGAACGAAAAATCCAGTCACAAAGGAAACATTAGAGGCTGGTCTCTATCAACTAGATGTTCTCGATCCGCCTGGTATGAAGGAACGTCTAGAGCAGAAATCAATGGAAAACTTTATTGTATGTATAGAAAAAGCACTAGATAAAAGTGGATACAGGAAAGAAGATATTGGGTATGTTGCGATGTTGCATATGAAAAAGTCTGCTCATTTATATGTATTAGATCAGCTTGGTGTAAGCCATGACAAATCTATATATCTAGAAAACTATGGTCATATCGGGCAGATGGATCAAATCATATCACTAGAACTAGCAGAACAACAAGGTAAATTGAAAAAAGGGGATATTGTGGTTTTAGTCTCTGCAGGTATTGGCTATGCATGGGGAGCAAATATTATTAAATGGGGATAACGAGGAGGGATTATAGTGGCTCGTATAATGTTAAAAAAGGTTACTTTACCAAATGGGGAAGAGATTGCTTATCGGGAACGTGAAGGTGGTGAGGATGTTGTTGTTCTCGTACATGGTAATATGACATCGTCTGTTCATTGGGATCTTGTAATGGAAAATCTCTTAGAGCGTTATAAGGTTTATGCAATTGACATGCGCGGCTTTGGTGAATCTAGCTATAACAAACCAATAACAGCTATAAAAGACTTCTCTGATGATATAAAGCTTTGGGTGGACATAATTGGAATCAAGGATTTTATACTAGTTGGTTGGTCTACTGGTGGCTGTGTTTCCATGCAGTTCTGTGCGGATTATCCAGGTTACTGTAAGGGTCTATTCCTTCAATCTTCCGGATCAACTCGTGGATATCCGTACTATCCACTGGGTGTGGATGGTAAGCTAGACTTCAATAATAGAATCCAAAACTTAGATGATATGTACAAAGATACGAAGCGTCTTGCGGTTCAGGGAGCTTATGATACAAAGAATTATGAGGTGTTACGTCAAACATGGAATATGGTAATCTACACTCATAATCAACCAGATGAAGAGCGTTACCAGAAGTATTTAGAAGACATGACAACACAGAGAAATCTTGCTGAGGTATACCAGGCACTCAATATCTTTAATATTAGTGCCTTCCACAAAGGTCTAACAGAAGGAAAGGACCGTGTAAAAGATATCAACATCCCAACACTAATTACCTGGGGTGAAAATGACCTAGTTGTTACCAAAAGTATGACAGAAGAGATACGTGAAGATTTTGGAGATAAAGCGGAATATAAAGAATTAAAAGGCACTGGTCATTCACCGTTAATTGATGATCTCGATCAGTTACTAGCTGTAATGGAAGATTTCTTTGCAAACGTTAATTTAACCAAAAGAGGAGTTTAATAGATGAATAGACTACAAGACAAGGTGGCTATTATTACTGGGGCTGCGAATGGAATTGGCTTTGAAGCGGCTAGAAAGTTCGGTAATGAAGGGGCAAAAGTCATTATTGCTGATTTTGATGAAGAAAGTGGGCTAGAAAGTGAAAAGGCATTAAGAGAGGAAGGGTTATCAGTAAGGTTTGTACAAGTGAATGTTGCCAATCGCGATAGTGTTAACACCATGGTGGAAAAAGCATTAGCGGAATATGGAAGAATCGATATCTTAATCAACAATGCTGGTATTACAAAGGACGCCATGTTAGCAAAAATGACGTTAGAGCAATTCCAACAAGTACTAGATGTTAATTTAACTGGTGTATTTAATTGTACACAGGCTGTTTTACCATTCTTGATTGAACAAGGTAAGGGGAAGATTGTTAATACCTCATCAGTAACTGGGACATATGGAAATGTGGGGCAAACCAACTACGCAGCAGCTAAAGCAGGCTTAATTGGAATGACAAAAACCTGGGCGAAAGAATTAGGTCGCAAAGGAATTAATGTAAATGCTGTTGCACCTGGATTTACAGCAACTGCGATGGTATCAGCTATGCCAGACAAAGTAATTGATAAAATGAAGGCGATGGTTCCTATGCAAAGACTTGGAACACCGGAAGATATTGCGAATGCTTACCTGTTCTTGTCGTCTGATGAATCAGACTATGTGAATGGACATGTGTTGCATGTGGATGGTGGAATAATGATGTAAAAGAGAAGCGCTAGACTTACCTATAGGATGGAAAGTCCAGCGCTTTTATTATTCCGTTGTCAAGGATAGAAATTCCTTATGATCATCTTCATCAGATAATTTCCCTACCATACCTCCACCATCCCGGTAAAAAATATTGCCATTTTTGTCTTCAACCTTAAAATGAGGAAATAAATTTAGAGTTGAACCTCCAATGGTCTCGACCATTTCATCTGTAAAAGGGAAGTATAATAGGATGTTGGACGAACTTATCTCTAATGGCAGTGTCAACGGTTTTCCTCCAAACGAACTTGTAGTGTTACTGGCTTGAATAGAATCTGTATCAAAGGTGTATTGGGCATATTCTTCAAAGTAATCCTCTGGCATACCAGGTAACCAGAGTAGAATCTCCTCTAGCTTTGTATCTGGAATCACATTAGCCTCCAAGAAAAGACCTTTGATTTTTGGTTCTGGTTCACCCTGGTGGTGGAAATAGAAGCTATCAATCTCCCAGGAACTATTCAATTCATAGTTATTTTCGTGAAATGTTAGTAGTTTTAATAATTTATCAAATGTGTAAACGTATGGATTCCCTTCATAAGTTAGTTGAAGCTCCGTTGGTACATAACTTTCCTTTAAAGTATTTGAAATAGGCTTCGTCGTATATCCAAAGTCATCCATTGTTTTGTCCCCGTTTAGAATAAACTCCACTTCACCCCTAACTTCTCTTTCATACCAATTGCTTCGTTGCGATAAAGAATTCTCTAAATGGTATTCTCCATTAATAGCTGCTATTTTCTCACCTGATTGGTTAAGTAATAATAGATTATTAATTACCGGTGGTTTTTCCCATGGATGTGATTTTACCCATACCACTGGAATTTGGAAGGGTGCTGTAAATGAATCATCAACTTGCATAACAATAGAACCAGACTGTTTTTCAAAATGTATCCCGTTTGGTAGATCGGATTGATCCCCCCACCAAATAAATGGCACCATTAGGACTAGTAGAAGCAAAATAATCAAAAGGAATTTTTTCATGCGGTTTTCCCGTCCTTCCTCATAGTGGGTAGGGTTTTATTTTTATTTAATCTTACTATAAGACATCAGTAATTAATAGCAGAATTTTATGAAAATGAATAAAATCCAAAGGTTTTGATATAAAAACGATGTTTAAATAGTAATGAATAACGTATCTATTGGAATTTATGTATTTACTCATCAATGTCCTCAGTTATGGAATATTTTTCTATCTGTTGGAATAGCCATTGAATAGAGGCTAATTCTAGTTTCTGGATAAAAAATATGAGGGGGAATTGAGAAAATGAAATATGCAAATCCAAATACAGAAGGAGCATTAATAAACTTTAAAGAACGATATGATAATTTTATTGGGGGTGAATATCGTCCCCCAGCAAGTGGGCAATATTTTAAAAATGTTAGTCCAGTAACAGGGCAGGTTTTCTGTGAAATAGCACGTTCTACAAAAGAGGATGTGGAAGCAGCAATTGATGCAGCGCATGAAGCAAAGGCAGTTTGGGGAACTACATCGGTTGCAGAACGTGCCAATATCTTAAATAAAATTGCTAATCGGATGGAAGAAAATTTGGAAATGCTCGCAATTGCTGAAACATGGGATAACGGTAAAGCAGTAAGGGAAACTCTAGCAGCTGATCTACCGCTTGCAATTGATCATTTCCGTTATTTTGCTGGGGCAATTCGTGCACAAGAAGGTGGGATAAGTCAAATCGATAATGATACAGTTGCCTATCATTTTCATGAGCCATTAGGAGTAGTGGGCCAAATTATTCCATGGAATTTCCCAATACTAATGGCAACCTGGAAATTAGCACCTGCACTAGCCGCAGGGAATTGTGTCGTATTAAAGCCGGCAGAACAAACACCAGCATCCATCCATGTGTTAATGGAATTGATTCATGACCTCCTACCACCAGGTGTACTAAATATAGTCAATGGTTTTGGACTAGAGGCTGGGAAACCACTTGCTTCGAACAGTCGTATTTCTAAAATTGCGTTTACTGGGGAAACAACGACAGGTCGATTAATTATGCAATATGCATCAGAAAATCTCATTCCAGTAACATTAGAATTAGGTGGAAAATCACCAAATATTTTCTTTGAAGATGTGATGGATAAAGATGATGGCTTTTTAGATAAAGCAGTTGAAGGTCTTGTTATGTTTGCCTTGAATCAAGGGGAAGTCTGTACTTGTCCATCAAGAGCATTAATTCATGAATCAATTTATGATCGTTTTATGGAACGTGCTATTGAACGAGTTAATCAAATTAAAATAGGTCACCCTCTAGATACAGAAACAATGATGGGAGCACAAGCCTCAACAGAACAAATGGAAAAGATTATTTCTTATTTAGATATCGGCATGCAAGAAGGTGCAGAGGTACTCGCTGGTGGTACAGTTAATAAGTTAGAAGGAGAACTTTCGGAAGGTTATTATGTTAAACCAACGATTTTCAAAGGAAATAATAAGATGAGAATTTTCCAGGAGGAGATCTTTGGCCCAGTACTTTCAGTTACCACATTTAAGGATAAGGAAGAAGCAATTCATATTGCTAATGACACATTATATGGTTTAGGAGCAGGAGTGTGGACTCGTGATATGAATACCGCATATCGTTTTGGTCGAGACATTGAGGCAGGAAGAGTATGGACCAATTGCTATCACCAGTATCCAGCCCATGCTGCCTTTGGTGGGTACAAGAAATCAGGTATTGGAAGGGAAAATCACCAAATGATGCTTGATCATTACCAACAAACGAAGAATTTATTAGTGAGCTATAGTGAAGGACCAGCTGGATTGTTTTAAAGGAAAGAGGATAGCGCCTTTTTTACATATATTAGTAGAAAAAGAGGTGTTAAAAATGGTAAAGCGTGTAACAGGGACTGATGAAACACATCAGCTGCTGAAAAAGTTAAAAAAGATCCATGGTGAATTAATGTTTCATCAATCTGGAGGCTGTTGTGATGGTAGCTCACCAATGTGTTATCCTCGTGGTGAATTTCGGGTTGGTGAATCTGATGTACTTTTAGGAGAAATTGGGGATACACCATTTTATATGTCCAAGGATCAATTTGAGTATTGGAAGCATACTCAGCTTATTATAGACGTTGTTGATGGTAGAGGTGGCATGTTTTCTGTTGAAGGACCTGAAGGAAAGCGATTTTTGACTAGGTCGAGGGTGTTTACGGATGAGGAACGTGCAATATTAGGCTAATATAAAGGGAAAATGCCAAATCGGTTCTAGGTTTGGCATTTTTTATTGTTTGGCAGGGATTTGGCTGAAAAAGTATGTTGGCACAGCTCTCATAAACATTATGATGGAGTTTTGGTTGAAAAGGTACATGAGCACAGCTCTCATAAACATTATGATGGAGTTTTGGTTGAAAAAGTACATGAGCACAGCTCTCATAAACATTATGATGGAGTTTTGGATGAAAAGGTACATGAGCACAGCTCTCATGAACATTATGATGGAGTTATGGTTGAAAAGGTACATGAGCACAGCTCTCATGAACATTATGATGGAGTTATGGATGAAAAAGTACATGAGCACAGCTCTCATAAACATTATGATGGAGTTTTGGATGAAAAGGTACATGAGCACAGCTCTCATAAACATTATGATGGATTTTTGGTTGAAAAAGTGCATGAGCACAACTCTCATGAACATTATGATGGAGTTATGGTTGAAAAGGTACATGAGCACAGCTCTCATAAACATTATGATGGAGTTTTGGATGAAAAGGTACATGAGCACAGCTCTCATAAACATTATGATGGAGTTTTGGTTAAAAAAGTGCATGAGCACGGACCTCATAAAAGGTTTGTCTAAAGTTTCGATTGAAAAGGCCAAACTTCAGCATTTTCACTATTTCCCCTTACAATAAATCCCCTCTGTAACCCTCATGTAACTCCCCTCCACTAAACTATTCCTAGAAAGTGGAGGGATAGCGATGCATGCAAATATGGACTGGTTACAGAGTAGGGTCAATATATCTCCAGAAAGATTAGCGGTTGTTGATGCTGTAACGGATGATTCTTGGACTTATAAAGAACTTCATGAAAGAGCAAATATAATAGCGAATTTCTTTTTGACAAAAGGTGTTGAAAAGGGTGATCGTGTTGCGATTTTGGCACCGAATCATATTGGTTATTTGGATTTCCTTTTTGCTTGTATGCGGATTGGTGCGATATTCATTCCGCTAAATTGGCGATTAGGTGAGGATGAATTAACATATGTGTTACAAGACTGCGAGCCGAAGATAATTGGAGTGGCTCCTTCTTTCTTGCATAGAGTAAATCAAATGGTAATAGATGCTGTTATCATCAATATTGATAATAATGATTATGGGAAGAAGCTAGATTATGAACGTCACCATATAAAGGTAGAGTTAGATGAAGCAGATCCACTTGTCATGATTTATACCGGTGGAACAACTGGACGTCCAAAGGGAGTAGTTCTTTCCCACAGGTCCATTCTTTGGAATGCCTTAAATACAATTGTTAGTTGGGATATAGGTGCGGATGATGTAACCTTAATTTCTACCCCGATGTTCCATACTGGTGGATTGAATGTTTACACTTTACCACTTTTACTGGCAGGTGGAAAAGTAGTTCTTTCTCCTGATTTTAAGCCGGATAAAGCTATTAAGGATTTAATAAAATATAAATGTACTGTTGTATTATTTGTTCCAACGATGTATCACATGATCATCCAAACTAAAGAGTTCGGGGAGGCTACATTCCCAGATATACGCGTGTTTGTTTCTGGAGGGGCACCATGCCCACATAAAATTTATGATGCCTTTCGCGAAAAAGGGCTTGCATTTAAAGAAGGATATGGACTAACAGAAGCTGGCCCGAATAATTTTTACATTGATCCGGTAGATACAGTTCGAAAAATCGGTTCAGTCGGTAAGCCAATGGTCTTTAATGATATTAAAATCGTGAAGGATGATGGGATGTGCGCTGATGCAAATGAGGTAGGAGAACTTGTCGTACGTGGCTATCACGCATTTGAATATTACTGGAATAAACCAAAGGAAACCGCAGAAGTCATAAAAGATGGTTGGGTTTATACAGGGGACCTAGTTAAACAAGATGAAGATGGCTATGTCTATATTGTCGGACGTAAGAAAGATATGATTATAACTGGTGGAGAAAATGTTTATCCACTGGAAATAGAGCATTGGCTGGAAGCGCATGATTTAATCGATGAAGCGGCAGTTGTCGGTTTGCCGGATGAGAAATGGGGCGAAATTGTTACAGGCTTTGTTTCATTAAGGGGTGAACTGACCGAAGAAGAATTGAAGGATTACTGCAATCAAAAGCTTACCCGATATAAAGTTCCAAAGACATTTTATTTCTTGCAAGAACTACCGAAAACCCATGTTGGAAAAATTGATAAAGCATCTTTAAGAAGCGAATATTCAATAAAGGAATGCACTAATTTATATAGAAAAGAATAAATGCATTAACCACTATTAGAATGGGTTCAAAACTCGCACAGTTAATTACTAGTGCGAGTTTTATGATGTATTAAATCCTAACACTGTGGACCTATAATTACTTATCCTGATGGTAAACAGCCATCATGATTTTAGTAACAAATTCCTCTTCATAGTTCTTTACAATTGTATCGTAAATATATTCCTCAAAAACATAATCTCCTAAAACTAAATTTAAACGATTCATTTCCAAAAAGAGTCGTTCATAGGTTTGATGTATCGTTTTATCATCCCCGACATGATACCCAATAAGAAATTCACCTTTAACGGCTTGAAAATATGGATACCCTTCCTTGGGGGTTGGTTGCTCAATATATAAATAGCTATAATTAGTAAATTCACCCTTCAATATTTGCTCTCTCTTCGTTATGACACCTATAGGATATCCCGAATCAAGGTTAGATATATACAATTGGTCAATAAAATCTGAAACGACCTCTACAAATTCTTCATTTGAAATGTTTTCTATGTTTCGGCTTAAATAAAGAGTTGCCTCTGGTAATTGTTCTAATTTAATCTGATTAAAATCAGTACTTAAAGCCTCTTCCATAATTTCTATTTTTGCTTCAATAATTCTTTCTTTCATTTCTATCTCTTGACGTTTTTTTACAATCTCTTCTTTCTTTTTATACATCAAATCTAAAAAGCCTTCAGGTGATTTATTCTGTGTGTATTGTTTGATATCTTTTAGGGACATATCGAGATCTTTTAGAACATCAATCACATTAAATAGTTCTAATTGGTGGATGGAATAATATCGGTATCCTTTCTCATTTTTAACCACTGGTGACAGAAGACCGATTTGATCATAATAAATTAGTGTCTGTTTATTGACTTTGCAGAGCTTTGCAAATTCTCCAGTACTCAAATATTTCTCTTTTTTTTCGTTCAAATTTTCATCACCGCCCTTGACTATATAGTTACTATATACATTAGGATAGTAAATTGTAAATATATTATTTAAGCCTTGGTAATTTCAGGTAGCTTATCATTAATACTACATTTTGAACATCATTAGCTACATGTTTAATATAGTTTTTAGCATTAAAGGAGAATAGAAAATGAAAATATATAATGTTACTTTATGGTTATTACTAATGAATCTATTTATTGCCTTTTTAGGTATTGGTTTAATCATTCCAGTTATGCCAACATTGATGAATGAATTAGGCATTACTGGTAAAACAGTAGGTAATTTAACTGCGGCATTTGCAATTGCTCAATTAGTATCATCGCCATTTGCAGGAAAAGCCGTAGATAAATTTGGAAGAAAGATTATGATAGTGGTTGGTTTGTTTATTTTTGGTTTTTCGGAAATCCTATTTGGAATCGGTAATGATATTGAAGTATTATTTATTTCCCGTATCTTAGGTGGGATTAGTGCAGCTTTCATTATGCCAGCTGTCACAGCATTTATTGTAGATATTACGACAAAGGAAACTCGTCCTAAAGCATTAGGTTTTATGTCAGCTGCTATTAGTACAGGATTTATTATTGGCCCAGGAATTGGTGGGTTTTTAGCAGAATTTGGGACTCGGGTGCCATTTTTCTTTGCAGGAGGACTTGGCGGGGTTGCCGCTATCCTATCTATAATTTTATTAACTGAACCAAAGCGAGTGGAAGAGAAAGTTGAACAAGATCCTAAGCGTCCAGTCGGAATAAAACGTATTTTTGCACCTATGTATTTCATTCCCCTTATTCTAATTTTTATTACTTCATTCGGTTTAGCGGCATTTGATTCGTTCTTTGGTTTATTTGTGGACCATAAGTTTCAATTCTCACCAGGTGATATTGCAGTAGTTATAACTGGTGGTGCTATTGTTGGTGCCGTTGCACAAGTGGTATTGTTTGATCGGTTAACCAGAATGTTAGGGGAAATTAAACTAATACAATACAGTATTCTGGTATCAGCAGTTCTTGTCTTTATGATGACTGTCGTTCAATCCTATCTAACTATATTACTTGTAACATTTGTTGTCTTTGTTGGTTTTGATTTGTTTCGACCAGCTGTAACATCTTATCTTTCCAATATTGCTGGAAATGAACAAGGTTTTGTTGGAGGGATGAACTCTATGTTTACTAGTTTAGGTAATATATTTGGCCCGATTGTTGGCGGCATATTATTTGATATCGATATTGATTACCCGTATTATTTTGCGGCCATTGTACTAGCTTTAGGAATAGTGCTATCTTTGTACTGGAAACAACCAGCATATGGTAAAGCTAGGGAAACTAATCAAGTATAGCTAGTATTAATTTAAAGCTAGTAGAGTAATAAAGGAATACTGTAATATGAAGCATACAATTACAGCGCGAGTTCCTAATAAAGAAGCTCGCGTTGTTTTGTGATTGCAATATTTTTCATCTGCTGGCTAAAATAGTTTTTAACCAAATGGGATAAAATATTTTATCAAAGTTCAACCAAATTTTGCTAGAAAACGGCAGTCTAGAAAGTATTTTAAATAACGCCACCTTCTTATCTAATATAATCGATTATATTAGTAAAAAGGTGGCAAATTATTATTCATCCTCTAAAAGCTCAACAGAAACCCGACTCTTCCGACCAGAACTTGAAATAAAACGATGCAATTGAATATATAATAATCCATGATTATAAGTAGCTTTAATTCTATCTGAACGAACTGGGAATGGTAGAGATATGGTACGCTCAAAAACTCCCTGCAAAATTTCCTCTTTTACTACAGTACCACCACTATGACCAATATCAATTGCACCGCGCAACTCCAATGTTGCATAATCTACATAAATATCAATCTTTTCTAAATCATTTAAACCTGGTATATTTGCGATACAAAGAATTTCATTGTCCGTTTGATAGAGATTGATTTGGGGAATGGTTGGTTTAAGGATGCCTTCAAATTGATCCCAAAACTGCTCACCAAAGAAGTGGTCCATATTCCGTTTCCAATCTGTCATTTGTTGAAATGGATCCATGTTCAACACCTCAATTTATAAAGTATTATAATCACACTATATGCAAATTCTAAAAAATGGGTGAATGCCCAATAAGGAGGTTGTATTTTGCTTGAAAATGCTCTCGTAATGGTTGCTATTATTTTGATTATCAATATTGTCTATGTATCGATGTTTACAATTCGAATGATATTAACGCTAAAAGGCCGTAGATATGTAGCAGCCTTTGTAAGTATGTTTGAGATAGTCGTGTATATCTTTGGTTTAGGACTAGTATTGGACAACTTAAATGAAATACAAAACGTGATTGCATATGCACTTGGTTATGGAATTGGGGTTGTCGTGGGTTCCATGATCGAGGAAAAGCTAGCACTTGGCTACATAACGGTTAATGTGATATCTGGGAATCCGGATTTGAGCTTTACTCGCCAATTACGCGACAAGGGATTTGGGGTTACAAGTTGGTCTGCCTATGGAATGGATGGGGACAGGCTTGCTATGCAAATATTAACTCCAAGAAAATATGAATTGAAACTGTATGAAGATATAAAAACAATTGACCCTAAGGCTTTTATTATTTCATATGAACCAAAACAAATTCATGGAGGATTCTGGGTAAAACAAGTTCGAAAAGGGCGATTATTTCATCCGAAGAAAAAAATAGATGGCACTACTAATGCAAAAGCAGAAGATGATACAGTTACTGGATCAAAATCGGATTAGACCAAGAGAACTTGTTCGTTTTCATGTAATATCATGCATAAAACCGAACATTGATAAAGGTTATCTATAAAATGTTCGATTTTTATTGACCGCTTAATTATTCTTTGATATGCTAAAATTAATCAACAAATGAATACGGACCCTCATATATTTCTTGGGATATGGCCTTGAAGTCTCTACCCGGCACCGTAAATGCTGGACTATGAGGGAAGATGAATCATTGATTTAACTCATGATTTTTTTGGCGACCAATAATAAGGTCTATTCATCTTCTCTCAAAAGTATTTGAGAGGGTGGATAGACCTCTTTTGTGGTAATTTTAGAAGAATTTCCACTGGAAATGGAAGGAGATAAAGTAATGGCTTTAGTTGGTGTAATTATGGGGAGTATCTCTGACTGGGATACTATGCAGCACACATGCAGGACGCTAGAGGAATTAAACATTCCCTATGAAAAAGATGTTATTTCAGCACACCGAACACCAGATGAATTGTTTTCATATGCAAAAACTGCCCGGGAACGTGGGTTAAAAGTGATTGTTGCTGGAGCAGGTGGGGCAGCACATTTGCCTGGCATGGTGGCCTCACAAACAACACTTCCAGTTATTGGTGTACCTGTTCAAAGTAGAGCATTAAACGGACTAGATTCACTTCTTTCCATAGTACAAATGCCTGGTGGAGTGCCAACCGCAACGGTTGCAATTGGGAAGGCAGGTGCAACAAATGCAGGAATTCTTGCAGCGCAAATTCTTGGCGTATATGATGAAAAAATTGCACAAAAACTAGATACTTATCGATTAGAAATGAAGGCAAAAGTTGGAGAAATGAGGGAAGATCTTGCAAAAAAATAATGTAGTTCTACCACCACAAACAATAGGTATTATTGGTGGTGGGCAGCTTGGTCGCATGATGGCAATGGCTGCAAAGTCTATGGGTTATCATGTTTTAGTATTAGATCCGACACCAAATTGTCCAACTGCACAGGTAGCAGATGGGCAAATTGTTGCGGCATACGATGACCTGAATGCTATTAAAGAATTATCCACAGTTTCAGATATCATCACTTATGAATTTGAGAATGTTGATTTAGAAGCGGCTAGTTATATTGAGAATCTTGGGAAGCTTCCACAAGGTACCTATGCATTAGAGATTACGCAGAATCGCGAAAAAGAGAAACAGTTAATGAAAGAGCTAAACTTACCAGTGCCGGATTTTACCATCGTTCATAGTGGCAAGGAATGTGAAGATGCATTGAAAAAAGTAACATTTCCTGTTGTGATTAAGACATGTCGTGGTGGTTATGACGGAAAAGGGCAACTTAAACTAGAATCAGAGGCTGATATTCCAGAGGCAATAAAATTTGTGGATAAGAACAAGCACTGCATAATGGAGTCTTGGTTAACGTTCGATAAGGAAATATCGGTGATTTTCACTAGGACTGTAACTAGTGAAATTGAATTTTTCCCAGTTGCGGAAAATGTTCATAAGGACCATATTCTGTTTCGGACAACAGTTCCTGCAAGTGTGTCAGTGGATGTTCAAGAAAAGGCACGTCATGCAGCAGGACTACTGGCAGAGAAAATGAATATCGTTGGTACATTTGCCATTGAAATGTTTGTCACTGGTGAAGAAATCTACTTAAACGAAATGGCACCTCGTCCTCATAATTCAGGTCATTACACGATTGAGGCATGTAATATTTCACAATTTGCTCAACACATAAGAGCGATATGTGGTCTACCATTAGTTCCAGTAGAACTATTGAAACCAGCTATTATGATTAATATTTTAGGTGAAGATGTTGAATCTACACTAAAGGCTATTCCTAATTCAAATCAAGGTTTTATCCACTTATATGGAAAAGGCGAAGTAAAAGAAAAACGGAAAATGGGGCATATTACTTTTATTGGAGAAGATGCAGAACACCAGTTAGAAAAGTTTGAGGAGGCAATGCAATGATTGGACGTTATACAAGAGAAGAAATGGGAAAAATTTGGACGGAAGAAAATAAATTCAAAGCATGGTTAGAGGTTGAAATTCTTGCTTGTGAAGCGTGGTGTGAGCTTGGTGTCATTCCGAAAGAAGAAGTAAAACAACTTCGCAACAATGCTTCATTTGATATAAATCGAATTTATGAAATTGAAAAAGAAACAAGACATGATGTAGTAGCTTTTACGCGTGCAGTTTCTGAAACACTTGGTGAAGAACGTAAATGGGTTCACTACGGATTAACCTCAACAGATGTTGTTGATACTGCTCTTTCTTATCTGATAAAACAAGCAAATGAAATCATTCGAAAAGATCTTAATAACTTCATCGAAATCTTGAAAAATAAAGCAATTGAACATAAACATACCGTGATGATGGGAAGAACACACGGTGTTCATGCAGAGCCAACAACTTTCGGGTTGAAACTGGCATTGTGGTATGAGGAAATGAAGCGAAACTTGGAGCGATTTGAATTAGCTGCTAAGAATATTGAATTTGGAAAGCTTTCTGGTGCAGTTGGGACGTATGCCAATATTGACCCATTTGTAGAGCAATTTGTTTGTGAAAGACTTGGACTGACACCTGCACCTGTGTCCACACAAACCTTACAACGTGATCGTCATGCAGCTTATATGTCAACACTTGCATTAATCGCAACAACAATTGAAAAATTTGCTACAGAAATTCGCGGTTTACAAAAAACCGAAACTCGTGAAGTAGAAGAGTATTTTGCGAAAGGCCAAAAAGGTTCATCAGCTATGCCACATAAACGTAATCCGATTGGTTCTGAAAATATGACAGGAATGGCAAGAGTAATTCGTGGTTACATGGTAACAGCCTATGAAAATGTATCGCTCTGGCATGAACGTGATATTTCACATTCCTCTGCAGAACGAGTTATATTACCGGATGCAACCATTGCTCTTGACTACATGTTGAATCGTTTTGGAAATATCATTAAGAATTTAACGGTTTTCCCGGAAAACATGAAGCGAAATATTGATAAAACACATGGCGTTATATTCTCACAACGTGTACTTCTTGCGTTAATTGATAAAGGTATGAGCCGTGAAGAAGCCTATGATATCGTACAACCTAAGGCTATGGAAGCATGGGAGACAGAAATACACTTTAGTGAACTAGTAAAAAATGAAGAGCGCATCACTACATTATTATCAGAGGAAGAAATTAAAGATTGCTTTGATTATACGTACCATTTAAAAAATGTTGATGTGATATTTGATCGCATCGGCTTAAACTGAGGTGATTAACGTGAAGGCAGAGCTATTGTATGAGGGGAAAGCGAAGAAGGTTTATCGTTCGTCAACAGATTCTGAGAAGCTGGTTTTAGCCTATAAAAATGATGCAACAGCTTTTAATGGAAAGAAAAAAGAAAGTTTTCCTGGGAAAGGAAGATTAAATAATGAAATATCTTCCTTGATTTTCCCTTACTTACATAACCATGGTATTCGTAGTCATTTTATAAAAAGACTAAACGAAACAGAACAACTGGTTCTAGAGACGGAAATTATCCCGCTAGAGGTTGTGGTTCGAAACCTAGCAACAGGTAGTATTACAAAACGTTTAGGGTTTAAGGAAAAGACACCTTTCAATCCCGCACTTATTGAACTTTTTTATAAAAATGACGAATTAGATGATCCGTTAATTAATGATGATCATGCTCTGCTTTTAACCGATATTACCTTAGCGGAACTACGTGAAATAAAAGTAAAGGCACTAGAAATAAACACCGTGTTACGTGAATTCTTTTACACTAGCAATCTTACATTAGTTGATTTTAAGCTTGAATTTGGCCGATTGCCAGATGGCAGAATTGTCTTGTCTGATGAGATCTCTCCTGATACATGTCGTTTATGGGATTTGGAGACAAATGCAAAGATGGATAAGGATGTATTTCGCCAGGGTACTGGTGATTTAGTTACCGTTTATGAACAACTACTACAACGACTGGAGGCAAGGGTATGAGAAAAGTGACCGTCTTTATTACACTAAAACAGGGTGTGCTTGACCCACAAGGAAAGCAGATACAAGAATCATTAAACGCTTTAGGTTATAAAGAGATTCAAGAGGCTAGGGTTGGAAAGTACATTGAATTACAAGTAGAAGATGGACCAAATCTTGAAGCACGAGTACGTGAAATGTGTGATAAGTTGCTTGCTAATCCAGTAATTGAGGATTACCACGTCGATATGGGGGAGGCTGTTCACTCGTGAAATTTGCTGTAATTGTTTTTCCGGGTTCGAACTGTGATCACGATATGTATCACGCGGTGAAAGAGATACTTGGTGAAGAGGTAGATTTAGTTTGGTATCAAAATAGCAATCTAGAAAACTATGATGGCATTTTACTACCTGGTGGATTTTCTTATGGTGATTACCTAAGGTCCGGTGCGGTCGCTGCTACGTCTGATGTGATGAATCAAGTGAAGGTGCATGCTACAAAAGGAAAGCCTGTTCTTGGCGTATGCAATGGATTTCAAATTTTAACCGAGGCTGGCTTATTACCAGGTGCATTAATGCGAAACAAAAAGCTTTCCTTCATGTGTCATCAAGAAGAATTGCTCGTTGAAAATAATGAAACGATGTTTACTAGTGGATATGGAAAAGGGGAAATTGTACGTTTTCCAATCGCACATGGTGAAGGAAATTATTATTGTGACCCAGAAACCTTGTCTTCATTAAAGGCGAACAACCAAATTCTTTTTACCTATCAAAATAATCCAAATGGTTCGGTAGAAAATATTGCTGGAATTATCAATAAAGAAGGAAATGTATTAGGAATGATGCCACATCCGGAGCGGGCTGTAGAAGCGCTTTTAGGTAGTAATGATGGATTAAAGCTATTCCAATCAATCGTGAAAAATTGGAGGGAGTCCTATTATGTTACAAACGCATGAGATTAGCCCAGAACAAATCGAAACAGAAAAACTTTATCAAGGCATGGGGCTAAGTGATTCTGAATTTGAAATGGTAAAGACAATCTTAGGACGTCTTCCAAATTTTACAGAGACTGGTATTTTCTCAGTGATGTGGTCGGAGCATTGTAGTTATAAGACATCGAAACCATTACTAAAGAAATTCCCAACAAAAGCACCGCATGTTCTTCAGGGTCCTGGTGAAGGGGCTGGAATTATTGATATCGGTGATAACCAAGCGGTTGTTTTTAAAATAGAAAGTCATAACCATCCATCGGCTGTAGAACCATATCAAGGCGCTGCAACGGGTGTTGGCGGGATTATTCGTGATGTGTTTTCTATGGGTGCTCGTCCAATAGCTTTAATGAACTCACTTCGTTTTGGAAATTTAACTACTGATCGCGTGAAATATTTATTTTCCGAAGTTGTAAATGGAATTGCAGGATATGGCAACTGTGTTGGAGTTCCAACGGTTGGTGGAGAAGTTCAGTTCGATGATTCCTATGAAGATAATCCATTAGTCAATGCTATGTGTATTGGCCTAATAAATCATGATGATATTCAAAATGGTATTGCGGCTGGGATTGGTAATACGGTTATATATGCTGGTGCTCCTACAGGTCGTGATGGCATACATGGAGCAACGTTTGCCTCTGATGATTTAGCAGATGATGCAGCTAAAGACCGTCCTGCCGTTCAAGTTGGCGATCCATTCATGGAAAAATTACTTATTGAGGCTTGTCTGGAAGTAATTCATTCTGATGCCCTTGTTGGTATGCAAGATATGGGGGCAGCTGGCTTAACATCATCAGCGAGTGAAATGGCAAGTAAAGCTGGAACAGGTATGCATATGAATTTAGATTTAGTTCCACAACGTGAAGAGAATATGTCTGCCTATGAGCTAATGCTTTCGGAATCTCAAGAGCGCATGCTTTTAGTAGTAAAAAAAGGTAGAGAGCAAGAAATTATTGAAGTGTTTGAACGTTACGGGCTTTCAGCAGTTGCTGTTGGTCATGTTATAGAGGAGAAAGTATTCCGTATCACACAAAATGGTGAAGTGAAAGCAGAAATCCCGGTTGATGCTCTAGCAGAGGAGGCACCAGTCTACCATTTACCATCTCAAGAGGCGAAGTATTATCAAGAGTTTCAGAAGATTGGGAATAAATTACTAAAGGTAGCTAATTATGGCGGAGTACTCAAGCAATTATTACAACAACCAACTATCGCTAGCAAAGAATGGGTTTATGACCAATATGATTCCATGGTACAAACGAATACCGTTACCGGGCCAGGGTCGGATGCGGCAGTTGTACGAATTAAAGGTACGAATAAATCTCTTGCAATAACAACGGATTGTAATTCTCGTTATATTTATTTAGATCCGGAAACAGGTGGAAAGATTGCGGTAGCTGAGGCTGCGAGAAATATTGTTTGCTCCGGTGCACGACCACTTGGGTTAACGGATGGCTTGAATTTTGGAAACCCAACAAATCCAGAAGTTTTTTGGCAAATGGAGAAAAGTGTAGAAGGAATGAGTGCTGCGTGTCTAGCACTTGGTACTCCAGTTATTAGTGGAAATGTTTCGTTATATAACCAATCAAAAGGGAAAGCAATTTTCCCAACACCTATTGTCGGAATGGTTGGATTACATGAGTCAACGGATCATATTACCCCGAGCTTTTTCCAAGAGGCTGGTGACCTAGTTTATATGATTGGTGAGACTAGACCAGAATTTGGAGGAAGTGAACTTCAGAATGTCTTGGAAGGAAGATATCAAGGTAAAGCACCCGCAATTGATTTAGAGGTAGAGGCAAAGCGACAGAATCAACTACTTCATGCTATTCAACAAGGGTTAGTTAATTCAGCTCACGATTTAGCAGAAGGTGGATTAGGTGTTGCATTAGCAGAAAGTTTATTTGCGGATTCATTATTAGGTGCAGATATACAGGTGGCTGGTGATGCAACGGTTGAATTATTTAGTGAAACACAATCTCGCTTCCTTGTCAGTGTAAAAGTGGAACAGCAAGAAGCTTTTGAAAAAGTTGTGGAAGATGCAATTGCGATTGGTGTCGTTACAGCAGATGGGAAGTTAACCATCCGAAATAAGGATGACATCATTTTGTCAGAGGAAGTAGAGGAGTTAGTGAACCTTTGGAAAGGGGCAATCCCATGCTTGCTGAAATAAGAGGCTTGAATGAAGAATGTGGTGTCTTCGGGATTTGGGGTCATGAAAAAGCTGCGGAACTAACTTATTATGGTCTACATGCCCTACAGCATCGTGGCCAAGAAGGTGCTGGTGTCGTGACATCAGATGGTCATGAACTTAAGCTTCATAAAGGGCAAGGACTCGTGAATGATGTTTTTAAGCGGTTTGATTTTTCGAAACTCAGTGGGCATGCGGCTATTGGGCATGTCCGTTATGCAACCCAAGGAGAAAGAACGATAGATAATGTGCAACCACTTCTATTTCGTTCCCAAACTGGAAGTATGGCATTAGCACATAACGGTAACATCATGAATGCTTACGAGTTACGTGGTGAACTAGAGGCTGCGGGTAGTATCTTGCAGACCTCCTCCGATACAGAAGTACTCGCTCACTTATTAAAAAGAAATGGAAAAATGGATATAATCGCCGGCTTAAAGAATGCTTTAAGCCAATTAATAGGTGCATATGCCTTTGTGTTGTTAATGGAAAATAGCATGCATATTGCACTTGACCCTCGGGGATTAAGACCATTATCTATCGGAAGATTAGGAGAATCCTATGTTGTAGCTTCCGAGACTTCTGCCTTTGATATTATCGGTGCCAAATTCGAACGGGAAGTTTTACCTGGTGAGCTAATAACCATTACAGATTCTGGACTGGAATCTACTCGTTTTGCCGTCCAGGAAAAACGCGCATTGTGTGCCATGGAGTATGTGTACTTTTCGCGTCCTGATAGTAACTTGAACCATGTAAATGTTCATGCGTCCCGAAAGCGAATGGGGATTGAGCTTGCTAAAGAAGCGCCTGTTGAAGCAGATGTGGTGACAGGTGTTCCGGATTCTAGTATTTCAGCAGCAATAGGCTATGCCGAACAAAGTGGAATTCCATATGAGATTGGATTAATCAAGAATCGTTATATTGGTAGAACGTTTATTCAGCCTTCCCAGGAACTTCGTGAACAAGGGGTAAAAATGAAGTTATCACCAGTACGTGGGATTGTAGAAGGAAAACGCGTCATTATGATTGACGATTCTATTGTTCGTGGAACAACTTGTAGGCGAATTGTTCGCATGTTAAAAGAAGCTGGTGCAAAAGAGGTACATGTGAGAATTGCTTCACCAGCCATCACCAATCCATGCTATTACGGAATCGATATGTCTACAAAAAAAGAGCTGATTGCTGCAAATTATTCTCTAGATGAGATATGTGAACTGATTGGTGCGGATAGCTTGGCGTATTTATCAAGCGATGGATTAGAAAAAGCCATTGTTTCAGTGGACTCGATTGATCAAGGTGTTTGTATGGCTTGCATGACTGGAAAATATCCCGTTACAGAACATGGACAATTAGAAGTTACCTATACGAAATGCTAAGGAGTGTGTCAATGTGTCGAATATATATAAGGCGGCAGGGGTCGATGTAGAAGCTGGCTATGAAGCAGTTGAACGAATGAAAAAGCATATCGCTAAAACAACCAGACCAGAAGTACTCGGAGGAATTGGTGCTTTTGCTGGATTATTTGATCTAACTTCTTTTTCATATCGAGAGCCAGTACTAGTTTCTGGTACAGATGGAGTCGGCACAAAACTAAAACTAGCGTTTAAGATGGATAAACATGATTCCGTTGGGATTGACTTAGTAGCAATGTGTGTAAATGATATTGTTGCTCAAGGTGCACAGCCTCTGTTTTTCCTTGATTATATCGCTTGTGGAAAAAATGACCCAGTTCGTATTGAACAAATTGTTTCTGGAGTTGCTGAAGGATGTTCTCATGCCGGTGCGGCATTAATTGGCGGGGAAACAGCGGAAATGCCAGGTATGTATGGGGAAAATGAATATGATCTAGCTGGATTTGTTGTTGGGATTGCAGAGAAATCAAAGTTAATTACTGGTGAATCTATTCAAGCTGGGGATGTCGTAATTGGTCTGCCATCAAGTGGAATTCATTCGAATGGATATTCCTTGGTGAGGAAGCTTGTTGCTGGATTGGAGTTTGACGAGGTTTACCCAGGGCTGTCAAAGTCTCTTGCTGAGTGGTTACTAGAGCCAACCCGAATTTACGCTAAACCGATAAATCAATTGATGAAAAAGGTAAATGTGAAAGGAATCTCTCATATCACTGGTGGCGGATTTTATGAAAATATTCCAAGAATGTTGCCGGAAGAATTAGGAGTGAAGTTTTCTGTAGGAAGTTGGGAAATTCCGGAGATTTTTTCGTTTTTACAAAATAAAGGTGAGCTTTCCTTAGATGACATGTTCGGTATTTTTAATATGGGAATTGGCATGGCCCTCGTTGTTTCTAAAGAAGAGGTCGATACGGCATTATCAGCTTTAGCTGAAGCAGATGAAGAGGCAACTGTCATTGGGGAAGTTGTAGTGGATAAGGGAGTACATTTCCGTTATGAGTAAAGTGAAAGCGGCAGTTTTTGCTTCCGGAACGGGTAGTAATTTTGTAGCGATGATGAATTGTAAAGAGCTAGCTTGTGAGATTGTATTACTAGTATGTGACAAACCCGGAGCTAGTGTAATAGAAAAGGCAAAATATTTCGGTGTACAAACGTTTGTTTTAAATCCAAAGGCGTTTAATGACAAACGGGAATATGAAACAGAAGTGCTTCGGGCTGTAAGAGAGGTTGGCGCAGAATGGATTTTTCTAGCAGGATACATGCGCCTGATTGGCCATACTCTGTTAAATGCCTATGAAGAAAAAATATTGAATATCCATCCATCATTACTTCCATCGTTTCCTGGAAAGGACGCAATAGGTCAGGCCCTCGCTGCAGGCGCTGAGATTACAGGAGTAACCGTTCATTATATTGATGAAGGTATGGATACTGGTCCAATCATTGCTCAAAAGCAGGTTAAGGTTTTACCAGAGGACACTGAGGAAACATTGAAATACCGTATTCAGAAGGCGGAGCATGTGCTGTATCCGGAGGTTATTAATCAGGTAGTACGGAAGGAACGATTATGGCCAGTGGAGTGATTAATGTGCTCTGGGATCGGAGGATGTGCCTGATGGATTGTACCATGCGCCTAGAAAAGTGAAGCATGAGCCCGAGGAAGAGGACCATGCGCCCAAGGGGGAGGAGCATGTGCCTGGGAAGCAAACTATGCACCTAATAAAGTGATCCTTACACCCAAAACTGGAAACCATCAACCCAAACCCAAGATAATTAAACCTAGTAAACAATAAACTCAACCGTAGAAATGCGAAACCAAGGAGTGAAAACATGAAAAAGCGTGCACTAATCAGTGTTTCAGATAAACAGAACATCGTAGAATTTGCCATTGGCTTAGTAGAGTTGGGATATGAGATTATTTCAACTGGTGGAACTTTAAGCGTTCTTCAAGGTGCTGGTGTTCCGGCAACTGCCATTGATCAAGTTACTGGATTCCCTGAAATTTTAGATGGTCGTGTGAAAACACTCCATCCAATGATACATGGTGGATTGTTAGCGAAACGTTCTAATCCAGACCACCTTATGCAACTAGGAGATAATCATATTGAACCAATTGATATGGTTGTGGTGAACCTTTACCCGTTCAAACAAACGCTTGAACGAGATGGAGTTTCAAAGGAAGATATTATTGAAAACATTGATATTGGTGGCCCAACTATGTTGCGTTCTGCTGCAAAGAATTTTGCCGATGTTATGGTTGTAGTTGACCCTGGAGATTATGATTCGATTCTTGAGGCATTAAGAAATGATTCTATTAACCTAGAATTCCATCAAAAACTTGCTGCAAAAGTATTTCGCCATACAGCGAATTATGATGCAATGATTGCAAACTATTTTCTTACCCAAACAGGGGAAAAGTTCCCAGAAACCTATACGGTAACATATGAAAAAGTTCAATCTCTGCGTTATGGAGAAAACCCTCATCAAGAAGCGGCATTTTACAAAAATCCAATTCAAAATGGGATGAGTCTTGCTACTGCAAAACAGCTACATGGTAAGGAACTTTCGTACAATAATATTCAAGATGCAAATGCTGCTATAGAAATATTAGCAGAGTACGGTGAGCCGACAGCTGTTGCGGTGAAGCATATGAATCCTTGTGGTATTGGAATGGGTGAATCCATTTCGGATGCCTTCCTTATAGCATTTGAAGCGGATCCTATTTCAATCTTTGGCGGCATTGTTGCCTTGAATCGTGAAGTTGATTCACAAACTGCTGAGCAACTAAGCGACATTTTTCTAGAGATTGTTATTGCACCAAGCTTTTCAGAAAAAGCACTCGAAATCCTAACGAGAAAGAAAAATATACGCCTATTATCCACGGAAATGTCCAAGAAGGATGCAACCTCTTATAAGCTAACAACTGTTGATGGTGGTGTACTTATACAAAGTAGGGACAATGGCGTAATAAAGGAAAATAATCTTGTAGTGGCTACAGAAAGAATTCCTTCTGAAGAAGAAATGAATAATCTATTGTTTGCATGGAAGGCAGTCAAACATGTGAAATCCAATGCGATTGTTTTAGCCAAGAATAAGCAAACAATTGGTGTTGGAGCAGGGCAAATGAACCGTGTAGGAGCAGCTAGAATAGCTATCGAGCAAGCAGGTGAAAATGCGATTGGATCGGTTATGGCATCTGATGCATTTTTCCCGATGTCAGATACAGTTGAGGAAGCTATTAAAGCCGGTGTTACTGCGATTATTCAACCTGGTGGTTCGAAACGTGACCAGGATTCTATTGATGTATGTAATCAGCACGGGATTGCAATGGTGTACACAGGTATGCGCCATTTTAAACATTAATGAGGAGGCCAATAATGAACGTTTTGGTAGTTGGACGCGGTGGACGTGAACATAGTATTATAATGAAGCTTTCTGAAAGTACCATGGTCGATAAGCTTTTTGCTGCACCTGGTAATGCTGGAATGGAAAGTCTTGCAACAATAGTACCAATCGAGGAAACAGATAGTGCTAAACTGATTGAGTTTGCAAAGTTAAATCAGATAGAACTTACGATTATTGGACCAGAGAATCCATTAATGGATGGGATTTCTAATAATTTTATGGCGGAAGGACTTCGGGTATTTGCTCCTAGTAAAGAAGCGGCATTAATTGAAGGGAGTAAAAGCTTTGCAAAGGAATTTATGATGAAGTATCAGATTCCAACAGCGGGCTATGAAACGTTTTCTGATCCAGTTGCGGCGAAACAATATGTGGATAAAAAAGGTGCCCCCATCGTAATCAAAGCTGATGGCTTAGCTGCTGGAAAAGGTGTAGTGGTTGCAGAAACGAAGGAAATCGCATTCGAAGCAATTGATGATATGCTAGTTTCCAAGTCTTTTTCAGACGCTGGAGCAACAGTTGTAGTGGAAGAGTTCCTAGTTGGTAAGGAATTTTCCTTAATGGCTTTTGTAAATGGAGAGAATGTCTACCCAATGATACCGGCAAGAGACCATAAGCGAGCATTGGATAACGATGAAGGACCGAATACTGGTGGAATGGGTGCTTATGCACCAGTCTCAGATATTACGAAAGAAATGGTTGATTTTGCAACTAGGGAGATTTTGCAAAAGGCAGCAATTGGGATGGCTGCAGAAGGTCGTTCATTCACAGGTATCTTATATGCAGGTCTAATTATGACAGATGTTGGACCAAAGGTAATTGAATTTAATGCTAGATTTGGAGACCCAGAGACTCAAGTGGTATTACCGCTATTGAAAAATGATTTACTACAAGTAATGTTAGACGTGCTTGATGGTGAGGATCCAAAGCTAGAATGGGAAAATGAATTTTGTATGGGCGTAGTACTGGCATCGGTTGGCTATCCTGCAGCCTACAATAAAGGGATAAAATTACCTAACCTAAATGCAAATGGTGATTCATTTGTTGTTTATGCTGGTGTTAATAAATCAGAAAATGGCTATGTTTCCAATGGTGGCCGTGTACTACTAGTTGGGGCGAAGGGCTGTTCTTTGGACTTGGCTGGTAGATTATTATATGGAAACCTCCCTCCAAATGAGGGGCTAGACGGATTTTTCTATCGTACAGATATTGGTAAAACTAAGAAAGGCGCTCTTGGATAGGAGCGTCTTTCTACTGGCTTTATAAAAACTAATCCTATTCCTCATTCCAACCTTTACTCGATGTCAAAATGAAGTATAGAGCCCCCTCATTCGTCATTTCACCCCGAATTCAAGTCCAATATGAAATGTAAACAACTCTCACTCTTCATTCTAAAGTTAAATCTTAAAAGCATTGTCACAAAATTTTCACTGTACTTAACAAAAACTTTACAGTAATAAAGCGTGAATTGTGATACAATTAGAAAAAGAATAAATTTGGAGAGTTGCCCTATGTTAGAGAATGGATATTGGAGAAATTATGAGCTGAGAAAGCATGTGAAGGTAGTAGAGGGGGATATTACACCAACTCTTGTATTAAAGAATGCAACCTATTTAAATATGTATGTAAATCAATGGTTAACGGCAAATATTTGGGTTTATAAGGAGCGGATAGTTTATGTTGGTGAGAAACTTCCAGAACAATCTGCTGAAATAATAGACTGTGAAGGTAAGTTTGTTGTTCCTGGTTATATGGAGCCACATGCACACCCATTTCAATTATATAACCCAGAGATATTAGCGACACATGCCGCAAAATTTGGAACAACCACATTAGTTAATGATAATTTAACGTGGCTTTTTTTATTAGATAAAAAGAAAGCGTTTTCTATTATATATGAATTTAATAAACTACCAATCTCCATGTTTTGGTGGAGTCGATTAGATCCACAAACTGCACTTCTTGATGAGGAAAGGCTTTTTAATACAGAGGATATGATGGATTGGTTATCACACCCGAGTGTTATTCAAGGTGGGGAGCTAACAGGTTGGCCGAGCCTACTTAATGGGGATGATCGATTACTTTATTGGATTCAGGAGGCGAAGCGAAAAGGAAAACCGATCGAAGGACATTTACCAGGTGCTTCTGAAAACACACTCACCAAACTGAAACTTCTAGGCGTATCAGCTGATCATGAATCGATAAGTGGAGAAGATGTGTTAAAGAGATTACGACTAGGCTATCAAGTTGGGCTACGTTATTCTTCTATACGACCGGACCTTCCTCAGCTATTAGAGGAAATTATTGAAGCTGGATTAACTAACTTTGATCAGCTTACCATGACAACAGATGGTGGCACACCAGGGTTTTATGAGAACGGACTAATGAATGTATGTATCGATATTGCAATCCAGAAAGGTGTATCTGTAGAAGATGCATATCGCATGGCATCGTTTAACGTGGCGAAGCATTTCCATTTAGGAGAACAACTAGGATGTATAGCACCTGGCCGGATTGCCAATATTAACATATTACAACGGAAAGACAATCCCAATCCGGAAAGTGTCTTAGCTAAAGGAAAATGGATTGTTAGAGATGGTGATGTTCAAGAACTTCCTACTTATATTGACTGGGAAAAGTATAATATCGAGCCACTTAAGTTTGATTGGGAATTGGAGATAAGTGATTTGCAATTTTCTACACCGATTGGGTTAGACATGGTTAACGATGTCATCATTAAACCATATGCGATTCAAACGGATATAACGGTAGATAAATTACCGGAAAATCGTGATGATGCCTTTCTATTACTATTGGATAAAAAGGGAGAATGGCGTGTAAACACTACTATTCGTGGCTTTACAAAGAATCTTGGTGGATTAGTAAGTTCTTTTTCGCAAACAGGTGATTTTGTTTTCATCGGAAAAGACAAACAAGATATATTCCTAGCTTGGAAACGACTAAAGGAGCTAGGTGGTGGAATTGTCCTTGTTCATGAAGGGGAAATAATTGCTGAACTTCCATTAAGGCTCGCGGGTAAAATGTTTGCCGGTGATATGGAAGAATTAATCGAAAAAGAACAGGAGCTAAAGAAAAAATTTCTGGAATTTGGCTATCAATTTAATGATCCAATCTATAGCATTCTATTCTTATCCTCTACCCACTTGCCATATATCCGAATTACACAAGAAGGTATTATAGATATTAAAAAACGAGAAGTGCTCTTCCCAGCGACCATGCGTTAACATATAATAGTAGTAGGACTTAGGACATAAATTACTAGATAAAAGGTGTTGGGAATATGAGAAAGTGGATTTTGCTATTAGTAGCAAGTATTCTATTTCTTTTGGGGGCTTGTACTGATAAAGCAAATAAAGATGAAAACCCAAAAGAAGATGTTGAGGAAGTAACGGAACCAGAACAAATAGAAGAATCAGAGCCACAATATTCTAATGTTTATCCATTTACAGGTATAAAGACCAATGAAGATGTCAATCATCGCGCGGTCGGTATTATGGTCAATAATCATTCGAAAGCCCGTCCACAAACTGGACTCTCACAAGCAGACATTGTATTCGAGGTATTGGCTGAAGGTATGATCACTAGATTCCTAGCTATTTTCCATAGTGAACAACCAGAAGTAGTTGGTCCGGTTCGTAGTGCTCGTGAGTATTACTTTGATCTAGCTAATCGCTATCATGCTCTTTATATCTACCATGGAGCAGCAGGATTCGTGAATGATATGCTTGATAATCGTAACATTGATCATCTTGATGGAGCTATTTACGACAATGATGGTAATCTATTTAAACGAGAATCTTTCCGTGTAGCACCACATAATTCCTATTTGTTATTTAAAAATGTACACAAGGTAGCAAGTGATATTGGTTATGAAGTGACTGCTGAACACAATCCAATGCCATTTCTATCTGAAGACGAAGTAGGGACAATTAGTGGGGACTCGGCAAATCATGTGGAGATTGTTTACTCTAATAAACCAGTGAACACAGTGGAATTTGAGTATGACCCTACTACTGAAAAGTACAACCGCTATAACAATGGGGAAATGACGGTTGAACTAGAAACGAATGAACCTATACAAGTAGATAATATATTTATCATTGAGACATACCATGAAGTAATTGATGATGCAGGACGCCGTGCCATAGACTTCTATGATGGTGGAAATGCTTATCTTATTCAAAAAGGGAAAGTACAACAGGTTGAGTGGGAAAACCGTGATGGACAGCTAATACCTGTTAAAGACGGAGAAGTCATTGGCTTTGTTCCTGGTAAGACATGGATAAATGTAGTTCCAACTAACCCAGGAATGGATAATTCTGTTACGATTACTGGAGAGTAGGGAGTAGGAGGTTTCATCATGCAAATTGATAAATTACGTGGGGAAGAACTAGACCATTTATTTGATGCCATTTTATCGTTAAAAGATCGAGAAGAATGCTACCGTTTTTTTGATGACATTGCAACAATGAGTGAGATTCAATCCCTTTCCCAAAGACTCCAAGTAGCTAAAATGCTTACAGTGGGATATACGTATAAAACAATAGAAAAAGAAACAAAAGCATCGACTGCTACCATTTCAAGGGTAAGACGTTGTATTGATTATGGAAGTGATGGATATAAGCTAGTATTGGAACGTACGTTGGAGAAGGATTAATATCGAAAATTAAAGCTGTATTATATCAAATGGCCTGTATCAAGTTTTAAAGATATAGGCCTTTAATATTGTGTTGTAGATTTCCTCTTTTTAGAATTATTATAAAAACTTTCCAACCTTTCCGCGAAACATGTCGAATTGGCAAAAAAACAGGTAATTTTACTTAATAGTTTCCCAATAAAAAAAATTGTAAAAATATGTTATGGTGAAATTAGAGAAAAGGCGCCAAATATACATTGAGGGGGGAGTTACTGAAAAAGTTAAATGGATCTCTTTTTGGAATAAGCGGAAAAAATGATTAATTAATTTGGAAACGAGATAAAACGGAGAGGAAGATAAAAATGACTAAAAAGGTATTTAAAATTTCGGTAAGTATTCTGACAGCATTCACAATATTTTTAGGAGCACAAAGTGTATTTGCAAATGAAATTAATTCAGGCGCTGAAATACAACAAGATAGAAAGTATGTAACATATGGATATAAATCAAAAGCGTATCCACCACAATATTATTATTATAATGATGGTGTTTATAGTGGGTATTTAAGTAGGGCTGGTGGAGAATATGTAAACGGATATTGGCTTGTCAATTTTGCCGGGTATGTTTATAGAAATGGAACGCCTATCCCTTCCGTTGTAGAGGAAATAGAATAGTTAATTTTTTAGTATATTTGAACGGAAATATTTAAATTCACTATTTCCGTTCAAAAAAGAATGTTCTAAGTAAAGTAAAATGACTCTACTTAAAGTAGAGAATATTAAAAGTTCAATGGCAAGGAAGAGGAATTGCTTTAATTTCTCTTCCTTTTATGTTTAGGAAATCTCTCTAAATTTAGAAGAAATCAGTCCTTATGTTACAATCAAGAAAATACAAACAGATTGGATTTGAATCACATGCAAGAAGTACGTTTAAAAGTTAATTCAAAGTTTGCAAATAAATATCGAAGTGGCTTGCCACTTATTTTGACCGAGGCTATCATGAATCAAAAAGACTTAATAGAAGAAGGAACTATCGTGAACCTTGTTGATGAGAAAAACAAGTTTATAGCAAAAGGGTATTACGGAAGACAAAACAAGGGCTATGGTTGGGTTCTAAGTAAGAATGAACATGAAAAGTTTGATAAGAACTTTTTCAAAAATAAAATAGTTGCTGCTTTTAATAGAAGAGAGAATTTTTTTACTGATGAACATACAAACACCTTTCGCGTCTTAAATGGAGAAGGAGACGGAGTAGGTGGTATTACCATTGATTACTTCGATGGATATTATTTAATTAACTGGTACAGTAAAGGGATATATCACTATCGAAAAGCTATACTTGCTGCCCTTCAAGAGTCAGTTGAATTCAAAGGAATTTATCAAAAGAAACGATTTGATACGAAGGGTCAGTACCTTGAAGACGATGATTTTGTTGCAGGAGAGCGTGGGGACTTTCCACTTATCGTAAAAGAAAACGGCGTTCAATTTGCGGTTTATTTAAATGAAGGTGCAATGGTTGGTGTGTTTTTAGATCAAAGAGAAGTGCGAAAAATAATACGGGATAAGTATGCTAATGGGACCAATATGCTCAATACATTCTCCTATACAGGAGCATTTTCCGTTTTTGCAGCATTAGGCGGAGCAACAAAAACAACCAGTGTAGACTTAGCTAACCGAAGCAAATCAAAAACAATCGAACAATTTAGCCTAAATGGAATCGACTTCGAGGCACAGGACATTATCGTAGAAGATGTCTTTCAATATTTTAAATACGCAGGAAGAAAAAATCTGAAATTTGATTTAGTAGTACTAGACCCACCAAGTTTCGCAAGGTCTAAAAAGGTAGTATTCAGTGCAGAAAAAGACTACACCAAACTATTAAAAGAGACAATCGCCATCACCGAAGACAACGGAGTCATCGTAGCATCAACTAACTCAAGCGCATTCGGAATGTCCAAATTCAAAGGATTCATCAAAAAAGCCTTCGAAGAAACAGGTCATAAATACCAAATACTCGAGCAATTCACCCTACCAAACGACTTTCGAACAATCAAAGAATATCCAGATGGTAATTATTTGAAAGTGGTATTTATAAAAAAGGTTGTTTAAACCTTTATTTTAGAAAAAGGTAGTTTTCTAAAAGACTTTTGTTTTTCAGGTTAGTTTAATTTAACAAATAGTTGATAGAAAATGTGGGTACTTACTATAACTTCTCCCATGATTAATGAGTATAGTGTAATACGACCGCTCCGGCAGAATACTCCGCTTTCCGCGGGCACGGCCTCAGCCTCCTCGAGGAAAGTTCGCCTCTGCGGGGTCTTCGGACACGTGCTATTCCCGCAGGAGTCTCCGTATTCTGCCTGCGCTAGTTTAAATTTCTAATTATAGATAGTTGTAGCATTATGATTTTTAGTTATGTGTGCGTTAAACTATTTACTCTATTCTAGCGGAGTGTATTTCCGTAGCGGGTATGATGCTGAATCCAAAATCCTTAGTTACCGCACAGTTTCTATCAATAAAAACATACTGTAAGAGAACCATTTATTTTACTTGTGAAATTTATACATATCACTAAATCAAAGCCCTATTTTTTGCTATAATAAACTAATGGAAAACAATAATGGAGGACTAGACCTTTGTATACCAATATGAAAGAATGGAAACATGTATTTAAACTAGATCCAGCAAAAGAAATTTCAGACGAAGACCTAGAATTAGTCTGTGAATCAGGCACTGATGCAATAATAGTAGGTGGAACAGACAACATAACCCTAGATGCTGTATTAGACCTATTATCAAGCATCCGCCGATATACCGTTCCAGTAGTCCTAGAAATCTCTAACATGGAAGCAATCACACCAGGATTTGATTACTACCATATTCCAATGGTCATGAATAGTAACGAGAAAAAATGGATGATGGATATACACCATGAAGCAATAAAAGAATATAAGGATATAATGAATTGGGATGAAATATTTGTTGAAGGCTACTGCATCTTAAATGAAGAAGCAAAAGCATTCCAGCACACAAACTGTAAGCTACCGACAGACGAAGATGTTGTCGCCTATGCTTATATGGCTGAAAATATATTTCATTTACCAATTTTTTATGTTGAATACAGTGGGAAATATGGTAATCCTGAATTAATAAAGAAGGTAAAAGGCGAACTCCATGATACACTTCTTTTCTATGGTGGGGGAATTGAGACCGCTGAACAGGCAAGAGAAATGAAGGAATATGCAGATGTTATTGTAGTTGGGAATAGCATTTATACAAATTTAAAAGAAGCATTAAAGACCGTACAAGCAGTAAAAGATAATTGATTTTCTAGGAAGGTGTTTTAACATGAGTCGTACAATTGATGAGTTGATAAAAGGATTGAACAAACAGCAACAAGAAGCTGTCAAACATACAGAAGGTCCATTATTAATTATGGCTGGTGCTGGAAGTGGTAAGACTCGTGTGCTAACACACCGTATAGCATACTTAATGGGGGAAAAAGATGTTTCACCCCGTAATATCTTGGCAATTACATTCACAAATAAAGCGGCTCGAGAAATGAAAGATCGTGTTAGTAAGCTTGTTGGACCAGAGGCTACAGACATGTGGGTATCCACTTTCCACTCCATGTGTGTCCGCATTTTACGTAGAGATATTGATCGTATTGGTTATAGTCGTAACTTCACGATTTTAGACAGTGGGGATCAATTATCTGTTATAAAGCAAGTTATAAAAGAATTAAATATTGATAACAAACAATTTGAACCCCGTGCGATGCAAAATCAAATCAGTAGTGCGAAAAATGAACTAGTCACTGCTGAGGAGTACAGTAATAAAGCTGGTAATTTCTATGACCGCCAAGTGGCACGTGTTTTTGAAGGGTATGAAAAAGTACTTCGTAAAAACCAGTCCCTTGATTTTGATGATTTAATTATGCAAACCATTCATTTGTTTAAACGAGTTCCTGAGGTGTTGGAATACTATCAACGTAGATTCCAGTACATTCATGTTGATGAGTACCAGGATACAAACCATGCACAATATACCTTAGTAAAACAATTAGCCAATCGTTTTCAAAACCTTTGTGTTGTTGGGGACTCTGATCAGTCGATTTATCGTTGGCGTGGAGCG
Organism: Paucisalibacillus algeriensis; assembly: GCF_000577245.1. Classification (GTDB taxonomy): domain Bacteria; phylum Bacillota; class Bacilli; order Bacillales; family Amphibacillaceae; genus Ornithinibacillus. The sequence continues at coordinate 145,637 of NZ_CBYO010000001.1, forward strand.
GATATTGCTAATATCCTTTCCTTTGAGAAAGATTATCCGCAAGCAAAAACGGTATTCCTGGAGCAAAACTACCGTTCAACAAAATCGATACTAGAAGCTGCAAACAAGGTAATCGCAAATAATCCTGGACGTAAGCCGAAGAATCTTTGGACAGAAAATCCTGATGGACAGAAGATCATGTATTATCAAGGTGCAACAGAGCAAGATGAGGCATTATACATTACTGATAAAATACGTGAATTAGTTCGTGAAGAAGGATATACGCCAAGTGATGTTGCTATTCTTTATCGTACAAATGCACAGTCCCGTGCTGTCGAGGATACTTTAATGAAATCAGGTGTGTCCTATCAAATGGTTGGTGGTATGCGATTCTACGATCGTAAAGAAATTAAGGATATGATTGCCTATCTACGCCTAATTACGAACCCTGATGACGACTTGAGCTTTGAACGTGTGGTTAATGAACCAAAACGTGGTATTGGAAAAACATCCATCGATCGTTTAAGAGCATATGCTGCAGATAATGACATGTCATTCTATCAGGCAGTAGAGGTTGTAGACTTTACAGGAGTTCCCAAAAAGGCTGCGAATGCATTAGCTGAATTTGGAAACCTAATTAAAACTCTAAACCAACAACAGGACTTTTTAACTGCAACCGATATGGTGGAACAGGTACTGGAACGTTCAGGTTATGAAGAAATGTTGAAAAATGAACGTTCGATTGAATCACAAAGTCGTTTGGAAAACTTGGAAGAGTTCATGACAGTAACGCAAGATTTCGAGGAAACTAGTGAGGATAAAACATTAATAGCTTTCTTGACAGATTTAGCATTAATTGCTGATATAGACCGCGTTGATGAAGAAGATCCAGATAACGAAGAAAAAGTAACGTTAATGACATTACATGCTGCGAAAGGACTGGAGTTCCCGGTCGTATTTTTAATTGGTATGGAAGAGAATGTATTTCCTCATAGTCGTGCTATGTTTGATGAGGAAGAAATGGAAGAAGAGCGCCGTCTTGCATATGTTGGGATTACCCGTGCAGAAAAACAGCTATATCTAACGAATGCAAAGATGCGTACCCTTTACGGAAGAACGAATATGAATCCAATGAGTCGATTCATTAATGAAATACCAGAAGAATTAGTAGAAGGAATAGAACAAGCGAGAGCGTCTATGTTTGGCTCCTCTCCATTTGGAAATGATTTTGGTGGTGGTCAACAACGAAATCCGTTTGGTAGCCCAAGGACACAAGCAACCACTAACCAGCCGACCCAACCGCCACGACGCAGTGCACAACGAGTACAACCAACGACCGGTGCTGAAAATGAAACGTGGAAACCAGGTGATAAGGCGGAGCATAAGAAATGGGGTGTCGGTACTGTGGTGAAGGTTCAAGGTGAAGGAGATAAACTGGAACTTGATGTTGCCTTTCCGGCACCAACTGGTATTAAACGTCTATTAGCAAAATTTGCACCAATTATGAAACAATGAGGAGGTGCTTGATGCATGGAGATAGCGCAAGCACAGGAAAAAGTAGCATCCTTAAAAGAGTTATTGAATCGATATGCCCATGATTATTATGTGTTAGATAATCCATCAGTGCCTGATTCAGAATATGACCAAAAACTAGAGGAACTTCGAAGATTAGAAGAAGAGTTCCCGGAACTAATTACAAGTGATTCACCGACCCAACGTATTGGTGGGCAACCACTTGAAGGGTTTCAAAAAGTACAACACACAATTCCTATGCTAAGTCTTGGCAATGCGTTTAATGAGCAAGATCTACATGATTTTGCTCGACGTGCAAGTCAAGGGACTGATAATGCCTTGTCGTATGTTTGTGAGCTGAAAATAGATGGGCTTGCCATCTCCCTTACCTATGAAAATGGTCAATTTGTTCGGGGAGCAACACGTGGTGATGGAACGACAGGTGAGGATATTACCAGTAATTTAAGGACTATCAAAAGTATTCCACTTTCGATTAAAGAAAAACGGAAGATCGAAGTCCGTGGGGAGTGCTATATGCCGCATAAATCCTTCCTTGCTCTGAATAAGCAACGAGAGGAAAATGGGGAAGAGCTATTTGCTAATCCAAGAAATGCTGCTGCAGGCTCCTTAAGGCAATTAGATCCTAAAATAGCAGCATCACGTAACTTAGATGTTTTCTTATATGCTATTGGGGAATGGGAAGCAGATACCGTTGAATCGCATAGTGATCGCCTTAAACAGTTAAAAGAACTTGGATTTAAAACAAACCCTGATTGGAAAAAATGTGATTCTATTGAAGAAATTCTAGAATATGTTGAGTATTGGACAAAAGAACGTCCCAATCTGCCGTATGAAATCGATGGAATTGTTATTAAAGTAGATGATTTAGCTCAACAGGAAGAATTAGGTTTTACAGTAAAAAGTCCACGTTGGGCAATCGCTTATAAGTTCCCAGCAGAAGAAGTTGTGACGAAGCTTAAGGATATTGAACTGAGTGTTGGTCGTACTGGTGTCATTACCCCTACAGCAATACTTAATCCTGTAAGGGTAGCTGGTACCACTGTTCAACGTGCTTCATTGCATAATGAAGACCTCATCCGAGCAAAAGATATACGTATTGGTGATACAGTTGTCATTAAGAAGGCTGGAGATATCATTCCAGAGGTAGTTCGAGTAATTACAGAACAACGTACCGGGGTAGAAGAGCCTTTCCAAATGCCGGATTATTGCCCTGCATGTGGTAGTGAACTTGTCCGATTAGAAGAGGAAGTAGCATTACGTTGCATCAATCCAAATTGTCCAGCACAGCTTCAAGAGGGACTTATTCATTTTGTATCTAGAAATGCAATGAATATTGATGGACTTGGTGAAAAGGTTATTAATCAGCTATTTAATGAGAAATTAATTCATACGATTGCTGATATTTACCGATTAAATCGTGATGAACTGCTACAATTAGAACGCATGGGTGAAAAGTCAGTTGATAATTTGCTTCATGCAATTGAAACCTCAAGAGAAAATTCATTAGAACGATTACTATTTGGGCTAGGAATTCGTTTTATTGGAGCAAAAGCAGCAAAAACTCTTGCAACAGAATTTGAAACAATGGATAATCTGCAAAAGGCAACTTATGAGGAATTGGTAGCTATCGATGAAATCGGTGATAAGATGGCTGATTCCGTGGTGCAATATTTTGCTGAAGAAAAGGTTACAGAATTACTTAACGAATTAAGAGACCTACAGCTAAATATGGAATATAAGGGACCTAAGCGTGTAGTAGTGAGTGATGATGCTAATCCAATCGTTGGCAAGACTGTTGTATTAACCGGTAAAATGGAGCAAATGTCCAGACCAGAAGCAAAAGACCGTATCGAAGCTCTAGGGGGCAAGGTAACAGGAAGTGTTAGCAAGAAAACCGATATTCTAGTTGCAGGAGCAGATGCAGGTTCCAAATATGATAAGGCTGTAGAACTTGGAATTACCATTTGGGACGAAGAACAATTCTTGAAAATGCTTGAAGGTTAAAGGAGAGGTCGCACTTGAAGAAATTTAATATCGCATTACTTTGTACACTCCTCTTACTTGCGAGTTGCACACCTAACGTAAAAGAAGATGAGGATGAAGTTATGCAAAACGAAGAAGAACCAACTGGCCAACCTTCTATTGTTCCAACATACAAACTTTCGGAAGATGACTATCGTGTCGTTTTACCCTACCGTACAAGTAAAGCTAGAGGTGCTACTACGAACCAGATAGCTAACCGTCTTGATATTGATGAGGTGGAACAAGGTCTAATGCGTCATTCCAAGGAATACTTTGATCCCAATGAAGTGTATTTTGAAGAAGGGCAATACATCGATTTGGATACGGTATATTCGTGGATCAATGAATTGAATCCAGTAGTGGAGGAAGGTTCTGAGAAGGAAGTATATGAAGATAATCCAAGATACTTATCGCATATTCTAGAACAAAATTTTATTAAAAGAAATGAAGATTCAGTTGAATTAGTTGGTGTTTCCATTGGATTAGCTTTAAAATCACAATATCGTTTTCAGACTGAAATTGGTGGAACATATTATTATGAAAATATTCCAAGAGCTGAAATGCTAGAAAAAGGTCGAGAAGTGGCACAAACGGTTCTAGAAAGAGTTCGACAAATAGACGGCCTACAAAATGTTCCAATCATGTTTGCGATTTATCGAGAGGAAGAGCGTGGGTCGGCAGTGCCGGGAAACTTTGTTGCAAGAACATTTGTCGAACAAGGTGACATGAGTATTGATGAGTGGGAAGGTATAGAAGAAGATTATATTCTATTTCCTTCTAATGAAGCTGAAGAAAAATATTTTGATGATGCTCAAATTGTCAATACCTTTGGGATAGAAATTGCAGAATTCTTCCCAAATTATGTAGGGTACATTGGAGAAGGATTCTATGTGAATGAACAACTTCAAAAATTGACAATAGAAGTGCCAATTGACTTTAATGGAAAAGCTGAGGTTATTGGCTTTGCCCAATATACGTATGGTTTGGTAAGGGATAAATTCCCTAATAATTATGATATTGAAATACAAATTACTTCTAGCGATAAGCTAGAGGGATATGTTTATCGAGAGGCAGGTAAAGAAAACCCAGTCGTTCATCTTTTCGATTAAAACTATTGGATTGTTTGAAGAGTTTTCTATCTTACGTTAGAATAAGGAGTGGATACATTCCACTCCGTTTTTAAATATATACTTCAGTGTAGTTCGACATAATTTTTAGAACTTTTTGTAAGCGGAGCCATATGTGATATATTGCATATTAATTAAGGAGGTTTTATTTTATGGTAGTACCGTACACGCATGAGCCTTTTACTGATTTTACAGTGGAGGAAAACAAACAGCAGATACTCGAAGCACTAAAGAAGGTTGAAGCAGACCTTGGCAAAGAATATCCACTAATTATCAACGGTGAACGCATCTTTACAGAAGATAAAATTGTATCCGTAAACCCTTCGAACAAAGAAGAAGTAATCGGATATGTATCAAAAGCAAACAAGGAACTAGCAGAAAAAGCGATGAAAGTAGCAGATGAGAAGTTCCAAAACTATTGGAGAATGTCAGATCCAAAGTTCCGTGCAGGTATCCTATTCCGTGCAGCAGCAATTGTACGCCGTCGTAAGCATGAATTTAATGCACATCTTGTAAAAGAAGCTGGTAAACCTTGGAAGGAAGCAGATGGAGAGACTGCTGAAGCGATTGACTTCTTAGAGTTTTATGGTCGCCAAATGCTTAAACTTAAAGACGGTATGGAAGTAAACAGTCGTCCTATTGAACATAACCGTTTTGATTATATTCCATTAGGAGTTGGGCTAGTTATTTCCCCTTGGAACTTCTCTTTTGCAATTATGGCAGGTACTGCAGTTGCAGCTATGGTTACTGGTAACACAGTATTATTAAAGCCTGCAAGTGTAACTCCAGTTGTTGCTTATAAATTTATGGAAGTACTTGAGGAAGCAGGTATGCCTGCTGGAATCATTAACTTTATTCCAGGTCCAGGTAGTGAGGTTGGAGACTATTTAGTTAATCACCCACGTACTCGCTTTATTAGCTTTACTGGTTCACGCGAAGTTGGACTAAATATCTTTGAACGTGCAGCAAAAATTCAGCCCGGCCAAATCTGGTTAAAACGTACTATCCTAGAGATGGGCGGTAAAGATACCATTGTTGTGGATAAAGAAGCTGATCTAGAATTAGCAGCACAGTCTATCGTGCATTCTGCATTTGGATTCTCAGGACAAAAATGTTCTGCTTGTTCTCGAGCAGTAATTCATGAGGAAGTATATGATCAAGTGAAGGCGCGCATTGTTGAATTAACAAAAGAGTTAACAGTTGGAGATCCAACAGAAAACCAATACATGGGACCAGTTATTGATCAAGGTTCTTATGATAAAATCATGAAATATATCGAGATTGGTAAAGAAGAGGGTAATCTTCTAGTTGGTGGAACTGGTGATGACTCTAAAGGTTGGTTTGTTAACCCAACAGTTATCGCAGATCTTGATCCAAAAGCACGTATTATGCAAGAAGAAATCTTTGGACCAGTTGTTGGTTTGACAAAAGCAAAAGATTTCAACGAAGCTATTGAAATTGCAAATAACACAGAATATGGCTTAACTGGTGCAGTAATCACCAATAATCGTGAGCACTTAGAACAAGCACGTAGAGACTTCCATGTTGGAAACTTATACTTCAACCGAGGATGTACTGCTGCAATCGTTGGATATCAACCATTTGGTGGATTCAATATGTCAGGAACAGATTCAAAAGCTGGAGGACCTGATTACTTAGTCCAACATATGCAAGGTAAAACAACATCTGAAATGCTTTAATATAAATATTAAGTCTCTTTTCAAATTTTTGGAAAGAGGCTTTTTACATTTCTATGAAAGATAGGAAAAATCCATACATAAATTGATAACATTTCGACATGATTCTACAATATTATACAAAGTTTAGGTTTATTTTCTATCAAAACTTTCCTACTTTCCTCATTTTAGGAAAGTAGGAAAGTTTTTTGGGCTTTATTAGTACTTTTTGCCCGCAACTTTCCCAATATGCAAATAAAAAAAATATGCTATCATATAGGTAACAAATAGAAATAGAAGCAAATAATAGGAGGAAAGTAGCATGGAAATAGGCTCCTTTATTAAATTGCAACGTGTCAAAAAAGGAATGACTCAAGAAGAACTAGCAGAAGGAATTGTTTCTATGAGCTATTTGTCAAAGATCGAAAACCTTCGTACAGAAGCAAGTCCTGAAGTAATTAGCATGCTATGCACACGTTTAGGCATTGAACTGGATAGTGAGACAAACATTACGATCAAGGAAAAATGTGAACAATGGTTCAATATGCTTTTCGAAGTGAATGATAAAGATGAAATCATTGAAAGATTTAATGAACTAAATGAACTCATGACATTAGTTCGTTCTGATAGTTTGATGCTATTTGAGATTCATAAGATAAGATATTTTATTGTTTTAAAACAATATGATAATGCACTAGAGCAGATTAATAGTTTAAATGAAGTATCTGGTACATTTGATAATCTTCACTTATTTTATTGGTATAAGTTTAAAGGAAACTATGCATTTTTTAACAATGAATATAACCAAGCAATGAAATCATTTAAACTCGCAGAAGATAAAATTAATCAAATACATTTATCAGATTCTGAAGTAGCTGATCTGCAATACACTATAGCTGTGACACATAGTAAATTACTAAATACCTTAGAGGTAATTGAATACTCTAATAAAGCGATTGATATATTTCAAAAGGAATATAATTTTTTACGATGTGCACAATGCCACATTCTACTGGGGATTTCCTATAGAAGAATTAAAATGTATGAAAAAGCTATAAAACACTATAATCTAGCAAAACACTTAGGTGAACTTAACAAGAATAACACAATTATTCAGCTAACGAACCAAAACCTTGGCTATCTATATTCTGCAATTGGTGACTCTAAAGAAGCAATTAAACATTATCTTAATGCTATAGATTCTGAAGAGGTTGGTTTGAATGAGAGATTGATAGCTACAACGAATCTAATTAAGGAATATTACAGAATATATAATTTTGAAAAAGCATTAGAAGTGATTGAAAAAGCAAAGGAATTATTGGATTTAGCGAAAAATAATGTTTTTTATGAGTTATATTACTATATCATTCATTCATATATATATGCTATTAATGAACAGTACGATCAATTTACTACGTTAGTAATAGAGGATCTTATCCCCTACTTGAAAAAACATAAGGATCATGGAAATTTAATTCTATTTTCCAATATGGTGGCAAAGCATTTTGAATCGGTAGGGAAGTATAAGGACTCTGTTAAATACTATAAACTAGCAAACCTCACCTATGAGGAAATAGTTAACTTGTAAAGGGGGGATAAATTTGAAAAAACTATTTGCTTCAGTAGCTTTGGGAACAATTCTTATGGGAGGATTTTTATTCATGCAAGAAAATCAACCAACTGATGTGGCACATGGTGAAGCTGAACCTAGCATCTTAAAGATGTCAGTTTCCTCACTAGTCAACCTGTAATAATTGAATCAATTTACTTAAGCTTGTCAGCAATCTATGTTTTTTACCCTATTACTATATGATAGACTTTGCCTGAGGTAGTGTGGAAACTACTTCAGGTCTTTTTTTATGTTATAAAGTATAAAATTATAGTTGTAAAGTAGGCTCGGCGTAGTAAAAAATTTAACGTCCCAAGTATTAGAAAAACTAATACATTCTCCTAAAGGCGAGCGAATGTGAGTTTTTCTAATATTATTTAAGAATTCTTCATCACACTGGATAAGTTGCCTAGAACTAGGATATTCTGCTATTATCAATAGTATTGTGAATGCTTTTTTAATCGAAATTATGGATGATAAACTATAGCTTGACGGAGGTGCAAAAAATGGGAGAAATTACAAAAGAACAAGTTAAGCATGTGGCGAATTTAGCGCGTCTAGAGGTGTCAGAAGAAGAAGCGGAAATGTTCACGAAGCAACTAAGTTCTATTATTAAATTTGCTGAACAGCTTAATGAGATAGATACGGAAGGAATTCAGCCAACAACACACGTATTAGATTTGAAAAATGTAATGCGTAAGGACGAGCCTAGACAGTGGACTACAAGAGAAGAAGCATTAAAGAATGCTCCTGATCATAAGGATGGGCAATTCCGTGTACCATCAATACTTGCCGAGTGAAAAGGTAATTCTTACTTTTCGCCTGCATACGTGCAACTAAGCAATTCGCTTAACAAAGTGCGAATGCTAGTTTTCTAAGAATAAGGAGGGAAAGTCATATGTCTCTATTTGACCATAGCATAAAAGAATTAGAAGCAAAGTTACATAATAAAGAAATCACGGTAAGTGACCTTGTTGATGAATCTTATAAACGTATTCATGAGGTAGAAGATAAGGTTCACGCATTCTTAACACTAGATGAAGAGAATGCACGAAGAAAAGCTGAAGAACTTGATGCTACCGAAGATGCAGGAGCAAAATTATTTGGTATCCCTGCTGGTATTAAAGATAATATCGTAACAAAAGGGCTGCGCACAACTTGTGCAAGTCAATTCCTAAGAAACTTTGATGATCCACTATATGATGCGACCGTTGTTGAAAAGTTAAACGCAGAAAAAATTGTAAACATCGGAAAGTTAAATATGGACGAGTTTGCAATGGGTTCATCCAATGAAAACTCAAGCTTCACACCAACTCGTAACCCATGGAATATCAACCATGTTCCGGGTGGATCAAGTGGTGGTTCAGCGGCTGCAGTCGCTGCTGGAGAAGTTCTGTTCTCACTTGGTTCTGATACTGGTGGCTCCATTCGCCAACCAGCTGCCTTTTGTGGTGTGGTCGGATTAAAGCCTACATATGGCCTTGTTTCACGATTTGGTTTAGTTGCATTTGCATCTTCCCTTGATCAAATTGGTCCATTAACACGTTCAGTTGAAGATAATGCACGCGTGTTAGAAGTAATTGCTGGACATGACAAAATGGATTCAACAAGTGCAAATGTAGAGATTCCGTCTTATACGGAAGCATTAACGGGTGATGTGAAAGGCCTTAAAATCGCGGTTCCAAAAGAATACTTAGCTGAAGGGGTTAACCCAGAGGTAAGGGAAGCAGTTTTAGAAGCGTTAAAAGTATATGAATCACTAGGTGCTACTTGGGAAGAGGTTTCCTTACCGCATTCTAAATATGCAGTTGCTACTTACTACTTACTTTCTTCTTCTGAGGCTTCAGCAAACCTTGCACGTTTCGATGGCGTACGCTACGGAGTTCGCTCAGAAAACGCAGAGAACATGGTTGATATGTTTAAAAAGTCTCGTAGCGAAGGATTCGGTGAAGAGGTTAAACGTCGTATCATGCTTGGAACTTTTGCGTTAAGTTCTGGTTACTATGATGCATATTATAAAAAAGCACAAAAAGTACGTACCTTAATTAAGAATGATTTTGATAAAATATTCGAGGAATATGATGTCGTAATTGGTCCAACAACACCAACTCCTGCATTCAAAGTTGGAGAAAAGATTGATGATCCATTAACCATGTATGCAAATGATATTTTAACAATACCAGTAAACCTAGCTGGGGTACCGGGAATATCAATCCCATGTGGCTTCTCTCCTGAAGGACTACCAATTGGATTGCAAATTATCGGTAAGCATTTTGATGAAAATACGGTTTATCGTGCAGCACATGCATATGAACAAGCTACTGACCATCATACGAAACGACCTCAAATCGGAGGTGCTAACTAATGAATTTTGAAACGATTATAGGTCTTGAAGTACACGTAGAATTAAAAACAAAATCAAAAATCTTTAGCCCAAGCCCAAATGCATTTGGGGCGGAACCAAATACAAATGTAAACCCAATTGACTTAGGATATCCAGGAGTGCTTCCGGTATTAAATGAAGAAGCAGTAAACTTTGCCATGAAAGCTGCAATGGCACTGAACTGTGAAATTGCAACAGATACAAAATTTGACCGTAAAAACTATTTCTACCCAGATAATCCAAAGGCATTTCAAATTTCTCAATTCGATCAACCAATTGGGGAGCATGGTTGGATTGAAATTGATGTTGCAGGCAAGAAAAAGAAAATTGGTATTACCCGTGTTCACTTAGAAGAGGATGCTGGTAAACTAACCCATGGTGATGATGGTTATTCCTATGTAGACTTTAACCGTCAAGGGACACCTTTAATTGAGATTGTATCCGAACCAGACATGCGATCTCCTGAGGAAGCATATGCCTATCTTGAAAAATTAAAAACTATTATTCAGTATACCGGTGTTTCTGATGTGAAAATGCAAGAGGGTTCCCTTCGATGTGATGCGAACATTTCGCTTCGCCCATATGGACAAGAAAAGTTTGGCACAAAAGCAGAGCTTAAAAACTTAAACTCCTTTACTTTTGTTCAAAAAGGACTTGAATTTGAAGAGAAGCGTCAAGAAAAAGTGTTGTTGTCTGGAGGAGAAATCCTACAAGAAACACGCCGTTATGATGAGAAAACAAAAGAAACAATCCTAATGCGTGTCAAGGAAGGTTCTGATGACTATCGTTATTTCCCAGAGCCTGACCTTGTACCACTTTATATTGATGATGCATGGAAAGAACGTGTTCGTAGCGAGATTCCTGAACTTCCAGATGCTCGCAAACAACGCTATATCGAGCAGTTAGGTTTATCCGAATATGATGCTGCCAATTTAACGAGCTCTAAGGAAATGGCTGATTTCTTTGAAGAGACCGTGAACAATGGTGCAGATATTAAACAAGCCTCTAACTGGTTAATGGGTGAAGTTTCAGGATACATGAATAAACATTATAAAGAACTTCATGACCTAGCGTTAACACCAGAATCATTAGGAAAGATGATTCAATTAATAGAGGATGGTACGATTTCATCTAAGATTGCCAAGAAAGTATTTGCGGAATTAGTTGAAAAAGGCGGAGACCCAGAAAAGATTGTAAAAGAAAAAGGCATGGTTCAAATTTCAGATGAAGGCCAATTACGTGAGGTTATCACGGGTATTCTAAATGAAAATGAACAGTCTATCATTGACTTTAAAAATGGTAAAGACAGAGCACTTGGCTTCTTAGTAGGGCAAGTAATGAAAGCTACAAAAGGTCAAGCAAACCCACCAATGGTAAATAAGATTTTAATTGAGGAAATGAATAAACGATAAGGATGCCTATCATGGGGGATTTTCCCCCATAGGGCATTTTTTTATGGATAGGAAGTTGTGCATTATGTGGAGTGGGCAAGGTATTCGGTATCGGGTACAAGCTCTAGCGGAGCGGTCCCAAGGTAACTAGAATCGGACCCAAGCTCGAGTATGGCGGTCCCATGGTATTCAAAATCAGGCACAAGTTCAAATAAAGTGGTCACATTTGACGTGGAATCAAGCACAAGCTCTTAATCCCATACACCATGCACTCAATCTATCAATCAGAATGATAAAAATCCGATGTATTTAGTCCAAAAACTTTTCAAACTCATAAATTATGGCTAGAATAGATATGCATGTAAAAATATCCAATTAATGAAAGAGATAATATAATGCATTTATAAGGTATAATGTAACATTGGAGAGGGGACATGTAAGATGAAAAGGGCCCGTATTATATATAATCCAACTTCTGGTCGTGAAGCATTTAAAAAGGAATTACCGGCAGTACTAGAAAAACTAGAAAAAGCAGGATATGAAGCGTCAGCACATGCCACAACTGGTGAAGGGGACGCGGTCAAAGCAGCTCGAATTGCTGTTGAACGGAAATATGATATCGTTATTGCTGCAGGTGGTGACGGTACGATCAATGAAGTTGTAAATGGTCTTGCAGAACAGGAATACCGCCCTAAACTAGGTGTCATTCCAGTAGGAACAACAAATGACTTTGCTAGAGCATTAACTATCCCTCGAGATAGTATTCAAAAAGCTGTAGACGTAATAATTGAGGACCAATCAATGTTTTTAGATATTGGTAAAGTAAATGACCAATATTTTATAAATATAGCGGGTGGCGGGAAGCTTACGGAACTGACGTATGAAGTACCAAGTAAACTAAAAACAATGCTTGGACAGATGGCATATTATTTTAAAGGTATTGAAATGTTGCCATCGTTAAAACCAGCTCGTGTAAAAATTGAATATGATGGAAATGTTATTGAAGAGGATATCATGCTTTTCCTAATTTCTAATACGAACTCTGTTGGTGGATTTGAAAAGCTAGCTCCAGATGCTTGTCTTGATGATGGTTACTTTGATTTATTGATATTGCGTAAAACGAATTTAGCAGAGTTCATTCGAATTGCAAGTATGGCATTAAGGGGAGCACACTTAGAAGATAAACACGTCATCTATTCCAAGGCCAAACATATTATCGTGACACCGGAAGAAAAAATGCAATTAAATATTGATGGGGAATATGGCGGACTCTTACCAGGAGAATTCCGTAATCTACAACAACATATTGATATTTTTGTTCCAGAATCCTATCTAAATAGGGAGACTACTGAATAATTGGTAGTCTCCTTTGTTCATGATAAGATAAAGAATAGCAAATAGTTCGTAAAGGAAGATACATAAATGGCAAAACAATCTGCCCCAGTAAAAAAGAATGAAACCGTGACAATACGATTTGAGGACCTTACCCATGAGGGGAATGGTGTAGGGAAGATAAATGGCTATCCATTGTTTGTCCCATATGGTTTACCCGGTGAAGAAGCAACCGTGAAAGTAGTGAAGGTAAATAAAAACTTTGGTTTTGGAAAACTATTAGAAGTAAAAAATCCGAGTCCTGAACGTGTAGAACCCCCTTGTGATGTGTTTTACAAATGTGGTGGTTGTCAAATTCAACATATGAGCTATAATTTGCAGCTATCGATGAAGCAACAACAAGTGAAGAATGTGATGCGAAAGGTTGCTCATTTGGAGCATGTACCGGTTCACCCAACAATTGGGATGGAGGATCCGTGGAGGTACCGCAATAAAGTAGCTATTCCAGTTGGCGAAAAAGACGGAGAACTAATAACGGGTTTTTACCAAATGCGAAGCCATCACATTATCGAAGACATGGATACTTGTGTGGTACAAGAGGATCTGAATGACCGGATGGTTGAAGCGGTTCGACGAATTGCCAGCCGAATTGGAATAGAAGCCTATGATGAGAAAAGTCATTCAGGTGTTCTACGTCATATCATGGTTCGAACTGGTAGAGAAACAAAGGAAACCATGATTGTGCTAATTACAAGAACTAAGGAGTTACCTCACGCAAAAGATCTTATTCGCGAATTAACAGAGACGTATCCGAATGTGAAATCCATTATTCATAATATAAATTCAGCAAAAACAAATGTAATTTTAGGCGATAAAACGAATGTTCTTTGGGGCCAGGAGTATATTTATGATTCGATAGGTTCCATCCGTTTTGCCATTTCGGCTAAATCATTCTATCAAGTGAATCCTACCCAAACGAAACAACTATATGAAAAGGCATTAGAATATGCTGCTATTGGTGAAAATGATACAGTTATTGACGCATATTGTGGAATTGGAACTATCTCACTTTTCCTAGCTCAAAAAGCGAAAAAGGTATATGGAGTTGAGATTGTACCTGAGGCGATTGAAGATGCTCGTGTTAATGCAAAATTGAACGGGATGACGAATGTAGAGTTTGAAGTAGGGACTGCTGAAGAAGTAATGCCTAAATGGAAGGAATCTGGGCTAAGACCAGATGTAATTGTTGTTGATCCTCCGCGTAAGGGCTGTGATGAAGGCTTGCTAAATGCAATGGTTGAAATGGGACCGAAGCGGATTGTATATGTATCCTGTAATCCATCAACCCTAGCTCGTGATTTACGCATTTTAGAAGATGGTGGTTACGAAACAAAAGAAGTACAACCAGTAGATATGTTCCCTCAAAGTATGCATATAGAGTGTGTGACTTGGTTGGAGAAGCGTGTGTCTAATTAAAAAACTCTCTTGCTAGTTAAAATAAACATTTGCTAGTCCGACCCTGATTTCGTTAAAATAAACATTTGCGATTTCGGGGTCTTTTCATGTCCAAACCCTTGTGAGTTCCGTGTTCCTTCAATTTCCCTTCTGACAATGTTTAAATATCAGCATGACTGTAGTGCCATCCTCATTGGGGTTTCCACTACATTTTTTGTTGTTATTTGTATGTTTGAGGAATGAAATATTATACATTTTGCCTTTCACCACCAATAGACCCCTGTATTAATATCTAAATTTGTAAAATATTGTCAAAACTACAGGGAAAACATAGATAAATTATCCTATTTTTTTATTTTTCGAGTATGTAGTTTAAATTTGAAATAAGGAAGAGGTTGAATTAACTAAAATAAATAACTAGAATAAAACCTCTCCAAACTAAAACGGAGTGGTATTATGTTTGCTTTTCCTTCTATTGAATATTTTAATAATGGTATATTTTTGTTATAGGAATATATAAGTATAAGGGGGTGAACGTGTGAAGCAAGAATTTTTTATCTTACAGGCTAATAATTATAGAGAGTTTCAAATAGAATTCGGTAAAGTACAGTGGATGTACTATGATATGATTACAAATTATAGTGGATTCGGTCATGATATTGATTTTGAACATTTTGAATATGAGAGATTTCTCTTTGCTAGTACTGATGAAGAAATGAATTGGTATCAAAGACACATGGAAATCGTAAAACAAGGTGCATTAGTGGCATTAGGATGTGAAGTAATTAACCTTCTAGATGCTCCGGGTAGAGATAATAGGGTATATCAATTTATTACAACTGCATTGTCTAATCCAACAATAGAGGATTTTAAAAAAGAAATACTGTTAGCAATGAAGAAAGCACTAGAAGAAGAAACTAATTATGCATGGACAGCACTCCCCAATGGTTCAATACTTATGGAGAAATTGGAAGAAGTGTACAAAAGATATGTATTCCAATACTTCAAGGATATGTTCGAAGAAGGGAAAAAATCGTAAGTTTTATGCTTACTAATGAATGCAATACTCAATGAAGGCAATCTTATAAGGTCGCTTTTTCTTTTATTCTTATTCGGTTACAATTAATATGCTCATTTTTCATTCCCTTCATTTCCCATACATAAAAGAAAGGCAAACGAAAAAACCTATAGGCAGAATGTGAACTGACATGGCAAACAACAATAACAACCAATTAGTAGTTCCGGGTGCTGAACAAGCACTTCAGCAAATGAAGTATGAAATTGCTCAAGAATTTGGTGTCAATTTAGAAGCTGAAACGACTTCTAGTGCCAATGGTTCGGTTGGTGGAGAAATTACAAAACGATTAGTTCAAATGGCACAAGGACAAATGAGTGGACTTCGTTAATTAGTAGTTAATTGAATAAAGCTATGGAAGATAAGGCAGTTGGTAGATACCAGCTGCTTTTTCTTTTTCCCTTTTTATACTGTTATGAAGCCAATCATATAATAGTAGGATGAACAGATGTGTCTAACTAACATCTCCTAGTAAAAATAAACATTACCGATTCAGATCCGGTTTCCTTGAAAATAAACATTTCCGATTTCCGGGTCTTTTTTATGCCCGTACCTTGTCCTATCGGAGATTCATGTTTCCGCATTCAATAATCTCGGAGAACTTTATTTTAAAAAGGAAAAACACTATCCAGTTAAAATGAATAATGTTCTTTCACCTATAGGGTTATAGGTTAATTTGAAACCTTTTTGTATGCGTCTTAGGTTTTAGATTTCTCTTTATTCCCTTTTCCTAATGATAACAAAAGTATTGAAACTACTAATACAATAGCCCCAAATGTATTCTGGATTGTTATCTCTATTGGGAAGAATGGAAAGGAGATAAGTGCAAGCAGTAATGGACTGAATGCTCTGGTTACATTAGCTATGGAGAAACGTAAATGTTCCAGTGCCTTATATAAAAGAAGTGTTCCGAGAAATCCAGTGAGAAGTGAAGATAAAACAATATACCCTGTTCCTGTCAATGAATAATCAAGACTGAGAAACTCACCTTTAACCATCGCATACAGTAAAACGAACACTAAGGTAATACAATTGTTAGTGAATAAAATAGAATTTGAGTCTCTGTCTTTAGACATGGTTTTTTTAATGAATATATTTGTTAATGCGAAAAAGAACGTATATAAAACTGCAAAGAAACTACCTAACATATTAGATTGAAGATTATCACCTTTATCCACAAATAAAAATGCCCCAAAAATAGCTAAGGTTATAAATATTATTTCGTTTTTACTTAATCTTTCCTTCAGAATTAATACCGATAATAAGACAGCAAATACAGTATAAAATCTCCCAATGAAACCTATTTCAACAGGTGAAAGTAAATTAGTGCTTAGAAATAAAAAGATAACCCCAATAGAATTAAATAGTGCTAACAATATTATTTCTTTTTCAAAATAAAAATTCACCTTCCTACGTAGTACTAAGCCCAATAAATAACTTGCCAGTATAACAGTAATCGTGTTAATAATAGATGCTTTAGTAGGGGAAATCTCTAATAATCCAAATTTTGATAATAATGGCCCCACTGCCATCATTAAAACAGAAAGCAAATTGAACATATGTCCTTTTTGTAATTCGTTCATTTGGTTAATCTCCTTAAGCCAACTTATAATTTTCTCATTTCCAAATATTAAATTTTACAGTGCCCGTACTTATAATTATAGTTAGTAAAGGGAGAACAAAAAGTGAAAACTATAGACAATACTTTCACCTTTTATAGAGAGGGTTGTACAATTATGAAACTAATAGAACACTACCTTAATCTTTTTGCTATTTTTGCAAAGTGTATACCTTTTGAAAAGGTTAACTTAACGAGAATTGAGATAAGCAATGAATTGCAGTGCTCAGAAAGAACTGTAACCAATATATTGAATAAGATGACGGATAAAAAATGGATAAAGAGAAACAAGGGTGAAGGGCGAGGTAATACAACCACAATAGTCTTTTTAAAAACAATCGAAGAAATGCTGGATTATTATGAAAGCGAATCACCTAAATATGATGATATTATTAGGTTCATATCACTCTTAGAAACTAATGGTTTATATCGTGAGAGAGAACAGGTATATTTTGATATAATTTTCAAGCTTTTTGGGCTAAAAGCTCATACCTTATCAATGAAAACCGAAGAACAAAATGATTATGAACACTTAAAGGTTCCGTATTTCCGCCCTTTTAATTCATTAGATCCTGCTGCTGTTGAAAGGCAGTCGGAAAGGCACATGGTCGAACAAATTTTTAATACTTTAGTTACATACGATAATGGAAATGAAAAAATAGTGCCAAGTATATCACATTATTGGGAACAGGCTAATGAAGGAAAAGAATGGACTTTTTATTTAAGGAAGGGTATTTACTTTCACAATAATAAAACCCTTACTTCTAAGGATGTAAAATTTAGTTTTGAAAGGCTTAGGAAAACTCCTTCACAATGGATAGTTAGACATTTAAAGACTATTAATTGTATTGGAAAGCATGTTATACGATTTGAATTTTCTCAGCCGATGTATTGTTGGGATCTGCTTTTGACATCACCTAAATGTTCAATAGTCCCTGAAAATTATGGCGGTAAGGAAGAAAAAGTGTTTGCTAAATCCCCTATAGGGACTGGTCCGTATATGGTAAAAAAACATGATATAAACTTATTAAATTTAAGTGTGCATTCTTCTTGTTTTAAAGGGAGAGCAAACATTGACGAAATTTCATTTTTTGTATTACCAACGATTGAAAAGTATTTTAAAGCTGAAATAATGGAACAAGAACCTTTATTCTATATTCCATTTTCAACAAAAGATGATGGTAATCGTAAATATAATTATATTCAACGTGATAATCTATCAGTAAAGTATCTTATGTGGAATATGAATAAAGGCAATATTATATCTAACAGTTCATTGAGAAATAGGATTACCTCAATCATAAATAAGGACAAGATGGTGAGGGATTTAGGGTATCCAAGATTTCAAAAGGTAAACTCAATTAGTGGACAAGAATACCTTCAAGAGCCCAAGTCTTTCAGTAATCAAAATTACACATGTTTACATGAAACATTAACTCTCATGACATACGAATTAACTCCTAATGAAGATGATATTATATGGATACAGACTGAACTTGCCAAGCATAATATAGAACTTGATATTATCCAAGTGCCTTATTCAAGTTTTATAGAAAAGTCGAAACAAGCTGACTTAGTTCTATCCGAGTTTGTTTCTGAAAATTCCTTAGAGGTTTCTCTATATAATTTATTTCTCTCTGATAGTAGCGCATTTTCTAAACTGTGTAATATAGATGAAGTATACAAATTGGTTGATAAAGCTATGATGGAAGAACAGGAAGGAAAACGAATTAATCTGCTAAAACAGTTAGAAGGAGATTTAATTAATAGGGACATTATTGTACCATTATATTCAACGTTTCAAAAAGCCCTGTTTCATAAGAATTTAATGGGGATATCTTTGAGTACAATTGGGTTGGTTCCCTTTGAAAGATTATTCTTTCGAAAGAGTTAATATGTTCATACAAAACCGGAAATAATAACGTAAAAAACTTCTCTTCGTCATTGGATGTAATAATTTGTTTTCAAGGTCTATTTATGCTAATCTCTTGTCAATCCAAGGTTCCTTAGATTTACCTACATATCGATTTCACAAACTAATTAAACATTTTGATTTCTCTATAGTTTGATAAAAGTGGCTTAAGCATGGTATAAGTGTAAATGGAGCAAAGATATTTTTTGCTTTTTAATTTTGGGATAAGAGTTTGAACTAGTATCCATAATGAGAGGGTTTAATTATGATAGATAATTTTTGGCGTGATTTACCACGACCGTTTTTTATACTCGCACCAATGGAAGATGTGACAGACGTTGTTTTTCGACATGTTGTAAGTGCTGCAGCCAAACCGGATGTATTTTTTACCGAATTTACAAATACGGAAAGTTATTGTCATCCGGAGGGAAAGGCTAGTGTTCGCGGACGTTTGACTTTTACTGAGGATGAACAACCAATAGTGGCTCATATATGGGGAGACAAGCCTGAATATTTTCGCCAAATGAGTATTGGTATGGCGGAACAAGGATTTCGAGGTTTGGATATTAATATGGGCTGTCCTGTACCAAATGTGGCAGCTAAAGGTAAGGGAGCAGGTCTTATTCGCCATCCGGAAGTTGCTGCCAATCTGATACAAGCAGCAAAAGCAGGCGGATTGCCTGTAAGTGTGAAGACAAGGCTTGGTTACACGGAAGTTGATGAATGGCAGGACTGGTTGACCCATGTACTGAAACAAGACATCGCAAATCTTTCCATACATCTACGTACTAGAAAGGAAATGAGCAATGCAGATGCTCATTGGGAACTGATTCCTGAAATTAAAAAACTTCGTGATGATGTGGCACCAGAAACACTTTTGACAATCAACGGGGATATTCCAGATCGTCAAACAGGCTTGAAGCTCGTAGAACAATCTGGTGTAGATGGGGTGATGATAGGGCGTGGTATTTTTAAAAATCCATTTGCTTTTGAAGAGGAAACAAAAGACCATAGTAGTGAAGAATTACTTAATCTTTTAAGAGTACATCTAGACCTTTTTGACAAATATTCTAAAATAGAACCGCGTCCATTCGGACCTCTTCGTCGCTTTTTTAAGATATACGTTAAGGGATTCCGTGGGGCAAGTGAATTGAGAAATCAATTGATGAGTACAGAATCAACAGATGAAGTGCGTGCAATGCTCGATAACTTTGATACGAAGGAATAGTGGTTAATCCCAATCGTTTCATGATTTTTACCAATTGAAAAATATAATATCAAAATTGTGCCCGGTTTTCGTGAAATAAATATTTCCGATTTCTGGGTCTTTTTAATGCTATTACTGTTTTAGTCTTAGTGGTCTTTGTGTAGAAGAGTGGAAACTTTCTTTCGTATAATACGTATAAGATACAATAAGCAAAATAACTATGGTGTTGCAATGAAATTCAGGCAAGGAAACAAGCATCGGGGGAGAGATTCCAGTGAAACAAATACGGCTTATGAATTGGGTGTTAGAAGTGGATGTAAATAAGACGAAGGAATTTTACAACAAAGATATTGAACTGTGCGACTGTGTATACTGTGAAAATTATATGGAAGCATGTAAACAAATGGATCCTTGCCTATTGAAAGTCTTAAAAACATTAGAAATTAATCCTTCAAAGCCAAGCCATTTATCTGAATATGGTGAAGTAGAGGATTTTCGTTTATACATGGGTTGTTATCATATAGTTGGAAATTTAGTAGAAGGGGAGTATTGTACCGATTCTGATTGGAATGGAACCAATACAGCTAAAATAGGAAATTTTACGTTAGGATTTAATAAAGAGTTCACGTTTGTACATGATGAGTTCCCAAGCCCTGTTTTACAATTAGATTTCGAGGCTAAAATTTCCTGGGTATTGAATGAACTTCCAGGAGACTGATATGTAGCAAAAGAGAGCTTAACCGGTCATAATACTACTATGAATAAAGGTAGAAAGTCAATTAGAATTAGGGAATCTTTATGATAAAGAGAGACGGCAGGTTTGGCAAGTCTAGGAATGTCTAACCAGAATTTAACGAGGTGATTTCAATAGATTTATTAGAATTATATTATAAAAGATACATAGGAACGGTACAGCCTTCTGATTATGTAGAGTGGGCAACTAATAGTTTGCATATGGACGTACGTGAAATAAATAAGCTTGCTAGTATGAATAGGAAAGCAAAATTAAATATATTTGAAATGGAAAAGATGTTTGAAGATGCCATGAAAAACATTCAATGGGAAGTACCTTTAAAAGAGCAATGCTTGGATTATCATATGAAAAAACTACATTCACAACTTTTATTACCTGTTGAAAATGCTATGTTGATTGTGAAAGAGATATATGATTGCACAATAGAACATGATTTATTCGAGGAACAGATGAAATGGCAAGAAATAAGTGATGCCATTGATGATTTTCAATATGGAGATAATTATTATGGCTATACCTTGGAAAAAATCAATGAAATGATTATTGCACATGCCCGTAAGATTTGGCATATGAAATTAAGCAAAATTACTTTTAAGGAATTTATTGGTCAAAGGATCACTGCCATTGATTCGGAGGTACATTTCATCATTCAGTTAGAAAAAGGTGCAATAATCATCGAGTGCCCTTGGCGAGTCCGTGATACAGGTGGAATCATATTGGGAGAAACAGATATTCAATCAAACCAAAGGGAATGGAAAACAATAGAAGAGTTATTGGTTGGTAGGATAATAGAAGATGTACAGTTATTTGAACAATGTCCACTCCTAATCATTCAGTGTGGCAATATTTTTATCGATGTGTTTCATGACAGTTCTTATTTTGACGGTTGGACTCTAACAGATCATGAAGATTTTTATATATTTTCAATGCATGGTGGCAACATTGCATAAAAAACAGTAGTAAAAAATTTTAACTAAATTAATAGTAGTTATGAAGTAGGATGATTAAAAAGTACTAAAGATTTCCTAACTGCATAGAATGACATCAGGATGGTACGGTTGAAAATCGTTTGTTTTTTCTTCATGATGGGGATGTTACAGATATTCAGCTAGGGGAGAAGAATTATTATGTGGATGACGAACAGGGACCAATGCAAAACTAACCGAATAGTTGTCCGGTATAGAGCATATATTAGTATACACGAAAACCATGTTCATTCATGAATATGGTTTTTTTTTAGTTCGGTTATGCCTGTTTAGAAGCTTAGCATAAATTACTTAAGCGCATTGACAATATTCAACAAATAATTGACAAATTAGTGAATACTAATATATTATATACAATATATGAAATGTTCAAAAAACGTTCCTTTACAATACAAAGTGAAAGCGGTTTCGTTTTGGGGGCAAATGGCTTTTTGTCATTGATTATAAAAAATATAGGCCAGATGTCTTTTACTAGGATGAAAGGTCTAAAACAAGGAGGAGAAGTTATGTCGAGTGAAGAAATATATCAGCTAATAGCCATAATAATTTATATGGGGGCGATGCTCGGTATTGGTTGGTATGCATACCGACGTATATCAAATCTGAATGATTACATGTTAGGAGGACGTTCTTTAGGTCCAGCAGTAACCGCACTTAGTGCAGGGGCAGCGGATATGTCCGGATGGTTACTTATGGGTCTTCCTGGGGCTATTTACCTTTATGGTCTTGACCAGGTTTGGATTGCTATTGGTCTTACAATTGGGGCCTACTTAAACTGGTTATTCGTGGCACCACGACTTCGTACTTACACACAAGTATCCAATGACTCTATTACAATACCGAGTTTCTTAGATAATCGATTAAAAGACAGCTCGAAAATTCTTCGTATTGCATCAGGAATTATTATCCTACTTTTCTTTACATTCTATGTATCTTCCGGAATGGTAGCTGGTGGAGTGTTCTTTGAAAGCTCATTTGGTTTAAGCTATCATAGTGGGTTACTGATTGTATCTGCTGTGGTTATTGCCTACACTTTATTTGGGGGATTCCTTGCTGTTAGTTATACGGACTTTATTCAAGGGCTAATCATGTTCTTGGCACTTATTCTCGTTCCAGTTATTGCAATATTTGTAACAGGTGGCGTAGGGGAAACGGTTGATTCTATTAAATCAGTTGATCCAGAATTGCTAAGCTTATTCGCAGGTGCTACAACTGCTGGAATCATCTCATCTGTTGCTTGGGGACTCGGTTATTTTGGACAACCGCATATTATTGTTCGTTTTATGGCGATTAAGAGTGTGAAGGAAACCAAACAAGCAAGAAGAATTGGTATCGGCTGGATGATTCTATCACTATTAGGTGCGACTCTAGTAGCATTAATCGGTGTTGCATATTTCCAACAGAACCCAGGGGAAACACTTGTAGATCCTGAAGCAATTTTCATTGCTATTGGCCAAGTGGTATTCCATCCATTTATTGCTGGAATCATGCTTGCTGCTGTATTAGCTGCAATTATGAGTACAATCTCATCACAATTGATTGTAACGTCATCAGCATTAATTGAAGACCTTTATAAAGCGGTAGTAAAGAAGGATGCTTCGGAAGCAAGATATGTATTTTTGGGAAGAATTTCAATTCTAGTTGTAGCGATTGCAGCTCTATTCTTTGCTTGGACAAAGAATGAAACAATTCTAGACCTAGTTGGTTTTGCTTGGGCAGGATTTGGTGCTTCATTTGGACCTGCTATTCTATTATCTCTATACTGGAGAAAAATCACAGGACTTGGTGCACTTGCAGGTATGGTAGTAGGTGCTGTTACCGTAGTGATTTGGGGAAGTTCAGAATCCTTATCTGGTATGTTATATGAAATTGTTCCTGGTTTTGTATTAAGTTTAATTGTTACAGTAGTAATTAGCTTGCTAACTTACAAGCCTAATCCAGAAATTGAAAAAGAGTTTGATGAATCTATCAGACTGTTAAAAGAAGAGAAATAATAGCTCGTAATTAAATGGTTCCGATTATTAATTATTAATAATCGGAACCATTTTTCTTTAGATTGTCTTCATTCACAGTTATTACCTTTCATTACATAGCAAGAAAACGTTTTGCGGATGGAAGCAAGTTACATTATCTGACTTTAACATTAGAATGTTGACTAGTCCGTTTTGACTCCGTAACAAAAATATAAACGGAGACAAGAATACAGACAAATAAGGTAACGTGAAACAAGATATGAAATGTATTTGGTACAATTCCGTTCATTACTGGTAAGAAAGTATGGGTGTTACCAAACATGGCCGTATAGCTTGCAATCCTTTCTGTAGCACCAATACCTGTAAAATAAGGAATCCACCAACTCATCAATACTCCAGCAAAAATACACGATGGATGAATGACAAGCCAAAGCTTAACAAACAATGGGTATCGTTTACCAATGAACAATAGCATTAGAAAAATGAGGAAGGCTACTTGTAATACTCCAACTAAGGTAACGATGATTAACTCGTTAGTCGTTTTCTCTTGCTTTATTGCATGGATGTCATTAAGCGATCCTAGTGGAACCCAGTCTTGAACAATCATAAAAAGTAATATAAAGCAATAACCAAGAATCAGTACCTTTTCAGAAAAACGAATATTCCTCACCATTCAGTCCTCCATTTTCATACTACTATTTTATTAATATATTAAAAGAAGAGGCTCTAACATAATTTAAAATACTCAACTATTTTGACGAAGTTAATTTACAGTATCTCTTTATCAGGTATGTCCAAGCCTCTTTCATTTTTTAGTATTAAAGCTTTACAGTTACCTGTTTAGTTAGTAGTCGAGTTATTCCAATAACCATTATTATGAGTAAAAAGACTGTGATTGCAGCAATGCTTTTAGGCAGAATATCTAGAAACTTTAGCTGTTCCACTAATGGTAAATCTAAGGTTATTCTTAAGAGTGAATCTTTAGCGATTAAAATAATTAGCCCAACAAAAACAAAACATAACCCTGGTACTGTACCTAGTCGATAGAATCCTGAACTAATCATCCAACCTATTAGATAATAAATGAAAATATTTATACTAACGATAGAAATAGCTAATAACCAGTTGCTATTTGGATCAATATAAGGAGGGACAATGAAGGATTGTACAGTACTACTGATGATGTTGCCAATAATATTTCCGTCCGTATCTATATCTTGAACAACAGAATTAATATCAGGATTATTTATGGTTATTCCGTCAATTTGATTGATTATAAATTGACTCAAAACAGAAAACACTATGGTTATAATTGGGAGAAATACTGATAATCCAATTGCGGCTAATGTTGCTCCTTTAAAGTAATCCTTTCTTGTTACACCATTTGCTACAAAGTGAGGCAGAAAATAAAAACATAATATTCCAATGACAAACATAGCAATGTTAGCAGAAATAAAAACACTATTGAAATAAGTATCTACTTCAAAATCTCCAAATAGAGATGAGACTATTCGAAAGATATGAACAACTATCATTACTCCTAAGAACCCAAGCACCCATAAAGACTGTGCAGTGAACATATCTACTGCTACTTTAAGATAAATGGCATTTTGTTTCATTAGTTTTCCTCCTTGGTTAAATACACAAATAGCTCATGAAGCGTAATAGGTCCTATTTCTAGTCCAAGCTCGCGAGCCGATCCCTTGTCTAAGTCAGTAAGTTCACTAAAAATCATAACCGCTTTTGTACTTCCTAGTTGTTCCGCATGGATTTGTTGTTTTGCTTGAACAAATTCATCCACTAACTCAGCATTTCCGGTAATTTTTGCACCTTTTGTCATCAGCGAATCATAGTCTTCATAAAGGATAATTTCTCCTTTATCTAACATGATCACCTCATCAAATAAATAATCCATTTCGGAGACGAGGTGGGTGGATAGGATTATAATTCTAGGATGATTTTGTTGGTCCTTTAGTAGTTCCTTATAAAACATATCGCGTGATGGAGCATCCATGCCCAAATAGACCTCGTCAAAAATAGTTATTGGTGCTCTACTCGCTAGTCCTATGATGACATTAAGAGCTGACTGCATTCCTTTAGAAAATTTTTTGACTGGTTTTTTCTGATCTAGTTTAAATCGGTTAACTAGGTAGTTTGCATATTCTTTATCAAAATTTGGGCGGTATCGTTCGTTATCTTGCAATATACTCTTGATATTATCTGTTTCATCCTTATAGTCTTTATTATATAGAAAGGCAATCTGTTGCATGATATCCGCATTCTCAAATGGAGATTCACCATTTATGGTAATTGAGCCAGAAGTTGCTTTGCGGAATGAAGCTAAAATTGATAATAGTGATGTTTTTCCTGCTCCATTTCTCCCTAATAGTCCATAAATTCTGGGGCTATTTATTTCAAATTTTACATTTTTTAGCGCTGTATAATTTCCGTAGTTTAGGCTTAAATTATTAACTACAAGATTCATAAGTTATCACTTCCTTTTATCTTTTTAATGTAACCAATGATTTCATTTTCTGTAATGCCTAGCTTATTCGCTTCTTGAATAAGTTTGAGAACGTAATCTTCTATAAAAGATTCTTTACGTTTCTGGACAAGCATTTCTCTTGCCCCTTCAGCCACAAACATGCCAATTCCTCTTTTCTTATATAAAATCCCTTCATCAACTAACTGATTCACTCCTTTTGACACGGTAACATGGTTAATCTTATAGAAATTCACTAATTGGTTTGTGGAAGGTGCCTGATCTCCCTCCTTTAATTGTTTATTGATAATTTGATCCTCAATCTTTTCTCTAATTTGAATGTATATTGGTTTGTCTTCTTCAAAGAGCTTACTCATAATGCCACCCGCTATCCTAAAATGGTTATATCCTGATTTAGTTATATAGTTATGTATATAACTATAATGGGGGTTCGGTTGTATGTCAATAAGGAGAAAAAAATATTCCTCTTTTGGTAATTTCCACTTGCTAAAACTAATGCCATTAGTTATATTAAAACTAATGATATTAGTTTTCTAGTAGGAAATGAATTAGGAGGAATGATAGTATGAAAGTAACTCATTGTCTGAATCTTTATCAGTTGACAGTTTTACCGCGTCTGTTTCCGGTGAATTGTTATATCTATGAGGAAGAGGAGCAGCTAACATTAATAGATGCCGGGCTTCCAAGTAGCTACAAAGGAATTGTTAACTTGGTAAAGAAACTTAATAAGCCGCTAACGAACATTGTTTTAACGCACGGTCATGGCGATCATGTTGGTGCATTAGATCGGTTAAAGCTTACTTTTCCTAATGCAATAGTATCAATTTCTATACGTGACAGTAGATTGTTAAAAGGTGATACATCCTTAGAGGCAAATGAACCACAAACACCTATCAAAGGTGGTGTTCCTAAGAAATTAATAACGAAGGTTGATAGATTGTTAGGGGAAGGAGACCGTGTTGGTTCACTTGAAGTGTATGCAACTCCTGGACATACACCAGGTTCCATTTCCTTACTAGATACGAATCAGGGTGGAATAATTGCAGGAGATGCATTCCAAACAAAAGGTAGATTGGCAGTTTGTGGACAAATGGTACGAAGATTCCCCTTCCCAACGTTTGGAACATGGAATAAAGAAATATCAATAGAAAGTGCTAGAAAAATACTGAAACTAAATCCTACAATACTTGCGGTTGGCCACGGAAGGATTATTGAAAATCCTTGTGAAAGTATTCAAAAGGCAATAAATGAAGCAGAAGGTAGTCTAAGTAAATTAGGAAAGGGAGCATAATGGATGCCTAGAGTCGGGTTGGATTTAGAACAAATTATTCAAACAGCAGCAAAGATCGCAGACCAGAGTGGTACAGAGGCTGTAACTTTGGCAGAGATTGCACGGAGATTATCTGTTCGTTCTCCATCATTATTTAACCATGTGAAAGGGTTGCCTCAACTAAAAAGAGAACTTTCACTATATGGTGTGAAACGATTACATGAACGTTTGCAGGAAGCTGCAAAAGATAAAAACGGGGAAGAAGCAACTTTTGCTATGGCAGATGCATATCTTCGTTTTACACAGGAACATCCTGGATTATATGAATTTACGATTGCACTTCCACATCCTAAGGATGAGGAAATTGATAGAGAAGGAAATAAAATCATTACGTTAATAGTTAATTCTTTAAGTTCTTTTCAATTATCAGAAGAAAATGCGATTCATGCGGTTAGAGGTTTAAGAAGTATTCTTCATGGATTTTCCTCCCTTGAACAAAAAGGTGGATTTGGCATGTCGATAAAACATACGGAAAGCTTTAATCTATTAATGAAGGCATTCTTAACGGGCTTGAAACACATGGATGCGAGTGTATAAAAAAATTCCAGTTTAATTCGATATTGTGAATTGTGTTTTTTCAAGTTACAAAGTTAATAGGGATGGGCCGGGAATTACGTCAATCCCGGAAATCGTCAAAGTATTTTTGATGAAGGATTAAATACAATAAAAATGATGGCAGGGTTCAAGAACAGCATGTATTCATGTAGTAACTATTTCATGGGCTCCCGTATATATTGTTAAGGATGAAATATTGGGAGGTAATAGTAAATGAATAATGATTACCAACAGTATATTGAACAGATTCTGAGCACATGGGAAAAGAAGCAACGTGAGGGAGCCCTGAAAATTATAAAAAAGTATGGATACCCACAGGAAGCCATAGCAAGTAGATTAATTTGGTATAATAATGGTCCTTGGAAGCGTACGGTTGTAATGCGAGATGCTGTACCACATAATTTACCAGTGAATCATATGGATTTTCTAGCACAAACGGTTGACTATCGTACACCGATTGAAAAGTTTGAAGAAATTGCTCGTTTTGATGGTAGTTGCTACCCAGATCGAACAAGAGGCGAAGTTACTGTTATTTGTGATAAAGAAGAGGCGAACTTTCTATCTGTTAATTTGTTTCATGAAATTGTGACAGGAAAACGTACGGCAGATGAAGCGAAATACTTTATGGCGGAAACAGAAGCAAATTATCTTTTCAACAATATCTCAACACCCTATCTAGAAAAAATACTCTTCCCATCCCAACGTTATACGATGGACCCAGGTATTCAATACTTTGATGAAAAAACTTAAAAAGTTAAATTATATCTTGTGATAAAAAGTAAATGATTGCTTTGTCTAGCATGAAATAGGAAAAAATGTAGTACCAAATAGTGATTTATTATTAGAACATAGCTATAATGATAATATCGATATTCAGTAGTAAAGGAGCTATTATATGAGTAATGAAGGAAGAAAAATACAAGAGGTTGATCAGTATATTGCAAATTTACCAGAAGAAATTCAAGCTATTACAAGTTCTTTAAGAGAAATTATTCTTAACACGTCTTCAGAACTAATAGAAGAGTATAAATGGTCTATGCCTAATTACTCATATAATGGATTGGTTTGTTATTTACAAGCTAGTAAAAAACATGTAAATCTTGGTTTTCAAAAAGGTAATGAGCTAGAAGATAAAGATCAGGAGAACCTATTACAAGGGTCAGGAAAAACAATGAGACATATTAGAATGAAAAAGATGGAAGATATTAATCCAGAATATTTCATTTCTCTTATCCATGAAGCTATGGAATTAAACAGGAAGTAGTATTGACATATTCCATAAGACTCCCTATAATGAAAGCTGTAAATTATAAACGTTAAGGAGGATTATTAAAAAGGTGACACACGCGATGAGACTACGTTTCCCAACTTTAAACTAGTAACTTCATAGTTTAAATGGCTCTGTTTGTGCATACAGAGTAAACGGGATTAGTCTGTCCTTTTTTAATAACCTTCATTTCATATTAAATATGTCATGTATAGAAAGGCGGATTTTTCTGCCTTTCTTTATTTATATTCAAAGATGTTCCTACCCTTTTAATAGGTAGGTAAAATTAAGAAGGCTTCTAAAAGCCCTAACTGAATAAGGATAGGTCTATTTCTCTTTACTCCAAATCACAGGCAGAGCTTGTGATTTTTTTAATTGGAGGTAGGAAAAGTGGAAAAGGTATGTATTGAAATTGAAAATTTGGAGCTATCATTTTTGGATAGATTAGTGTTAGACATTTCGAGATTGGTTGTGCATCAATTTGACCGTATTGGTATTGTTGGAAAGAATGGTGCAGGTAAAAGTACGTTACTAAAGCTGATGGATGGCCAAATTCATCCAGATAAAGGGCAAGTAAAACATTTTGCGGATTTTGCTTACTTTGACCAATTGTCATCACCGGAAGAAAGTGAAGTAGAGCCTGAATTATTAGGTAGGCTATCTATCCCGAAAACGGTGATTGATAAATTTAGTGGTGGAGAAAAAACAAGATTAAAGTTAGCCCAACTCTTCTCAACTTATCATGAAGGATTATTAATCGATGAACCAACGACACACTTAGATCAAGAAGGAATTAAATTTTTTATTGAAGAATTATCGTATTATTATGGTGCACTAGTACTTGTCAGCCATGATCGTTATGTTTTAGATAAGCTAGTAACAAAAATTTGGGAAGTAGAAGACAGTAGAGTAACTGAATATACAGGTAATTATTCTGATTATGTGGCACAGAAGGAACTCCAAAAACGACAACAATTAGAAGGGCATGAAAACTATTTAAAGGAAAAGAATCGATTGATGAAAGCTGCAGAGCAAAAGATGATGAAGGCAGCAAAGATTACGAAGGCTAATGGACAAATGTCCAAAAGAGAAGTAAATGATATACCTAATAAGACTTTTATGACGAAATCGAAAGGTACTAGTCAAAAGTCCGTACAACGGGCAGCGAAAGCACTGGAACACAGAGTGGAACAATTAGAAGTGGTGGATGCTCCAAAAGAGGAACGGCTTATTCGTTTTCATCAGTCAGAATCACTGAAATTACACAATAAGTTTCCAATTATGGCAGAACGTCTGACTATAACAATAGGGGATAAGACACTTCTTGAAGAAGCAAGTTTTCAGTTTTCATTAGGTAAATCAATTGCGATTACTGGGAAGAATGGTGCAGGAAAATCAACGTTGATTCGACATATTTTACAGCAAGGTGAAGGACTAACGATTTCTCCTAAAGTGGTGTTTGGAGCATATGAGCAAATGAATTATCAATTCAAACAAGACCAAACGGTTATAGCTTATATGAAGGAAAGGAGTGACTTTAAAGAAAGTAAGATTCGTGCCGTCCTTCATTCCATGAATTTTACTGGGAATGATTTTAAGAAGCATGTTAAGGATTTAAGTGGAGGTGAAGCAATTCGGTTAGTTTTATGTAGTCTGTTTTTAGGAAGGTATAATGTTCTGGTGCTAGATGAACCAACTAATTTCTTAGATGTTTTTTGTATGG
This sequence comes from Paucisalibacillus algeriensis, assembly GCF_000577245.1. Classification (GTDB taxonomy): domain Bacteria; phylum Bacillota; class Bacilli; order Bacillales; family Amphibacillaceae; genus Ornithinibacillus. The sequence continues at coordinate 177,047 of NZ_CBYO010000001.1, forward strand.
AAGCGTTAGAACAATTTATAAAAGGATATGAAGGAACGGTATTACTGGTGTCTCATGATCAGACATTCGTAGACAATGTAGCAGACCAGGTATATTCTATTGAGAATCATAAATTAGTATTACAAAATAAGTAAGTATAATAAAAATACCAGTTCTCTAAATGAATTAGCGGACTGGTACTAATCACATGAGTCTATGTAAATTTCTATAAAAAATAAATCTCAATGAAACCAAAAACATAATACAAACGTATAAAGAATATGTCGAAATAAATAAATGCAAATTGATATGGATAATAAGTAATTTGTATTATTAATTGCTAAAAGGAGTGTTATGTTTGAGTGAACCTATTTTATCACTTAGGAAAGTGAATAAAAAAATCGGAAAAAACCATATCATCAAGGATCTTTCATTTGATGTATATCCAGGGGAAGTATTTGGATTTCTTGGCCCAAATGGGGCCGGTAAAACGACAACTATTCGCATGATAGTAGGCCTAACCAATATTACATCTGGCGAAATAATCGTTAATGGTAACAGCATCAGTAAAAACTATAAAAAGGCGATTGAAAATATTGGTGCAATTGTAGAGAATCCGGAGTTATATCCGTACCTGACAGCAAGGAAAAACTTAATCCATTTTGGTCGTATGAGTAACAATGTTACCAAAGAGGATATTCAACATCGGTTAGAATTAGTAAATCTAGATCATGTCAAAGATGAGAAAGTAGCTCGCTTTTCTCTTGGTATGAAGCAGCGTTTAGGAATTGCCCAAGCTATGCTTCACAATCCTAAAATTCTCATTTTGGATGAACCAACAAATGGATTGGATCCGGCAGGTATAAGGCAAATGCGTGACTATTTACGTAAAGTTGCCAAAGAAGAGGGAATCGCCATTCTTGTATCGAGTCATGTCCTATCAGAGATGGAGTTAATGTGTGACCGTTTTGCAATTATTCAAAAGGGAGAACTTGTTCAAGTAGAAGATGTCTCTAGTGAAGAACAAGCAGATATAGCTAACCGCCATATTTTTGAGGTGAATGATGTGGAGAAAGCCAAGGATATCTTGCTGAGCGAATATCCAGATATAGCTATTGAAATTCACGATAACTTATTACAAGTGGATGCTACAAAAGAGCAGATTGGTAGTTTCATTACATACTTAACAAGTAAAGGTATTATTCTCTACCAAGTAATAAGAGAAAAGCAAACGCTAGAAGAAAGATTCTTACAGGCTACAAATGGGGAGGTCTCCTAATGTTATTACTAAAGTTAATTCAAAATGAATGGATGAAATTATTTAATCGTGTCAGTACGTATGTGATGCTTGGCATATTACTATTAGGTATTGTTCTTACAGCAGTTGTCATCTTCTTTAACCAAACGGAAAGTAGTGACTTGCCTAGTGAAGAGGACTGGAAGCAAGAACTAACAATATCAAATGAATCGTATAAACAAACAGAGGAAGAAGCTTTTAATTATTTTACCGAATCCTATGCGATAAATCAGCAAGCAATCAATAATTACCGAATAGAGAACAATATTTCTCCACACGAAGAAACCAATGTATGGACCTATATGGATACGAATATATTATTAATCCAATTAATAGGGGTATTTGTAATTATTGTTGGGTCTTCTATTGTTGCACATGAGTTTAACAAAGGGACTATTAAATTACTATTGGTACGCTCTGCATCAAGAAACCAAATACTTGCATCAAAATTCATTACGACATTATTGTTTGGTATCTTGCTATTAGCGATAACTTTTGTACTTTCATTTATTATTGGTAGTATATTATTCGGTTTCGATGGTTCTTCCGTGCATTTATCAGCTATTGATGGTGAAGTTACAGAGCGTTCTAGAATCTTGTTCTTAGGATTAAGTTATTTGGCAAGTTCTGTCTCCGTTCTAATGTTAACAGCGATGGCATTTATGATATCAACTATATTTAGAAGCGAAACAATTGCAATTGCATTATCCGTAATGCTGTTATTCATTGGAAGTACTGCAACAGGTATATTAGCATTGTTTACAGATTGGGCTAAATATTCCTTATTTGCAAATACCAACTTAGAGTTATACTTTACAGATGGACCATTAATTGAAGGAATGACCCTCGGTTTCTCCGTTGCGGTACTAATCGTTTATCTAATTTTATTCTTATTCTTCTCCTTCTTGTTCTTTAAGAAGAGGGATGTAAGTATCTAATAACGATTAAATGATAAACCTGTCTGAGGAAGAGGTTGGGACATAATTAAGAGGTTAAGTTGAAGACCTGAACGATTCGCCAAAGAATAATATATTTCCGGAGCGGGTCTACGCGCTTGTCAAATTCGTTAGGATTTTCATCAACTAAAACTCTTTTGTCCCAGCTCTTCTTTTACTTTCCGTAAAATTCAATTGAATCAATATTCTTAATCCAAGCTTCTGCCTTGGTGCCATCAGGGTTTGACTTCCAAAGCGTTGATTCTTCATCCGTAATTGATTTTCCCCGCAACCAAATAATCTTCCTAAGTGATTCTACAAATTGTGGATTATAATCCCCATACCCATTTGGGGGGGTGGTTATTGCTACTTGCTTGTTATCTTCTATATTAATGGAATACAGTATTGGTAATGGTTGTTCAGACCATTTCCCTTCTTCCATCCTAGAAGTAACAATCAGATCATCAGATACCCAATCAAAGTCTATATCGACATAATTTTCCGGTGTGTACTGGACGGATGTAGGCATTTCATGTATTTTCAAGTCCTTATTTTTAAAACCAAAAGTAAGCCTACCTCCACCAGCAATAAAGGCAATCGTATCAGTAGATGGTGCCCACTTTGGCATTCCTACACTGAAGGTCGTTATCTCATCTAATACTTCAAAGTTTTTTCCGTTTCTGTCTATTACAGAAAGCATATTACTATCCATTGCCCAGGAAGCGGTTGGAGAGACGATAAAGGAAATCCAATTACCGCTCGGAGAATATACAAAATCCCCTGCATTTATAGCCAATATGGTTTCGTTGCCATTTCTAATTTCCTTAGGTAAGGTAAAAAAGTAATCAACCTCCCCAATTATGGGGATATCTTCATAGTTTTCATTTACCTTTTTTGTGTATATGTTTGCACTGGTCCATCCATCTGGCTTAAGAAAACCGGAAGAGGAGAGTAGAAAGCCACTACCATCTGGCAACCAGGTAAAATCATTTACACCCATTGCGATATTATAAAACTTCTCTAAATCGGAAATATCCAAAATACTCCTGTCATTGAAGGCAATAACATTTTTATTTGGTGCCCAGGTAGGAGAATATCCATTTCGAGCGACACGTCTCCTTTCTTTTGTTTCGAGGTTATATACCCAAATTTCATTTTCTTCTCCAAATTTATTAGTAGATACAACTTGATACAGAATCCATTTTCCATCAGTCGACCACCTAGGATTAAATACTTTCTTCTTTTTCGTTATTTGTGTTTCTTTGTCGCCAATAAGCGTCCAAAGATTCCCGTCTCGAATAAAAGTAGCTTTTGTATTATTGGTACTCGCAAAAGTAACTATCGGAAAAAGAATACATATCGTCATGATGAATGGAAGTAACCGGAACAAGTAATAAACCTCCTTTTGTTTATCTATACTAATATCCTTCTAGAATTACGGATTATGTATGAATGGTCATTTTCAATTAAGCATTGTTCCGCTATAATAGGTAAGTATGCAAAATTGCTAATAAGTTAAGATTGAATGCTAGAGACATTTTTATAGATAAGCAAAGCTTGAGAGGAGGAGCAAATCTTGACTACAACAAAAAGTGAAACATATATCGCAGAAATTAATGATTTAGATAAGAAGGGTTCAGGGCGATCCGTTGTTTGGCGTGATATTGGTGAGGTTAACCCCAGGAAATTAAAACTTAACATACCGCAAACGTTACCTGGGGAAAAAGTTCGGGTTACCGTTGGACAACCTGAGAAAAAGAGAACAAGAGTCATGCCAGAAGAAATAGTGGAAGCTCATTCAGAACGAGTAGAAGCCCCTTGTCCACATTTTGAACGATGTGGTGGTTGTGTATGGCAACACTGGAAATATACGGGACAGCTAAACCAAAAAACGGACCATGTAAAGAAGGTCTTGGAAGAGCAGGGCTTTGATTCCAATCTAGTACATGACACTATTGGAATGGACAACCCATGGCATTACCGTAATAAGATGGAATTTACCTTTGCCAAGGATGGTTCTTTAGGGCTTCATGAGCTTGGAAACTGGAGAAAGGTCATTTCTTTAGAGACATGCTTAATTGCTGGTAAGGAAATGGTAGAAGCTACTATGGAGGTCGCAGATTGGGCGGAGGATCATGAATTATCAGGGTATGATAAAGACACCCATGAGGGACTTCTTCGTCACTTAATGGTTCGACAGTCATTTGCTACTGGAGAAGTTATGCTAGGTTTATTTGCAACAGAATCTCCATATGGTGAACTTAAAGCTGCAGCAAAAGATTTAGAAGAAAGAATTACAGAGAAATTCCCTGAAGTAAAGAGCTTAATGTGGTTTAAAAATACCGATTGGGCTGACCGTACACAAGCGGAAGAAACTCACACACTAGCAGGACGCGACTTCATTTATGATGAAATGTTAGGTTACCGTTATCGTATTTGGTTCGACACGTTCTTCCAAACAAACCCTACTCAAGCGCAAAAGTTAGTTGAGTTGGCACTGGAAATGGGCAAACCTAAAGAAACTGAGAAAATGATTGACTTGTTCTGTGGTGTTGGCACATTCTCCCTACCATTTGCAAGCAGAGTTGGTAAGTTAGCAGGTATTGAGATTGTGGAAACTTCCATCGAATCTGCAAAGCGAAATGCGAAGGATAATGGAATTGAAAATACGTATTTCTTAGCAAAAGATGCACGAAGAGGAATTGATGAAGTATTAGAGAGCTTTGGAATTCCGGAGTTATTGTTACTTGACCCACCTCGTTCTGGTGCTGGTGGTAAAGTGATGCGTCGTATTGGACGTGCTCAACCGGAACGTGTAGTTTATGTTTCTTGTAATCCGGATACCTTTGCTGTAGATATTAAGGAGCTTGAGGCATTTGGATATGAACTTGTTGAAGTTCAGCCGGTGGATCTTTTTCCGCATACGATGCATGTGGAGTGTGTGGCATTGTTAGTTTTAAGTAATGATTTAGAAGACTTAAATGGTGAAATGTAAGAATTCTTTGATATGGAAATTTTAATAGAGCGCTTGAAAAACCTATGGATGGATCGGAAACCTATTCTACCATACGTCTTTCGGGCGCTTTTTAGTAATAATCTTTATAAGTCGAAAAGAGGATGATTACTATATTTTAAAATGGAGAGATAAACCTCGACCTAAATTTGAGTAATTTTCCATGTTGACAGTGTATAGAAGTTATCAATAGAATAGTCATTATGATGTTATTTTTATCATTTAGGGCTATTAGACTATTAGACTATAAATTACACAACAAGGAGAGGCTCAAATGATTTTAGAAGACTATATTGCATTAATGAATAAGAGTGATTTTGTAGGTATTTCCAACCTATTCACGGAAGACTGTCATTTTAATGATGGTGGAGCAAGAACGATAAATGTAGATGATTTAGTAGTTGATGGAAGAGAAGCAGTGAAAAAAGCATTTGAATCTGTGTGGGAAAATAATAAAGTTCGTGCTGAAATTGTTAAAGTAAATAATAATTCAATTGAATATAATGTCTATCTTGGTGATGTTAAATTAGAATGTGTTGGCTGTGCGACTCTTAAAGATGGATTAATTCATGAGTACATAGTAAGACCTAGATAATAGTTTAAATGATTATTGAAATAGATATAGAGATTAATCATTAATTACGGTTTGGATTCTTAGCTCTATCGTAATTGGTAAGGATTTAGTTATCACAGAACCTTACTTTACAGGGAGCTATTTTATTTTGGTTTTTATATAGGCCTTAATACCTGTGCTATATGTCCTATAATGATAAAAGTAAACATCATCACATTACCAGTTACAACGAGGGAATACTATAAAGGTAGGGTATCTAGATGTTTAAGAAATTAAGTTTTAATCGTAGTAATCTAACAGGCATTAAATTTAAACTAATACTTTCCTTCTCCATATTATTATTACTTTCATCCATTAGCATCGGTGTAGTTGCTATTAATGTTTCTAGTGATATTGTAGTAAAAGAGGCAAGAAATACAGTGCTTTCTGTTGCTGCTGAAGAAGCGAAACTAGTAACAGCAAGATTAGAATCCCATAAAGAAACGATAGAGTCAATATCATCCTTGAATCAAATTAAAAGTATGAATTGGGATGAGCAAAAAGCTCTTATAGAAGATATATTGAAAAATTCATCGTTTACAGATATAGGAATCATGCAAATGGATGGGACCGTTACTTATTCTAAAGGTAATACAGTGAAATATGATTCAACCCATTCAATCAGCGCACCACTAAATGGCGATTCAACAGGCGTCTACTTTGGGGTTGATTCGAATTCTGAAGAGCTAATATTAATGCAATCGGTTCCTATTAAAGCAAACGGCAAGGTAGTTGGAGCTATAGTAGGATATCAAGATGGGGCTTACTTAACGGATTTAGTTGCAGATATTGGATATAAAGAAAGTGGCTTTGGTTATATGGTAGACGGTAATGGTACTACTATTGCTTACCCAGTACTTGATTATGTATTTATGCAAATGAATCCAATTATAGCAGCGGAAGAGGATGATTCTTTTTCTAGTTTAGCATCTATGGTAGAAAAAGCTATAACGGAGAAGAGCGGAACAACGGATTATACCTATGATGGAATTAATTACATAGCTGGTTATGCACCAATTAAAGGAACAGAATGGTCATACATCCTTCTAGCTGTTGAGGACGAGGTATTAGAGGCTATTCCAAGACTACAGAAAACTATTTTATTAATTTCAATAGTTATTATTATACTTTGTATTGTTCTTACATACCTGATTGGTAGATCAATAGTGAATCCAATCGTAGAGATTATTAAGCATTCTAAGAGAATTACAGCATTAGATTTAACAAAAGATATGGATCAAAAACACCTTAAGAAAAAGGATGAAGTGGGCGATTTAGCAAATTCACTTCAAGGACTAACAAAAGCGCTTAGAGATATCGTAAATAATATTAGTGATTCTTCCAAGCAGTTAGCAGTTTCTTCAAAAGAACTAACTGCCACTTCACAGCAATCCTCCGCAGTTTCCCAAGAGGTTTCTATAGCAGTACAAGAGATTTCTGAAGGAGCTAATGAGCAAGCTAGAAATACAGAGGAAGGTCATTCTAAAGCTAGCATGTTAGAAAAAACAATTCAGACTGTTGATGATTATATAAAAGAAGTGAATGACTCTTCTGAACAAGTAAGAAGTGTTGTGGAAGAAGGTATTGTAGAAATTGATACCTTAAGCAAGATTACAGAGGAAAGCACCTCGAACATGGAAGAGATTTATGAGGTAGTTAATAGGGCAAACGATAGTTCTAGAAAGATTAGTGAGGCAAGTAGTCTGATCGAATCAATTGCTTCGCAAACAAGTTTATTATCCTTAAACGCTTCAATCGAAGCTGCTCGTGCTGGAGAAGCTGGTAGAGGATTTGCGGTGGTTGCTGAGGAAATCAGAAAATTATCTGAGCAAACTTCCAATTCGACAAAAGTTATTGATGAGATTGTTAGTGAATTACAACATAACACCAATAATTCCGTGCAAACGATGAATCGAGCTGTTGAGATTTCTAAAGAACAGGCAAACAGTGTTAAAAGCAACAGAGAAAAATATCAAACAATCGAGGTTGCTATGAAGAAAGCAATTGAATTAGTTCATAATCTAAGTGTATCTGGGAAAGAAATGAATCAAATGAGGGAAGAGATTCTTGAGGTATTAAGATCACTTTCTGCAATTGCTGAAGAAAATGCTGCTTCCACTGAGCAAGCATCTGCATCTATAGAAGAACAAACTGCATCTGTTGAGGAGGTTGCTGGTGCGAGTGTGAAGTTATCAGAGCTAGCCAGCCAACTAGAAGAAGTTGTTAGGAAGTTTAAATTGTAAATTCTCATTTTCAGGAATAACTCCACGAACAGTTAGGATTCTCCTTTGGACTACGGGGTCTGCCCCCCTTTACAGGAGCCTAAGACTTTTTGGGGGGATAGGCTTGTTGAGGTTCAGTAAGTTGATCTATTTCCGCATACGATGCATTTGGATTGTTGTACAGTATTTGTTAGAAAAAATTAATAGATGTACCGTGTCGTGTGTAAGCCTTCCTAATCAGGAAGGCTTTTTCATGTATTAAGATATGTTCATCATATATATACCTATACAAGCTTAGAAAAATGACGAATGAAGATAAAATACCTTATAACAGGCTTTGGGGGACCGATAGACAATTTCAAGGTAATAGCAATGGAATAGTTCTTTGCATACAAAAGGTAAAAAAGAACCAAACTAAAATAAAGTTTAGAAATAGTTGGAGGTTCATAATGTCAAATCATAAACAACCAAAGCCCGATAATAGAAATAATAACGTGGAACGTTTACATGACATGATAGAAAATACGCAGGCAAAATTAAAGGATGCTGAAACTAGTTTAGAATTTGCAAATCCAGAGGAACAAGAAATTATAAAACAAAAGAATGAGCGACGAAAACAATCGATCGTTGCTATGGAGAAAGAAATGAAAGATGAAATGGCTGCACGGAAAAAAGATGAAATAAAGGACTGAGACTTAGGGGAGCTTGTCTTAGTCCTTTGTCTGTTATAGACGTGATAATAATAAAAACAGCCAAAAGTTTTACCGAACTAGATGGTGTGTCCTACTAATTCTTATGGTATATTTGTATAAAATTGGTACATAAAAGAGGTGTTACGATGCAGTTAACGATTCATGCAACAGGCAGTAATGTTGAGGTAATCTCCTATTTACTTGCTAAAAACCCTAATAATCTATATGAACGAAGCAATAACGGTCACTTAGTTAGAATGTTTTATAATAAGTTTACAAGTGAAGAAGTAGAAGTGACATTCTTTGTAACACCTGACCCAATCAACCTTTCAAGAAATAGCTCGGAAAACTATGATATTACTTCTTACATAAATGATAGAGAATTTGTAGTAAGTAGCATTTTTTGCTCCTTCTTAAGGTCTGCTCTTGGTACTGCTCTGAACGGAAAGCCAAAGGAAGAATATGCATCATGGGTAAATCATGCCTTCAATTTTCAATTTAGTTTTGGTCCATTGACATCGGACTTATCGGATAAACAAATTATAGATTTGTTTGCACCTTTGGGATATGAAGTGGAAATTACTTATGGCAAGGTAGATTACCAAGTTAATATAAAAAGTAAGAGTACTGCTAGATTTGTTACGTTAAAGGGATTAACCACTCTACAGAATGGAATAAGACAAATCTTTATGTTAATTCCAGTATTGGATAATTATAAGCATTACTATATCGATGAAAAAGAAATTGAAAAGATTGAAAGATATGGTGAGGGGTGGATGGATACTCATCCACAAAGGGAGTTTATCTTACGTCGGGCACTTCGTTTTAAAGAATTATTAGATTCGGTGGAAATGGATGCTAAAAGCAAATCTGAAGGAAAAGCGGCGGAGAAAAGAGTACGGTTGAATGATCTCAGGTATGAGAAAATCATTGATTACATCAAGAATCTTACTAATAGAGAGAGTATTGTTGACTTTGGCTCTGGAGAAGGCAAGCTTTCCGTACGTTTAGGTTTTGTGAAAGGGGTAAAAGAAATATTAGCAGTAGAGCCTTCAGAGGTTGCTGCTTTGAAAGCATTAAAACGTTTTGAAGAATTAAGGGGTAAGGAGAACTTTCTCCAACCAACCCCTGTAATGGGTTCTCTTTTTTATTTTGATGAGAGACTGAAGTCCAAAGACGTGATAGTGTTATGTGAAGTCATTGAACATATTGATGAATATCGATTACCTAAGATTATGGGCACCATTTTAAGGGAGTACAAACCTAAGACGTTAATCATTACTACACCGAACCAGGAATATAATCAAGTTTATGATATGGGGAAAGAATACAGGCACAGCGATCACCGGTTTGAGTGGACAAGAGTGGAATTTCAGGAATGGTGCAATTCACATAACCCAGGTAGTTATGAATTAACATTCGAGGGTATTGGGGAAGAACATCCAACATTCGGATATCCGACCCAAATGGGTATGTTCACGAGAAAGGAGAATCAATGATGGAAATCAGATTACCATATTCCGGAATCGTATTACTCGTAGGACCTTCAAATAGTGGTAAATCTACTTTCTTACAGAACTTAATAGATACCAAGCAGATCCTTTCTTCCGAGGTTGTTAGTTCAGATGATTTTCGGGTACTTGTAAGTAATATAGAATTTATGGATTGGAAGAATCGACCAAAGGATGAGGCAGATGGAATTATTGATCAGTATCAAGTTATTTCAAAGGAAGCCTTTTCCTTGATGGACTCTCTTATTGAAAAAAGATGTTTGTTAAACAAGATGACCTTTGTGGACGCAACCCATTTACACAGTGATGATCGTAAACGATATATCCAGATAGCTAGGAAATGCCATGTTCCAATTATGGCACTTGTTTTTGATATCGATCAGAATACGTTACTTGCTAGAGATGATATACGGGAAAATCCCCGTGGAAAGCGAAGGATTAAACAACAATACCAAACATTTAAAAGGGAGAAGCGATTTATCAAAAAGGAAGGCTATATCGCTTCTTACTTTCTCTCTGACATGGAGGACATTACATTAATCAGAAAAAGTAATAACCCTATCGAAATCAATATTGATAATGGTGTAGATATCATCGGTGATATTCATGGGTGCTATGATGAGATGATTTTACTCTTAGAAAAACTAGGATATGAGAAAAATAGAGAGAATTACTATATTCACCCTGATGGCAGAAGGTTTTTATCACTTGGGGACATCATGAGCCGGGGTCCAAAATCATTAGATACGATGGAATTTTTCTTGAGACATGTGAATGTAGGCCTTGCTTACATGATTGACAGTAATCATGGTTGGAAAATTGCTAGATGGTTAGACGGTAGAAAAGTAACCTTAAGTCATGGCGATGAACTAATTGAAGAGGAAATCAATCAATTTCAGGAGCAATACGGTGAAGAACGAACGAAAGATTTGAAACAACAAATAAAACAATTACTTCTGAATGCACCTTCTCATTATGTCCTGACAAAAAACTCTGTGCCAATAGTAGTATGCACCCATGCTGGGATTAAGGATGAATTTATTGGGAAGCAATCATATGAGATTAGTGATTTTTGTCGGTATGGGGATACAGGTGGTTTTGATGAGAGTGGAAAACCGATAAGAAAAGATTGGACCATCCACCATAAGACTAATAGTTTAATAGTATGGGGGCATGATCCTAAACCGAGGCCACTTATCATTAACAATACGATTAATATTGATCAAGGGGTTGTTTTCGGAGGGGAACTAACTGCTTTTCAGTATCCGGAAAAAGAATTTGTTTCTGTGAAAGCTGCGAAAGATTACTCTGATGGAAGTAATAACCCATTAATAGAGTGGGAGAAGAATAGGCTAAATCCGCCTAATATTACTAAGTTTGTAAATGGCTATTCTGTTTTAACGGATGATATGGGAGAAATACATGTACCTAAAAAACATGCAATCCCAGCTATTGATACCGTATCCCATTTTACAGTTCCAATGGAAGAGCTTGTCTATATTCCACCAACCATGAGTCCGACGCCAAAACCATCTGTTTTAGATGATTATCTTGAGCATCCAAGAGAGGTAATAGAATATTACCGCAGCATGGGAATTGAACGTATGGTGGCAGAGAAGAAACACATGGGTAGTAGAGGTGTACTCTTACTATTTAAGGATCGCGAAACAGGACTTAACTACGTTGGAAGAGAAACACTAGGTGTTATTTATACTAGAACAGGTAGAAGATTTTTTAAGGAAGAAACAGAAAAAGAAATCCTGCTAAAAATTAATAAGGGCCTACGATCAAATGATTATTTTAGGAAGTATGATACCGATTATGTGCTTTTAGATGCCGAGATTATGCCTTGGAATCTAAAGGCGAAAGAACTAATTAGTAATCAATATGCACATGTATCGGAAAATGCTATCTTGGACAGAAGAATATTGAAAGATAAGTTGAAGGAGACTGTTCATAGTAATCCAGATGTAGAGAATTGGCTACAGGAATATGAAGAAAAATTGAATAACGCACACGTCTTTCATGAGGTTTTTCAAAAATATTGCTGGGATGTGGAAGGGATTAAACAAATTCAAATCGCTCCGTTTCACGTATTAGCTCATAGTAAACAGACGTTTTTCCATAAAGCCCATACATGGCATATGGAGATGAATCGGGAGTTTGCAAAGATGATCGATATTTTTGTAGAAACAGAGTATATGGTTATTGAGGATAATTCAAGTGAGGAAGCGGTTACTCAATGGTGGGAAGCTATTACAACGAATGGTCATGAAGGAATTGTGATAAAGCCTGAATTCTTTATCTCAAAACATAAAGGAAAACTAATCCAACCAGCAATGAAGGTTAGAGGAAGAAAGTATTTAAACATCATTTATGGGATGGATTATTTAAACCAAGATAACCTTACAAGATTGAAGGAGCGAAACACATCAAAAAAACAAAAGCTTGCACTCAGAGAATTTGCCCTCGGAGTAGAAGGGATTAACAGGTTTGTTAATGGTGAGTCCATTGAAAGGGTCCATGAATGTGTTCTAGGTGCACTTGCCATGGAATCGGATCCGGTTGACCCGAGGCTTTAATTGTTGGAAATGAGGCTGAAACAAACCTAATAATACATTGCATTATGTAAAAGAGAATCGAAGGGGTAAAATAGATAAGGTAGAAGGGTAAAAGACATCTAATCAAACGTTTGTTTGAATCATAGAAAAGGAGTGTACACAGCATGAGTTCAGTTAATTGGCTAGAAGAGGTATTAAAAAGAAAAGATGATTTCATTAGTGATTTACAAGGTCTATTAAGAATTAAAAGTGTATTAGACGAAGAAAATGCCAAAGAAGATGCACCACTTGGACAAGGATTAAAAGATGCACTTCAATATATGTTAGATTTAGGCGAAAAGGACGGATTTACAAGTAAAAATGTTGGAAATCTTGCTGGTCACGTCGAAATGGGGGAAGGTAAAGAGCTAGTTGGCATTCTTGGTCATGTAGATGTTGTGCCTGAGGGAGACGGATGGAGTATCGATCCGTATGGTGGCGAAGTAAAAGACGGGAAAATATATGCACGTGGTTCTAGTGACGATAAAGGGCCAACAATAGCAGCCTATTATGGTATGAAGATTGTAGATGAATTAGGCTTACCACTTAGCAAGCGAGTACGTTTAATTATTGGGACAGATGAAGAAAGTGATTGGCGTTGTGTAGACCACTATTTTAAACACGAGGAGATGCCAACAACTGGTTTCGTTCCGGATGCTGACTTCCCTATTATTTTTGCCGAAAAAGGAATCTCAGATTATGATTTGGTACAACCTTTTCAAGAGGGTAAATCCAATGCGAAATATGAAATGGTTTCTTTCCAATCAGGACGTCGCTATAACATGGTTCCAGATTATGCAAAAGTTCATCTTAAAGTTGATGAAGCGGATACCGCTGAAATTCAGAACTACCTTGCTTATCTAAAGGAAATGAAATTTGAGGGCGATGCCAATTTTGTAGATAGTGAATTAGTATTGACGCTAGTTGGAAAGAGTGCACACGGTGCTGAACCACGTAATGGGAAAAATGCTGGAACCTTCCTGGCAGAATATCTAAAAACACTAGACTTAGATGATGCTGGTGTTAAATATGTAGATACAGTATCAGAATTTCATGAGAAGTCTCGTGGGGAAGTATTTGGCATTGAATATGCAGATGAAGAATCAGGTGAATTAACCATTAATGTTGGTGTTATGAGTTTTAGTAAAAAAGAAGGTGGCCGTATTGGACTAAATATGCGTTATCCTGTTACATTTGATATAGGTGAAGGAAAGAAGAAAATTGAAGCGACAATAGAAGAAAAGGGACTTCAATTGGAAAACTTTACGGATTCTAAGCCTACATATGTAAAAAAGGACGATCCACTGATTAAGACATTACAAAAAGTGTATGAAGAACAAACTGGTGAAAAAGCAGATCTCCTTGCAATCGGAGGCGGAACCTATTCTCGTGCCCTAGATAAAGGAGTTGCCTTTGGGGCAATGTTCCCAGGCCGTGAAGATGTCATGCATCAGAAGGATGAATATGCGATCATCGAAGATTTATTTAAAGCATCAGCGATTTATGCACAAGCTATTTATGAATTAGCAAAGTAAAAAAGGGCTAGCGTGTCGCTTCGACAAGATATGACAATATTCGGGGAGTGACAGGCACTGAAAAGGAGAGGGTAAGATGAAATACGTTGATACTTGGGATTTGGATACAATATTCCCTGGGGGAACCAAGTCTGAGGAACTTCAGGCTAAACTAAAGACTGTTGAAGAAGATATTGAGGGGCTTGGAAAGCTATTAAAGGATTGGGATACTAATTCTGTTGATGCTTTTAAAGCTATCTTACAAAACCAAGAAAAAATCGGTAAAGGCCTTGGCCAATCAAGAACATTTGTCCAAATGTGGCATGATGCTTATATGAATGACGAGAATGCAAACGTAGTAATGGGACAGATTATGAATCTATATAGTGAAGTTCAAAAACTTTCAAACACATTCACGAAGAAATTAGTCGCCATCTCAGATGAAGATTGGAAAACACTATTAGAAGACAATGATTTACAAGAAGTTTCTTTCTCATTAAATGAAATTCGTAACGACGGCAAGCGTTTGTTATCAGAAGAGGAAGAGAAGCTTATTGCAGAATTAAATAAAGATGGACTATCAGCATGGAGCAATTTATATGATACAACTGTTTCCATTATGACGATTCCGTTTACCGATAAAGAAGGAACAACAACGGAATTATCAGTTGGGCAAGCAATGAACAGAATGTATGCAGATCCAGACCCTGAAGTTCGTAAGCAGCTATTTGAAAACTGGGAAGCTGCCTGGACAAAGTTTGGTCCAATCTTTGCAGATACGATTAATCACTTAGATGGATATAGAATCACTCTTCAAAAAAGTCATGATTATAAAAACCATTTGGAAGAGCCTTTGGAGTACAATCGTATGTCAGAAGAGACACTTAATGCGATGTGGTCTGCGGTTTCAAATAATAAACAGCCTTTCTTAGATTTCCTAGGCCAAAAAGCAAAACTATTAGGTATGGAAAAACTAGGTTGGCAGGATGTGGATGCACCAATAGCAATTGGCAATACAGAACCAACTCGTTTCACTTACGATGAAGCTAGTGACTTTGTCATTGAAAACTTTGCATCATTTGGTGAAAAACTTGCTGGTTTTTCAAAACATGCTCTGGAAAACCGTTGGGTAGAAGCAGAGGATAGACCAAATAAACGTCCGGGAGGATATTGTACAAGTTTGCCGGAGTTTGGTGAATCAAGAATCTTTATGACATTCACAGGCTCACCTTCTGACACAAGTACATTAGCACATGAGTTAGGGCATGCATTCCATAGCCATGTCATGAAAGATTTACCAACATTAAACCGTCGTTATGCCATGAACGTTGCGGAAACGGCTTCCACTTTTGCAGAAACCATTATCGGTAATGCTACCGTGACAAATGCAAAAACAAATGAAGAAAAGATTGCATTGCTAAACTCTAAATTAGAAAATGCGACAGCAATGTTCATGAATATCCATGCTCGATTCTTATTTGAAAATGCTTTTTATGAGGAGCGTGCTAAAGGGATTGTTTCGGAGAAAAGATTGAATGAATTAATGGTAGAAGCACAGAAGGAAGCGTATGTTGACAGTCTAGATAGCTATCATCCACATTTCTGGTGCAGCAAGTTACACTTCTTCATCGATAGTGTACCATTCTATAACTTCCCGTACACCTTTGGCTTCCTATTCAGCTTAGGAATCTATGCAGAATATCTGAAAAAACCAGAGGGCTTTGAGGATAAATATATTGCATTACTGCAAGACACAGGTTCCATGAAAGTAGAAGATCTTGCACAGAAACATCTTGGAGTAGATATCACAAAAGAAGACTTCTGGTCAGCTGGTATTCAGTTAATGGTAAAAGATACTGAGGAATTTATTCGTTTAACAAATGAATTTGTTCAATAATAATATGAAAGGTGCTTATCCATATTTAGTGGAAAAGCACCTTTTATTGTTAATCCCTCAATGAAATGTTGGAACAACTGTCAGTTTGTAAAAGACAAAGCCTCTGGAAAATCGAAAAATCGGTCTATTAGAGCGGCTATAAAAGACAAAGTTACTGGAAAAGCATAAAATCTGTCTATAATAATGGTCTTAAAAGACTAAGTTAATAAAAGCATCAACCAGAAGCAACACTGCATCGACCAAAACCACCTAAGGTTTCAGGACTACCTTAATACAATTATCCTCTTTATCATTAAAAATCTTATACCCGTGAGAGGCTTCTGCTAAAGGCAGTTTATGTGTGATAATTTTCTTAGGATCAATTTTTTCATTTATGATCATGTCATATAAATGGGGCATGAAATGTCTTGCTGGTGCCTGTCCCATTTTAATGGTTATATTTCGAGTAAAGAATGGTCCTAGTGGAAACATGTTGTAAAGGCCACCGTAAACGCCGGTAATCTGTAGAGTACCGCCTTTTCGAACTGCCTTTGTAGCAATTTGAATCGGTCCTAACGTTCCACCTTGAAGCTTTAATTTCTGCCCAACCCATTCCGCAGGCGACTTTTTACCATCCATGCCAACACAATCAATTACGACGTCAGCTCCACCTTTGGTTATTTCTTTTAAGGTCTCACCCATATCCTCATCTTGTGTAAAGTCGAATACTTCCGTTTTATTCATCTGTCTAGAGTGTTCCAGTCTATTTGTAACATAGTCAACTGCGATAACTCGCTCAGCGCCTTGTTTCCAAGCAAATTGTTGGGCCATCAACCCTATTGGTCCACAACCAAGGACAATAACCGTGTCCCCTTTTTTAACATCGGCATTTACCACACTCCAATATGCAGTAGGCAGTACATCAGATAGGAACAGAAGGGATTCATCCTCTAGCTCGCAATCCTCTGGAATTTTAAAAGGGGTGAAATTTCCAAATGGGACGCGTAAATATTCAGCCTGTCCACCTGGATAATTTCCAAACTTCTCAGAGTAACCAAAGTAGCCCCCTGAGTCATAATGAGGGTTTGAATTATCGCATTGACTTTCTAAATCATGGTTACAATAATGACACTTACCACAAGAGACCGTAAATGGAATAATAACTCGATCTCCCTTCTTAACCTTTGTAACATCAGGTCCGACTTCTTCCACAATTCCCATCGGTTCATGTCCAATAACATATCCAATCGGCAATGGAAAATTCCCCTGATACAAATGTAAATCAGAACCACAAATCGCAGTGGATGTAATTTTTACTATTACATCTTCTTTATCTTGTATCATTGGTGCTTCAACATCTTTAACCGCAACTTCATATTTTCCTTGATATGTGACAGCCTTCATGGTTTGCCTCCCGAGAATAAGTAATATGAAGTTATTTTTTGCTCTAGATTTAAATATATGCAAAGACTATATGTAATCATGGTCTATTCCTCTATAACAAAGCTTATAATTCTAGTACAAGCTTATATTAGGGGGAAATAAATTGATGGCTACAATCATGACAATGATCATAACATTTATCGCTACTGGTATCGATGAAATGCTTGTTTTAATTTTATTATTTGCCCATGCTAGGAACCAAAAGCAAATACGACAAGTATATATAGGTCAACAAATTGGAATGACCTTCATTCTTGTATTAGCAATTATTGCAATTTCTGGGATATCTTCTTTTGCTGGAAAATGGACAGGCTTATTAGGGTTACTGCCAATCATTATAGGAGTTATGGAATTAATGGAAAATGATGAAGACAATGAAAGTCCTGGGATTTTGAACAAAATATCGATGTTCAGCAACCTCACTTTAAGGGTTGCGATAATTGCTGTAGTAGGTGGTGCAGAAGAATTGGCAATTTATGTTCCCTATTTCACTTCCCTAACTTGGAATGAAATCATCCTTGCAATCATCACTTTTCTCATCATGATTCCTATCTGGTGTGGGATTTGGCATATGGTGGGTTCAATGAAAAACATCTATCGATTTGTAAAACGATTTCAACGGATACTCATTCCAGTTGTTTTTATTGGGATTGGAATGAAGGTATTGCTAGAAAGTGATACGATTGAAGCAATCATAGATTTATTTATATAGTAGAAGACTTATCCTGAAACTGAACGGAAATAAAGTGATATAATTATTCAGTTGGAGGGAATTCATATGTATTTATTATAACTTTTTGTGAATCTGAACGGATGTCATGAGTCATACTAGTAACAATGTAAAATGAAGCAATGAAGGAGTAATGTTATGACAGAACAAACAAAGGCAAATGAAGGCGATTTAATTGAAATTATGACTGGAGAACATAAAGGGAAAAAAGGTAAAGTTCTTGTAGTTCGAGAAAACTCTGTGATTGTGGAGATTGGCCATAATAAAGTACGCGATGAACCGATAAAGACTGTGATTAACCATAAGAATTATAAATTAGTTTAATGTTGAGTGATAAGTCCACCTTATGAGGTGGGCTTTTTAGTTGAGGATAGTCGACTATGGGAATGAAATATCAATTCATACTACCTTTTGGTAGGAACATGCTCCCTTAAATTGAAATCATGCTCCTATTGTTTATAAGTTTGTATCTGAAAAGCTAACCTGGTGCCCAAATTATCCAATCATATGCCCAATAACAGAAACCTTAGCTTCCGTACCAAATACACTTATCTACAATCCATGCTCTAAACAATACTCATCCACTAACTCTTCAATCTTATCAACAAGTGGATATTTTCCCGAAAAAGTAAAGGTAATCTCCTCCAGAAATTCACCATCATGATAAACATGAATCGCACCATTTTGTTCAATCACACTAAATTCTGGTTCAAATCGATAACCACTTCTTTCTATTGCTCCCATTATAAAATATCTCCTCTACATATTTTTATGTTTTAGTATGCGCTTTACTTGTTTAGTTCAATTCATATGGATAAATTTGTCTTCTAAATCATATCAATGAATGGGGAGGTAGGTTCAATGACAGATAAGCGGAAAAATGACCGTTAAGATGAGCAACTGGAATGTTGGGGTCGCACCACCAAAAAGTTGGGAATCAACCGTTACAAAGTCATCTCCAGCCCTTAGCAATTAAATACGCCTATGGCAGCTAAAACGAGAAAAGTTGCCGTAATACTTTCAGAGGGTTTTAATGGTCCTATAGTAAAATCGGTGCATAATTATTGGAATGCAGAAGGGTTAGTGCTAGAAATAATAAGTGAGGATCAAGGAGTTGTAGCAGGCACAAATGGTGTACAGTTAGAAGCAACACAAAACGTTTATACGACAGACTCTGTATTATATGATGCCGTCTATATGGTGCGAGGAAGCAGTAAGGATGTGAGGTTTAATCAGAAGGTTGCACATTTCCTTGATGAGGCTTATAGCCATAAAAAAACAATTGGGGCTACTGGTGAAGGAGTACACTGGTTGCATGTTAACAAGTTTACCAATAAACCGGGTGTTATTACTGATGATAGTACTAATTTTGCCAATCGGTTTGTTGAAGCAGTGGCACAGCATCGTCATTGGAATAGATAATCAATTTATAGAAATTATTAAGAAAAAATATAGATAAAAAATGCTTGGTTATTTTTGTGTACCAATTAGCCAAGTGTTTTTTATTTTTGTTCCGATAAGTATTAATTATATATGTTGATATTAAATTAGTATTTTCACTTATACTATAAGAAGACTATACTTAATACAGGAGGCGGTGCAGATGGAATACTTGATTATCTTTTTTACAGGTATTATTTCCACTACATTAGGTACTATTGCTGGTGGGGGAGGATTAATAAGTTTACCAATGATGCTTTTATTAGGAGTTCCTATTCATTCAAGCATTGGGGCGAATAAAGTTTCCAATACGGTCAGTGCTTTTTCTAGCTTTTTTCATTTGTTAAGGCAAAAGAAAATGGCAATGAAGGAGTGCTATTGGATTATTCCAATTAGCGTTATTGGTGGTATTAGTGGAGGCCTCATTGCATCCTTAATATCAGCTGAACACCTTTATGTGATTGCAATTATTCTATTATTTTTTGCCTTGGTCACCTCAATGCTTGGGAAGCGGAATTTTACCGGAGGCAATATATTGAAGCCAACCAGAATAAGTATCCCTGGCCTTTATAGTATTGGAATTTATGATGGATTATTCGGACCAGGACAGGGGACATTGATGCTTTACCTATTTGCATATTTAAAGGTTGATTATATTCGAGCTGTAGGCTATACAAGGTTAGCCACTTTTTCGAGTTGTATTGGTGCTGCCATGATGTACATCTCTTCAGGAGTAATTATTTGGGGATTAACATTAACACTACTCTGTGGTTCTGTAATTGGTGCGCAAATAGGGGTACGTTTAGCAGAAAAATTAAAACCGACTTATTTGAAGCCGATTTTAAGGATCGTTACTATTGCTATAATTGTGCAAGTTTTTGTGGAGAATGTTTTGTAAAGATAAGCCAGTTCATTTGAACTGGCTTTTGCATTTAATCCTTTTCATAAACTACTTTTCCATCTACCATAGTAAAAATTACATTGGTAGACATAATCTCTTCAGGGGGAACACTGAATAAATCACGGTCTAAAACAATCAAATCAGCTAGTTTTCCAATCTCCAATGTACCTAATTCTTGTTCACGGAAAGCCCCATAAGCTGGTCCAAATGTGTATGCTCTTAAGGCATCTGCTAATGTTACTTTCTCATTTTTATTCCAACAAACATCCGCATCATCAAGTCGAGTAACTGCACGATAAATAGCCGTTAATGGATTTAATCCAACTACAGGATAATCACTACCATATACTAATGTAGCACCAGCATCCTTTAAGGTTTTCTGTAGCATATAGAAATTCATGCGTTCCTCTCCAATTAAATTTTGGAAGACCTCATAGGAGGAGCCGTTTATATGTTCTGGTTGGATGGAGGCTAATACTCCTAATTCCCCAAACCGTGGAATATCTTCTTCTTTAATCATTTCGATATGTTCAATAGCGTGTCTTGCATCTCGTTTTCCATTTTGTTGTTGTGCTTCTTGAAAAGTATCCAATGCTAATTTAACCGCTTTATCCCCGATACAATGGAAACGAACACGGAAATTTTCCTTGTCTGCTTCAACTGTCCATTTTTTAATTAAATCTTCAGGAAAAACAGTTCCTCCAAAAGTCTCTGGTTTATTAGTATATGGTTCCTCCAAATACGCAGTATAGCTAGTAATTACGCCATCAATGAATTGCTTGAAACCAGTAAACTGAACCATATTGGAATGATACATGTCTCGAAGTCTTTTTGCTTCAGATATATCTCCATTTAATGGAGCAACAAAATGAACCCGCGCAGTTAGTTTTCTTTTTTCTTCAAAATCTGCATAAATAGTAGCTTCCTCTGTGCTCATTTCGGGTAATCTTAGTAAATCGTGAACAGAGGTGACACCATATTGTGCAGCTTCTTGCAAAAACTGTTCTAATAGCTGTTCTTTATGTCTTGTATCCATTGGCATAGCTCTTGTTACTATCCCGACTGCATGTTCTAATAATAGACCAGTGGGTTCACCATTCTCATCTATGACTACCTCCCCAAATTCGGGATTAAGGGTTTGTCCATTAATCCCTGCCAACTCCAACATGGTAGAGTTTACCCAAACACTATGGAATTCAGCTTGATAGAGTATTACTGGACGATTTGACACTGCTTCGTCTAAATAACGTTTATGCACAATTCCATTGTCCAGCCAAGCATTGTTATCCCATCCACTTCCAATAATAATGGGGAGGTCTGGGTTCTCTAATGCATATTTGCCTACGAGATTGGCAGCTTCTAACGCCGAAGTTGCAGCTTGAAGCTGAACACTATTCGTTAACATGCTACCTAATAATAAATGAATATGAAAGTCATGAAATCCGGGCATGATAAGTTTATCACCAAAATCATGTAGCTTGGTTTTTTCTGAGATATAATGATTTATTTCCTCTTTTTCAATCACGTTTATTATTCTATTTTGACGAATTAATATAGCTGCTGGTACCGGTTGGTCAGTAGTTCCTGTAAACACTTTATTTCCAGTGATTACGATATCAGATGATAAGGACATGGGATCTTTCTCCTTTTAATAGGTATCATATTTAGTATTATATTCTAGTATATATTAGATTCATGAACATTTAAAAGATGAAATCCATTCTAAATGAAAATGATTATCATTGACTATTAGGCTAATACACCATACACTTAGGTTATGATTAATAAGAAAAAGCTATATAATATATAGATGTAATAAAAGATTACGCAAGCAGGATGTAGAGGAGCGAATCCAATGCAGACATTATCGACAAAGGACTTATCGATCAGTTATGGGGATAAGCTTATCATAGATGACTTAAATATAACGATTCCAAAGGGGAAAATCACTGTTCTAATCGGTGCAAACGGTTGTGGGAAATCTACACTATTAAGGTCAATGGCACGTCTGTTAAAACCGAAAAATGGTGGCGTTGTGCTAGATGGCCAAGATATTGCCAAAATGAAAACGAAAGAAGTGGCGAAAAAGCTTTCCATATTACCACAAACACCTATATCACCTGAAGGTATTACTGTTTTAGATCTCGTGAAACAAGGAAGGCATCCACATAGAGGTATTATTAAGAAATGGACC
Source organism: Paucisalibacillus algeriensis (assembly GCF_000577245.1). GTDB lineage: Bacteria > Bacillota > Bacilli > Bacillales > Amphibacillaceae > Ornithinibacillus. The sequence continues at coordinate 200,007 of NZ_CBYO010000001.1, forward strand.
AATGAAGATGAAGAGGCAGTACATGAGGCACTTGAATTAACCAATATGATTGATTTAAAAGACCAGAGCGTAGACTCTCTATCTGGTGGTCAAAGGCAACGTGCTTGGATAGCGATGACATTGGCACAACAGACTGAAATTATGTTGTTAGACGAACCAACCACATATTTGGATATGACCCATCAAATTGATGTACTAGACTTATTATATAATTTAAATGAAAAAGATGGGCGCACCATTGTTATGGTCCTGCACGATTTAAACCTAGCATGTCGTTATGCACATCATATAATTGCGATTAAAGATAAAAAGGTGAGTTCTCAAGGGAAACCCGAAGAGATTGTTACCTGTCATTTAGTGGAAGAAGTTTTTAGATTAAAATGTGATGTTGTATTTGATCCTATTTATGGTACACCAATGTGTATTCCACATGGAAATGGACGCCAAATACTCCCAGCAATCTCCAACATTAAAAGAAATAATAGTTAAACCATCCATTGATGGTTTTTTTATTTCGAGGAATAATAAGAATATAATTGACAAATACAAAATACCAATTATAATAAAGCGTGTGATAATGAGAATCATTTTCAATTAATGGGCGGTGATGATAATCGACGTAAGAAAGGTAATACGTGAGAGGCGTACGATTTTAGATTATAAACCAGAAAAAGTTGGCCAGGAATTACTGTTAGAGATTATGAATGGTGCTGCTTATGCACCGAATCATTATATGAAGCAACCTTGGAAAATAAGAATTTACGAGGATGATGCAAGATCATCCTTTGGAGAAAAGATAGTCGATAGTTACATAAGATTAGGATACTTGAAAACATTAAGTGCTGATAAGCTTCAACAAGCACGGCTTGCGTATGATAGATTTTTCAAATCAGTTCCGCATCACATTCTATTTTACATAGAAAAAGAAGACAATGGATATTTGGACGATGAAAATTTTGCTGCTGTATGTGCATATATCCAGAACCTTCAATTACTTGCTTGGGAAAAGGGAATAGGGAGTATGTGGACAGCGAAAGAAACGCTTCGTGATAAGATTTTTATACGTGATATCGGACTTTCGCCTGAAAAACATAAATTGGTAGCAGTCGTACAGATTGGTTATCCAAATAAAGTGCCAAAAGGAAAAGAAAGAACTCCAATTGAACATAAAATCGAATGGGTAAAATCAGACTTAAAGGTGGAGGAGCGTGTGTGATGAAAAAATTAGTAATGTTTTTAGGATTAGTTTTAGTCGTGTTGTTAGGAGCTTGTGGTTCTACCAATGATTCAAAAGATAACGAGTCCAGTGAAAAAGATACGGATTCAAATATGGAAGAAAGAACTATAACAATAGAAGACGCTTATGGAGAACAAACAATTGATGGTACTCCTGAACGTATCGTTGTTTTAGAATGGTCATTTGCGGAACATTTACTTGCACTTGGGATTCAACCAGTTGGTGTTGCTGATTTAGATGGATTTCATCAATGGGTAAATATTGAAAAAGAATTTGACGATTCTGTAGTAGATGTGGGTACTCGTCAAGAACCAAACTTAGAAGCGATATCCAGATTGAATCCAGATTTAATTATTGCAGTGGATTTTCGCCATGAACAATTTATTGACAGTCTAGAAGATATAGCACCTGTTGTCACTTTTTCTCCATATGGGGAAGAAGCAGTTAAAGATCATTATGCAAATATGATTAATGAGTTTAATACGGTAGCTAAGATTGTGGATAACGAGCTCGAGGCAAAAGAAGTACTAACTGATTTAGAAAGCTTTACAGAAGAACAGAAACAACGTGTGACTGATGCCAATATTGAAAGTTCAACCTATCTTGCAACCCAAGCATACTCATCTCAAAACACGCCAGTTATTCGACTGTTTACTGATAACTCAATGGTTGCAAAAATTATGGGCAATTTAGGATTTGAAAATGCTTACCAATCTGATAAAGCTGAAATATATGGCTACAGTGAAGTAACAGTTGAAACACTGCAAAACTTCCAAGATAAAAATCCTCAGTTCCTTTATATTGTTCAGGAAGAAGATAATATCTTTGAGAATCAGTTAAAGGGTAATCCTGTTTGGGAGAAATTGAGCTTTGTGCAAAATGATAATATGCATGCATTACCTGGTGATACATGGACATTTGGTGGTGTACTATCAGCAAAAGTTTTAACCGAGCAACTTGTTAATGCTATGGTAAAAGAGTGATTTGAATGAATATATCTGTTCAAAAATTAATAAAAGCGGTTCTTACCTTTGGTGGTGGAACCGCCCTTTTATGTATATTAACGTTTATTCATCTTAATCAGGGGAGTGTTGCTATTCCGCTAGGTACTATTATGGACGCAATTTTCCAACCAGAGGATAACTTAGCACATTATACTGTAAGAGGCTTGAGACTTCCACGTGCGGTAATAGGTATTGTTGCTGGAGGAGCTTTAGCTGTAGCTGGAGTTATCCTCCAAACTGTTACACGAAATCCTTTAGCATCCGCAAGTACATTAGGAATTCATTCTGGTACATATTTTGCGGTTGTACTTGCTACAGTATTCTTCCCGGCCTCCTTAATGGGGAATGGGATTAGTATTGCTTTTTTAGGTGGAATCATTACTTTTTTTATTGTATACATCTTATCTGGTGGTAATAAAGCGACACCAGTACGTATGGTCCTAGCAGGAATGATAGTTTCTCTTTTATTTTCATCTTTAACTAGTGTACTTCAAATCTTTTATGAAAATGAAACTGCGGGACTATTCTTATGGGGGTCTGGTACACTTGTTCAAAATGATTGGTCTGGTGTCCAGTTTTCACTTCCGATTGTTTTGGTTGGGTTAGTTTTACTCCTATTAATGACAAATCAATTAAATACGCTGTCACTAGGCGATGATGTTGCAACTGCTTTAGGGCAAAAGGTAGCTTTTGTTAAGATTACCTCGGTTACTTTAGCTGTATTATTAACTGCTGTAACGGTTAGTGTAGTTGGTCCAATTGGGTTTGTTGGTTTAGTGGCACCACATATTATTAAGCTAATTGGTTATCGAAAGCATTTGCCATTATTAATTGCCTCATTTATTTGGGGTGGAAATGTTTTGTTGTTTGCAGATGTCTTAGCTCGGATAATAGATCCTTCCTTCTCAGAACTTCCAGTCGGTTCCATTACCGCACTTATTGGAGCACCTTGGCTAATTTATTTGGTGCTTAAAATGAATAAGACGAAATATGGAGAAGAGAATACATCCGTAATTGCAGGGAAAAGTGCATCAAAATATTCATTGCCTACTGTTCTAACTGTTTTAGGGGTTTCCATATTGATGGTACTAGGAATAAGTTTGGCATCTGGAAACTATGGGTTTGAGCCCATTCTGACATGGCAGGCTTTTTTCGGAGATGGAAATGAATTTATGCAGAATTTGGTATTAGAAATTCGGTTGCCTAGAGCATTAGTAGCTTTGCTTGCGGGGATGGCCTTGGCAGTAAGTGGTTTAATTTTTCAAGGAGTGTTACGTAATCCACTGGCAGATCCTTCAGTGATTGGGATTACTTCTGGTGCTGGTGTTGGTGCTTTACTCACGATGTTTGTGGTTGGGGTATCTGCAGTTTGGATTCCGGTAGGGGCAATCATTGGGGCATTTTTATTTTTTATCCTTATCATGATATTAGCTATACGAGCTAAGTTTCAGCCAACTATTCTTGCACTACTAGGTATTGGGATTTCAGCTCTTGGTTCAGCAATTATACAAATTTTAGTTGTACAATCAGATTTAGCCGTAGCATCAGCTTTAACTTGGCTTTCGGGTTCTACATATGCTAGAGGCTGGGCGGAGTTCTTCCAATTATTAATTTGGCCGATTGTGATTCTATTTCCAATTCTGCTATATCGTCTAAGAGGAATGGATATATTAGCATTTGGGGATGATACGGCGAAAGGATTAGGTGTAAACGTGATGTCTACCCGTTTCGAGTTAGCATTTTATGCAACTGTTTTGGCTGCATTTAGTGTTGCGGCAGTGGGGACAATTGGTTTTGTGGGATTAATTGCTCCGCATTTCTCTCGATTATTAATGGGTCCTACCAGTCAGCGTTTATTGCCTGTAACAGCATTAATTGGTGGCATGGTATTAGTAACTGCAGATTTATTTAGTCGTACGGTATTAGCGCCAAATGAAATTCCTTCAGGGATATTGGTTGCAATCATAGGGGCACCTTACTTTCTATGGTTGATGAAGCAGCGAGCAATGTGAAAAAGGACTCAGGCGTTAAATACCAAAATAATTAGATTAAATCGATAAAGTGCCAGGTACCACGAACAATTTGTCATTAGGGTGCCTGGCACTTTTCTATTCTCTACTTCTTTCAAATCCTAAAAATCTACTACCCTGAAATGTAAGAATACCAAGGTCATTCTCAGCGATCTGACCATATTCTCTAGCGGATAGACGAAATTCTTGTCTGTCACCACTATCAAATTCAAATGTTGCGTAATATGTAGTACTCGTATGTCCATGGTGGTCATTGCCGTGATGATGACTTACATTAGTGCGCTTGCTTTTAATAATAGCTGGTACTGACAATTGTGGAGATTGTTCATTTTTCCTCCACTCTGAAACCCCTTTAAATGCTCCAGTAATAAAGACTAGTAAAATTATTATAAAAATAAGACCGAAAATTATAGGAAATAAATCTTCAAAAAAACTAAAACCTGGATCCATTGAGTAACCCATTTCCATTCTCTTCCCTCCCCAAGAAAGTTATACATAATATACGAATTGTAACAGGGAAAGTTTCATTGGATTATAAGTTAGTATGCGTAAAAAACAAACCAAGTGGAATTATACCTTTTGGTTTGTTTATTTCCTTAATTTGTCGCAGTCTTCCGAGAATCTTTCACCATTTCTACAAAAAGCTGTAGAAATCTGGTATCTCCAGTGAGTTCTGGGTGGAATGCACTTACTAAAATATGGTCCTGTTTAGCAGCAACGATATTATTCTCATAGGTAGCTAGTACATCGACGTTTGTATATGCCTTCTCAATATAAGGTGCCCGGATAAAGACAGCCGGGTAAGGTATTTCCATACCACTCACATCAAGTTTTGCCTCAAAGCTTTCTACTTGTCTACCAAAGGCATTTCGTTTTACACAGATGTCCATTAAACCGAGATGACCATCGTGTGATTCGGATAGTTCTTTCGCAACCAATACCATGCCAGCACAAGTTCCAAAAATAGGTTTATCGTTGGCACTAAACTGTTTTATAGGTTCGAAAAAACCGTATCGATCAATTAGCTTTCTCATAGTAGTGCTTTCCCCACCAGGAAGAATCAACCCATCAATGAGTTCTAATTGTTCTGGATGTTTAATAATAACACCGGTACAGCCTAAAGCTTCAATTTGTTTTATATGTTCTTGAATAGCACCCTGTAGCCCAAGAACACCAATCTTCATACGGTTCATAAACTCACAACCTTTCAACAAAATCAATTGGTGCCTGGAACCTTATTTTTCATTCGACATAACTCGGGAAGTGGCACCCTAAAACCAGGCTCCAGCAGCATACAAAGGGCTACCAGCCGCGTTCTTGCATTCTTTCTTCTTGGCTTAGTTTGGCAATGTCTATGCCTTTCATAGGCGTTCCTAGTTCTTTAGAGAGTTTTCCGATTAGGTCATAGTCATTGTAGTAAGTTGTTGCTTGGACAATGGCACTTGCAAATTTTTCTGGACTATCTGATTTGAATACACCAGAACCAACGAAAACACCATCTGCACCTATTTCCATCATTAGTGCGGCATCTGCCGGTGTTGCAACACCACCTGCAGCGAAGTTTACTACTGGTAATTTTCCAGCATCTTTTATTTGTCTTAAGATTTCATAAGGTGCGCCTAGATTTTTAGCCTCTGTCATTAATTCATCATCACTCATCAAAGTAACTTTACGCACCTGTGCTTGAACCATACGCATATGACGTACTGCCTCTACAATGTTTCCTGTCCCAGGTTCCCCTTTTGTCCGAAGCATAGAAGCACCTTCACCAATACGTCTTGCTGCCTCACCTAAATCTCGACAACCACACACAAATGGTACAGTAAAATTACTTTTTAGAAGATGAAATTCCTCATCGGCAGGTGTTAATACTTCACTTTCATCAATATAGTCTACACCCATCGCTTCTAATACACGTGCCTCCACAATATGACCGATACGTGCTTTTGCCATAACTGGAATGGTGACGGCACTCATCACTTCCTCGACTAGCCGTGGATCTGCCATTCTAGCAACACCACCAGCTGCACGAATATCGGATGGTACTCGTTCCAGTGCCATTACTGCAACAGCGCCACTTGCTTCAGCAATCATTGCTTGCTCTCTATTGACAACGTCCATAATGACGCCACCCTTTTGCATTTGAGCCATTCCTCTTTTTACAACCTCAGTTCCTAGTTGTCTTTCCAAATCTAACACTCCAATCGATTCATTTAGTTGATTAATTTTAAAATTTTATCTTATTATAGTAGGTAGTTGGCATTGTTGAAAGTGTCAGATTAATAGACTTTGATGATGCCAGTTAAGGGGGATTAGTAAATATGGATATGTTATCTTGTAATCTGAATCGAGAAAATGAAATACCACTGTATGAACAATTGTATGCATTTATTAAAAATGAAATCTTGGAAGGGCGGATCCCGTATGGGACGAAATTACCATCAAAGCGGAAGTTAGCTGAATTTCTTAAAATAAGCCAAAATACAGTGGAAACAACATATGACCAATTGGTAGCGGAAGGCTATGTGGAGGGAATAGCAAGAAAAGGATATTTCGTTTTGACCTATGAGGATTTAGAGTATGTTCAAACAGCTAATCGACAGGAAAAAACTCCTAAGCAAAAGAATCAAGAAATCCGATATGATTTCCATCCGAGTAAGATAGATACAGAAAACTTTCCCTTTGTAAAATGGAGGAAGTACACCAAAAATATGTTGAATCAAGAACATCAGTCCCTGCTTTTAATGGGAGATAGGCAAGGGGAATATGTGCTAAGAGAAGAGATTGCAAATTATCTCTATCAAGCTAGAGGGGTCCACTCTTCACCAGACGATATTATTCTTGGTGCTGGGGTAGAAACTTTATTACAGCAGTTGATTCTGTTGCTAGGACATAAGGTATCCTATGGTGTAGAGGATCCTGGTTATCATGTGATTTCTAGTATTCTTAAAAACTATCCGAATGAGGTTTGTTCACTTAAGGTGGATGATAGCGGGGTTCAAGTAGATTCTCTTGAACACATAAAGATCGATGTACTATATGTAACCCCCTCTCATCATTTTCCATATGGTTCCGTGCTTTCGGCAAATAGAAGAATAAAACTATTGAACTGGGCAGCCAATCGAAGCAATCGCTTTGTTATAGAAGACGATTATGACAGTGAATTTCGCTATAGTGGAAAGTCCATTCCTTCCTTACAGAGTATGGACCAAGGTGGAAAAGTGATTTATCTAGGAACTTTTTCAAAGTCATTGATTCCTTCGATTAGAATAAGTTATATGGTACTTCCTAAAGGATTGATGGAGCGCTATCAGAAGGAGTTATCATTTTTCCAATGCACTGTATCAAGGATTGACCAGCATATTCTAGCACAGTTTATGAAACAAGGGGAATTTGAAAAACACCTTAACCGCATGCGGAAAGTTTATCGGAGGAAAATGGAGACAACCGTAGAATTATTAAAATTATATCCAAAAAAAGTAAAAGTAGCAGGAGATATATCGGGTTTTCATGTTGTATTAGAAGTTAATAACGGTATGGGTGAAGAGGAATTGGTTACAAGGGCAAAACAACAGGGTATCAAAATATACCCACTATCCACCTATACGATGGAGAAACAAAACAATACCCAACCAAGAATCATATTAGGATTTGCAGGAATACCCGAAACAGCACTCGAAGAAGCAATTAAACTACTATTAAAAAGTTGGAATATGGTACCTGTCACTCCTCGAAATTTGTCGGAGGAGTAACAGGCTTTTCATTAAAACATATTTAGGTAATATTTGATCATGGCATCAGAAATTGCGTCAGCCATAACACGGGCTAGTCTTTCTATTTCTTCATAGACTTGAATGTATTTCTCATATTCTTTATTTATCATGAAAACAGCTGTGCTAATGCATAATAATTATAACCAGGTTGAAGTGTTGGAAGTATCCCACTTTCTCTTCACTCCCCATTAACATAAATATGCTATATGCTATTCGGGGAAAGGGAGGTGGTTCGACATAATTCGGGAAGTGACAGGCACCTCTACACCAATTTCAGTAGGAGTTTCTTCAACAGGGGGGCAAAGTGGTCTGGCAGTTCTTGGACGCTTGGGACCATGACCCGTTCTCTTCCGTATATATTTTGCATGGTTAGGTCTTGGCGTTCTTCGATTTCTCCATTGGCTAGGAACATACCAATAACGCTAATTCCTTTCTTTCGTGCTTCCGTTACGGCTAGATTCGTATCCACAACGCCATTTTGGTCGTAATTTGCAGCGGCGGGCTCCCCATCAGAGAATACAAGTAAAAACTTATGCTTTTCTCTTCTATCCATAAGTTCCTTTGACATGACCCTAATGCTAAATCCATCCCTGTTATCTTCCTCTGGTTCCAACTGCATAATCTTTGGTCCATTTTGCTCGTAAAACGAATCGGTAAATGAATGAACTCTGTGCAGGTAATTAGGTTGATAATCTTCCTTGACCTCATTTGCATCCTCCCAAAATCCAACAATGGAATGAGGGATTTTTAAGTGCTTTAATACCTCATGGAAAAGCACAATTCCACGTTTTGTCTCCGCCATTTTGTTATGCATAGACGCAGAGCAATCCACGAGCAACGTAAATGCCGCATCAAATTCCTTGGAATCTTCATGCTTTTTGTAAAAAACTCTTGGATTTTCCTCTAATACGATAGGTAGTAGTTTCTTAGATAACCTGCCGAAAATAAGGTCCTGTCTAGGCTGATTCTTTTTATGCTCAATGGTCTTCTCAATCGTCTTCGCTAGCTTTCGTTTATATGGCTCTATATCTGCTACGAAAATCTGATAAGTTTCCATATCGTCATTAGTAGGTTTTGTTGCCACTTTATCAATTTTTACAGCATCCTTATTTTCCTCGCCAAATTCATCAGACTGGCCACCCTTATGAGGTGTCTCTTCTTTTTCCAGTGCTTCCATTTCAGAGTAGTCATTTTGCTTACTTTGACTTGATGCACCTTGAATAGAAGCCATTGCTTGGTCACCATCTTCGGTTTCGCGAGCACCTCCCCCTAAAATACTTGTTTTCGTACCTTGCTCTAGCTCAAATTGAAGGAAGTTCTGCTTGCGATTTTCATTTTTATTTTCACGGTGCCAAGTGGAAAATTCTTGATCAAAGTATTCACTTTCATCTTGGTCCACCATCTCAAAATCACAATTTGCAAGAGGATCTGTTCGAGTCAGTTCATCAAATAATGTATTTTTTTCGTAGCGTTCTATATGACTGACAGGGAAGACAAAGTACTCATTTAATGTATCCTTATATCCCGATAGCTGAAATACGATTTGTTCGGCAATTCTAGCTGTTTCAGAGGTGGTTCTTGCTTCAAACACTTGAAATAGAAGTGATTTAAGCTCTTCCAACTGTTGAATCTGACTAGTTGTTGCCTTTGGAAAAGCAGGCTCAGGATTGTCTGCTGCAAGTTGCAGGTAAATTAAACAAAAGAGTTCATCTAATTGGAAATTTCGATTTGCATTAACGACTAATTGGGTTCCAAAATAATGCTGGTATGCTTTTCTTCTAACTGAAAATGCTTGTACAGTCCCAGGTCGATCATGCTTAATAATTTCCTCTAGACGGAGATCTTCAAGCAGAGCAAATAATTGATAAGCAAATTTAGGCAAGTGGGATTCAGTGATGGATTCCACGAAAACTTTCATCTCCGGTAAAGTGGAATGTCTCAACGTACCAAGTGCACGTAGGTAAACATCTGTCTTAAGACCAGGTTCTTTAATGCTAGGATTGGTATTATCCCAAAAGCTACTGGCCGTGAGTTTATAATCGACAAGATCGATCAATGAACCATAATTATAGTCGAATTTTAGATCCACATCACCAGATAAAACGGTAGCAAGGTCTTGAAGCTGTAAGAAAAGATTTGTATCGACCCTTGCATCATTAAAGACATGCATGCTAATTCTCCTAACTAAAAATAAGTTTCCGTTAAGTTCTTCACAAATTCCCTTTCTCTTTCCTCATCTAGCTTGTCCACAATAGAACGAAGGATAGCACGTTTTGGAGGGATAAGTACACTTAAATCACAAGCATCTAATAAAGCTCGAATGGATGCGGCATCCTCAGAAAGCTTTCCCTGTGTGACAGCTTGGATTAAGTCAGAAGACAATTTCACAAATAGGTTAACCATTGTTTCATCCGTCAACTTTGTATTCGACTGAATTAGCTGTTTTAATTGTTGCCCTTCAATATAAGGAATCTCTAATACGATAAAGCGGTTTTTTAAGGCTTCATTTAATGGCACCGTTCCAATATATCCTTCATTTATTGCTGCGATTACACCAAAGCCGCCAGTTGCTGTAATTGTTTCATTGGTGAATGGATTCGTGATGGTTCTCCGGTAATCGAGTACACCATTTATTAAGGGTAGTGTCTCTGGCTTTGCCATATTTACCTCATCAATGTATAAAAAAGTACCATGTGTCATCGCGTTGATGACTGGGCCTGGAATAAATTCGATAACCTGTTTCTCTCCTTGATAGGCCAATGTTTTAAAACCGAGTAAGCTTTCTGCATCTAAATCGACGGAACAGTTCACACTAAACATAGGTTGGTTAAACAGGTTGGAAAGTGTTTCAGCAAACTTTGTTTTACCAGCTCCTGTAGGACCCTTTAGTAAAATGTTTTTTCCCATACTTAATGCGGTAATGGCATCCATAAGTAAATCGATGGTTGGTGGCATATAACCACCTGGTCTAATTAACTCCTGAAATGTATCGGGACTGTTTCTTTTTTGATTTAAAAGATTAGTGATTTCGTTGGGTAATGGGTAGTTTATATTCATAGATGTATCTCCTTTCCTCCAACACATTGTAAGCTTTTTTTTGGTGAATCACAAAAAGAATGGTTAAGAGGTAGTAATCATAACTGGGGAGGACCCTTATGAGCAGAAGAATCATAACAAGTTTATTCCTACTAGCATTCATACCATTTTACTCTATATCCGCTCAGTCAAAAGATGCATTATCCACTAAAGAACTCCCTTTAGGAATTCAATATTCTGAAACGAGAATAAAGCCAATAACACATATTGTTATTCATTCTATTAGTAATATCGAGTCGAAGCCAGATTCTCCATTTAACATTGTAGATATATACTTTTTATTAGCAGAGTATGGGGTTTCCACACATTATGTAATTGGCCGTGAAGGCGATATTTATCAATTCGTATCAGATAATCGGGTTGCTTACCATGCTGGTAGAAATAGTTTACCCAATCTTCCATTCTTCGACCATGACATGAATGAGTATTCGATTGGTATTGAATTAATGGGAATCGGCACAAAAGATGAATTAGTCCCTAGTATTTCAGAGGAGATTTACAATAACCTTGATCCTAGTTTTATTGGATTCACAGAAGATCAATATAACTCACTATCGTTATTATTGGATACTCTGCATAATCGATATCCAACGATTCCAAAAGATAGATATCATGTAATTGGACATGACGATTATGCACCGAAAAGAAAGGTAGACCCCGGGAAGTTATTCAATTGGAGAAAGTTAGGCTATGAAAAGTGAAACATAGGGCTACGTATAATCGTAAAGATATGTGTGGGGTGAGGAGGATGAGCGAAAAGAAAAGCAAAAAGTATAATGGCGGTGGAATAGCTCTCGGTATTGCGTTGGGTGTCGCTTTTGGAGTTGCATTGGATAATTAGCCATTGGCATTGCGATAGGAATTGCTATCGGGGCGGGAAATAATGCTTCTAGAAGGAAGGATTAACATAATAATTTCTCAGTGCTGTGTCTTGTAATGAATGTGTAATGGTGCATATAGTATGATAAATCTATCTCACTTTGAACTAAGGTAACTTTTCAGTAATAGGGGTGATGGGGTTGGAAAATAGACAGCCATACAGCCGATATAGTAAACAGATAAAATTAGAAGCGATTCGACGTGTTCTTGACGAGGATCAACCTGTTCAAGAGGTCATCCAAGACTTAGGCATTAGACATCGTGATAACGTTTATGAATGGATTAAAAAATACAAAAAAGAAGGCCCTAATGCCTTTGAACGATCTATTCATCATGTGGAGAAAACAAGTAATGAATATTCGGTTGAAAAACAGATTGAAGAATTAAAAATGGAAGTAGAGGCATTAAAATCTTACTTGCAAATGATTCTTCAAGGGGAAGAGGAAAAGTATAAAGCAATTGAATCCTTGAAAAACCTTTATCCAATCGATGCACTTTGTAGTGCTTTGGATGTACCTAAGGTCGAGTTTTTAGAATATAGACAACGCTCCCTCAATAATTAGATTAATAAAGATAATAAATCATGTATTAAAAAAAATTATCAAAAAAGCTTGGGGTTTACTAATTGTCCCAAGCTTCCTTTTGTATTAACTGATTGTAATATTTCTTATCTCTTTTTCATCAACTTAGAAATTGCGTGAATCCTAATATCAATTTCTTGTTGAATGGAAAGCAGCCAGTCATCGTACATATCAAGAAACATTCTTTCCTGATATAAGTGAGATAGTTCATCAAATAAAGCTTTTTTTCTAATGGGATTTATTTCGACACTGCAAACTTGAAGTAGGTGCATGTAGTTAGATAGGTCGAAAGATATGTCCCCAACTAAACTAATCTGGTCACGGCCAATTTGTAAATGTGATTCTAAATTATGCTTTTGTAAAATTCTTTTCAAATGATTAAGTGCGACTCGTAAATTATTCTTTGCACTATTTAAATCATTTTCCCTCCAAAATTCTTCAATCAAATCTTCTCTTGTAGAAGGATTATGATAAGCAAGATAGGCTAATAAATTTTTTGCTTTACGTTGATTCCATTTTCCTTCAACCGCTACACCTTTGTACTTTACGGAAAAACCATTCAGGATATTTATTTCAAACGTATTAAATGGCTTTAATAGTAGATCTTCATAGTTGTTTGTAAATTCTTGTTCCATGATCGCATTGAAGTTCCCGTTAATTCCTTCTTTAATGAAATGTCCAACCAGAGTGATAAAACTAGAAGGGTTATCTAATGGAACGAGGTTAGAGGAATTAGGTACGATATAGTTTACGGAGTTTTTTAAATAATTTTGATAGAGATTGTTCTGCTGGGTTGGAAAAAGTGGATCTTTATCACCTTGAATAAGCAAAACTTCTTTATCAATGTGTCTTAAGTCATCTAGTTTTACCGTTTCAGCAAGCATCTTCAATAAGTTGAAATAAGTGGTTTGTTCAACTTTTGCATAAGCCATGAGTAGTAAAAATTCTGTCTCAGGTGTGAGGTTATAAACAATTTGATGAATCATATTCTTGGTAAGCTCGGACATATTACCGTCAGTGACAAGATTTTTCCGTTTTTGTAATTCCTTTTGCGTAATAACTTCTGGAAAATACATGTAAGTAGAAGTAAGAATGAGCTTTTTTACCTTTTCTGGGTATGTCTCATTGAACTTAATAGCTAAGTTGCCACCAAACCCTAGACCAACCAAATGGAATTTTTCCAGACGTAGTTCTGATTGTAAAGTATGGAAGTCTTCTATTAACAGATCCCACGTGATATGATCGGTTTGACCTTTAGTTGTGCCGTGACCTCTCAAATCGAATGTTAGAATATGATAATATTCTTGTAAATAAGGGATTAGTGGATCCCACATTGTTGAGTCTAAACCCAGACCATGAATTAAAACGATATACTCTGTATTCTTTTTTGGGGAATTATATAAATTATAGTTTATATCTATCTTTTCTAATTTTAAACGCATTCGTGTATAATTCTCCTGTTAGTTGCTGTAAATTATTTATAAGGTGATTATAGTATAAATAGGAAAAATTTACTATTGAATAATTTAGTAAAGTTAGGATTGGTTATTCACTTTCATGATAATTTCAGGGAAAAGGATGTGTTCTTGTTGTACGTAACAATACCAGAACTAGCAGAATATTTATCCATAAATGAACAGAGAGTGAAGTCTTTAATATTGCAAGGGAAAATTCGGGCAATCCATGATGGGAAACAGTATCTTGTCAATAAAGGACAGTTTACCACTTATTTTGAACAAGTAGAAAAATACAAATTGATGATTCAGGATTATTTACACGAACCAATTCCAGAAGACATTGATGTAAAAGATGAAGATTAGGAGAGTCCAAACATGTCATTTCGAAAACAAGAGCAACAAAGAAACGGTACGATGAACTTTGAGGTAAAGAAACAGGTTGAATTGTTACCATTTTTATTAGAACAGATGTCTAATCGAAGTAGAAACTCTGTCAAATCCATCTTAACTCGTGGACAGGTGAAAATTGATGATCATATTGAGACAAAGCACAATTACCTACTACAACCAGGCCAACAAGTTAGCGTATTAAAAAACAAGGTCGCAGTTAAAGAAAGCACGCTAATTGGATTGGAAATCTTATATGAAGATAATTCCATCATCGTTATCAATAAGGATGCAGGAATCCTTTCGATTGCCACAGAAAAAGAAAAAAGAAGAACCGTACTACACCAGTTAATGGAACATGTTCGACGACAGAATCCGGGAAATCGCGTATTTGTTGTTCATCGACTGGATAAAGAAACTTCTGGTGTCATGATGTTTGCAAAAAGTGAAAAAGTAAAACGAAAGCTCCAAGATAATTGGAAGGAAATCGTCAAAGAACGCACTTATGTAGCATTGGTGGAAGGGGAAGTAAAGAAGCCAGAAGGAACCATAAAATCATGGTTAAAGGAAAGTAAAACTCATAAAATGTACTCGGTTCAAGATAAGGGAGGCCAACTAGCAATCACACATTACCGCCGAATCCAAGGGAATAAACAATTCACTCTCCTAGAGACAAAACTAGAAACAGGGCGTAAAAACCAAATCCGTGTGCATATGAGTGACATGGGTCATCCTGTTGTAGGGGATAAAAAATATGGTGCAAAGACAAATGAAATTGGAAGATTAGGTCTTCATGCAAAAATATTATCATTTAATCATCCAGTTACGGATAAATTGATGTTATTTAGGGCAGATGAGCCTAAGTTGTTTATGGTGAAAAGTAGGAAGTGATTTGGGTGTAAATTCCTAGCGATATTAGGGGTTGAGCATGGGCCCGAGAATCCGGACCATGCGCCTGAACAGTCGGATTATGAGCCCGGGAGCTCGGACCATGTGCCCTAAAATTGAAAAAACCAAAGGCACCACATCAAAGTGGTGCCTTCTCTATTTTTCTCTCACGTTGTCCAACCGTGGTCTCAGCATATCTCAACGAATTTATTATTGCTTCTTCAGTCGCCTCAACTACTGCTTGGAATAATTGGTTCATTGCTTTGTGGTCATCCCGAAGATAAGATATTGAATCTAGGTGACCATTAGCATTATGTTGGTATGTATTGGCTGTAGAAAAAGCAATTGCAATGTCCCCACTTCCATTATCCATATGGCTACCGACTCTACCAAGCCCTGCTGCAGTACGTTTTGCCATTCGCTTTAGTTGTCTATCATAAAGTGGGGCGTCTGTAGCAACAATCATCATGATCGATCCATCCGTACTATTTGGGTTCTTCTTTTTTGGAAAGTCTGCAAATAGCGCATTATCACCTTCTCCAAAATTACTTAGTACTAAGCATCCTACTGTATATTTTTCCTCCGCTGCTGTTACAATACGAGATGCAGTACCAATTCCACCTTTATAACCAAAGCAAATCATTCCTTTCCCAGCACCAATTGCTCCCTGCTCTGTTGCACTACTTTTTGCGTTTTGAATGGCTTCGATTGCATGTTCAGGTCTTACCGCTTGCAGTCGCATCGAATTTAAAAAACCATCATTACATTCTCCTACGACTACGTTTAATGTCCCAGCAGAAGTACCAAGCTCTTTATTTTGCTCTAACATGTAAGAAATTGTACCTTCCATGACTGGACCCACACTTAGAGTATTAGTCAGCATAATTGGTGATTCCATTAAACCTAACTCTTCCATTTGAACGAGTCCACTAGTTTTTCCATACCCATTTATAACGTGACTTGCCGCCCTTACCTTCTCATAGAAAAGATTACGAGGGTGTGGTAGGATTGCGGTTACCCCTGTGCAAATAGTTTCTTCCTCATTAAGCTTTTTATATAATGTTTTATGCCCTACTAGTACACCCTGAACATCCGTGATACAATTTTTTTCACCCTTTTGTAATGCCATGAGAATTCCCCCATTGTATATTTCAATACTTATATTATGACCGATAATGACTAGATAATCACGTAGTTAATTGTAATTTAGTGCAAAGGATTTGAATCTGATATAAAAAGGATTTATACTAAACACAATCGAATATTTTTACGTATTCCTTCGGGGGAGGGTGAAAGTCCCGACCGGCGGTGATGAAGTTAAAACTTCTAAGTCCGTGACCCGTGTGAGCATTTTAGTTCATACGGTGGATCTGGTGCAAATCCAGAGCCGACAGTATAGTCTGGATGGGAGAAGGAATTTTGTAGGAGACTTATAGGCGTGGAGTGTCTTATGCTTTTAGCATTTGTATATTCCTATGCTTGTTTTGTTTACTAAAAAATTCTGTCCTTATGCCCCTGATGAATATTCAGGGGTTTTTTGCATTGTTTTTAATTAGACGCGAAAGGGTGACAGAAGTGTTTACAGGAATTATTGAGGAGAAGGGTACCGTAAAAAGTGTTCAAAAAGTATCTGAGAACTCTATTGAGATGGCTATTGAAGCACAGAAAATATTGGATGATGTAAAGCTTGGAGATAGTATTTCTGTGAATGGAGTTTGTCTTACGGTTACGAATTTTACATCGAAGGAATTTCAGGTTGATGTTATGCCGGAAACATTTAAATCTACATCGTTAAAGGACTTAAGTAGTGGGTCAACGGTAAATTTAGAACGAGCTATGGCTGCAAATGGTCGATTTGGCGGGCACTTTGTTTCTGGGCATGTGGATGGGACTGGCTTGATTATAAGAAGAAATAGAAAAGAAAATGCCATTTATTACGATATAAGGGTCCCGGAAGAGTTAGAAAAATACTTAATGTTAAAAGGGTCGATAACGGTTGATGGAACAAGCCTAACAATCTTTAATGTTAATAAAAATGTTGTGACCATATCACTGATACCTCATACTGTTCATGAAACTGTAGTCGGCGAAAAGAAGCAAGGAGAAATAGTGAATATTGAATGTGATACGCTGGCAAAATATGTTCATCATTTATTTAATCAATACCAGGATAATACACAACAAAAAACAGGAATTTCGACAGATTTATTAAGACAAAATGGTTTTATGTAAAGGGTGGAAAGAATGTTTAATAAAATTGATGAAGCAGTTGAAGATTTAAAAGCAGGAAAACCGATTATTGTAGTTGATGATGAAAATCGAGAAAATGAAGGTGATTTTTTAGCTTTGTCAGATAGAGCAACACCGGATATTATAAATTTTATGATCACATATGGAAAAGGATTAGTTTGTGTACCCATCCAAAAAGACCTTGCTGATAGATTAGGTTTTACAATAATGGTGGAACAAAGCACAGATCCTCTTGGAACAGCTTTTACCCTAAGTGTTGACCATATAACCACCAAAACAGGGATTAGTGCAGAAGAACGTTCTAGAACGATTCAAGAAATTGTTAACCCTAATGCCAAGAGAACAGATTTTAAGAAGCCAGGCCATATGTTCCCTATTATTGCGAAGGATGGTGGTGTTCTGGTTCGAAGAGGTCATACAGAGGCTGCTATTGACCTCGCAATCTTAAGCGGTGCATCACCTTCTGGTGTAATTTGTGAAATTATTAAAGAAGATGGAACGATGGCCCGATTACCAGATTTAGTTGAAATGGCCAAACAACTAGATCTAAAACTAATATCCATTGAAGATTTAGTCGTATATCGCCAAAATCAAAAAAAACAGGTGACACAATAACAAAGGAACAATAAAGGAGATAGATAAATGGGAAATTTATTCGAAGGAAAGTTAGTTGGAAGTAATTTAAAAATTGGAATCGTAGTAGGAAGGTTTAACGAGTTTATTACTAGCAAGTTATTAGATGGTGCAATTGACACATTGAAAAGACATGATGTAAAAGAGGAAAATATTGATGTTGCCTGGGTTCCAGGCGCATTTGAGATATCATTAGTAGCCAAAAAGATGGCTCAGAATGAAAAATATGATGCGGTCATTACTTTAGGAACTATTATTCGAGGGGCAACACCACATTTTGACTATGTAAGTAGTGAAGTGGCAAAGGGAGTTTCGCGCGTATCATTAGAAACCGAGAAACCAGTAATCTTTGGGGTACTTACTACCGAAACGATTGAGCAAGCCATTGAACGTGCTGGAACAAAAGCCGGTAATAAAGGATCAGAATCTGCTATATCAGCTATCGAGATGGCAAATATAATAAACCAATTTTAATAAAACGGGGATGGCAACAATTAGTTGTTATCCCCGTTTTTTTCATACAAATGGTAAAATATAAATGTGTCATGTAAACTATTATTTAGAATCTGAGGGGGAACTAAGATGAAACCTTTACTATATCAAATTTTAATCATAGCTGCTGTTTGGATAGGTATGCTATTTTTCTTAGATGAAATGAATCAATTGAGTAAAATGATCTTCTATATTGTGACATCATGGCTACTACTATTAATTGTACTATGCGTGAAAGAAGTCATTCGAAGTAAAAAGAATTCAAATTAATTACAATGTTTTAAAGTAGAAAATGCAGGTGATGTCTGATTCAGGGCATATTATGCATGTTAATAAGGAAGGGCTTTTCTATGCTAACAATTGACAATCTACAAAAATCTTATGGAGATAAGATCTTATTTAAAGATTTAACATGTACGATTACAGAACAGGACCGTATTGGCTTAATTGGAGTTAATGGTACGGGAAAATCGAGTTTTTTAAAAGTGATAGCTGGTATAGATTCATCTGAAGCGGGAAGCATCCAAGCACCAAAAGACTATCGGATAGAGTATTTACCACAAGAAGTTTGGTTAGATCCTAACTTATCTGTAATTGAGCAGATTTACTATGGTGATGCAATGATCATGAAAGTCATGCGCGAATATGAACGGACATTGCAAAAATTAGCAGAAGCACCAGAAGATGAGAAGGTTCAACAAGCTTTAATGAAAGCTCAGCAAAAAATGGATGAGTATGAAGCTTGGGAGGCTAATACTACTGCAAAGACAATTTTAACGAAGCTGGGAATAACTGATTTTAATAAAAGTGTTACTGAGCTTTCTGGTGGCCAGCGTAAACGGATTGCCATCGCTAAAGCGTTAATTCAACCTGCTGATTTATTAATATTAGATGAGCCTACAAACCACTTAGATAATGAAACTGTGGAATGGTTAGAAAAATATTTGCAAAGTTTTAAGGGAGCTCTATTACTTGTAACGCATGATAGATATTTCTTAAACCGAGTAAACAATAAAATCTTTGAGTTAGATAAAGGGAATCTGTATATGTATGAAGGAAATTATGAGATTTTCCTAGAGAAAAAGGCAGAAAGAGAAGAATTAGAACGCAGCAACCAACAAAAGCATGCCAATACGTTGCGAAGAGAACTAGCTTGGTTAAAAGCTGGTGTTAAAGCTAGAGGAACAAAACAGAAGGCTCGAATAGAACGAGTCCATGATATGAAAGAAAAAACCTTCAATACGGACCATCATAATGTCGAGTTCCATGTAGGGTCTGCTCGCCTTGGTAAAAAAGTTATTGAATTAGAAGCAATTGAAAAGTCATTCCAGGGACGTAAGCTCATAAACAACTTTAGCCAGTTAATCATCCCTGGAGATAGAGTTGGTATTATCGGACCTAATGGCTCGGGAAAAACAACACTACTTAACATTATGGCGCATCGTATTCAACCAGATAACGGAGAAGTAATCATCGGTGAAACAGTGAAAATAGGTTATTATACACAAGGTGATGAAGAATTAAATGGTGAAATGCGTGTGGTGGATTATATCAAAGAAGTAGCGGAAGTAATATATACAAAAGATGGGGATGCCATTTCAGCTGAACAAATGCTAGAGCGGTTCTTATTTCCTCGTTCTGAACAATATAATTATATTCGCAAGCTCTCTGGTGGAGAACGCCGCCGTCTATATCTTTTAAAAATATTAATGGATGAGCCTAATGTATTATTTCTTGATGAGCCCACTAATGACTTGGATACGCAAACCTTAGGTGTGTTAGAGGAATATTTAGATCATTTTCCAGGCGTTGTTATTACCGTTTCCCACGACCGATACTTCTTAGACCGCGTAGTGGAGAAGTTACTAGTATTTGAGGGGAATAGTAAGATAAGTCTTTTTTATGGTAATTATAGTGAGTATCAAGAAGATGCACAACCGGTAGAAAAGAATGGCCCCAAGATAACCAGAGAAGATACGAAGCCAAAACAAAAAAAGAAACTTTCATACCTGGAACAGAAGGAATGGAATGAGATTGAGGACAAAATTGCATCTTTAGAAGAAAAAATAGTAGAGCTAGAGGAAGGAATTGTGGAGGCAGGAAGTGATTCGGAAAAAGTTCAAAACTTATTTGCTGAACAACAAAAGATACAAGAAGAGCTAGATGCGAAAATGGAACGCTGGGAAGAGCTTTCCTTATTGATAGAAGAACTAGAAAATTAACATTAGGATAGGATCATTGGTTGGTTCTATCCTAATTATTTATGCAAGGGGTGATCAATGTGAAGCATATCTACAGTGATGTTATACAATTTCGAGGATCTCACTATGACTTTGGATTTATGCAAGGGGAATTGTTAAAGGATTCCTTAACAATACAAAATAGAAAACGAATCTGGAAAATTAGGAAACAACACTTCATTATTGATGAGCAAGAAGTAAAAAATGCGATACTACCGTTTGCCCCTGGTATTTGGGAGGAGCTATTAGGATTACAAGATGCTCTAGAGTGGGATATCGGTGAAGTTCTTCGTGAGTTTGGTGGCTACCGTCTTCATTATATGCGGAGTGGTTGTTCCATTTTTACTGATTCAGATTATATGATTCGAAATTATGATTATCACCCTAAGACTTATGAGGGAAGATATACCATCTTTGCTCCGACAGACCAAGGATATGCTGTCATTGGTCCTTCTCAGCGAATTACCGGAAGAATGGATGGTATGAATGAGAAAGGTCTAGCTATGGGTTATAATTTTATGCATCGTAAGAAACCAGGGGATGGCTTCATTTGTAATATGATTGGAAGAATGATATTAGAAAATTGTGCTAATGTGAATGAGGCTGTTCATATGCTTGAAGAAGTACCACATCGCCACTCTTTTAGTTATATTGTATTAGACAAATCTGGAGAGACCTTTATCGTAGAAGCGACTCCACGAGGGACTCATGTGCGTCAATCAAACGTTTGTACGAATCATTTTGAGGTGTTAACACATGAAAATCGTTACCATTTGGATGATTCTTATAGGCGGATGGAGGCAATTGAGAAACAAGAGCAACTCGTAACAGATGCATATCTGGCATTTCGTATGATGAATGATTCTGATAAAGGAATTTTTTCTGACCAATATAAAAATTGGGCAGGCACTATTCACACCTCTGCGTATTTCCCTAAAGAATTAATGGCCTGGTTTGTATTGGGCGGTGATCGGGAACCGATTATTTTTGATTTTGGAAAATGGTTAGAAGGTGAGAAAATAAGGGTAAAGCAAATTTTAGGAACAGTGAATACAGATCTTCCTTTTGTTCATATGGATGAGAATGTACGATGATGGAAGATAATATGTTTAAATCTGTAATTGTTACAAATGATAAGGATAGTCTTTATTTATCCGTTATTCAAATTCTTTCCTAGGAGGAATTCCTGTGAAGTTATTTCAAGTTCGTAAAGGTCAGTTTGTCTTTTATCAAAATGAGTTACATAAAGTATATGCTGTTAAACCAATGTTTAAAAAATCAGTCCATCTATATCGGTTGAAAGATATGAAACAGGTATTAACGAGTGCCATTGATATTTCATTCTACAAGCCAAAACATAATGACACATTTATTTTTTATGGCAAGCGATATACGATTGATGAGAATAAGAAACCGAATCCTGGTGATTATATATTAATCACAAAACCTGCTCCAGATTTTTTAGATCACTATTCTCTAAATTCAATTGAAAAGGTATCAAGTATTGAAGATGGAAATGTTGTTACTACAAGGGATAATGGGGTAAAACATCATGAATATGTCGTAATGGTTCCAGGAAGGCAAGAAGCAAGCCAAGAAATCGCATATTACGATAAAAGCCTCGTCCCAGAAGAACAACAGATACAAGACGAATCCATCACCTATCTAACCGATAGTGATGAAGATGTAGTCAAACCAGTAGTTGGCGATGTTTTTCTAGACGTTGAAAACAACACCAAAACAATGGTAATCGCTATGACAGATACAGAAGTAATTTTCGGCCATGGTAAACAAGTTCACATCACAGACTTAATGGACGAAGAAAAGTACAAAGTAGTCTTCCGAATCCTTGAAGATCTTTAATGCTAAAGCCCCCAAAATAGGGGGCCTTTTCTTTTGTTTCTATCTAAAGGAAGCATAGGAAAATAGTAACATTTTTATGTTTTTCATCAAATTAAGACATATATTTGTCCAACACCCCGAATTTTCTTAATGCAATTATTTAAACAAAATTCTGGGGAGGAAATGTATACATGAAATTTTCACACAAACTAACAAGTCTAGTAACTAGTACAGTGCTAGTATCTGTAGTAGTAACATCCGGGGCAGCTACTGTACTAGCAGATGAAAGTGATCAGGGAAATTTAACAGTCACAGAATCACAAGGTACAACGAATGGAGATTCTACAGTAGATGAAATAAACACGGATGAAGTAATTAAAGAAGAAGAATCATCAGAAACCGTTACATCTGAGGAAGAAGCAAATACCGAAGAGACAGTTGAAGAAGATCCAACTGAAGAAGAAGTAAGTGAAGAAGAAGCAACAGAAGAAGAGGAAGTTGAAGTAGGACTTATCCCTGGAGACTTTTTTTACTTTGTTGAAGTAATGCAAGAAAAAATCCAACTAGCATTAACATTTAATGATTATAAAAAGAGTCAATTATTAGCAGAACTTGCTGCGGAACGTATTGCAGAAGCAAATGCCCTCATTCAAGAAGGCAAATATGATGAAGCCGGTGAATTGCTTCAATCAGCTCTTGATAATAATGAAAAAGCACAATTAACACTTGGTGATAATGTTGAAGAGGAAGCTACTGAAGAAGGTACTGCAGAAGAAAGTAAAGAATCATCTGAAACAGAAGGAGCAACTGAAAATACCGATGATGAAGTAGTAGAAGAAGAGGATGTAAAGGAAGACGAAGAAGTAGTGGTTGAGGATGAAGATGTTGCACAGGTTAAAGTGAAAATTGCTAACAACATCAATGCTCTATCAGCAGTTCTTGCAAAAATCGATAATCCGAAAGCACAAGCTGCAATTATGAAAAATATTGAAAAATCATTTGCTAAGTTAGCAGATAAACTTGAAAAACGAGCTAGTAAAATAGTGAATAAAGACGAAGTTGAATTAGAAGAAGAAATTATAACAGATGATGAAAAAATTGTAATTGAAGACTCTGAAGGAGAAGCAACACTAACTGTTGAAGCTCCAATAACAGAAGAGAAACAGGAAATCACAAAAGAAACAAAAAATCTAGAAATAGTGGAAGTTGCAAAACCAGACAATAAAAAAGCAGAAAAAGAACTTGAAAAAGTACAAAAGAAAGCAGAAAAAGCTTTAGAAAAGGCAGAAAAGAAAGCAGAGAAAAAACAAGAAAAGGCTGAAAAGGCAATAGAAAAAGCAGAGAAGAAAGAAAACAAAGGCAATAACGGAAATAATGACAAAGGTAATAATGGAAATGGTAATAAAGGGAACGGTAATAACTAAGTAGTTAAAAGTGCTTAGAGGTCTAATCGAAACCTCTAAGCACTTTTTCATAATTTCGTTCGAATCTCCCACAACTCCGGAAAAAAGTAATGATCCAATACACTCTTCAGGTATCCAACACCTGAAGTACCACCAGTACCAATTTTATGGCCAATAATCCGCTCTACTGTTTTCATATGTCGGAATCGCCACTGTTGAAACCAGTCTTCAATATCAACAAGTTTCTCAGCTAATTGATAAAGATCCCAGTATGTATCCTTATTACGATAAACCTCTAACCATGCATCAGCTACTGTAGGATCTTGCTCATATTTTTTAGAGAAATCTCGATTTAAAACATACTCGTTAATACTGAATCCTTGTTTACTTAACGTTTGAATGGAAACATCATAAAGTCCAGGTGCCTCGAACGCTGTCTTTAAACGTTTATGTAGTATGGGATTCTTTTCATAGATTTTTACAATATGGGGTGTTTTGTATCCCAATACAAATTCAACCAAACGATATTGATAGGACTGGAAGCCAGATGCATTACCTAAGAAATTACGAAACTCCATGTATTCAGCAGGTGTTAGGGTGGAAAGTACATCCCAGGACTGTATTATTTGTGATTGAATCTTAGATACACGGGCAAGCATCTTAAAAGCGGATTGATATTCTTCCTTTTGAATTGCAACAGTCGCAGCCTCTATTTCATGGATCATTAGCTTTAACCAAAGCTCGCTTACTTGATGTATGACGATAAATAACATTTCATCATGATGGTCAGAAAGCCTTTTTTGGCTATCCAGTAGTAGCTCAAGCTGTAAATAGTCACCATAGGTCATCTTTTCTTTAAAATCCGTATGGGCACCTGTGTCATCGGAGTGTAACTCCCACATATATTCCTCTCGCACGTTAATTTTCCTCCTTAAGGGGTCTAAGTGCCGCTCTGACAGGGCTACCATCTCCACCAACAATTCTTAAGGGAAGAGCAATTAACTCGTATTCCCCGGTCTCCACATCGTCAAGCATAATGTTCTCTAGAATGTGAATCCCATTTCGGTGAAGAGCATGATGGGTGTCTAGTGTTTTACTAGTTATGTGATCAACAGAAGGCATATCTACACCAAGTAAAATTACACCTTTTCTTGCTAGGTATTCACCAATGCTAGAGTCTAATAAAGGAATGACTTCAGGAAATAATTTTGGGTTATTTGTAAGTGAAGTTCGAATTAATAATCGTTTCACGCCATCTAAATTATATTTATCCAGCACCTCAGGTGTTATAGTCTTATATTCACTTACATCGATGACAAGTGCTTTCCCGATATAAATATCGATAGGAATTTGTTCCATTGTCTTTCCATCATTATCAAAGTGAAAAGGAGCATCAACATGGGTTCCTATATGGACACTGGTTGTAATCTTTCCAATATTAGCAGACCCGGTTTGTTCTTTGGTAGCAGCTACTTCATACTTAAAAGGTCTGTCACCGGGCCAGTGCGCCATATCGTTTGTTAAGGGTTGTGTAATATCAATCCATTTTGTCATTAAGCAATTACTCCTCTTCTATTTTCATATTTTCTATAACGGGCTTCTTTCATGATCTTTTTTAGGGTTAGAACAGTTTGCCAAACTTCTTCAAACGTATTATACAAGGCAACCGGGGCTAATCTTATTCCGTTAGGGCTCCTGAAGTCTGGAACAATTCTATCTGCTTTTAAAGCCTTACAAATACTCGCTGCTTGTGGGTGTGTTAAGTAAATATGACCACCACGAGCATCATGTTCCCTTGGAGAGGTAATTTCAAAGCTATAGTCTTTTAACTCAGCTTCTATTAGGTTGATAAGATAGTCGGTTAATTGTAGTGATTTTTTACGAATAGATTCCATCCCAGCTTCTTGAAATATTGTAAGAGAGCCAATAAGCGGTGCAATGCTTAAAACATGTGGTGTGCCTATCTGAAAAGCACCTGCCGTTGATGCGGGAGTTAATTCATGCTCTAAGTCAAATTGTTTTTCTTTTGCAGAACTAAACCACCCAGAAAGTCCAGGTTCCATACCAAGATGTCGTTCATTTACGTAAATTCCACCAACACTACCTGGACCTCCATTTAGATGCTTATATGTGCACCAGAAGGCGAAGTCAACACCCCATTTGGATAATTCATGTGGAATAGAACCGATAGAGTGGCATAAGTCAAAGCCAATTAGGATACCTCGTTCATGTGCTGCATGTGTAATAGCCTGCATATCCAGAATTTGTCCACTGCGGTAAAGAACACCAGGAAGAACGATTAATGCAATATCGTCTGTCATAGCATCAATTATATCCGTTATTTCAAGCAAATGACCTTCTTTGCTTTTCACTTGTACTAGGTGCTCATTGGGGTCATAGCCTTTTAATTGGATCTGACTCTTTATAGCATAAATATCCGATGGAAAATTTAATTCATCAGCAAGGATTTTAGTTTTCTTACCTTCTGGTTGATAAAAACTTGCTAGCAGTTGATGTAGGTTTGTGGTGGTAGAGCCAGTAGCAATAAGTTCCTTAGATTCTCCGCCAACAAGAGAGGCAAATTGCTTTCCAATTTCTTCGGATAAATAAAACCAAGGGTATTCTCCTTCTGTCCAACCATCGATTGCTAATGTTTTCCATGAATTCAGGATATCTAAAACAGCCTTCTCCGATCTTTTGGACAGGAGACCTAAAGAGTTTCCATCCAAATAAATCTTTTCATTTGAAATATAAAATTCTTCTCGGAAATCTTTTAAAGAATCATTTTGATCTAAGATACGAGCGAACTCTCTACTAGTATTCACTATGATCACCTCTTTTTAGATAAGTAAGCGCTTTCTGTATTTATTGTAACAAAAATATTTAGTTTTTTAATAATAATTGAAAATTTTAATTAATACCTTTATACTAATGTCAGATATATGAAATAGCATTTCGTATGTTGAAACGGAAGGATGGGTAGAACCATGTACGTATCAAACAAGGTAAAGGACTTACCGCCATATCTTTTTTCTAGGTTTCAAAAGAGAAAAGAGGAACTGAAGGCCATTGGTATGGATGTGATTGATTTAGGGATCGGCGCACCAGACCTACCAACTCCAAAGTTTATTATGGAGAAGCTTTGTGAGGAAGTACAAAATCCTATTAATCATCGATACTCCCCCTATGATGGTAGTAAAGAATTTAGAGAAGCAGTAGCTTATTTTTATCAGAGCCACTATGGGGTTGAGTTAGATCCGGAGACAGAAGTGTTAACGTTAATTGGTTCTAAAGAGGGAATTGCCAATCTTATTCAGGCTGCTATTAATCCTGGTGACACGGTTCTTATTCCTGATCCAGGTTATCCCGTATACAAAACAGCGGTACATTTAGCCGGTGGTAATAGTGCATATCTTCCGTTGGATTTACAAAATGGCTATGTACCAATGTATGATCAAGTATCGGAACAGGATAAACAGGATGCCAAGCTAATGTTCTTAAATTATCCAGGTAATCCAACAGCAGCAACTGTCGAATTAAATACCTTTTTGGAAGCGATTACATACGGACGGCAGAATAACATAGCAGTTATTCATGATGCTGCCTATGATTTAGTTACGTTTGACGGATACAAGTCACCAAGTATTCTTCAAGTTCCAAATGCTAAGGAAGTAGCTGTTGAGTTTGGTTCGTTATCCAAGAGTTTTAATATGACGGGATGGCGGATTGGTTATGTTGTAGGAAATAAAGAGTTAATTAAGGCTCTTCACACCTACAAAAGTAATATTGATACTAGCCAATTTCTAGCCATTCAAAAGGCCGCAGCACTTGCTTTAAGAAGCGATTTATCAGATGTGAAAAAACATAATGAAATATTTAAAGCAAGAATGGAACGTATGTATCAAGGCTTACTAGAAGCTGGTTTTCAAGTTGAAAAGCCACGAGGCTCGATATTTATTTGGCCGAAGATTCCAAGAGGATATACATCAGCGGAATTTTCAGAGAAACTTTTGGAAGAAGCAGGGGTCATTGTAACTCCAGGTACTGCTTTTGGTCCGTCTGGTGAAGGGTATATTCGAATTTCTCTATCTGTAGAGCTTGAACGTATTGATGAGGTAATCAGAAGAATGAAAGATTTTACAAGTAAGGGTGTGAGTTTGTCATGAGTACTCAGTTGAAAACGAAAATGACCGCGGCACATGCAATCGTTGAATGTATAAAAAGGGAGGGCATTCAAAAGGTGTTTTGTGTACCAGGTGAAAGCTATTTGCCTCTCTTAGATGCACTTTATGATGAACCATCCATAGATTTGGTCTCAGCAAGGCATGAAGGCGGAGCATCATTTATGGCGGAGGGTTATGCGAAAGCTTCTCATAAACCGGGTGTGGTACTTGCGACAAGAGGAGTTGGGGCTGCTAACTTATCCATTGGAGTTCATACAGCTTATCAGGACTCCACACCAATGGTTGTCTTCCTAGGGCAGGTACATAGTAAATTCCGTGGTCGCGAAGGATTCCAAGAAGTAGATTTGGATCAATTTTTCAAGCCGATATCAAAATGGGCAGTTGAAGTAAAGGACCCGGAGCGAATGCCGGAGATAGTTGGAAGAGCATTTCGAATTGCTCGTTCGGGAAGACCAGGCCCAGTAGTTGTTTCGCTACCGGAGGATGTGTTACCAGTTGAAACGGAAATGCACTTTGGTCCGGAAATAACGATACCCAAACCTTCCCCTTCCAAAGAGGAAATCATTCTAGTAGAGAACATATTACAAGAAGCTCAAAAGCCACTAATTATTGCTGGCGGTGGTGTGAAGCTTTCACAGGCAGAAGAAGAATTGGTCTGTTTTGCTGAAAAATTACAAATTCCAGTTATGTCTGCATTTCGTCGTCACGATGCATTTCCAAATAACCACGATCTGTATGTTGGACATTTAGGTTTAGGAACTCCTAAAAGAATTTTGGAAACGGTGAAGGAAGCAGATGTGATTTTGGCATTAGGCACTAGATTATCCGAAGTAACCACACAGGACTATTCTTTGTTATCAGCGGAACAGAAGCTTATCCATATTGATATCGAGCAAGATGTTATAGGCAAGGTTTATCCTCCTGACTTAGGTATAATTGCTGATATGAAACAGGCGTTAGAGGCATTAGTTGAGGTGGAACTTACTAGCTTGTGGCCATCATGGGCGGAAGAAAGTCGACTACGTTATGTAGGGGTAAGTAGTTTAGAAGTTACCGATAAAGATGTTATTAACAAACATGTCATACAAGCACTTGTAGAGATGTTGCCTAAAGATGCATTAATCACGAATGATGCCGGTAACTTTGCGGGGTGGTTACATGGATTCTATCCTTTTACGGAGAAGAATACCTATGTCGGACCAACCTCTGGTGCAATGGGATATGGGCTTCCAGCGGCAATTGGTGCAAAGCTAGCTGTGCCAAATCAAACCGTTGTTTCCCTCTCAGGTGATGGGGGTTTTATGATGACATTCCAAGAACTTGAGACTGCTGTAAGGGAGAAAGTACCTGTTATTGCACTAGTTTTCAATAATAACAGCTATGGAACAATCCGTATGCATCAGGAAATGCATTATCCCGAAAGAGTGATAGGAACAGATTTAGGAGTGGTTTCCTTCCGAGTTTTGGCAAATGGAGTTGGAGCAGAGGGCTACACGGTATTTACCATAGATGAATTTCGAAATGCGCTAACTCAAGCTTTGACAAGTGGTTTACCTACAGTGATTGAAATCATGACGGATGTAGAGAATATCTCAGTCACATCAACCATATCATCATTGAGGGGATAGTCCCAATAACTATAAATAATGCAAATATTATTAGGAGGTTATTACAAAATGGCAGAAGTGAAAACAAAAAAACTAGCAAACTTTATTAATGGAGAATGGGTGGAAGTTGAAAAAACTACCCCTGTTATTAACCCTGCAACTGGCGAAACAATTCTAGATGTTCCGTTATCAGATGCTAATAGTGTAAATGCAGCAGTTGAGGCTGCAAAAAAGGCACAAAAAGAGTGGGCATTAGTTCCTGCACCACAGCGCGCAGAAGTATTATATCGTGTTGGTTATCTTCTAAAGGACAGAAAAGAAGAATTATCACAGCTTCTTACAATGGAAAATGGAAAGGTTATTGAGGAGGCTCGTGGGGAAGTTCAAGAAGGAATCGACATGGCATTTTATATGGCGGGTGAAGGTAGACGCCTATTTGGTCAAACGACACCTGCTGAACTAAAAGATAAATTCGCCATGAGTGTTCGTGCTCCAATCGGAGTGGTTGGAATTATTACCCCGTGGAACTTCCCAATTGCGATTGCGACTTGGAAGTCCTTCCCGGCAATTGTAGCCGGTAATGCAGTGGTATGGAAACCGGCAACAGAAACTCCAATTATGGCATATGAACTTGCAAAAATATTTGAAGAAGCAGGCCTACCGAAGGGTGTTATAAACGTTGTATTCGGTAGTGGTTCAGAAGTTGGAGATGCTATGGTTCATCACGATGATGTTCGTGTAATCTCCTTCACAGGGTCAAATGATGTTGGACGTAATATTGCTGCGGAATGTGGTCGCCAGTTGAAGAAGGTTTCTCTAGAAATGGGAGGAAAGAACGCAGTAATCGTAATGGATGATGCAGACTTAGACCTTGCTGTAGAAGGTATCCTATGGAGTGCTTTTGGAACAAGTGGTCAACGCTGTACAGCATGTAGTCGTGTCATCGTTCATGAAGATGTAAAAGAAGCATTGGAAGAACGTTTACTAGTTGAAATGGAAAAATTAACCATTGGCAATGGGTTAGATTCTACTAATAAAGTTGGACCAATCATTAATAAAGCTGGTATCGAGAAGATAAAGCAATATATCGAAATAGGAAAAGAAGAAGGTGCAAAACTTCTAGCCGGTGGATTTGAGTTAACAGAAGGTGACCATGCAAATGGAAACTACTTTGCACCAACATTATTCACGGATGTAACAAGCACAATGCGCATCGCACTGGAAGAAATCTTTGGTCCAGTAGTATCACTTGTTCCAGTTAAAAGCTTTGAAGAAGCTATTGAGGTAAACAATAGCGTAGCGTACGGTCTATCAAGCTCTATTTTCACAAAAGACGTAAACCGCGTATTCAAAGCACAACGCGACCTAGACACAGGAATCGTCTACGTAAACGCCGGAACAACAGGAGCTGAAATCCACCTACCATTCGGAGGAACAAAAGGCACCGGAAACGGCCACCGCGACTCCGGCATCCAAGCCCTAGACGTCTACACCGAATGGAAATCCGTGTATGTAGATTATAGTGGAAAGTTACAAAGAGCACAGATTGATGTGGAGTAAGTATTACTTTTTAAATGGTAGTGTAATGTGATTTAAAGTAACAGATATAGATGCACTGAGCGGTGGGAATACACGGAGACTCCTGTGGGAGGATAGGCATCGGTGAGACCCCGCAAGAGCTTTAGCTCTGAGGAGGCTCACCAGCCGCCCACGGAAAGCGAAGTCTATTCCCACCGCGGACCTGACCAGAAAGTTAATAAAATATTATCATGATAATTCACAAAAGGAGTGATTCGATGAAAGTCGGAGTATTAGGATCAGGATTAATGGGAAAAGAAGCAGCACGAGACCTAACACAAAGCGAAGGAGTAACAGCAATAGGCCTAGCAGACATCGACCTACAACGCGCACAACAAGTAGTAGACCAACTAAACTCACCAAAACTAACCGCATTCCAAGTAAACGCATCAGACGAACAAGAACTAGCAAACTTCATGCGCCAATATGACGTCATAATAAATGCACTATTTTACTCCTTTAACGAAATCGTAGCCAAAACAGCAATCCAAGTTGGAGTAAGTTCCGTCGATTTAGGCGGCCATATCGGACATATAACCGATAAAGTTCTAGCTATGCACGAAGATGCTGAAGTTGCAAATGTAACCTTAATTCCTGACCTTGGAGTAGCACCCGGAATGATTAACATTCTTTCAGGCTATGGAGCAAGCAAACTAGACGAATTAAAATCTATTAAACTATATGTAGGTGGAATTCCAGTAAGGCCAGAACCACCACTAGAGTACTACCATGTATTCTCGATGGAAGGTCTGTTTGATCATTACACAGATCCGTCCTTAATTATTCGAAACGGTGTAAAACAGGAAGTTCCTTCTCTATCCGAAGTGGAGCGTCTTCATTTTGAAAAGTTTGGTCCATTAGAGGCTTTCCATACTTCTGGTGGAACATCAACACTTTCCATCTCATATCCTGACATTGAAACACTCGAATATAAGACTATTCGTTACCCAGGTCATGCGGAGAAGTTTCAATTACTGGTTGACTTAAATCTTACTCGCAATGATTATGAGATTGAATTAAGAGGTCAAAAAATTAAGCCAAGAGAAGTTTTCCTAAAAGTTCTTGATCCAATTGTTGAACTAGGCGATCGAGATGATGCGGTGCTTCTACGTGTAGTTGTTTCTGGAGTCAAGGATGGAGAAGAAACTACTTATCAATATGAAATGGCAACGTTTAAGGATCGCGAACATAACGTAACAGCTATGGCAAGAGCAACAGCAAATACCATCTCCGTTGTTGCCCAAATGATTGGTAATGGAACAATTGCTAAAAAGGGTGTATATCCACCAGAACAAAGTGTACCTGGTGATGTCTACATTAACGAGATGGCAAAACGGGGAGTTCAAATTAAGGAATCTTTGGTGACATCTAGTTCCAAGGTTAAAGCATAAAGGTTATCCCTCTGCGCGCACCGCGGAGGGACCTTTTTCTAATTGCGAATGCAAGGAGAATAGAAATGAATCAAAGTGTAAAGAAAGCACTCAATCTATTAAATTTATTTGATGAAAAAACCTATGAGCTTTCCCTTAAGGAAATTTCCGAACGTGCCAATCTTCCAAAACCAACGGCCTATCGTTTGCTTACGACCCTTGAATCGATGAACTTCGTTTATAAGCTAAAGGAAAATGAGCATGACAGTCGCTATCGTTTAGGGCTGAAGCTTTTGGAGTTAGGAAAACTTGTTTCCGACCAGTTGGAAGTAAGGCGAGTTGCATATCCCTATATGGAAACCTTGGCAAATGAAATTCAAGAAGCAGTCCATTTGGTGGTCATCAACCATAACGAAGCAATTTATATAGAAAAAGTGGAAAGCTCAAAAGCCATTCGTTTATACACGAGGATTGGTAAGAGCTCCCCCTTATATGTTGGTTCAGGGCCAAAGCTTTTATTGGCTAATCTACCAAAAGAGAAACAAGAAGTGATCCTTAATCAAGCTGAAACAAAGGGTAGAATAAACCGGATAAAATTTGAAGATGAACTCCAAAGAATTCGTTTGGAAGGCTACTCTTATAGTATTAGCGAACAAGATGAAAATACTACTGGTATCTCTTATCCAATCTATGATTATCATAATCGTGTTATTGCAGCCTTAACGATTAGTGGCTTATCTACATACTTCGAAGGTGATAATCTGAAAACAATCAAAGCGAAGTCAAAGGAAACAGCTGCAGTTATATCTAGGAAACTAGGATTTCGTGGTTTTATTCAAGGAGTGGTAGACTAAATGAATACAGTTTTTATTGCAGGACATGCTAGATTGCCGGCCGGAATGGCAGCACAGAATATGTATGAAACCTTGACCATCACAGCTGAAATAGATCGAAAATATGGTGTGATTGTGGCCGCGAGTTGCACCCTTGCAACCGAACATGGTCGTGACTTTGTTCATCAATTATTACGTGGATATAGTTTGCAGGATGGGATAGAGGATCCCATTAAATCGGTGAAAAGGCATTACATGGGAAAAGCCGGCAATGCAATTGTTTCCGCGCTTAAAGATTTGCATAAGCAGTATGGGGTTTATTTGGAAAAGAGGAAGGGCGCTTCATCCTTGTAAGGGAGTTTGTTTATCATGAAAGAAACAGAAACTATCCTCCATGATGGTTTCTGTTTCTTTTTAATAACGCTAGAAATTTCTATGTAATCTATAACATAATTTTTTCTCTTGCTTTTTGTGTATCTCGGATATTTTTTTGAACGGTTATTGCAGCAAATATACTTAGAACAAATGACATTCCATAAAACCCTTTTTCACTTAATGTAATACTTCCAGCGTTATATAAGCCTATAGCTATTAACGATATGGCTATGATTAATGCAAACCAACTAATCCCGTAATAAATATTAGTAACTGGTACACCTTCTTCTTTGTCCCTTACAGCCTTTTGCAAAGATACTGCAGCATACAAACCAAAGACTAAAACAGCAAAATAATATCCTTTTTCATTCAGCTGCATTGTAGCATTAAACAAGCCAATAAAGTAAGCTGATACACCAATTAATAAGGCTGCCCATGATGCACCTTTAAATGCCGCAGTAGGCTCTCCTTCTACCCTTTGACTACCAGTACTGACTTTCTCTGTCTCTTCTTTTTCAAATAAAACATCTTGATTTTCTGACATTGATTTTTCTCCCCTTAGTTTCCTAAAATCAATTAATCTAGAACTTCATACCAATATATTATAGATAATTCAATAATAGCATAATACTTGAGTAATTAATGATAGAAATTTTCTAAAAATGAATGGTGGAGTACTGATTTTTTGTTAGAATAAAGATAATAAATATTAATTAGACAATTAGGTGAAGTAAATGTGCAGTACTATTAACTACAAATTTTGGACAGTTTGTATGATTCAAACTGGTAATAAGGTGCTTCTACTAGATCGTCAACATGATAGTTTTAAAGGGTTTATACCACCAGGTGGAAAGGTTGAATTTCCGGAGAGTTTTGTGGAAAGTGCTATCCGTGAAGTGAAAGAAGAAACAGGATTAGAAGTAAGCAATCTTAAATATAAAGGATTGTATGAATATGTAAATCCTGTCGCGAATGATCGTTATATGATTTTCAATTACATAACTAATGATTATAAAGGTCAATTAATAGAAGATGGCCCCGAGGGGCAAGTTGTATGGGTGGACAAAGAAGAAGCTCTAAAACTCCCAATGCAAATATCAATAAAAAGACGGTTTCCATTATTTTTTGAAGAAGGAACGTTTGAGATTCAAGTGGAATGGGATCATGAAAATAATAGAGAAGGAAAGGTTACAATTACAAAAACTTGATTAAAGGGAAAGGATAAGCCCAATTCCAGCTTCGAATCGGGCTTAACCTTGTAATGTCACAGGAACCAGTCAATGTCTATTTTTTAAACCGAAAGTGAACTATCATTGACTATTCTTTTTTTCATTAATGTTACTCCTGTACAATATAAGCATCCGAAACAACACGTTTTACAGTTGCAAGATGTTCCTCTGCGTTATTACGGTTTGTAAATGCGCCTGCTTGCACTCGAAACCAACGCTTTCCGGAAACCGTAACGGAGGAAATAAAGGAGTCAATTTGGTGTCTGTTGAGATGTGCGACACGTTCTTCCGCATTGTCTATCGATTGGAAGGACCCAGCAATAATACGGTACAAAACAGAAGGACCTGGATTTGTATCCTTTCGTTTCAGATTGAATGCACGAGCAATGCCATTAACATGTCCTTGGGCAACTTTCCGTCGCCATGAAGGATCACGCATCAAAGCAGCATCATGATTATTATCAATAAACCCATTTTCTGATAAAATTGCAGGCATAGTAGATTCTCGTAGGACATGAAAATTGGCTTTCTTCTTCCCGCGGTTCTGTAATTGATTTACACTAGTAATTTCTGCATGAAGTATATCTCGGTATTTAGCGGTCTGAGAGGAGTCAGTTAGAGCGCTATGAATATAATCTTCATAGCCTTGTGCAGATCCATTAAAAGCATTGCAATGAATAGATACATAATAATCCGCGCCCCATGAATTGGCTTCATTTGTTCGCTGAACTAAACTTTTAGTAATATCACTAGTTCTACTCATCTTAACGGATACATTCTCATACTGGTTTGTAAGGAGACTTTGAATGTTTAAAGCTATATCAAGGTTAATATCCTTTTCCCTTAAGCCATTTCCCTGTGCACCGGGGTCAGATCCACCATGACCGGGATCAAGGTATAATTTCACTTCTATCCCTCCTTATCTATAAATTATCTTACGTGATAGTTTATTCAAAACTTGAGGGTACAATTGGACAAACATCTTGTTTTTAGCTGATTTCCACTGTTGTTCTAGGTAATTAATCTTACAGTATAGTGAAAAAAGTAGAAAGGTGGATAAAGAGAATGAATATTAATGATACATTTGGTTCCTTTCCAGATAACCTTACTATTCAAAGCTTAAGACAGTACTATGAAAAACACCCTGATATTTTCAATTTCTATTTTCAAATTCATTGTAAGAATACTGATATACGGCTTAATCAAGCCATTCAAAAATACCCAACTGATTGGGATTCGATAGAAAAGGTTCATGACCGTATTGTTAAGCTGATAGAAATTGTTGAACAAGCATATCAATCAAACTATCAACTTAATTTTCCTATTACGGTTAACCTAATTGTGGGTGCATATGGTTCTAATGGCTACACGAATCATAAAATTATCCCAGATATTACGTTGGCAATGGAGAGATTAACCTATAAAGAGGATCCGCTAAAAGTATTGATTGCACATGAGTTTGGACATGCTGCACATAATATTTTTTCCAATAAGCATCACATGGATTGGAAATTAGTTCAGTGGGACCATCCATATACATGGTTGCTACAAGAAGGTACAGCGACTCATTTTTCAAAACAGATTGTTCCAGATTTAAATGATTCTATATATTTTTCTTATACGGATAATGGGGACGAGTGGCTGAAATTTGCTAGAGGAAATAGGCAAGTACTATTAAAAAAGTTTACGGAGGATCTGCGTAGTGGTAGATCGAATAAAGAGATTTTTAAAGAGTGGTTTTCCATTAATGGAGGGGAAACTTTTGGTTTCACAAGGTTAGGTTATTTTGTAGCTGATTGCATGTTTCAGGATTTTGAAAAAGAGATTGGTGAAATGGATACATTGCTTTTGTGGAAGGAAGATAGGTTCTTTCGGATAGTGGAAGCATGGTTGGACCAAAATATTATATAGATAGAGGAATCTAAATGTCTTATTCGTGGGAAACGCGTACTTCAAATATAGAAAAATTTGTTTTAACTCTGCAGGCAGAGATTAATGAGATTTGTAATCATAATATCATTGGTATATACCTTCATGGTTCATTAGCTATGGGAGGATTTAACCCAAATAGAAGTGATATAGATCTTATACTAGTTACAAAGGAACCTATATCTAGGAAAACTAAAAGGAGATTGGCACAGCTTTTTCTTTCGCATTCTAACTCTCCCTTTCCAATCGAAATTAGCGTTCTGAATATGAGCCAATTACATAACTGGCAACATCCATGTCCATTTGATTTTCATTTTAGTGAGCATTGGAGAGAACGGTATAAGGATGATATTAATAGGGCAACAGGTGAATTTATAAATGATTCAATCAATTTGGATCCGGATTTAGCAGCTTATATAATGATAATTAACCATCGGGGAATATGTTTAGAGGGAAAGCCAATTGTTGAAGTGTTCCCTTCAGTTCCTAAATCAGATTACTTATCTTCTATTATGGAAGACTTTGAAGATTGCTTAGTAGGTATAGTAGATAACCCTATATATTGTTCTTTAAATTTGCTTCGTGTGTATTGGTATCTTAAGGAAGGAGTAATTTCTTCTAAACAGGAAGCAGGGGAGTGGGGGTTACATATATTACCTCCCAAGCTGAAAAGTATTATACAAAATATTGTTAATGATTATTCCGGCAAATCTGATACTAGTAAAATAGATAAAAAAGGGCTTCTTTGTTTAAGAGATTATATATTGAGTGAAATGAAAAAAATAGATTCAAAAAATAGATTGAATATAAATGGAGAGTACATATGGGATACATAAAAGAGTTAAGGAAAGTGGTAGGCTCACAGCCTCTAATTATGGTAGGAGCATGCGTGCTTGTGATTGATAAGAAAGATAGACTTTTACTACAGCTGAGAAAGGATAATAACTGCTGGGGCTTACCTGGTGGCTCAATGGAACCAGGTGAATCGTTACAAGAAGTTGCTGAAAGAGAGTTACTAGAGGAAACAGGACTTATTGCGAAAAGTTTAAACCTATTAAATGTTTATTCTGGTGAGGAGTTCTACTATAAATATCCTCATGGTGATGAGGTTCATAATGTTGTAGCTGTTTTTACTTGTAAAAACTATGAGGGTGGGCTAAAAAAGGAAGAGAGTGAAGTGGAAGAACTGAACTTTTTTAGTTTACAAGACCTTCCTGATAATATTAGCCCTCCTGATATACCCATCATCAATGATTATATTGCTAGAATTTAATAAGATAAAAAAATACAAGGGGGAAATTATTTATGTGGAAACAGAGATTAATAGAAACAAATAGAGGAGTATTTGAGCTATTCGAAAAAGGTGAAGGAGAGCCTCTTGCGGTAACTCATCATTATAGTGCCTATAACGAAAAAGGTAATTCTTTTGCCAACCCATTTACCGAACATTATCATGTATACCTTATTAATTTGAGGGGGGCAGGAAACTCTGCTCAAGCTGTTGATGAGAGTGAGTATAGTATGGATAATACTGTATTGGATTTAGAAGCAATTCGAGAAGCGCTAGGTCATGAAATGTGGGGAATTGCTGGACATTCAACGGGAGGCATGCTTGCTTTAAAATATGCAATTAATAGTCCAGATTCATTAACCAAGATTATTGCAGGTGGGGCTGCAGCAAGCTATGAGTATGGTGCAGATCCGGATTCCATTTATTGTAGTAAGAATCCAAACTTTAATCGAATCGTAGAGATTATGAATTTATTAGAAGACCCGACTACTCCCATTGAAAAACGGAGAGAAGTAGGATACGAGTGGGCACTAATGTCTTATTATTCTGAAGAGAAACTTCAAGAGTCAATGAAGAAGCCAAATAGCGGTAAGACAGTGGGACCAAGATTAGATTATTTTAGAAAAGTAGAGTATCCAACCTATGATATTCGAGAGGAACTTAGAAGTGTAAATCTACCAAGTTTTATTTATACAGGTAAATATGATGCACAATGCCCTATGAAGTTTGGGATAGAGATTGCTGAGCTAATCCCGAATGCTTCTTTAACGATATTTGAGGAGAGTAATCATAATCCTTTTTCGGAGGAAGAAGAGAAGTTTGAAGAGTTTGTTGTATATACATTATAAATATTGGGTGGAATGGATTTAAATATGTTTATCCATTTAATGAAGAGGTTGAAAATCTAAAGGCGCTCATTATAGAGCGCCTTTGTTTATAAAAAAAGAAATTGTCAGGTGTAACTTTTTAAAGCCCGCTTCGTTGTTTAAGTGAATTCATATTTTGAG
The DNA here is from genome assembly GCF_000577245.1 of Paucisalibacillus algeriensis. Classification (GTDB taxonomy): domain Bacteria; phylum Bacillota; class Bacilli; order Bacillales; family Amphibacillaceae; genus Ornithinibacillus. Next base: position 239,602 of record NZ_CBYO010000001.1, read on the forward strand.
AGGACTTGAGGTCATGGACCAACACTTCAGGAAAGAGCAGATTAGCGAGTGGTATTCATCCTATAGTAATGATATTTATAATTACGTATTCTTTTTGATAGGTGATCATGAGCTAGCAAAAGATATCTTACAGGACACGTTTATTAAAGCTTATAGTAATCTTGAAACCTTTCAAGGCGAGAACGCAAGAGGGTGGCTTTTCCGTATCGCTAGGAACCTAACAATAGATTTCATACGCAAGAAAAAGCCTATTACATATCTAACCGATTCCTTTGCAATCCTAAAGGAAAATGCTCCAACACCAGAGCAAATGGCAGTTTTGAATGAGTCAGAGAAGGAATTATATATGGCTCTTGGTAAACTAAAACGCTCATATCGTGATGTCATTATACTAAGGAAAATAAAGGAGTTTTCTATTAAAGAAACTGCACAGATTTTGGAATGGACCGAAAATAAAGTTAAGGTACAATTATTTAGAGGGTTGTCTGCACTAAGAAAACAATTAGAGAAGGAGGACTATCGACATGAAACGGTTCGATTTAGATGAGTTTAATAAAAACTTTAAATCCATTAGTCGAAAGGTAAGTCTTTCAGAAAAAGAGAGAATGGAGTTATTTAATAGTATAAATTTCAGTATTAACGATAGTCCTCATAAATCTAAAAAGCTTATAACTAAATGGAAATACTATATTGCATCAGCCATTACGTTATTTCTTTTATTTGTTGTAGTCACTTCCTTATTGAGTAATAACGATCTTCCTTTTATAAGCAATAATGGAATTGTTGGTTCACAGGATTCCAGTTCGGGAACAATTAGTGAAGAAGCGGTAAAAATCGAGGTAATAAATAACACAAATTCTGAAATTCCTTCAATGGAATTAAATATATATCAGGGTGAGAAATTAACTACCCAAGGTAATATGAATGCCAATGGGTCATCGATAAAACAAGGTGGATCCTTTGAATTTCAGATCACTCAGGATGATATAGACTTAGAGTACCCAGTTATCTTGGAAGTAATTATCAAGGAGAAGCAAGCAGGAAAAATGAATAAAGAAGGTGAAACACTTTATACATCATCCCAATATTTCCTTAATATTAAAGATAAGAAAGAAATATCATTTGAGCTAACAGGAGATTATCAATCAGGTTTAATTTTAAATCTTACAAAGGGCACTCTTGCGGATTTTCAAGATGATCCCAAAAATACGGGCGAAATATTAACAAGATTTGATAATGAAATGGTAATGGCAATTAGTGAAAATATTACATTAGGTATGACGAAGGAATTCATTCAACAATTAATAGGTGAACTTTATGTTAAAGCAGAGTCTGAATCCATTGATGAAGAGTGGCAATTTAATTTCCGTGAAGGTGATCTGTCTTACTTCGAGGGTGGAAAAGTGAAGCAACATAAGGAAACAAAAGATAATAGGACTCAGGCTCAACTATATATTACATGGAACGAAGATAATGAAATAGATTCCTACAAAATTAGTTTTTATCATGAAGATGGAAAGTTGTATGAGTACCAATTAGGTCCTCACGGAGAATTGATTGTTGAATATTAGATAAAGATCGGTATAGTAAAACTGCTATACCGATCTTTGTAATTAATCAATCGCTATCGAAACTAACTTCTTCTCCAAAAATTCATCCATTCCATGATGTCCGCCTTCTTTACCACCACTACCAGATTGCTTAATGCCACCAAATGGCGCTTCTGGAACAGAAGGGAAGACATCGTTCACACCGACCATACCATAATCAAGTTTTTCTGCAACGCGTAATGTGCGCCTCGTGTTTTCTGTGAAAATATATGCAGCCAAGCCGTAATCCGTGTTATTTGCTTTTTTAATCACTTCATCTTCATCCGTGAACGATTGAATAGGGAAAAGTGGTCCAAAAGTTTCTTGGTTCATTACCACCATATCATCTTTTGCGTTTTTAACAATAGTCGGTGGGCAGAAATAACCTTGTAACTCACCGTCCCATTTGTTTCCACCAGATACAATTTCAGCACCTTTTTCAAGGGCATCCGCAAGATGAGCTTCAACCTTTTCACGAGCTTGCTCACTAATTAATGGTCCAAGTTCTACACCATCTTCTAGTCCAGAACCAACTTTCATCTTCTCTAACTTTTCCTTTAATAAAGCAGTAAATTCATCCGCAATCGATTCATGAACATATAGTCTGTTTGCACAAATGCAAGTTTGCCCGTTGTTACGGAATTTACTTGCGATAGACAACGTAGTCGCTTTGTCTATATCAGCATCTTCAAAGGCGATGATTGGTGCATGACCTCCAAGCTCAAGGGATACCTTCTTCACTTGATCTGCAGCTTCACGCATTAAGTATTTTCCAACAGCAGTAGAGCCGGTGAAGGTAATAAGCTTTACATCTTTATTTGTTAGCATTTCTTTTCCGATAGCTTGTGCATCTCCAGTTACTAAGTTAACAACACCTGGAGGCATGCCAGCTTCTTCAAAAATCTTTACAATCTCAATAGCTGATAGAGGAGTCTCTGGTGATGGCTTTAATACAACCGTACATCCTGCAGCTAATGCGGGACCTAATTTCCTCGTAATCATGGATGATGGGAAATTCCACGGTGTGATTGCTCCAACTACACCAATCGGTTTAGGAATAACTAACATACGCTTTGATTTAACGGAAGAAGGAATCCACTCCCCGTAACCGCGGGATGCTTCTTCTGCATACCAAAGTAAAAATCCCGCGGCTCCTTTTACTTCGCCAATCGCTTCGTTTAGTGGTTTTCCTTGTTCTCTAGTCAAAATTTCACCCAGTCGTTTTGCATCTTTGCGCATGAGTTCTGCTGCTTTATATAGTACACGAGAACGCTGTCTTCCGGTCATTTCACTCCAGGCAGGGAAAGCCTTAGATGCTGCTTCAATCGCTTCCTTAGTTTCTTCTTGTCCACCGTATGACACGTCTGTAATTGGTTCTAGGGTTGCTGGGTTGTAGACAGTTTGTGTCTTTGATTCATCCACTTCACGCCATTCTCCATTTATATAGATACTCTTTGTTAACGTTGAAATCATGTACAATCCTCCCCAAAATATCTTTTATTCTATAAATAAGCATATCGCACCTGCATTATTCTATCAATTTGCAGGTGCGATTTTTTATGGGTTAATTTAGACTAATTCTTTATCTGGATTCCATGCTGGTAGCATTTTATTTAATGGCTTATCTGTACGGTAACCAAGAACATATTCTGCTTGCATGACTGTGTGAATTTCGCGTGTTCCTTCGTATATAACTGGAGCTTTTGAGTTACGTAAGTAACGCTCCACTGGATATTCATCTGAATAACCATAAGCACCATGAATTTGCATAGCATCGTCTGCTGCTTTATTGGCAAAATCACATGCTTGCCATTTTGCAAGAGAAGTTTCTCTAGTATTACGCTTTCCTTCGTTTTTTAGTTCTCCAGCACGATATACTAGAAGGCGACTCATTTGTAGACCAGCTTCCATTTTTGCAATCATTTGTTGTACTAGTTGATGGCGGCCAATTGATTTGCCAAACGTTTCACGTTCATGGCAATACTTTACACTTGATTCGATACAAGCCATGATCTGACCAACTGCACCTGCAGCAACAGTGAAGCGACCATTATCAAGTGCAGACATCGCAATTTTAAAACCTTCTCCTTCTTCACCAAGTAGGTTTTCAGCAGGAACTCTTACATTATCAAAGAAAATCTCACCAGTATTACCGGAACGAATTCCGTGTTTTCCTTTGATTGCTTTTGAAGAGAATCCATCCCAAGTTCGTTCTACGATAAATGCAGAAATACCGTGATGTTTTTTCGATTTTTCTGTATAAGCGAACACTAGGAAATGGTCTGCAACATCACATAGGGAAATCCATGTTTTTGAGCCATTTAAAATATAATGATCCCCATCCTTAACTGCTGTAGATTGTAAGGCTGCAACGTCAGATCCAGCACCAGGCTCTGTTAAACCGAAAGCCCCAATTTTATTACCTTTAGCTTGAGGTGTTAGATATTTTTGCTTTTGCTCTTCATTTCCCCATTGTAGTAGAGTCATAGAATTAAGACCTGTATGAACAGAAACAGCTGTACGGAATGCAGTATCCCCACGTTCAAGCTCTTCACACACAATGGCGAGAGCATTATAATCCATGCCACTTCCACCATACTCTTCAGGGATACAAACACCCATTAAGCCAAGGTTAGCTAGCTTATTGTATATATTTGGGTCAAATTGTCCTTGCCGGTCCCAATCAGCAATATACGGCATAATCTCTTTATCTACAAAACTTCTCACCGTATCTCGTAACATGTTTTGTTCTTCTGTAAAATTAAAATTCATTTGTCATCTCTCCTATTAATTAAAATTAGATTTGTTAGAATGTAAGATTTCATGATTATGCTCACCCGCATTTGGAGGGTGGTGTCGCAATGAAACAGGAGTCCGAGATAGTTTTAATGGACTACCAATCATTTTGATAAGTCCAGCAGTTGGATGATCTGCTTCCAGGAACATGTCTCGCGCATGTAACTGTGGATCTTCCGTGACTTCCTCCAAGTTTTGAATCGGCCCACATGGAATATTATTCTCATGGCATTTATCTAGCCAGTAACTGGTAGGTTTGGTCAAAAGGACATCCTGGATTAGCGGAACAATGATGTCACGATTTTCCACACGAGCTGGATTTGTCTTAAAACGCTCATCTTCACTATATTGATCTTTTCCTAAAATAGTACAAAAAGCTTTGAACTGATTGTCATTTCCAACAGCAACCACCATTTCTCCATCCATTGTTTGAAACGTTTGGTATGGCACGATATTGGCATGATGATTTCCAAGTCGGGATGGGATATTTCCAGACATTAGGTAATTACTACCTATGTTAATCAGTGCACTAACAGCAGTATCGTATAGTGAGAGATCAAGCTTTTGCCCTTTTCCAGACTTTTCTCGTTCTAATAATGCGGCTTGGATACCAATTGCTGCATATAAGCCGGTTAGAATATCCGTAATTGCCACACCAACTTTTTGCGGTCCAGATTGCTCATCTCCTGTGATGGACATCAACCCACTCATCCCTTGAATGATAAAATCATAGCCAGGTAAATCTTTATATGGACCAGTTTCCCCAAAACCAGTGATGGAGCAGTAAACAATGCCCGGATTTATCTGGGCTAGTTGTTCATAATCAATTCCGAAACGTTCCATGGTTCCTGTTTTGAAATTATGAATGATAACATCTGATTCCTTTACCAGATTTTTAATCGTTTCGATGCCTTCTTCTGATTTAAGGTTGAGCGTGATACTTTTTTTATTGCGGTTTGCACACAGATAATAGGCACTAACATCGTTCTGAAATGGTGGCCCCCATTTCCGCGTTTCGTCACTTCCACCAGGTGCTTCAACCTTGATAACCTCAGCACCGAGATCCCCAAGAATCATCGTACAGTACGGACCTGCAAGGACCCGAGTTAAATCAAGAACTCTTATTTTCTCTAAAGCTCCTGACACGGCTTCACTCCTTTCTATTTTCAATAAAAAAAGCCAATTCAAAATGAAAACAGCAAATTGCTGTAATCATCTTGAACTGGCTTAAGGCTTGTTGAAACAGATCAGGATTTGAGCTGTGAACAAGCTAGGCAGTAAAATTAACTTCAAAAAAATTCAGGAAAGGTCATGCGGACGAACGGTGTAAGCGTTTTAACATGACTCTTTCATATAGTTTAATGTATTCTGAAAAATTTGTAAACAGGTATTGTATAATTTTAATGAGTTTATTATGATGAGGGAGGGGATGTGCCTAAAATAGATGAGCCCGAGAATTCCGAGTATGCACCTGAGCTTCGGAACCATGTGCTCGAGGATTCGGATCATGCACCCGAGCAACAGAGCCATACCCAAGTTCCGGAAGCATCCGCCCGAACAAGAGGACATATATTAAATCCCCAATCATAGTCTAACAAAAAAACGGGAGCCAAAAACCCCCGTTAGATTACTACTTTGCAGCCTTTTCAAGCTTAGAAATCATCTTAATCGCTTTACCAGTACCAATCGCTACGGACTCTAAAGGATTTGGTGCTAAATGAACTGGTACTGATAGTTCATTTGCAAGCCATTCTTGCATACCTTTTAATAAAGAGCCACCGCCAGTAATAACGATTCCGTGATCAACGATGTCACCACTTAATTCAGGTGGACAGTTTTCCAGTGTTACACGGATTGCATGTAAAATTCGCTCAAGAGATTCTTTGATTGCTTCATAAACCTCTTGCGAAGAAATGGAGATAGTTTTTGGTAAACCAGTGACCATATCGCGGCCACGAATATCCACAAACTCTTCTTTGTGATTTGGATGTGCATATCCAATTTCCATTTTCACATTTTCAGCAGTACGTTCACCAATTAAAATATTGTATTTCTTGCGGATGTACTGGATAATCTCATCATCCATCTTGTCTCCACCAACTCGAACAGAGCTAGAAGAAACTACTCCTCCAAGCGAAATAATACCGATCTCAGCAGTACCTCCACCAATATCAACAATCACGTTAGCGATTGGTTCATCAACCGGTAGATCAGCACCAATTGCTGCAGCTACAGGTTCTTCAATTAAATGAACAGTTTTAGCACCATAGCTTGTCACCGCATTATGAATTGCTCTTCTTTCGACGGTTGTGCTACCAGATGGTGTACAAACAACTACATTTGGCTTACGCATGGACATGCCGAGTTTTTTGCTTACTTTTTTCAAGAAAGCCTTTAGCATTTGTGCGGTAATATCATAGTCCGCAATAACCCCATCTCGTAATGGGCGGATTGGTACAATGTTTCTCGGTGTTTTACCAATCATCTCTTTTGCTTCTTGTCCAACTGCCACAACTTGCTTTGTATTAATATCGATTGCTACAACCGATGGTTCATTTAAGATAATTCCTTTATTCTTTGAATAAATAAGTATATTTGCAGTTCCTAAATCGATTCCGATTTCTGCATTAGAAAACATAATGAGTTCCTCCAATGATGACGAATAGTATTTCGATATAACATTCTAGTTCGACAAATAATTTATGGGTGTTAAAAGACAATATATTATTATTATCTGCAATCTAGTTAACATTATTAGCAATAATTGGGTTAAGTCTAAAAAAGTGACGCTACTATATAAAATAAGGTATTTTCAGCGCGAACTCAAGTTTCAATTGCTTTACATTTTTAAACAATTGTAATAAAACTGGAAAATCCATTGATGTAATAACATGCGATAATGAAATTAGCTTTGTCGAATCCTTGTAGAAAATTCATGTAAGGGGGTGCAAGCAACATGAAGTATAAATACATACGAGTAGGATTACTCTTTTTATTTGTTACAATTTTTGTAATACCAGGATTCGTATTAGCAGAAAATAAAGGATTTGAAAGATACATTTTCAAGGATGGATCGTTCTATAAATATACTGCTTCCACAATAGATGAATATTTTCACATACCACAAGATATGCATAAGGATCTCTTAGCACAGATAGATTGGAAAGAACTAAATAAACAAGTATTGGCTATAAAGAAAGAAAAAGTGATAACGGAAACGGAACAAGAAGTTATTGTTCAAAAACCTGAGAAACAAGAGGACAAACCTAATGTCGAACAAAAGCAAATTAAAGAAAAACAGCCCAAGCAGAAAAAAAGTTCTCCGAAAAAAATAATTGTCGATCAAACTGAGTTTGAACAAGAGGTCCTAAGGCTTACTAATATAGAAAGAGAAAAACGAGGGTTAAAACATTTAAAGCTAGATAAGAAATTAGCAGAAGTTGCACGAGAAAAGTCGCTCGATATGGCTGGTGATGACTATTTTTCCCATGATAGTCCAACGTATGGTTCCCCTTTTGATATGATGAATAGTTTTGGAGTGAAGTATTACTCGGCAGGTGAAAATATTGCAAGAGGGCAAACATCACCGATAGAGGTGGTGCAGGATTGGATGACTAGTGAAGGTCATAAGGAAAACATTTTACATCCAGATTTTACACATATAGGTGTTGGCTTTTCTGCGGATGGATTTCATTGGACACAGCAGTTTATAAAACGTATTGATAACACGGTTAATCAAGGGGTATTTGAAAAACAGGTAGTAGAATTAACAAATAAGGAACGAGCAAAACATGGTTTAGCACCATTGTCAGTGGATGCAAAGCTTGCGGAGACAGCCCGTGCAAAGTCAGTCGATATGGCGGAACAAGATTATTTTGACCACACAAGTCCAACATACGGTTCCCCTTTTGATATGATGGATCAATTTGGTGTTACGTACTATACTGCAGGAGAAAATATAGCAAGAGGCCAGTTTACTCCTGAGGAAGTTGTGGAAGCTTGGATGAATAGTGAGGGGCACCGTGAAAATATTTTGAATGCTAACTATACGCATATTGGCGTAGGTTTCGTAAAAGAAGATATTGTTTGGACCCAACAATTTATTGGTAAGTAGTGTAGGACGGTATTCTAGGAATACCGTCCTTTTTCTCATTGGTATTTTTTCAGAATTTTGTAGTGAAATTAATAAGATAATCTAGCAAATATTGGGGATTTGATGAAAAAAAATATGGTAATTGGGATATTAGTTTTATCTTGTTTTCTACTGATGCTCTTAAGTTCATCATTATATAAAGAAATAAGAAACATGAAAAATGAAACTGGCATGGACTATTATCACTTAGTAAGTGATACACGCTATTTTGTTAGGGAGATTAAAGAGACAAATTTGGAAGAGGCACTCGAGACGGATAGTGGAAAACAATTTCTGTCTAGCTATATTAGAGAATTGCAAGACAAACAAAAGATGTACTTTAAGCCTTCTAACAATATTCATGAGATTGGAAATATGCTTAGGGACGTTCAACTCATCCTGGAAGAAGCACTGAAAAAAGGAACCATTACAGATGAGGAAGAAACATCCGTAAAGAAAAGTTTAGAAATAATTGGGTTTATATTATTAGATTTGCAAGTACTAGCTAGAGACAATTCTTGGTACGATCTCTTTAATGATAGAGAACTTAAAGAAGAGATTATTAAGAAAATGGAATAACGGATTAATGATGATTATTAGCAGGTAAGAAAATGTTCCTTGAACATCATCGTTTTAGCAGTATAATAAAGTCTTGGGGGGAACATTATGTTATTTACAATCAAGATTTATACATATGCAGTTATTTTAGTTATAGGCAGTATTTTTAAATTACAAAAAGCAAAGCGATTATACCAACAACCAACAACAGCTGAAATAAGAAAAGAGATATTTGAAACACCACAGAATGTTTCTGCAAAGGTTATGAAAGCAACCGGTACGATTGTCCAGGTAACAGGAAGAGAAAAAGTACCAGAGGGAGCCGTGCTGTACGTTGCAAACCATCAAGGTTTATTTGATATTTTATCCTTCTTAGGACATCTAGATAAGCCAATTGGCTTTATTGCAAAAAAAGAAATTAACAAGCTACCAATTATTAGATCTTGGATGGGATTATTAAATTGTGTATTTATTGACCGTACAGACCGTCGTCAGTCTATGAACGCAATAAATCAAGGAATTGAAAATCTAAAAAACGGTTATTCTCTTGTGATTTTTCCAGAAGGTACTAGAAGTAAAGGGGCAGAGCTTAATGAGTTTAAGCCTGGGAGTCTTCGTTTGGCAACAAAAGCAAATGTTCCTATTGTTCCGGTGACAATTAATGGAACCTATAAGATGCTTGAGGAGAATAATGGACGAGTTAATGGTACATCAGTAAGCATGACTATTCATGATCCAATTTTTCCAGAAAACTATGCATCATTAAAAAGTGCAGAGCTTGCTAAAGAGCTTCAAGACATTGTTCAGTCAGGGCTACCTCAAACAAACAAACAGGAAAAAATAAAAGAGGAATTCGTAATTACTACACGATAACATACATCTGGGAATATACAAACAGTTGGGAGGATGGTTTTCCCGCTGTTTTTTTGTACAAATAAAATCATTATCCCAATCGTATCGATGCATACTAGAAATAGTAGGATGTAATGTTTAGAAGTTGAGGTGAGTTTTATGGTTCAAGGTACAATGAATTTAAATACACAAATAGATAAAGAATGGTTACAAAATTATGTGGATGATTGGGTAGCGTTTTATCAAAAGACAACTCAAGAAGGTAAAGTGGCTTCCTATATCCCAGTACTAGCTGAAGCTAACCCAGATCACCTTGGGATTGCTATTTATGGAAAGAACGGTATGACTATAAGTTCCGGTGATACTGATGTTACATTTACAATCCAAAGTATCTCTAAAATGCTAACCTTTATTGTTGCTTGTATGGAAAGAGGGGTTGGTTATGTACTGGACCGGGTAGATGTAGAACCAACTGGTGAGGCATTTAATTCGATTATGCACTTAGAGATGAAAAGCCTGAATAAACCTTTTAATCCCTTCGTAAATGCTGGGGCTATAACGGTTACCTCACTATTAGAAGGGGAAAACTCACAGGAGAAACTAGAGCCAGTCTTTGGTTTACTGGAGAAAATTATCGGTTATCGACCAAACATTAATCAGCAGGTCTTTATATCAGAAGATGAAACCTCTGCAAGAAACCGAGCTATTGGCTATTATTTAGTAGAAACAGGATTTCTTGAGTCATCCCTTGAAGTAACCCTGGAAACTTACTTTAAACAGTGTTCAATCGAGACCACGGTCGCGGATTTAGCTAGAATAGGGTTAATTTTGGCAAATGATGGAGAAGATCCTGATAGTGAAGAGGAGATAATCCCACGGCAAATCGCTCGAATTACCAAAGCGTTAATGCTAACATGTGGGATGTATGATGCATCCGGAAAATTTGCAACCTATGTCGGTATCCCAGCCAAAAGTGGTGTATCAGGTGGAATTGTAGCCCTTTCACCGCCACGGGTGAGAACTGCTCAATTTCCTTTTATAGAAGGATGTGGAATTGGCGTATATGGCCCCGCACTAGAAGACAGAGGAAACAGCATTGCAGGGATGAAATTATTAAAGCATATCGCATCACAATGGGATTTAAGTATTTTTTGATTGGGGGATTAGGATATGTGCGGAAGATATACGATGCTAGCAGATGAACTAGAAATTCTAGAGGAATTTGGAATTGAACAAGAGATTAGAGATTATCATCCAAGTTACAATATCGCACCAGGGCAAAATGTACTTGCAATTATTCATGACGGGAAAAAGAAACGTGCAGGCTACCTGCGCTGGGGACTCGTTCCTTCATGGGCAAAGGATGAAAAAATTGGTTACAAAATGATTAACGCTAGAAGTGAATCCGCACATGAAAAACCGAGCTTTAAAAATCTTATGTCCCGAAAACGATGTTTGGTTATAGCCGATAGTTTTTATGAGTGGAAAAGAAATGAAGATGGAAGTAAACAACCGAAACGTATCCACATTGCTAATCGTAAGTTGTTCGCATTTGCAGGATTGTGGGATAAATGGAGTCATAATAATAAGGATCTATTTACTTGTACGATCTTAACCCGCGACGCTAATCCGTTTATGAAAGAAATTCATCATCGTGAGCCCATTATTTTACCTAAGGAAAAGGAAGATGAGTGGATTGCGCCAGAACGTATGGAGCCAGTTGAGGCACATGAATTTCTCTTTCATGTAGAACCAGAAGAGCTTACAGCATACAATGTTTCGAGTTATGTAAATGCAGCGAAGAATAATGATGAGTCGTGTATTGTACCGTTAGCAGAGTAGCTAGGGGGCTTTAAAGAAAATGGTATAAAGTGATTCACATGCTTAACATCTCTTTAAACAAAAAGTCCGTGACACAAGCTAGTAGTCACGGACTTTCTATAGTTATATCGTCTTTTTACGGTGTTCCTTCATCAAACTTAAAAATTCTTCCGCTTTCTCTTTAGGTGCTTGTGTGACAAGACTAATCCCAACAAATAAAGCCGTTGATAGGATTAACCCCCAAATGCCAGAACCTAATCCAAGTGGCTTTGTCCCGGTCGCTTCAAGTACTAATACAATTAATGCACTAACAATTACACTGACGATTACGCCAGCAGCTGTTCCACGTTTCCAGAAAAATGTACCTACAATGGCTGGTACTCCAACTATTAATCCGGAAGAAGCAGCTACTGATAATACGGCAATTAGGTTCAATTCTAATTCAGCAAAAGCATAGGCTAAGATGGCAATGACAGGAATAACAATTTTACCTACTTTTAGTTGCTTATTATCATCTGGACGGCTTTTCATATTTCCATAAACATCTCGTGCAAACATAGATGATAATGTCAACATAATCGAGTCGATGGTGGATACTGCTGCAGCTAAGATTCCTACCATAACAATGACACCTAAAAGTGGTGGTACGACATCTGATGATAGTAATGCTGGCGTTGCAAGGTCTGCTTTTTCTAAATCTGGGAATAGTTGTAAAGCAGAAAATCCCCACATTACAGAAACAAAGGTATAAATAAAACCGAAAACAAGAAAACCAATTAACATTTGTCGAAGACCTTTAAAGGAATTCGGCATAAATAACCGCTGGCTTACTTGTGGATTAGAAATACTAAAGAAGAACCATGGTATTGTTAATCCCAAGAAAGTTAGGAAGCTAAAGTAACCATTTCCTGGCACAGATAAGGTCCCTTGTTGATTTACCTGAAGGTTTTCGAAAAATTGACCAAAGCCCCCAAGTGAATGAACAATGATAATAACAACAGTGGTTGATGTAATAATCATGAAAATTGCTTGTAGTGAGTCAGTCCAAACAACGGATCTAATCCCTGCTGTATAAGAAAAGAATACTGCTAAAACAACCGCTATAATGACCCCAGCTGAAAATGGAATGGCATTATCGGTCATTCCTTGTAACAGATATCCAACCCCAGCTAATTGTACCGCGCTATAAGGAATTAAAAATAAACAACTCATTAGTGAAATAACTGCAGCTGCCGTTTTACTCTGATAACGATCGCCAAGCATTTCAGACGGTGTCACATAACCATTCTTCTTCCCAGCTAACCAAAATCTAGGTCCGAAAATTAGTATTAAGGAAACCCCAATAAAATATATAATTTCAAAACCTAGTGCACCAACTCCACCTTGATAAGTAAGTCCTGCTAAACCTACCATCATAAAAGCACTATAGGTTGTTGCACTATAGCTAAGGGCTGATAATATACCGTTCATTTTTCGGTTTCCAATAAAGTATCCTGACATTCCAGGGAGATTTCCTTTTCGGGATAACAATGCAATAGCTGAAGCGATAATAATATAAATAATAATTCCCCAAATAATTAAGCTTGTATTCAAATTACTCTCTCCAATCTCTAGTAAGAACAATGTTTGCAAGTATGATGACAAGACCAGCTATTCCCCAGAATAAGAAACTCCCATACCAAGCATGCACATCAGATAATACGGTATATGGAATAATGTAAGCGAGGAGGATTGTTACAATAATCACAAATCCCCAAATGCTCTTTGAAAGTTTTTTACTCATTTCGTTTGTCTCCTTTAGTAGATTAATAGTAAAACAAGACTGTCGTTTACATGTGTCTTTACACATATATTTACACATCTTGAGCTAGAAATCAATCATTAATTTTGTTTTTTTTGGTTTGTTGCGAGCAAAGCGTGATAGGATATAATAGTAGATACGTTATTAATTAGATAATCGTCTAAATATTATACGGAGGTTCTGAAAATGAACAAGGAATCAAATAAAATTCTTGGGGAGAAACGCAGGCAATTAATCTTGTCCTGGTTGAAAGAAGAGGTTGATCCTATTACTGGTAAAGAATTATCTACCCGAACAAATGTAAGTCGCCAAGTGATTGTACAAGATATTTCTTTGCTAAAGGCCACAGGTGAACCAATCATTGCAACTGCAAGAGGATATGTGTATTTACAAGAAAGTAATCTTGAACAAACAAAATCAAGAGTTGTAGTCGTTCGACATACCCCTGAACAAACAGCCGATGAGCTTTATACACTAGTCGATTATGGAGTTACAATACGAAATGTTATGGTGGAACATCCAATATACGGAGATATTACTGGTTCCTTAATGATAAAAAATAGACGAGAAGCAGATGTTTTCTTAACTGAATTGAAGAATACAGGGGCTTCCCTCTTATCAAAGCTAACAGAAGGAATTCATTTACATACGATTGAAGCGGATAATGAGAAGCAATTGGATGAGGCATGTGAAGCATTAAGACAAGCAGGTTATTTGTTGGAGGATTGATATGATGTTAGTGGTTTGTTTGCTTCACATGGCAGTGTAGGTGAAACTATCTAATAGAGCTATTTTCAAAGACAGAATCCCTAGTAAAGCATTGAGTCTGTCTAATAGAACCATTCTTAAGGACAGAGTCCTGGTAAAAACAGAAAAACTATCTAATAGAAACACAAACCAATCCAACACAATGCTATTCAAGAAGAAAAGGACAATTTTTCTCCCACATGAGAGAAAAACTGCCCTTTATTTATTTTAACCACTACCCAGTAACTATTACTTATTCTCCAGAAGTTTTCGCGAGTCTTTCTTGTTCTTTTTCCTGCTTAGCAACTTCTAAGAATTTCTTTGTTTCATAAACAACTACACCGGAAAGTCCGAGTAGACCGATTAAGTTCGGTATTGCCATTAATGCGTTCATGACATCGGAAATACCCCAAACTAGATCTAGAGTCTGTACTGCTCCCCAGAAAATAGCGATAACAAACGCAACACGATAAATTGGAACTACTTTATCGTTAAATAAGTATGCAAAACATTTTTCACCATAGTAAGACCAACCAACAAGTGTAGAGAAGGCGAATAGTACAATACCAATCGTTACGATGTAGCCACCCCAGTCACCTAGGAAATGTGCAAAGGATGCTTGTGTAAGTGGTCCGCCCTCTAAGCCATTACCGGCTAATCCTGCCATAACAATCGTAATTCCTGTAATAGAACAGACAATAATAGTATCAATAAATACTTGTGTCATGGATACTAGTGCTTGACGGCCAGGATAGTCCGTTTTGGCAGCAGCAGCTGCAATTGGCGCAGAACCAAGTCCTGCCTCGTTGGAGAATACTCCACGTGCAACCCCATAACGAATTACGGTACCTAGTATACCACCACCAACAGCACTAGCTGAAAAGGCATCCGTAAAGATTAAGCTAATTGCTGCAGGTACAATATCAAAATTCATTACAATAATGACAAGTCCACCAAGTACATAAAATAAAGCCATAATCGGAACGAAGAAAGCAGTTACTTTTCCAATACTCTTAATACCACCAATAATAACTAAACCTGCAAATAATGTTAGAGCAATACCTGTTGCCCAAGTTGGAATGCTAAAGGAACTTTCTAACGCATCAGAAACGGAGTTAGATTGTACCATGTTTCCAATACCAAATGCAGCTATCGCACCAAAGATTGCAAAAAGTATACCAAGCCACTTCGCATTTAATCCTTTTTCTAAGTAGTACATCGGTCCACCAGACATTTCACCTTTACTGTTTTCCACACGGTATTTTACCGCTAAGATGGCTTCGGCGTATTTTGTTGCCATTCCAAATAATGCGGTAATCCACATCCAGAAAACGGCACCCGGCCCACCTAGTACTACCGCTGTTGCTACCCCAACGATATTCCCTGTCCCAATCGTGGCCGCCATGGCGGTGGTTAAGGCTTCATAGTGACTAATGTCTCCTTTTGAAGCTTTGTCTTGTCTTTTAGGGCTAAATGCGAGTCGTAAAGCATATGGAAGTGTACGAAATTGCAAAAATCCTAATCGTAGTGTCAAGTATATACCAGTACCAACAATTAATATGAGTGTTGGTGGTCCCCAGACAAAACTACTAATATTGTTGATTATCTCTTGCATATTTTTCCCTCCCTTTTGTCCTATTATAGATATAATATTTAGAACATTCAATATAAATTACATACTATTTAATCATTTCACTTAATTCTGTGAACAAGTTTGATTATAATAGGTTTGAAAGGTGGTTAGGCTAATGATTCGAGTGTTATTTGTTTGTCTTGGCAATATTTGCCGTTCTCCTATGGCGGAAGCGGTTTTTCGGGATTTGATCGTAAAAGAAAAGATGACGAATATAATGGAAGTGGATTCTGGCGGTATAGGTGGATGGCATGTTGGTGAGATGCCTCACCAAGGTACGAGAAAAGTATTAGATCAACTAAATATTTCATATGAGGGAATAAAGGCTAGACAAGTTTCTAAAAAAGATTGGGATGATTTTAATTATATTATTGCGATGGATGACCAAAATATAAAAGACCTACGGAACATTAACTCGCAGAATGAGCAAATAGTTGTTGCGAAATTAATGGACTTTGTGGAGGAAGCTAGAGAGCAGGAAGTTCCCGATCCATACTATACAGGTAACTTTGATTACACATATGAACTAGTTATGGAAGGATGTTCTAAACTTCTTTCGTATATTAAGGAAATGCATAACATATAACAAAAAGGAGTGGTCCACATGGGTAAAAGAAGATTGATTTCAAGTATTGCTATTGGAGCAGCTTTAGGTGGTGCAGCAGCATTATTTGATTGGGAAACGAGAAACTATACGAAACATAAACTTTCAGTAGCAAAGGATAAATCTACAGATATTATTAAGAATCCTGTCTTATCTATCCATAATGCAAGAATCGCAATGGAGGAATTTAGTGAAAGCCTTGTGTATCAAACGGAAAATGCCGCTAATGCTCTGCAAACTGTAGAGAATTCAATAGCTAGAGTAACTTCAAAACCAAAAAGACTAGAAGGCTGAAGCCTATATAGGAGGTTGGAGTTTGAATCAAATCATTACATTTATAAAAAAGCTAATTGGGCGAATATTTGAAGAAGAAGCATTTGGCTTATCCGCACAATTAGCTTATTTCTTTCTATTATCACTTTTTCCGTTACTAGTTGTTGTCATTACATTAGTCGGTTATTTGCCAGTTGATGCAAATATTTTAATTCGTATGCTAGCATCAGTTGCCCCTGCCGACTCCATGCAAATAATTGAGGAAAACGTAATGAATTTAGTTTCACAACAAAATGGACAACTATTATCGATAGGAATTATCGGTACATTATGGGCAGCATCCAATGGGATTAATGCCATTATGAGGGTGTTGAATAGTGCTTATGAGGTAGAGGAGGACCGGTTTTTCATTGTATCTAGACTTATTGCTATAGGTCTAACGTTTGCGATGATTGGAGTACTCGTACTTGCCATCCTACTCCCCGTACTTGGTAGAATGATTGGTATTTATTTATTTTCCTTTTTGGGATTATCTGATGACTTTCTATCTGTATGGGAAATGTTACGCTGGGTACTTACATCTGTCGTATTCTTTATTGTTTTTCTGTTTCTATATAAAATTGCACCAAACGTTAGAGTATTCTTTCGAGAGGCATTTTGGGGTGCCCTGTTTGCAACAGTAGCTTGGCAATTAACATCCTATGTATTCTCATTCTACGTCTCGAACCTAGGTCATTATTCCGCAACATACGGAAGCCTAGGAGCAGTCATAACACTAATGATCTGGTTCTACATCTCCGCCTTCATCGTCATAGTAGGTGGCATCCTCAACGCAACCCTAAGCAAAATCAAAAACGGAGCCTGACTTAAAAAGCGTGGCTCCATTTTTGGTTTGTGTTGTTAATAATGGTTTTGTATAGTGTAGTTGGATAAATTTAGGTTTATAACTTGAGTGGGCCGAATACACGGATACTCCTATGGGAGGAAAGGCATCGGTCAGACAAGGCAGCACGGAACGAGCGAGGAGGCTCACAAGCCGCCCGTGGCAAGGTATACACTGCGAGGTCTTTTCGAGCAGATGTTACCCCTGCACTGGAAGTAAAAGTGCAGTGTATCCGGGCCAAGGTCACGGCCAGAAAGTAATATAAATTCATTTTAATAACCGCAACCCATTCAATATAACCAATATCGTACTCCCCTCATGCCCAATAACCCCCAAAGGAAGGTCCAATACCTCTAAATAATTTGAAAGAATCAATATAGCAATAACACCAATAGAAAAAACAACATTCTGTTTCACAATCCTATTCATCCGACCGGAAAGCTCAATAGCATTCGTAATCTTAGACAAATCATTTTTCATCAGAACAACATCCGCAGTTTCAAGCGCAACATCCGTACCCTCTCCCATAGCAACCCCTAAGTTCGCAGTTGCTAAAGCAGGTGCATCGTTAATCCCATCACCAACCATGGCAACATTATGATGAATGTCACGTAATTGTTTAAGATGGTTAACCTTTTCTTCTGGGAGACAGTTAGCAATATACGAATCAATACCAGCTTCATCCGCGATTGCTTTAGCAGTAAGGTCGTTATCCCCAGTCAACATGATGGTCTTAATTCCCTGAGTTTGGAGGTTTTTAATAGCAACCTTCGCTTCTCTTCGAATGGTGTCCTTTAAAGCATAGACACCGACAATTTTTCCTTCCGTTTTAACAAATACTACTGTTTTCCCTTCAGTTGCTAATTTGGATAAGACTCCATCATGGAATGATTCAGCAAGTTGTTTACCAACATAATCCGGTTTGCCAATTTGCCAAAGCTTACCATCAATCTCCGCCTCTACGCCATTTCCGTGAATAGTTTTCATATTGTTAACTTGTATTTTTATATTGCCGACTTTTTCATGGCTATAGGCTGTTATAGCTTTAGCAATTGGGTGTGTAGATTCATTTTCGATTGCTCCAGATATTGTAATAACTTCATTTTCATCACTATCGGAAGTGAAATATGCATCCGTCACGATTAATTTCCCATTTGTTAATGTACCTGTTTTATCAAAGGCAATCGCCTTAATCTGGCTTAGGTTTTCCAAATGGATGCCACCTTTAAATAAAACACCTTTTCGAGCACTATTTGAAATTGCGGATAGAGTTGCAGGCATAATCGATGCAACGAGCGCACATGGTGATGCGACAACAAGGAGAATAATTGCTCGATATATACTAGTTTCTAATGACCAGTTAAAAAGAAAATATGGTAAAAACATCATAATCCCAAAAGCAATTAAAACAACCTTCACATAAGTTCCCTCAAAACGTTCAATAAATAACTGAGAAGGGGATTTTTCTTCTTGTGCAGATTGAACCATATTAATAATTTTTTGGAACATAGTTTCATGTGCAGCTTTAGTTATCTTTACCGTAATTGTTCCATCAAGTGAAACGGTTCCAGCTAATACCTCATCCTCTATATTTTTAGTTGCTGGAATTGATTCCCCTGTTATAGCACTCTCATCAATTGTAGTCGATCCTTTCGTAATCGTACCGTCAGCGGGAATTCTTTCTCCAGCCCGAACTAAAATTAAATCTCCTATAATTAATTTATTTACGGAAACAACTTCTTCTGTTCCATTTGAAATTCTTGTAGCATCTTCTGGTTGGAGCTTTAGTAGAGAAGAGATTTCATTTTTACTTTTATTCATGGTGTATGTTTCAAGAGCTCCTGATAGAGCAAATATGAAGATTAAAATAGCACCTTCTGTCCAGTAACCAATGATTGCGGATCCAATAGCAGAAAAAATCATTAACATTTCAACATTAAGCTCTTTATTATTTATTGTTTCTGTAATTCCTTCTTTCGCTTTTGCAAACCCACCTATTGCAAAGGCAAGTAGGTGTAAGATAACAAACGTAGAATCAGAAATATAGTTTTCTGAAAGCCATGTAAAAAGAATAATAACACCGCTAATAAGTGCTGCAATAAGTTCCGTATGAGGTTGAACTTTATTTAAAAAGCTCTTTTCCTCACGTTTTGAATTAAATAATGGTGAGATACTATTCTTAACTTCCATGTTTATCCCCTCCTAAATGAAATTAATAATCATTTACAACTAGATTAGAATTATTATTAATTAGTATATATTTTAATTTTATCACAACTACTTTTAGAGTCAATGAATAAGTATAAACTATATATTGTTTCATAAAATTTAATAATAATTCAATAACAGAATTTTTATCTTAATCAAAGTATTTGATTTAACTAATTTCTCCTGTTACAATCAGAATCGTTATAATAGGTATAACAGATGAAAAAGGGGGAGCTTTTGAATGAAAAAGTTTACAGTTTTGTCAATGTTATTTACGGTGTTACTAATATTAGGAGCTTGTGGAAATGATTCTTATGAAGAAAAAGCGGAAGACAAAATTTGGGATTCCATTCAAGAATCTGGTGAACTTGTAGTCGGTACTGCTGGAACGTTATATCCGGCATCCTATTATCCTGAAGGTTCGGATGAATTAACAGGGTATAATGTTGAGGTTTTTCGTGAAATTGGAGAACGATTAGGAGTAGAAGTTAAATTTGAGACGATGGCATTTGATGCGATGCTTTCTGCACTGCAAAGTGGTCGCGTTGATATGATTCAAGCAGGGCCAAGAGAAGCAAGTCGTGAAAAGTTTGCATTCTCAGAACCTGTTAAACATTCCTTTGCAACTATGATTGTTCGTGCAGACGATTTATCTGGTATTCATACCCTGGAAGATTTAAAAGGGAAAAAAGCAGGTGGCGCTGCTACAACAGTATATAGTGATATTGCAAGAAAATTTGATGCTGAAGTAGTTACATATGGTAATGTGACAAATGACGCATATTTACGAGATGTTCACAATGGTAGAACAGATACAGTAATTAATGATTATTACCTACAAAGTCTTGCGATTCAAGCATTTCCTGATTTCAATATTACGTTGCATCCTGATTTGAAATTCCACCCAACAACAAATAATGTTGTCGTACAAAAAGATGCAACAGTGTTGTTAGGGAAAGTGAATGAGATTATTGCTGAGATGAAAGAAGATGGCACTTTAACGGAGATTTCAGCAGAGTTTTTCGGGGGACTTGATGTTTCTAAGGAACCAGAAGAGGAAGTTATTGAAATCGAAGGCATTGAGTAAGGAGATATTATGTTTGAAATTGATCACGTACAACTAAAAAACTTGTTTGACTTCCAATTAGCTTGGGAAAGTTTACCTTTTTTACTAGAAGGTGTACCAATGACCATTTCCCTAGCTATTCTTGGAATGGTGATCGGTTTGCTCTTAGGGTTCTTTATTTCATTAGGCAGGAGTTCGAATGCTGTTTTATTAAGATGGCCTTCAAGAATCTACATTTCTTTCATGAGGAGTACACCAATTATTGTATTCTTATTTCTGATTTACTACGGTCTTCCGATTATAGGAATTGAACTAACCGCATTCGTAGCTGCTGCCATTGCTTTTGGTTTAAATAGTGCTGCTTATATTGCAGAGATTTATCGTGCAGCTTTATCAAGTGTTGATAAAGGACAGTGGGAAGCAGCTAAGGCATTAAATATTGGATACTGGAAAGCGATGAGAGTTATCATATTGCCTCAAGCTATTCGTATTGCAATCCCTCCATTAGCAAATGTCTTTTTAAGTATCATGCTAGGTACATCATTAGCTGCGATTATTACGGTTCCAGAGCTATTCCAAAAATCTCAGATTGTAGCAGGACGTACTTTTGATGCAATGACCATGTATATTTTAGTAGCATTAATCTACTGGCCAATTGGTATTGCAATATCCTTCCTACAAAATCGCCTTGAGACTAGATATGGAAAATATATAAAACAGGAGATCCAATGATTTTGGACCTCCTGTTTTTTTTGAGAGAAAGGTGCTGTTCCCTTTTTGCAAAGTAGTAATCAGCCTCTAATTGCTGTAACATTATTCCTCTTCAACACCATCGCTATAATGATAAATCCCAACACAATAGCAATCATATAAAAGAATGATACTCCTGGCAAAAATTGAATAAATAATCCACCGATATAAGGTCCTCCAAGGCTACCAATACTAAAAGCGATGCTACATAGTAAGTTTCCGGCAGGCAGTAGAGATGGTGGAAGAAGGTCTGTCATATAGGAAATTCCCATGGAGTAAGTTGAGCCTACGAACATCCCTGCTAAAGTAAAGAACGTAAATAAAGCAACAACAGATTCTTCTAAAAATGCTGCCCCGATAAAGCAAAGTAGGCCCAAGGTTAGGATAATCAACAGTATTTTTCTTCTACCAATGCGATCACTTAATATCCCAAGTGGTAACTGTGTTATCAGACTCCCAGCCGCAAAGCAAGGAATAATCAGGGAGAGTAGATGTACATCATGCCCAATACGTAATCCGTAGATTGGAAATGTTGCATGTAATGTTGCTTCCAAGAATCCATATGCTAATGGGGGAAGCAGGGCAATCCATGCTATTTTTGTTGTTTGAATAAATCTTTTAAGTGAACTTTCTTTTGTTGTTGTAACACCCATATCTTCTTCTGTATTTGGCCAATTATTTCTTACAAATAACATGAGGGACCAAACAATCATGCTCAATAATGCAGAAACGATGAATGGAAGTGCTTCATTTACTTCAAGTAATCTTGTCAACAGAGGTCCAAGCGCAAACCCAAATGAAAATGACATTCCATATAGGGAGATACTTCTTCCACGAGTATGTTTATCTGCTGTGGAAGTAATCCATGTTTGTGTACCAAAGTGTAGCATATTATCGCCAATTCCAATCGCAACCCGTAAAATGAACCAAAACCAAAGTGATTGCCAAACCGGAAATAATGCTAACGAAATAATAACGAGTAAACCACCGATGATAATAATGGGTTTAAACCCGTATTTCTGCATGGGTTTTTCCATAAATGGTGATGCTAAGAGGACCCCTATATAAAGTCCTGTCGCATGTAACCCATTTAAAGCGGAAGAAACTCCCCCTTGCTCTAGAATAATTGCAAGAAGCGGTAGAAGCATGCCTTGAGATAACCCTGAAATCATGACAAGTGCTATAAGAATCCAAAAACGAAATCGATTTAAAATCATTTTGTTCCCCCTAAAGATGACATATATGTATAAAAATAATAACCCTCGAAAAACTAAGGTTAGAAAACTAAGGTATTAGCTTTTAGGCGGATGCCTTAGTTGCACTTATGCAGGACAGAAAAGTTTTTATACTTCCTGTACTGCCAAAAAGAGAGGAATGGACAGATGAAGAATAAATATATCATAGCATTAATTACATTTCTACTAGTGCTCCAAGCTCCAATTATGATCTCTGCTGCAGAAAAAAAGGCTGAAACTAAGAACGAATTTGAAATACCAAGTCATGTCGTGGATATTTCAAAAGAAAATACATTTCCTAATTCTACAGAAGACGAAGAAGTAATTGAGCCAAGCGAATTGACAAAAGAATTAATGGATAGCACAGAGGTCCCAATAAGTAATCCAAATCTGATAAAAATGCTAAATGAATCGACCATTGATCCATCACCAATTGGTTTTGGTTATCGTGGAATGGTCTTTTTGGGACGCTGGCCACTTAACTACGAATCTGATGATACCAATATTAATTGGGAGTATCAAAATATAAATGTTAATGAGCTAAATAATATTGGTGGCAAAGATGCTCAAAAATTAAGCTATAACCAGCAGGCACAAAAGGAAATTAAAGGTGCGTTGACAAATAAAATTGCCAACCCAGATGATGTGAAGCAAATGATGATTATGAAAGCAAAACAAGAAACAAAATTACCTCTTTCCTATGCAACAACTATTGGAGCAGGGACAAAAAAAGGAAATTCCTATAGTGTTCCACAACAAAAATATGGTTATTTACATGCGTTTGCTCCAGCTGTAAATGAAAAAGGGAAGGTAACATTTGGAGAAGTTTATATCCAGTTGAAAGGCACCAAAAAATCACTAGTTATTAAAAATGTTACAAAGCAAGGAATTGGTGCTTGGATTCCAATTCAAGACCATGTATCGTTTTCGGTTGAGATAAAGTAGCTATGTATCGGTAAAAAGGCTCTGTACGTGTGCAGGGCTTTTTACTATACATCATTTCGACTACAGAACCATGCAAAAAGAAGAATGAATAAAAACCAAAAATGCTTAAGATTAAATGACTCTTAGCTTTTCATTAGGAAAAATAGATAGGATCATTAATTTTTTCTAAATTTAGGGTTGATTTTATCACTTTAATGCTTTAGTATGATAAAGTAATAAAGTGATAGTTTCTTAGGGGGAAGAGAAAATGGAATGGGTAGTAGTTGTTTCGGTATTATTAATGACAATTTTAAGTTTGTTTCGAGTGAATGTTATTGTGGCCATTATCATTTCAGCAGTTGTAGCTGGATTAATGGCAGGGTTAAATTTAATAGAATCAATTGAAATGCTAGTTAGTGGAATGGGTGGGCAAGCCAATACCGCCTTAAGTTATGTGCTATTAGGTGCCTTTGCTGTAGCTATTAGCTATACAGGAATTACAACATTATTAGTAAATTTCTTAATCAGAATCTTAACAGGTAAGAAGACAATGTTATTACTTGCCATCGCAGGTGTTGCTTCCTTATCACAAAACGTAGTACCAGTTCATATTGCATTTATACCAATTCTGATACCACCTTTATTAAAGCTATTTGATCAGATGCGTATTGACCGACGAGGAGTTGCACTAGCACTAACATTTGGTCTGAAAGCTCCATATGTCATGATACCTGCAGGGTTTGGACTTATATTCCATGGAATTATTCTTGACGGCATGACGCAAAACGGTGCAGAAATTACCTTGAGTCAAGTATCACTAGCAATGCTAATCCCTGGGTTAGGGATGATAGTTGGATTATTAATTGGTGTATTCTTTACATATCGTAAAGATAAAGATGCCCTTCTTGATGTAGAAGGTATGGCTGATTTCGTTAAACCGACGGAAGAAAAAGTGACCTTTAATAGAAAACATTTACTTACAATTGTGGCCATTTTAGGTGCGCTTATCGTACAAATTGTCACAGGAAACCTAGTTGTAGGTGCATTAACCGGACTTATCTTGATGGTTGCCTTCATCGTTGTTCCGTTTTCTAAGAGTGATAAGATTGTTGCTGATGGTGTCAGTATGATGAGTACGATTGCATTTGTGATGCTTGTTGCATCTGGCTACGGGACAATTTTAAAAGAAACAGGTGCAGTAGATGCGTTAGTCGAGGTTTCATCTGGGTTCTTAGGGGATAATAAAGTATTGATCTCTTTTGTGCTTTTACTAGTGGGATTAGTTGTTACAATCGGAATTGGCTCATCCTTTGGTACGATTCCAATTATCGCAGCATTATTTGTACCGATTTGCGTGGCTGCTGGTTTTTCACCACTAGCAACTGCTGCATTAATTGGTACAGCCGGTGCCCTTGGGGATGCTGGTTCTCCAGCTTCTGACAGTACATTAGGACCGACGTCAGGATTGAATGCGGATGGTAAGCACAACCATATTTGGGATACCTGTGTACCAACGTTTATCCATTTTAATATTCCTTTATTTATTTTTGGTTGGGCAGCATCATTATTTTTGTAGAATAAAAATCTTGGTTTTTGCAAAAGGTAAGAAAAAAATAGGTGGGGTATCTATGCGTAAATTAATGGTAACCACCCTGATATTTTTTCTTGCCTTTTTTTGTGTTCATTTTAATGAGGTAGAAGCTCGGGGTTATGGTTGGGGATACAAGAAAAATTCAAATCATGAAATTCCGGATGTCGGCAAGTATAGCGAAATTCTACGAGAACATGGTGCATATTATGTAGATGGATCCGGTGAAAAAACACTATACTTAACGTTTGATAATGGCTATGAGCAAGGCTTTACCGATGAGATTTTGGATGTATTAAAGAAGGAGAGGGTTCCTGCTACTTTCTTTGTAACAGGGCACTACGTAAATTCAGCAACTGATTTAATAAAGCGAATGGTTGATGAAGGCCATATAATAGGGAACCATTCCTATCATCATCCAGATTTTACAACAGTCAATAAAGATGTAATGAAGCGAGAATTAGAAACGTTAGAACAAGCTGTTTCGAAGGCTTCTAAGCAAAAAGACATTAAATATGTTAGACCTCCTAAAGGAATGTTTAATCAACAAACCCTTGAGTGGGCAAACGAATTAGGATATATTCATGTATTTTGGTCAATAGCAATTATTGATTGGGATACAAATGCTCAAAAAGGGTGGCAGTACGCGTATGATCAAGTAATGAATCAAGTACATCCAGGAGCCATTATCCTACTTCATGCAGTTTCTGAGGATAATGCAAAAGCACTAGGTAAAATAATCCAAGATTTGAAAAAGGAAGGTTACACTTTCAAAAGTTTAGATGATTTTGTATTAAAGGAAAAATTGCCGCAACCGATTTATGGTTACTAATCATAAGTTTAAATAGAATTGCTCCCCTTACATCACGATAATGCTGAGAGGGGAGCATTTTTCTTTCAGTTTACTTATTCATGCGTTGTCTCTCCTATATAGTAAAAAATAATTATTTTAAAATTTCTAAATTATTGTTATAATGTTCCCTAAATAACAATAGGGAGTTGATAGAATGAAACGAGAAGATCTAATTGCTCCTAAGAATTACAACATCGTTATGGAATTTGAGAAACATGCCAAAGACGAGGAGAGGAAAGCTCTAATATGGCAAGATGAAGAAGGAAATAAATCGGAAATTACATATGGGCAATTAATGAAAAATGTAAATAAGATCGGAAATGTATTCCTTGAAAATGGTCTAAAACCAGGAGATAAATTACTTGTCATGATTCCTAGGAGAATTGAAGCCTATGAAGTGTACTTAGCGGCATTGAAAGTGGGAATTGTTGTTGTTCCAAGTTCAGAAATGCTAAAAACCAAAGACCTTCAATATCGAATTAGCCATGGAGAAGTTAACGGTGTTGTTAGTTACTCTAGCTTCACAGAGCAATACATAAATCTGAACGAATATGACTCTCTAACCAAATTTTCAGTTGGGGATCCAGTAGGGGGGTGGCATTACTTGACTGGATTAATGGACGGTGCCTCGAATGAGTTACCTATAGTAGAAACTACACGTGATGATATAGCTTTTATTTCCTATACATCAGGAACAACAGGAAATCCAAAAGGAGTTGTCCATACACATGGGTGGGGATTTGCCCATCTGCAAACCGCACCAGAACACTGGCTATGTGTGAATGTTGGGGATAAAGTATGGGCTACTGCAGGACCAGGTTGGCAAAAATGGATCTGGAGTCCATTTCTTTCTGTTCTAGGAATGGGTGCAACTGGGTTTATTTATAATGGTAGATTTAATGCAGAAAAATATTTAAGTCTATTAGAAGAACAAGAAATTAATGTACTCTGCTGTACACCAACAGAATATCGACTAATGGCTAAAGTTGACGATTTATCTAAGTATAAACTCCCTAATTTAAATAGCGCGGTCTCTGCAGGTGAGCCATTGAATGTAGAGGTGATAAATACCTTCCGTAAGTATTTTAATGTAACAGTACGTGACGGCTATGGTCAAACTGAAAATACGTTATTGCTAGGTGTAATGGAAGGTATGGAGGTAAAGCCTGGTTCCATGGGGAAGCCAACTCCAGGTAATGATGTGGAAATTGTCGATGAGTTTGGAGAACCTGTTGGAGTGAATGAGGTTGGTGATATCGCTGTTCGCTTGAACAGTCCTGCACTGTTTATGGAATATTACAAAGACCAAGAGCGCACGAATCACTCCCGTAGAGGCGACTTTTATATAACGGGGGACCAGGCACGAAAAGACGGGGATGGCTACTTTTGGTTTGAAGGCAGAAGTGATGATATTATAATTAGCTCAGGATATACCATTGGACCTTTTGAAGTAGAGGATGCTCTTGTAAAGCATCCATATGTTCAAGAATGCGCAGTAATCGCAAGTCCAGATCAAGTACGTGGAAGTATTGTAAAGGCTTTTGTTGTTCTGAAAGATAATGTAAAAGGTGAAAATGAACAGCTTGTAAAAGAACTTCAGGATTATGTAAAAAATCAAACCGCACCATATAAGTATCCTAGGGAAATAGAGTTTATTAAAGAATTACCGAAGACAATTTCTGGAAAGATTAGACGAGTTGAATTGCGGAAGAGAGAAACAGAACGGAAGGTTTCTCAATAGATTGAATGGAAAGGCAGCCGGACTTGGTTGCTTTTTCTGTTGGTTTGAAGTGAAGTATGGAAGGGTTGTTTACATCTTATTACAAGGAACCTCTGGTTGAATTGAAGTATAAGAGAGTTGTATGCATCATGTTGACATGATGATTAGGTTGAAAAAAAATATATGATGGTTGTACACATCATATTGCCATGATATTTGGATAGAATGACTCATAGCAAGGGTTTCAACTATAACTGTACTATCTTTTTCCAGAACCACCACAAAAAATTCTTCAAAATACTTGAAAGTCAAAAAAGGTCAGAGTATAATAAAGTCATAAGGTCAAAGATAGTCAAAGTCAAATTTGATCTTGAAATGATTGAATTAGGAGGAATGGAAGATATGAAATGTCAAAAATGTGGTGTCAATGAAGCAAATATCAATATGGCAATGCAAATGAATAACGAGAAGATGCAGATGCACCTTTGCAATTCATGTTTCCGTGAAATCCAAGATAATATGATGAGTGAAAATGGATTTTTCCAAAACCCATTTTCGGGCAGTCATGAAAATGATTTTGCGTCAAACTTTTTCCAAAGTAATGGTGAAATGAATTCACATACAACGACAAAAACGAAACAAAAACAAACTAAACGAAATGGATTATTAGATCAATTAGGTAGAAACTTAACAGACGCTGCACGTGCGGGTGACATTGACCCGGTAATTGGCCGTGACCAAGAAGTTAAGCGTGTCATCGAAACTTTAAATAGAAGAACAAAAAACAACCCAGTTCTTATTGGTGAACCTGGTGTTGGTAAAACAGCAATTGCGGAAGGATTAGCTCTTAAAATTACAGAAGGTCAAATACCGGCAAAATTAATGAATAAAGAAGTATATATTTTAGATGTTGCATCCCTTGTTGCAAATACTGGGGTTCGTGGCCAGTTTGAAGAGCGAATGAAACAACTAATTAAAGAATTACAACAACGCAAAGAGACAATTCTGTTTATCGATGAGGTTCACCTACTAGTTGGTGCTGGTACTGCTGAAGGCTCTCAAATGGATGCAGGTAATATACTAAAACCAGCTTTAGCTCGTGGTGAGCTACAAATCATAGGTGCTACAACCTTAAAAGAGTATCGACAAATTGAAAAAGACGCAGCACTTGAACGACGATTCCAACCAATTATCGTCAAGGAACCATCCACTGAAGAAGCAGTGCAAATTTTAAATGGTATTAAAGATAAATATGAAATTTTCCACGAAGTCCGTTATTCTGAGGAAGCAATCCAAGCATTTGTAACATTATCAGATCGTTACATTCAAGATCGATTCTTACCAGATAAAGCGATTGACCTAATGGATGAAGTTGGTTCCCGTTTGAATTTAGCAAACGCACAAAAAGATTCAAACTCCATCCAAAATAGACTAGATGAAGTAATAAATGAAAAAGAAGCGGCTGCAGAGCAAGAAGATTATGAGAGAGCAGCAAACCTACGCTATCAAGAAATACAATTACAGAAACAACTTGAAAAAGCAAAAGGCGAAGAACAAGTAATAGATGTGGATGTATCCGATATCCAATTGATTGTAGAAGAAAAAACAGGTATTCCTGTGACAAAACTACAAGCAGACGAACAAGAAAAAATGAAAAACATCGGTGAAAATCTCCTAAAAAAAGTAATTGGACAAGAAGAAGCGGTTGACAAGGTAGCGAAAGCAATCCGTCGCAGCCGTGCAGGGTTAAAATCAAAGCATCGCCCAATTGGAACATTCCTATTTGTTGGTCCAACTGGAGTTGGTAAAACCGAGCTAACTAAAGCACTTGCTGAAGAATTATTTGGTAATCGTGAGGCAATGATTCGTCTTGACATGAGTGAATATATGGAGAAACATTCCGTGTCTAAACTTATTGGAGCTCCTCCAGGATATATTGGACATGACGAGGCCGGCCAATTAACAGAGCGTGTACGTCGTAAACCTTATTCCATCGTACTATTGGATGAGATTGAAAAAGCACATCCGGATGTTCAAAATATGTTCCTTCAAATCATGGAAGATGGTCATCTAACAGATTCTCAAGGTAGAAAGGTTAGTTTTAAAGATACAGTTATTATCATGACAAGTAATGCGGGAACTGGTTTAAAACCAATCACTGTTGGTTTTAACAAAGAAAAACATGAGTCTGTATCTGTGTTGGAGAACTTAAGTGCTTACTTTAAACCGGAGTTCTTAAACCGAATTGATGCTATTATTAACTTCAATGAATTAACAGAAGAAAGCCTAATGAGCATTATTGATCTAATGCTAGGTGAACTTACTAACACAATTAAGGAAAATAATATTGAAATTACCATTACAAATGACGCGAAAAAAGTACTTGTTAAACTTGGATATGACCCTAAATTTGGCGCTCGTCCACTTCGCCGTGTCATCCAAGATAAAATTGAGGATCCTTTAACAGATCTTCTATTAGAAGAAGGAAATGTGGATAAATTCCATGTAGCTGTGAAGAATGGAGAAGTAGTCGTAAGTAAAGCTTAATTTATTCGGGGAAAGTTAAAACGCATTGGATTAGTTTCCAATGCGTTTTTTTGTAAAGAAAAAAGCAAGCAACAGCTTACTTTTTTAGTAAATAAGAATTCTCCTGATGACGAATCGAAATATCTTCCAATTCACACATCATAAGAGCTGTATGATATCGTCTCTCCAGAGTCTCAATAAATTCTTTATATGTTTCTTCTGTTATTGATTTTTGCCAAGTAAACTGGAAAGAAAATAAATCATGATTTTGTTTATCCAAAGGATTGAACATCATATTACCTTTAGTTGCTATCATATTGGCATGTGCAGCTAAATTTAATAGTAATACTTCTACAATTTTTAATTCCCGTTCATTTAAATCATGATTTTCTTTAGACACAGTAACTTCTACCATAGCGACGCTAATAAAAATCTCCACCTTTATTTAATTTTCTAACTTAGCTAATACCTCTAAAGTATGAAGTTTTTTACTCATAACAATTCCCCCTAAAACATTTAGTATGGAATATCCTTCTTTTTCCAGCAGTTATTCTTTTTTAGTTAAATAAGCAGACAATAAAGAAGCAATCCCCAAAAATACGAAACTAAAGGATAAATATTGCTCCTTTATTGGTACATTATTTTCAACAAAAAGAATAATGCCTAATACAACAGAAAGAATCCCAATCCAAAAACTTATTTTCCCAACTAATGTGAGCCCCCTAAACAAATCTAAACATCCCCTATTTTTTAGTCTAATTACTTTTACGAACAAAAATTAAAAAGGTTTCACATCATAATTCCCCAAGAACGTGAAAAGATAATAACGAACTCTTTTATAAAGGATGTATCCGTCATGCTGCAATACAGAAGATTTTTTTCTTTTTTGATTGCATTTTTCCTATTTTTTGCGGCGTTAGACAGTACACCTGCACATAGTCAGCCAGCCAAAAAGATGGAAGTGCATTTTATTAACGTCGGTCAAGGGGATAGTATAGTTGTAAAAACTCCAAACGGGAAAACTATATTAATTGATGGTGGGTCACCTAAGGCTGGAAAGAAAGTAGTCAAGTATTTAAAGGAATTGGGAGTCGAAAAGATTGATCTGCTGATTGCTACACATCCAGATAGGGATCATATAGGTGGGCTTCCTGCGGTAATGAAGGAATTCAAGGTCACGAAAATACTGGACTCGGGAAAGCTTCATATTACAAGGGCATATGCCAATTACATGAATGAGGTACGGAAACAGGAAATCCCACTGGTAGTTGCGAAAGAAGGGGAAAATATATCGATTGATTCCTTAATTGATTTTAGAATCCTAAATGCTTATGGCAAAAGGAAGAATAATAATCAATCATCAATTGCCTTAAAACTTAGCTATAATGATATAGATTTTTTGTTTTTAGGAGATATTGAAGACGAGCAAGAAGAAAAAGTTGCTAAAAAATATGATGTTCGTGCAGAAATTATCAAAATTGCCCATCATGGTTCAAAAACAAGTAGCTCAGAAAAATTTCTTGAAATCGTTGAGCCTGATGTAGCAATTATAACGTACAGTAAATACAACGATTATGGCCACCCGGTAAATCGTGTCATAAAAAAGCTATTTGATCTAGAAACGAATATATTTTCTACTGCAGTATATGGAGATTTAGTTGTTCATACAGAGGGAGAAAACTATCTTATTTATCCACAAAAGACACCACTTCATGGACTACTAGAAAGTAAATGATATGAGTTAAGGGGACAGTCCCTCACCGCTTTAAAGTGATAAATTGGTGAGGGGCTGTCCCTTTTATTAATAAAAGAATATTAACAAATTATGTTGACATAAAATACGATATGTTATATGGTTAGTTACATAAGTAATTAACCACTTAACGAAGGAGCTTGAAGATGAAAAACAATTTGGATGATAACAAGCCAATATTCCTTCAAATTAAAGAACAACTAGAAGATTCGATTATTAATAACGACATAAAAGCGGGGGAGAGGGTCCCATCAACAAACGAATTTGCAGCCTTTTATAAGATTAATCCAGCTACAGCTGCAAAAGGGATTAATGAGCTTGTTACGGAGGAAATTTTGTATAAAAGAAGGGGTGTCGGCATGTTTGTTACGAACAATGCGAAAGAGATTTTGATTGAAAAGCGTAAAAAAACATTTTTTGAACATTATATTTTGCCATTAAAAGAAGAAGCTAAAAAACTCAATATTAGTGAAGCTGACTTAATGAATATGATGAAGGGGGAACAGGTATGAAGATTGAAGTTAAAAATTTAACAAAGAAATATGGTAGTAAATTAGCATTAGGGGGAGTGTCATTTACTCTAGAGGAACCTAAAATTTATGGACTTCTAGGTCGTAATGGTGCAGGTAAGACTACGTTTATG
This sequence comes from Paucisalibacillus algeriensis, assembly GCF_000577245.1. Classification (GTDB taxonomy): domain Bacteria; phylum Bacillota; class Bacilli; order Bacillales; family Amphibacillaceae; genus Ornithinibacillus. The sequence continues at coordinate 272,557 of NZ_CBYO010000001.1, forward strand.
GAAATCTTAGCAGGCCAAATTATTGCATCGAGTGGGGAAATCTTAATAGATGGGGAAATTTCTTTTGATAACCAAAGATTAACTGAATCGATTTGTTTAATTAAAGAAGGGCAAAATTTTAAAAAGGAATTATCGATAAAAAATGTATTAAAAATTAGTTCCTATTTCTACCCGTGTTGGGATGAAAGGTTAGCCCAAGATCTAGTAAGGGAGTACAATCTGGATCTAAAAGCAAAAGTAAAAGCACTATCTAAAGGAATGGAATCGGCGCTAGGTATTATTGTTGGCCTAGCTAGTAAAGCGCCAATTACTGTATTTGATGAACCATATATTGGACTTGATGCAGCTGCACGGAAGAAATTTTACGATATTTTATTAAGGGAGTACGAGGAAGAACCAAGAACTATTATATTCTCTACTCACTTGATCGATGAAGTAAGCCTAATGTTTGAAGAAGTACTAATTTTACAAGATGGAAAATTAGCATTACAAGAAGATGCAGATATTTTGCGAAATCGTGCTTGTGCGGTGTCTGGAACTATTCAAGAGGTAGAGGAATTTATTAAAAACAAAGAAGTAATTACAACAAAAAAACTTGCAGGTATGATGACGGCATATATTTTTGGGCAAGTGGAAGAGGCGAAAATTGCTGGTCTTTCTGCTGAAGGTGTACCAATACAAGAATTGATGATTTACCTAACAGAAAAGAAGGGGGCTTAGTTATGAATAATCAAGTGAAAGGCTTATTATATTTTTACTTTAACGATCTTAAGCGTAGTATTTTAATATTTTGGTCCATTCTACTTTTAGTTTTAGTAGTTGCCATTGCATTTGCCTATTATCTAATAGGTGTAGAGGATGGAATGATGGCATTTGGCTTTCCGTTTGCAATTTACTTTTACTGTGCTGTTTTAGGGTTTATGACAGTGAAGGAGTATATACCATTTGCAATTAAAATAGGAGCCACTCGTAAAAATATTTATATTAGTCTTGGCTTATTCTTTCTAAGTCTAGCAGTACTCAAGGCAATCATTGCAAGTACGATTCAAGAACTTGTAGTACTCCTTGCCAAGAATACTGATTTAACATCCTTTATGTTTCTTCATCCAGCAATGGCTGTTGAGGATACCTGGATAAACAGAGTATTAATTGACGTTTGTATTATGGTTTTCTTACTTTCCTTTATGTTTGTTATAGGTCTATTATTCTATAAATATGGGTTCGCTGGTGGGGGAGCAGTGGCGGGGATCCTTGCGATTGCCTTATTATTTGGAATTGCTAAAGGGTGGATTTACGAATTTATTGCTGACCTTTTAAAGCAAACAGATATATTGTTCTTTTATCAAATACTAGGAGTTGGACTGTTACTTTTCATCGTTTCCTTTTTGATTGTAAGAAGGGTTACGATTGAAAAAAGGAGTTAAATACCTAGGAGACAGTCCCTCAGTGCTTTATCACTTTAAAGCGCTGAGGAACTGTCCCACTATTTACCGAATACGTGAGGGAACTCTCCTTTCACAATGCTATGATTTCGTAATAAGTTATGTTGGCTTAAATTCACACAATGAAAATCAAAAAATTACTTGATTGAATACCTTTTTGATAATCATAACTATTTCATCTGCCTCTTCTTTAGTTAAGGTAAATGGAGGGAATAAATGTATTCCAGTTGTACGAGGATGATTGTAAAATGGATAAACAATTAGTCCTTTTTGAGTAAAAATCTGAACAAGTTCACTAATATTTTCATAACTGAGACAATCGTAAGACTTTTTATTTTTGACCAATTCAATACCCATCATAAGACCTTTACCACGGATTTCGGAATAATTCTTATGGTCATATAGTGTATGATGGATTTCGCTTCTTAAGTATTCGCCTATATTCGTCACATGATTTAGTAACGTTGTGTCATTAATTAATTGCAACGTGCCTATTCCCGCGGCACAAGCCAATGGATTACCATTCTGTGTAGACAAATGATCGATTTGGGTGTTTTGGTCTGCAAAGGCCTCGTAGATTTTATTACTAATTAAAGTAGCCCCTAAAGGTAGATATCCATTATTTATTCCTTTAGACAAGCATATGAGATCTGGTTCAATGTTAAAATGCTCAAACCCAAACATTTTTCCAGTCCTCCCAAAACCAGTAGCTACTTCATCTATAACCAACAAAATATCATGTTCCTGACAGAACTCCTTTAACATCTGAACATATTCTATTGGAAGAGGAATTGAACCCCCGGAACCAAGTACGGGTTCCATTATAAGTGCTGCAATGTTTTGCCCTTCTCTATTAAAAATATTATGCAATTCTTCCTCAATCTCTTCAAGGGTATTACTATTATCTTTATTAGGGTATTTCTTAACGGGGGTAGGTAAAAATAGCATACCTGTTAAATTAGGACCATAGTCTTCCGATATTACGCGATCAACTCCACTGATGCTCATGGATCCATAATACGTACCATGGTAGGATAAATCTAGTGTGGCAATTTTGTTTTTATGAGGTCTACTTCTAAGTTGGTTGTATTTACGGGCAATTTTAATTGCTAGCTCTGTAGACTCTGAACCAGTACACGTATAGACAACATTTACTATATTTTCTGGGACAAGCTCCAATAATAGTTCTGCAAACCTTACAGTAGTAGGGTTGCTATGTTGTATAGGATTGACATAAGGAATTTCGTCTAACTGATTTATTATAGCCTCTCTAATTTTTGGATTGCCATAACCCATTGAAACATTCCATAGACCGCTTATCCCATCTATATAGACTTTCCCTTGTGTATCTTGGATGTATATTCCCTCCCCTCGAATTATTTCTGGTAAATTAAGTCCATATGATACTGGTTTTAAGGGGTGTACATATGGATAAAGCTTTTTCTTCGTACTCATTAAAACACCTCTCTATTCTATTTTATTCAAAATATAACCCAATAAGTATTTAACATTGATAATCTATCATTCTATTAATTTTTTAAGTTAATGTTAATATAGCTAAATAGTTATTTAAATTCAAGAAATATTATAAGTTATAAAAATTTTATAAAAACTTATTTACTTATTTTCATAGAGGTGATAGAATTGAGACGAAAATAACAATACATTAAAAAAGGTGTTGTTTATAGAGTGCTTGCTGTGGGATACGTGTATGAGGACGCAAATGGAATGTTTCATATGGCAAATCAATTATTAGGATCTACTGTTAATGAGCTAGTCTCTATTGATTTAATTGATTTTAACGTTAACACACCAAATGATTTTTATTCCTTTCTTGAATATCTTAACGTAACGGATTATGTGGTTATATGTGATGGCGATAGAATACATAAATTTGTGGATTTTTTAAACAGTAACTACCCTATCCGTTTCCATTCATTAAATAATAATTTAGAATTGAAAACTGGTCATTCTACTACTCTGTTAAAAAAGAACCTCCAAGTATTGTTTCCTAACAAATTAGATTCATATGCTAATTTTAAAAAGGATACATCCCCCATAAAGAATGAGTTGCATCTGATGTTAACTGGCCATTATCCTTTAAACATTAAAAATAATCTCATAAAACACTTGTATGTTGAAAAAAAAGAACTATTAAGTTGTATAGATAATAGTATTCTAAAGAATTGTGCTATCAATGCAATAATCTTTTATGATAAGTCTGATATGAATATCTCATCGAATCTATTTCTAATAATGGTAAACTTCCAAAAAGAGAAAGAAAAAATAGAATCAATGAATCTTATTCATATGGACAAAGAAGAAATTTTGGAAGGTATAAAATCCTTTCAAGATAGTGGGAAAGTGTTGAATCATCAAATTACTAATGGCATTATTGATTATTCAACCATAATGAACATTGAAAGAAATAATCGATTATTCTATTTTGAAGAAGGCATCTACAGAGATTATGGTAGGAAAAACCGCATAACTACAAACTTTGATGAAGACTTTTACGTATTGGTAAACTTCATAAGTTACATGAAGAATAATATGATTACTCCAGCAATGGCAATATACCCCATGGTTATTAACATTTCAGCTTTACTAGAAAAAAAGCAGATGTATATGGTTACCCCGTTTAATACATTCTTTAGTAAAAGTTTTTTACAAAAACATAAAAACTTTAATTTAATTGGTTTAGTTATAGACGATCAATATTATTTATATAATATTTCCATAAATAGGAATTATAAAATAAATAAAGTATTCTTACTTTTGCTAGAGTACTATTTAAAGAACAATATGGATTCTATGGAATTGCAAAAATACATTCCGGATAAACATAAGTCCATTAAGAAATATTTTTATGAATTTATTGAAAGGATATCATAGGAACTTAAATGTTGATTGAGGTGTAGTTATTGGGGAATATTGTAATCATTGGTTCAGAGGGAACAATTGGACAAGCTGTTAGGAATACTTTAAAGGATCATTTTCAAATTCGTATAGATAAATCTTTCAAGGAAGAAATCTTTGAAGGTAACCAAGCTATTCAATTATCTTATGATATTACATCAGAAACAGAGCTTGATAAGGTTTATGAAGTGATTAAAGAAAAGAATTTGAGTATTGATGGTGTGATATATTTAGCGGGTGTTAATTATATGCGGAACTTTTTTACATCGACAGCAGATTCTTGGCAAGAAACATTCGATATAAATTTATTTGGAATTGTAAAATTCTTAAAACGAGTTTACAACTTATTTTCGGATAAAGTTTCTGTAGTGTGTGTCGCATCACAAAACGGGATTGTAGGACATGAGGATCGTGTTGATTATGGACCATCAAAGGCAGCTATTATCCAACTAGTAAAGAATCTAACCGTTGATTTTGCAACATACTCAAATAAGGATTTTAAGATAAATTGTGTTTCTCCAACTTATGTAATAACAGAGGAAAACAAAGTTTATTTTGAAAGTTTCCCAGGTGTAAAGCTAGTTAATAGAATCCCTTATAAAAAATTAGTAACACCTATCGAAGTTGCTAATGCCATCGAATTTTTAATGTCTGAAAAAAGTGATGGTATTAGGGGCCAAAATATTGTTATAGACTATGGCTACACAGTTGTTTAATTATTTAAAGGAGGTGATAAATATGTCAAACGTTCTTGAGAAAGTCAATGAAAATTCAAAAATTGACCAATTGTTTGCGGATATCGAAGAACTTGAGTTCATCGATATCAACGAAGCAACAGCTCTACCAGAGACGGCAGCTACTAGTGGCTCAGCATTTAGTAGCGGCTGCTCTACGTGTGGTTCAAGCTCTACGTGCTCTTCTACAACATGATTTTACTCCCAAGGTAAAACATGTTTTGAGTGCTCAAGCTCGGGCGTGCTCTTCTACAACATGATTCCACTTCTATGGTAAACATGTTTTAGAAGGGTTGTGCAATGCTATGGGTTTGCCGACCCTTCTAAATCTTATTATTGAACGATTTTATAAATTCGTAAATTCATTTAAAGGTTGTGACTTCGATGTTCAAAATAAATTCTCTTGCTACACTTGTTTATTTTAAAAAAGATAGTGACAATCTTATAACAGCACATAACCATTTTGATTTAGCATATATACGAAATTACTTGGCTGATAAAGGAATACATACGACCCAGTATCTCGAACAAAATCCTACATTAATACACAATCTAATAGATGATATGGTTACCATAGATAATAGAGTATTTATATTTTATCTGGATGAGAAGAATGATGATGTTACCCAGATTTTCACTCGCAAGTTAAAACAACTTGATTCCCATTATACGATAATTTGGACAGGGTTAATTTCTAGTAATTATAGGGAATACATATCTAAACAAAATACTTATGATATAGTCATTACTACTAATTTAGCTGAAAATATATTCCTTGAGTTAAAGAATTTAAGTGGTAATCCTGGAAAAGAAACTACCATCTTTCATAACAGGGATACGTACTTATCAATAAATCAAACTACTCGATATACACCATCTCCATATAAGACGGGAAATATACTAGCAAAACAAGTGAATTCCTATGGCACTCGATTAGATGTATCTACCCTGAACAATTCTCTGGCACTAGATTCTACATATATCGTTAATCAACTTTTGGAAGATTTCCGTTTGTTCCAATCACAAGGTATACAAGGAACGATTAAATTCTTAGATCATGACATGCTTGCTAACGTAGAGTTACTCAATACCTTTTTAAAATCTGTAAAATCAGCAGGATATTCATTTGCATTTTCTGGACAAGTCAGTTTGAACAAACTATCAATCGATATTCTTCAGTCGCTCATACTACATAACTTCAGTCATCTAGAGATTCATTTATATGAATCAGATTATGAAAATGCAATTTCTAAAATGAAAACCATTACTAAGATAGTAGATTCTAATAAATTGAATATTTTATATAGTATTAATTTACCAGAAAATATTTCGGGTGTAAAGAGGAAAGAACTATTTTTTATAATTAATAGGCTAAATGACACAGAAGAAATAGTTGGGAAAGTGAGATATTTGCCCCATAGCAGTTCAATTGCAATTTCAAGTGGAATGAATTTTCGGCGAGAGTATCCACCATCTTTAGTAAAGTATTTTCTTAATCAAAATAAACTGTTATCTATAAGACCAGAAGGAGCCCTTGTTAATGGCTATATTTCTTTTTTAAGTGGCTACTATCCTTATAATTTTACTGGCGGTAATAGTAAGCATATAGGAGTTCAGGATAAATACTTAGGTCCTAAGATTTATCATAATTTAAGTAAATTTCTTGGGATAAATAGTGCAATCATTAATACAACAAATCAACAAGATTCATCTACAGGGAAGGACTTGTTCTATAGCATCCACGATGATTTTGTCCGTGAGAAAAATGATATATTTGACCATAACATGGATGAAGCAAGGAAACATGGGACATTTCTACCGCATTACCATCAAGTTTACCAGACTGATGAGATGTATGTAGAGAAACTTCAGATAGACGATCATAACCGTTATGCACAAATCAAGGTCCTAAAAGCGCCCTATAGGAAAGCAAATGATGTAGGCCTATTAGATGACTATAATTTCTTATCTATTCACACACAAGAAGACTTAGAACACTTCCTTCTTGATATGGAACACTTTATACAAACCGGACAGTTTCGTCACTTGTATGAGATTTCGAGCTTCTTAATGGATGGATGCAGGTGGGGTGGCCCTGAACAATGTCACCTAACGAAACTACATCGGTTCCATCTGGATGACAATCAAACTATCCGACCTTGTGGAGGATGTAGTGGAACAATTGGTAATCTTACAAGCTCCTATATTAATGTAGTTAGTAACGCGGTCCAAATAACGGAAGAAGAGCAAGAGGTTCGGGGTTGTAGCAAGTGCCCGGTAACAGATAGTTGCTCCAAATGCGCTATGCTACCCGATTTTATGAGTAGAGAACAATTTTGTGAAATTAGAAGGAAACACCAATATATTGATGAATATATAAATGCTTCCAATGTCATCAAATACTTGCTGCAGAATGTTTCTCTTTTTAAAGATACCAACTTCCGTGATGTAGCCGTATCAACATCATGTAAATCGCATATTTTTTCAAACGCTATGTCGAAAGGTAATTCTTTTGTAAAAGAACATGTTTATCTTGTGTTCATACAAAAGACGCCAATTATCATTGAAAGTAGAAGTTTTAAGTTATTAAAAATCAATTCAATTGTTGCAATGGTTTTCGAAGGATTATTAAAAGGTGCTTCTAATGAATCGATAAGAGAAGAACTAATTAATAAATTTGAAGTTAATCGGACCCAAGCAGAAGCGTTATTTGAAAACACATTAGGTAGGCTAGTAGAATTGAACTACCTTAATAATAAACGGATATCAGTAGTAAATTAACTGAGATTGCCTTTTATACGTAATTTGTAGAACTAGATTAGTAGATCTAAAAAGGAGTGTTCTTGTATGCCTATTAGTATTTATAACTATGAGAAAGTTAAAATACCACTTATCCTGGAAATCACGAATAATACTACTCTTAAGAATTTAAAAGATAGTTATTATCTTGATAATGATTGGCAGCATGGGCCAAACACAATGATCGTATTCCGTAATGGTTCAGAAGAAAAATATTTGATAGATGAATTAAAAGACTTTGTACAGGAATATACAAATAGAAATCCAATAGATAAGGATTATCTTAAACAAAGACAAGATTTATATAGGGAAAAGCAAAAAACATTAGTAGAAGTTGAATATCGAGATAATGTTAATGTGGATGTATTATTTGAACATGGACAAGTCCATATAAGACCTAAAAAGAGTGGAATCTATAATTCGAAACAACATCGCAAAATCTTTGACCAATATAGAATTAGGCTAAACGAAATTTACCTAGAAATCTTAGGGAAATTTAAAGATTTAACGGTCAAAGAAAAAGCACATCTATTTTTACATCAATTCCGTTTTATAGCAACACTATATGAGGAAGGACCGAAAAATGGTCATCTAACATTTTTATCCCATGCTCAAGGATTCTTATCTAATATTGAAGTTAGAGGTTTGCAAAGTAATATCAAGGAAAACTTTGAGAAAAAAAGAACTGAACTATTTAATAACAATGAAATAATACTACGAGATGATTTGAAAGCTTTGATGCAAAAGTGGGAAGCTAAGTGGACTAGTATAGCTGAAGAAATGAATGAAAACTTTAGATTAGAAAATTATGATGATCCTGAAGAGGGAGTAGGATTAAAGCCGCAGCTTGAGCTATTAAAAAGAGAAATTGCTCCTTTAAACAATGAATTTCATAGTGATCTATTGAGTTTAGATGAAACGGGTGAACTAGCGCAATTTATTCATTCTAAAAAAATGCTTATATTTAGGGACATCGTAAATTTATTTTACTTAAGCCTCCCGTTATTTGAACAAAGTATGGCTGAGAAACAATTCTATGCCTACTCTGTTGTAAAATATTATGAAGCTTATTTTAATGGTGAAGTCCTTTATACAATCAAATAAAGGGTTGGAGGTTTAATAATGAATGTAAATCCTTTTGTGTTAAAAAGAGAAAATATATTAGAAAAAAGCGCAATAAGACATGAATTTGATACCGGTATTTTTCAGGAAATAGATCATTTAGAAAAATTATTAAACAATTCCCGTGAGAAAATTATTGACAATCTTAATGAACTACTGAAGAAAACAAATAATTCATTAATGTTGAATTCCATTAGATATCTAAGAAAAAATAAGTTTCATAGATTTGTTAATAGTTCTTATGAGATACAAGAACTCGTTCCAGAAATTCTAAATGAAGAAATTGTGAAATTTAATAGTTTGTTTAATCAATATATTTTTTTAACAGAGAGTGCAGAATCTATGTATAGCAATAGTTTGACAGAAGTGAGGCAACGATTTATAGATATCTTGAAAGAAAATCCTTCTATATCAAAAGGATTGCACATGGTTAACCCACAGATTTATTCTAAATTAACATCCTATATACATACACCTCTTGAGGAGCATAAAAGTAAACATCGTAAGATAGAAAGTACGTTATACAATTTCATTAGTCGATCAGCTCTTAAAACAAGTCCTTTTAGTGATATAACAAATGTTGGTAGAGTTCAGTTCTCTGATCGTAATATTGTCGCTGAAAACTATCATAAATCCGTTTCGTTAAACTATACGTTTGTTTATAAAATGACTTTCTATTATTTATATAATTCCAATCTATTCATTGAAAACATTACTTATACTATTCCACCGTTTTCCATTTCTACAGAAAATGGACAGCATTATATCGAGTTCCTTTCAAAAAAGGATAACACCGAAAGAGCAAAAGTGTATCTGTCAGAGGAACGCTTAGGAAAGTTGAAGATACCAAAGTCCCTTGTTGACCTTTTCAATGAGAAGGATATGGATAACAATTTATCCTTTGATGAACTTCACTCGGTACTAGGGAAAGAAATTCCAAAAGAAAAGATCCGTTTTATTATTCGCAACTATTTAAAAATCGGATTACTAATACCTGTAATTGGATTTAATGAAAAAAATTATCAGGCTTTAGTTGAAGATATTAAAAATAAGTTAATTCACATATTAGAAGAGAAAGCCTACATCAAACTAATCACCTATCTTGATGAAATATACGAAACTTCCAAGCAAATATCTTCTGCAGGAGATATACATGAAAAACATTCCTACTTTAAAAGACTTAACTCTATTTTGAAAGAAATTAAAGATACAACAGGTATTAATTTTTCTTCTAATCAAGTCTTTTATGAGGACGGCTATTATTCCGATGTAGAATTTATGGAGAGTAAGGTTTTGAATCAATTCTTGAGTCCACTCAAGCAAATACAGAAATTTACACTAATCTTTGATACCAGTATTAGATTACGATATGAATTTGCTGCGAGATTAAAAAGCTTAGGTATTCAGGATTACCTAGAAATGGATAGTGATTTTTTCTCTATATTGTTTGAATTATCAAAGGATATGATGAACTATTGGGAAAATCCAGCATATATTGCCTCTGAACAGTTTCAATCAGAAGAGCTAAGGGAATTGGACAATTTAAAACATAATTTTATAGAGGATATAAATAAACTTTGTAAAAATGATACGTCAAGTTCTATTGACATCAAAGATTTGATTGATACATATATTCAAAAAATACCCGATAAGGTCCGACTGGAAAAAGGAATAAGTACTGGTGTCTTTGCTCAAATCAATCAAGACAACCTAATCATAAATTCGTTATATGAAGGGCAAGAAAGATATTTGGCTCGATTCATGAACTATTTTAAAGACTATTTACATGAGGATGACGACTATCAGAATTATATAAGAGATTTTTACGATGATAACAACTACTACGAATTAACAGACACATACGGTTTTAATGGCAATGTGAAGGAACAAAGACTTAGTAGAGAATGCTACACACTTGGGGTTGGAACTCGTAGATTTACAATGGAGAATGATGAATCTCTTCATATGGTGGAAGACTTTAAAGTGGACATACATGACAACTTATTAAGATTTATTGATAAGAATGGTAAGGAAGCAAAAATTTGTTTCAGAGGATCCCTTTCTCCAACTTATATGCCTGGGTATATTGCGATATTACTACAGATGTTCACATCTGGGGCAATGTATTACAAATTAGGCGAGATGGTTAAGAAAGAACATATTCCTAGAATAACGTATGACAATATTATTCTTACTAGAAAGAGAGTTTGTTTAACATTCATTCAAGATGAAATAACTAGAAAAGAAATGGAAAGTGATTTTGAGTATTACAAACGTTTAAATATAGTTTTCTCAAAATTAGAACTTGATAAAGAATTCTTTATTGTAATTGATCGAAGCACACAATTAAATGATGAGGAGCTTCTTAAGTTTAAACCTCTCTATATTAATATAGAGAATCCCTTATCTGTTAAAGTATTTGAAAAAGAAGTCGTCGATGGATTTGATAAGTCCGTATTAAAATTATTATTTATGGAAGAGTATTTAAGTAATTCTGGTCCCTATGCGAAAGAACTAAATTATGAAATTTATCAGAAGGGTGGAGAGGAAGATGGAAGGATTCTTAATCTTGAATCGGCAAAATTCAATGGTTTATTTTGATGAAAATAAAAGTATTATTAAAACGTATTTTAAAGAGATATCCATTGAAACGTCTCAGGAACAATATGAATTACTAATAGAACTACTAAATACCTCCAGAAGTGAGATTGCAATTCGTGATCTACTAAAAGAATACGAAGATGAAAAATATGTAATGAAACTATTAAAAGTATTATATGATGCTGGATCCATCTTAATCTATCCTACTTCTTATAATTTATCAAACTATTTCCAATATAGTTGGTTTAGGGTGTTATTACAATATCTACCTACGAATAAAGATATTCTACAAAGTTGTCGTTTGTTGGATGAAGTATTAGTTTACATCACCCCAGAAGTGGATCGACAATTTCCTGCATTAAAAGAGTTGTTAGTTGAAAATGATGTAACTGTTTCCCGAGAAATGAGAGGAGAACTTAAGAATAATGATTGGGTCATCAGCATGGAATATGTCGATACACATCAACGTGTCATCGAGTTATCTTTATCAGCTGACAAATTAGTCGGTATAAATCGTACTAACAATCAAGCACCATATAATAAATCTATGATGGTTAAGGGTAATATGCTTTCTAGGGAATCCCTACTATATAAAGTGGGTCCATATTATGCCATGTTGTACATGATAAAATCTATCGTTGGCATATCCCTCTCAACTTTTTCCTTAAATAAAGAAGGAAAGTTTTATGAATATGATTTAGATATAGAAGATTACAAGCAAACTGTGGAAGAGTTTTCTTTTCCAGAACCAACACATTCTAAGGGAGACTTGGATTATATTGGGGATTTTGAGTCGTTCATTAATCGGAATCCAGATATACCGATTTCTGTTTCGGGTTGGAAGGATCTTCATGGTGACTTATTTCAAATGGGATTCGCTACCTATTCCTTAACTGATAGTGTAACAAAAGATACTTTTGTATATGCAGGTTTAGATTACATTGAAACAGCCATGAAATCTATTGTAAACGGTCTATCTTACTATTTGAATAAGGATTTAAAACAAGCAGATTGGATGGTGTCTACTCCAGATTCTTATTATCTGGATAAAGTGCTATTACTATTACAATCTGTGGAAGAACCTTACACGATTTATAAGATTGAGCAAACGAATTATCCCAATAAAAAATTATCCCAGTATTTACATACACTTAACATTGCTCCGGAATTTTTTGTTAAGAAGTATAGCAACTCCAATTCGTATACAGTCTACCTATACGATAGGGAAAATGACAAGTTGTATACAGATGGAAAAAAGACGTTAAATATGGAACATAAAATGTTTGAGTTGGCATTACATTACATCTTAATAAAGAATAATCCTCAAAAAACAATTTCAACTATTATAAGACCTACTGCCCATTCAGAAATAGAAGATTTATTACGAATGGATTATAGTGTGTTAAATAGTTTTGAAGCACCCGACGAAAAAAGTTTTATAGAGAATGGATTACGTTTATTTAAGCATTCTAACCTGCACACAGTAGAACATGCATGGAAGTATGAAGAACAATTAAGCGAATTAAATTTGGTTGTTCGAAAGATTGAGGTGAAGACCTATCAAAATGTTAGCGTCTAGGGAGAAGGGTTTAGTTACTTATGAAGTTAATCAATTTACTGTTGTAGCATACGAGTCTCATAAATTAGGTTGCATAGAATGTGTTCGAAAAAGGATTGAAGACAAAGGTTTATATCATACCTCTTCATTTATGCGTGAAATGGATCAACTTGATTTAAAGATATTGGAACAATTAAAGCAGGAGGTTATTAAGGAAGAAGGACATTACTACTATGCATATAATCTACTGACGAAAGAAATTAATAAGTTGCTAATGATTAAATATCCTCAATGTAATGTTTGTGCGGAAGAAGAAACAATTAGACTGCTAGAGGAAAATGCTATTATTCCAACAAACGATATAATGAATTACGGATATAGAACAAAGTCATTTGATGAGACAATTCGTGTTTTTCTTAAAGATATGGATAGTTTTTTACATCCATTGTTCGGTCTTTTTGACACACATAGTCGGAACATTTCGGATAGTATGCCGCTTATCAGTTTGTACGTCACATTAGGAAGAAGAAAATTTGATGCACATGGTAGACAAGAAACCTATAAGGGTTCCTTCTTTACAGCTTTGTTAGAAGGGCTTGAAAGGTTCCATGGAGTTGCCCCTCCATCAACAAGTGGATATTATGCTAGCGAACAATATCTTGCGGAGCAAATGGAAGATTTTGTATCGCTTTATCGATTTAGTCATTTACCTGAATCATTGTTCTCAGAAGAATTTGTGCAAGTTGAGCAATATTCAAATAACACTGATATTTTTTGGCGATATGCGTATTCCTTCAATCAAAAGAAGTATATGTTAATTCCGGAAGAAGTTATTTACTTCTCTACACATGACTTTTATGATAAACCACATAATAAAAGGTACCTACTGGATAGTTCGAATGGTATTGCCCTGGGCTCAAATACGATTGAGGCAGCTCTTGGTGGAATATTTGAGATTATTGAACGGGATTCCTTTTTAGTTCATTGGTACTCCAAATCCAGTCCAATAAAAGTAGAAGGAATCACGAATCTAGGAAATAAAAACATCAATTTGATGATTGCCTACTTGCAATCTATCGGATATAAGGTCCATATATTTGATGTAACCTTGGAAAGTGAAGTACCTTCTTTTTGGGTTTTAATTGAACTAGTAGAAGATGATGAAGAAAAAATTGCTTTTTATACAACAGCTGGGACACACATTAATCCTGAGGATGCTATCGAATCTGCACTTGTGGAAGCGTCAACATCAATACGCTCGTTCATGATGTATCAAAAACGAATATACAAAGGTATTGATCCGACTGACTTTGTAGAGGATTATAAAAAAATAGAGAAGCTCGAGGACCATCTTTACTTGTATTCATCACCAAGGATGAGATTTGCTTTTGATTTTGCTATTCAAACTGATCTGGTAATGGATGCTAAGGAATTGATAAAAAAACGGTCTACCTATTTAAACAGATTTTCAAATCAAGGTGAGCTATTTGACGCACTTATTACAAAGTTAACGAAACATCATGAAATTTACCAAGCTAATTTATCAAGTAATACCTTAAAAAATCTAGGCTTAAATTGTGTGAAAATAATTGCTCCAACCATGCAAAATATAGGATTTGGTTATTTGTACCAAAATATTAATCGCGACAGAATTAAACAAGCTGTCGTGTTAAACGGTCTAAATGGCGAAACTGAGGTGATGAATCGTGAACCACACCCTTTCCCATAATACAAGTATTCGTAAATTAGAAACGGAATATTATCAGAGTTACTCCGCTGATCGCTATATAAATACGGACGATTCCAGCTTTCATATTCTGACCCCTTTTAACAAAGAATACATCAATAGAGACAACCAACATCATGGTCATATTGAACAATATATACAGTTAATTAATGATGTAATTGAACATACGCTTAAGATAAAGAGATACGATATTCTGAGTTATTATCATGATCACAATAATTCCCCATCTGTAAGGAGTCTACACACGGCAAAATTACTATTTCTTATAGATGGATTGTTCTACTATTACAATATTTATGATGATCAATTGTTGCTTGTCTCGCATAGTGAAATAGATTCAAGTATTTATAAGAGAGATAGATTATACATTTTTGGTTTAAGTGATGTACTAAATCTAACTAGATTTTATAGTGAATTTTCTCTTTATGCTTCATTTCTTGATGCTGGGCACCTTTTATATAATGTGAAAAATGTCTTAGTAAATAAAAACATAGACTTTCTTCAATTTAAGAAATTTAATAGTAAATATTTATTTGAAAACATCAATATTGATTCGCGTTATTGCTATGCATCGTTTGCTATAGAAATTAGTCCTGAATATAAAGAAAATCAAAAAATGGATAAGAAAGCTTATGTAACGGCCCGTGATAAGAGGTTATCTGTCGCCCATAATGAATTGAGACCAACAAAGTATTTAGAAGAAATTCTAGCACATTATAATAGTTCAATAGATATGGAAGAAAGTTATGTTAATACTAATCATATTCCCTCTTTTCAATTAACCTCAAAGTTAATTAGAAATTCTGCACATACAACGATTGGGAATCATAATTATGGGGAAAAATTTGGGCAGTTTAATCCAGTAGACGTACTTACTATTCTTAAGAAATCGAAGAGCTTATTCTCGAGCAATGGGATGGAGTATTGTTTCCTAATAAAAACAGATAAAGGAGAATACGTTTATTGGTCAGACATAACATGTACTAATTTAGCAATTGATTTTCGAAAGATAATGTACGATGATCATAAATTTTTTGATTTTAAAACCTATAATATTGTATTTCTATGTTTTTCTGATCGGAACAAGGTGGTGGAAAATGGCTTAAAGAATCACCTTATTCCAGCATCTGAAATGATGCAGTTAGTTGCTTTATATTCTTCTTCTGTAGGTTATGCATTTAGACCAATGAAAAATCATCATGATCATTATTTGAAAAATATCTTAACACTAGGTGAGCAATACGAAATAAACTTTATGGGAGTAGTCTGTAACTCGCCTATTCAACAATTGAGTTACTATCTAAAGTAAACGCATAAATAAATCGAACCGAGTTTTCGTTTACATGTAATAGGGTTAATCAAATTAACAAGGAGCGGTAGAATGTGGTATTCCCTTCACGGATTTATTCATGATTTTAAAGCATTAGATGATTACTTAAAATCAGACTTCCAAGATGTAATCCAAGATGATATCGAGACATACTTTTTTATTCGGTATTGGTTAGGTGGACCCCATGTTAGGTTACGCTTTACATGTAAACCGGAAGATTATCCAAAGGTCAAAAAACGCTTTGAAGAGTCAATCGCCAATTTCTTAGCTCAAAGAAATGTGGACCTAATAGATTATAAACATTTCTATCAGAACACTGCATTAGAAAATGAAAATATTACGCATACGTATTGGTGTGAGCACGGTTCTGTCGTTGAGTTTGAGTATGAACCTGAATATGAACGATATGGCGGTAGAGAAGTGATGGGAAATTCCGAACAGGTTTTTTATGAGAGTAGCATCCTAGCTAATAAGCTAAATAAAGTTCCTTTTGGTAGAAGGATTATAGTAGGTTTGGACCTTATTTACTTAACATTCCAACTAGCAAGGGCAAACCATACTATTTACGGAAATTATGCAGACTTTTGGCGGAATTATGGTTCTGGTGGAGAACTAATAGATAGCTTTGACCATACATTGAAGCAGAGACTAAACCATTTACAAAAACATCAAGTTAACCAGTTTGCAATGTATAACGATTATTTTGATTGTATAAAAAGTAATGATATTCACAAAGATATATCCATCCTTATCTCACATGTTCATATGACTAATAATAGACTTGGGATTTTTCCTGCAATTGAACATAATCTAGCATTATTTATTGCTAATAATGTAGAAGTAAAGGGTGAGATAGTTGAAAAGGCATGATCAACTTTGGGACTTGACTGGTAAAAGAAATACATTAAGAGAGTTATATCATCATAATGCAATGATATCAGAACATTATCATTCCTTACGAATTAAACCGGTAAAGAACCATCGGAAATGGGATTTACTTGAAGCAATCCCCTTAAAAGAACCTAAAGCAGAGTCCTATCTGGAACAGATGCTATTTTCACGTCGAACAATAAGGGAAGTGAGTGGTAAAGAGATTGATAATGAATTTATCTCAAAACTATTAAAATTTAGTGTGGGGATTACTGGGAGTACAGCTAATGGCTATCAGTTATTTAGTTATCCATCTCCAGGAACTACTTATGCAACAACTGTATTTATTTCAATTGCACAAGAAAAACATAAGTATATTTACCGTTATAACGCTTACGATCATTCACTTGAGAAATTTTCAGAGGACGTGGATCGGAGAATCTCAGATGTAATTTATGATAAGAAGTTGTCGGAGTTCCCAATCATAATATTTTTAGCAAGCGACTATCAGTTAATAGAGGAAGTATATGGAGAAATCGCATATCGACTACTATGTTTGGAGATGGGGCATATGGCACAAAATATATCACTTTATAGTTTAGAAAAGGAGTATCACTCAGTATGTATAGGAGGGTATAATGAGTTACTGTTTAAAGAAATGATCGGAAAACAATATGATTTACACTATGTTGTAGTTGTGGGGTGAACGAGTTGTATTTAGTCTTAAGAGCACAATATACCGTTATAGATGCAAAAGAATTAATACTATCACACCTATTTGAAGATAAACACCATACTATAAAAATTAGCAGCAATATAGATAGAGAACAATTAATCCAGAAATTATTATACGGATTCCGTATACCCATGGATATAAATGAGATATCCCAAGAAGAAAAATTCATTATAAAGATAAGTAAACAATTAAAGGATTCAACCTTATTAACGGAAGAGAAAACAGAGTATCGAAGACAAATTAATATGCGCGGGGTTCTTTTGGCAGCTAATAAGAGCGGTGTTTATCATTCTGTCATTAAGGATTACTTCAACACGTTTCATGAACAAAGAATTTATACCCTAGGAACTAATCAGGAACTACATTCCTATTTTCTAAGGGAAGGATTATTTCAAACTAGGTCAATAACAAAAGAGGATCTAACTTCAACGGACGAGAGAAGCATTATCCTAATTAATGAAAAGGATTTGCCTACCATTCAAGGTGAGAGAGATAAAAAATATCTAGTATATTCACTAGAAAGCTTAAGGGTAGGTCCTCTTCTCATTCCGGGAACGACGATATGTTTAAAGTGCTACAACAATAATTATCACCTACAAAGAAATAACGTTGAGAATGGATATCCTGTATATTACCAAAACTTTATATTGAATTTTCTTGTTAATACGGTCTATTTCTGTCTAAATGACTTGCATAACTTTTTAGGAACAGATGTGGGGCTTCCAATAAGAAAGTATTATCAATTAGCTAATCCCTATTTATCTATATCTGTTACAGATGTCTATAAAACTAGTAATTGTAGTATTTGCTTCAGTGAGAATGCAGTTAATGAGTTCATGTATGATGAAGCTAAAAATGTACGAGTTTAATTAGTTATTTATAAAAAAAAAATTCAGAGTGGGAGTTAATTATGATAAATATACGGGAACTATCAAAAAATTATGGTGAAAAACAAGTCTTAGAAGATATCAATTTAGATGTTAATGATGGGGAGATATTTGCAATACTTGGTCATAATGGTGCGGGTAAAACAACACTTATTAAATGCATCATGAACCTGGTTGAATATAAAGGAGAAATTACTTACGCTTTTCCAAAGGAAGATTTGTATAAGAATATTAGCCTACAAATGCAATCATCTGTTTATGAAGAAGGTGCAAGAGTTTACGAGATATGTAATCTATATAAGCAGCTTCAAAAAAGTGATGTTGACCTAGAGGAATTATTAGATGAATTCGGTTTATTATCTTTCAAAAAAAGTAATATAAATAGCCTATCTGGTGGAGAAAAGCAAAAGTTATCGATATTACTAACACTTATTAACAAGCCAAAAGTAATCATTTTTGATGAAATTACAACTGGTTTAGATATAGTAGCCAGAAGAAAAGTATGGAGCCAAATAAAAAAAGTGAATCAAGATTACGGCACCAATATCATTTTAACTAGTCACTTTTTAGATGAAGTGGAATACTTAGCTGACCAAGTTGTTATCTTGGAAAATGGGAAAGTATCTTTAACAGGTGGTGTTAAAGATATTGTGAAGCAAACATTTGGAAATAAGAAAAATATTAGTTTTAAAATACCTAGTGTAGTTCCAAATTTAGAGGACAACTCTTTCAGCTTAGATTTTGGGAATGTAGTGAAAAATGGCGATAGATATTATATTGAATATGATTCACAAGATGAAATAATAGTTCTAGAAGAGGTTAAAAAAAATAATGCTACAGATATCTATATAAAAGACTTTTCATTTGAAGATGCTTTCTTAAAAAATTTAGGATATGTCATAAACGAAAAAGGAGAAATTACACATGAATAAGATGGTAGTGTTTACTAAATATCAGACAAAGCTTTTGTTGAGAAATTATAAAACTACCGCTATTGGATTTTTAATGCCTGTATTGATGTTTGTAATTTTTAGTAATGTATTTGCAGATTTAGAAATTACTGGAACTGAATATACTATAGTAGATTATTTACTTCCTGCGTTTATTCCAATCATTATAATTAATGCCGTTATTGTAATTTATGGACACTACTATTCTTTATATGAAGAACAAGGAAATCTATTAAAATATCGACTTCTAGGGTTGAATAATGTTTCCATCTCATTTGGTATATTTCTAGCCACTCTTATTTTTCAAATACTAGCAATACTAGCACTGATCGCTACGGCTATTATTTCGTCAGATGTTCCTATACCATATGACAACGTGTTATCAGTTCTGGTTGTTTTAGCGGTGATTAATTTATTTCAATTTGCAATTGTGTATTTGGTTTCATCCATAACGACAAAGAGTGCGACATATCAATCGATTTCTATCATATTATTTAACTTTCAGATGTTTTTAGGGGGATTAACGTTTCCACCTGAAATGTTTCCAAATTTTTTACGTACAATCGTAGAGTTTGTTAACCCTATTTATTATGGCTTAATAGCAATGAGGGGTGTATGGACTGAAAAAGCAAGTGTATTTTCTTATTATCAAGAAATAGGACTTTTAGTATTATTAACAGCTGTTTTTATTGTTTTTGCGAATTTTGTAAAGCAAAGAAGAGCATATACTTGATTCCTGTTATTGTTTAATACGCACTATTACGGGTAATATTTTATAAGGGGGATACGTAATATGATTTATGGAAAGAATTTTGCAGATGTTTATAGTAAACATTTGATTCACTTTTCGATACAGGTTGCCCCAAGAATATTCAAATTACTTTCAAGTAAAAACACAAACAAAGAAATCTTGGATTTATGTTGCGGAACTGGCCAACTAGCTTATTATTTTCTAACAAAAGGTTATAAGGTAACAGGAATTGATTTTTCTGAAGATATGCTCTACCATGCCAAAAAGCTGAACAAGTCCTTTATCGAAACAGAGAAAGCAGAATTTTATTGTGATGATGCAAGATATTTTTCATTGAATAAAAAATACCCCAATATTGTTTCAACGTATGATGCTTTAAATCATTTAGAAGATGATTTGAGTTTACAACAATGCTTTCAACAAGTATTCGAACATTTAGAAGAGAACGGAATATTTATTTTTGACCTTAATACGAAATTGGGTTTATCTAAAGGGGGAACTTTTATAAGGGAGGACGAAGCAATATTTAGTATCATCCAAAGTATGTCTGAACCTTCTAGAAATAAAGCATTTACAAGGTACTACGGTTTCGTAAAAGATGACTCTTCCCATGTCTATTATAAATATGATGAGGTCGTTTATAATACCATCTACAAAATGGAAAAAGTCAGGGAGTATCTTTATGATACTGGGTTTGTTTCAGTCGAATTTGCACATTTAAATAATTTACTTAAAAGGGTTGAAGAGCCAGAGAAAGAGGAACGGGTTTTTATTATTGCAACAAAATAGTAGTGAAATGAGTTTCACTTACACTAAGCTTGGAAATAATTAGAATGATCAAAGGGAGCCAATCTTTTTTTTGTAAATAGGAAAGTATAACAATTTTTCCCTCTTGCATAAGAAAAACTAACACATTCGCAAAAGAACAAGTGAATGAGAGTTTTTCTAATGAAGATTAAACATTTCCAAAATTATATCTGGGGTGAGTCAATCGTGAAAATCTACATTAGGAATGCCATAGTAGCAGCTTTGATAGTAGCCTTAATAACTGGTTTGTTCAGTTATTGGTACCGTGGTTATTTTTATTGGGGAGATACATTAAATGCTGCTGTAGGTACATTCATTATCTGGGCATTTTTGTTTCCTCTAGTATATAAGTTTACTGGTTATTGTGGAAAAGAGGAATAAACCAATCGTCTAAAGTAATTAAAGGAAACTATGAGCTTGCTATCTTAACGTATCTATGAAAAGGAATAGCTATCCATTCAGGTTTATCAACGGAAAATTATTCTATAAATATGTGAACGTTGGTGGCGATGGACGGTTTACTTCTATCGTTTCTTTTGTATTTGTGAGAAAGATTACAATTGAGAAAAAGAGTTAATGAGTAGGAACTTGCTTATGTAAATCATTGGCGTGAAAAAAGATAAAACCGGTTATCGTGTTTATTTAACGACGACCGGTTTTCATATCGAATTACACAACCATTTCTTTTCGCTTGAAGACTTGGATAGCCAGAAGCAAAAAGATTACAGACAATCCAAGAGCCACTGCTGAAGTTGCCAGAAGGTCACTACTAATCTCGCC
This sequence comes from Paucisalibacillus algeriensis, assembly GCF_000577245.1. Taxonomy (GTDB): domain Bacteria; phylum Bacillota; class Bacilli; order Bacillales; family Amphibacillaceae; genus Ornithinibacillus. The sequence goes on from NZ_CBYO010000001.1 coordinate 294,590, forward strand.
CGAAGACAATGATTCTAAAATATAGCTAGAAAGATTATTCGGACTCCAGTCGAGAACATGTTGGAAGATTTGAGTAATAATACTCATCACCATAACGGTTAAAATGGTGAAGAAAGCAACTAAACCTGCTGATTTGAAAACGGTATTATAAAATATAGTTAACGAAACAACCAGGGTCAGCCACATACCATAGAAAAAAAATAAAGTTAAGAATTCACCAATGGTAAGTGTACCAAAGAGAATATTGATATAATACCAACTCACGAGTAAACCAAGGAAAAGCGAAACCCAAACTAGCAATAAGTAAGAAACCCACTTTGCACTAATATAATTTATATAAGAAACAGGCTTTACTAATACAAGCTCAGAAACACCGCTTTTTCTCTCCCCAGCAATGGTCCCCATCAATACTAGTACCACGACTAAGACTCCTAAACTACTTAACTGACTAAGACTCATCATGATAACCTGAGTAGGCTCCATTTCAGGAATCTCAATCACAGAACCTTCAGGCATGCCGCCAACAGAATCAATTATTTGCGGTAAGTAGTACGTTGTAAGAGGATCCATGATCGACAGTAAAATAATAACTAATGGCACCCAAATCCATTTCTTGTTTCGCCAGTTCTCCAAAAGCTCTTTTTGAAATAATGTCATCCATTGCATTAGTCATTCACCACCCTCATAAACATATCTTCCAGTGAAGCTTTATTAATGGAAAAAGTCGTGACTTGCCAGTTTTCTTTTGTTGCTATTGTTAGGATGTTTTTACGTGCTTTGTTCATATCAGATGTTGTAATGAACAGTGAATCCCGTTCTACCTTGGTATTAGAAACACCTTCTAAAGCTTCAACTTTTTCTTGATAAGGTTGAATATCATCCTCGACCTGCAGTTCAATGACAGTGGTTTGATATTTTTTCCTAAGGTCAATTAAAGGTCCAGACTCGATGAGCTTGCCATGATGTAGAAGTAGAAGTTCATCACTTACTTCCTCAGCATCATTTAATATATGGGTAGAAAATAGTATTGTCATATCCTGCTTCAATTTTTCCATTAGTACAAGTACTTCCCTACGCCCTATAGGATCAAGTGATGCAACAGGTTCATCTAAGATTAATAGTTTTGGTTTGTGAATAATCGCTTGAGCTATTCCAAGTCGTTGCTTCATACCACCGGAATAACGTGAGATACGTTCATGTTGTGCCTCCTCCGAAATGCCAACTTCTATCAGTAATTCGGTTGCACGTTTACTAGCTTCCTCTTTAGAAAGCTTTGCAAGTTTTCCACTATAGACTAAGAATTCTCTCCCGGTCATCCAGGAATGGAATGAAGGATATTGAGGTAAATAGCCAATCGATTCCCGAATGTCCTGACTTTTAGCTTGTGACTCAAACTGAATATTTCCCTCAGTTGGTTTTAGTAACCCCGCTAAGGTTCTCAAAGTAGTTGTTTTTCCAGCCCCATTAGGACCGATTAATGCAATACATTTATGGTGACCAAAGTCAAAACTGATATGATCTACGACTGTTTTAGAGCCATATTTCTTGGTTAGTTTTTCTACGGTAAGTAAAGCCATTTAACGAGATCTCCTTCCTAAAATAAAGTACAGAACAGGTCCTAAAATACTTACCAAAAAAATAATAATTGCCCAGAGCCATTTCGGACCATTCGTTTCTTTTACTTTAATCAAGTCAACAATGGCAACAAGTAATAAAATGACATTAATAATAAGGATAGGAGCAATTAACGCCCAATCAATCTCCATATACAACTCTCCAATCTTAGTTTTAATAAATTCCCATCAATATAGGAATAGCAATAATCAGTAAAATAATAACGATAAACGTAATCCAAGCAATCGGCCTTGCAAAGTTAACGGTCCAACCAACACCAAAGCGTTTCTCCAAGAATATAGCCGGATCATATGGGTTAAAATAAATTACCCCCAGTTTCCAGTGTTTGTCATGATCACGGTCAATAACCTCACCATTTGTATCAGTAGAAATTTTTACACGACTACCACCTTGCCCAGTAGTAATCGATAAGACAATAGCCCAAAGCGTCAAGATTACGGTGAAAGCAAGCGGCACAATCGTTATTAAATCGGAATTAATGGAGTAAATGAACGAAAGTTGTATAAACGTAAATAATAAGCTTAATCCAATACCAGTTCCAATTAAATATGCTGACCATCTTCTTCTAAAAATAACGTTTTGCTTCATTGATTCTTCTGGTTTTTCGGCACTAATCTGTTGCTTTGCTTTTGCAATCATGGTGTTTAATAACATAAATAATAGCGTTAAATAAAGCTGCATAATAGGCATAGCCAAGACTGTTCGTGGAGTTTTTGTAACAGTATTCGTTACTTCGCCATCAAAGTTATACTGCATAGGCATCTGCTCTGGGATACGGTTATAAAACTTAAACGTTATAGCAATAGTTGCAAATGTTATCAGGAATGAAACAGCAAACCAAAGATTGGAGTGGTTTAGCTTTTGCTTCCTAAATTCAGTATCGATAAAGACCTGCTGCGGTTTTTCTTGACCCCATTTTTCAGTCTGCTTTAAGTTTTTCATCACTTTGTGGAATCTGAGGTAAATTAGAAAATGAATTAATAAATAAAGAAAAATTAGAACAGTGAAGTAGATGTTAAACGTATTCGTATTAATTTCGTTTAAGGACCCAAGCACTAAGAATAAAATGGTGACAAGGATAGCTGATATTCCCGAATAAAGCACATACTGGCTACGAAGTTTTTTAATCCTATCGGTATAATAAATTTCTTCAGGAATGGATATACCAAAGCTCTCCGTTCTTCTAGTCCAGTAAGGAATAAACATAGTCGAAATAAACACAGGGAGTAAAATAATGAGTAGAAACATCATATTCATTTACGTACGACCTCCTTGGTAATTTTTATATATCATTTTACAAAGTAATAAGAATTCTTCTTCACCATAATCCCGACAAATTGATTCAGCTATAAGTGGTCGTAAGTTCTTTTCTAGTTGTTGTTTATACCGTTCATCGGCCTTTGGTACCCCGTCAGGATTAATCACAACACCTTTTTGCCTATGGATTTGAATAAAACCCTCTAGTTTTAACTGTTGATAAGCTTTATTCACCGTATGAAGATTAATTCCAATATCAGAAGCAAGCGATCTCACAGAAGGCAAAGCCTCACCTGGCCGAAAATCCTTCCTCGCAATCCCCTCAATAATCTGAAAAACCAATTGCTGATAAATCGGTTCACTAGACTCAAAATCCAAATTTATAAGCACATTACAGCACGCTCCTTTTCTAAGTGCCTGTCACTTCCCGAATTTTGTCGAGCAGGCAATATCTAACTAGTAAGGCACTTTTCATCATATTAGTTATTTGTTGTATCTGTTATAGTTATAGTATAACAGTTAGAACGAAGATGTCAATGATGAATAATTATTAACAGTATTATCCACATATAGTTTATTATTTTTTCGGTAATAATGAACTTTATCCACAATTCCCACATGTGGGTGTGAATAGTTATTAACAAATATGTGTGAATAAATGGGGTGATTAAATCTGCATTTTTATGATGATATCCACATAATATGAATTAACTTGTGGATTAATTAATTTAAAAATAAAAAAAGACCGAAGCATTTAGCTTCGATCTGATTTAACTCTGGCACGGTCAGCTCGCTTAAATTCTCTTTGATAAAGTACTTCCTGAGTTTTGTTTAAAAACTTATCTCTTACTTCACGTTTTTCTTTAGGCATGGCTATCCCTCACTCACAGTTTATTTACTGTTTAGAGTAACCAATATTTACATTTTTATACAATCTTAACCGACTTCGCCATCTGCATTTGCTTCTAAATTAACAAATTGTTGGTAAGAAAGATAATGTTCTTTAGAAATCGCGAAGATATCATAAATCTCATCTATGTGATTTACTTTTTGGTAGACTTCAGGGTAAATGGTGTTGCCTAATGCAACATAAGGGAGTTTTAGAACGGCCTTTGTGGAGCGGATATTAGTTTTTCTTACCTTCATGAAGATCGTTTCGATTTCATAGTCAAAGAATAACTCATCAAAAAACTGCTCTTTTGCCACACGATTATATCCCTTCCCAAAATAAGGCTTGCCAATCCAAGTTGCCAAAAAACCGTGATTACTTTCAATATCATACAAATTAATGGTACCGATTGGCTGCTGATATTCATCCATAATCGTCCTTGAGATCAACTCACCTTGTTCTTCTGCTTCAATTGTTTTTTTGGTGATGAAGTAAAATTCATCAGATGTTGTTGCTTTGTGTCTTACATATGGAAATACATCTGGGTGTGACATCAGCTCAAACAATACTGGCACCTCATGTAGATCACGCTTTTTTAGCATTGAAAAACCCTCCTTATTTGCGCAGGAGGGTTCCAAGGTATCCAAAGAAAAGGGAACCTAGTTGGCAAGCCCACCCGCGAATTTTTATTAAGATCAACAAAAATTCGGGGTGGGAATCGAACCCACTAGAACCTGTTTGACAGGTGGCGCACCATTTGCCTTCCCTATTATATTTTGGCAAATAGAAAAGTGAATAAATATCTTTCCTACTTGCATTAGAAAAACTAACGCATTAGCATCAGAACAAGCAAATTCGAGTCTTTCTAAACGTGCGTCGTTTTGTAACAATACATATATTACTATGAAACTCTCGAAAATGGAACTACTTTTTCATCAAAAATATCGACAAATTTTGTAAAAGTTTTTTTACACTCATTTTAAGCAATCATCTAGGGCTAAGTTAAGGGTTGGGTATCGGAATTCAAACCCATACTCGAGTGCTTTATTGGGCAATACATATTGCCCTTTTAACACAAGTTGACTCATTTCTCCTGTTGCGAGTCGAATTAGGGGACTAGGCGTTGGAAACCAATATGGACGGTTAAGGCTATTCGATAAAATCCGGTTAAACTCCTTGTTCCTTACTGGATGTGGTGCCGTCACATTGAGGGGACCCGAAATATTCTTCTGTAGTATTGTAAATAGAATTAAATCAACCACATCATCCAAATGAACCCAAGAAGTCCATTGCTCGCCTTTTCCAACTCTACCGCCGACAAATAACTTCGTAGGGAGGGACATCAGTGGTAATGCACCACCATTTTTTCCTAAAATAACACCAAACCTAGTATAAACAGTACGAATAGAAAGTTCTTCTGCTTGTTTAGCTGTTCTTTCCCACTCCACAACAACATCCGCAAGAAAGTCGTTCCCTGGCTGTTTTGTTTCCTCTGTAAAAATCATGTCATCCGATACACCATAATATCCGACTGCTGAACTACTTATAAACACATCAGGTTTTTTCGTCATCTGTTTCAAAAGGTCAATAACCTTCTGCGTTATTTCTATTCTGCTAGATTTTATTTTTTCCTTCTTACGCTTTGTCCAGTATCCATACAATGTTTCCCCAGCCAGATTAACAACCCCTTTAAGGGCAGGTAAACCTTTTGTATCGTCAAAGCTAATATATGTAGTGAGTTCTGTATTGGAAAACTTCTCAGGTGTACGTGTTAGGATATAGGAATGGTGGCCAAGGGAAGTTAATTTCTCAACAAGCTTTTTACCAACAAAACCAGTTCCACCCGTAATTAAAAAATTCATTACAATCTCCTCGCTTATGGTAATCAATTTTACTTATTAACATGTTATGATGGACAATAGAGGTGATGAACTTGCCGAAGAAAATTAGTCGAATAACGACACAGAAAAAAAGCACGCAGCGATATAATATTTATCTAGTTGAAGGTAATGGTGATAAGTATGCCTTTAGTGTTGACGAAGCCATCTTGGTGGAATTTGGACTCCGCAAAGACCTCGAATTGGATGAGTCAACAATAGAACTCCTTCTTAAAAAGGATACCATACAGAAATCCTATCTTCTCGCAATCAATTACTTAAGTTACCGAATGAGATCGCGAAAAGAAATATACGATTATTTGATAAAAAAAGAAGTAGTTGTTGAGCATATTGATATTATTATGGAACGGTTAACGAAAGAAGGGCTAGTTAGTGATAAACAATTTGCAGAAGCTTTTACCATTACAAGGATGAACACAACATCAAAAGGTCCTTTATTGGTAAAACGAGAGCTTATGGAAAAAGGTGTTTCCGCTGCAATTGCAAATGAAGCTGTCTCCCTTTATACCTATGATACACAATTTGAAAAAGCAATGAAATGGGCAAACAAAAAACTTAATTCTAGTAAAAAGGATTCGTTTACTAAAAAGACAGAACAACTTCGTATTACGCTGACACAGAAAGGGTTTACTTCAGATGTTATTGGGGAGGTTCTGTTATCTAATGCAGACAATAGGGATAATTCCGCAGAGTGGGAATCGTTGGTTTACCAAGGAGAGAAGTTAATTCGAAAGTATACAGGAAAGAAATCAGGATATGAACTTAAAATGAAGGTGAAAGAAGGCTTGTATCGTAAAGGGTTTCAGATGGATCTGATTAACCAGTTTATAGAAGATGAGCTTGAAGAAGGAATTTGAGGACTTGTCGGGGACAAGTCCTTTTGGTTTGGCATGTGCTCAGAATCTCAGATCATGCACCCATACCCTCAAACCACAATCCCTTACAACCCAAGCATAAGTATCCTATCAATCCACCACAATCTCTTTACGTCCATCGTCCTCTGCATAAATTTGCTTAGCCACAACTTCGGGTCCTTTTAATCTAGAAGAATCCTCAACGTGATTTGATTTTTTCCAGAAAGGAGTGTTCATTCCACCCATGTAAACAGCGGTAATTGTGAAGTCTTCATCAGCCCATTCTTGTTGAAGTGCCTCGGTAAATCCACGGACAGCGAATTTACTCGCACAATAAATAGATTCATTTGCTTTTCCACGTAAGCCAGCGGTTGAAATAATCGTTAAAATTCTTCCTTTACTTTTTCGAATCAGTGGAAGGGAAGCTTGCACAGTTAATATCGTTCCTTTTACATTGGTATTTAATGTTGCCTCAATATCCTCTACTTCATACTCTTCAATAGGGCCGAAAATTCCAATCCCGGCATTGTTAATGAAAACATCTAGTTCACCAATACGCTGGAATGCAATTTGAATAGAAGCAATTTCTCTTACATCACAAAGAACAACTTCAGCGTCACCACCATTTTCCTTGATTTGGTGTTGGACAAGGTATAATGGATCATTTCTTCTTCCTAATAAATATACTTTATAGCCATTTTCGGCGTATTCTAATGCTAAAGCTTTTCCGAGACCTGTGCCGGCACCGGTTATAGCAACTGTTGGCATAATTACCTCCACCTTTTGACGAATAATAGTGTTAAACCATTTAAATTGTCCCAGTTTGTTGATAAAATGTAAAGAGAGTCGAAGGGAGACAAGCAAATGAATTATCGATATAGTGATTTATCTGTTGAGCAATTACTTAGCTTAGTAGCAGAGTTTAAAGAGAAAGCACAAAAAGCTGAGCAATTAGGGAATATAAGCGAAGTACAAATATATGAAAGAAAAATGCAGTTAGCTTTAGCATATACGTTAAACCCTGAAGATTTCCTTCCTGAAAGCACTTATGAATTCCGTCATGATCCAGGTCACAGGTTCAAAATTAATTACTTGGAAGGTGTCTTTGCATGGGGACATCGAATCAATCTTTTAGATGAAGTCTATGAAAAAGAAGAGGCAATTCCAATTTCATTGTTAGGTAAAAAACTGGAAAAATAATAATGGGGAAGAGCAAGTTTTTCGAAACGAGCTCTTTTTGCTGTTTATTAGAGAAAATATAAAAAAACTAGTGAACTTATTTGGCTCACTAGTATTGTATTAAATTGGGCTATCGCCAACATATAATTTATTTTGTAATTTATGCTCTGAGAAAATCCAACCCGTATAAGAACTAATAATTTCATTGTCCATATTTATCTGAACAACAGCAACAAACGGGTAGAATGTCTTGGAACGGTAACGTAAATCAATGAAACGAACTTCCGTATAATCATCAAATTCGTTAATCTCCCATCGGTAAACAGGGGAAAATGATAAAAATGCAGAGACGTTCTTATCTGTCTTGGCAATATCAATCACAGATGAATCAGGTAAAGCAATCTTTTGAAACTCATCCACAATTTCAATATGGCCATTTTCAACCGTGCCAACATAAAATCTATTTTCCGTCGTAACCGCAACCCGCCAATAATTTTGTTTTATCGTTGGGGAAGTAGCAACCGCAATTGTGTCTGGAAAATATTCCTTAATCGTTTTAACGATTTCTCTTTTATCCATATACCGCTTAATATAATATAATAGGATGACGGTATAAATCAGAATCCATGTAGTTCCAGGGTTTGCTCCAAGAATCCATGCAACAATTCCAGCTAAGTGTAGCGTGAAGATATATGGGTCGAATGTATTAATAAAACCATGTGCAATCCATTTGTCTGTAAAAGGACGATAAGCTTGTGTACCATATGCATTGAAAATATCTACGAAAACATGGATGATTACTGCTAAAGCCGTCCATCCATATAAATGCCAGAAATTAACCTGAGGGAAAAAAAGATGAATCAGGCTTGCGATTAATACGCCCCAGAAAATGACGGCAGGGACAGAATGTGTAACGCCGCGATGGTGCCTAATATAAGTTGCATTGTTGCGTAATTTTAATACAGTATCGAAATCAGGTGCATGAGACCCTACGATAGTACCCACGAGTATAGCATTAAAGAGCACTGGATCATTATTTACTACTGGATCGAGTGTCGATAGGCCTGCAAGTGCAACCCCCATAACAATGTGGGTTCCAGTATCCATTAAGCGAATTCCTCCTATATCAATTAAGTATGAGGTATTGTAATTAGATTTAATAGTGTGTTCTTAGTGTACCATAAAGGATGTGTTTATATGATAGGTAAGGGGAGTTCGTTACAGAATTTTAATATTGAAATGTTTCAGGAAGATCTTTTGGGGTGGTATGATGCGAATAAACGTGATTTACCATGGCGAAAAGACCAAGACCCATATAAAGTCTGGGTTTCTGAAATAATGCTGCAACAAACCAAGGTAGATACGGTTATTCCGTATTTCCATAACTTTCTAGAAAAATTTCCAACTGTTCATGCTTTAGCAACTGCAGACGAACAGGAAGTTTTAAAAGCATGGGAAGGGTTAGGATATTATTCCCGTGCTAGAAACCTTCAACACGCTGTCCGGGAAGTCGTGGAAAACTATGGTGGACAAGTTCCGAATAACCCTAAGGAATTGGAAGGGTTAAAAGGAATAGGTTCCTACACAAAAGGTGCTATTTTATCCATTGCCTTTAATCAACCCGAACCAGCTGTTGACGGAAATGTGATGCGTGTTTTTTCAAGGTTACTTAATATCGATGAGGATATCGCTCAACCCAAAACAAAAAAGTTATTTGAATCTGTTACACGAGAAGTGATATCACATGAGGATCCATCATCTTTTAACCAAGCAATAATGGACCTTGGAGCAACCATTTGTACACCGAAGTCACCAGCGTGTTTATTATGTCCAGTTCAAGAACATTGTCAAGGCTATGAACTTGGTGTAGAACAACAGCTTCCAATAAAGTCAAAAACGAAAAAGAATAAAAAAATACCATATGCTGTATTAATAATTCGAAATGAACAGGACGAAATTGCAATTGAACAAAGACCTGATAATGGTCTGTTAGCAAATCTTTGGCAATTCCCAATGGTTCCTATCCAAGAGATGAGTCTAGAACTTATTGAAAATTGGTTTTATGCCCAATACGGAATGAAAATTAAATTGGGAGAAAAACAAGCAGACCTAAACCATGTTTTTTCTCACTTAACATGGGAGCTAAATATTTATCATGCCAAATTAGAACATGATACACGGGAAGAGGAGAAGGTTACATTTGTTGCTGAAGGGGAACTTAATTTTTACCCTTTTCCAGTTTCCCACCTAAAAATAAGGGAATTCTTATAAAAAGTAGAACCTCTGACCTTTTCCAAAAAATGCCTAAAATTCACTTGGGTTATAAGTGGATAACTATAGATTATTTGGAGAAAGTATTATTGTCGGAGGTGATAATATGGCTAAACAACCTAACAAATCAAAATCAGGAACTAACATTCAGGAAGTAAAGCAACAAAACGCTCAAGCTCAATCAGGTCAAGGGCAATTTGGTACTGAGTTTGCTTCTGAAACAAATGCACAAGAGGTAAGAAAGCAAAACCAACAATCTCAAGCTAACAAAAAATAAATACCTACCCTCAGAATTTTAGAAGAGCTTCCTTTCTCCCGGAAGCTCTTCTTTTGTTGTTGTTATAAGACACAGGTACTTAGTCCTGATAAGACTTCTTGCGTTAAGCTTTATATTTTTTTCCTTACCTATTATAATAGATAGAAAAATAGTTGGACAGCTATGTCGATTTTTAGTCCGTAATGTATAGTAAGTCCAACTACGTCCGGATTGTAAGTTTTTTCAGAATGGGAAGGGTTAAGATGGCTGCTCCGAAAGCTGGAACTGATATAAAAATACAAAGCTATAAGCACAATGGAAACATGCACCGTATCTGGGAAAGTACAATGGTGTTAAAAGGTACGGAACAAGTTGTCATCGGAGCAAATGACAAGACTATGGTAGTCGAAAGCGATGGACGTACCTGGATTACTAGAGAACCTGCTATATGTTATTTCCACTCGAAACATTGGTTTAATATTATTGGTATGCTTCGTGATGATGGAATTCATTATTATTGCAATATAAGCTCACCATTTGTTTTTGAAGAAAATGCTATTAAATATATTGATTATGACCTAGACTTAAAAGTATATCCAGATATGACATATAATGTCCTAGATGAAGATGAATACCAAATACACCGTGATAAAATGAATTATCCTGACGTACTTGATAGAATCCTCTACAATAATATAGAAGACCTTCAAAGATGGGTTCAACAAAGAAAAGGTCCATTCGCACCAGGATTCATCGACCAATGGTACGAACGATTCCTTACATATCGATTTTAACGAATACAAACAATAACCTTGTTACAACCGTAGCAAGGGTTTTAATTTTTATTAGTATATCGTTAGTATTTAAGATACTTATATTTCGTAGTGAGGAATGGGTTATGAATTTCATACTGAGCGGCGGGAAATCAAGGAGACTCCTATGGGGTACTGTGCAGGGTGAGACCCCACAGGAGCTAGGGGTTCAAAGGCTAAGGACGCCACATCCATATGTCTTCGCCTTTGTGACCAACGTTTTGTTGGTCCGAGGCTCACTGCGCACCCCATGGAAAGCGAAGTGAATTCCCGCCGCGGAGATGGCCAGAAAGCCAACAATAATAAAAACAGAAAGTTGATGTAAATGAGCAGCATAAAGCAATATATGGAGTACGTAAAACCATATAAATGGAAAATCTTTTGGACTATTATGATAGGTATTGTAAAATTTACAATCCCTTTGCTAATCCCACTAATATTAAAATACGTCATTGATGACATTATCAGACATGACACATGGAATACCGACGATAAAACCACGCACTTATTATGGATAATGGGAATAGCATTTATAATCTTCCTAGTTCTTCGTCCACCTGTCGAATATTTCCGTCAATATCTTGCCCAATGGGTAGGTAATAATATCCTTTATGACATAAGGGATAAGCTATTCGATCATATGCAAAAATTAAGTATGAGATATTACTCAACGACAAAAACCGGCGAAATAATTTCCCGGGTAATAAATGATGTCGAACAAACAAAGAATTTCGTTATAACTGGTTTGATGAATATTTGGCTCGACTTGATTACAATATTAATCGCAATTTGTATAATGTTGACAATGGATATTCCCTTAACGTTTGTAGCGATTGCTTTATTTCCTTTATTCGGGTTTGCAATTAAATATTTCTATGGACGGTTACGTCAATTGACCCGAGATCGGTCTCAGGCATTAGCAGAAGTACAAGGCCACTTACACGAACGAGTTCAAGGGGTGCCAGTGACACGAAGTTTTGCATTAGAGGATTACGAACAGGAACAATTCGATCATCAAAATAAGAAATTTCTCGACAAAGCATTAGAACATACCAGCTGGAATGCCAAGACATTTGCGGTTACAAATACCATAACTGATCTAGCACCATTATTGGTGATAACCTTTTCAGCCTATCAAGTAATAAACGGTAATATGACTATCGGTACGATGGCAGCATTTTTTGCATATTTGGAAAGAGTGTATAGCCCGTTGAGAAGGCTTATTAACTCATCAACAGTACTAGTTCAATCAATTGCTTCTATTGACAGGGTATTTGAGTTTATGAATGAACAATATGATATTGTAGACAAGCCTAATGCGATCCATGTAGAACGGGTTCATGGCGATATTGATTTTGTGAATGTGTCTTTCCAATATGATGAAGAACATACCGTTCTTAATAATATCAATTTACAAGTTGACCAAGGTGAAACAATCGCTTTAGTTGGAATGAGTGGTGGAGGTAAATCTACCTTAATTAGTTTAATTCCTCGTTTCTATGATGTAACGGATGGCTCAATCAAAGTGGATGGGATTGATATTCGAGATGTGCAAGCTCGTTCCCTAAGAAATAATATTGGAATGGTATTACAAGATAATATACTGTTCGGTGATACAGTTGCAATGAACATTCGGATGGGCAATCCTAATGCGACAGATGAAGAAGTAATTGCTGCGGCCAAGGCAGCAAACGCACATGATTTCATTACGGACTTACCAGAAGGCTATCATACGATGGTAGGAGAACGTGGAGTGAAGCTTTCGGGAGGACAGAAGCAACGTGTTGCAATTGCTCGCGTGTTCTTAAAAAATCCACCAATCCTCATTTTCGATGAAGCAACATCAGCTTTGGATTTAGAGAGTGAACATATGATTCAAGAAGCAATGGAAAAATTAGCTTCCGATCGAACAACATTTATCGTTGCACATAGACTTGCTACGATCACACATGCAGACCGTATTGTGGTGATAGAAAATGGTGAAATAACGGAAGTTGGTTCCCATCATGAGTTAATGGAGAAAAAAGGAAGTTACTATGACCTGTACCAAGTTCAACATTTGGATGATTAATGCTGGAGTGGTTAAAATTCCCGTTGCAAAAAATGTGAAACAAACTTACCATTAAAAACGTAGAAAGAGTAGACGGAGGGAGGTAAATACAGATGCTTTTGGATTTTTTATTAGAGCTGTATAGTGATTTTTCGCCAATGTATTTCTATATTAGTATGGTTTTATCTGTTCTATGTACTATACAATGGATGCCTTATGTGACTCAACATGTGTATCAGAATTCACGAATAAATATAGACAGCTTTCATAAAGGAAAAGTAGAGCAGGTTACACGGAATAATGCAATTAATGAAATGAACAAAACACGACACTGGTTAGCAATCATTACAAAGCGAATAGCTAATCCAGAAGATGATGACGAAACAGCTTCTTCCTTGTATTTCAATAGATTAAAACAAATACGAGGAGGAAAAACATGCAATATCAATCTGTATTCACTTTCTTTAAGAAAACAAGTCTTATCGGAATTTTTAGCTTAATACTCTTACTTGTAGGATGTTCTGGAAGTAATGCAGGAGATTCATCAGGATGGTTTGATCGCATCTTTGTTGAAACATTTTCCGCATTAATCAAAAATATCGCTGTGTTTTTTCATGATAATTACGGGCTATCTATTATTCTTATAACGATATTAATTCGAATTGTTATCATGCCATTTATGATTAAACAAACAAAAAACAACTTGGTTGTTCAGGATAAGATGAAAGAGTTAAGACCAGAAATGGAAGAAATTCAAAAGAAATATAAAGACAAAAAGGATCCTGAAACACAAAGAAAGATGCAACAGGAAATGATGCAGCTTTATCAAAAGCATAATTTCAATCCTTTAGCTTCTTTCAGTGGTTGCTTACCAATGTTAATTCAGTTTCCATTTTTGATTGGTTTCTATTATGCAATCCGTCAAACACCAGAAATTGCAACACACTCATTCTTGTGGTTTAATCTTGGGGAAACAGATTACCTGTTGGTGGCTATTGCTGTTTTCGTGTATTTCATCCAGTATAAAGTTTCCCAAATTGGACTAGATCCAAAAATGAAGAAGCAAATGGCATTGATTGGATTATTATCCCCAATTATGATTGGGATAATTTCCTTAAATACGTTAGCAGCGTTACCATTATATTGGACGGTAGGTGGGCTAATCGTAATTGCTCAGACATTAATTTCTAAAAAAATATACTTGGCTCATAAAAAGGAACTTGAAAAAGAGTAAATAAAAAGCCGTCTACATCATCCAGTGTGATTTTGTAGACGGTTTTTTTTTATTGGATAAATATTATTAAACAAATGTTTGATTGATATAAAGTTTAACAGGTGGATTATTACTCTATCCCCCAATTAACTAGCACTCTTCCTTGAAGGCTATCTCCCCTAATTTCAACATAGTAATCACCATCTTTGGGGGCAGTTATCTTGAATTTATCGTCGCCGACTTCTTCCATTCCAAGATAATCCCTATTATCGTCTCTCATTGAAAATCCGTATCCACCATGATTTTTCTCTATAAATTCTACTGAAAAAGTAATAGTTTTACCTGCTTTGACTTGGATAGGGATTTCGTGTTTGCCATTAAAATAGTCAAAGGTAGCTGCATAGGAAGTGTTGTTTCTAGTTTCTTGCCAATTAGTTTTCGTTGTAAAATCAATATTCGCAGAAATGAGTAGTAGTATTGGAATCACAAAAGCAAGAACAATTTTTATTATTCTATTACGCGTGACAAAATGAGTGGCAAACAAATAAATAACAGCACAAATTGCTCCAACAGTACCGGCAATGATAATAAAGGGTAGTACCATGGTGAAAATAAATGGTGCAAAACCAGCAATTATATATAGTAAAACTTCAAATATTTGGTTTGTTTGTTTTACTTTAAGTTTAATCAAATCAATTAACATAGAACAAATGATACTATATATCATCAAAACTAAGAACCAAATGGTAAGCCCTTCACTAAATTCGTACAAATCAAACCCAGTCATGATGAGCATATAGATTGCGATTACACCCAACATGAATCCTGCTGCAGCCATTTTCGTTAGGAAATAAGGAAAAAACTTATTTGGGCGATAATGACTAAAGTGTCCCATCTCTATCCCTCCAAATTTTCATTCTTTTATTTTGATGTGTAATCTTATGTTATATTCTATTTATAATTATAGCATGTTAAACCCTGAGCAAACTTTAATAATTTTAATTATTAAAAAATGGATAAAACACTTACGAATTTAGAAATCGCAAGTGTTTTATCCAATGATTATTTAGAACCCATTTCCCTAAACGCTTTTCCAACAGCCTCAATTGTTTCATCAATATCATCTTCGGTATGTTCCGTAGTGATAAACCATGCCTCGTATTTCGATGGTGCAAGATTAATTCCTTGGTTTAGCATTAGTTTAAAGAACCTACCAAAAGCTTCCCCGTCACTATTCTCCGCACCCTTATAGTTCGTTACCTTTTCTGCACTACCAAAGTAAACAGTCAATGCCCCACGTAATCGGTTAATAGAAATAGTAACACCATGATCCTGAGCTTTTTCCCAAATTCCTTTTTCTAGGCGTTCACCAAGTTGATCAAGTTTTTCATAAACTCCTTCTTGTTTCAATACTTCTAAACAAGCAATTCCAGATGCCATTGAAGCAGGGTTACCGGCCATTGTACCAGCTTGGTATGCAGGGCCAAGTGGTGCAACCTGTTCCATAATATCTTTACGACCACCGTACGCGCCAATTGGCAGTCCACCACCGATAATTTTACCCATCGCTGTCATGTCAGGTTCAATTCCGTAAACTTGTTGAGCACTTCCATAAGTGAATCGGAAGGCAGTGATAACTTCATCATAGATAACAAGTGCGCCTACCTCATGGGTAAGGTCGTTGACAGCTTGTAGAAATCCTTCGTTTGGTTCCACTATTCCAAAGTTCCCTACGATTGGTTCTACTAGGACACAAGCAAGTTCGTCTCCCCATTTTTCAAGTGCATGCTTATAGGAATCAATATCATTAAAAGGAACGGTAATAACATCTTGTGCCACTGATTTAGGAATCCCAGCGGAGTCTGGTGTACCTAATGTAGAAGGACCAGATCCAGCTTGTACAAGAACAGCATCAAAGTGACCATGATAGCTTCCAGCAAACTTAATCACCTTTGTTCGACCAGTATAGGCTCTTGCTACACGGATTGTCGTCATGACAGCCTCTGTACCGGAGTTCGTGAATCGAATCTTTTCTAATGAGGGAATAGCCTCTTTTAACATTTTAGCGAATTTATTTTCCAATGGTGTCGGGGTACCATATAATACACCATTCTCTGCTGCTTTTTGGATAGCTTCTGTAATATGTGGATGAGCATGACCAGTAATAATTGGACCATATGCTGCTAGATAATCAATATACTTGTTTCCATCCACATCCCAGAAATAAGCACCTTTGGCACGTTCCATATAAACTGGTGACCCACCGCCAACTGCTTTGTAGGCACGGGATGGTGAGTTGACTCCGCCAACAATATGTTTTTGTGCTTCTACATGAAGCGCTTCAGAGTTTGTAAAGTTCATTCTATTTTTCCTCCTATGTAAGCAAATCAATACCGTAACTTATTGTAGCGCAGGTAGCATGGAAAATAAAATGACAAGCCCTTATGAGTACTTGCATAAGCTATAGTAATGACCATTTTGTAAAGGAAGATTATATGAGCTTAATACCCTGGCTATTAGTTTTAGCTGTAAGCTATGTGATTGCAAAAAGTATTTATGGATTTGTATTAGGAGAGAAAAAGATTCTTGGAGTAAGAATGCAAGAGAGAAGATTTTCTGTAGAAATGTTTTACTCCTTACTCATTACGTATTCCGTTGTCATTCTTGGTTTTGGCCTTATTTATTTCATACTCTCATTTGAAGGGATTTATTTAGTGGAGGGTAATGAACTAAGACAAGTAAGTCCAATCGGTTCACTGATTCATTCTTTTTATTTTAGTGGCGTTACAATGCTTACAATTGGTTATGGAGATATCACTCCAATTGGAATTGGACGATTTATTGCATTAATTGAGGCACTTATTGGCTATGTACTCCCGACAGCCTTTGTCATTCAGTTGGTTACCATAAATCAAGATAGGGCACAAGATTAGCCTTCCTGCTATTCGTAATGTTATAGTGATGGTAAATGGAATGCTTGGAGGTATTGCAATAATGACACTAGAAATTGGAAAACCAGCACCTTCCTTTACACTGCCAAATCAGGACGGTAGGGAAGTTAGTTTAGAAGATTTTAAAGGAAGACATGTCGTACTTTATTTTTATCCAAAAGACATGACACCAGGTTGTACGACGGAAGCATGTGATTTTCGGGATAATCACGAAAGTTTTGGAGAGTTAGATGCTGTAATTGTTGGTGTTAGTCCAGACCCAATCGAGGATCATCAAAAGTTTATCAATAAGCATGAACTACCATTCTTACTATTAGCAGACGAGTCACATGAAGTGGCAGAAGCTTATGGTGTATGGAAGCTGAAGAAGAATTTTGGCAAAGAATATATGGGTATTGAACGTTCTACATTTATTATCGATAAGGAAGGAAACCTTCAGCATGTTTATCGTAAAGTAAAAGTAGACGGACATGTTGAGGATGCATTGAATTTTATTAAAGAGAATTTAGCTTAAATAAGAAGGACCACACGTTGATAGATGCGTGGTCTTTTTTTTAGGAATCATTCACTCGTAATATGGTCAAATGTTCTCTCGTCGATATTAAATCGATTGTGTGATTCCCTTTTGAATAATAAACGGAAGCCCCTTCTCTCTCCCCTTTTTTCCACCCAGAAACCCATAATACTATTTCATAACCAAATGGTATTCCATTTTCTTCTGAAGCTTTTGACCAAGAATAATTATTTCCAAACTCATTTTGATTCATAAGTTCTGCATTGTTAGGAATAGGAAAATTATCTAATTCAGCGTCTTTTTCGTAAAGCAAAAAATTAATCATTCCTATTCCAAGTAAAGGACAAATTAGAAGCATAGACCAAATTATGATTTTTTTCATCCAGGAAAACCCCAATTCCTCTCATCTGATAGTAATGTTATTTACTAGAAGGAGTTAGAATATTATTAAAATTACTATAACATAGAGTACATCATAGATAAATCAGTTTTTGGCAGACAAGTTATTATTACTTTTATATTACTTGGTTATATGCATCCCACCTTTTGAATAAATATGAATTAGTCGAGTATGTACTATGAAAAGAAAGGTAGGATTATGGCGATGCTAGAGTCTGCTAAAACAAAAACAAACTTATTTTTACATATTAATCTATATTTCTTTTTAAAGAGACTGATAGATATCATGTTTAGTGCTGTACTGTTTTTACTGCTTTTGCCACTCTTTCTATTTATTTGTGTAAGGATTGCAAGGAAGGAAGGAAGACCAATCTTTACAAAAGAACTAAAAGTAGGAAAAAACAACCGGACGTTTACAATGTGGTCCTTCCGTACGATGACAATTGGATCGAAAGTAATACGACAATTACCGCCATTTCCATTTCCAAGCTCCTGGGAAAAGGGTGTACCAAATTTCTTTAAAATAACTGGAGATAAGAATGTAACCTTAACAGAAACAGGTCTGTGGCTTAAAAAGTATAGTCTTGAAAAGATTCCACAATTAATTAATGTTTTAAAAGGAGATATGAGTCTAATAGGCCCAAGTCCGGAACGGCCAGAAATAGCAGATTACTATAATAATAAGCAATTAAAGCGGCTGAAGGTGAGACCGGGTTTAACTGGCTATGCTCAAATCAAAGGAGTTACCAATGATAACCATGGTAAGAAAATTAGTTACGATTTGTACTACACACAGAATTGTTCATATAAACTTGATTTGAAAATAATGGTAAAGGCATCAAAGCAAATCGTTAAAGGAAAAACTTCATGACTTAAAATTATCTGGTGCCAGCAACTGTGAAATTTATCCAAAATTTCGAGTTGCCTGGCACCGATGTGTTTTGTCGACTGGTTTTTATGTTGTTCATTTCTTCTTTTGTGTTTATTATGGTGATAGGAGTAGAGCAACTTAAAGGGGGATTTCTTTTTGGTTATTCTTTTTTCAGCAAAGATTTCAGATAAACATAAGGAAGCAGTGCAAACAAAGTATCCAAATGAGCAATTTATTTTCACAGAGGGAATGACAGAAGCTGAGACGTACCTTGAACAGACAAACGTAATAGTAACTTATGGTGAAGATTTAAACGATAGTATGTTGGAAAAAGCTACTAACCTAAAATGGATTATGGTACTTTCTGCTGGAGTTGAACAATTACCTTTTAAACAAATTCAAGATCGAGGAATTCTAGTAACGAATTCCAAAGGCATCCATAAGACCCAAATGGCAGAGTACACGATATCCATGATGCTACAAGTATACAGACAGGAAAAACAACTCATAGAGAACGAGAAAACAAGTAGCTGGGATAAGCAAGTAAGGATGACTGAAATTACCGGACAAACACTATTAGTTTTAGGGACTGGTGCGATTGGTCAAGAGGTTGCAAGACTTGCCAAAGCCTTCCGAATCAAAACAATAGGACTATCAAGAAGCGGCCGTGTTGCTGACTATTTTGATGAAGTTCACACAATGGAACAATTAAACAACAAATTACCAGAAGCGGATTTCGTGGTTTCAGTTCTACCAAGTACAGAAGAAACGAGATATCTATTGACAGCAGACCACTTTACCCTTATGAAAAACAGTGGGGTATTTATTAACATTGGTAGAGGGGATGTGGTTCGAAGTGAAACAATCTTGAAGGCTATTCGTGAGGAAGAAATAGCTCATGCTGTTCTAGATGTTTTTGAACAAGAACCACTTCCGGAGGACCATCCATTCTGGAAAGAAACAAACATAACGGTAACACCACATATTTCTGGTCAATCACCAAATTATATTATTCGTGCACTAGCTATTTTTCAAGACAACCTAGAGAAAATACAAAAGGGTGAAAGCACCTATATTAATAGAGTAGATCCTTCTAGGGGGTATTAAAATGAGAATCTATACGAGGTCTGGAGACAAAGGGTTAACATCATTAGTATATGGTAAGCGAGTTCCTAAAAATGATTTGCGAGTTGAGGCATACGGAACTTGTGATGAAGCAAATTCAATGATTGGTCTAGCATCCAGTTTACTTGAAAATGCAAACTGGGATGAAAAAGATAAATTCTTAGAACAAATGCACCGTGTTCAAACCATTCTTTTCCATGTTGGTGCAGAGCTAGCTACACCAGCGGACAAAGAAGTAGCGTGGAAATTGAAGAAGGAACATATCGAAGAATTAGAAAAACAAATCGATGATTGGGACGGGCATTTAGAACCATTAAAACAATTCATCTTGCCATCCGGTCACCAAGCGTCCAGCGCACTTCACGTCGCAAGAACCGTAACACGTCGTGCAGAGCGCTTAGCAGTAGGACTAGTCGACGAACTACCAAATCCACTTGTAGTTTCCTATCTAAACCGACTATCCGACTACCTATTTGTAGCAGCTCGATATGTCAATAAATCATTGAATGGTACAGAATTACCTTTGAATACAGATGTTTAATTATTGATAAAATGTAGGATTAATACTTACAGGTATTGTAGAATACGCACCGAGTGGCCCGGATACACGGATACTACTACGGGAGGATAGGCATCGGTGAGACCTCGCAAGAAGCCGGGGGTTCAAAGGCTAAGAACGCCACATCCATATGTCTTCGCCTTTGTGACCAAAGTTCTGTTGGCCCGAGGCTCACCAGCCGCCCGTGGAAAGCGGAGTGTATTCGGGCGGTTATGGCCAGAAAGCAAATCTTTTTTTGACTTACTAATTAATATTATGTATTACCTAATAATATACTATTATTGACAACAATCCATGGATAAGCGTACACTACTTGTAAAGATTATAATATAATAACTGTATTAGCCATAGAATAACAAACGAAAGCGAGGTGCATGACGTGTCTGAAAATAGACTTCAAAAGGCCATCGATACTTTAAAAGAGTCAGGAGTTCGGATTACACCACAGCGTCATGCGGTTCTTGATTATCTAATGAATTCCATCGTACACCCAACTGCCGATGACATATATAAGGCACTGGAAGGAAAATTTCCAAATATGAGTGTAGCCACTGTATATAACAATTTACGTGTACTTCGAGAAAATGGATTGGTTCGCGAATTAACGTATGGTGATGCATCAAGTCGGTTTGAATGTAATCTATCCGACCACTACCATATTATTTGTGAATCATGTGGAAAAATAGTGGACTTTCATTACCCTTCACTTGATGAAGTGGAATCCCTAGCACAGAAAGTAACGGGATTTAATGTTAGTCATCATCGAATGGAAGTATATGGTATCTGTAAAGATTGCCAAGAATTAGGTATAAAACAACAACATTAAAGAAAGGCCCTATTACTATTGTAACAGGGCTATTTTTATTATATTAGCTGAACTTCAACCCATTCCTTAACACTATTAATAAACCAAATCCGACTACAATTCTCTAATTCACGAACTAAGATAATACGTTCTTTAATTATCCCTTGATCCAACAGTGACTTTCGATAAGTTCCTGCCAATAGCCCGCAAGTAACAGGTGGCGTGTATAGCTTCCCTTCTAATTCTACAACGACATTCCCTCGTGTGAATTCGGTTATTTCACCAGCCTCATTCCATAACAAAACATCAAATACATGTGGAAATGAGCGGAGGTTTCTATCATATATAGTCCGATTAGTCGTTTTATGATAAAGGAATATATCATGTTGATTAATAGGGGACTTTGCTAATGCAACATCATAGTTTTCTATTGGTTCCTCCGGTATTATATCCAATGAAAATTTTCCGACCTTATCAAGCAAAATTCTAATTCTCCAGTTGCCAACCTGATACTTATCGGCTATGTTCAAAACCCTTTCTTTAATAGAAACTAGATCATACGTAAAATTAAAATATCCAGCTGAGTTTTTCAGTCGTTCCATATGGTTATCCAAAAGAAGTAAACGCCCTTCTTTTAATCCAATTGTTTCGATGAGTTGAATATCCTGTCTTGACTTTGAAAGAATTTTTGCTTTGGTCAAGACCTCCTCATATTCCTCGGCTTCATTTGAATCCCAGGTAATCCCTCCACCAACACCGTAAGTAGCATTTCCGTTACTATCTATTATAACGGTCCGAATCGGCACATTAAAAATTGCTTCTTTATTTGGAGTAATGAATCCAATTGCCCCACAATACACTTGGCGAGGGGTGGTTTCGAGTTCATGGATTATATCCATGGTACTAATTTTGGGAGCACCAGTAATGGAGCCACATGGAAATAATGCCTTGAAAATATCCAAAATACCTTTATCCTCATCAATCTCACTGGTAACAGTTGAAGTCATTTGATATACAGTCGGATATTCTTCAATTGAGAAAAGTTCTGGTACAGATACTGTACCAGGCTTGGCAATCATCCCTAAGTCATTGCGAAGTAAATCGACAATCATTACATTCTCTGCGCGATTCTTCTCTGAATGATAAAGCCATTCAGCATTTTCTCGGTCCTCTTCAAGAGTTTTCCCTCTACCAATTGTTCCTTTCATTGGTTTGGTTGTTAGTTTTCCATCCTTTAAATGAAAAAATAGCTCAGGGGAAGCGGATAGAATTTTAAAATCACCAATATCTAAAAATGCACTGTAATTAGCAGACTGTGAAGTAGCAAGTTTTTGATAAAAAGAAAAAGTATCACCTTGAAAATTCGCACTCATTCTAAGCGTATAATTTACTTGATAACTATTGCCGTGGTAAATAGCATCCTTTATTTTATGGATAGACTGATAGTAATGATCCATACTTGTGTTTGGTACCCAGTCCGAAATATAAAAAGATCCATCAGACTTTTTGATTTCGTCATCACTAGTGTTATCAAATATACCAAACCAAAGAAGTGGCATAGAAGTACTTTCTCTAACTTTCATGGAAGGCTCAAAAGCAGGTGCTGCCTCATAAGAAAGAAACCCTGCAGCATAGAAACCATTCTCAATAGCTTCTTGAATCTGTTTCAAAGCTGGAACAACCTGATCTATAGTATAGGCTTCAATAATCTTAATCGGATTAATAAATATAGTCGAATCTTTATTAAAATCAAATTGAAGCGTTGTCATTTTTTAAAACTCCTTTGGACGAGAAAAAGTTATCTAGTAAAAGAAGACCGCTTTCAGATAAGATCGATTCTGGATGTCCTTGGATTCCTTCGACTGGATACTCTTTATGCCTGATTGCTGCAATATCGCCAGATTCTGTATAAGCACTAGGCTCCAAGCAATCCGGTAAGCTTTCTAACTCTACCATGAGAGAGTGGTATCTCGTAATGTTTAGAGAATTAGCTAAAGCTTTGAATATACCTTTCCCATCATGTTTGATGGCAGACACCTTCCCGTGTGTTGGCTCCTTAGCTTTTACAACATTACCTCCAAAGGCTTGTGCGATTATTTGGTGACCTAAGCAAACTCCTAAAATAGGATATTCTGTATAAAGTTGTTGAACTACTTCCAAACAAACCCCAGAAGTATTTGGGTTACCAGGTCCTGGAGAAATTAATATATGGGAAGGGTTCATTTTTCGAATATCTTCTATTGTAAGTTCATCATTTCGTTTAATAACAACTTCATAATTCAGTTGATATATATATTGAACGAGATTATAAGTAAAAGAATCATAATTGTCGATAACTAGAATCACATAATTTCCTCATCTCATTGTTCTCTATAATAGTAGAAAAAAACATCTACCCTCAGGTAGATGTTGGTTGTTCTTGTTGTTTGTAGCGTTCTATTGCTTATTCTTTAGTTCTCTTTTGTATTTCCGTGAATTATATTTTTCATCAAACTCTTTACCTTCTAGTTCCTTATCAAGTGTAAGAGGTTGTTTACAGTGCATACAAGCATCTACTCGACCTAACATTTTGGTTGGTTTCTCACATGTCGGACAAATAATTGCTATTGTTTTGGTCGAGAGCATCCCAATCCAAAAGTAAACCACAGTACTTAGTACAACTGAAATAATCCCTAAGATAAAAAAGGTAAGCATTAACCATTCTATTTTCTTCAATATTAAACCTATGTACATTAAACCGATTCCGGCAAAGACAAGGATTAAGGCAAAAGAACGGATTTTATTGATTTTACTGGAATAAACTAATTGAGGTTCAGCCATTCTTATTATCCTCCTTATTATATACATGGATAGTATAGCACAACTTATACGAACAATAGTATTGTTTTCCCTGATAAAGGAAATATTAGTATGGATTAACGTGCCTCAGTTAAGTTCATTATAGAATAAAAGATAGAAGTTACTTCTATTTAACGACATTTATATTGAGAACAATAAAAAGTGTTGACATTGATGAAATGCCATGGTAAGGTTATATTCGTTGCTTAAATGACGTTTGTTATTTAACGACAATAAATACAAAATTCATCATAAAAAGTTGTTGACTTCTAAACAACTATCATGGTATATTGTTAAAGTCGCCAATTTGAAAGACGACATACAAGAGTGAAAATACTCTTTAAAAAAGTTGTTGACATAATATTGACGACAT
Source organism: Paucisalibacillus algeriensis (assembly GCF_000577245.1). Lineage (GTDB taxonomy): Bacteria > Bacillota > Bacilli > Bacillales > Amphibacillaceae > Ornithinibacillus. The sequence continues at coordinate 319,339 of NZ_CBYO010000001.1, forward strand.
GATATTATATAAAAGCTGTCGCCATAAAGCGGCAATGAAAAACTTGCTCCTTGAAAACTGAACAAAACAACCAGTATGTAAGAAAAAACAACCCTGTTTTTTCTATTTTAAAAGAAATTCTAAAAGCTAGCGTGCTTT
>NZ_CBYO010000003.1 GCF_000577245.1 Paucisalibacillus algeriensis
CACACCTGTTCCCATACCGAACACAGCAGTTAAGCTTCTCAGCGCCGATGGTAGTTGGGGCATTGCCCCTGTGAGAGTAGGACGTTGCCAGGCAATTTTTTGTATATATTTTTGAAATATGTACATATTAATAAGGTCAATAAAGTTAATAAATAGTATTATTCCACAGTAGCTCAGTGATAGAGCAACGAGCATTACATCTACCGAATCCGCTACGAGTAACCCCGAAGCAAATACATCTTTGAATATGCTAGTAGATGCAGGGGTCGATCTCCGAATTAACTTTCAAAAACTTAATTAGTGAATGAATTAATATTATTCCACAGTAGCTCAGTGGTAGAGCAATCGGCTGTTAACCGATCGGTCGTAGGTTCGAATCCTACCTGTGGAGCCATTTTTGTGTTTATTATTTATACGCTTCCATAGCTCAGTAGGTAGAGCACTTCCATGGTAAGGAAGGGGTCGCAGGTTCAAATCCTGTTGGAAGCTCTAATAGTGATAAAAGGGATTGCATAACTGCAATCCCTTTTATTTTGTATCAGATCCTATTAGAATGCACAAGCAGTGTTGTATCTTCGTTATAAGCTTAACCGCCATTAAAAAAATAAGCTGCCTTTATTAAAAAAACGATTATCGGTTGCTTTTTTTGGGAAACTTAGTTATATTTTATGTGAACTAATTCACATGTGGGAGGTAGTGAAATGAAAGCAGTGATTGTCTATTCATTAGGTAAGGCCTGGGAAGAAGATAAACCTTTCTGGGAGCAAAAGTTGCGACCACATCGAGAGTATTTAGTAAACGTATTGCAGGAAAGATTAGTTTCCGCCGGACCCTTTTTAGATCACACCGGTGGTTTAGTTATCATGGAGGTAGAAAGATTAGAGGATGCTGAAATGATAGCAAAGAATGATCCAGCTGTGCTAGAAGGTAAGTTTAATTATCAAGTTCATCCTTGGAAACCTTTAGAAGGCCTATTTGTGGAAGAGAATATGTGAATTATGAAGATATCTTAGGTACCTTTCAGCTTGGCTCTTAGACTATCTAATTTGTAACCTATTGCATGATTCTTAACTGGGTTTGTAACAACAAGAAAACGGGCTGATTAGCATCATTAGCGAGTTTTGGCTATTGTAAGCAGGAATACGATTTTGTTTAATATAGATAAGAAAAAGAGTTGGGTCGGTATGCATCGATCAACTCTTTTTTTGAGCGAAATGACGGAATAGCTTATAGATAACAAATAGAGTAAGAAAAACAATTAAACCAACTAAGCAAAGATTAAAATAGTACCAAAATCCAATGCCAAGTAAATCTAGAGGTGTATTAGCTGATGGTGTTCTTGCAAGAAACAGAAAGTTTGCCTCAAAAATAGGGTTTACGAGGAAGCCAATTATTCCTGCATATACCAAAAGGAAAACGTATGCCTCCATTGTCTTCTTAAATGTAATGGTTATAGGGTTGGAGACAACAAGATATAAACTTCCCCATGATAGGACAATATGGTGAATAAAAAACTGCCAGAATCGAAAATGTGGATAACCATGCTGTAATTCTGGGGTAATAACAGCAAGGAATGATGGAACTATTCCAACAAAAAATACGATTTGTATAAGTTTGTGATTTTGTGTTAGGAGGGCTAACATGGTTAGGATACCAGCTATACTACATAATTGAAATGGCAAAAATTCTGCTGAATTCCATGTACCATTGATAATTCCCCATATTTGATAACTGAGCTCGGAACAAACTAAGATAATAAATAATCCCCATCTCAATATTTGGGCTAATCTTTTTTCTTGTTTTAACTTGTTGAAGTAGATTAATAGATATCCCATACCGATTAAATACAGAGTAATCATTAGTACATGATGCCACCCGAAAATGTTAAAGGCTGCTATGCTTTTACTTCCAAACCACTCCCCCATATTCCTCTCCCCATTTCTCCTTATATAGAAAAAGAACGCCTACTAAAGTTATAGTAAGCGTCTAAAATTTTGTCTATTATCCACCAATAATATGGTAACCTGAATCTACATGTAAAACTTCACCTGTGACCCCTCTTGAAAGATCACTCATAAAGAATAGTGTAGCATCTCCTACTTGATCCTGGTCAACATTTTGGCGTAAAGGAGCCTTCTCTTCCACAACTCCCATTTTCTCGTTAAAACCAGATACTCCTTTCGCAGCAAGAGTGCGAATAGGTCCAGCAGATATAGCATTGACACGAATTCCATATTTCCCAACATCTTCAGCTAAATATCTGACACTTGCCTCAAGTGATGCCTTTGCTACGCCCATTACATTATAATTTGGAATAACTCTTTCTGCCCCTAAATAAGTTTGGGTTACAATACTTCCGCCTTCTGTCATCAATTCTTTTGCAGCTTTAGTAACAGCAACCAATGAAAATGCACTAATATTTTGGGCTAGTAAAAATCCTTCCCGTGATGTATCGGCATATTCTCCTTTTAACTCGTCGCGATTGGCAAAAGCAATTGCGTGAACAAGTCCATGGATTACACCAACTTTTTCTTTGATTTCATTAAATGCGTTAGTAATACTTTCATCATCTGCAACATCACATGTAACAATTAATTTCGCTTCTATATTATTTTGTTCTAATAATTTAGTAAGCTTCTTATAGGATCTTTCTTGTCTATTGGTAAAAATAAGGTTTGCACCGGCGTTATGAAGTGATCTTGTTACACCCCAAGCAATACTACGTTCATTGGCTACTCCCATTACAACTATATTTTTACCTCTTAATAGTTCTGACATTTCGAACCTCCAATAATTATGATTAACTATTAGTACCTAACTATAATTTATCATCTTTTTATAAAAAAACCAATCTTTTATATTAATTTATAATTTATTGGCTATGATATACAAGATAGCTAAGAAGTTTTTTTATATTTAACAAAAAAAATAAAAAAAGTTTACTTTTCCTCTTTACAAACAATCCAAATCTGTATATAATAAAATTCGTTGACTGCAAGACAACCTATGTAAATATGGCCCGTTGGTCAAGCGGTTAAGACACCGCCCTTTCACGGCGGTAACACGGGTTCGAATCCCGTACGGGTCACCATGTGGAGGATTAGCTCAGCTGGGAGAGCACCTGCCTTACAAGCAGGGGGTCGCAGGTTCGAGCCCTGCATCCTCCACCATATTTTAACCAAGCCGGCCTAGCTCAATTGGTAGAGCAACGAGCATTCACTTCTACCGAGTAAGCTTCGAGTAACCCCGAAGGATATACTTCCTTGAATATGCTTGTAGATGCAGGGGTCCACACGGCAATAATCTTAAACTTAATAAGTGAGTTTTACTACGCCGGCCTAGCTCAATTGGTAGAGCAACTGACTTGTAATCAGTAGGTTGGGGGTTCAAGTCCTCTGGCCGGCACCATTTTTTTTGCATAAAAATAGTTAAATATGCTAAATATATGGAGGGGTAGCGAAGTGGCTAAACGCGGCGGACTGTAAATCCGCTCCTTCGGGTTCGGCAGTTCGAATCTGCCCCCCTCCACCATTTAGATTATTGGGCTATAGCCAAGCGGTAAGGCAACGGGTTTTGGTCCCGTCATTCCCAGGTTCGAATCCTGGTAGCCCAGCTTTTTTTATTTTATGGGTATTTTTCATAAAATGAAGAGATGCTAAGGTCAGTAGCAGCGAGAAATACTTCCACCGAATTTGCTACTAGTAACCCTAAAGCTATACATCGTAGAATAAGTTTGCGGATGCAGGGGTCACCTAGATGAATGCTTAATCATCATTAGATTTACTAATCAACATGAGCCATTAGCTCAGTCGGTAGAGCATCTGACTTTTAATCAGAGGGTCGTAGGTTCGAATCCTACATGGCTCATCAATTAATATAAATCAAAGCAAAAACAAGGTTGCAATCCTATTGTAACCTTGTTTTTATTTGCATTTTATACTGTTTTTTAACATAATAGATAGAGTAATTCTATATTGAACAAAAAAATATTTACAACTTATTATGAATTAAAAGGATGGTTGGTATGAATTCTTCTAGGATTCCTGGTTTTTATAGAAAAACAGTTGAAGAGCGAAGAGAGCTATTGCGAAAGGCTCTTGAATTTGAGGAAGATGATTTAAGTGTCTTATCTTCACAGGAAGCATTACCAATCGAAACTGCAGATAAAATGATTGAGAATGTTATAGGAACATTCCCACTTCCTTTAGGATTAGGATTGAATTTTCTTATTAACGGGAAAGACTATATTATACCGATGGCGGTTGAAGAGCCATCCATTGTGGCTTCAGCTAGCCATATTGCTAAAATAGTACGAGATGCTGATGGTTTTAAGACGGAAGCATCAGAACGAATTATGATAGGTCAAATCCAGGTTGTAGGTTGCACAGACTATGATGTAGCAAAGCAATCTCTAATGGAATCTAAACATGAATTGATTGAAGCCGCAAATGCTGCATATCCAAGTATTGTAGCAAGAGGTGGAGGAGCGAAGGATCTAGATGTTCGAATCCTTAATGACTCTCCTGACTCTGAATACGGGAAAATGCTGGTGTTACATTTATATGTTAATACATGTGATGCAATGGGTGCAAACATCATTAATACAATGGTTGAATCGTTGGCGCCAAAGGTAGAGGATATCGCTTCTGGTAAGGTTTATCTTCGAATCTTATCCAATTTTGCAGACCGTTGTGTAGCAAAAGCAACATGTGTTATCCCTCCAAAATTATTAGTTACTGGCGAATTCTCAGGTGAAGAGGTTCGTGATGGGGTAGTCCATGCATTTGAATTTGCTGATTCCGATCCATATCGTGCGGTTACTCATAATAAAGGCATTATGAATGGAATTGATCCGGTAATTATTGCAACTGGTAATGATTGGCGTGCAGTTGAAGCTGGCGCTCATGCTTATGCTGCACGTTTCGGAAGGTATCGTTCTATGACAAGATGGTCCGTTGATCAAGAAGGGAATTTAGTTGGTGAATTAGAATTACCCATGTCCATTGGAACTGTGGGTGGAGCAATTCGAGTACATCCAATTTCACAATTAGCGCATAAGATGTTAAGAACGGAATCTGCTTCAGAGCTTGCACAAGTTATTGTAGCAGTCGGGTTAGCGCAAAATCTTGGTGCTTTGAAAGCTCTGGTAACTGAAGGAATTCAAAAGGGTCATATGGCTCTTCATTCACGTTCTGTTGCGATAGCTGCTGGCGCTACTGGGGAGATGATTGATATTATAGCTGAACAATTAGTCAAATCAAAGGAAATCCGTGTAGGCAAAGCTAAAGAATTGGTGGAACAGTATTCAAGATGAGTACTGAAAAGGTTACATTAACAGATAATATAAAAACAACTGATAAGAGTGGAATTGGAATTGCTTATAGCAAATTGATTTTAATTGGCGAGCATGCAGTTGTGCACGGACAACCTGCAATTGCAATCCCCTTTCCTTTAGTCGGTGTAGAATCGGTCATTAAATACAAGACTGGCCCAATTAAATTTGATAGTACCTTTTATCATGGAACAATGGATTCTGCACCTCTTGCTTTAGAAGGAATAGTCAATGCTATCCATGCTACATTAAAATATCTTGGGCTTCCAAGGAGGGACATGGTTATTCGAGTAAAATCATCTATTCCACCTGGAAAGGGATTAGGCTCAAGTGCCTCGGTAGCAATTGCAATTATTCGTTCATTATTTTCCTATGCGAAAGTGGATTATACAGAGGAAGAATTATTGCATTTTGCCAATATAGCAGAGAAATTTGCTCACGGTTCACCAAGTGGCATAGATACGTTAACCATAACCTCAGAATCTCCTGTTTGGTTTGAAAGGGAAAATCCCGTAAGTTATATTAGTCCGGGTGAAGATTTTCATTTTATTGTTGCGGACTCTGGAAGAATTGGTGATACCCGCTCGGCAGTAGAGTCAGTCGCACATTTGTTAAAAAAAGCTCCAAGTAAAATACAATCAAAGATTGAGCGAATTGGTGAACTAACACACTTAGCTAAACATGCTTTAGAGAAAGCTGGAAAGAATTTACTGGGTCAAATGCTAAATGAGGCACAGAAAGAACTTTCTGCTCTTGGTGTTAGTGATGAAGGATTAGATCGTTTAATTAGCTTTGCTCGTAAAGAAGGAGCCATTGGAGCTAAATTAACTGGCGGGGGCAATGGTGGCTGTATTATTGCACTTGCAAAAAATGAAATCCATTCTAGACAACTATCGGAAAAACTGAAAGAGTTTGGTGCTCATGCAGTTTGGCCATTCGTATTAAGAAAACAAGATTAATAAGAACTCGCTTTTGAAAAGGGGAACGGTCATGAAAGCAACTGCAAAAGCGCATACAAATATTGCTTTAATTAAATATTGGGGAAAACGAAATGAAGCTTTAATTTTACCAACGAATAATAGCTTGTCCATCACATTAGATGGCTTTTATACCACTACGTCAGTTGAGTTTAAAGAGGAATTACTAAATGATCGGTTCTTACTCAACGATACAGTAGTGGAAGGAGAACAATTTCAACGAGTTACACAGTTCCTTGATTTAGTTCGGAGCCTTAGTGGGAAAGAGTTATTTGCAGAAGTAGCTTCTGTCAATGCTGTGCCAACTGCTGCAGGTTTTGCCTCTTCGGCATCAGGATTTGCTGCACTTGCCGCAGCTTCCTCTAAGGCTATCGGATTAAATTTAACAGATACTGAATTATCACGCCTTACAAGGCAAGGTTCTGGTTCTGCATGTCGATCTGTTTTTGGTGGATTTGCAGAGTGGCAAAAAGGAGAAGCTGAGGACGGTTCTGATTCCTATGCGGTTCCTATTGCACCAATGGAACACTGGGATATTCGGGTTGCTGCCGTTGTTCTTTCCTCTAAAATGAAAAAGGTATCTAGTAGAGCGGGGATGAGACGAACGGTAGAAACGTCGCCCTTCTTTAAAGGATGGGTAGATAGTATCCATCAGGATTTAGAGGCTATAAAAGAAGGAATTCATAACAAGGACTTTGAAAAGGTTGGGGAAATTGCTGAGGCAAATTGTTTAAAGATGCATGCAACAACATTAGGAGCTATCCCCCCATTTACTTATTGGTTAGATACAACCCTTTCTGTTATGCAAACGGTTCAGCAATTACGTGATTCAGGTGTTCCGGCTTATTTTACAATTGATGCTGGTCCGAATGTTAAGGTTCTCTACTTACCGGAACATGAGGAAAAAGTGCAAGAAACGCTTCGGAATATTCCGGGTGTGTCTGATGTGAAGTTAAGTCGTGTCGGACGAGGGATATCATATTTAGAGGATGATAAAGTTGTCTAATACATCCCTTGAGATTCAAGTGCCTGGAAAATTAATGATTGCTGGTGAATTTGCCGTATTGGAGCCGTACCATAATTTACTTGCGATGGCTGTAAATCGATTTGTTTATGTTAAAATTGAAGCTAGCCCATTGAATCAAATCACACTTGAAAAGTTTCAACTTGAAAAATTGCCTTGGCAATTTAACGAAAATAAAGTCTCTATAGAGTCTACTGATAATCGTGTTAATTTTGTACAGGAAGCAATGACAATGGCTTGTATTTACCTTAAGGAAAATAATATAGGTCTTCGTCATTTTCAAATGCATGTTAGAAGTGATTTAGATGACAAAGTTTCTGGCAAAAAATTCGGTCTAGGATCAAGTGCTGCTGTGGTTGTCGGTGTCATTACTGCGATATTAAAATGGCATCTTGAAGAAGACCCATCCCCTGAACTCGTTTTTAAGCTTGCATCTATTTCACATGTAGCTGCGCAAGGAAATGGTTCAGGTGCTGATGTAGCAGCTTCGGCATATGGTGGTATTATTCAATATTCTTCCTTTCAAGCGGAGTGGTTAAGAGAAAATTACATAAGATCGCTTACGTTAATGGAGTTATTGGAAGCAGAGTGGAAATATTTTTCAATTAATCCAATTAAACTTCCTAAGGATTTACATCTGTGTATTGGTTGGACAGGTAGCCCAGCCTCAACAGGGAGTTTAGTCGAACAAATAAGAGGTCTAAAGAAAACTAATCCCGATAAGTACCAGAGATTTTTACAATGTAGTGAAGAAGCGGTGGATAATATTCTTAAAGGAATTCATAACAATAATCTCCCGCAATTGTTTAAAGGTATAAAGCAGAACAGGGCTGCATTAGTCTCGGTAGGAAAAGACGCGAATACGGAACTAGAGACAACGATGATAACTAAGTTATGTAATCTAGCTGAGGAACATGGTGGAGCTGCAAAGCAATCAGGAGCCGGTGGTGGAGATTGTGGCATTGCCTTTATGCCTACAGAAGATAGTGCAGAACAGCTAGTAGAAGCATGGAAAAATGAAGGTATCATACCATTAACACTACAACCATATTCGAATAAAAGCTCGAAGATTGAGTAGGTATCGTCTAGAATGGCGATGCCTATTCTCCTTTTGGAGAAGAAATATGAATAAATATTCGTAAAATTGTCGAGTTGAGTCGTTTAAACAAACTAAGGTAAAATGATAATTGGAGGTGGCAATATTTTATGAAAACTAAAATTTCTTTAATAGGTGTCCCAATGGACTTAGGCCAGAGTCGCCGTGGGGTAGATATGGGACCTAGTGCACTTCGTTATGCTGGAGCTATTGAAAGGTTACAAAATCTAAAATATGATATTCATGATTTAGGTGATATACCAATCAATCGTCCTGATACGCTTAAGGATAAGGGGAAATTAAAAAACTTAGAACAAGTTATAGAAGCAAATGAAACACTCGCTGAAATGGTTGATACAGAGATTCAAAAGGATAGATTTCCGTTAATTATTGGTGGCGATCATAGTATTGCTATTGGAAGTTTGGCAGGTATTTCGAAGCATTATGATAACCTTGGGGTAATTTGGTATGATGCACATGGTGACTTGAACACAAGTGAAACATCACCGTCTGGTAACATTCATGGCATGCCGCTCGCGGTTAGTCTAGGACTTGGACATGAAAGACTTTCAAACTTATATGGTTATGCACCAAAAGTTAAACCAGAGAATGTCATCATAATTGGTGCACGTTCGTTAGATCCTGGGGAAAGAGAATTAATTCGTGAAAAAGGTATTAAGGTCTATACCATGCATGAAATTGATCGAATGGGAATGTCGCAAGTGATGGAAGAAACCATTCAGTATTTTAAAGAGAATACAGATGGTGTTCATCTTAGTTTAGATTTAGACGGTTTAGACCCAACAGAAGCGCCGGGTGTTGGTACGCCAGTTTTAGGTGGCATGACCTATCGCGAAAGTCATTTGGCAATGGAAATGTTAGCTGATTCAGAATTGATTACTTCCCTTGAAGTAGTAGAGGTAAACCCAATACTAGATGAAAAAAATAAAACAGCTACATTAGCTGTTGGGTTAATGGGATCTTTATTTGGTGAAAAGCTAAAATAAATACAAAATAAAAAGGCATTAATTAAATTAATTGATGCCTTTTTATTTATTAATATTGCTTATTTGATATTGATTTAACAGGTTATCTAATTTTTCACTGGTTTTTACGACTACCTCAGATGTTAATTTGTATGTATCACTCAGAGCAATCATCTCTTTTCTACATTGCTCTATTTGTAATAAAAGCTTATCCATTTAAATTCCCCCTATTACCATACATTAAACTATATTAACCTGATAAATTATTATTAGCAATAGCAAATTTAGAAAAGTCGATATTTTTTACTGAATATGCGTTATAATATAGTTGGAAAATGTTTACTGTTAGCTGACATCTTGCTGTTCAGTGTAACAAATTCCATCCTTTTAGTTAAAAATGCGGGTTTTTAAATTTTTTTTGAAAAAGGTGAAACCTTTTTGAGGATGAAACGTAAGGTTTAATACCGCAGCAGGCGGAGGTACAGGTAATGGAATTAATAATTAGAGACAAAATTAAACAAGTTAAAAAGGGAGACCACGCCGCGTTTGAAGATATTGTCATGTTTTATCAGGACAAAATATATCAGCATTGTCACCGAATGCTTGGCAACAAACATGAAGCAGAGGATATAGCTCAAGAAGCATTTATCCGAGCGTATGTTAATATCCACTCCTATGATGAGCGCAGAAAGTTTTCTACTTGGCTATATAGAATTGCAACCAATTTAACCATTGACCGATTACGAAAACGAAAACCGGATTACTATCTAGATGCAGAAGTTAAAGGGACAGAAGGTTTGGATATGTATTCGCAGTTAGCGGCAGATGGAAAGCTTCCAGAGGATGAAATAGAAGGACTGGAACTTCAACATTATATACAAAAGCAAATTGCTGAGCTTCCACCAAAATACCGTAGTATAATAATGCTACGTTATTTAGAAGATTTCTCTCTTCAAGAGATAAGTGAAATATTAGATATCCCGATTGGAACTGTAAAAACTAGGATCCATCGAGGTAGGGAAGCCTTAAGGAAAAAGCTTCGTCATGTGTAAAAGGAGTGAATCCAGTTGGATTGTAATAAAGAAGCATTAGAATTGATGCATAAGCACTTAGATGGTGATATCGCGAGGGAAGAAGAATCTCAATTGAGAAATCATCTTGAGGGCTGTGAGGAATGCCAAAAGCATCTCCATGAATTGAAAAGGACAATAACGCTAATACAGAGTTCTGAAAAACTGAAAGCCCCAGATGATTTTGCAAGAAAAGTAATGCAGCAGTTACCAGTAGAGAAAAAGCATGTTAAGTATTTACGTTGGTTTAAAGTGCACCCAATACTTACGGCAGCAGCAATATTTTTTGCCTTTATGTTTACTGGGTTATTATCTGCATTTGAACAAGATTCTCAACTTATGGTATCTAACCCGGAAAATCTAATTATAGAGGATAATATGGTCATTGTTCCAGAAGGAGTCACGGTCAAAGGTGATTTGGTGGTACAGAATGGTGATTTAAAGATAGATGGAAAAGTTGATGGAAATGTTACCCTTATAAATGGAAATTTGGTGGATGAACAAGGATTAGATAATTCTGGTTTGATGGCTGATGTAGGCGGGGTCAATGGAGAACTAAAAGAAGTAGACCGTATTTTTGAATGGGTATGGTATAATATTCAAAATCTGTTTAAAGGTATATTTTCTATTGAGTAGTAAAACCTGGGTAAAACCAGGTTTTTTTACTTTTTGTTAGGAAATATATAGATATACGACGTGAATATTTGCGAAAAATAGAGACTAGCTAAAGTAGCGTAAATGGACACAAAATGTGGTATAATGGAAGCGACATTTTTGTAGAGGTACATATTATTTTAATCCCAATACGTAACATAAAGTGAACGGTATGATCTCTTAAAAAAACAGGAAGAGAATTCGATGTATAAAAGGAAGTGCAAACATGCCTAATGGAGATTTCAGTATAGTAGACCTACTAAGAATAGGCGTAGATATAGGTCTCGTCTGGTATGTTCTATATAAACTAATCATGTTAATAAGAGGAACAAAGGCGATTCAACTACTTAAGGGTATCGTTGTTGTTTTTGTTGTCAGGTTACTCAGTATGATGTTTGAATTAAAAACACTGATGTGGGCAACAGATCAAATTATTACCTGGGGTGTGCTTGTTATTATCATTTTGTTCCAACCAGAGCTGAGAAGGGCTTTAGAACAACTTGGTAGAGGAAACATCTTTTCAAGAAGTACAAAATCCGAAGAAGAGAAATTTGAGAAGCTTGTCACCGATATTGTTCAATCCTGTAACTATATGGCCAAACGTAGAATTGGTGCACTAATAACCATTGAGCGAGAGACAGGTATTGGTGAATATATTGAAACAGGAATACCGATTCATGGAAATTTAACACATCAGTTATTGACTAACATTTTTACACCGAATACCCCACTTCATGATGGGGCTGTCATTATTAAAGAGGATGAAATTGTTGCCGCTGCATGTTACCTTCCATTATCTGAAAGTCCTTTTATTTCTAAGGAACTAGGAACGAGGCATAGAGCTGCAATGGGAATAAGTGAGGTAACCGATGCTCTGACCATCGTTGTATCGGAAGAAACTGGAGGTATTTCCGGAACCAAAAATGGTGAATTACGTAGGGATATGGGGCAAGATGGATTAAGAGACTTTTTGCTTGAGAATTTAGCTCCTGTTCAGAGAGCTTCTGAAAAGAAGACCTGGAAGATAAGGGGGAAAAAGAATGGATAACTGGTTTAGAAGTAAATGGTTTATCCGAGGAATTTCTCTAGGCTTTGCGATTTTATTATATGTCTTTGTTGCGATTGAAGAAGTGGATACAGAAGAGGAAAGTCCAATCTCATTTACGACACTTTTTGGTGGTTCCAATCAGACGCAAACATTGGAGGACATCCCATTAGAAATTCGAATTGATAGTGATAAATATGTTGTGAGTGGAGTTCCAGAAACTGTTACTGTTTCATTAGAAGGCCCCTCAAGTGCCATAACACCAGTTGTTAAACAGCAAAATATTAAGGTGTTTATAGACTTAAGAGATCTAGAAGAAGGAGAACACCAGGTGGAAATCCAACATGAGGAGCTCTCGAGTCAACTATCTGTATATATAGAGCCGAAAACGATTGATGTGATGATTGAAGAACGAGCTTCCAATGACTTTAATGTAACGGTGGATTTCATTAACACAGATAAACTCCCAAAAGGGTATCAAATCGGTGATTATGAGTTGAATACTGAAAAAGTTACGATAACTAGTTCCAGGGAAATTATTGAGCGGATAGCTATTGTGAAGGTATATGTAGATGTAGCAGGATTGAAGGAATCCATAAACAATCGAGAAGTTCCGGTTAATGTATACGATGGTCAAGGTAATGAATTAGCGGTAAGGGTGGAACCAGGGACCGTCGTCATTTCGGCGGAAGTAGAGAACCCAAGTAAGGAGGTTCCTGTAAGTATTTCGACTGAAGGTGAGTTACCAGAAGGTTATGAGTTAACATCTATGGAACTTGCGAAAAAAGAGGTTGAGATTTTTGCTATTTCCGAAATCCTTGAAACATTAGATGAGGTTACAACTGAACCAATTAATCTTTCAGAACTTAAACAATCAGGCACGATTAAGGTTAAGCTTGCATTACCTGATGAGGTACAAGCTCCTGGTATAAAAGAGTTAGAAATTGTTGTTGAGCTCGAGCAAACAAAAACATTAGAAAATGTTGAAATTGAAGTAGACAACTTACAAGATGGGTATATTGCTAACTTTGTTGAGCCAAGTAATGGACAGTTGAGTATAACTGTTACAGGAAATGAACAAGATGTTAGAGAATTAAGTATAGAAGATTTTCGGATATTTATTAATGCAAGTGAACTTGATACTGGTAGAAGTAAGGTACCAATTGAAGTTGAAGGACCCGACAACATATCGGTTGATGTAGAGGTAGATGAGGTTAACGTTGAAATAGAAGAAGTTTAATGAGATAAAATCACTTATCTCATCCGTGTTAAATAACGTCCAGTAGTCATGGATGTAAAGGAGAGGTACTAATATGGGTAAATATTTTGGAACAGATGGTGTACGTGGTGTAGCAAATAAGGAGTTAACACCTGAGCTAGCGTTTAAGTTAGGTAGATTTGGTGGTTATGTGTTAACAAAAGAAACACAAAAACCGCGTGTATTAATTGGTCGTGATACACGTATTTCTGGAAATATGTTAGAAGGTGCTTTGGTGGCGGGGCTGTTATCAATTGGTGCTGAAGTAATGCGTTTAGGTGTTATTTCAACACCGGGGGTTGCATACTTAACAAAGGCAACAAGTGCACAAGCTGGAATAATGATTTCTGCTTCACATAATCCAGTAGAAGATAATGGAATTAAATTCTTTGGTCCAGACGGTTTTAAACTTCTTGATGAACAAGAGGAAGAAATAGAGAATTTAATGGATGGAGAAGATACATTACCTCGTCCGGTGGGCGCTGATGTAGGTGTAGTTTCGGATTACTTTGAAGCAGGCCATAAGTATCTATCATTCCTTAAGGAGTCTATTGACAATGACTTTGTAGGTATGCAAATTGCGCTAGATTGTGCACATGGTGCTACTTCCAGTTTGGCAACCCATTTATTCGCAGATTTAGAAGCCGATATTTATACAATAGGTGCATCTCCTGATGGATTAAATATTAATGATGGGGTTGGTTCTACACACCCTGAAACACTACAGTCATTTGTATTGGAAAAGGGTGCAGATATTGGTCTAGCATTTGATGGTGATGGTGATCGATTAATCGCAGTCGATGAAAAAGGAAATATTGTAGACGGTGACCAGATTATGTACATATGTGCAAAATACATGAACGAAAAAGGTTTCCTACGTCATAATACCGTTGTTTCGACTGTCATGAGTAATATAGGCTTCTATAAAGCATTGGAAGAAAACGGTATGCGTAGTGACAAGACTGCTGTAGGTGACCGTTATGTTATGGAAGAAATGCGCAAAGGTGGTTATAACCTAGGTGGTGAACAATCTGGTCATATTATTTTCCTTGACTACAGCACAACTGGTGATGGTATGTTATCTGCTATTCAATTAGTAAATGTGATGAAGGAAACAGGAAAACCATTATCAGAACTAGCAAGTGAAATGACCATTTTTCCACAGGTATTAAAAAATGTTCGAGTAACGGATAAAGAAAAAGCTTTAAACGATCCAACCATTAAACAAGAAGTTGATAAAGTGGAAGAAGCACTTGGAAGCAATGGACGTGTACTTGTAAGACCTTCTGGAACCGAGCCTTTAGTACGAGTAATGGTAGAAGCTCCAACTAAAGGAGAATGTGAACAATACACTAATCAAATTGTAAAAGTTATTGAAGACTTACTAGGAATTAAAGAATAATGCATAACTGCTCTCAAATTGAGGGCAGTTTTTTCATTTCTTCATTTTGACTATAATTTCTAAGCGAAATGAAGTATGAGAAGCTTCCATTCATCATTTCGGCTATGAATCCTGCACCAAATGATGTAAAAGGCACTCTTGTTTTTCATTTTGACCCTAATCTGCTTGAGCCGTTATTTCCCATCATTTAAAAATGTCAGATAATAAAAAATAAGTTATACTATTCTCGTAGTCATATTTTTAAAGTATGGGGAGGATAATGATGATTAAATTTTCAAAACCTACTGTAGAGCAATTTTTACGTACATATGTAATTTCAAACTTTGCAGTAAGCAAGGATGAGAAGCGGTTAGTTTTTAATACGAATTTAAATGGAAAAATGAATTTGTGGGCGATGGACCTACCAAGTACATTCCCATATTTATTTGCTCAAAAGGATCAATCCTCAAATTTTATTAAATTTGATCCGGAAGGTCGATATGTCCTAACTGGTTATGATAATGATGGGGATGAAAATTATCAGATCTATGCTGTAGCAAGTGAGGGTGGAGAACCACAAAGGTTAATTACAGGTGATCCATCAGAAAAGTATTATTATGTGCATTTAAGCGATGATGGAAAACGTATTTATTATGTTACATCAGAAGGAAATCCTAACTTTTTAAACACAAGAGTTCGAAATTTAGAAGACGGTTCGGATACTTTGTTAAATGAGGGTGAAAACGGCCCAACCTACTTGACAGGTGTTTCGGAAAAAGAAGATGTATTTGTCTATATGCGTTTATTGGCGAATACCTATATTCAACTATTTGTAAAAGATGGCGAGGAGATGGTTAGCTTAACACCTGATCCAGAAAAAGTCCATGTAGCTACTGGCCCTGTATTTGTTGGAGATAAGGATATTTATTTCACTACAAACTATGAACAGGAATACAACTATGTTGCCAAATATAATTTAGATTCTAAGAAGTTTGAAGAAGTAGTTAGTATTGAAAATGAAAGCATCGAAGGCCTTCAATATGATAAGGAAAATAATTACCTCTATTTTGCTACAGAAAAAGGTGTGGAGGATATTCTTTATCGGTATAACCTCGAAACTAAAAAGGTTGAAAAGTTGTCTACACCGGTTGACGTGCTTGAAAAATTGGTTGTTACAAAAGCTGGTAATCTATATCTATTAGGTCGTAGTGCAACCATTCCTTTTAATATTTACAAAAGTACAGACGGGCAGCACTGGGAATCATTAACTAATAATCGTGTACTTGGTGTTAGTCAAGAGGAAATGGTAGAACCAGAAGTTGTATCTTATCCATCATTTGATGGGATGGAAATTGAGGCATTATTATTCAAAGCTAAGCCTGAAAATGATAATGGATATACCATTTTTTGGCCACATGGAGGACCCCAAGCATCTGAGCGTAAAATGTTCCGTGCTATGTTCCAAAGTGCTTTAAACCGTGGATACACTATTTTTGCACCTAACTTCCGTGGAAGTACTGGCTATGGTTCTTCATTTGTGAAGTTAGTGGAACAAGATTGGGGTCATGGACCACGTTTGGATTGTGTTGCAGGGATTGAGTGGCTATTTGAAAATAATGTTACCGATAGAGATAAGCTATTTTTAGTTGGTGGTAGCTATGGTGGATATATGTCCTTACTATTGCATGGCCGTCATCCAGAATATTTTAAAGCGGTTGTCGATATTTTTGGTCCATCGGATTTATTCACATTTGTAAATTCTGTTCCACCTCATTGGAAGCCAATGATGGAAAGATGGGTAGGAGATCCAGAGAGGGACAAAGAGCGATTTATTAAGGATTCACCAATTACTTATCTTGATACTATGACGAAACCGATGCTTGTTATTCAAGGAGCGAAGGATCCTCGGGTAGTAAAGGAAGAATCCGATCAAATAGTTGCAAAACTAGAAGAAAGAGGACGCGATGTAGAATATCTGGTTTTAGAAGATGAGGGGCATGGTTTCTCTAAAAAGGAGAATGAAATTAAAGTTTATAATGTGATGTTGGATTTCTTAGAAAAACATCAGGGCTAAAAATTAAGGCACATGTGGAAAATATTTTCCATGTGCCTTTTATTGTGTTAATAAAGAACGATTATTATGAAATGTCCATATACTATTTATATGTCCTCTTTGCATAAATTAACATTGACCAACAAATGCCTTTTCGTGTAAAATTACTTGGTGTTCTTAAATTTTACTAGGAACAGGTTGGTCAATAACATATTAAAGGAGGATAGAAGTAAAACAATCATAAAGCGCCAGGACTATTTTCTGAACGGAAAAAAGAAAATAGTTGACGAGGAAGAAGGTTATCGAATTTTCGGCGGGTGCCTTCCGATTGCACACTCCAGTCGTGAAACTTTTTCTTAAAACAGTGGGGTAACCTACTGCACAAAGGAAAAAAGTTGAGTGTAAAAAAGATAAAATACGAGAAAGGGGCAATAAAACGCCCCGTAGAAAGTCTTTGTCCTTTCATTGGTCGTTTATTGCCCCTACGAGGAGGAACTAAACGAATGTGTGGAATTGTAGGATATATTGGACAGAATGATTCAAAAGAAGTATTACTAAATGGACTAGAAAAATTAGAATATCGCGGTTATGATTCTGCTGGTATTGCTTTGTTACATGAGAGTGGATTAAACCTTTTTAAGGTAAAAGGCCGTATCGCTGCCCTTAAAGAAAAAGTGGATGGTAATGTTTTTGCGACAATGGGAATTGGTCATACACGCTGGGCAACGCATGGGGAACCAAGTGTTGATAATGCTCATCCCCATCAAAGCACATCAGGAAGATTTACCCTTGTGCATAATGGAGTTATTGAAAACTATCTTGATTTAAAGCGTGATTATCTTCAAGGTGTAGAATTCCAAAGTGAAACAGACACAGAGGTAATCGTTCATCTTATTGAGAAACTTTATAGAGAAACAAATGATGCGTTAGAAAGCTTCCGCAAAGCAATGGAACTTTTAAATGGGTCTTATGCAATTGCGATGATTGATAATCAAGACAGGGAAACATTTTATGTGGCAAAAAACAAAAGCCCATTGTTAGTAGGACTTGGTAATGGATTTAATGTTGTGGCAAGTGATGCCATGGCAACATTAAAGGTAACGGATCAATATCTTGAGATTCATGATAAAGAAATCGTCATTGTGAAACGTAACTCTGTTAGGATTCAAACTTTAGATGGTACAGTGATGGAACGTGATCCATATACTGCACAAATTGACGCAAGTGACATTGAAAAAGGTACTTATCCACACTTTATGTTAAAAGAAGTGGATGAACAGCCAATAGTCGTGCGTAAGATCATTAAAGAGTATCAGGATGAAGATGGTGAACTAAAATTAGATGAGGATATTCGTGCTGCGATGAAAGAATGTGATCGCATTTATATTATTGCAGCAGGAACAAGCTACCATGCTGGTTTAGTTGGTAAAAACCTACTTGAAAAATTAGCTAATGTTCCAGTAGAAGTACATGTATCTAGTGAATTCTCATATAACATGCCTTTGCTATCTGAAAAACCTTTATTTATCTTTATTTCGCAAAGTGGCGAAACAGCAGATAGTCGTACAGTACTTGTAAAAATAAAAGAAATGGGATACCCAGCACTAACAATTACGAATGTGCCAGGATCCACCCTTTCTCGTGAAGCGGATTACACGTTACATCTTTATGCAGGACCGGAAATTGCTGTTGCATCAACTAAAGCATATACAGCACAAATCGCGGTTTTAGCAATTTTAGCGGCAGATACAGCCCAGGTAAAGGGCTATGAGTTAGAATTTGATTTATTCCAAGAGCTTGGAATTGTGGCCAATGCAATGGATGTATTAATTGCACAAAAAGAAGAGCTTGAACAAATAACGAGCGATTATTTATCAACTACTCGAAATGCATTTTTTATTGGGCGTAGTTTAGATTACTATGTATCCCTTGAAGGTGCATTAAAATTAAAAGAAATTTCCTATATCCAGGCAGAGGGATTTGCTGGAGGAGAATTAAAGCATGGTACGATTGCTTTAATTGAAAAAGGAACTCCTGTTGTAGCTCTTGTAACCCAGGAAAAAGTTAATTATTCCATTCGTGGTAATGTGCAAGAGGTTGTTGCGCGTGGGGCTAATGCTTTAATCATAAGCATGAAGGGCCTTGAACACGATGATGATGCATTTGTTATTCCAGCGGTTCATGAAATATTCACGCCATTGGCAAGTGTTATTGCACTACAAATTATTGCTTATTATGCTGCTTTACATCGTGGATGTGATGTTGATAAGCCGCGTAATTTGGCTAAGAGTGTTACGGTGGAGTAATGGCTGAAGGGAAAATGTTTATTTTGTAGTATATGGTAACATTATAGTTTGTAAATTTACATTACAGTTAGTAAATTAACAATAAAGTGGATAGAAACATTTTATTAACCCTCTGTTCTAAAATAGAACAGAGGGTTTTTTTATATAGTTACTTTGTTGTGATGTATTATCAAAAAATTTATGGGGGTTAATTGTTGATGAAGCTTAGAATTGGATGTTTCTGTTAAAATACATATATGATTGTGAATATTAAGTACTTCAACTAACGGGGCAGGACAGTGTAAGAGGTAATAACGAATGATACTCATGCAGAACGATATACTCCAGTATAAAATATATTCCCTTAAATTCAGATATGAATCTTTGGGAATATTTATTTTCGGTTTGTTTTTGTAATTAAAAGTCACCAAATAGTATTTTCATGTGTGTTATAAGTGAAAGGAGTTGATAGATGTTGCAACAAGCAGTTTGGTCAACTGGACAAGATATAGAGCGAATTGTTGATACATATGGAAATATGCTATTTAGAATTTGTCTTGTCATTTTATGCAATGAGAATGATGCAGAGGATGTCGTACAAGACACTTTTATTAATTATCTAACGAAAGCTCCAACCTTTCACGATTCAGAACATGAGAAAGCATGGTTGATCACCGTTGCCACTAATCGCTGCAAGAATATGAGAAGGTTCAATTTTATGCGCAGGCATATAGATATCAGTGATTTGCAATTATATTCTAAGGATGTTGAAAGCTATGGTTTGCTCGACCATTTAATGAAATTGCCAAATAAGCATAAGATTGTATTACTACTATTTTATGTAGAGGGCTATAAAGTAGATGAAATAACAACTCTACTAAACATTACATCGTCAGCTGTTAAAAAGCGATTACAACGTGGCAGAGAGCTTATAAGAGAAAGTTATCGAAAGGAGAATGATTGATGGACTTTGAAAAGATGAAAGATGCTGTTAAATCTATTGAAATGCCAGAAACAATGAAAAGCCGTGTTAAAAAGAATAGTAATATATTAGAAAAAGAAAAGTCGGTTCGATTTAATTCCAAGAAGTGGATTTCAGTAGCGTTTGCAGTTGCCGTCCTATTATTAATCGTGATAGGCATTCCATTATTTGATAGGAATGGAAACCTAGTTTCAAATTTTACAGTTACAGCTTATGCATCTAGTGATGATGGTAATCAGCTTTATACTAATCTTTCAGAAGAAAAAGCTATTTTTGAACTATCAACAGAACAAAGAATAGGTGTTATAGGTAGTGTAGGTGGCGATGGGGCAAATTTAATTTTTACAAATGTTATGCTAAATATAACTGGAGAAGATATCGATTCAATCACTTATACCCTAAGCAAGGGCAAGTTTGTAGAGGATGTTACATTAACAGCTAAAGAGAGAGCAAACAAAGACTGGCTATTATCGGAAAAGATATATTTTATTTCTACTGAGCCTGGTTCAGATATATCTCAAGGTATAAAGGAAATCGGGAATTCCTACACAGTTAATTACAATGAACAGGATAAATATAAATATACACTTGCTATTCCTCATGATGGTAATGATGTAATAGTTGAGGATATGATCATCAAAGTAAATGTAAAATATACAGATGGAAACTCTGAACAACAAGATATCGTTGTAACTCAAGAACCAAATTCTATTTCATTAAAGCTTAATTAACATAATCAAGATGATGGTACCACAAGTTCTTGGTAGAAAAAGCTACATGGTGGATCAGGAAACCAATCTTCAACTAACGGAGCAGAAGAGTTGAATAATAAGGTGTTATGCGTTACACTAAAAAAAGAACAAACGTTCTATTCTTAGGTGACGGAGTGTTGTTGAATGAATAATAGTAATACTAAGTTGGTGTTTTATGGTGCTGTAAGTTTAGACGGCTATCTAGCGAGAGATGACCATTCATTAGATTGGTTATTAGGTACAGAAGGTGAAGAAGAAATTGGTGCTACGGAGTTCTTTTCTACTATTGATATTGTTTTAATGGGCAGAAAAACTTATGAGCAAATCATGCTTAATCTATCTGATGATGACTTTCCATATAATAAGGGTAAGGAGTGTTATGTGTTTTCTCGTTCATTATCTGGTTCTGATAATAATGTCAAATTCGTTAATGACGATATTGTCGATTTTACAAAGTCATTAAAAAAGGAAAAAGGGAAACGGATATGGATTGTCGGTGGTGGAGAGGTTCTTTACCCTCTTCTTCAAGAAAGGCTTGTTGATGAATTTTATATACAGTTCGCCCCAATCATCTTGGGGAGTGGGATTCCACTATTCTTACCGAGTGATATAGAGAATGAGTTGAAACTGTTAGATGTAAAGCATTGCAAGCAACTTGCTGAATTACACTATGAGTTAAAGTAAGGGACTTAGAGGAAAACAATTAAATCAGCTAATAGAAGCTCGTTTATTGCACTAACGGTTGCGTTAATTCAAGAAGGATTAACGCTATTTTTGTAGAACTTATTGTGCTAAACCAGCTAATAGTTGTCAATATTTTTCTCTAAAAATCCTAAATAGCTTATGATATACTAAATTTGCACATGCAAAAAACCCTCCTTCAATCTCCAATTGGAAGGTTTTGGGGTATATGGTTAAATTGTTTATTTAAGCAATATCTTGGAAGGTAGTATTACTTTTCAATAATGCGTAAATCCAATGTAATAACTTGTTTGCACATGCTATTACGGCTACTTTGTAAGGTTTTCCTTCTTCGCGTTTTTATCATAAAAGGCTCGTAACTTCCTGTTACGGGGAATGATTTCATCCGTTGTTTTCTGTTTCCGAGAATCACGGATGGCGGAGCGAACTGCCATAAATAGAGCGTGTCTTAATCGGCTAGATCCTCTTTTAGTGATTCGATTCACGGTTCCTTTGAATCGACCAGATTCATAGACTCTGGGATCCATGCCTGCGAATGCAACTAGTTTTTTAGGATTATCAAATAAATCTATTTCCCCAAT
>NZ_CBYO010000004.1 GCF_000577245.1 Paucisalibacillus algeriensis
AACTGCAGATAATTTTTCTTCAAATGTATATTTAGCCATAAAAAAACTGCACCTCCAATTGTTGTTTGTGTGTCCAACAATTGGGGTGCAGTTCATTTCTAATCAAGCGTTTTTGTGTGTTAATTCAATTGCAAATATTAGTAGTAAAAGCACTACGAAACCATATGCTATTTGTTTTGTGATTTTAAGTTTTCTCCACGGTAAGTGAACTACTTATTCTAAAGCCAACCTTTTTATTTTTCCTCTGGTGGATATTCCCCATATTTTTCACCGTAAAATCGGTTATAGCGTTCCTTGAATTTATTGTATACGTAAGTTACAAGTACTCTTATAATAGCATAGCCTGGTATTCCGAGAATTACGCCAAGAAGCCCGAATAGATTACCCGCGATGAGTAAGACAATAATGATTGTTAATGGGTGAATCTTCATTGTTCTTCCCATGATATTAGGCGATATCAAGTTACCCTCTAGGAATTGAACAATGACCCATACGATGGCAAGTTTTAACAGCATGAATGGAGAATTTACAATCGCGATAATAACTGCAGGGATTATAGATAGTGTAGGACCTAGATAAGGAACAACACTTAGAATACCTGCCAGAATAGCTAATGTAATTGCATAATCCAAACCTATGATTAAATAACCAATGTACAAGAGGATACCGATACACGATGCGACAATGATTTGTCCCTGAATATAAGATCCAACCTGAGCATCCATATTGTTTATAATTTGATTCACGTCACCACGGTATTTCGGTGGTAATAATTTTAAGAAATAAGCCTTAAAACGATCCCCGTCCTTTAATAAAAAGAATAGGATAATCGGAAATGTAACAAGTGCCACAACAAAATTAGTAACGGTGCTTGCAAAGTTTCGTACTCCTGCAAATGCATCGACAATATATGAGCCTATAATACCAGGAATATTACTGAAATTTGATACTACCCAGTCATAGGCCTGATCATAGTAGGGAGCTAGGAATGAATTCTGTACCCATTCATTTAAACCGAGCCATAGCTGTTGTACATATTCTGGAAATGTAGAAATCAAATCGGTAATTTGTTTTTCGATTGCTGGTGCTATTAATAGAATTAACCCAGTTAATAAACCAGTAATACCAATGATGATTATAATAATTCCCCAAATACGCTTGATTTTTATCTTTTCTAGTAAATCAACAATAGGATTTAACAGATAAAATGCAATAAATGCTAGAATAATTGGGGGTGTAATGGTTGATAGGATAACAAACACCGGGTTAAAAACAAATGATACTTGATCATAAATAAATATCATTAGTCCGATTAAAATCAACACGGATAGAACGAAGACGATATTTTTTCCCCCGAGGAATTTAATAAAGCGATTATCAGAATTCATGTAGTGGGTCTCCTTTTTATTTTTATTATAGAGGAAGGAGGTGAAATATTCCATTTCTAGATGATGATACCTCTTGGGCTTTAGTGAAAAGGTCTAATGGATTAATAATAAATTAAGTATAAAGTCCTGTTGCTGATTAGATTGACCCAAGTCTATTATGAAAAGGTAATCATAAAATAAGGGACGTGTCATGAAAATGAATGGAAAAAGGTTATTAATCGTAATATTGACTGCATTTATTTTTGCTCTAGCTGCTTGTGGTGATACCAAAGATGAAGAAAAGACTGCTAAAGAAAGTGAAAAGACAGAAGAAGCATTAGGAGATAACACGGAGCAAGAAAACCAAACGGAGGGTGAAGTAGTTGAGGAAGAGGAGGAATCAGAAGATGTTTCCTTTGAAGTGGATGACTCTACTGCACCTGAAGATCAAGGTGACTTAGCTGTTTGGTTTGAGGGAGATTTTAAGGTTGAAGGCAATAAAATTTTACTTTCAGGTAAAACGAATTTGCTGCCAGAATCACAACTAGCTTTAAATACGGATTCCGTAGATGGCATAATTATTGGTGGAAATGGATTTGGTAAAGTTGAAGGCACTGGGGATTTTGAACTGGAAGCAGGAGTTCCAGATGACTTCAAAGGCGTATTACATATTGAACTTTCATTCGAATCGGGTAACCAAGCGGAAGAAATTACAGAGCATTATTCTGAAGGTATAACAGGCAATTTTGCAAGGGTTTACTATGATTCATATGAGGACGAAGTATTAAGTAAAGCGACCTTCCATAAAACAATCGTATTTGATGGAGAAGAGCAAACCTTTGCCATCGAAGCACCAGAATGGAATATTCCTGACGACTTAGGAGATGCGAATGTCTGGATTAATCCGAGCGTAGAAAAATTTGAAGATTATGTAGTGATAAACATCGAAAGTAATTTGGTAGAAGAAACATTTATTCGTGCAACTGGTAGTATTCCAAACTATATTACGACAGGATTTAATGGTACAGCTTATACCAACCCTGATGGGTCTGCAACTATTTATATTAAGGATCCAGAAAAGGATGATAGAATAAAAGATTTAGAGAAGTACGATATCAAATTAGAGGTGGACCCTGCTGATGGTAACAATGGTAAGCAGGTAAAAGAAGCATATGGGGAAATGGGTGACAAGCTATTAGGTGATCTTGTTGTGGAACAAGGGGAAGGAAAAGCAATTAATCAAAAGATTACTATTACCGCGGAATAGTAATAGTTCTGGATGACTTAATTTAAGCAATATCCTCAAAAGTTTGTTATACTTTACCTATGTTAAGAGTAAAATAACATTAGATGATATACATGATAGATAAAGGGATTCTAAGGAAGGATAGCTTTCAAGGAATCCCTTTCTACAAAGCAAATTTATCTCTGTGTATGTGTTTTTAAGGAGGATATACCAGCTTGAATGATGTAGTGAAATTAGAAAAAGAAGCTATGAAGATGCTGAAAGAGACGAGCAGGACTTTTTATATACCGATAAAGCTTTTAAAACCAACATTACGTAAAACAGTTGGAGCTGCCTACCTATGTATGCGTGCGATTGACGAAATAGAGGATCATGAAGAACTAGAGCCGGAAACAAAACAGCAGCTATTACGTTCTACTAGTGAACTATTAAAGAATAATTTTAGTGTGGAAGCCTACGAGCAATTGATTAAACCATATGAGGAGAAATTACCAGAAGTAACGAAGCGACTTGGTGATTGGATTGCCTTCTGCCCAGATGACATCGCTCCCAAAGTGAAAGAGTCAACAAGTGTAATGGCTAACGGAATGGCTGATTGGGTGGAAAAGAACTGGCAGATTCGTACAGAAGAAGATTTAGATGATTATACGTATTATGTTGCTGGTCTCGTTGGTGTAATGCTTTCCGACATTTGGCGTTGGTACGATAATACGGATACTGTTCCCGAGTTAGCTATTGGATACGGACGAGGCTTACAGGCTGTTAATGTGTTGCGCAATCAAGATGAGGATGCGGAACGTGGAGTTAAGTTTTTCCCGGATAATTGGAGTAGAGAAGACATGTTTGCCTATGCAGAAGCTAACTTAGCTAAAGCGGATGAATATATGAAATCCATTAAAACCAAAAATATAACCCTATTCTGTAAAATTCCACTTGCACTAGCACATCGGACATTAAATGCCTTGAAAAGCGGTAAAGAAAAAATGTCTCGAGAAGAAGTGGAATCAACAGTTAATGATATTTTAAATAGTTAAGGAAATTAACACGGTGATTAACCGTGTTTTTTTCTTGCAAATTTGATCTTATAACTATTTTTTACCTCATTTCAACCACGATTTCAACTTCAAATGATGTATGTCGTCCTCTTATTCTTCATTTATCCCAATGAAGGTTTCCTCAGTAAGCAGTGCTCCTCAGAAAATTCATGAGATAAAAAGAGACCGCTTGGGCCTCTTCATTCTAATCTTATAATGGATAATAACTCTATTATGAATGCTTATGAAAGAGTGCTTTTATGGCAAGGTGTATAATTGCAATTGCAAAAACAATAATGACAATTCCACCAACAAGTACTAGAATGGTTTTAATTTGTGGTGTCACAAGTGCTGAGGTTGGTACTCTTGATAAAGCAAATCCAGCTAAAATAGCTGCCAGATATAAGCCTACTATTTTATCCCACACAAAAATCCCTCCTTCCACTGTATTCTATGCAGAAGGAGGTAGACTTGTTCGTAACAATTATATTAAACTAGTCGATTAAACACACGTCTAATAGCATTGGAAAGAAGCGATTCTGTTTAAGTCAATTCCAAAGTAGACCCAACGATTACGACGCCACCTAAAGCCAGCAACAGAGTTTCGTCCAACAAAGGTTGGAAAGAACCAGAAAGAGTTACCGTTCTCTAGCCAAATGAAGGTGAAGCGAAATAGGCATCCTCTGATTGCTCCTGGATCAACTGCAAATGCCTGAAATTGCGATTGCTGCGGTGTAAAGCTTGGTGGTGGTGTATTTGGTGCACCTTGCTGACCTCCACCGGGCTGTCCGGGAAAACCCCCTCCAGGAAAACCAGGTGATTGACCAGGAAATCCAGGGAAACCACCTGGAAACTGACCTCCTCCTGGGAAGAATCCACCTGTCTGTCCACCTCCAGGGAATTGCCCTTGATTTCCAAATCCAGGTAAATTAAATTGTCTCTCATCATCATTATATGGTGGTTCAAATTGATTCAATTCGTATTCCTCCTTAAAATGTATTCCATTTACTATATGGGGAAATTAACTAGGAGGGGAGTCTATTTGGTAAGAATGGGCTAGTCAATAGATTATTTTTTATAAATGAGTGATTACTCACTTTACAAAAATGACAACGCAATGTATATTAAGTGTGAGTAATCACTCACTATTGAGGGGGTTGTTCTATAAATGAACAATATTTGTGTATCGGTAAAAAATGTAACGAAGCAATTCGGGAAGCATGTTGTTTTAAAAGATATCAATCTAGATATTTTGGAAGGGGAGATTTTTGGGTTGCTTGGTCCATCGGGAGCTGGAAAAACCACATTGGTAAAAGAACTTTCAGGATTAGATACTCCTACTTCAGGTGAAAATACTGTTTTAGGTCAAAAGATGCCGATGTTAAACGTAATTAACCGAATTGGTTATATGGCACAATCAGATGCGCTTTATGAGGATTTATCTGCAAAAGAAAATCTTCAATTCTTCTCTAGCTTATATGGATTAAAAGGAATAAAACAGCAAGAAAGAATTCGCGAAGTTATGAAACTAGTTGATTTAACTGATCATATTAATAAATTGGTTTTCAACTACTCTGGTGGGATGAAACGGAGGTTATCATTAGCAATTGCACTTCTTCATGAACCAGAATTATTAATACTAGATGAACCAACTGTTGGAATTGACCCGGTATTACGTAAAAAGATTTGGGATGCATTTTATCAATTAAATGAAAAAGGTACAACAATCATTGTAACAACTCATGTAATGGATGAGGCAGAAAAATGTGATCGCCTTGGCCTGATGCGTGAGGGCTCTTTAATTGCAATAGGCACTCCGACTGAATTAAAGCAAGATACGCATTCATCTTCCATTGAAGAGGCATTTCTGGTGTACGGAGGTGAAGTAAATGAGGATTAAAGCGTTAACGGTACGAATCTTAAGGCAAATTGTTCGGGATAAGAGGACTTTGGGAATGTTAATTTTTGCACCAATTTTAGTGTTGACCATGCTCCATCTTGTTTTTAATGGAGATAATTATGTTCCGAAAGTAGGGCTTGTTGAAATTCCTGATGCTATAGAGAAAAGCACGGATTTGGGTGATGCGGAAATCACGAACTATGACAATGGAACTGACGCAGAAAAGGATTTAATTGCACAGGAAATAGATGGATATTTGACTTTTTCAGACGGAAAGCCAGTTATCTATTTGGAAGGCAGTGACCCAACTAAAAATGGGGAAACATTAAGATGGATGCAATCTACTTTTGTTAATATACAGAAATCTCCTCTAGAGGAGCTAGAGGTAAACTATTTACATGGTTCAAGTGAGATGGGACAGTTTGACTATTTTGGACCAGTGTTATTAGGGTTCTTTGTGTTCTTCTTTGTATTTATTATTGCAGGTGTCTCCTTTATTCGGGAACGAACTACTGGAACATTAGAACGTTTACTATCCACACCAATGCGTAAATGGGAGATAGTTTCTGGGTATGTAATTGGGTTTGGAATTGTCACCATGATTCAGTCCACCATTATTGCTGCGTATACTATTTATGTTCTTGATATGATGATGGAAGGCTCATTTTTTTATTTGCTTTTAATTATCCTATCCCTATCATTTACTGCATTGACATTAGGGATATTAATTTCATCGTTTGCAAATAACGAGCTACAGATGATTCAATTTATCCCGGTTATCGTCGTTCCGCAAGTATTCTTTTCGGGATTGTTTAATTTGGAAACCATTTCTAATTGGCTAAGTTGGATTGGACCGATTACCCCACTTTATTATGCAGCAGAAGCACTGCGAGATGTGATGGTTAGAGGTTTTGGGTGGAATGAAATATATTTGGAAATATTCGTGTTGCTTGGTTTTTCAATTTTATTTATGATTCTAAATATCATTGCCCTCAGGAAATATAGAAAAATATAATGTTCCTTCCAATTGCATCTAATATCAGACTTACCGTATGATAACGATATAGCTTATCCATCTGATGGAGATAAGAGGAGATAGACATTGTTTACTAATGATCAAAACCTAACGGAAAAACAAAAGGGAATATTAGCTGCAGCAACGGATTTGTTTGCCGAAAAAGGATATGCCGCAACATCTACTAGTGAGATAGCTAAGAAGGCAGGTGTAGCCGAGGGAACAATATTCCGTCATTATAAATCGAAAAAGGATCTGTTACTAACCATTGTTTCGCCAACGTTGATTAAAGTTATCGGGCCATCGGTGAAGAAGGATATAAACAAGGTGTTGGATAAGGAGTTTAGTACTTTTCAAGACTTTATTCGAGCGATGGTTTCGAATCGGATTAAGTTTGTTAAGAACAATATTCCGTTGATTCGGGTTGTTATTCAGGAATTGCCGTTTCATGAAGAGTTAAAGAAACAAGTAATTGAACATATTGGTAAAGAGGTCTTTGAAAGGTTGAGAGAAATTGTCCGACATTTCCAAGCCAGAGGACAGATTATTGACATGCATCCAGATACCATTATTCGTGTGGTAGCTTCATCTATATTTTCTTATATCATCACAAGTTATGTGATTTTACCAGAGGTTGAATGGAATGAAGAAGTAGAGATTGAGCGGATAATTGAAGTATTATCAAATGGAATAGCCAAAAGATAGGTAGGAGTTAAGTCCCTACCTTTTTTCATGCAAACTATTTTTTTAAAAACGATACTAGCAAATAGTTGTAATATTAGATAAGATAAAAAACATATATAAAGTAGTTACAAGTTAACGAGACTATAGGGGATTGTGATTCAGATGGAAGTTTTATCTATACATAATTTAGAGAGACAAGAAAAAGATGTATTATTATTTCCTGCTATTAATTTAGCGGTAAATGCAGGAGAAGTAGTGGCCATTCATTCTAACCTTAATATTCGAGTATCATTATTGAAGATGTTTCTTGGAAAACTGCCATTAGGAAAAGGTGAGATAAAAGTTGTTGGAAATAAGCTAGAAAAACGTCAAAAGATAAGTGACTATCAATTAGGGATAAGTTTTTTTGAGCAGGAACTTTATCAAAGGTTATCCGTACAGGATAATCTAAAGTTTTATTCCCAGCTTTATAGTTCATCACAATCTATTGATAATGTTTTAATGCTAACACAGCTAAATACACTGATAAATAAAGCTGTTCATAAACTAACCTTCTCTGAAAAAAGAAGAGTGCATTTCGCTAAAATATTACTAGAAGATCCTTTTCTTTATATTTTTGAAGAGCCAGAGTTAAATGTTGATTTAGAGACCAAGCGGGTTTTTTTAAATGTTCTGGATCATATCAAAGAAAAAGGCAAATCTGCCCTAATTTTAACTGGAAATATGGAAAATGCTATTACCGTGTCGGACGTGGTTTATCGTCTAGATGATGAAGGACTGCATCAGGTTGAGATGCTAGATGAAGTAGCCCCAACAGTTGAAGAAGCAGAAGAGGTTCCTGATAAAGAAGAAGAGGACACACCTATTACGGTTAATTTTAATAAAATTCCTACCAAAATAAATGAAAAAATTGTTTTATTTGATCCACCAGAGATCGATTATATTGAAAGTAATGATGGACAGTCTAATGTTTTCATAAAAGGTGAAGCGTTTCCCAGTACTTTCACAATGAATGAACTGGAGGAACGTTTAATGCCATTTGGATTTTTCCGGTGCCACCGTTCTTATATTGTAAATCTCCAAAAAGTTCGAGAGGTCATTACATGGACAAGAAATAGTTATAGTTTAGTTTTGGATGATAAACCTAAATCAACTATTCCATTATCGAAAACCAAAATGACGCAATTAAAGGAAATGTTGGGCCTAAAATAAGCTCCATTCAACCCGAAAATTACTCTTTTCACGAGATTTTTGCTGTCAAAACCCTTATTATGTCCTAATCTAAGGGTACAACGAAAAAATAATCACCACGGAGGAGTAAAATGGAAAATATTATTGAAGTGAAAAATTTAGCAAAGGTTTTTGGAAACCAAGCAGCATTAGAAGATGTCAATTTTAACGTAAAAAAAGGAGAGATAATTGGATTTTTAGGACCGAGTGGATCTGGGAAAACAACCACTATAAAAATATTAACCGGTCAGTTACTACAGACTTCTGGAGAAGCTTCTGTATTCGGTGTAAAAAGTTCTGCTTTAAATAAAGGCTCTTTTCGACAAAGAATAGGAGTGCTCTCTGATAATAGTGGCCTATACCAACGTCTTTCCATTGAAGATAATTTGAAATTATATTGTGACTTATATCATGTACCATTGAAAAGAATGGATGAGGTTTTGGATTTAGTTAACCTAGGAAACGAGAAGAAGAAAATTGTTTCTAAACTTTCAAAAGGAATGACGCAGCGTGTACTACTAGCGAGAACCCTACTTCATGAGCCGGATTTATTGTTCCTGGATGAGCCAACATCAGCTCTGGATCCTGCTAACTCACAGCAAATCCATGAAGGGCTGCGCAGGTTAAATGAAAAAGGTACAACAATTTTCTTAACCACTCATGATATGAGTGAAGCGGAAGCACTTTGTAATCGAGTGGCGTTCCTTCACAAAGGGAAAATTCAATTATTAGATGAACCAAAAACATTACGCAGGCAGTTTGCTAATGGTAGTGTAAAAGTAGAATTGAAGAATGGTAACGTAGTAAGCATTCCTAACGGTGCTGAAGGTGCAGACGAACTTTATCAGTATATGTCCAAGAATGAAGTAGTTTCTATTCATTCCGACGAACCAACATTAGGAGATATTTTCGTACAAGTTACAGGGAAGGAGTTATTAGTATGACATTATCATGGAAGCGAATTTACGCGATTTTACAAAAAGACTGGAAGGATTTATGGAGAAATTACTTTGTAAGCTCTATTATACTTTTACCGATAGTGATGGCTGTATTTTATAGCAAAATGATGGATCAAACAATTGATTTACATTATATGATTATCAACCTTACATTGGCATCTGTTACAGCATTTATTCAATGTGCAGTAATTGCAGAAGAAAAGGAGAAGCATACACTAAGAGGATTAATGCTTTCACCAGCATCGGTTACCGAAATTCTTATGGGAAAAAGTTTAGTAACCATAGTACTATCTGTTTTAACTCTAATTATTTGTGCTTATATCACAGGATATAACCCTACCAATATCATCATGATAGCTATTGCTTTAATTATTTCTATGGTGTTCTACCTAGCGATTGGTACAATTTTAGGATTGATTTCTAGAACAATAATCGAAGCATCCTTTATCATTATGCCAGTTATCTTTTTATTTGGTTTTGGTTCTATGCTAATGGGATTAGTTGAAAGATACCCTGCACTTTCTTTTGTAGAGTATCTACCAAACATTCAACTAGTAGAGTTTGCATATAAGGTAGAAGAGGGAGCAGGCTTTGCTGATTTATGGAGTTATTTAGCAGTCATCGCAGCCTGGGCTGTCGTGGGTATTGTTTTATCTGGAGTCGTTTATAAGAAGCGAGAATTGGATGAGTAGAATATAATAAGAGCGTCCGCTGAAGGACGCTCTTATTAATTATTTTCCTAATTCATTATCCAAAAACGCATAAAAATCTACCCACTCATCAATCAACTTAGAGGTAGGTTTACCTAATCCATGACCAGCTTTTGCCTCAAGTCGCAACACAATAGTTGAATCCTGATCAGCTTTCTCCATTAAGGTTGCTGCAAATTTCTTAGCATGTGCTGGAACAACACGGTCATCACTTTCCGCAGTGGCTATCAACACAGGAGGGTACTTCACTCCGTTCTGAATATTATGCAGTGGTGAATATGCATAAAGGAATGGGAATTGCTCTGGATTATCGGCACTACCGTATTCCGGAATCCAGTAACGGCCTATGGTGAATTTGTGATAACGCAGCATATCAATAACTGGTACACGGCATAAGACAGCACCATATAAATCTGGTCTTTGCACCATACAAGCGGCAACTAATAGTCCACCGTTTGAACCACCCATAATGGATAGATTTTCTTTACGCGTATAGTTGTTATTTATTAACCATTCCCCAGCAGATATAAAATCATCAAAAACATTTTGCTTATTTTCAAGCATTCCAGCTCGATGCCATTCTTCTCCGTATTCTGTACCACCTCGAAGATTCGCAACGGCATAGATACCACCTTTTTCAAGCCAACGAAGAAGTGCGGGATTAAAGGCTGGTGTCATGTTGATATTAAAACCACCATAGCCATATAAAATGACGGGGTTTTCTCCATCTAATTCGATGCCTTTTCGATGGGTTAAGAACATTGGAACTTTGGTACCGTCCTTTGAAGTGTAAAATATTTGACTGGTCTCATATTCTGATGTATCAAAAGGTATTTCAGACTCAGCAACTACCTTTAATTCCATTGTTTCCATGCTGTAGTTATAGATAACCGTTGGACTTAAGAAAGATGTAACACCAAAATAAATTTCGTTTTCATCTTTACTCTTAGTAATATCTGTTAAAGAACCGAGGATAGGCAGCTTAATATCATGAGAGTATGTGCCATCAAGATTATATATTTTGAGTTGGTGGTGAGCATCGTGTAACAATCCAATAACTAACTTATTATTTAATGAGATAACAAAATCTATGACATCTTCTTGCTCTGGAATAACTTCTTTCCAGTTGGATGGGTCTGGTTTATTGATATCTACCGCAATAACTTTCCCATTTGGGGTATGTAAGTCAGTCTTGAAGTAGAAGATCGTTTCTTGGTTTGTTACATATAAGTACTCCGCATCGGCTTTGTCTAACAGACGAATGAACTTTTCACTGGAGTTAATTGGTCTATAATAAAGACGATTTTCGGTAGCTGTTCCTAAATAAACATATAAACAAATATAATTTTCATCATCACTGATAAAGGATGAAAACATTAGCTCTTTATCCTCGGGTTGCTCGTGAATCAGCTCATCAGCTTCTTGTGTATTGCCTAATTTGTGGAAAAATACTTTGTGATAGTTACTCTCATCCTCTGGTGCTACACTACCCGGTTCAGGAAATCTGCTATAGAAAAACCCAGCATTATCCGGTGCCCAAGTTATGCTAGTAAATTTAACGTGTTGGATGTGATCATCTAAGTTCTTACCAGTGGAAAGGTCGTGAACTCGTATTTCTTGCCAATCACTTCCATGCGTTGAAGTAGCATATGCTAGGTATTTTCCATCCTTGCTAAAGGAATAATTCGTCATGGCAACTGTTCCGTCTTCGCTGAAATTGTTTGGATCTAGTACAACGACTTCCTTATCGTCTTCTTTTCGGAAAAGAACTGCTTGGTTTTGCAAACCGTCATTTTTTTGATAATAAAGTTTTCCTTTAACTTTTTTCGGGACAAAATACTTTGGAAAGTTCCAAAGTTCTTCTAGTCTCTTACGGTCAGCCTCTTTTGTGTTTGATCCAGAGAAATACGTAGTGCATTTTTCTCCCATCCAGTTACTCCATTCTATTGATTCACTAGAAGTCGGATCTTCTAACCAGCGATATGGGTCACTTACTTTTGTTCCATGGTAATCTTCTACGATGTTATCTTTTTTTACGGTGATCAATTATGAATCCCTCCTGAAATTGTCTTATATATAATATTCGAGAAATATTCCCTATTTCCTTTTAATAATAGGAAAATATTTAGCTATTAAATAATAATTGAAACTTTTGTGGAATATAGACGTTATAGGTTAATAAAGATACAATAAATGCAGGAAAGTTTAGAGGAGGAGATTAAAATGGCAACAACAGAAGACGATCGTTTGTTTGCAATGCTGTTATATGTATTAAGTTTTCCATTACCTGTACTAGGTCCACTATTAATATGGCTGTTAAAGCGAGATAACTCAGATTTTGTGGATTTTCATGGGAAAGAGTATTTCAATTTTATTATTTCATTCACAATTTATAGCATTGTAAGTAGTATTTTAATGATTATCCTAATTGGCTTTGTATTAATTTTTGTCGTTGGGGTTGCAGCATTAGTTCTGACTATACTTGCAGCTGTAAAGGCATTTCAAGGAGAGGCATTTAGAATGCCATTGGTTATTCGGTTTATACAGCAGTAAAGGGAAAACGTTCAAGTAGGAGTAACTGCTTGAACGTTTTCTTATTAATGTATTATTTAGCCATGATTTTTCCTTGTAGTAAATCCCGCTATAGCCTAAAATTATTAAGATTAATAGTAGTATTTTTACGATGAAAAGGACAATTTGATAAGGTTGTTTCATCGTCACGTAAGAAGTACTGCTTCCATTCGTAGTTATCCGCTACACCATAACTATTGAGATCAGGATGCACTTCGATAGAATCGTAGTCCATAAGCCTTTTTCTAACACGTTCTTTTATTTTCCTTGCTCGATTTTTTGATTTATTAAAAGTTTGCAAGACCCATCTTGGGGTAATTGCAAGCATCATTGTTTCAAAATGTCTGCTCCTGCGATTCTTATGTTCTGGGGTTGCACAATACATGAAATATCTTTCTCCGTGAAAACAGAATTCCCAAATTGGATGATTGGCTTCAACAGGAATATCCTCTGGCCATTCTAATTTATCAACCTCAGTTAATTGAATTAGTTGTTGCCAAAATAATTGCTCATACTCCTCGACTGAATATGCCTTTTTAATCTCTTCTGGAAGTTGATAGAAAATAATTAGAGAAGTGTAATCCCCGAATTCATTCGATTTTTCTGAGTAAACTCTTAATAAGAATGCCAGTTCGTTTACGGTTGAATTTTTTCTTGGATCCCCAATAATAAATCCGTAGCGTAGTTGATTCGTTGAAAATCCAATTGTAGCAGGGATACAAGGGAATGGATTTCCCTTATCTTTTATTTTTAGTTCAAATTTTTCCAGTATAGCTCTTTCCAATTCGTTTAAATTATTTCTATTAGACGGACTGTCTTTATATAATGTATTCATTCGAATCACCTCCATAGGCTCTCTATAATGTATTCAGCCTAGCAGGTAATTGGTGAAATTCTGAATTGATAATGGGCTCATAAGTTTAGTCGGAACGAACTGTTACAAAACAAAAAGGACTTACCCAATAGAATAAGGGTTTGAGTTAAGTGGAAGAAGAGAGGATGATAAATTATCCTTATTTAAAAAGGATAGAGGTGAGAGAAATAGAGAAAGGGAATGATGTAATGAAAAGAATCAATTTATTCCTCTTGGCTGCAGCTGCTATTATGATTGTTTTTGTTTTTAAAAATATTTATGATAAGCAGGATCAAGTTATTTACGTAGCTATAAATGGAAATGATCAAAATACTGGTACAAAATCAAAGCCGTTTCGCACACTAAATAAAGCGGCGTCAGAAGCAAATGCCGGGACTACCGTCCTCATACGAAAAGGAAACTATAATGAAAAGCTTGTTGTTAAACATAGTGGCACCAAATCAAAACCAATTACTTTTAAAGCCTACAACAAGGAGAAGGTTGTTCTTAGTGGGAAGGACCTAAAGGATGTTGAAGGGGATACATCTTTAGTTACGATAAATAATAAAAACTATGTGACCATAAGTGGACTAATTATCCAGGATTTATCAACTGATTTAGCAGATGAGACAGTAATGGGGATTTATGTAACAGGCTCTAGCAATCATATTACATTAGAAAATAACACTGTACAGCGGATTGAAACCCATGCAGATGATGGGAATGGCCATGGAATCGCTATATACGGAACTGGCAAAATGAAAGATATAAATATTTTGAATAATACGTTGGAAGATTTAAAACTCGGTTCAAGTGAATCTCTTGTTCTAAATGGAAATATTGACGGTTTTACAGTGGATAATAATATAGTTCGACGAAGTGATAATATCGGGATTGATCTGATTGGTTATGAAGGCACCTCTAATGATAAAAAAGTAGACTATGTGCGAAATGGTATAGTGAAAAATAATCAAGTTTATGAAATATCCTCTTACGGCAACCCATCTTATGGAGAAGATTATTCTGCTGGCGGAATTTATGTAGATGGTGGAAAGAATATAACCATTGAAAAGAATACCATTTATAAAAGTGATATTGGAATTGAAGCAACCTCTGAGCATGTTAAAAAATACGCTGATAACATTAAGATAATAAACAATATTATTTATGACAACTTTTACACTGGGATATCGATTGGTGGGTATGATAGAGATCGGGGAGGTACGATCAATTCTACTATCTCTCAAAATATTCTTTATCGAAATGACACGGAGGGGCTAGGTGGGGGACAGCTTTTATTACAACATGATACAAAAAACAATGTGATAGAAAGAAATATTTTATCTGCTGGACCATCGCGGATTTTTATCGCCAACTATTTTACAACCAATCAAGAAAATAAACTACAAAAGAATGTATTTCACAAAGAAAAAGGAGAGACGGGTATTTGGATATGGAAAGAGGAAGAATATACATCTTTTCATGAATTCAAAAAAGCTTCAAAAAGTGATGAGAAATCCAGTTATTTAGATCCAAGATATCAAAATGCAAACAATTATGATTTTAGGCTGAAAAAGGATTCGCCTGCAAAGAAAATTGTAGACTAATTTTGTATTCTAATAATTTAGCTCTTTTGATATTTCTAAACAACTACAAGCCATATAAAAATAAAAGGACTCAATCCCAATAATAACAAGGGTTTGAGTCCTCTCTGTATCAGTGGAGCATAGCGGGCTCGAACCGCTGACCTCTACACTGCCAGTGTAGCGCTCTCCCAGCTGAGCTAATGCCCCGTAATATATACCATTATTATAGTCAATTTAGGAATAATTTTCAATCCTATAAGACTGTTAGTAAAATAGAAGGTGCAACATATTGGAAAAAGAATACGTCTAATTCTATAGTGAAAAGTATAATGTTTTAGTAAGGGCATTTTTATAAATTTCATGAAACAGTAATGATGAGGTGCTATCTTGAATTTTTATAAATTGATGGAAGAACAGAGAAATAGTAATTACACCTATCTGAATGAAAGAGTAGCTGTACGAAGCGTTATTTATATAAAAGACAGCGTCTTGTTAGTCCATTCAAATCGGGGCTATTATAAGTTTCCAGGCGGCGGTGTTGAAGAAATGGAAAGCCGTGAAGAATCACTAATCAGAGAGATTAGAGAAGAAACCGGTTATGTTAATTGTCAGGTGAAATATAAAATTGGAAGAGTTATGGAGAGAAGGATAGATGAATATGATAGTAATGCCTTGTTTCAAATGACTTCCCATTATTATCTTTGTGAATTGATAGATGAGTATAAAGTTAATCAGGAATTAGATGATTATGAGCATGAAGAGCAATTTACACCTGTTTGGATCGAGCCAGAGGTAGCAATTAAGCAAAATCAAAACATTATTGATCAGCTAGACCAAAACAGCTTTCTTAGGAGAGAAAACTATGTTCTCCATCAGCTAAATCTAATCATGAAACGGAACCAAGATAAGCAACCGTAATCTATCATTAAACTAGAGAAGGGACGATTACATGAAAAAGTATTTTAAGTTTATAAGTCTATTGTTTATCCTTCTCGTCATAATAGGTACAATTTGGATGGGGAAAAATTTTCTATCAACACAAACAACTTTTTTTGCAAAAGATACACAGCAAATGGAGCGATTTCCAATTGACAAAATTGGTAAGATAAAACCAGATCCGCCCATCCTATTTGTAAAGAAGACTATCCAGCATGCAAAGGAAGGTAAGGTTCCTGATATTCCAGTTATAGCTGGTGATTCTTTAGTTAGTGAAGTGAAATCTAATTTTGGAGAACCTGAAAGCTCAATTACTGCAGGTGACGGGATATATATCGGTTATGAAGATGGTACAGTTAGTTTTGGATATAGCGACGATACTATCTTTGATGTTCGATCCTATCGGAAAGAACTAAAGGATATACACTATGGAGACATCATCCAGGCTGCTGGAACAGCTGATGAACAAAGGTATTACAAAGATGATCAAGTAGACCAAATCATTTTGGTATATCATGTAAATGAAATTTACCAGCTAAAATGGATTTTGCCCAGACCTTCTGATAATGATCCAAATCCAGTAGTTCATCATATATCTGTATATACAAAACCTACTGATTCAGAGGAAAAGGAACCGAGTTTAACAGAATCCTTGACCCTTGATGAAAAAATAGGTCAAATGATTATAGCCGGAATTGAAGGAACAACACCGACACCAGAAACAATTAATTTAATTGAGGACTATAAGGTTGGGGGTATTATTTTCTTTAGTGATAACTTAACGAGTTATAGTCAATCAAGAAATTTTATAAATGGAATAAAACAAATCAATGCTACCAATAAAATTCCGTTATTTTTATCAGTTGACCAAGAGGGAGGACGTGTTAGAAGGCTTCCTGGACTTGAAGAACTCCCAACAAATAAGGAAATTGGATTAAGAAATGATCCAGAGCTCTCGTATCAAATTGGTACTATTTTAGCAAAAGAACTCCAGGCTTTCGGCATGAATATGAACTATTCTCCGGTTATGGATGTAAATAGTAATCCAAAAAACCCAGTCATTGGTGATAGAGCTTTTGGAGATGAATCTGAGCTTGTTAGTAAACTTGGAATTCAAACGATGAAAGGGATGGAGGATGAAAATATAATTCCTGTCGTCAAACATTTCCCAGGCCACGGAGATACATCGGTTGACTCACATTTGGAGTTACCACGTATTGATAAAAGCTTAGCTCAACTTTATGATCTGGAATTAATTCCGTTCATCGATAGCATTCATGAGGGAGCAGATGTTGTTATGGTGGCTCATATACTATTCCAACAATTAGATGAGGAATATCCATCTTCCATGTCTAAACCAATTATTACAGGTTTGCTAAGAGATGAGTTGGGCTTTGAAGGTGTAATCGTAACGGATGATATGATGATGGACGCGATAGAGAATCATTATGAGATTGGAGAAGCCGCTGTCCAATCAGTTAAGGCAGGTAATGACATCATTTTAATTAGTGAGCATTATGAAGATATTGTTCGATCATTTGAAGCGATAAAGGCTGCTGTACAAGATGGTGAAATTAGTGAGGAACGTATTGATGAAAGTGTTGAGAGAATTATAGAATTAAAGGAAAAATATCATGTAAACGATGATCCGGTTAAATACCAAGACATCCAGCTGATTAATGAGCAAATTAAAGAGTTATTCCAATAGGGCTGTTCATATGAGCAGTCCTATTTCATATATCCCCATTTCATGCTTAGAATTAAAGAAAATACATTAAATCTTTATAAAATAATGCTTATTTGAGTCTTTAGTCTGGAATTGAAGTCCTAGGCAATTACTCCCGTTTTTTGAAAATTCATAGGGAAATGGTAGTGAAAACTTCCAACTTTACAAAAACTACATGGAATCAGAAAGTTTATTGTGCTATTAATGATATGTAAGATGCAATTTTTGGTCTACGATTCTATGAAAAAGTGGAGGGTAAAAATGAAAAAAGCATCGATTAGAAAGTTGTTCAACCTATTTCTTATTTTTGCGCTAATTTTCGCCAATACACCGTATGTATTTGCGGGAACAGCAACTAGTAATGATGAAACACTTGCCGACGATTTATTTATCTCGGAATATGTAGAAGGTAGTTCATTTAACAAAGCAATTGAGATTTATAACGGTACTGGAGAAGCGGTTAATCTATCAAACTATACACTAGAGTTGTATAGCAATGGTGCTTATTCACCGAGTCAAACAGTAACATTATCAGGTGTACTAGAACATGGTGATGTTTTCGTATTGGCACATGCAAGTGCTAGTGAAGCGATTCTAAACGTTGCTGATGTAACGAACAATGCCGTTATAAACTTTAATGGTGATGATGCGGTTGCGTTAAAGAGCAATGGTGGCTTACTAGATGTACTCGGAACAATTGGAGAGAGACCAAACTTTGGTACGGATAAGACCTTAGTAAGGGATTCCTCTGTAATAGCTCCAAGTAACGTTTACAATGAATCACAATGGGTTAATCAAGGCAAAGATAATTTTACATACTTAGGATACCATGAAATGGATGGTGTAAATCCGGGTGAACCAGGTGACCCTGAAGATCCAGTAGAACCCGGAGAGGTTTCTCCGATTGTTGATATTCGTAATTTAGCAGATGGTACGGTCGTGACAGTGGAAGGTGTTGTAACTGCTGACAGTACTGCTATTAGTAATGTAGGTCAGTTTACTACGTATATTCAGGATGAGTCTGCTGGTATTAATCTATTTGCCTATCAAAAAGGGGACTTGCCAAGCTTATCTAAAGGAGACAAGGTGCAAGTTGTTGGAGAGCTAGATTCCTATAATGGATTGAAGGAAATTATTCCAGCATCTATTGAAGTAATAGCACAAGATCAACCTTTACCTGAAGCACAAATAATTACATTAGAAGACTTAACTAATCCTGCTATTGCAGAATCTCTTGAAGGACAATTAGTCCAAGTTAATGCGTTTATTAATAATATTCCTGCGAGCCCTGCAGGTGGAGGATATAATGTCTCCCTAGTTGATGCGGATTTCAATGGAACAACTTTACGTGTTATGGAAAATGCTTTAGATATTTCACAAGTAGAATCAAATAAGTGGTATGACATTACAGCTATAGTTAGCCAGTATAATGACTATCAATTAATTCCAACAGAGCAAGCGGATATCCGTTTGGCTGCTGAACAACCAGATCCTCCATCTGCAGCAGGATACTATGAAACTACTGTTGCAAGCATTACAGATGGGGATACTATCCGTATTGTAACTCCGGTATTTGGTGAAACAAGAGTACGTTTCTTAAATATGGACACTGCGGAAACATATAATGCACATAATAATGATCCAGCTCGTGCTGAAATTAATCAAAACCAAAAGTACTATGGTGAACTAGCAAAATCTTATATCACTGAATTAATTCAGCCAGGTGATGAAATCTTATTAAAAATCGGCGAAGAGCCTACAGATGATTATGGACGTATTTTAGCTGAAGTTATTCGTAAGGATGATAACTTAAATATTAATCTAGAAATGGTTGCTCAAGGTTATGCCTCTACTTATTTCCTTGCACCAATTGATGAAGAGGCTTATCCAGTTTATCAAGACGCTGTTAGAGAGGCAAAAGCGGCTGGATTAGGAATTTGGAATCCAGAAAATCCTCTACTCGAGCTTCCGTTTGTGTTCCGTGCTTTTGATGATAAAAAAGGTTTATTACGATATGTTGGAAACTCCGACACAATGGAATATGTTGTACCACAAGATTGGGAGACCGTTCCAGTTGATAAACGTATCTTCTTCACTAGTCCTGAAGAAGCTGAATCTTATGGCTTTGTACCATTTGGTAGCATAGATCCGAATATTTTAGAAGTACAATTATTAAGCATGAATGATCTACATGGAAAAATTGATCAAGAGTATATGATTGATCCTGATGGTGATGGTACTTCTGATATGTATGGTCGTATGGATTATACTGCTACAGCGATTAAAGAACGTGAGGCACAAAATCCGAATACGCTAATCGTACATGCAGGTGATATGATTGGTGGAAGTTCTCCGGTCTCCGGACTTTTACAGGATGAGCCAACAGTTGAAATTATGGAAGAAATAGGATTTGATGTTGGTACAGTTGGGAACCATGAATTTGATGAAGGACTGGATGAACTACTTCGTATGGTAAATGGTGGAGAGCATCTAGAAGGTAAGGGGACAGAAGGCTATGATGGC
The DNA here is from genome assembly GCF_000577245.1 of Paucisalibacillus algeriensis. Classification (GTDB taxonomy): domain Bacteria; phylum Bacillota; class Bacilli; order Bacillales; family Amphibacillaceae; genus Ornithinibacillus. Next base: position 20,341 of record NZ_CBYO010000004.1, read on the forward strand.
ATGAATTTCCCAGTACTTTGTGCAAACTGTGTTCACGAGGATACGGGTGAAACATTCTTAGATCCTTACTATATTGCAGAAGTTGATGGTGTTGAGATTGGTTTTGTGGGAGTAAACACAGTAGAAACTGTGAATATGGTAATGCCTGCTTCTTTAGAAGGTGTAGCATTTACTGATGAAGCGGAAGCAGTCAATGATGCAGTTACGGAATTAAAGGCACAAGGGGTAAAATCCATTGTTGTCCTCGCACATATGCCAGCATACCAATCCGGAAAAAGTGCAACAGGTGCTGCGGCTGATTTAGCTAATACAATAGATGATGAAGTAGATATTATTTTTGCAGCACATAACCATGCTGTAAATAATGCGGTAGTGGATAATAAGTTAATAGTTCAAGCAAATGAATATGGAAAAGCTTTTGCAGATGTAGATGTACAAATTGACCGTACAACTGGTGATATTATTGCTAAAGAGGCAGAAGTTGTATTTGTTAAACAGAGTGACTACACGCCAGACCCAGTAGTAGCTGAAACATTAGCATTCTATGCTGAAGCCATTGCACCAATTATTAATGAAGAGGTTGGATATAACGCACAAGACTTAACTGGTAGCTACACAAATGACAGCGACCACGGTCTTGGAAACCTTATTGCAGATGGTATGAAATGGACAATGGGTAGTGACTTTGCGATGCAAAATGGTGGAGGAATCCGTGACGTATTACTTGCTGGTCCGATCACTTGGGGTGAGCTTTACAATATCTTACCATTCGGGAATACGTTAATGACGGTTGAAATAACCGGTGCAGATCTTTACCCAATCTTAAATGAGCAATTATCTCAATACGGTTCAGATTACAGTATTGCCGGATTCCATTATACATTCAATCCAGAATTACAACAGGTTGTAGATATCACACTTTCAGATGGGTCACCTATTGATATGGATGGTGTATATACCCTAACTGTAAATAACTACATGGGGACCTCTGAGGGTCCAATTAAGGATCTTGGTCATAACCCAGAAATGGGTCCTGTAGATGTCGATGCGATGGTGGAATTTGTTAAGAGCTTAAATAGTTCCGAAGAAAATCCAATTGTATATGGACCAGAAGGAAGAATTGCCACAACAGATGAAATTCCGGGTGAGGAGCCTGAAGAACCTGAAATTGTTGAAGTTCCTGTTAAGCAAAATAATGGAACAGCGACTGTTCATACAAAGGATTTAGAGGCTCTTGAATATGGTGCTCATGCTCTGATCAATATTTATAATAGAAGTAAACCAAGAAGTCTATTGTTGAATAAAAAGCAAGTTGAAATATTGAAAGAAAAAAATGTAACACTAGTGGTAACGAATGGAACTACATCTAAAACATTTGTTATGGTTGAGGTAAGAGACAGGATTTTAAAGGTTAGTTTAGAGGATTAAGAATGATAGGGTATCTCCCCTGAGGAAGGGAGGTACCCTATATTTATTTGCTTGAGAAAGAAGGGCCCGAACTATTAAAGCACGCGCCCGCTCTCGCTAAGCATGCACCCGAACCACCAAATCAAGATCCCATTCTCGCGAAGTTCCCAACTCTAAACAAAATAGACAGGGAAAGCCACCACAGCTTTCCTGTTCCATTCATTAAGGAGTCCAAGCATCATGCAATATTCCCACAAGCTTCCATTCCTCATTATATTTTTCAAATATAAGTGTTAACTGCATCCCACTTAGGTCATTACCTTCCACCGTTTCGAAGAAGGAATACTGTACCATATGAGCATTAGGGAAGATACCTCGGACATTCTCGGTAAAGAACTCTGGTTCTCTAAGAATCTGTTGGTTCACGTAGGTGGCATCCGGGACCTTTTCGGCATATACATAGCTATCAAAGTATTCCGATGGCGTCATCTCTATCGGTAATCCGCTTGCACTATGATCTCCCCACCTATAACTTGTTTCATCTTGTAATAATCCTGGAATATCATCCGCTTGGAAAGTTACTGGTTCGTGTTGGTCAGTCATTGGTGTAGTTGTTAATTGTAAAAATGGTGCAAATAACACTCCTTTTTCAGGGTGAACATATCCTGCAAGTTCACTCATATTTCTATTTGCTAAAAGACTAAATACTTTTTCGGCAGGATCCATCACTCCAGGATATTTGTAATGAAGCTCAAATGCTAGGATATTTGTTTCTTCTTTAGGATAGTTAACTTGACCGTCATGTATAAAACGTAATTCATAGTGTTCCATCATATAGGACATGATTCTTCTATCATTAGTTTCATTCATAAAAGTAGAACTTGGTGCACCTAATATATTTTCAACATCAGCAACAGTCACAATATCCCCTGGGTTTAATTCAAGGCGATAAGCTGTATACATATCTTGTTCGTCAAGTTGTATAAAGATATGATCACCGTAAACATCCGCAGTTCCACCATCTATTTCAAATGACTCAAATTTTTCACCATATTGATTTTCAAATACAGAGGGATCAGCTGGTAACTGAACGGTTAGGATATTGGGTAGTCTACCAATAGCTGCATAGGATAAAAAGTTTTCATCAAGCATATCCTCTAAAAACGGTACCTCAGAAGCCATCCAAGACTCTAAATCATACCCTTCTACTAATGTTGCGCCATGTTGAATGAGCAAATCGCCAATTGGCATAAAATTATATTTTCCGACCATCCATAGAACCGTGACGTCACTAGAAGTTGTTACAGTTGTATTTGGATTTGCTCCAGATTGTAGTAAAAGTTTAACCATTTCCGTTTGATGACCATAAACGGCTTTAACCAGAGCATTATAGTCACGTGCATTGCGATGTTCGATATCTGCGCCATTTTCTAACAGTAATCCAGCAACAGCTGTACTTGTTGTAAGTGTAAGTGGTGTATCCTTATATCCATCTATTGCATCTGGATTTGCACCAAGCTTTAGTAACTCCGAAACAATTGATTCCATGTTTTCTTTGGCTGCTATGAGTAGTGCCCTATCTGGATTTGCTCCATCTCGAACATATGCATATATGTTATCCCAATTACGTTCACTTGGAGCTTTAGCCAATTCACTGTTCATTTGCTCTTGGACATTCTCCGTTTCTTCCGGTTGTTCTTCTGGTTTTTCTTCATCCTCTTCTTTTACAACTAAATACTTATCGTTAAAGAAGGTAGATCGAAATTCATGCCATTTAGAGGAATCAAATTCATACCACTGTTCTTTGATAAGAACAAGATCCGTCTTTGCAAACTCCAGTACCTCAATGAGCTTACCATCTGCGTTATATAGCTCGATTCTATCCCGATATGAGCTAGTCTTTTCAGACTCGGTTAACTCTACTTTACCGACTGTTTCATTAAATAAATCGATGACTTCTTGCTCCTCGGAAGTAAAGGAACGCAGATCACCTGATACTCCATTTATCTTTGCAACATCGCCCTTTACAATTTCAGTAAAGGAAATACTGGTGGTTTGTGGGTTCTGTCCGAGATTTCCATATATCAATATGGCAAATAAGAATGCAGCAGCTAAAGCTGCAAACGTAGTGGCGATGCCTTTAAAACTTCGCTTCTTCTTTGGTGTGGTTCTAGTAGTTCTCGTGTTCATAATGGTTCGTTTAATCTGTAATTCTTTACTTTTACTTATATTAGGTTTTGGCATCATGCGTAAGCGATCATCTAATTGCTCTAGGTGACTTTGTCTCTTCATGAGAGAAACACCTCCTTAATTCTTCATGTAAAGCTATTTTTGCACGATGATGTGTCGACTTTACTTTACTTTCACTCCATTTCAGAATACTTGCCGTTTCTTGGACAGAAAGCTCCTTTAAACCCCGTAGTATGATGACATCTTGATAATTTGGTTTTAGCAGTTGAATACATTGATAAATAGATTTAGTACTTTCATTTAGGTCCAGGATAGTTTCAGGGGATGTATCTGTCTTTGGTTCATTTGTTGTGTCGAATGGAACAGTATCTGCCCATTTCTTTGTTTTCTTCTTTCTTGATTCATCAATGGCTAAGTTGCGCGCAATACTAAATAGCCAAGTTTTTGGTGATGAATTTTCTTTAAAGCCGTTAAAACCTTTTAATGCTTTAATGAAGACTTCCTGCAGTAAGTCTTCTGCGTCGGCAGGCCCGACTCTATATATCAAAAAATGATAAACATCATTACCATACAGGTCAAACCAATCTGCTATAATTTCATTATGCGACACAATACTCACCTCCTGGTTTTCATTAAATTAGACGAAGATTATGTAAATAAATTGCATTTTATTCAGATATTTTAAAAATAGGCGTTGTTAAGGTTGGTTATATTATTTTAAAATGGTACTGTGTGGTCTATATAGGTCCATGCTATTTCAATTTATAAATCATTACTATATAGTAGAAAGAGAACTTGTACATAAGAACAAGGGGGTTCTACCTTGCAAAATAAGAAACATAATGTAAATAAAATCGCAAATCGTGAAGCTTTAATTGGTGTAGGACTAGTCATTATTAATTTCATATGGTGGTATGGTTTTGCCTATGGACTAGGTAGTAAAGACCCAGACGAATACCGCTTAATATTTGGGTTGCCAGACTGGTTCTTTTATAGTTGTGTTTTAGGCTTTATTGTCATGGTGGTCTTAGTGATCATTGTGGTTAAAGCATTCTTTGTTGAAATTCCCTTCGATGATGAAGATGAAGAAGGGGAGGTTGAAAGATGAATTGGGCAGCAATTATTCCATTATTTATTTTCTTAATTATAATCTTTTTAGTTGGGTTATACGCTAGTAAATTTGTGCAATCCTCTAAATCATTTTTGGATGAATACTTTTTAGGTGATCGTAGTCTTGGTGGATTTGTGTTAGCCATGACAATGACTGCTACATATGGGAGTGCGAGTAGTTTTATTGGTGGACCAGGGACTGCATATACACAAGGACTTGGATGGGTGCTTCTTGCCATGTCGCAGGTTGCTACAGGTTATTTTGTCCTAATGGTGTTAGGGAAGAAGTTTGCCATAGTTACACGAAGATACAAAGCAATTACGATGGTAGATTTCTTAAAAGAACGTTACAAATCGCCAGTTGTTGTCATCCTTTCTGCAATAAGTATAATCGTTTTCTTATTTTCCGCAATGGCAGCACAGTGGATTGGTGGAGCGAGACTTATTGAATCCCTAACAGGAATGTCCTATACAACAGCATTATTCATTTTTGCTGTATCTGTATTAGTCTATGTAACTATTGGCGGTTTCCGTGCTGTTGCGTTGACAGATGCAGTACAAGGAACGATGATGTTTGTTGGTACATTAATCTTACTAATTGCGACTATCATTGCTGGCGGTGGTATATCGAATATCATTGCTGATTTACATGCAGAAAATCCGAACCTTATTTCACCATTTGGTGCAGAGGGAACATTAACTCCTACCTATGTTTCCTCATTCTGGATTCTAGTTGGAGTAGGGGTTGTTGCCTTACCACAAATTGCCGTACGTGCTATGTCCTATAAAAATGCGAAGTCTATGCACCGAGCATTAATTATTGGGACTATTGTAGTTGGGTTTATCATGTTAAATATGCATTTAATTGGAGTATTTGCTAGACCGATTTTACCGGGAATTGAAATCGGTGATAAAGTTATGCCGTTAATTGCGTTAGAAACGATGCCTGCTTGGTTAGCTGGTATTGTACTGGCAGCACCTATGGCGGCGATTATGTCTACAGTGGATTCCTTGTTAATTTTAGTGAGCTCGACAATTATTAAGGATGTTTATATAAACTATATTAAACCAGATGCATCTCATACGACTGTTAAAAGGATGAGTATTGGTGTTACAGGTGTTTTAGGGGTTATTATTTTTATCATGGCACTTAATCCGCCTGACTTAATTATTTGGTTAAATCTTTTTGCCTTTGGGGGGCTGGAAGCTGCTTTTATTTGGCCGGTAGTTCTTGGATTATACTGGAGAAATGGAAACAAATACGGTGCAATTGCATCGATCATAGTAGGAGTTGGATTATATACCTTATCTGACTTATTACCAAAACTATTATCAATCGATTCCACAACTATGGATGCTTTCTTTAAACCATTTGGGATGCATGCAGTAGTTGTACCTGTAGTTGCCTCATTTTTTGCATATGTCCTTGTTAGCCTATTGACGAAAAAAACTATTCCTAATGAACTAAATCCAACATTTTAACGAAATGCGCTCATTCATGGGCGCTTTTCGTATATTCATATTGATTAAGGGGAGGAAAGTATGACAAGAGTTATTCTATTTGACGGTGTATGTAACTTCTGCAATTCAAGTGTCCAATTTATTATCAAAAGAGATCCTAAAGGAATATACCAGTTCACTTCACTTCAGAGTGATGTTGGGCAAAAGTTATTAAAGGATCATGAAGTACCAGTTGAGTTAGATAGTTTCATTTATATAGAGAATGAAAAGGTATACTTTAAATCAACCGCAGCATTAAAGGTATGTAGAAACCTTAAAGGGGTATGGAAGCTTTTATATATGTTTATTATTGTACCTCGACCACTTCGAGATGTTGTGTATGGGATATTTGCACGCAATAGATACAGGTGGTTTGGCAAAAGGGATGCTTGCATGATCCCATCCCCAGAGCAACGTAAAAGATTCTTGGATTAAGCATTTCAGACTTTAGACGGAGTTCATCTCATTCATGAGTATGTTGTAAGAAGAAGCGGAACTTAATAAACTAAAATAAAGTAATGCGGATGGGAGAGGTATGGATGGGTCTAATGAAAAGCTTATTTGGAGTCTCGAGAAACACGGTAAAACATGAGAAGTCTTTTGATATACAAAAAGTAAATGATTTAATTATATCCGTTGATATTGCAGATGTAGAGGTAATTGTTCATGATCTACCTAAAGTTGATATTAAGTTTGTATCCTATGAAGGTGGTCCAGGATTAGAAATAACGGAAACAGACAATGACTTAACCATTATTTCTAAAAAGGAACGTAAAGGTCCAACTTTTATCTTTGGGGATATACCAAAATGCTATCTAAAAATATTTGTTCCTGTAGATCTTGCTAACAATTGGGACGTTACGACTACTTCTGGCGTAATTAATGCGTCTAATCTAGTAGCTACATCATTTCGAATGAATGCAACATCCGGAAAAATTAACATGTCAAACTTAACTTCTGAAAAGATGAATGTAACAACAACATCTGGAAAAATAATTCTTAAAGAATTAAAGATGGGTAAATTAAAGTTCTACGCTAACTCTGGTGTTTTGGATATTCATTCTGCTTATGGTGATATTAGTGGTCAAGTTGGATCCGGAAGTGTGCTATTATCGGGGGTTAAAGGTGAAGAATTAGAGGTGAAAGCCGGCTCAGGGAAAGTTGTATTAAAAGAAGTTTATATGAAAAGTGCCACAGTGAGAGCAAATTCGGGTAAAGTGGAAGCTGAGAATTTTTGGGCGAAAACAACCATTGCAAATGTTGGTTCAGGAAAAATAAATATAAGAGATTTTCGTGGGTCCATTAAAGGGAATGCAAACTCAGGGAATATCAATATTTCAGTTTCTGAGAATTCAGGCGTAGACTTGAAAGCAGGAAGTGGCAATATACATGTGGAGTTTCAGGAGTTTGAATTAAACACTATTTTTGATATTAAAACAGGCTCAGGTGGTATTATAACCAATCTGCCCATGCGTGTTGAAGAAAGGGAAAAACATTATCTACTTGGAAAGGCTGGAGATGGTGATAATTTAATCCGTCTTCGCACGGGATCAGGAAGAGTCGTTTTGCATACAGCTAGATCCTCATTAATTAAGCAGGGGAAAGGTAATAAAATAATCGGTTAAATTTCAGACGGAAGGGAAGGAAAAGTTCTCTTCTGTTTTTTTCGCGCTGCATAATGTCATCATCATGTTTTTGAGAAGCAATAATTAGAGAAAACATGGTGAAAGGAGCTCTCATCACGTTTTGTAGAAGAAATACCAGAAAAAAAACACGATGATAGGGTTCTCATCACATTTTGTATAAGAATACCAGAAAAAACACGATGACAAGGTCTCTCAACGCGTTTTCTATATAAAATTACAAAAGTAACAGGATGACAAGATATCTCATCATCCCAAGATGCTAAATTAACCTTAAAGCTTCTCTTTATAAAACTTTTGAAAATAAACTAGTGATTCTGGATTACTCAACGAACCTTTATTTGCTACTTTCTCTAAAGGCTGTCCCATTAAAATCTTTTTAACTGGAATCTCAAGTTTCTTTCCGTTTAATGTCTTTGGAAGATCTGAAACTTGTATAACTTCTGTTGGTACATGTCTTGGTGAGCATTGTGTTCTAATTTGTTGCTTAACCGCTACAATAATGTCATCCGTTAATTCTTGGTCATCCTTCATCAATACAAACAGTGGTACAAATGAATCACCATTCTCAAGTGGAATATCAACTATTAAACTATCAGCAATTTCTTTAACTTGATCAACTGCTCGATAGATTTCACTCGTACCAATCCGAATTCCACCACGATTAATCGTCGCATCAGATCGACCATAGATGACACAGGTTCCGCGATCTGTGATTTTGATGTAGTCCCCGTGTCGCCATATACCGGGATACATATCAAAGTAACTATCGCGCATTCGGCTACCACCCTCATCATTCCAGAAGAAAATGGGCATTGCTGGGAATGGCTCGGTAATAACTAGTTCTCCAACTTCATTCATATGTGCATGACCATCCTCATCAAAGCTCTCAATCTTGACGCCTAGACCTCGACACTGCAACTCTCCAGCATATACAGGCAAGATTGGAACACCTAGGATAAATGCAGTACAAACATCGGTTCCACCACTAATGGATGCGATAGAAAGATCCTCTTTCACATGGTCATAACACCAACTGAATCCCTCTGGAGGAAGTGGTGAACCTGTTGAACTGATAGTTTGTAAGTGGCTCAAGTCGAATTCTTCACCTGGTGAAAAATCATCCTTCATACATGATGTTATATAACTTGCAGATGTACCGAAAACAGTCATTTTTGTATCTTGGGCAAACTTCCAAAGCATTCTTTTATCCGGAAAAACAGGATTACCATCATAAAGAATAATACTGCTACCAGTAAGTAATCCACCAACTAAATAATTCCACATCATCCAACCGGTTGTTGTAAACCAGAAAAAGCGGTCATCTTCATGCAAGTCTGTATGAAAGGTTAGTGCTTTCAGATGTTCAACTAACATACCACCTTGACTATGGACAATCGGTTTTGGTTTTCCAGTGGTTCCTGAAGAAAACAATATCCATAATGGGTCAATAAAATCGACAGGTACGAATGTTAATTCTTCATTTGTATGATTTACAACATCTTCCCATAAACGCACTGATTTAAGGTTATGGAATTGTTCATCTGGATTTAGGTACGGGATAGCAATCGTTGCTTCCAAAGAAGCTAACTCGGACTGAATTTCTTTCACGACTTCCGTTCGATTGAACTCCTTACCACCGTAACGATATCCGTCAACAGTTATCATCACTTTTGGCTCAATTTGTTTAAAGCGGTCAATGACACTTTGCATTCCGAAATCGGGGGAAGCGCTAGACCAAATAGCACCTAAGCTAGCTGTTGCAAATAAAGCAACGATAGATTCATAAATATTTGGGATATATGCAACAACTCGGTCTCCTTTAGTGACACCTAGGCTTTTTAAAGTTTTTTGCAGTGCTGCAGTATCTAGATAGAGTTTTTCCCATGTTACCTCTTGATTGGCCGTTCGGATTTCTGATGTATGAATAATAGCAGTTTTGTCTTTTTTGTAGTTGCGGAAAACATGCTCTACGTAATTAATCTGTGCCCCATCAAACCATTTAGCTCCGGGCATTGTATGGGAAGAGAGTACATTTTGGTAGGGTGTAGGTGATTGAATATCAAAGTACTCCCAAATAGTTTCCCAAAAGTGCTCAATATTTTTTACGGACCATTCCCATAGTGATGAATAGTCTTTAAAGGAAAGTCCCTTTTTATCTTCAAGCCAGTTCATATATGTTAGGATATTTGAATGGTTAAAACGATCTTGATTTGGCGTCCAAAGTAAGGTGCCTTCTTCTATAGGTTTCATGAAACTCCTCCCCATAAATTCATCATCATTAATTGTATTATATGAAAACGGTTTCTATGTGTAAAGAATGGACAAGTACGTAGAAACATAGAAAAACCCATTACTACGAATAATGGGTACGATTATCGGTTACTTTCCGCAAGTTTATTAGCAAAGGTTTTGACATAAGGTGGTAAATCAGGTGGGCGACGGCTAGAGATAATATGTCCGTCAACAACAACAGGTTCATCATACCATGCTGCGCCAGCGTTTGTCATGTCGTCTTTGATACCAGGTGTACTTGTTACCTTTTTGCCCTGTAGGATTCTCGCTGAAATTAGCACCCAACCAGCATGACAAATTTGCCCAATTGGCTTTTTGGCCGCATCCATGTCTTTTATCATTTGTATTACTTCAGGATAGCGTCTTAATTTATCAGGAGCCCACCCACCTGGAACAAGAATGGCATCATATTCTTCACTATTAATTTCGGAGAATGCGTAATCTGATTCTGCTGGAACACCATATTTACCATTATATATTTTGTTGGCTTCATTTCCTACGAGGTGTACAGTTGCTCCTTCTTCTTGCAAACGTAATATAGGATACCAAAGCTCTAGGTCTTCGAAGTCATGCTCAACAAGAGCGATAATCTTTTTATCTTGTAATCTCAAAAATAACACCTCCATACATAATTGTACCAGAAAAAGTACGTTAACAGGTTCATTATGACGTTAAAATAAAAAACCACAGATATCTGTGGCTTATATAGGACGTTCTCCAAACTTAATAAATGTATTTTCATCCTCAACAAGTCCACAAGAACCACATTGGATTCGATATTTTGGACCATTATATAAGGTATGAAATGGCTCTACCTGGCTATTTTCATATTCATTCATGATATCTCCGGTTTGCGGATCTAACTTTACCGGTTTTGCGACTTGCTCAATGATGTTGAAGCGTGAACGGTTTGTCTTGCAATTTGGGCAACGGTATTTTTGCGCCATTCTTACACACCTCCATTAATAGTATGAAACCAATGGTGGTTTTTATACTATAGGGTGGTTCTGCTTTAAAATAGGCGTTTAAGCTTATTAAGAATACCGTCTTTCTTCTCTTCTTCTTGTGATTGTTCTTGCTCAACTTCTTCTTCATAGAAAATATTCTCTGTATCAATCGCATGGTCATAGGCAAGTACAGCCCCAATATCAGTTTCGACTTCTTCGTTAGTAACCACTGTATAAGGAATATGATGTTTGGTTGCTAATTCCTTCTCTGCTTTGAGAAACCTAGAGGCAATTTTACCATTGAAGAGTAGTTTTGCGTCTTTATGTTGTTTCATATTATCTTCAAGTTTTTGTAAGCCCTTATCAGTCATTACTTGACCAATTGTTAAGGCAATGACAATACGTTCCCGAAGTGTTCCAAGAAAATAATCTCGTTCCTTTTGCTTCGGTAATCGGGTTCCATATATACCTTCTGTAAGATAATCTTCTACACTCTTCTTACTCATTTTTTGGATACCTCGCTTTATCCATTTATTATTACCTATTGTAAAGGAGATACGCTTCTAGGTGCAAAAAAAAGGATTATTTAAAGAATTAGGGAAATATAAGAAGGTGTCGGTAAGTATGAACTTCATATAAGTATAGGTGGCCACTAGGGCCACCTATACAATTATTGATTTCTAATGCGTCTTTCTGCAGCTTTAGCTCTTTCTTGAGCTACTTTATCATCGTGGTCTGCAAATTCTTCGGAATACTCTACATCAATTCCATCGGATAGTTGATTCTTAGGGGTCTGAGCAAAAAAGTTTTTACCAGTTGCTCTATTATGGTCACCACGTCCCATAACTCTCACCTCTTTCTGGAGTATTCAATCATTAGTATGAGCTAGACGGCAAAATAAAAACGAGTAATCAAAAGGAAATTTTTCCTTAAGATTACTCGCATTTTTATTTTATGATATATGGTTCTCTAGAGTCCACTGGCTGTTCAGGTTCTGTTTCTAATTGGTAAGGTACAACGCCTGTTTCATTTCCATAACGGTATTGACTCGGATCAACAGGTGTCCAATCTTCGTTTGGAGTATAAAAACGTAATAAATCTCCATTTAACAGTTTATCTGAAAGCTCAAGTTCACGAAGAACCTCTTCCTTCATTTTAAGCATTTCTTCTGTAGGTTTTATTTCTTCACCAGTTTTATTATCATAGAAAGTCCCAGACACTGCACTATATTCTGGAGTGATGAAATCACCATTTCGGAATGGAACAAATTCTTTATGATGATCAGAGAATAAGTCTGTTCCAAAAAGGATATAATCTTGTGCATCAATTCCTAATAAGTGTAGTATAGTAGGCGCTACATCAATCAGTCCGCCATACGTATGGACTGTCCCCATGCCTTCAACTCCAGGAATCTTAAATAATAATGGAACTCGTTGTAATTGTGCGTTTTTAAATGGTGTAATTTCCTCACCGATTATTTCTCCCATGGCACGATTATGGTTTTTAGAAATACCATAGTGATCACCATAAAGAAATATTACAGAATCCTCATATTGACCGGATTCTTTTAAGTCATTGAAAAATTGTTCTAAAGCTTCATCTAGATATCGTGCTGTTTGGAAATACGTGTCAACAGACTTATCACCAGTTTCAGCTGGATCAATAGTTGCTAATTCTTCTGGCACAATATAAGGATGGTGGTGTGTTAAAGTCATCATATGAGCATAAAATGGTTTGTCTAAAGACTCGAGCATTGGTATGGATTCCTCGAAGAAAGGTTTATCCAATAGCCCATAGTTAATGACATTTTCTTCACTCATATCATAATAACTTGCATCAAAATACACATCAATACCAAACTGCTTGTAAATCTCATCTCTGTTCCAAAATGATTTATAATCACCATGGAAGTTAGCAGAGGTATACCCTTGTTGCTGATTAATTATAGCTGGTAGCGATTGGTACGTGTTTGTTCCTCTTGTAACAAATGCGGACCCTTGAGGTAACCCATATACAGAGTTATCCGTAATAAGCTCGGCATCAGCAGTTTTACCCTGCTCTGTTTGGTGAAAGATATTATCAAAATACGTAAAGTCTTGTTCAGGATCATTCACTAATGAGTTTAGGAAAGGTGTAACCTCTTCTCCATGTAACTCATAGTTAATTAAAAATGTTTGGAATGACTCTAAGTGAATCTTAATAATGTTTTTACCTTCTGCTACTCCGAATAATTCTGGATTCGGTTCTGCATATTTATTTTTTGTATAGTTTTCAACTTCTGTAATATCATCACTATCCGCTAATACACGTTGTGATGATGATTTAATATTTTGTACAGCATCATAAAGTGTAAAGTTATAAATTCCTAAATACTTCACAATATAATTACGATCAAATGTCCTTTTTAGTAGCTCTGGTCGGTCAGCCTCAGCTAAACCTAGATTTATTGAAAATGCAATAAGACCAATAATGAGTACTAAAATAGGCTTTTTACGGCTTATTCTTTCTGTTGACCAACCTTTTTTTAGCCATATAAATAAGGCAATAAGGATTACAACATCAAGCGCATAAACTATGTCTGTCCAATTCATAAGACTAGCAATACTACTTCCAAGACTTCCAAAGTTGTCTGTTTGGGTTAATGTAGGAAGTGTGATGTAGTCATTATTGAAACGGTAGTATACGACATTTGCATATAGTAGAAAACTCATTAAAGCATCAATGATAATTATCCATATTCCTGCACGTCTTCCTTTTGCAAATAATGCAAATCCTAGGAATACTAAGGCAGAGCTTAATGGATTAAAGAAAAGTAAAAATCCTTGCACTCCATTTTTTATATCTAAATTAAATTCATTTACGTAAATCAAATACGATTTTAACCAGAGTAACATTACAGCTACAAAAAAGAAGGACATCTTTGATGTGAAGACTTTTTTCATCATATTCACCCCATCTTTTTAACTCTTTCGTCATGATACTTTCTGTAGGAAAGTCGTCAAGATATGATTTTAACGCAAATGACTCTATGAATCAAGTGAATTACCATTTTTTTCTATTGGGAAAGTTTGGGCGTGTTGCTTATTTTGCCCTATTTACATAAGTCTATGTGTATTCAATTAACTAGAAAGCTATGATAGAATATTATGTGCTTGTCCTCATAGAAAGGAACATTAAAATGAAACTACAACGTAGAATACTTATGAAAGAATATTTACTAGTTATTTTTGGTGCTACATTAGTCGCGTTATCTTATAACGTATTTTTACTACCGTCAAAACTTGCCGCAGGAGGCATCTCGGGAGTAAGTACGGTTTTATATGAATTATTCGGGTTCAGTCCCGCTGCAACCCAACTTGTTATTAATATCCCTATATTTTTTATTGGCTGGTTAGTATTAGGGAAAAACTTTGGCGGAAAAACATTAGTCGGAACATTTTGGGTACCGTTTATGATTGGTCTAACTTCTAATATACCTATTACGGTTACCAATCCCTTTTTAGGGGGGCTTTACGGTGGAATTGTTTTAGGGGTTGGACTTGGAATCGTTTATACTGGGAAAGGTTCTACTGGGGGAACTGCATCCATTGCACAGATATTGAAGAAGTATACAGGTAAATCTAGTGGATACACACAATTAATTGTAGATGGTGTAGTTGTTATATCTTCTATCTTTGTATTTAGCTTTGAACTAACCCTTTTTGCACTTATGGCTATTTATATTTCTAGTAAAACAATTGATTTCGTTCAACTTAGAACTTCTGCTTCTAAGCTAATTGTAATCATTACTGAAGATGAACAGAAAGTACAAGAGCTAATCCGAACTGGGATTGACCGGGGTTTAACAAAGGTAAGGTCAGTTGGGGGGTATTCTAATAAGGATAAAACACTTATCTTTTGTGTTGCCGATCAGCAAGAGGCAGTAAAACTTAAAGGAATGCTTCAACAAGAAATTCCAGAGTCCTTTGTAATTTTCCTGAATGCATCAGAAATTTTGGGGCGAGGTTTCACATTGGATAAGTATTATGGACAGAAACTATAAAAAAGTGGATATTTCATAAGGGGTTATTTTCTTATGAGATATCCGCTTTTTAGTTATTTTCTATCTCCGCCTAATAGGTCAAACAATCCTCCTGCAATACTGCCTTCACCTTTAGAACCTCCTCTTTGAGGAGCAGCAGCAAATATACGACTAGCGAGTCTTGAAAATGGAAGGGACTGAATCCATACTGTTCCTGGCCCTCTAAGTGTTGCAAAAAATAGTCCTTCTCCACCAAATAGTGCCGTTTTTACACCGCCAACAAATTCTATGTTGTATTCGACACTACCTGTCATCGCAACCAAACAACCAGTATCAACCCGTAGTGTTTCACCGGCTTGAAGCTCTCTTCGATGGATTGTGCCTCCAGCGTGGACAAATGCCATCCCATTTCCTTCTAATTTTTGCATGATAAAGCCTTCACCACCAAAGAAGCCAGTTCCAATCTTACGTTGAAATTCAATTCCTACTGAAACCCCCTTGGCAGCAGCAAGAAAAGCATCCTTTTGACAAATCAACTTACCATTAATTTGACTTAAGTCCATGGGAATTATTTTTCCTGGATATGGGGATGCAAAGGAAACGTGTTTTTTACCTGTACCAACGTTAGTAAAGGTGGTCATAAATAAACTTTCACCCGTCAGAACACGCTTTCCTGCTCCAAGCAATTTTCCCATAAGTCCACTCTGACTCCCCTTTGATCCATCCCCGAAGATGGTTTCCATTTGAACTTGGTCATCCATCATCATTAAACTACCGGCCTCAGCTATAACAGTTTCTTGAGGGTCCAACTCAACCTCTACAAATTGCATGTCATCACCATACAATTTGTAATCAATTTCATGATTGTTCATGGATTTCATCCTTTCAAATTTCAAGATACCTATTCTACGAAATTTAAGAAGCAAATGATTCACTTAATTAATTGTCTTATTAATAATTCTCCTCTATTCACGGCAAACTATTTAGGAATTAATCATAAAAAGGAGGAATAGGAAGGATGCCTTTGAATATTACACAGAAATTAATTCAAGATCATTTGGTATCTGGTGAAATGGTCCCTGGTACCGAAATAGGATTAAGGATTGATCAAACCCTTACCCAAGATGCAACCGGAACCTTAGTGATGCTAGAACTTGAAGCAATGAAATTAGACCGAGCAAAAACGGAAGCTTCTGCTCAGTATGTTGACCATAATTTAATTCAGGAAGATAGTAAAAATCCAGATGATCATCTCTTTTTACATAGTGCCACTAGGAGGTTCGGCTTATTTTATTCAAGGCCAGGAAATGGGGTAAGTCATCCTGTCCATATGCAACGTCTTGCAAAGCCAGGAAAAACCTTATTAGGTTCTGATAGTCATACCTGTGCAAATGGCTGTATGGGAATGTTAGCAATGGGAGCAGGCGGGATTGATGTAGCATTGGCGATTGCAGGCGAACCATTTTATGTCAAAATGCCAAAGATATGGGGAATAAAACTTACTGGTAAACTTCCTGATTGGGTAAGTGCTAAAGACGTCATTTTAGAGTTATTAAGAAGGCATGATGTAAAAGGGGGAGTTGGTAAGGTAATTGAATATTATGGTCCAGGACTAGATTCACTAAGTGCGATGGATCGCCATGTTATTGCAAATATGGGAGCAGAACTAGGAGCAACAGGAACTGTTTTTCCATCTGATAAAGAAATTAAACGCTTCTTACAGGAACAAGGACGAGTTGATGATTGGATAGAGTTAGTAGCAGATGATGGTGCTACCTATGATTTAGTGGAAGAAATAAACTTGTCGGATTTGGAACCGTTAATAGCAAAGCCATCTAGTCCGGGAAATGTTGTGTCGGTAAGGGAAGTTGCCGGTACACCAATTTATCAATCCTATATAGGTTCCTCAGCAAATCCTGGTTTTCGCGACTTTGCAATAGCAGCAGAAATTGTAAAGGGTAAACAAGTGGCAGAAGATGTGTCTTTTGATATTAATCCAACCTCGAGGCAAATGCTAACAGACCTTGTGAAGGAAAGTCATATTGCTAGTCTCTTACAATCTGGTGCACGTCTTCATCAGGCAGGGTGTAACGGATGTATTGGAATGGGGCAAGCTCCAGCGACCGGACGTAATAGCCTTAGGACTACCCCAAGAAACTTCCCTGGGAGATCTGGTACTAGAGAAGATAGTGTTTTCCTATGTAGTCCTGAGACAGCTGCGGTATCTGCTCTGACAGGAGAAATTACGGATCCTAGAACTTTAGGTATGGACTACCCAAAGGTAAGGGATCCAAAGGAACCGACTATTGATGTGAATCTATTGGATCCACCTCTACCAATTGAAGAGGCAAGAAAGGTGGAATTGGAAAAAGGGCCAAACATTGCTTCCATACCAGATATGGATGAAATGCCAGATGCAATTGAAATTCCAATTCTATTAAAAATGGGTGATAACATTTCAACGGATGAAATTCTTGCTGGTGGTGCAAGAGTGTTGCCTTATAGAAGTAATTTACCTGAAATCAGTAAGTTTACCTTTGAGATTATAGATGAAACATATTACATGCGGGCAAAGGAAATAGTTAGTAAAGGTGGGCATGCCATTGTAGGTGGATTTAATTATGGGCAAGGCTCAAGTCGTGAGCATGCAGCATTAGCGCCAAGATATTTGGGGCTAAGGGTTGCAATAGTGAAAGATTTTGCTAGGATACATTGGCAGAATTTAGTTAATTTTGGTGTATTACCCTTAACATTTGTAAATGAGTCCGATTATGACATATTGGAACAAGGTGATGTACTAATTGGAAGCGGATTACGAGAAAAAATAAAGCAAGGAAATGAATTTAGCTTAATGGTAAAGGATAGTGGCTTGGAAATTAAAGTAAACCATACATTATCGAAACGTCAAATCGAAATTATGCTTAATGGTGGCATTATTAATTGGGTAAAAAATCGTAATATATCTGTCTAAGTAAAGGAGTGAATTATATAAATGATTAACCGAAATGAGCAATGTAAGGCTTGTGAAGGTGTGGGCATGCTTGCTGATGATGAAGGTTGGCAGTATCGATGCCCTATATGTGGAGGAGAGGGTACACTGCCAGATGAAGGTTCTACAGCTAAAGTTATGTCAGTCGATGAAAATAATCGCTTACTAGACTAAAAAATAGGGTGTTCTGAATTGAACACCCTATACTATCTCGTTAATGAGGTATTGTTCCTTGAACTGGTGCAAAACCGTTGATGTAGTTTTGCATATCTTCTTGTTTTAATTGAGGTACTTGGTAATATTGGTGTTTATTTTGGTACAGGAATACTTCATATGCCATTTCAATCATGTTTGGAACACTGTCAGCGAATACCCTTCTTAAGACAGGATTAGTTGACTCAAGTGCTGCCATTGTAAATGCTGATGCACTAGATTTTAGGCAACCCATCATAAAGCTAGAAACACACTGATCATTAATTTCGTTAACAGACTGTGCTGGTTTTTTAGGTTGTGATGGTGTCATACCATATAGTACATCATTTCCACTTGCCATATTATAGGTTTGAGTTTTAACAGTTGGCTCATTCCCTGTTTTAAGTGTTTCAACAAGTGTGTTATAAACTTGTGTTAAAAATGTTTTGTGTTGATTCATCATCGTTTTTAGTTGCGGGTCTTGAACATACTGCTCATAAATCATATATTGTTCCATCCCACCAACTAATCCGCTAATAGCTTCATGTGCATCAAAAAGCTCGTGACCACCATGGCTAATATTTGCAGGCATTTGGGAAGTTCCTGTTAAATTCTGCTGTTGCTGATTATTCATGTTCAAGTTTAATTACCTCCTTAAGAAGAATCAAGTATATTTTTATCTATTACAGCTGAAATATCCTAGCCATATATTAGGAAAAATGTGTTTGATTGGCATCGATGAAATTTTGTTAAGGAAGGATACTAAAAAAGGCTGCGTTAAGATGTGCCCAATGAGTTGAACCATCTGCCCACGCCACCGGAGGATGCCTCCAATCAGCTGAACCATCTGCCAAACTACCGGGAGCTTGTGCTTGTTCTCCGAATTGTGTGCCTGTTAAATGAATTTTTTCATAATAAATGCTACGATAAAGACAATGAGAATAGGGAGGGGGAAAGTATATGCAAGGAAGATTACCGATTCAAATAACGGATCGAATACATTTAATTGATGGGTTTGATATGGGGATCCCTTCAAGAACAGGTACATATGTTATTGACGAAGAAGAACTTACAATTGTTGAAACTGGACCTAGTCCCTCAATAAAACATATAAGAAAAGGCCTACAAGATTTAGGGCATACATTAAATGAGGTTAAATATATTATTCTTACACATATTCATCTAGATCATGCTGGTGGTGCAGGAGTACTAATTAAACTTTGCCCAAACGCAAAGGTGATTGTTCACCCACGAGGAAAGAGACATTTAATGGATCCTGTAAAATTAACAGGTGGGGCTAGAGCAATTTATGGGGAAAGCTTTTCTGAGTTCTTTGATCCTGTTGAACCAATTCCAGAGGAAAAGCTCATCGTAAAAGATGAAGGGGATACCCTCCAAATTGGACCAAATTGCATACTGCAATTTTTGGACACACCAGGTCATGCTCGACACCATCTTGGTATTTATGATCCGGTTAGTAATGGGATGTTTACTGGAGATACGGCAGGGGTTCGTTATGATCAACTAGATCCACTGGGAATTGATTTGTTTTTACCATCGACCTCTCCAAATCACTTTGATCCAACAGCAATGCATGAGTCTATTGACCGTATGCTTAATATGAATTTAGATTTTATCTATTTCGGTCATTTTGGTTCAACACTAAAAACGACAAAGGCATTGCATCAAGTATCAGAGTGGTTGGATATTTTTGTGGAAGAAGGAGAGCGGGTAATTGCAGAGGGGAAAGGCTATGATGTTCTTGCCGAAAGGATGTTTAATCGTGTGAAGGAACACCTTAAACAACTCCAAGTTCCTGATGATCATCCTGTTTATATTTTAATAAATTTAGATATGCAGATAAGTGCACTTGGCATAATTGATTATTTTCAAAAGCTTAAGCAATAACCATAAAAGGTAGCAATGAACTCATTCATTGCTACCTTTTATGATTTAAGGCTCATTTAATACAGCTTGTTGCCATTGAATGCAACTGTGTGGTACTACGAATTTTGGTATAGCAGCATACCCGCTACGGAAATACACTCCGCTTTCCGCGGGCACGGCCTCAGTCTCCTCGCGGAAAACAGCCTTTATATAGAAATGATTACTAGCGTAGGCAGAATACGGAGACTCCTGCGGGAGGATAGGCATAGGTGAGACCCCGCAGTGCGAAAGCACGAGGAGGCTCACCAGCCGCCCGCGGAAAGCGGAGTATTCTGCCGAAGCGGTATTATTACACTCCATTCGTTTAGAAAGGGATATTTGAAGATAGTTACCGCGCAGTTTCTATCAACCATTTGTTAAATCAATGCCCGGAAAAACATCAATCCTTTAGAAAACAGTCTATTTTAGTAAACTGATTACTAGTTAAGTTACCCGTTACTTCTAATGTCTCAATTATTTTGTTATAAGCATCTTCTACATTTTTTGCTTTAATGATCATCCGTTCACCTTGGAAGTCTTTTGTGGCATGCTCATATCTTGGGTCATAATAATGGGTAAGCAATAGCCTTGTTGCTTCTGTAAATTCTTCCTGTTTTAGAAATTCTTCGGTTTGTTTTGCTACTGGTGTATGAATTCGCTTTTTGATGATATGGAATGCCTCGAAGAACTTCTCCGGATATTCCCATGGATGGTAATCATCTAATATATTCCGAACCCTTTCCTCGATGGGCATTTGAATAATAAGCTGTATCCCTTTTTCCTTCTTCTCATAAAGGAAATCAGGTATAACCACTTTGCCAATACGCTTGCTTTCCCCTTCTACAAATACAAATGGACTATTTTTATAATCAATCATTCTTTCAACTAAGAGAGAATCAAATCTTTTTTGATTACTTGGATTTAGCCCAATATGTCCAAAGATGGAACCACGATGGTTGGCCATTTGTTCAAAGTCCATAACTGGGTATCCATTATCCGCTAATTTTTTCAAAATAGCAGTTTTACCTGTACCAGTGAATCCATTGAAGACAATAAACTCTGGTTGGAAAGTTTCTTTTTCTAAGTATTCCACAACAAAATTACGGTAAGAACGGATTCCACCTGCTAAACGGGTGGAATGGATGTCCATTAATTCAAGTACGGTCGCAGCAGTTTTACTTCTCATACCTCCTCGCCAGCAAAAGACTGTCATTGGAGTATTAATCTTTTTAAATTCACGAATATAGGCAGGAAGCTTTTGAGAAAAAATCTGTAGACCTCGCTCTTTCGCTGCATCTGGACCAACTTGTTTATAAATGGTACCAACTTCCGCTCGCTCATCATCGGTAAAAATAGGGATGTTGATACTGCCGGGTATCGTCCCTTGTTCAAATTCTTTTGGTGAGCGAACATCTACTAATGTGTGGTTTTGTTTTTTTCTTTTTTCCAATAAATCAGGTAAGGAAATATCCTGAACCATGCTTACACCTTCTCATTATTAACGAACTATAATTTTTCCGCTGTTTTCTTCTGTTATCTCTCCAATAATGCTTGCTTCAACACCATTTGCAAGTAAATCTTCGAGCAGTCGGTCTGCTTTAGTTCTTTCCACAGATATTAACAAACCTCCAGAAGTTACTGCATCACATAGGATATGTCTATCAATGGAGTCCATATCCTCTGGATAGGTTACGACATTTTCCACATGCTTGTAGTTATTTTTTGTTCCACCAGGCATGGAACCTGATTCTGCCAATTCGCGAGTTCGGGGAAGGACAGGTACTTGATCCGAATAGATAATCATACCAACATTACTTCCAATAGCCATTTCCGAACTATGACCTAATAATCCGAAGCCAGTGACGTCAGTTGAAGCATGAACTTCATAGTTTTCCATCACTTCGGCGGCAGTTTTATTTAAAGTAGTCATGACAGATGTGACGCGTTTGATTTCTTCATCCGTTAATAAATTATTTTTAATGGATGTTGTTAAAATACCAACACCAATAGGCTTTGTTAAGATGAGTTTATCACCAGGCTTTGCCCCGGTGTTTGTTCTAACTTTATTAGGATGGACAACTCCTGTTACTGCTAATCCAAATTTCGGTTCTTTATCATCGATAGAGTGTCCGCCAACTAATGTGACATTTGCTTCTTTTAGTTTGTCTCCGGCACCACGTAGAATCTCAGAAAGAATGCTTTTGTCTAATGTTGATATTGGGAATGCTACAATATTAAGTGCTGTTAGAGGTCTTCCTCCCATCGCGTAGACATCACTAATAGCATTTGCTGCAGCAACTTGACCGAAGTCATAGGGATCGTCCACGATAGGGGTAAAGAAATCCAATGTTTGTACAATGGCAATATCTTCTGTTAGTTTATAGACCCCAGCATCATCGCTCGTATCCAGACCAACTAAGAGATTCGGATCAGCGATGGGAGTAGGAAGATTCCGTAATACTTGCGATAAATCAGCAGGACCAATTTTACAACCACAACCACCTTTAGTAGATAAAGAAGTAAGTTTAACTCCACTATTTTCCATATAAATCACCTTTCTATGCGGGGTACATGTCACTTCCCGCTTTTTGTCATGATTTGTCAGACTTTATTGCATTTCGATTTCCAATACTATTGGGCAATGATCACTGCCCAAAATAGATGTATGTGCTTGGGAGTCAATCAATTTCTCTTTTAATCTTTTAGAAACAATAAAGTAATCAATTCTCCATCCAATATTGCGCTCGCGGACTGTTTTCATATACGACCACCACGTATAGATACCATCTTTATCGGGATAGAAGTGGCGAAGCGTGTCAATAAAACCAGCATCAAGAAACCGAGTCATTTTTTCACGTTCTTCATCAGTGAATCCTGAATTACCGTAATTTGTTTTGTAATTACGGATGTCAATCTCATTATGTGCCACATTAAGGTCACCGCATAACACAACAGGCTTTACTTTATCATGTGCTAATACGTGTTCGAACAAAGCGTCCTCCCATTCTAATCTTACATCCAGTCTAGCTAAGTCACGCTGTGAGTTTGGTGTATAGATATTGATGAGAAAGAAGTCTTCAAATTCCATTGTGATGATGCGACCTTCTGATTGGGAATCCTCATCACCTAAACCATACTTAACAGAAAGTGGCTGTTGTTTTGTGAAAATGGCCGTACCTGAATAGCCTTTTCGCTCGGCATAGTTCCAATATTGATAATATCCATCTAGATCAAGATTTATTTGTCCTTCTTGAAGTTTTGTTTCTTGTACACAAAAAATATCAGCATTTACACCATTAAAATAATCTAAAAAACCTTTTCGGACGCATGCACGTAGTCCGTTAACATTCCATGATACTAACTTCATAATTTCCCCTCTTATTCGCTTGTCAGTACAGTCATTACAGTACACTCAGCTATATTATTTATCCTGTAATAATCATAACACCAACTGAAGAATCGGTCATTGGAGGTGACTTTGGAAAAAATTATTAATATCATGTTGACTTGGAAAGTGTATTAATCGTATAATACACATTAGAAAGTGTATTAAGTGTTTAATACATATTTTTTTGGGAATGATGTATTAAGTGGTTAATACAGTGAACGTAGGGGAGTCATCAAGAAAAATAGGAGTTGTAGCTATGAATATAAAGATAAACAGTCGGGATCCTGTATATATTCAAGTGATTCAGTATTTTAAAGAACAAATTGCCACAGGTGTTTTAGAGCCAGGTCAAGAAATTTCATCACGGCGTGAACTAGCTAATAAGTTAAAAATTAATCCGAACACTGCACAGAGAGCATATAAGGAAATGGAGGAACAGGGTTTGATTTTTACAGAGGGGAATTTACCAAGCAGAATTACGAAAAATGAAGTGATCATTAAACAGGTTCGTGAAGAATTGATTTTAGAAGCTGTGAACACATTTATTGCTTCTGTTCAATCGATAAATGTGCCACTAGAGGAAGCAATAGGTCTAATTAAGAAAAATTATGAGAAAAACCCGGGTGGACAGGAGGGTAATCAATGATTGAAGTGAAAGATATTACCAAAAAATTTGGCAGGAAAAAGGTACTAGATGGTGTCTCCTTTACAGCAAATAAAGGAGAGATTACTTGTCTAATTGGAATAAATGGTGTAGGAAAAACAACGATTTTGAATGCCATTATGAATCTTACACCTACCAATAGTGGAGAAATTTTGATCGATGGAGAAAAGATTCATAGAGAAACCTATGAAAAAATTACGTTTATACCTGATGCGATAACGATGCTACCACAAATGAGAATTACCGATGCGATGCAGTTTATGAAGGACTTTTATCATTCTTGGAATCAAAATCGTGCGGATGAATTGATTTCATTCTTTAAATTAGACCCGAATGACCGTATTTCCTCACTTTCAAAAGGAAATACAGCAAAGGTGAATATGTTACTAGGTTTAGCACTGGATGTGGACTATCTTCTAATGGATGAACCTTTCTCAGGAATTGATATTTTTAGCCGGGAACAAATAGCTGATGTATTTACTAGTCACCTAGTAGAGGGTCGTGGTGTCATCATTACGACACATGAAATTAGTGATATCGAACACTTAATCGATAAAGCAGTGCTTTTAAATGATGGTGTCGTATTAAGAGAATTTAATGCCGAAGAGGTAAGGGAAAATGAAGGTAAGTCCATTATAGATGTGATGAGGGAGGTGTACCAGGCATGAAGAATTTTTGGAAACTAACAAACTTTGAGCTTAATCGCTTTTCTAAAATATATTTTATTTTAATTGGGTTAACATTGGCGATGCAAACAATCGGTATAGTTTTGCTATCCAGCAGTTATATGAGCGATGTGGAGGAGCAATTAGCATTAGGAAGCACGCTCGAATGGATAAAGATAAGTGTAGGAACCTTCTCTTTTAGTTCTGTAACAAGTTCCTATTGGTTTGGTGGACCAATCGTTATCTCTATTGTCTCACTATTGATTTATGTATTTTTCATCTGGTACCGTGATTGGTTTGGAAAGAATACATTTATTTATCGCCTATTAATGCTTCCGACTGCACGAATCAATGTATTTTTTGCGAAAGCCACAACAATATTTTTGATGGTTTTTGGTTTGATTTCACTTCAGTTAGTATTCATCCTAATGGAGAATGAATTATTGAAACTCATGGTTTCTGAAACATTTAGAGAAGACCAAAGCCTTAACCAAATTATTTTCAGTTTTGATTATATGGGTGTTCTTTACCCAACCTCAATTATCCAGTTTTTCATCAATTATGGAATTGGCTTTATGGCTGTATTCGTTGTGTTTACAGGTGTTTTATTTGAGAGATGCTTTCGTTTAAAAGGAATTTTATTTGGCATATTGTTTGCAGGGGTTGCACTATTCGTCTTTATTTCCCCAGTTTTATTACAAGTGACCATTTTAGAAGAGTTCTTCTATCCCAATGAAATATTTATTCTCATGGTAATTACTGGTCTAATGGTAACAACTGGTTCAATTTGGATGAGTCATTACTTGTTGAACAAGAAGATAAGGGTGTGATGAGATGGTAATAAAGCGATTTTGGAAACTAATAGCATTGTCAATCATTATTGTAGCCGTATTGGTAACGTACTTTATTCATTCTGCACTAGTTGTAGCAAGTCAATTTCCTGATTTAGAAATTAAAACAATTAGTGGTGATGAAACTACGCTAAACGATGTAGCCATCAATGGCGACTATTATCATGAGGATAATTATTCTAGTTCTCTTATTGTATCACTCGATGGATCCACTTATTATGAGGAGTTATCCTATTTTGAAAAACTAGAACCACAGTTTCCACCTAATGAGGCTACGAAAATTAAGGATAAGTATCGAAACTTTATGAGAGGAAAAATGTATAATCCATCCTCTTTCTTCGAAAATGACAATTATCTTGCTTATGTAGGTGCTGAAATATCAGATTGGAGTAAGAATCATCTACCAAAGTATTATTTAGAAGTAGATGTATTAAATAAAGAAACGAATACATCACATTCCTTCCAAACAAATTTGCCTGGTGTGAAAGAAATCCAACATGCAGATATATTGGAAGTTCACATGGACCAGGAAGATTTGAAGGTAATTGTAAACTTGAACTATTATTTGAACGACCAATATGTCGATGAAATAAAAGTTTATACATTGAGTATATCCGCTGAAGGAGTTGTGGGGGATCAAACCCTATTTGATCCACAAGAACAGAGCAATAAAGACAAATGGTCACACTTAATGTTCCTAAATGACCATAGTGAACTCGATTCCGGAAATAATCTGTTGTTACAAAAGGATATAGGTCATTATGTTGAGGTTAGTCAGAATGCTATTGCTTCGGAAGAATTAGATTCAGAGCTTTTGGAAAGAGAATTCTATATTTACAATATAAAATCAAATCAGCTACAAGAGCTTCAAATTCCACAAGAGCAATATGAAAAGCTTCTATCAAATGAATTTCATCTGAATGGATTTGTGAAGGATAATCATGCTTATATTACCTATCTAAATGAAGAAAATTTGGTTGTATTAAGTTTTAGTCTTGAAGATTTTAAAGTAGATTCAAAGCAAACATTTAATTTAACGGATCTTGGTATGGAAGGCACCAATATTAGCTTGATGGAGAATAAAATTTATGCAGTAGAAAATGGTATGGGAAATTCTGCAAAAATCTTTGTTGGAGATGTAACAACAGGAGAAATTTTATATAAAGGTGAAATTGTTCATGAACAGGAAAATGATGACAGAGATGACTTTACACTAAATTTCTATACGATTACTAAGAACTAATCATGGGAGGAAAAAACTTGATACAAATCAAAGAATTAAGTCATCATTTTGAATTAGGAAAAAAAGGTCAGAAAACCATCTTACCGGTCTTAAAAGGTATTACGATGGAAGTGGGAAAAGGAGAAATCGTTTCTGTCGTTGGAAAAAGTGGTTCTGGTAAATCTACGTTACTAAATCTAATAAGTGGGTTCATACGTCCAACTGAAGGTGAAATTAGGATTGACAGCGAGTTAGTTTCTGACCTTTCTGAAGCAAAGTTTGCTGATTTTCGTCTGGAACATATTGGATTTATATTTCAAAGCTTTCAATTAATACCTAGTATGACAGCCTATCAAAATATTGAGCTACCTTTAACCCTAAAAGGTGAAGATGAGAAAAAACGTAAAGAGATAGTTAATAGAATACTGGAGAAAGTGGGCCTAGAAGACTTTCAAGACCATTACCCAAGTGAATTATCTGGTGGTCAACAACAACGTGTTAGTATTGCAAGGGCTCTAGTACTTGAGCCAACACTAATCCTTGCAGATGAACCAACTGGCAGTTTAGATAGTGAAACAGAAGCAGAAATTTTGGAGATTATACAAAAGCTTAATCGAGAGCTTGGCATCACCTTTCTTATCATTACTCACGATGAAGAGGTTGCACAAATTGGTAATCGTACCATTTCCATCAAGGACGGTCGAATCATGGAGGGGGTTACTGCGGTATGAGATATAAGGATAAATATCGTTTTATCAGACAGAATATCAAGAAAAATCGAGCAAGAACTTTCATGACCATTTTGGCAACAGCCATGGGATGTGCATTCCTAATCGTGCTTGCATCAGTTGGATATGGCTTACAACAAAGTGTGGTAAAAGAAACATTAGAGGATCAAGTAGTAACCCAAATCCAAGTCCATGCAAAAGAAGTGGACGGCAATTTTGAAGCGATAACGATAGAAGATATAGAGAAATTAGAGAAGGTCGAACATGTAAAAGCAGTTACTAGAAGGAATCAGTTAGGACAAATTCCAATCTATACCCTTGATAATTATAAAGCGGAGACAATGGCAGTTTCCGCTCATTACCCATCCGAAGTAGCATCGGGCTTAGAACTTTCGGAGGGCAGATTACCCGAAAATCCGAATGAAGTGGTTGTTGGATATCACTTTTCTGATAAGTTATTTATAGATTCTGCAGAGAATGTTTATGATGAAGAAACTAATGAAGTAAAGGAAGAATTTCGTTTTAAGGGTAACGTAATGGATCAAACTATTACGATGACCGTGAAGCAGGATGAAGAGGGGAAAGTCAAAGAAGAGATTCAATTGACAATTGTTGGTGTCTTAGAAAAGCCAGGTAGAGAATGGATGATAGACCAAGACGTCTATATCTCGCAAGAAGTATTTGAACAAATTGAAACATTTACAGGTTCTGTTGGGGGAGTAATTGCTGCTGAACCAGATCAAATGGAAACAGGACATCTTGAGATTTTTGATCTAGTAAATGTGTATGCAGATAACCTTGAAGCTGTACAAGGTATTGTAGAAACCTTAAAGGAAGAAAATTATGCAACTTATTCTGTAGTAAGCGAAATGGAACAAATCAATACGCTATTTACCATTGCGAAGGCTGGATTAATTTTGGTTGGTACAATCGCATTAATCATTGCATCGATTGGAATTTATAACACCATGACCATGGCAGTAACAGAAAGAGCACCAGATATTGGTATTATGAAAGCAATAGGTGCCAATCCGAAAACGATTAAACAAATATTTTTATTAGAAAGTAGTTATATCGGTATTATAGGTGCCGTTATTGGAACCATTGTTGCGTATGCTACTAGTGTTTTAGTGAATATTGGATTACCGATGATATTAGAAATGGCCTTTGGGGAAGAAATGCCAGAAGGATTACAATTCTCAAGTATTCCTTTGAGTCTTGTATTAATTGCTGTAACAATCTGCCTGGTCGTTACAATCTTATCAGGAATGCGACCTGCAAAACGTGCTACACAGATAGATGTATTAAAAGCAATGCGTAGAGAAATCTAAATAAATGTGGTTGGATTGTTATAATCCAACCACATTTTTATATATTTTATTAATTTTTTCCTCGAATAAATCCATATGAACAATGCGGGCTTCTCTCAAATATTCTTTACCGTTAACAAATAGAAGTAATACTGGGACGGTGAATATTGAAAAATGCCCAGCGATTGTCTCCACTTGAGCAGCATTAACATGTGCCAATTTTATTTCAGGAAATGGAACCATTAAGTGCTGCACTTGAGGTAAAAGGCCATGGCAAACACTACAGTTTGGTCGCGAAATATATATAAAAGCTAATGTATTCGATTGGATGAATTCATCTATTTTTTCTATTGAATCTAAATTGGAAAATTGTCTCATATCCTACCTCCTACTGTTACTATATCCGAATGGAAATGATGTATGCAATTCTATGACTCTTTGGTAAAGGCTGTGGTTGGCTACTAGTCTATTTCTAGTAAAAATGAAAAAAAAACCCGGAATTAGGAGAATATGTGTTGTTTCACCAAGCTAAAAGCCAACACCGTAAAGGGTTGTGGGGAATAGTTATATAGTACTCTACTCATGGTGGGTTAATAGATTTTAGCCCTATCTCTATGAAACTAAGGAGCCAGTTATCCCTGGCTCCATTTTTTAAATATAAAAACGAAATGATAGGTTTTCCAATTATATAAAACTAGTAATGTATATTACGATAGCATAACAATTTTTAAATATCCTTTACAGGTTATTTAATTTAACATTCCTGTAATTTATTTCTACTAGAATATACTATGTTAGTTTGCTGTAATGGAGGGAAGAGATGAGACATCGAGTATGGTTTATGACGGGGATAATAATACTGCTATACATATTTTTAGCAACACCTATACATGCTGAAGAAATGGAACCTCCCCAGGTTGAGAGTGAAGCAGCTATTCTGATAGAACCGAAGACTGGTATGGTACTTTATGAGAAAAATGCAACTAAAAAAAGATATCCAGCAAGCTTAACAAAAATCGCTACTGCAATATATGCATTAGAAAATGGAAATCTAGAAGATGTGGTCACAGTTAGTGAAAATGCATATCGAACCTTAGGGTCATCTGTATATTTGGAAGTCGGAGAAGAAATTTCATTAAAGCATCTTTTAGAAGGATTACTAATAAATTCTGGAAACGATGCTGGGATAGCAATTGCAGAGAACTTGAGTGGGAATGTGGAACAATTTTCAAAGGACATAAATAATTATTTGAAAAAGTCTATTAGTGTGAGAAACACTCATTTTGAAAATCCACATGGGTTATATAACCCGAATCATTATACAACGGCAGAGGATCTAGCCAGGATAATCCAATATTCTATGAAGAATAAAGAGTTTCGTAAATTATTTGGGATGATTGAGTTAGATTGGGATGGTCTTAAATGGGATACAACACTTTATACACATCATAAACTGCTAAGAGAGATGCCGTATCCTGGTGTTACTGGTGGAAAAACTGGCTATGTTGAAGAAGCGGGCTATACACTAGCAACTACTGCAAAACGTGAAAACTTAGAGTTGGTTGTTATTACATTAAATGCTGATCAACAAATGGCATCATACCAGGATACGATGGCATTACTAGATTATGGTTTCGAAAACTTTGTACTTAAAGGTCAACAAGTAGTTGCTATGGACCAAGAAGTAAACAATAGAAAACTAGTCAATGCTAACGGATTAAATATACAAGAGAAAAAAACCGTTTCATTAAAAACGAAGGTAGATTTAATACCTCCTAGCCATGTGGATAAAGTGTCAGTTCATCTTAATACTATTCCAATTAAACATCATGATATTTTCATCATGGTAACAGTACTAATTTTACTCTGGATAAAGTTCCATAATTGGAAATCTCAAAAACTATGATGATCGTTCTGGTTCTCAATAGTAATGATTGAAACATCTTTTAATAGGACAAATATTATCGTAATAACAACAATATATAAAAAGGGATGACTACTAACTAGAATGGGTATTTTCATCTCTATATTTATGGAAGTCTCGGTTAAGTAGGATACAAGTAAAAGGATCATGATGGTGAAGAATACGAGTAATTTTATCATTGCATCTGGATTTGACAGGGGAATCATTTCTCCAAGCATAGCACCCATCATTCCTCCCATGATCCCAGAGACACTTCCTTCAATGATAGCTATAAGATTAAAGGGTAGACCTGCTATAAACCCTATTGAGAGACCAATAAGCATAGAAATAACCGTGGATGTGAATAAATCACCGTTTAATTGTAAACCTAGTATCGTACCAAATAGCAGTCCTGTCATCATACCTAATGACATGGATAATAGCATCCCATGCATGGGCTGTAAATGCTTTCGATACACTATATTGATGAGGATAACACCAATAATTTGCAATGCACATATGGTGAGAAGTAGGAATAAAATAGGTGACATTTGTGATTCTCCTTTGATTAGTTGTCCATGATTATTGTATTATTAAATCGTGACAAATATGATATACCCTATATTGGTATATTGTTCTTTTTGGTTATTTTTTGTGTTGATACTATTAAAAACAAGCTAAACTATGCTATTTTAGTTTTATGGAAAACTTTTTTCCATTAAGATTGTAATGGAAAGGACGTCTAACGTGAAAAAGACAAAAGTAGGGATTATATTTGGTGGAAAGTCTGCGGAACATGAGGTTTCACTGCAATCTGCTAAAAATATTGTAGACGCAATTAATAAAGAAAAATATGACGTTGTCTTAATTGGTATTGATAAAGATGGAAAATGGCATTTAAATGACCAATCCTCATACTTATTAGATGCTGAGAATCCTAAATTGATTGCATTAAATAAATCAAACGACAATGTGGCTATCGTACCCGGTTCTTCCACAAATCAACTCATTCATGCTGATAATGCATTAACCCTTGAACAGCTTGATGTGGTATTTCCAATTGTTCATGGAACACTTGGTGAAGACGGAAGTTTACAAGGAATGTTAAGAATGGCAAACTTACCGTTTGTGGGACCTAGTGTTTTAGGTTCTTCCGTATGCATGGATAAAGATATAGCGAAAAGATTATTGAATGCTGCTGGTATACATGTTGCAAAAGGAATTACGGTTAAGCGACCGAATAAAGAACAGCTAAATTTTGAAGAAGTAAGTGGATTGCTTGGAACACCGATGTTTATCAAGCCAGCAAACCAAGGATCTTCCGTAGGAGTTAGTAAGGTTAAAACCGAAGAAGAATTCAAGGCTGCAATCGAATCAGCGTTTCAATATGATCATAAAGTTGTAATTGAAGAGAACATTGTTGGCCGTGAAATAGAGTGTGCCGTGCTAGGTAATGATGAACCCATGGCATCTATCCCAGGTGAAATATTGCCAAACACTGATTTCTATTCTTATGAGTCTAAATATATTGATGAAAAAGGTGCAGATCTAGCTATTCCAGCAGACCTTACAGATGAACAAGTGAAGAGGGTTCAAGAGGCTGCTATTGAAGCATTTAATACATTGGAATGCGAAGGCCTAGCCCGTGTTGACTTTTTCTTAACGGAAAATAATGAGTTATATGTAAATGAAGTCAATACATTACCAGGATTTACAAAAATAAGTATGTATCCAAAACTATGGGAAATAAGTGGTATCCCTTATTCAGAATTAATTAGCCGTTTAATAGATTTGGCGATTGAAAGACATCAAAAGGATGCAAATTTAAAAAGTACAGTATGGGAATAACACTTCCCGCAGGATAAGACACTTTTATCACGAATTACAAGTTTAGTTTTTGTATGGATAAAAAAAGTTTAGAAAATTACGTAAAAGTTGTTTACAAACAATCCAAGAGTGGATATAATTACCATGTTAGTTAAAAAATTCTTAAGGAGGTCGAATGAAATGAACTTTATCGTTAATTGTATGTTACAAACAACAACTTCAAAAATTAATAATTACGCATTCGACCATATCGATATGGATCGCTTAAGGTTTTTTAACCACAGTTAGGGAAGTAAAACCACTTTCCGCACGTTTAAGAAAAACTAACACATTCGCTAAAAGATGAGTGAATACCAGTTTTTCTAATAAATTAAGCATACCCATACCGTAGGGAGAATTGTGTCCCTGCGGTATTTTTTGTGCCTTTTTATCGCAGGGGGAGTCTCTCTGCGGTTTTTTCATGTTTTGTGGTATATAAGGAGGTGATTTGGAATGACGTTAAACATATTATTTTTCACGATAACTATTAGAAAACGGGAGACTACTATTGAGGAAGCACTTCATAATGAGAATGTTCAAAGAATTTATGAAGAGAACAAAAGAAAAGTTGCCTATTTTACTGGTCTATAAGTATTTGATGTTCTTAATAAATTGGAAAGGTGGGAATAAAAATGATTTATATGATTCAAGGACGTAAGGCAGCTTTGTGGGTGGAGAAAGACACAACCTAACTAGTCTTAACTTTTACTATCCCTGGTGAAATTGACAGCATAATTGAAATGTAAATGACAATAAAGTTCCAATCAGTATAACCCCGTTCTAACCAGGACGGGGTTAAATTGTATCTTAACCAACCTGGAAAGTACTAAATTTGTCTCTCACTGCAATTCGATCTTTCTTCTCCGGTAGCTCATCAAAATATCCCATATGCAAGAAGCCGATAATTCTCTCGTCTTCCTTTACATGAAGAATTTCTTCCACTTTTGGATCATAAATATGTGGGTTAGTTTTCCAAACAACACCAAGCTCTTGCTCCCAAGCTAGAAGTTGGAAGTTTTGAATCATACAAGAAGTTGCTCCAAAGTTTTCATCCTGTTTTTTCTGACTGTCACCTTTTTCCATGATTACAACAAGAATAGCGCTGGGTTCATTTAAATAGTTTTCACGATTTTCTTGTCTTTCCTCAGGGTAGGTGCTTGCAATCTTTTTAGCAAAGCCTTCCTTTTGATTTTCTCCTACAAAAATAAATCTCCAGGGTTGTCTCATTCCATGAGTAGGAGCCCAAATGGCATCCTCTAATAGTTCGGTAACGGTTTCTTCTGCCACTATTTTATCGTTATAACCTCTTTTAATAGATCGGCGCTCTCTAATAATTTCAGCTAAATCTGCCTGTTTTTTTAGTACTTGCATGTCTAACACCTCTTTGTGCTATTGTGATGTTGTCCAGTTTTGCGACTGATAATCATTTTCAATTAACATAGTATATGATTTAGTACTGAAAAGCAAATCCATTTGGAAAATATTTTTTATTATTGCAAGGAAGCTCCTCATGTGCTAAAAATCACGTACAGTTTACTTAAAAAAGGTGTATGATAGAGTCAGATGAATGATATTGGAGGTTCTACTATGTCATTTTATGAGGTTCTAGTCTTTATTCATATATTTTCAGCAATTTTAGGAATGGGTCCAGGATTTATGATGATCCTTGTTGTCTCAAAGTCATCCAATTTAACAGAACTAAGACATTCATACGCCATTCGAAATCGACTTCATATTTTTACGATGATTGGGGGTACCTTGTTATTGATCTCAGGACTTTTAATGGGTGCTATTCATACAAATCTATTTCAGCAAGGTTGGTATGTAACTAGTTTAGTATTGTTCCTAGTAGCTTTGGCATTTGGACCGTTATTGCTATCTCCGAGATCAAAGCCAATTAAAAAGTTATTAAAGGAAGCAAGAGGAGAAGATATACCAGTAGGATATGGAGCTTTGGCCAAGAAGTTATTTTTTGTGGAAAGAATGGAAAATATTATTTTCTTAGTTATTATTGCATTAATGATATTAAAACCATTTTGAGAAAAGCGTCCCAATGTTGGGGCGCTTTTTATGAGTCGGGATGATCCAAATCACAAATCCTACAGAAGAATATGTATACCACCACCACTTGGCGATATCAAACGAATACCTCGCCTAACAATCTATGGTAAAATAGGACAAATAACCAAAGTGTAGGAGGAAAAAGAATGAAAGAGTGGACGAGGGAAATAGAAATTAATGCACCAATTGACCAAGTGTGGAAGCTATTTGATGGAAGTCTAGAAGACATGCGAAAAGTCATGCCCAATGTAGTAGAGAATACACTTGTAAAAGAGACAGAGAATTTCGTAGGAACAGTTTACCGTCAGAAATATCGTGAGGGAAAAAGGGTTCAAGAATATGATGTAGAAACATTAGAATATCAGAATGATGAAGACTATAAGAGAGTGAAAGTTGGATTCAATTTGGCAAATGTATTCGAAATTACGGCTACATATGAATTGAAAAAGATTGATGACAACAAAACCCATTTCCGTTATACAACAACTAATAATCCTTTGAAGTGGTTCGTGAAAATACTAGTAAAATTAGCGAATAGTGATAAGGTCGTTGTACAATTTGTGGAACGTGTGAAAAAGGTTGCTGAAGCGGAAGTAGCTGTTACAGAGTAATTCTTTGGAGGGCTTGAGATGGGAAAAAGGATATACCTTGTAAGACATTGTAAAGCGGAAGGGCAAAATGTCGAAGCCAAGCTTACAGAGGAAGGTATTCACCAAGCAAAGGTATTAGTAGATTTCTTTTCAGAAATAAAAATAGACCGGATGATCACTAGTCCATTCACCCGAGCTATAGAATCAATCTTGCCGCTTTCAAAAGAAAGAGGAATCCCGATAGAAATTGATAAACGTCTATCAGAACGAATATTGAGCACGGAGAACCTTGTAGATTGGCAGGAGAAGCTAAAGGATAGTTTCGATGATTTGGATATCTGTTATCATGGCGGTGAATCGAGTAGGGAAGCGATGAATCGTGGGATGGAAGTAATAGATGATCTCATAAAAAGTGATCAGGAGAATACCCTAATCACAACACATGGAAATCTAATGGCATTATTATTAAAATCAGTTGACCCTAGTTTTGGCTTTAACGAATGGAAAAAGTTAAGCAACCCCGATATCTATCTTCTGGAACCGGACATTTCATCCATTAAAAGATTATGGAATTAAAAAAAGGATATCTCAGAATGGCGAATTGCCCTAACGAGATATCCTATAGTTTAGTTTGTTAGTATTTCTTCTATATATTCTTCTAACGTTATTTTGCGTTCCATGATTTCAGTTGCTGCTTTAACACCGACATAACGTAAATGCCATGGTTCATATTGATAACCGGTAATAGCTTCTTTTCCTTTTGGATAACGGATAATAAAGCCATAATCTGCAGCATGCTCCTCAATCCAGATACCTTCTTCAGTTTCACCAAATTCTACTACTAATGCATAATTCACATGTGGACTTGTTACATCCATTGTTAATCCAGATTGGTGTTCACTTTCACCTGGTCTAGCGCTGAAGTTGTTTGCTTGTTCCTCACCGTGATTACTTACATAGGAGGCAAATAAAACATCCTGTCTTTCATAAGAACGATAACCAGATTGCGCAAATAAGTCGAGGCTTTCTTTGTCTGCATCAGTAAACATTTTTTCTAACGCATCAGCTGCAACTTTTCGCATTTGCTTTTTCGGGACATCTTCCACAAATGGGAAGCGAACTTCCGGGATTACTAAATCACTTGGGACATATTCTGCAGGTAAAGCATGCTGTTTATTAACCAGAGAAAGTACTTCATAGGGATTTCCTATGACAACCGTGTCATCATCTAAGTATTCCTCCTCTAGTAGGGGCAATCCCTCACCAGGAGTAATAGTTGATTCCTTATCCAGAAACCCCTCTAATGCAAGTTTTGTTTGTTCATCATAAATTCCTGTAATCCAAAGCTCATCCGATTGAATCTGAAAATCAGTGATGGCCCATACAGTTTCCAAATCATACACTTTAGACGGGCTAATCTCGTAACCTATTTTTGTTAATGCTTTTTGTAATACTAGTATTTCTTCACCCTGGTCACCTTTTTGTAGCTCTTGTGATGGAAGAACTATTACCTCTTCTTCCACTACAGGATCTTCTTCAGCGTCTGGATTATTTTGCTCTTCATTTGGTTCATTATCAATGATAGTATCTTTTGGATCCTTTTCCACACTAACGTCTGTATTTTGACTACAAGCAGCTAATAACATCAGCAAGCTACCAATTAAAAGTATAGTAAGAACTTTGTTGTTCATCATAGAGGTTCTCTCTCCCTTTTGGAACGAAAATATCATAAACTATTATACTACTTAGTGGTGGCAATAAGGTTAAAAACTTAAAAAAACTATTTTGGCATAGGTGGATATTATTGGTAAAAACTATTATAATGTTTGTGCAGGGATTAAATTGTGCTTTTTCAGAGTTGAAAGGGAGGAAGCATAATGAACAAATTATTAGATAGAAAAGTAGAAGAAGTTGTTTCAGAAGTAGGTTTTTCAGGAGTGATACAGGTTCATCATAACGGTACTGTTTTGCATGAATCAGCACATGGCTATTCCAATCGATCGGAGAAATTAAAAAATACACCGAATACACGATTTGGAATTGCATCAGGTTGCAAAGTCTTCACTGCGGTAGGTATCGGTATTTTAGTAGATGAAGGGAAATTATCCTTCCAAACTAGATTGGAAGATTGCTTGGATATTGACTTTCCTCATTTCTCTAAGGATGTCACCATTCAACATTTACTCACACATACTTCTGGAATGCCGGATTACTTTGATGAGTCTGTCATGGAGGATTTTGCTGAGCTTTGGTTAGAACGGCCAATGTACTTGATGCAAAATCTGAAAGACTTTCTGCCAATGTTTCAAAGTCGTGAAATGATTTTCAATCCAGGTGAAAAGTTCCACTATAATAATGCCGGTTTTATCGTGTTAGGGCTTGTTATTGAACAAATTTCTGGCATGAGCTTTACCGACTTTATCGAATCAAAAGTATTTGCAAAAGCGGGGATGAACCATTCAGGTTATTTCTCTTTAGACCAATTACCTGGGGATACTGCAATTGGTTATATAGATGATAAGGAGAATGGAACTTGGAAAAGCAATATCTACTCCATACCAGTCAAAGGTGGAGCTGATGGTGGTGCATTTATTACAGCTGACGATATGATGAAGTTTTGGAATGCATTATTTGGTAATAAACTTTTATCCAAAGATACAACAGAAAAACTTCTAACACCACATGCTGAAAGTGGCGAAGATGAGTATTATGGTTATGGAATTTGGATTGATATGCAGGACGGTAATATAACAAGACAACATGTTATGGGATATGATCCTGGCGTTAATTTCCATGCTGCTGTATATCCAAACGGCCATAAGGTAGTAATTACTTCTAACCAGAGTGATGGAGCCTACGATATCATGCTAGCAATAGAAGAAGTTATTTCTTAGCGGTAGGCACATATTCCACCTCTACTACATATCTTTAAAGAAGATATACGTAGAGGAGTGGGAGAAATGGCTGAGATAGCATCTTTGCAACATGCATCTGATAAGAATTCTACGGGAATAATTACTTTTATCTTGTTTTGGTGTGCTTTAATTGTGGTATCTAGTGCATATGTAACGACACCACTCTTTTCTGTCTTTGAAAATACGTTTCAAGTATCGAAAACGATGTCTGCTTGGACTAGCAGCTCGTTTTCTTTTTTTTATGCAGTGGGATTCTTATTGTTTGGTCCACTAGCTGATCGAATTGGAAGGAAACCGGTTATTTTGTTTGGGTTAGCCTCTTTAGCGATTGTAACACCATTTATTGGTTTAACGCATAGCTTTGGAGGACTTGTAGCACTACGAGGTTTACAGGGGTTTATTGCATCAACATTTGCACCATCTGCCTTGGCATACGCTTTTGATGTTATTCCATCAAAAAAACTGGTGACAACTATTGGATTTATCAGTTTTGGATACGTGACATCCGGAATAATAGGGCAAGTGCTAGCCGATGTATTATACCAATGGGGAAGTTGGGAATTGGTCTTTTATGTATTCGGAGTTTTGTATTTCCTTACATTTTTAGCTGTGTTACTACTTTTACCAACACCAAATAAGCTAAATCATAAAGAAGGAATTAAGTTTTATGTTTACCATAGTAAGTTAATTTTTAAGCAGAGAAATTTTTTATTAATCTATGCCATAACGATTATGCTTTTGTTAACTTTTATGGGAATGTATACGTTATTGGGGAGTTTCCTAGGTGGGGAACCTTTCCATATGAATGAAAAAGAAATTTTAGGTATAAGAGCAATTGGTATTATTGGCATGTTGATATCACCGTTTGTAGGTATGGTTGTCAAGAAAATTGGGGTGCTCACAACATTAAGAACTGGTCTAATATTATCAGCTATTGGCCTGTTCCTTATAGGAATTGGAGATAGTATTGTCTTTCTTATCCTGATGAGTATCATTTTTGTATTTGGTATATCATTAATTTTCCCGGCAATTATGGTACTAATAGGTGAACTAGGTGGAGAGAGAAGGGCACTTGCCAATGCTTACTACGCGTTTATCCTATTTTTGGGCGCGATGCTCGGACCAATCGTGGCGATATATTTATTGACCATAGGAAGTTACTTTACAACATTTTTAATACTTTCACTCATGTTGGTAGTAGGCTTTATCTTATCGGTGTTTATAAAAGTTAAGCTATCCTAGGAGATTCCCAGGATAGCCCTTTCGTTTTATTTTGCTTCAAACAATTTACAAATCTCTACGATAACTTCAGTTGATTTAATCATATTATCTACAGAGATGTATTCAAATTTTCCATGGAAGTTTTCTCCACCTGTGAAAATGTTTGGTGTTGGTAATCCCATATATGATAATTGTGAACCATCTGTACCGCCACGAACTGGTTCGATAATTGGTTCAATATCAAGATTTTGCATTGCTTGTTTGGCAACTTCTACAATTTCCATTACCGGTTCAATTTTTTCACGCATATTGTAGTATTGGTCATTCATTTCTAGTTCAACACTAGCTTCACCGTACTTAGCTTTCATTTCTTCAACAAATCCTGTTAGTGTCGCTTTCTTATTTTCAAACTTTTCACGATCATGGTCACGAATGATGTAG
This sequence comes from Paucisalibacillus algeriensis, assembly GCF_000577245.1. GTDB lineage: Bacteria > Bacillota > Bacilli > Bacillales > Amphibacillaceae > Ornithinibacillus. Next base: position 60,386 of record NZ_CBYO010000004.1, read on the forward strand.
TAAACACGAGTGTTTTCTACGTCGCCATTAATGGAGATAAGGTGATAAAAGCCTTCATATCCTTCTGTTTGTTCAGGGGATTCCTGTTCTGGAAACTTACTTATAAATTCTGCCGCCATTTTACCAGCGTTCACCATTTTATTTTTTGCAGTTCCGGGGTGGACACTGTTCCCCTTAAACGAAACTTTTGCTGCTGCTGCATTGAAACTTTCGTATTGAAGTTCCCCTAGCGGACCACCATCTATGGTATATGCGAAATCGGCGTTAAAGCGTTCGACATTAAATTTATGTGGTCCACGACCAATTTCCTCATCTGGAGTGAAAGCAACACGTATTTTTCCATGTTTCACTTCAGGATGTTTAATTAAATAATCCATTGCTGTCATGATTTCAGCAATACCAGCTTTGTTATCAGCACCTAATAGAGTTGTACCGTCAGTTGTAATTAATGTGTGTCCCTTATAACTAGGCAGCTCAGGGAACTCTTTTGCAGATAATACTACATTTAGTTCTTTGTTTAAAACAATGTCATTTCCATCAAAGTTTTCCACGATTTGTGGCTTAACATTTTTTCCAGTAAAATCAGTAGCTGTATCTACGTGAGCAAGGAATCCAATTGTTGGTACTTCTTTATCGGTGTTAGAAGGTAGGGTTGCAAATACATACCCGTTTGCATCGATTGTTACGTCTTGCATACCGATTTCGTTTAACTCATTAACAAGTAGTTTAGCTAAGTCTAATTGACCGGGAGTAGACGGGGTTGTTTCATTATCCTCATTTGATTGTGTATCTACTTTTACATATGTAGTAAAACGTTTGATAATATCCTTTTTCAATGTTATTCGCTCCTTGTTGGAAAATTGTTTTAATATGGAAATAATTATACCGTATTCCGAAATATTTAGGAAACTTAAAAACTAAGAAAGGAAAGGAAAATAATAGATTAATGGCGAATTAGTTATATATAGTAGTCCATACAAGGAGGATTTTCATGTCATATCTAATCAGTATTGAAGAGTGTGTAGAAAAGTTATTATCAGGTAATCCTGAAATGGTGATAGTGGATGCTCGATTTCAATTAAATAACCCAGAAGCTGGGAGGGAAGCATACAATGAATCGCATCTTCCAGGGGCGGTATATTTTGATTTAGAAGAAGATTTGTCTAATACACCCGGTGAGCACGGTGGAAACCATCCATTGCCAGACGTAGATGTTTTTGCAGAAAAGCTAGGTAGAGCGGGAATTGATCAAGACACAACGGTAATTGTTTATGATAATGGAAATGATATGTTTGCACCTCGGTTCTGGTGGAATTTGTATTATATGGGCCATAACCATGTGTATATTTTAGAAGGTGGATTTGAAGCTTGGATTAAAGCGGGCCATTCTGTAACAAATGAAGTACCACATAAAAAGGCAAAAACATTCATTCCCAGTCCACGTTCAGGAGAAATAGTAGATATTGATAGAATTAGGGAAAATATACATAGTAAGACAGCTACTTTAATTGATTCTAGAGGCTATGATCGATATCTAGGAAAGACGGAGCCATTATATAAAAAAGCAGGGCATATACCAGGTGCTAAAAACTACTTTTGGATGAATATTCTGGATGAGAACGGAAATTGGAAGCGCAAAGAAGAATTAGAAAAACATTTTGCTAAACTAGATAAAACAAAGGAAATCATTGTTTCTTGTGGTTCAGGTGTTTCCGCAACACCAAATGTAATTGCGCTGAAAATAGCTGGTTTTTCAAATGTTAAGTTATATCCAGGAAGCTTTAGTGATTGGATTTCTTACGAAGAAAATGAAGTAGAAACAAAGGATGAAACAAATGACTAAAAAACGATGTGCATGGGTACCTGAAGAAGATTTGTTATACAGGGATTATCATGATAATGAATGGGGAAGACCTGTTCACGATGATCAAAAATTATTTGAGATGTTAATCTTGGAAGGTGCTCAGGCTGGCCTTAGTTGGATTACCATTCTTAGAAGACGAGAAAATTACCGGGATGCATTTGATCAATTCGATCCAACTATAATCTCAAATTATGATGAGGAAAAAATTCAATCCCTTTTAACAAATGAGGGAATCATTCGTAATGAGAGAAAGATACGTTCTGTCGTTGCTAATGCAAGAGCATTTCTAAAGGTAAAAGAAGAATTCGGGAGCTTTGATACATATATATGGAGTTTTGTTGGTGGGGAGCCAATTTTAAACCACTGGAAGAGTAGTGGTGAAGTACCTGCTCAAACAGAGAAGTCCCAAGCAATGAGTAAGGATTTGAAGAAACGTGGTTTTAACTTCGTTGGTCCAACTATTTGCTATGCATTTATGCAAGCAACAGGAATGGTAAATGACCATACAGAGGATTGCTATCTTTACGTATAATAGGCTCTACGGGTGGTTACGGAGTAGAAGGTATTATACATGTAGATAGAAAATGTGCGGTAACCATTTAAATATTTATGAAGCTAGGAACTACCGATCCGGCAGAATACTCCGCTTTCCGCGGGCGGCTGGTGAGCCTCCTCGTGCGATCGCACTGTGGGGTCTCACCTATGCCTATCCTCCCGCAGGAGTCTCCGTATTCTGCCTACGCTAGTAATCTTTTCTAGATAATGATTGTTAATGTATTATTTAGTGGAGTAAACTGTTTACGCAATGCTAGCGTAGGTAATACACGGAGACTTCTCGAAAATAAAAAACGATTTTCTTCGTGCGATGTTAATGCTGCCGAAGCTTTCCTTGGGACTGCGCTTACTCGCCCATCGTAAACCATTGTCCAGGGAATAGCACGTGTCCGAAGTCCCCGCAGCGGCGGTCTTTCCGCGAGGAGGCTGAGGCCGTGTCTGCGGCAAGGTAGACACTGCGAGGTATTTTCGAGCAGATGTCGCACTTGTGCTGGAAGTGAAAGCGGAGTGTATTTCCGTAGCGGGTCAGATGCTCTAACAAGAATCTTAAGTACCGCACAGTTTCTATCAAATCTGCAACAAATTTCACAAAACAGCTAAAAAGAAAATCCGAATAAATTAGTATTCAGATGGATGAATTCTAATTTATTCGGATTTCTCTTTGGCTGGACCAGTTTGACTAGCTGTTTTTCATCTAAGCTAACTTAAATACCTTTAGCTCATCATTTAGGTGTTCTGCAAGCTTTTCTAGTTCCTCAGCGCTACTGGATACTTCTTCCATCGAGCTGAATGTCTGCTGTGCAGATGCTGCTGCCTGTTCTACACCTGCTGCGGATTCTTCTGATACAGCTGCTATTTCCTCAATTAAATTATTCATATCACTACTATTGCCAGCAATTTCTCTAAGGTTTGTTGAGATGGCTGAAATTTTTGCTGCCATCTCAGTCACGGAATTGTGGATTATAGCAAAGTTCTTACCAGTTTCCTCGACTTGTGCAGTACCTTCCTTAACCTCTGTGTAACCATTATTGAGTGATTCAACTACACTACCAGTTTCCTTTTGAATACTGGTTACAATTGTAGTGATCTCTCCTACGGACGAACCTACTTGTTCAGAAAGCTTTCTAACCTCTTCTGCGACCACTGCAAAACCTTTTCCATGTTCTCCAGCTCTAGCTGCTTCAATAGCCGCATTCAGTGATAGAAGGTTTGTTTGATCAGCGATATCTTTAATCACAGAGACTAGTTTAGAAATCTCTGCGGACTGTTTATCTAAGCCGAGAACCTTTTCAACTGCTCCTGATACAATCTGATCTATTTGCTTCATTTGTACAACAGAGGATTTCATTAATTCCTGTCCTTCGTTAGTTAAAGTTAATACATGTTCTGAAGTATTGGCAACCTCAAGTCCGTTTTCTTCTGAAAAGCGTACTTTTTGAACAAAGTCACTCATGCTTTCTGCCAAGTTAGATGCGCTATTAGCCTGATTCTCAGAACCAGAGGATAATTCCTCCATGGTAGAAGCGATTTGCTCATTTCCTTCACTTACTTCGTCGGCTGATTGAGAAAGTTCTACGCTTCTTGCTGAAACAGTGTTTGCAGCCGTTGCAACTTTAAATAGTATATCTTGAATATTATTTTTCATAGTATTTACGGCATTAGCAAGCTGACCGATTTCATCTTTTCCATTGTAATCAACAGGTTTAGCTACAAGGTTTCCATTTGCAATCTCATTTGTAGTGTGAACAACTTTTTGTAAATTTTTAGTAATCCCTCTACTTACTAATAGTAATAGAACAATACCTAGAACAACAGCAAGCGTATTTGCAATAGCTAAAGAGGTTATACCCATTTGTAAACTATCTTTGGATTTTGTAACAACTTCCAATTGATCTGCTTTTACAATTTCCATTAATTGATTGACAAGGTTTACCGTTTCTTCACGAAGCTCTGATGTTTGTGCTCTCGTTAGAGCTGCTAGATAATCTTGGTTAATTTCAACCGCGTCACTAATTTCAGTATAGAATAAATCATTCATCTTACTATCGTTTGTAACGATTTGGCTAAATAGTGTCTTTTGTTCTTCTGTCTCTAAAGAGGGCTCTATTTTTGCTTTTAATTCATCAAATTGCACCTGATATTCTTCATAGGCATCAATAAAACGAGTTTTCTTAGATAATAAATAATCAGAAATTTGAACATCCTTTACTTGAATCAATGAAGCCAAGTTAGACATATCATTTACACGAGCACTATATTGATCTATTGCTTCCACATCTTGCTGCCCTTTTGTTAGTTGGTAATAAACAAATGTCCCTGAAAGTAGGAAAAGAACGGCTGATACTAAAAAAACATATAAAAATTTACGACTAAGTTTTACATTTTGCCAGTTGAAGAGATTCCTTGTTTTTGGACTTTTTTGCTTTTTCTCTTTGTTACCCTTTGGAACTTTTATCTTTTTATTTTTCATTTCTATATCCCCCGATTGTATAGATAACATTGTCTTTATTATATCGGTTATTTTGTCGAATTTTAAAGTATTATTTGAAAATAATCGACAACTTATTTAGGGTCTTGCATTTTGTACTAGTTTTCTAGTAGAATAGCAAACTGTATGTTTCTTTAAAGTAAGAGATGAGTGGAGGGGAAAATTTGACCAATTCGGCATTCTTACAAGAAGAAAAAAGTAAGAACGAATTAAAGGAAGAACTGGATGATTTAGAAATACAGCTTTATCGTATGCAGAATAACATCAAAGAAATTGCTAAAAAGTCAGAAGTGATTAGTATTGATCAAACACCAAATGATGAGTGGGTTGTTGTCTATGCTGACAGGGATAAAGATACCTGGCAACTTATGTTGCATAGTTGTAAACGATCATTTCAAGGAAACTGGCATTCAGCACTTCAAGCAGAAGTGAAAGATGATAGTACCGTCCATATAGCTGCGATTAAAGGGGAAGAAAATAGAGGTTATGGTTCGGTTTTAATGAACCATTTAAAAGAGATTGCTAAGGAAGAGAATGTACAATATATCACGGGTGACTTAGTAAAGCGAGATTATGGTCATGTAGACAGGCTACAGTATTTCTATGAAAAACATGACTTTGATGTAACCATTGATCATACGGAAAAATGTGGCGAAATTATATGGAATGATGATGAATGATTGAGGAGACTACTTTTGTAATAAGAGTGGTCTTTTTTTGGGGAGAGGCAAGGTTCCAGGTCACTACTCTTAACAAAAAAGCCAAACAAAAAGCAATCCTAAAATGGATTGCTTCTTGTTCTATTGTTCTAGTTTCGGTGCTCTACGATGAGTCGTAGCCTGTTCATAAGCATAAGATAATTCAATAAGAGTAGGTTCAGAAAAGGCAAGCCCGGTAAATGTGACCCCTACTGGCTTGCCTTCTTTTGTATAACCAGCAGGTACAGTAATAGATGGATAGCCAGCTTTTGCAGCAATTCCCGCACCGTAATCGTTTATAAATAATAGTGCATCAAGGTTATATTCGCTTATAGCTTTGTCAATTCCCTCTGTTTGCGATAGTCTTATATCCTCTAATCTATCCTTAATATAGTCAGACTCTGTTAATCTTCCACTTTTAGACTCAGACTCTAAGAATATTTTTTGCCCGTACTTTAGTGCAGTATCTGCATGATTTTGATTAAATTGAATAACATCTAATAGTGAGTGGACAGGTATAGTAGGATCCACATTCTTTAAATAGGCATTTAATCCATTTTTGAATTCATGAATCATCACCGTAATAGAAGGTAACTCTGTTGGTAAATCAATGGGATCTATAATCGTTGCTCCTAGATTCTTCATATCTTCAATTGCTCTTTCAACTAATTGAAGCTCCTCTTTAGGTAAGCCATCTAAATATGATTGAGAAAGACCAATTCTTTTTCCCTTTAAACCTTCCACATTCAAGTATTCAGTATAATCGGTCAGTCTATTTGGGTTTGTAGAAGTTGCTGAATCATTAGTATCTTCCGCAGTGAGTGCACCAAGTAAGACAGCCGCATCTGCTACAGTTCTTGTCATCGGCCCAGCAGTATCTTGTGAACTTGAAATAGGAATCACACCAGTACGGCTAATTAATCCGACAGTAGGTTTTATACCAACAAGGGAATTACTGCTAGCAGGACTCAAAATCGATCCACTTGTTTCTGTTCCAATACCTAAAGGGGCAAAGTTTGCTGCAATCGCTGCACCTGTTCCAGCACTTGAACCACCAACATCAAATTTTCCAGGACCATAAGGGTTTAGTACCTGACCGCCAAGGGAACTGAAACCGTTTGGCATATCCATTGCGATAAAGTTTGCCCATTCGGTTAGATTGGTTTTTCCAAGGATCACCATGCCAGCATCTCGTAATTGCTTTACTAGGAATGCGTCCTCCGTAGCATAATGGTTTGCTAAAGCAACAGAACCTGCAGTAGTATGCATTTTATCTCCCGTGTTAATATTATCCTTGATCAAGACAGGGATACCATGAAGTGGTCCTCTAGCGCCATTTTCAGTCCGTTCATTATCAAGAGACTCTGCAATGAATAGTGCATCTGGATTGATTTCTAAGATTGCATTCAGTTTTGGGCCATCTTGATTATAGGTTGCAATTTGTTCAAGGAATGCCGTGACTAGACTTTTTGCAGTTAGTTTACCCGATTCCATAGCTTCTTGCAATTCGATTACACCAGCTTCAAGGAATACATTTGTCATTAATATCTCTCCTCATGTAAGTAGATAACATCTCCTGTTTCGGTTATGCTCGTTCAAATAAATGAAAATTTAATCCATAGGGATCGGCAAACATCAGGCTTTTTTCATTGTATTCTTTTGTTACTACACAACCGTGAGTTAGTAGAGTTTCTTTCGCATTCTTAAAATCCTTCACCGCTAACTCGAAGAATATTTTGTTTCCGTTACTCTTTTCAATATAAAAATTTTGTCCTCCAAATGTTAGCTTAGTTTCATCTTCATTGGACCATGCTTTTGTCATACCGAGTATATTAGTATAGAAATTAATAGCTTCTGGCTGATTTTGAACTCGGATTGCTATATTATTAGTCAAATCAAAATCGGACTCTTTATTAATTTTTCTTTTTGGGTGATAACCTTTCTGGCCGGATGGAAGGAGGTCAAAAAGTGGCCAAACCGAACAAAAATCATCTCCAGGGCCAAAGGGAGCATCGGCAATGTGAAAGATTCGCCCTTCTTTGTCTTTCTGAAAAGTGGAAACCCCTGGATGTTGGTAACCATCCTTCTCAAAGCCTAGGTCTTCTTTAAAGGATGTTCCCATGGTAGAAACCATGGGGAAATGCCATCTGCGTTCTGCCGCAAAGGCATCTTGTACTGCCGGTGAATCAGGTGTAGCAACCACAAATGCAGCCTTTTCCACAATATGATGATATACACCATTGAACCCATCTGCCCACATGGTGCAATAAGAGCATGATTTTCCCATGTTCTGAATAATAATCAATTCATCCTTGTCAGCGAATAATTCTAGTAGACTCACTTCTCCGCCTGAAGGGACTTTGAATATATAATTTTCAACTTCAACATGAGGTGCGGATTTTCTCAACTCCACAAGCCTATTTTTCTTATCATGTATTTCTTTTTCTAAGGCTTCAATTTCAGCTAATAAATCTTTTGTTTCCACATCATCATCCCCTAATTTACAAATTCAACAATCTCTAATTGGTTTCCTGAGTTATCTTCTATTACAAAGAAATACCCTGGAGGACAAGGCATTGGTTCTTTAGAAATTACTTTTACACCTTTGTCTCGAAGTTTCTTGAAATCTTCTTGAATATTACTAGACTGAATTGCTAGTAATACATTGGAAGAAGCCGGTACATTATTTGATTCTGCTTTTTCTAGAATTAAAGGCAGCCCATTATGTTCTAAACTAATGATGTTTTCTCCATACTTTTTCGATACTTTAAAATCAAGTTTTTCAGTGTAAAACTGGACGCCTTTTTCTATATCCTGTACTTTAATGGTTAAAACACATACATGATTGAGCATGCAATCCCTCGCAATCATAATTTGTCTTGTTTTAAATATTCGACAAGATCTAAAAAAATCCTTTATTATACAACACCGTATAGGAAATTTTTTCTTGCAAACTGGTTATGTTAAAATGGAAATGATCTTATAGAGAAGGAAGCGATTATATGGAATATGTAACATTGAATAATGGCTTAAAAATGCCGAAGCTAGGCTTTGGTGTTTGGTTAGTACCAGATGATGAAGCAGAAACCGCTGTAAAGAACGCAATTGAAGTTGGATATCGATCCATTGATACGGCGATGGTCTATAAAAATGAAGAAGGTGTAGGCCGTGCAATTGCTGCCTCCGGTGTACCACGAGAAGAACTGTTTATTACAACGAAACTTTGGAATTCAGATCAAGGTTATGATGAAACATTACAGGCTTTTGATGCCAGTTTAGAAAGATTGGGCCTTGATTATGTTGATCTGTACTTAATACATTGGCCGATGCCGAAAGAAAATACTTATGTTGAAACATATAAGGCATTAGAGAAGCTTTATCATGATGGTAAAGTGAAAGCAATTGGCGTTTGTAATTTCCATATTGAACACTTACAACGTCTTTTAGATGAATGTAAAGTTATCCCAGTTCTAAATCAAGTGGAGTGTCACCCATATCTTCAGCAAACAGAACTAAAGGCTTTCTGTAAAGAACATGGTATTTACGTGGAAGCTTGGAGTCCGTTAATGAATGGTAAGGACGTGTTGAATGATGAAGTGATAAAGGAAATTGCAGAAGCACATGGCAAAACCGCAGCACAAGTTATACTTCGTTGGCATCTGCAATACGACAATATTGTAATTCCTAAATCGGTAACACCTTCCCGAATTGAGGAAAACTTCAATGTGTTTGATTTTCAATTAAGTGATGTGGATATGAAAAAGATTGAAGGATTAAATCGTAATCATAGAAACGGACCAGATCCAGCGGAGTTTAATAATAAATAGATAGAAAGAGATGCAGAGGATATTTCTCCTTTGCATCTCTTTTATAACTTATGACCATGTAGTACAACTTCAGCAGTTTCCGGTGAATACATTTTTAATAATTCAATAGAGCGTTCTGCCAGTATTCCACCCAAATAATTATGTATACGTTTTTCAATATACGGATTTGATTGGATAAATGGTTTCATATTCATGTACCTATCTTCCGTGGCATAAACAATATTACGTATATTGGCCATTACAATAGTGGATAAGCACATAATACACGGCTCAACTGTTGTGTATATGACACATTCCCTTGCATGTTTTCTTAGATAAGAAGCACATTTATTCATGGCATCAATTTCTGCGTGGATGAGGTTACTGTCAGCGGACTCTATTTGATTTGAACCTCTAGCGATAATTTCATTTTGATGAACAATGACAGCTCCAATTGCCCTATCACCACGTTTACCAGCCTTTTCTGCCTCGTTTAAAGCGTCAGACATGAAGTGGACATGATCTAATTCATGAAAGTTGGCTAACATAATTATCCCCCAAACAATCGTAATATGACCATTATCCTATAATGATTTAATATCAGGCAAGAATATTTTTGGAAAATAGTAGCTTTTTCGAAAAAATATAGTAGACTATTAATGTAAATAAATGGTTCATCCATTAGAAAGAGGAGTGATGTTTTATGAGAGAAATGAAAAGAATGGGAATAAAACAGAATAAAACTTTTAAGATGGAGGAACGGTCGGCATAAGAACGTATCCTCCATGAAACCCAAGGAGGAAAAATTACTTGCATAATTTAGAAAAACTAGGCTGGAAAAACGACCATGATTTAAATGAAGAACATGTTGCTCGTGTGATGACGGTACAGAAAAATAGTTATCGCATTTCTGATGGGGAAACAGAATATCTTGCACATTTAAGTGGTAAGTTTATCAATGAGGCAATAAGTTCGTTAGATTTTCCATCAGTTGGTGATTGGATAGAAGTTCAGAAGTTACCTGACGAAAAGAAGGCAGTTATCAAAAGGGTACTTCCAAGGAAGAGCCAATTTGTTAGACAGGCTGCTGGCCTTAGAACGGATGCTCAAGTTGTGGCTGCTAATATTGATACGGTATTTATTGTTAATTCTCTTAATCATGATCTTAATGTAAGAAGAATTGAACGATATATGTTATTAGCTTATGAAAGTGGAGCAGCGCCAATTGTATTATTAACGAAGAAGGACCAGATGACGGAAGAAGAAGTTGAAAGTGCTATTTCATTAGTTAGTGAGGTTGCAATAGGTGTTCCAATTCTTGCTATTAGTAGTTTAAATGGAGATGGAATAGAGACGTTCATGGACCAATTACCAAATGGAAAGACTGGAGCTCTTTTAGGTTCATCGGGTGTTGGGAAATCCACTTTAATTAATGCTTTGTTCGGTGAAAAGATACAGGAAACAAAGGATATTCGGGAAGATGATAGTAAGGGGCGCCATACCACGACACATCGAGAAATGTTTATGCTTCCAAATGGAGCGATGCTTATTGATACACCAGGAATGCGAGAAATCCAGCTGTGGGATGGTGAATCTGGGGTGGAATCAACATTCCAAGATATTGAAGCTTTTGAGAAGGAATGTCGATTTGTAGATTGTAGTCATAAAAGTGAACCCGGCTGCCGAGTTCAAGAGGCATTGGAAAATGGCGAGCTCTCTGAAGAACGATATAAGAGTTATGTAAAGCTACAACGAGAAATTGCTTTTGAAAAGAGAAAGCAAGATCAAAAAGCAAAGCTTGAAGAAAAAAGTAAATGGAAGAAGATTAGTAAGACACAAAGGGAAAATTATAGGCATAAAAAGAGGTAAAAAAGGCATTTGTCCAGTTATGGGCAAATGCCTTTTGGTTTACAGAATTAATGACACAATTTGATAAACAAAGTAGAAACCAGCAACATAGAAAATTGCTGTCTTTATGTTGTTTTTAGCAACATATAGATAAGAAATCATAAATACAGACAGGTACAATAGTGTATAGGCTAATGAACTAAACCACAAATAGATTGTGACATCCAACAATTCTAACGGTATGGATAATAATAATAATAAACTTGGAATAGCGAGTAATGCTCCAAATTTTTCAAAGAAGAAGTTTAAATCATATCTGTTGTCAATTTTAGACGCATTATTTTTGAAAAAAAGAATTAATAATGCTAGTGTTACCCCGTATGAAATAGTACGATCAAAGTAGTCAAAGTAATCACTGAAACCAAGATACCTCAATGCATCTAAGTACTGAAAGATCCCTACTAAATTACTTAATAATACGAGACCGAGAAAAGCTATTAAGGTTATGAGTCCAAATTGATGTTTGCCTTTCACTTCATCTGAAAGAAGGTGATCCGGGTCTTTTATTGCTTGAATGACATATTGAAAGTAATTATCTAGTTGCTCTTTTCTATTAGGTCCTTCCGGTTTTTCTATTATTACCTGATCTTGATTTTCCATAATTCTATTCATTCCTCCAATACAAAATACTTACCTCTCATGATATATAAGTTTGGGAAAAAATTGTATAGTATATTGGAAGAATGATTCGTAAGTACCATAGATTTCCATTGGATAGGTATAAAGTAGCGTCAATCAAAAACACGAGATACCACTTGTTCGTACTCATCAAAGTAACCAGGTGTTTCACGGTTAGATAGACCTGCCCGCATATGCTTTACGATAGACTCATTGTACCACTTCTGTTCTTTGATACCTGCATTAAACTTGTTCCATACAACTGGTCCATTTACATGAAGGTCATTTTCCAGCCCTAATAAATTATCAAGCTTATCAGCAACGATTAAATACTTAACTTCTTTATCCGCGCTTTTGATGGTATCAATAGTGTGTTGTTTTCGTTCTTTCCACGATTTTGATTTATCCTCCGTATGAGCTGCAACGATACTAGCCACCCTTTTTCCAAAAAGTCTCTCAATGTCTTTAATTTCATAAACGGTATCTTCTACGACATCATGAAGGTAGGCTGCACATACTAGTTCTTCTGAGAATCCTTCTTTCTCCAATCGTTCGGCAACTCGAATAGGATGGGTAATGTAATCCGCATTTGAGTTTTTTCTTTTTTGCCCCGCATGGGCTTTAGTGGCAAATTCCTTTGCTTTCTCCTTCAATGATAGCCTCTCCTAACTTTTTACACTTCCCTACAGAGGGAAAGTAAATGGTACCGAAGTGTAAGAATCATTTCTTTATTTGTTACTGTATTTGGATGTAGGATATGATGAGTTGCTAATCCATCAATAAGTGCGTGCAATCGAATTACTTCTGCATGTTGATCAACATTCTCTTTTAGTAATTCGAGAGAATCAAGAGTGTTGATAATCTTTTCAATTCCTGTTCGTATTTGTATAAAAACGTTCTTACTTAACTCTTCCAATCTCCGATCAACAAGGGTCTTTGCTGAGAAGACTAACCAAACCTCCATTTCAATTTTTCTATCTTCATCAATTGGAAGTACTTCAGATAATGCCTCCTGAAACATTTCGAGTGGGGGACCGTCATAATTTTTACCTTCGATCCTCTTTCTAACCCTTTCTGATACGAGTTCCATCGAAAACAGGAATAAATCTGATTGTGATGGAAAGTAGTGACGAAGGGAGCCGACCGATAAATTCGCTTCAGCTGCAATTTTGCGAACCGAAGCATTTTCGAGCCCCTCACGAACAATGACATTCCAAGTAGATTCTGCAATTTTAATTTTTCTTTCGTTATGATTTACAATCTTTGGCATATTTTTAGTATAACACAGTTGTATTAAATAAAATAACTTGTTATATTATTAGTACAATTGTATCAAAAAGGGGATGTGAAGATTGATTGGATGGCTAATCATTGCCTGTGAAATTGGATTTTGGGTCTTTGTTATTGCAGGTTTATTTTCAAGATATATACTAAAAAACAAACAGCTTAGTAATGTTCTTCTTATCTGTACGCCAATTGTGGATATAGTTCTCCTAATTGTGACCTTTATCGATTTGAAGAATGGTGCAGTTGCCTCTACCATTCATGGTATAGCGGCTATTTATATTGGAGTGAGTATTGCATTTGGACATCAAATGATTGCTTGGGCTGATAAACAATTTTCTTATTACTTTGCCGGTGGGGAAAAGCCGGTAGGTGGAAAAAAGTATGGAGCCGAACATGCAAAACTTGAACGTGTTGGTTGGTTTAGACATTTTCTAGCATGGGTTATGGGTAGTCTTACATTGATTGGTATTATTATACTAATTGATAATACAGATCAAACAGAGGCACTCATCGGTACACTGAAGCTTTGGTCACTCATACTAGTAGTCGATTTTGTTATTAGCTTTAGTTATACAATTTTCCCAAGAAAAGCACCTAATGAAGTATAGCTCATTTCATCATCACTTTACTTTCAATCCCTTTAAGAAACAAGTAAACTATAGGTAGATAAATTGGAATGGAAGTGTGAATATGGCTGAACAAGGAATTAATAAACGTAAAACAGAACACATTCGATTATGCCTTACTGATCAAGTAGAAGGTGTGAATAAGTCAACTGGATTAGAAGGAATATCATTCATCCATAATGCATTACCAGAAATTAATTTTAATGATATTAATATAAATACCGATTTTTTAAATAAAGAACTTCAGGCTCCTTTCCTAGTCAGCTCTATGACAGGTGGATCTGAGTTAGCAACAGAAATTAACCAGAACCTTGCCTCGGCAGCGGAACAAAGAGGTTGGGCCATTGCACTTGGTTCCACAAGAGCACTACTTGAAAGTGATAAACATCAAGATTCCTTTTTAATAAGAAAACAGGCACCTACTGTTCCATTAATTGCAAACCTTGGTGCGGTACAACTTAATTATGGCTATGGGCCAGAACATGCCCAAAAAATAGTAGACCTAACGGAAGCGGATGCACTTTATCTTCATTTAAATACCCTCCAGGAAGTTATCCAGGACGAAGGTGATCTAAACTTTGACAATTTACTACCTAAAATTGAGGCGGTTTGTAAGTCGTTAACCGTTCCGGTTGGTGTAAAGGAAGTTGGATTTGGAATTGATGGTATTATTGCCAAAAAGCTGCAAGACGTGGGTGTAACATTCATTGATGTGGCTGGAGCTGGTGGTACTTCCTGGAGCCAAGTAGAAAAATTGCGTTCACAGGACCCGTTACGAAAAGCTGCAGCGGAAGCCTTTAATAGCTGGGGAATCCCTACGAAAGATTGTATTGTTTCTGTACGTAGTAAATTAGAGGACGTCCCGTTAGTAGCAAGTGGTGGAATGAAGACTGGTTTAGATGCTGCAAAAGCAATAACGATTGGTGCAGATGTCATTGGATTTGCAAGATCACTGCTACAAGCGGCAACAGAATCAGTTGAGGCTGTATCAAAAGTAATGGAGCAAATTGAGTTTGAATTAAAAATCTCAATGTTCGGTATTGGTGCCAGGGATTTGGGGGAATTAAAGAACACAAATAGAGTTAATATTATGGGAAGATCTCTGTTAGATGAACAGAATTAACTAGAGTAAGGGAGAGAAGATAAATTGTCTTTTCTCCATTATAAATTCTTGAATCAAAAACAAACGTCTTTCTAAGGCATATATGAGCATTGATTCTAATTTAATTTCAAATTATGGTCATTACATTTACCCCTCTTTTTTTATTAATAAGCACAACATTATTTACCGCAAATCATGTTATGGTAATATATTTGTAAGCAATAGAGAGAGGTGCGGTACATGAAAATAGAGGTTTGGTCCGACTTTGTATGCCCATTTTGCTATATCGGTAAAAGGAAACTAGAATTAGCTCTAGAAAACTTTGAGCATCGGGACCAAGTAAGAATTGAGTTTAAAAGTTATGAACTTGCCCCAGATGCTAAATCAAAAAAAGGGATGCCTTTAGAGTATGCAAATCAAATGAATGAGAATGTCGGTAACCAGGCTGCTAAAGTTGGTTTATTATATAATTTTGATACAATGCAGCATACCAATACATTTGATGCTCATCGGATTGCCAAATATGCGGAAACAAAAAACCTAGGGAAAGAGCTAGTGGAGAAGTTGTTACATGCGTTCTTTACTGACTCGGAATTAATTAGTGATTACGAAACGTTAAAAAGACTTGCTATGGAAGTTGGTCTTGATGAGGAAGAAGTAGAGGATGTACTAGAGACAAAGCGTTTTAGAAACCGTGTGCTAGAAGACAAGGAGCTTGCAAGACAAATTGGCGTACAAGGTATACCATTCTTTGTTTTTAATGAAAAATATTCTCTATCCGGTGCACAACCACAGGATGTATTTGAACAAGTTCTTGTTAAAGTTTGGGAAGAAGAATGTAAAAATCCTGCTTTAGAATCATTGAATAAATCTGATTCAAAGACTACTTATTGTATGGGAAAAGATTGTGAAGTTGAAGATGAATAACATGTAATTGGAAGCTTGCTATGTATCTAGCAAGTTTTTTTTATGTAATAAGTAATCAGACTGTACTTGGCTATGCCGTATTTTGATTGTGATTTCAGCACTCACGAAACGAATAAGAGCAGTATTTATGAACTTTATTTGTAGAAGTTTTTCATTAATGGTGATACCGGTTACCTTATGTGCTTGATTTTATTGTGTTCTATTTATATAATTAGTGTTGTACTTGGAATGATAATCATTTTCAATTAATATTCTAAGAATAAACAGGTTATGAGGAAGACATATGAAATTGTGGATGTTAATAATTTTAGGTATAGTCCTGTCCATCATATCGCTTTTTATAGGTGCTATAGATATAAGTATAAGTGATTTGCTAGACTTTGAATCTGATAAGCTACAAATCTTTTTAGTGAGTAGAGTACCACGTTTACTTGCGATTATCTTGGCGGGGGCGGGAATGAGTATTGCTGGACTCATCATGCAAAGCTTGAGTCGTAATAAATTTGTCTCCCCAACAACAGCTGGGACATTAGATGCGGCTAAGTTAGGAATTATGATTTCCATGTTATTCTTAACGAATGTAACCTATACACAGCAAATTATTTTTAGTTTTGCATTTGCATTGGCAGGAACATTTATTTTTATGCAAATTTTAGATCGTATAAAATTTAAAGATGTCATTTTTGTTCCATTAATTGGGATAATGTATGGAAACATCTTGTCATCCATAACTACATTTTTGGGGTACGAAGCAGATTTACTTCAAAATATATCATCTTGGTTAATGGGGAGCTTTACATTAATAATTGCAGGTCGTTATGAACTGCTCTATGTAAGTGTTCCCGCGATTATATTAGCGTACCTGTATGCGAATAAATTTACAGTAGCTGGTATGGGAGAGGATTTTGCCAAGAACTTAGGTTTAAGTTATAAGTTCGTGTTAAATATCGGGCTAGTTCTCGTAGCCATCATTGCAACATCTGTCGTGTTAACTGTAGGTGTTATACCATTTTTAGGGCTAATTGTACCAAATATTGTTTCGCTTTATATGGGTGACAATTTAAGAAAAACTATCCCCCATACAATGGCATTAGGTGCTGTGTTTCTATTAATCTGTGACATTATTGGGCGAGTCATCATCCATCCGTATGAGATACCAGTAAACGTTACTGTTGCCGTAATCGGAAGTGCGATCTTCCTAGTGATGTTATTTAGGGGGAGAGCATATGCGAAAAAATAGTCTAAAGTTAATTTCATTAACGATATTAGCCATTATTTCTATATTGCTTTATGCATTTTATGATATCAAAGGTGGCTTTGATTATGCCTTTCCTAGGCGTGTTTTAAAGATTACTGCAATGATTGTGACTGGTGTTGCGATATCATATGCTACCGTTGTGTTCCAGACGATAACTCAAAATCGTATCTTGACCCCATCTGTTATGGGGATGGATTCCATGTATGGAGTAGTCCAAACGTTGATATACTTCTTTGCAGGTTCCATGTCGATATGGGTAGTTAATAAATATTTAAACTTTGGAGCAGCTATAGTTGCAATGGTTTTATTTGCGCTAATACTTTACAGATTTCTATTCCGCTCGGATAAACATCCTATTTATTTGCTACTACTAATTGGGATGATTATCGGTACGCTGTTAGGTAGTCTCGTTACATTTTTACAAGTAATAATTGATCCGGTTGAATATTTAAGTCTACAGTCTATGCTATTTGCGAGCTTTACCAAAGTGAAAGCAGAATTATTATATATCGCTATTGTTATTTTAATTGCTTCATTTGTTTATGGTTTCCGTATCATGACAAAGCTGGATGTTATGTCACTTGGACGTGAGAACGCGATGAACCTAGGAATAAATTATGACCGAATGGTGATGAACATCTTGATTTTATCATCGGTACTGATTGCTACATCAACAGCATTAGTCGGCCCCATTACATTTTTTGGATTAATTGTGGCAAACTTATCCTACCAGTTTTTAGTAACATACAAGCACTCGGTTTTAATTTTAGGTGCGAGTTTAATTAGTATTATTGCGTTAGTTGGAGGGCAATTCCTCGTTGAACATATACTTGAATTACGCACAACATTAAGTGTAATTATTAATTTCGTCGGTGGTGTATACTTCATTTACTTATTACTTAAAGA
Source organism: Paucisalibacillus algeriensis (assembly GCF_000577245.1). Classification (GTDB taxonomy): domain Bacteria; phylum Bacillota; class Bacilli; order Bacillales; family Amphibacillaceae; genus Ornithinibacillus. Next base: position 78,429 of record NZ_CBYO010000004.1, read on the forward strand.
AAGTAGGGCTGCAAGATGATTAATATTAAAGAATTGTCAAAGCGCTATGGAAAGAAGAGCGTTGTGGAAAAGGTTTCACTCACTATTAAACCTGGTACGATTACTTCGTTTATTGGGCCAAATGGTGCAGGTAAATCAACATTGTTGTCCATGGTCAGTCGTCTATTAGAAGCAGATACAGGTGAAGTATTACTAGACCAAAATAATGTGAAAAAGTGGAAATCAGATGAGTTTGCAAAACGTGTCTCTATCTTAAAGCAATCCAACTTTATGAATGTGCGTTTAACTGTACGAGAACTGATTTCATTCGGACGTTATCCTTATTCTAAAGGTCGTCTAACAGAAATAGATGAAAAATACGTAGACAAAGCTATTGATTATATGAATTTAGGTGACATGCAGGATCAGTTTATAGATGAACTATCTGGTGGACAGAAGCAACGAGCATTTATTGCGATGGTTATTGCACAAGATACAGATTATATATTACTTGATGAACCATTAAACAACCTAGATATGAAACATTCCGTTCAAATTATGAAGATTTTACGTAAGCTTGTTGATGAACTTGGTAAAACGGTTGTTATTGTATTGCACGACATTAATTTTGCATCAGTTTATTCCGATCGTATTGTTGCTTTAAAGGATGGAAAACTAGTAAAAGATGGTCCTACTAGTGAAATTATTAATTCAACTTCTCTTCGGGAAATTTACGATATGGATATTCCAGTTCAAGTGCAAAATGGCTGTCGTATTTGTGTATATTTTAATTCTCATGGATAAAACTAATGTAAAATAAGATGAAAACGTCTTAACTAAAGAGTTCGTATATAGCGGCTATTTGTTTAAGACGTTTTTTTATGGGACTATTGAGAATTAGTTGAGTAAAAGCGATGAAACCCGTGTCTCTCAATAGATTCACTGATTAGTTAAAATATTTTAGAAAATATTTCATTTTTATGTTGACTATTGGTAAACACCGACATATAATGAGAATAGTTATCAGTGATAATGATTCTCATTATTAATGAAAATACATATAGGGGGAAACCTAAATGAAAAATTGGAAATTGTTAAGCATCATGTTTATATTGGTTATTTTTGTTCTTGCTGCATGTGGCGGAGAGAATTCAAATAAAGAGGAAGAAAATTCTAGCAGTAATACTAAAACAGCTGAAGAAGGGTCAGACGATGCTAGTTCTGCATATCCAATGACTATTTCTCCAACTGTAGGTGCTAGTGAAAACAGAGATGGAAGTGAATCTTATACGTTTGATGAAATAACATTTGAGTCAAAACCTAAAAATATTGTTGTGTTTGACTATGGTTTCTTGGATACATTAGATGCACTTGGTGTGGAAGGAATTGTTGGGGTTGCGAAAGACTCTACATTACCAGAACACCTTGAAAAATATGCAGGTGATGAGTATGCAAGTATCGGTACATTAAAAGAACCGTTACTTGAAGATATTGCAGCCTTAGACCCTGATGTTATTTTTATCTCTGGCCGTCAAGCTCCTTACTATGAACAATTAAAAGAAATCACTCCAAATGTTGTATTTGTTGGTGCGGTACAAGAAGATTACTGGAACACGTTTTTAGCTTCTGTCGATATTGCAGCTAAAATGTTCGAAAAAGAAGCAGAAGCGGAAGAATACCTAGCTAAGTTTGATGCAGCGTTAGAAGAGGTTAAAAACCTAGCTGGAAATTACGAAACTAGCTTAGTAACGATGTACAATGAGGGTAATTTATCAGGATTTTCTACAAACTCTCGTTTTGGGTATGTATATGATGTATATGGATTCCAACCGGTAACAGAGGATATTGAATCTTCCTCTCATGGTTCTAACTTTGGGTTTGAAGCTATTCTAGAACTTGATCCAGAAGTATTATTTGTAATTGACCGTACCGCAGCTGTAGGTGGGGAATCTAATATTGATAAAGATTTAGAAAATGACATTATTAAACAAACGGTTGCTTATCAAAATGATCGTGTAGTTTATTTAGATGGTCCGCTATGGTATTTAAGTGGTGGCGGTTTACAATCTGAACTAGCTAAAATTGAGGAAATTCTAGCTGAATTAAAATAGGTAAATAATATAGATATCAAGAGCAATCCGGTTTTAAACATGGGTTGCTCTTTCATATTGTAACAGCCTTTCTTGCATTTTACATACCAACTATGTTTGAATAGAAATACAACTTTAGGAAATGAGGTATATCATGAAAAAGATAATTAGTATACTTGTAATAGGGTTAATCATATTATTAGCTGCATGTGGCGACGACGAAAAGGAAGATAACGATAGTAAAGAAGCCAATACAAATCCACAGGAAGTTACGATGGAAAAAGATGAAATGGTCGCGGACGACAAAGTTGTGGTTGAAATAAATGACTCAGAAGTTAAAGGTGACCGTTATAATGCAATCTATTTACAAACAAAAATGCGAGTAGCACAGTTTGGCCAAGATACAGAGGATAAAGAGAATATAAAAGAAGTAACCATGAACGAGCTTATTGCTCAGGAATTAATAAAACAGGAAGCGAAAAAGAGTGGTATTGAAGTCTCTGATGAAGAAGTTCAAAAAGAGTTTGAAGAATTAAAATCACAAAATGAGGGTACATTTAATGATTATCTTGAGAAATTTAAATTAACAGAGGAATCATTAAAGGATCAAATTCGCTTTTCTCAAACATTAAGTAACTACATGGATCAAGAAATAAAAGTAGAAGAAGTGACAGATGCAGACATTAAAGAAACATATGAGCAATTAAAGAAAGATATGGATGATATCATGACATTTGAAGAAGCGGAACCAATTATCAAAAACCAATTAACATCCCAAAGACAAGCAGATGCACTTCAACAAAAAGTAGAAGAACTAATGAAACAAGCTGAAATTAATAAACATATCTAAATTAAGGGGAACACATGGCAAATTGTCATGTGTTCTTGATTTTTAAACAGGAAATTTTTGAGAGAATGGAGAGAGGTGTTATGCAATGCATCATTTTGACAGGAAATTAGGGTAGAAATGAAGATTGAGAAGGTGCTATAAATCATTTTGCAATGGGATTTGCATTGTAATGAGGAATAGAAGCTCTAAACATCATTTCAACCTGGTTTTGAATTATAAACCGAAATGCTCTTACAGCGAAGTTTTCATAAAAAAGTACTAATTTCAGCCAGATTAAAAAAGCCCAAGTGATATAATAAATATAAACAAAATCAAAAAGCTGGTGTTGAAATGTATATAAAAAGACTATTTTTGGTAATCTCAGGACTACTATCACTAGGACTTGCCGTCATAGGGATTTTCTTGCCACTCATACCCACAACGCCATTATTACTACTCTCAGCTGCCTGCTTCATAAGAAGCTCAGATAGATTATACCAGTGGTTAATCACAAATAAGTACTTAGGCCCATATATTAAAAATTATCGAGAAGGTAATGGTATTCCATTAACTGCAAAAATTGTCGGAGTATCCTTACTTTGGGTATCCATGCTTTTCACCATTTTTTTTGTAATACCGTTAGTTGCCGTGAAACTACTATTAGCAGGAATTGCTGCCTATTTTACGTGGTTTATCCTAAAACAAAAAACATTGGTAAAAGCCCATCTTTAATTAAAAGGTATGCCATTTATATACAGGCATATAAATACGATAAAGTATTATTAAAAGGTGGCATGAAAGCAAAAAATAACCTACAATAGTACAGATGGTTAATTTAAGGAATATTACAAAGGAATGATTTTTAGTGAACAATCATCATGTATATGAAAAACTGAATAACATTACATCAGAGCAAAATGTGATGGTTAATGAGCCTTTAAAGAATCATACGTATACACGACTTGGTGGAAGAGCTGATTTACTCGTTACACCAGAAACATATGAGCAAGTTATGGGAATTGTAAAGATTGCTAACGAAGAAGGAGTACCATTTACGTTACTAGGAAATGGCTCGAATTTGATTGTTAAAGATGGTGGTATTCGTGGTATCGTTATGAATCTAAATAAATTAAACGAAATTAAAACCGATGGTACAAAGGTCATTGCCCAAAGTGGTGCAAGAATAATTGATACATCCCGCGAGGCATTAAAGCAAAATCTAACAGGATTAGAATTTGCTTGTGGTATACCTGGTTCTGTTGGCGGGGCCTTATACATGAATGCTGGTGCGTATGGTGGAGAGATAAAAGACTGTTTGGAAAGTGCGATTGTTATTGACCGAAATGGTGATTTACTGACTCTAAATGCGGATGAATTAGATTTGGAGTATCGTCGAAGTAATATACCTGACAAAGGCTATATTGTGTTAGAAGGTACATTCGCCTTAAAAGAAGGCAACTATGAGGAAATAAAGGCAGTAATGGATGATCTTACCTTTAAACGCGAATCAAAGCAGCCACTGGAGTATCCATCATGTGGAAGTGTGTTTAAACGCCCACCAGGATATTTTGCAGGTAAGTTAATTCAAGATAGTGGATTGCAGGGCACTCAAATTGGTGGAGCCCAAGTCTCGTTAAAACATGCTGGGTTTATTGTGAATAAGGATAATGCTACTGCAGAAGAATATATTCGATTGATTCGCCATGTTCAAACTACGGTTAAGGATAAATTTGGAGTTTCTCTTGAACGTGAAGTACGGATTATTGGTGAGGATTTAGAATAAAAAAGTGAAGCTGTGCGATTGACGCACAGCTTCTTTAATATCAAGGGGAAGATATTTACTGTATTAGTATTACCTAAAATGGTTTTTATTAAACCAAAAGAATAATAAATTAACTTCTAAAACGATACAAGAACTGTTGTAATCGCTCATTATCTGATTCTTCAAGAACCTCTCTCGGTGATCCTTCTTCAGCAATTACACCATCATCTAAGAAAATAACTCGATCTGCAACTTCAAGTGCAAAATCCATCTCATGTGTAACAAGAACCATCGCCATTTCACCTTCTTCGGCAATGTCACGAATAACTTCTAGAACCTCACCAACAAGCTCTGGATCTAGAGCAGAAGTAACTTCGTCAAATAGCATAATTTTTGGGCGCATAACTAAAGCACGAGCCATCGCAACACGCTGCTTCTGTCCACCAGATAATTGACTTGGATAATTATCTAATTTATCCCCTAGCCCGACCTTTTCCAGCATTTCTATCGAACGTTTTTTGGCACCTTCTTTATCTTCCTTTTGCACTTGGATTGGTGCAGTCATACAATTTTGTAGAATTGTCATATGTGGGAAAAGATTAAAATGCTGGAATACCATTCCTATATCCCCACGAACTTCGCGTAAATGTTTTTCATTTGCAGGAACTAGTTTTCCGTTTTTCTCCATATGCCAAAGATTTTTACCATCAACAATAATTTCACCTGAAGTGGGTTGCTCTAGAGTCATTAGCATACGAATAATCGTAGTTTTTCCAGAACCACTTGGACCAATTAACGCAACCTTTTCGCCAGGGAAAATATTTAAGTCAAGTCCTTTTAAAACCTCCACATCCCCAAATGATTTATGGACATTTTTATATTCAACAATAGGTTCCATATTTGATGCGAAGGCACTTGAATTATTTTCTTCTTTTAATGATTCAACCATTATACTACCGCTCCTTTACTTTCCTGAAGCGCTGCTTTCTTATTAAAGCGGCGGTTCATTTTCTTTTCCAATTTATTAATTAAAATAGCTGAAGGATAACTTAACACTAAGAAAATAAGCGCTACAATGGTATAGGATTCTAGCATGCGGAAGTTATCCGTACCATATGTTTCTGCTAGAGCTAAGATACCTACTACCCCAATTGTTGATGCGAGAGGTACTTCCTTAAACATAATGATTAAGTAATTCCCAAGCATTGGAATTGTCGGTGGTATTGCTTGTGGTAATATGATTTTAGTCCACTTTTGTCTAGTTGAAAAGTTTAATGCAGTAGATGCTTCCCACTGTCCCTTATCAACTCCCTCTATCCCTGAACGATACACTTCACCAATATACGTACTAAAGTGTATACCGAGACCTAGAATAGCACTTTCGAACGAAGAAAGGGATACCCCAATTCCTGGAACCATTGGCCAAGCATAATAAATAAAGAATAATTGGATCAATGGAGGCGTGGATCGAATAAATTCCATCACCCAAGTAACAAGCCAATTCACGGGTTTGAATTTAATTCTTCTCAAAAAGACCCATACAAATCCAAAAATCAAAGCAAATAAAAAACATGCAAATGTTAGTCCTACTGTAACTCCTAATCCTTGTAAGATATAAGGAAATGCTTCAAAAAACATATCCCATTTCCAATTAATGTCCATTAACTAGCCACTCCTCTCTTCGAAATCTGCTCCCCTTTACGAGTTAGGAAGATTAGTGGCAATGCCATAATAAAGTAGAATACTAGTAATAGTAAATACACGGTAGGTGCTGCTGATAAATTAGTACTTCTTAAGATGTTTCCATGGTATAGAATATCTGTCATTCCAATCAATGAAACGAGTGACGTTGCTTTAAGTATTTGAATGAGATAATTTCCAAACTCCGGTAACATCATGCGAAGAGCTTGAGGGAAGATAACGATTCTCATGCGTTGTGCACGAGAAAGATTTAATGCAATGGACGCCTCTGTTTGTCCTTTATCCACGGCTAGAATAGATCCGCGAACAATCTCAGACATATAAGCTCCGTAATTTAAAGAAATTGCTAATACACCAGCCATGAGTCGGTTATCAATACCAACATCAAATAACATCGGAATCGCATAGTAGAGCCAAAACAATTGAACAATTAGAGAGGTACCTCTAAATATTTCCACATAGACACTAGTACTTCCTCTGACATATTTATTATTAGATACTCGACAAAGACCTGCAATAAAAGCGAACAGATAGCTAAAGATAGCTGAAAGAATAAAAACCGTAATCGTAATATTAATCCCTTTCATCAATACAGGGAAAACTTCTATTAATGCATTAATCATAATCACTCCTTTGAAAAGCGCAAGGCGCCCGCTTAGCGAAGTGCGGAGGTGAGGGAAGTCTCGCTAGTCGCTGGCGCCTGAAGCTAGACATCTCCTGAAATTACTTCTTATTCCTTATAAAAAAACTCCATAGGGACTGACCCCTAATGGGGAAAAACCCTATGGAGTCTTGTTGAATCATAAATTAAATCTCACCGTTGCAGACCTTTTCAGTTGTGATTTCTTCTGGTACAACATTCATTTGTGCACTGAAACCATTCTTTTCTAACAACTCAGCAACTGTACCATCAGCTTTTAAATCGGCAAGCGCTTCATTATATGCGTTTAGTAACTCTGTATCGTTTAAATTAAATGCTGCTGCCCCATAACTAGGTACGCCATCTACATCTGGTTGTTGGAAAGACTCTACGAACTCTAGCTCATCTGTACCAGCCGATTCAAATGCATCCTGAAGGGTAAATTGTGTTGCTGTTGTTGCATCAGCACGGCCAGATTGAACTGCAGCAATAGAAGCTGGTATATCTGGCACGGAAAGAATTTGATCTGGGCTTACACCAGAATCTTTTAAGAAGTCATTTTCTGTAGCGCCTTGCATTACAGCAATAGTAACTTCAGGGTTATTTGCAATATCTTCATAGCTTTCTAGATTAAGAGGGTTGCCTTTTTGTACGACTAATCCTTCTCCATACATCATTTCAGGTTCTCCAAATGCTGCGTTTTCACAACGATCAGGCTTAATGGCCATACCAGCTGTTATTACGTCAAATTGACCAGCGTTTAGTCCCGAAATAAGCTGACCAAATTCTAGTAATTCCGACTCTACTTCTTCTACTCCAAGTTCTGCAAAGACTGCTTTTGCAATATCCACTGCAGCACCTTTAAGTTCACCATTTTCCTCATATGCATAAGGTTTTTCGTTGGCGAATCCAATTGTGACCTTACCTTCATCTTGAAGCTTGGCCAATTTGCTTTCTTCCTCTGACCCGCATGCTGCAACAAAAGCAACTGTTAAACATAAGATCAGAGCTAATAATATTTTCTTCATAAAATATAAAGACCTCCTATAAATTTTAAATACTCTAACACATTGGTCAGATGTATTGATAAATAGATGAAAAAAGTTAAAGGAAAGTAACTGATTGAGGTAGAATGTACGAGAAACCCAATGAATTAGGAGTAGGTAAAAAGTATATGTAAGTTGTAAACAGTTACATGTATAATGGTATCGGGTTACAAAAGAGGATTCAAACTTGATATTTTTAGATAATTTTAAATTATTTCGGATTGACAAGGGTGTGACTGGAAGAGCCCCTTTGTTCTTAAAGATACTAGTTAATCGTTATTCATGCTCTGGAATCCTGAAGATTCGACAGAAAGATTTAATCTATTTAATCGTAATATGCAGGAATCGTGTTAGAATAGTAAACAGAGACTCTTAGCGACAAAGGGGGAAAATAGTCATGATTTGGATAGTTGCAGTTATTTGTATCGTGATTACTGTAATTGTGGTCTTTTTATCTATTTTAACGTTAGATAAGGGTTATGGATATAAGCATACTGTTGATCCGCTTCCATCGGATGTAGAGGAAGAAAAAGAAGATATTAATGGAGACTCGACTTCTCGTCCCACACAATAAATGAAATATAGACTTTTTTAACATTAACTAAAGCTCAGAGCAACTCTGAGCTTTATAACTAATCATATATATTACTAGTATCTAAAGGTTCTAATTTGGACTCGATTTCTTCTCTTCTGTCCTCGAAAAACGGGGGCAGGGCTAATTTTTCACCAAGATGTTCAACATCCTCGTCAGTTGCAAATCCTGGTCCGTCCGTAGATAATTCAAAAAGAATTCGGTTCCACTCTCTAAAGTATAATGCTTTAAAATAATAACGATCCACAATACCAGAATTCGGTAAGCGTGCTTCCACCAAACGTTGTTTCCACTTTTCTAATTCTTCATCATTCTCCACACGAAAAGCTACATGATGAACACTTCCTCTGCCAGGTCTTTCTCTTGGTAAATCTTTTCGTTCTTCCACATGGACTTCTGCACCTGTTCCACCTTCACCAGTAGCAAAAATAAGGATATCACTTTCCCCTTGGATGGAAGATGGATAGCTCCCAACTTGTTCAAAGGATAAAACCTCTGTTAATACAGAAATAGTTGGCTGTGCATCAGGAACGGTGAGCTTTACAGGACCTAATCCAATTATTCCATTTTCAACTGATGCACTACTGTATTTCCAGGGCTTTCCTCCAGAAACACCTTGATTATGTTCATCTGATACAAGTGTTAATCGTTGATCTTCATGATCGCGAAAATGAATTACTTTTCTCCCGTTTTGTTCTGTAATTCCATCATGATTCACCTTAAATTTATGAAAGCGATCAACCCAATATTCTAACGCTTTATCATTTGGTACACGTAAAGAGGTTCCAGAAATGCTGTTGGTTCCAGGATGTGTCCTCCCAGCGTTCGGAATTTCAAAAAATGTAAGATCAGTTCCTGGATTACCGATTTCATCTGCGTAAAATAAATGATAAACAGAGGGGTCGTCCTGATTAATCGATTTCTTTACTAAGCGCATACCCAGCACATTTGTATAAAAATCATAGTTCTTCTTCGCGTTGGCGGTAATAGCGGAGACGTGATGAATACCTTTTAAATACATATAAAAACCTCCTTATTTAAAGTATCTCTAATTCGAGATAATGTTATTTTACCGAAAATGTAACAAATTGTCTACATTCAATCCCTCAGAAAAGATTGTATCCAATTCCACTCAATTATATTAAAATAATACTAGCACATGTTTATCAAAACAAAGGGGGAAACATGATGTATGTCCTAATTAGTATTCTAATTGGTTATGTTTTCGGTTGTATTCATGGCTCTCAATTAATTGGAAAGTATAAAAAGATTGATATCAAAAAATCAGGAGTTAAAAACGCAGGCGCATCCAATACTACTATTCTATTAGGATGGAAATATGGCATTCTGGTTGCACTAATCGATATATTTAAAGGAACACTCGCAGTATTGTTGATGCTCTATATTTTAAATGAAAATGGCTTAGCTGGAGACGCTCAGATCCTTTTAGTTTATGTGACAGCATTAGCTGTTATAGTGGGTCACAATTTCCCGGTTACCATGAAGTTTAGTGGTGGAAAGGGTACAGCATCACTCGTGGGAATATTACTGGCCATTGACTGGAAGATTGCACTAATTGGTATAGGAATTTTATTAATTTTTACATTCGCAACCGACTATCTGGTTATCGGTGTGCTCATGATGTATATCTCCTTTTTAGTTACCACGTATTATTTCTATGGGATTGAGCCAACAATGATAGTAATATTTCTGTCCCTGTTAAGTGTTATGAAACATTTGGAGAATTATAAACGTATTATTAGTAAAGAAGAGAAAAAGCTATCTAGCATGTTTCAGAAAAAGGCAAAATAATGACTTGGGGGTAACAAATGGTCGATATTATTATTTGGATTATCATTGTCGCACTATTTATACTAAGTTTTATCGGGGTTATCTATCCGATAATACCTTCTGTACTCTTAATATGGATCGGCTTCTTATTGTACCAGTTTGGTATCAATGAAGATGAATTAGGATTCATTTTCTGGACCATTATGGTTGTATTTACGGTCATTCTATTTGCTGCGGACATTATCGCTAATAGTTTCTTTGTTAAAAAGTTTGGCGGAAGTAAATGGGGAGAACGAGGTGCTGCAATCGCTGTAATCGTTGGATCTTTTATCATACCGCCATTTGGTATTATCATAATTCCATTTATTGCGGTTCTCGTCATTGAAATGGTACAAAAAAGGACCATTCATGAAGCATTCAAGGCCTCGATTGGTTCATTATTAGGCTTTCTAAGTGGAACGTTTGCGAAAGTATTTATTCAAATCGTGATGATTATTCTATTTATATTTAGCATAATATTCTAACTTTGATACAGCGGCTTTGGTAATGATGAACGGAAGCTGCTGTATATCTATATCTTTTATGGGGATTGCAAATGAGAACAATTCCTTTATAGTGAATGAAAGGAGATGGTATTTGATGTTTAAGACTAATAACTTAGAAGGGTTTATTGTTAGAAAAGCAATTCGGGAAGACTTAGGGTCTGTTTTAGATTTGCTTAAATCAGCTGCTAAATGGGTACAGGATAAAGGTATTGACCAATGGGGTTATCTACTAGAAGGCGGAGAGGATCATGAAATAGAAGCGGACATTTTAGCTGGAAATACATATATTATGGAAAATGAAAACAAAGAAATGGTAGCAACCTTTAATTTTTCCAATGAGCAAAATGAATGGGATGTGGATATGTGGGGGAAGCGGAATGACAATGCTTTTTACATTCATCGACTTGCAGTAAGTCAACTGCACCATAATAAACAAATAGGGAAGAGATTATTAGCGTGGATGGATGAAAATCATACGATTGAAAATGGTTTTATTCGTCTAGATTGTGTAGGCAACAATGAAGCTCTAAATAAATTTTACCTGGATGCTGGATTTCGATTCATGGGTCATATTGGTGAAGGAAATGATAAATTTTCACTTTATGAAAAGGCATTCCTTCGCTAAGCTTGACTTTCACTCAGTAGATTATTATATTAAACATAATAACAATAACGAAACGTTGAAAAGGATTAGTACAATTTAGCTCGTCTATTCAGAGAGGAAATGGTTGGTGAGAATTTCCATAGACATAAATTGGAACCTGCCTTGGAGTTCGCCTTTGGATTGGGTCTTCCCCATGAATTTGTGCGCGGTCCCTGACCGTTATCAAACGAAGTGTACTGCTTGAAAGACATGGGCAGTAAACAAGGGTGGTACCACCAATCCTCGGTCCCTTATGCGGATGGAGGCTTTTTTGTGTTTTAAAAATCTTTCTTCAAAGAAATATTGATTTTGAGTGGGAGGAAAGGCATAGGTGAGGCCCCACAGCAAGTTAGACACTGCGATGGTTTTTTCGAGCAGATGTTGCCCCTCTGCTGGCAGTGAAAGCGTAGTGTATTCGGGCTGCGGACATGGATAGGTAGAATTTTTTACAATATGTTTTTAAATGAATAAATTAATAATATAAAGAGGTGTCTAGTAATGGGAAAGAAAAACAAAGATTTTGTAGAGAAAATCACTTCTATGGAAGATGACTTCGCACAATGGTATACAGATGTTGTCAAACAAGCGGAACTAGTCGAATACGGTCAAGTCCGCGGAACCATGATCATCAAACCATATGGCTATGCGATTTGGGAGAACATTAAAGATGAATTGGATAGAATGATTAAAGAAACAGGTCACTCCAATGTGCAATTTCCTATATTTATTCCTGAGAGCTTACTACAAAAGGAAGCAGATCATGTGGAAGGATTTGCTCCTGAGGTTGCTTGGGTTACACATGGCGGAGATGAGGAACTGGTAGAACGAATTGCGGTTCGTCCTACGTCAGAAGTTTTATTCTGTGATTACTATTCTAAAAACATTCACTCATATCGTGATTTACCAAAACTTTATAACCAATGGGGAAATGTTGTGCGTTGGGAAAAGACAACCCGCCCATTTCTTCGTTCTTCTGAATTCCATTGGCAAGAGGGTCATACTGCTCATGCAACAGATGAAGATGCAGCAAACGAAACGGATCGCATGCTAGAAGTATATGCTGATTTAGTGGAGAACTATTTGGCAGTACCAGTATATCGTGGCCGTAAAACAGAAAAAGAAAAGTTTGCAGGAGCAAAATATACTTTAACAATTGAGGCACTAATGCATGACGGTAAAGCACTGCAATCTGGAACATCTCATCACTTTGGCTCTGGATTTGCAGAAGCATTCAATATAACGTATTTAGATGAAAATGGAAAGAGCCAATTTGTACACCAAACATCTTGGGGACTTTCAACTCGAATTATGGGGGCATTAATCATGGTACATGGAGATAACCGTGGTTTAGTTGTACCACCAAGAATTGCTCCAATACAAGCGATGATTGTTCCAATTGCCCAACATAAAGAGGGTGTATTAGATAAAGCATATGAGCTTCGTGACCAATTAAAATCTCTAGTACGGGTTGATATCGATGCAAGTGATAAAATGCCTGGTTGGAAGTTTAATGAGTATGAAATGAAGGGTATTCCAGTTCGTATTGAAATGGGACCAAAGGATATTGAAAAAGACCAAGTTGTCCTTGTACGTCGTGATACAGGAGAGAAAGAATTCGTTGCATTAAGTGAACTTAATGATCGTCTGCCTGCTTTACTAGAAGAAGTTCAACAAAATCTTTATGATAAAGCACTTGCACATCGTAATGAAAAGACTACTGTAGCAACAAACATGGATGAATTCAAACAAACGCTTGATGAAAAAGGTGGATTCATTAAAGCAATGTGGTGTGGCGATACTGCTTGTGAAGAAAAGATTAAAGAGGATACAACAGCAACTTCCCGTTGTATTCCATTCGAACAAGAAGAAGTAGCCGATACTTGCGTTTGCTGTGGTAAAGAAGCTAAGGAAGAAGTGTATTGGGCAAAAGCATACTAAAATAATAAGATGAAGAGGGCCTAGTTATCTTGGCCCTCTTTTTTATGTTAAAAATATTTAAATAAAGTGTTGTGTTTTTATAAAATAGATGGTATAAATATACATATTACTTAATAAATATTCATAAGGGTGAATAAGCATGAAAGAGTTATTAAATGATGAACTGCATAAAGTAGAACAAGATCTTTGGACGATATGTAAGCAACTGTATGAAAACCCTGAATTAGGCGATCAAGAGTTTGAATCTATGAAACTTCTAGTTATCTTGTTAAAGGCACATGGATTTGAAGTTGAAACCGGGATGGTTGGAAGACAGACAGCGTTTAAGGCAGAGTTTAATAGTGGAAAACCAGGTCCTAAAATCGCTTATCTTGCGGAATATGATGCATTACCTGGTGTAGGGCATGGGTGTGGTCATAATCTAATTGGAACAATGAGCATTGGCGCAGGTATTACCCTTAGCAAACTCATCCAGGAGACGGGTGGGAGTATTGTTATACTTGGTACACCGGCAGAGGAAACGAACGGTGCAAAGGTCCCAATGAGTGAGCAAGGGATATTTGAAGATATCGATGTAGCAATGATCCTACATCCCGGAGATCAGTCCTATATTAGTGGAGATTCATTAGCAATGGACGCCATTCAATTTGCCTATACTGGAAGAGCTTCTCATGCTGCAGCCTCCCCCGAGAAAGGAATAAATGCTCTTGATGGTGTCATCCAATTGTTTAACGGAGTAAATGCTCTACGGGAGCATTTACCATCAGATGTACGGATTCATGGGATTATAGCAGAAGGAGGAAAAGCAGCCAACGTTGTACCGGATTATGCTGTTGCCCAATTTTATATCCGAGCCAAAAAACGTGATTACTTAGATGAAGTGGTAGAAAAGGTCAAAAACATTGCTAGTGGTGCTGCACTCATGACCGGGGCAAGTCTAGAGGTTTCCAATTATGAACTTAGCTATGATGAAATGATAACGAACCATTCATTATCCAATGCATTTACAAAGAACTTAGAACAAACTAGTAATCTACCAATTTTTGAGCCTAAAAGCTCTTATGGCTCTATTGATATGGGAAATGTTAGTCAGGTTGTTCCGGCAATTCATCCATATATTGGTTTGAATAAGCCCGGTCTTGTTGCCCATACAAAAGAATTTGCAGATCAAACTATTACGGAGGATGGTTTCGAAACATTAATGTCTGGTGCATTAGCACTGGCCTATACAGGATTTGATATTTTAACAGATAGCACGCTTTTAGCGTCTATCATGAAGGAATTCAGTAATAGATAATTTTTATACAAATATATGTATATTTAATCATAATTATTTATTTTTATAAGGGAGAGATTTTAATGAAAAAAATCATGTTCGGTATCACGGGGATTTTATTATTAGTTTTATTAGCAGCTTGTGGTTCAGGAGAAGCAAGTACTAATGAGGAAGAACAAAAAGTCTTAAAAATGGCAACATCAGCTGATTTTCCTCCATTTGAATCCTATGACAACGAAGGGAAATTCATTGGATTTGATGTTGAGCTAGCGAAAGCAATTGCAAATGAATTGGGTTATGAGTTGAAAATTGAGGATATGGATTTTGATGGTTTAATCGGTTCTCTTCAAGCAAAGCGCGTTGATATCGTTCTTGCTGGAATGAGCTCAACAGAAGATAGACGTAAAAATGTGGACTTTTCAACGGAGTACCATCGTTCTGGAGAAATGTTCATTGCTAAGTCTGAAGATGAAATCAAGGACCTAGCTAGCCTAGAAGGAAAAGTAGTGGGTGTACAGTTAGGGACGATTCAAGAAGAAGGGGCAGAAGCATTAGCGGAAGAATACGGATTTGAAGTCAAGAAGGTGGATGATGCAAGTATTCTAATTCAGGAGTTAAATTCTAATCGTATTGATGTTGCATATATGGATAAAACAGTTGCGACTGGTTATATCGACTCACAGGACTTTGAAGGTTTTGACGATCCGACTACAAGTTCACCAGGAATGGCGATCGCATTTCCAAAGGGAAGTGAACTAGTAGAGGAAGTAAATGAAATTTTAAAGCAGTTAGAAGAAGATGGAACAATACAAAAATTAAAGGATGAATGGTTATCTGATTACGAATAATTTTTTTCAGCTAGAGAGTGAGGTGGGAAGGCATGAATTTGGACTTTAGCCAGATCGTGCCTTCAATTCCTTTTATATTAGAGGGAATTGGAGCAACATTGAAATTTGTTAGTGTATCGATTATGTTTGGCTTAGTATTGGGGACCATTCTAGCGCTTTTTAAAATAAGCAACAAGAAATGGATAAAGTTGCCTGCCGATATTTATACATCGATTTTTCGAGGGACACCATTAATTCTGCAATTAATGATCATTCATTATGCTATACCGCAATTATTTGAATATGATATTCCTGTATTTTTAAGCGCAGTTCTTGCATTCGGGCTCAATTCAGCTGCATATGTATCAGAGATTATCCGGGCTGGAATTATGGCAGTTGATAAAGGACAAATAGAAGCAGCTGAAGCTTTAGGGGTGGGGTATAAGCCTATGATGATGAACATTATTCTTCCACAGGCAACGAAAAATATCTTACCTGCATTGATGAATGAATTTATTACATTGACTAAAGAGTCCGCACTGGTTTCTACTATTGGTTATATGGATTTGATGAGAAGAGCCGAGATAGTTGGTGCTCAATTATACCGTAATTTTGAACCATTGTTATTTGCGGGGATTATTTATTGGGTAATGATTTTTATCTTAACAAATATTGGTAATTGGTTGGAACGGAGGATGAGAAAAAGTGATTAAGACAATCGATCTGACGAAAACATTTGGAGAACATACTGTATTAAGAGAAATCACCACCACAATTGATCAAGGTGAAGTTGTCGCAATTATCGGTCCTTCGGGTTCTGGGAAATCAACCTTGCTTCGATGTTTAAATTTATTAGAGAATCCGTCGCAAGGTTATATTTGGATAAAGAATAGAGAAATTACAAGTCCAAAGGTTAAAAAAGTAGAAATTAGGAAAGACATTGGTATGGTATTTCAGCATTTTCATTTGTTTCCACATATGACCGTACTAGAAAATGTGATGTATGCACCTATTAAAGTCAAAAATATGAAAAAAGAATTAGCGGTAAAGATTGCGAAGGGATTACTAGCAAAGGTTGGTCTGAAAGATAAGATTGATGCATATCCAAACCGTTTATCAGGTGGGCAAAAGCAGCGTGTTGCTATTGCAAGAGCATTAGCTATGGAACCAGAAATTATGCTATTTGATGAACCAACTTCTGCATTAGACCCTGAAATGGTAAAGGAAGTATTAGATGTGATGAAAGACCTCACCCAAACAGGGATGACAATGGTTGTCGTGACGCATGAAATGAATTTTGCCAGGGAAGTTGCTGATCGCATTATCTTTATGGATGAAGGGAAGATAATGGAAGAAGGTAACCCTAAGGAATTCTTTACGAATCCGAAGACGAAGCGGGCGGAAGATTTTTTGTCTAAAGTACTGTAGAGACTGTTTTCGCAACATGGCAAAAATTAATTCGATTCCAATTGATGTGACACGTTTTTTAGTTGATGTTATGTCCGTTACTATTATAAAAAAACTCGAGTGAGCAGTCCTCACCCGAGTTTTCCTATTGTAAAAGTTTTTCAATATCCTTACTTATTTTATCAGGTGTTGTCTGAGGAGCATAGCGCTTGACTACATTCCCATTCTGGTCAACTAAAAACTTTGTAAAGTTCCATTTTATTTCCTCAGTCAGAAATCCTTTTGCCTCTTTAGTTAAGTAAGTGAAAAGAGGATGTGCATTTGGTCCTTTCACTTCAATTTTCTCAAACATTTGAAAGGTAACCCCATAATTTTTTTGGCAAAATCCTGCAATATCTTCACTAGTACCAGGCTCTTGGTTTCCAAATTGATCACACGGAAAACCAAGCACTTCTAAACCTTTGTCATGATAAGATTCATATAATTCTTGTAGTCCTTCATATTGAGGAGTAAATCCACATTTACTTGCAGTGTTAACAATCAATAAAACGTATCCATTATAATCGTTTAGATCCTTTGTATCACCTTGAAGTGTTGTTGCGGACAATTCGTATATACTCATTATAGCCAATCCCCTCCTTTGTTCATCATAACAAATAGAAGAAATTAAGAAAAATAAAAGACGACCATTTGGCCGTCTAATCTTAAGCTTCTTGCACAACCTTCTCCTCAGCAATAATTGCTAATCTACTTTCAATTTCCTCTGGAGAAAGGTTCTGTTCTTGTACATATAAGTTTCGTGGGTGTACTCGACATTCATGTGTACATCCTCGCATATATTTATGCTCATTTTCTTCTGAGCAGAGAATTTGTTTATTACATTCAGGGTTTGCACAGTTTACAAAACGTTCGCATGGCTCACCGTCAAAGTAGTCCTTACCAACGATAACATGCTCTTTACGGTTAATTGGAACTGAGATACGCTCATCAAAAACGTAGCATTGTCCATCCCATAGTTCACCTTGTACTTCTGGGTCTTTCCCGTAAGTTACAATTCCACCGTGAAGTTGTGCTACATCTTCGAAACCTTCTTTAATCATCCAACCAGTGAATTTCTCACAACGAATACCACCTGTACAATACATAAGAACTTTTTTACCTTCAATCAAATGTTTGTTTTTACGTACCCATTCTGGTAGTTCGCGGAAATTATCAATATCCGGATTTAATGCGCCTCGGAAGTGACCTAATTCGTACTCGTAGTCATTACGTGTGTCAAAAATAACAACGTCATCACGTTCCATTGCTTCACGCCACTCTTTTGGTGAAAGGAATTCACCTGTTAGTTCTTTTGGATCTGGATTTTCTTCCTCATCCAAGCGAAGTGTCACTAACTCTTTACGTGGACGAACATGCATTTTTTTGAATGCATGGCCATCATGCTCATCAACCTTAAAGGTTAAATCGCTAAATCGAGGGTCATTATGCATCATTTCCATATAATTGTTTGTTGCTTCAACAGTACCAGAAACGGTTCCGTTAATTCCCTCGTTAGCTACTAAAATTCTGCCCTTTAGATCATTTTCCTTACAAAAAGCAAGATGCTCTTTTGTAAAAGTTTCAGGGTCTTCGATGTCTACATACTTGTAGTACAATAATATTCGATAATTTTCCATGTTATTTACCACCTATCATTCATATTTGCAAGATATAAATGTTGGTAGTGTTTATTTACTTTTTTATTATCTTGCAAGAGTATAGTTTAGCAACTTTCAACAAAAATTTCAATAGGTGCTGTAAGGATTTGTGTTTCAATTTTGTTAAAGTAGTGGTTATAAGTTTATCGAGTTAGTATCTATAATGCGTCAAACGTTTTCTTAAAGTAATCTGCAGCTTGTATCATTTTAGCCCCATACCAAAACATTTCCCCATCAACAATAATGATCTTTGCATGTGGTACCATCGCTTGAAATTCCTTTATATGCTTTTCCCTGAATGGATACGGCTCCGTTGCTAGGAGAATATAATCTAGATCTGCATTTTGAAAGTCTTCTTCTGTTACAACAGGGTATCTTCCATTTAATGAAGTAAAAGGATTAATGAATCCCATCTTTGTTAAAGTAGATTGAATATATGTATCTTTTCCAACTACCATGTAGGGATTTTTCCAGATAACATATGCTGCACTTTTACCATTAACATGTGGAAGGGTATCGAATTGATGCTGTATTTCCTTTACCATCTGAAAGGATTCATCATTGCGATTGGTTAAACGCCCTAGATCCTTAATCATACGGTAAACATCTAGCTCCTTTTGTACTTCGAAGACGAAGACAGGATAATGCTTTTCAAGTGTTTTAACTATCTCTTTTGTATTCTCTTCTTTTTCAGCTAGGATAAGATCAGGTTTTAATTGGTTAATGCGGTCAAGATTTATATCCTTCGTTCCGCCAATATTTTTAGCCATCAGGACTTTTTCCTGTGGGAAAATGCAAAATCTTGTTCGACCTACTATAGTATCTTCTAAATTCAGGTGATACATTGTTTCTGTAATAGCAGGAACAAGAGAGATGATACGTTTGGGTGGGTGTGAAAATGTAACTGTTCTTCCGAGGTGGTCCGTTATGGTATACATATGAAAACCTCCCTAAATCAATTGGTTTTAATCTAAGTCTATCCCAGTACAATTGTAAAGTCACTGTGAATTTAGATCGATTTACAAAATGCGACAGATTTTATCATAAGATAAATAGGTAGTAAAGACTAAAATATAATTTTTTTTCCTAAAAAATCCGGATTTACTTGCATTTTTCTAACCAAAAGGGTAAAGTTAATAGTAGCAAAAGGAAATTGAAATTGGTAATACTTTACGTTCTCTTTATCAGAGTAGGTGTAAAAGTATTAAAGGTTCAATTGTACTTTGCAAGCTATTCGATAAGGAGGTCATACAAATGACTGGTAAAGTAAAATGGTTTAACGCAGAAAAAGGTTTCGGTTTCATCGAGCGCGAAGACGGTGACGATGTATTCGTACACTTCTCAGCTATCCAAACTGATGGTTTCAAAACTCTTGAAGAAGGTCAAGATGTTGAATTTGAAATCGTTGAAGGTAACCGTGGCCCTCAAGCAGCTAACGTAACTAAACTATAATTAACACAAACCCACAAGGCTTATCTCTGTTTGAGATAAGCCTTTTTATGTAGATGAGAACTCGAGGTGACATGATTTGGGATCTTTCAATTGGAAAGAAAAATCAAAGGAAGAGTGGAATAACCGAGCTGATTTTTGGAGTGCCCGTAGTCAAAGTATGTGGGATCATGGCAGTCGAAAAGATATTGTTCCCTTATTGGATAAACATTTAGATCATCGAGCGACTGTTGTCGATGTTGGTTGTGGTGATGGTTACGGGACATTTAAATTACATACATTAGGTCATGAAGTAATGGGTGTTGATATTTCAGAAGAGATGATTAAACTGGCAAGAACACGTCTCCAAGAAGTTCCATTTCAGGTTGCAGATGTGAATCAATTACCACTTGCTGATAAATCGGTGGATGCTATTTTAAGCATTAATGTTCTAGAGTGGGTTGAAGTACCTGCAACTGCATTGAAAGAAATACATAGAGTGATAAAACCGGATGGAATACTTTGCGTGGGTATTTTGGGCCCCACTGCTGGGCCGCGGTCGAGTAGCTATCCAAAGGTATTTGGTGAGAAATCCATAAATAATACGATGATGCCCTGGGAGTTTTTTAAACTTGCTAAAGAATTAGGATTTTCATTAGTGGATGAACTTGGTGTTTATAAAGAAGGCGTAAGAGAAGAGCACCATCAGGATTTACCAGTAGTTTTAAAACAGGCCCTAAGTTTTATGTGGGTATTTTTGCTTCGAAAAGTAGGTGAATAGTTTGGATAAAAAACAACTAGAAGAACAAATCATTAAAAATCATCAAAGCGATGAAAAAATGATGATATTAATTTTTGCACAGTGGTGTGTAAACAACGATATGGATCCTGAAGAACTTTATAAAACAGCGTACCCTTATCAAGTTAACAACAAGGCTTTAGAAGAAGCAATAGAATTAACCGTTCCCAAAGAGGAATCAGACGAAATTTCAGTTCAAACTGTTATACATGTCTTACAACTTTTTGGGAACGATGATCTAGCAAGTGTTGTTCAGTCGAAAGTTGACGAAGAAAAGCTTTAATACGATGAATCAAATAATTTAATTAGGCTTTGGGTGCCACTATCTGCTTCACCATTTTCTGCTAACTCTTTATATAGCTCTAATGATAGTGCTAACCCAGGTGTTGATAGTCCTAATTCTTCTGCTGACTCAATGGCAATGGTCATATCTTTTATAAAATGTTTCACATAGAATCCTGGGGCAAAGTCCCCTTCTATCATGCGTGGGGCAAGCTTCGATAAAGAAAAACTTCCAGCAGCCCCGGTTGTAATACTGTCCAGAACTCGAACTGGATTAAGTCCAGCCTTTTTAGCGTATACGATTGCTTCACAAACCCCAATCATATTGGTAGCAATGGCAATCTGATTACTCAATTTCGTATGCTGCCCTGCACCAGCTTGTCCTTGCAAGATGATATTTTCTCCCATTACTTTTAGCACTGGCAATACGGCATCAAATGCTTCCGGATCTCCGCCAACCATAATAGCAAGTGTTCCACTTTTAGCGCCAATATCCCCACCAGAAACAGGTGCATCAAGGGCGAAGATTCCTTTTTCTCTGGCCCTTTGATAAATCTCTACTGCTAAAGAAGGCTTGGATGTCGTCATATCAATGATATACGTCCCTTTATTAGAATTTTCTATAATCCCATTATCTCCAAAGTATACCTCTTCTACATCTTGTGGGTATCCAACTATTGTGATGACAGCGTCTACTGTAGAAGCTAATTCAGAAATAGAATCTTTCCAAATGGCACCTTGGTTAAGTAATGGTTGGGCTTTCGATTTTGTACGAGTATACACAGAAACGTTATATCCAGCCGTTAACAGGTTTTGAACCATACTACTTCCCATAACACCAGTTCCAATAAATCCGATATTTTTAAGCATGAAACACCACTCCCTCCTGCTTTTACTATATAATTATTTTCAATATTGTAAAAGGAAAATCAATTAAGGAATGATGAAAATGCAGTGGCATAGTAAGAATTTTAACGAATTAACTAATCATGAATTATATTCAATCTTAAAAGCAAGAACGGATGTTTTTGTTGTAGAACAGAATTGTGCGTATCCGGAATTAGATAATTATGATCAGGAATCAATCCATTACTATGGAACAATAAAAAATGAGATTGCCGCCTATGTTAGGTTGCTACCCAAAGGGCTTAAGTATGAAGATGCAGCTGCCATTGGAAGGGTATTGGTTTCCAAAAAGTTTAGGTCACATGGCATTGCGCGGGAAATCATGGAAAGGTCAATCGATTTTATCGTTGATGAGTGGAAGGAAAATAATATAAAAATACAAGCGCAAGACTACTTAAAAGACTTTTATCGTTCATTAGGTTTTATACAAATTTCTGACGTATATTTAGAGGATGGAATACCACATATTGACATGCAATTCAAGTAGATATAAAAGAATCAATCTAATGCTTTTACATATAGTATGATTAGCAACCTTTTTCAAGTAATCACGGATTATTGCTTTATGAGGAGGCTATTACATGATTTCAGGTGAACAGTTAGGTCAATGTAAAGAAGCATTATTAGCTCGGCAGAATGAATTGATTAATCATGTTCAAGACCATTATGGTTTATCATTAGAGTTATTGAAGGAGTCCATGAGTGAGCTCTCTAATTATGATAACCATCCAGCAGATCATGGAACGGAATTATTTGAAAGACAAAAAGACATTGCTTTAAATGAGCATGCAGAGAAAGAACTAGAGGAGATTAACGAGGCATTACATGCAATTGAAGAGGGAACATATGGCATATGTACAGAATGCGGAGCAGACATCCCATTTGAACGATTACAAGCAGTTCCAACTGCTGATCGTTGTGTCAATCATGCAAGTAGTGATACTTTTGAGCGAAATAGACCGGTTGAAGAAGAAGTATTTAGTCCGAATATAAACCCGGATGAAGTAACAGATGAAGAACAAGTTGGCTATGATGCAGAAGATGCGTGGCAAGATGTAAGTCGTTACGGAACTTCGGAAACAGCTTCTGACTTTTACGGTGACCGGGAGAATTTTGATGAAATGTATCCGAACAGTGATGAAAATGTTGGTAACGTAGAGGATATCGAAGGATTTGTTGCAGCCGATCAGCATGGGAATTTTACAGGGGTAACTCCGAATCATAATAAATATGAGAATGAATTAGATATGGATTAAGAAATGCACAGCAGTCCAATAGGATGTGCTGTGCATTTTTTGAAACTTTTTCACCATAAATCCGTAAAATAGTAAAAGGAGTGATGGGGAATGAGTGATAATAAAGGTTGTATCAAATGTGGAAGTATGGATGCGGATAAGAAGGAAGTCGCGATGACAGGTACAGGATTGTCAAAAATGTTCGACATGCAGCATAATCAATTTATAGTGGTTTACTGCAAGAATTGTGGATACTCGGAGTTCTATAACAAACGCAGTTCAACAGGGTCGAACATTATAGATTTGTTCTTTGGATAAGATTAAAGGGTTTGATACTCAAATAAGTTGTGTATCAAACCCTTCTTTAATATATAAGGAAAAAACTTAAAAATATAATTGCTTCTCAAGGACAAAATAAGTGGAAAACCAGGAAAAAATGTCTAATAGAAAGCTTCTCATGGACAAAATAAGTGAGAAACCAGGAAAAACTGTCCAATAGAAAGCTTCTCAAGGACAAAATAAGTAGAAAACCAGGAAAAACTGTCTAATAGAAAGCTTCTCACGGACAAAATAAGTGAGAAACCAGGAAAAACTGTCTAATAGAATTAAAACACCAATAAAAAAAGAAGGGGGGAGGTACCCTTCTTTTGGCGCAACTTATTCATATCGTTCTGTAAGCTTTAATTCGACGATTTGTTTTTCACCGTTTCGATAAATCTCAAGGTTAACTGAATCACCAACTTGTGTTTCAGAATACATATATTTTCTAAGTTCTAGAGCGGTCGGTGTTTCATGATCGTTGATCTTCGTGATAACATCAAATTGTTGTAAACCAGCATCGGCTGCAGGAGAGCCTGGCTCGACGCTTGCAATAACCATACCTTCTTCTACACCTTCTGGAAGGACAACATTATGGCGATATTGCATTGGTACTTGATTTAACGGAGCCATGCTAATACCGATAAATGGACGTTGCACTTTACCAGTTGTCTCTAACTGTTCCATAATTGGTAGAGCGGACTCCATCGGAATGGCAAATCCAATACCCTCAACTTGGGTGCTAGCAATCTTCATAGAGTTGATACCAATAACTTCACCATTTGAATCAACCAGTGCTCCACCACTATTTCCAGGGTTAATGGCCGCATCTGTTTGAATAACTTCAGTAATCCAATCGGCTATACTGTCCCCATTTGTGTCAACCGATACAGATCGTTCAAGTCCACTAATTATTCCTTTTGTTAAAGAGTTAGCGAATTCTATACCAAGTGGGTTTCCGATTGCGTATACGGTTTCTCCAACTTGTTTGCCTTCAGCTGTCCCTAATTTAGCAACCCGGTTAACATTTTCACCATCGATCTCTAGCACAGCTAAATCTGTTAATTCATCAGTTCCAAGAACTTTTGCCGGAACTCGTTCGTCATTGGATAATACAACTTCCACTTGTTCTGCACCATTTACAACATGGTGGTTTGTAACTACATATGCTTTTCCATCTTCTTTTTTATAAATGATACCAGAACCAGTTCCAGCCTCTTGACTATTTGTCCAGATACTTTGTTTTTGTAGGTTTGTTACACCGACAACAGCTTCAGCAACTTCAGCAAGGTTTGTCGAGCTTTTAGCGTCCTCTGCTGCCATGGTTGTGATGATTTCAGGATCTGTTTTAGTTGTATTCTGTGCAGCTAGTTCTGTATCTTTTATATTTTCAAGAGATATTACATTGTTAGAAATAAGTAATAGTAACACGATTACAGGAATGAATCCACCGAGCATGCCAGAAAGGAAAGATTTAATAGTAGTTGGTCCTTTAGTCTTATCCTTTTTCATTTCGAGCTCTGAATTTGGTTTAGTTAACCCCAGGTTATCAACATTCGTCTGATGTGTTTGATAAGTAGTATGATCGGAATCCTCAGAATGATGCTGTTGGTGACTATCGTTTTTTGAATCTAATGGTTGCTGTTCATTTTCATTATGTTCCATTACCATACATCCTTCCTTAAAGACTGTATGTATAGCATATCCAGAAGCAATGGAATAGCTTTGGGATAATTGTGGAATAAATGTGGAAATAAGCAAAATATATTGTTTCCTCTTATTAATAATGTAAAAATAAAAGAAAAAACAGTTAAAAGCGGTGAGGAAAATGAATTATCATTATCATATTGCTGTTATAGAAGATGACCCAAATATTCAAAACATCGTATCAGCCTTCCTAAAAAAAGAAGGATATCATGTCTCTGTGATGGATTCTGCTGAAAAGGGCTTAGAGCTATGGAAGTCTAATCCACCGGATATGTGGATAGTCGATATTATGTTGCCAGGGATGGATGGGTATGAATTTTGTAAAACAATTCGTAATAAGAGTGATGTCCCAATCATTATTGTTTCTGCTAAAGATGAAGAAATTGATAAAATACTTGGGCTTGAACTTGGAGGAGATGACTACTTAACAAAACCATTTAGTCCAAGAGAATTAATGGCTAGAGTAAAGCGCCTTTTTAAGCGTTACCGACCTGAGGAAAAAGAACCGATTGAGAACAATGATCGAGTGATGGTGGAGCAGTTAGTAATTAATAAGAGTGACCGTCGTGTGTTCTGGGATGGAGAGGAGCAGGAAGTCACCACAAAAGAATTCGATATGTTGCTATTATTTGCAGAAAATGTCAACCGGGCGTTTTCTCGTGAAGAGCTTCTTATGCGGGTATGGGGAGACGATTACTTTGGAAGTGACCGGGCAGTAGATGATTTAGTGAAAAGACTCCGCAAGAAAATCAAAGATATTCCATTAGAGACTGTTTGGGGCTTTGGCTATCGTCTGCGGGATAAAGAGGACTAATAGATGAAACTGCAATATCAATTAAATGCTGCATTTACCGCCTTACTTCTAATTATCATGGCAATAACAGGATATGTGATTTACTCCTTGATTCTAAATTTGCTAATTCAAGATGAACAAAGACAGTTAGAGCAAAAAGGTGAGATTTTAGTTAACGTTTTAGACGAGGCTTTTATATCAAGGGAAAATATCATTGGTTTTAATGAATTTCTGAAGGAACAGGATTTACAGTTATTCTTGTATGATCGTGAGCAAAACTCCGTGCTCTACTCTACTTTACCAACGCCAATTGTGACCGGATTGTTTATGAACAATGACTTTAAGAACTCGGATGAAGAACTTTGGGCATTTGGTAATGAGAAATACGTTACATCACGTATCCTGTTTGTTCCAAAAAGCCTTGGATTAGAATTGATTCTACTTACCCCTTTACAGGACCTCCAAATAGTCCAACAAGATTTTATTATGCGTATGTTACTTGTATTCATATTTGGAGCAATTGCGGCTATTGGTCTAAGTTACTTTCTTACTAGAAAATTGGTCACTCCTTTAACAAGGCTTAAATACCAACTAAAAAAAGTCGAAAAGCGAGAGTTTGATGAAATCAAACCAATTAGCGCTTCTGGAGAAATAAAAGAGGTAGCACAAAGTGTATATGATATGGCAAGCGAGTTGCAGCGGTATATAAATACTCAGCAGACTTTCTTCCAAAATGCTAGTCATGAACTTAAAACACCCCTTATGACAATTCAAGGCTATGCAGAAGGAATAAAAGAAAAAGTATTTGATAAGCAAGAGGAAGAAAAGGGCTTGGAAGTAATCGTTTCAGAGGTTAATCGACTAAAGAAAATAATTAATGAAATGATTTTACTTGCAAAACTAGAAAGTGAAGAGATTTCCTATCAAAATGAAAAGATTAAATTATCAACTCTATTGGAAAAGGTAGTGGAGCGAGCTTTGCCTCTAGCAACGGAGAAGGATATTGAGATTAGGAAAGAAGTCGATGGGAATCTGTATCTTTTGGGTGATGAAGAACGAATGTTGCGTGCCCTCTTGAACTTAACGGTTAATGGAATACGGCATGGTCATAATACACTTCTAATTTCTGCTTTGGTACAAAATGGTCAAACGCAGATAACTATTGAAGATGACGGAGAAGGTATTTCTGAAGAATTAATGCCACATATTTTCCACCGATTTGTGAAAGGTAAGAATGGAGAGACTGGCCTAGGACTCGCCATCTCAAGAGCCATCATCGAACAATCCGGCGGAAAAATCCAGGCAGCAAAATCCCAACTAGGCGGGGCCAAATTCACCCTAACCTTCCCTAGTGTGCTTCATTGAGGGTCTATTCTGTTTAGAAATAAAGAGATGAGTAAGACTAAATATTTGCACTGAGCGGTCCGAATAAACGGAGAATCCTTGAATTGAGAAAGCACTTTTTCTACGCGTGCGATGAGTCGCTAACGAAGCATTCCCTGGTACTGTGGTTACTCACCCCTATGCTGGAAGTAAAAGCGAAGTGTATTAGGACCGCTGGTAAGATTAGAGAATTAAAAAAAGTTAAGACATCAATCGACATTTATGATATAATTGTCTAGTTTCATTCTACTCGGAAATAAGAGGAGCGTACTTTATGCAATTAAGACAAGATATTCGTAATATCGCAATTATTGCTCACGTTGACCATGGTAAAACAACATTAGTAGACCAGTTACTAAAATACTCTGGTACTTTTCGTGAAAATGAGCAAGTTGATGAACGTATGATGGATTCTAACGATATTGAGCGTGAACGTGGAATCACAATATTGGCAAAAAATACAGCAATTAGCTATAACGATACAAGAATTAACATCTTAGATACACCAGGACACGCGGATTTCGGTGGCGAAGTTGAACGTATCTTGAAAATGGTTGATGGTGTTGCTTTAGTAGTGGACGCCTACGAAGGAACAATGCCACAAACTCGATTTGTGTTAAAAAAGGCACTTGAACAGAAATTAACACCAATCGTTGTATTAAACAAAATCGACCGTCCCAATGCAAGACCAGCAGAAGTAGTTGATGAAGTTTTAGATTTATTCATCGAACTAGGTGCAGACGATGACCAGTTAGAATTCCCAGTTGTATATGCATCTGCACTAAACGGAACTTCAGGACTTGAACCAGATGATCAACAGGAAACAATGGAACCAATCTACCAAACGATTCTGGAACATATTCCTGCCCCGGTGGATAATCGTGAAGATCCACTACAATTCCAAGTAACCTTATTAGACTATAACGATTATGTTGGGCGTATTGGTATTGGACGTATCTCTCGTGGTAAAATTCATGTTGGCCAACAGGTTGTTGTTATGAAAAAAGATGGCACACAAAAGTCTTTCCGTATTAGTAAGCTATTTGGTTTCTTCGGTTTAAAACGATTAGAGATTGAAGAAGCTGGTGCAGGTGAGATAGTAGCAATCTCAGGTCTTGATGATTTAAATGTTGGGGAAACTATTTGTCCTCAAGATCATCCTGATGCACTTCCGATTCTTCACATTGATGAGCCAACTCTTCAGATGACATTTGTTACAAACAATAGTCCTTTTGCGGGTCGTGAAGGTAAGTATATTACATCTCGTAAAATCGAGGAACGTCTATTAAAACAGTTAGAAACAGATGTAAGTTTACGTGTTGATCCAACTGATTCTCCAGATGCTTGGATTGTTTCAGGACGTGGGGAACTACACTTATCAATATTAATTGAGAATTTACGTCGTGAAGGTTTTGAGCTTCAACTATCGAAACCAAAGGTAATTATAAAAGAAATTGATGGTGTTCTTTGTGAACCTATTGAGCGAGTGCAAGTGGACGTACCAGAAGAGCATACTGGAGCAATCATGGAGTCTCTTGGTGCACGTAAAGGCGAAATGCTCGATATGGTGAACTTTGGTAATGGTCAAGTCCGTCTTGAGTTTAAAGTGCCATCTCGTGGACTTATTGGGTACTCAACTGAATTTATGTCACAAACACGTGGTTATGGAATTCTAAACCATACTTTTGAAGCTTATGAACCGGTTATTAAAGGGCAAGTAGGTGGCAGACGCCAAGGAGTTCTTGTAGCATTGGAAAATGGTAAAGCTTCAACTTATGGGATTATGGGTCTTGAAGACCGTGGAATTATTTTTGTAGATCCTGGTACAGACGTATATGCAGGTATGATTGTTGGGGAGCATAATCGTGAAAATGACTTAACCGTAAATATCACGAAAGAAAAACATCTGACCAACGTTCGTTCTGCAACAAAGGATCAAACTTCGGTAATTCGTAAAACTAGAAACATGTCACTCGAAGAAGCATTAGAATATTTGAATGAGGATGAGTACTGCGAAGTAACTCCTGAATCTATTCGTCTTCGTAAAAAAATCCTAAATAAAAATGAACGTGAAAAAGCAGCAAAACGTGCAAAATTGGTTTAAACGGTAAGAAGATATCTAGGGAAGTGCCTCCTTCAGATATCTTCTTTATTTATTTTTTGTAATTTTCTACTTATAAATTGTTATGAATTACTCTAGAATTAGCTATAAATATAATTAAAGGAGTGAATCGACATACGTATACTATTTCCAATTTTTCTTTTGATTTTCGTGATAGGTTGTTCTAAAGAAGACACATCCAGTTATCAGACTGAATCAACAATTAATCAAAATGAATATGAAGTGATTGCGTCAAATTTAGAAATACCATGGGAAATTGCAAAGTTGGATGACACCATTTACATAAGTGAAAGAACTGGTTCCATCGTACAAATTAAAGAGGACAACTATTTTCGGCAACCTGTCAGACTGGAGAAGGGATTGTCTAACCAGCCTGAAGCGGGATTATTAGGAATAGCTTTTCCATCCAATTTTACAAATAAGGCTTTTGCATATTATTCTTATGTTGATGGTAATGATTTTTTTCAGCGTGTTGTTGAAATTCAGTTAATAGATGACCACTGGCAGGAAACGAATGTTTTACTGGATAAGATACCAGGGGGGAAGTTCCATCAAGGTGGCAGAATTAAAATTGGGCCAGATCAAAAGTTGTATATTACCACTGGAGATGCAACAGTACCTGAGCTAGCTCAAGATGTAACAAGCTTAGCCGGTAAAATACTGAGAATGAATATCGATGGTACGATTCCCTCTGATAATCCCATTCCAAACAACTATGTTTATTCCTATGGACATCGCAATCCACAAGGACTAGCCTGGGATAGTGAAGGTAATCTATATGCGTCGGAACATGGTTCAAGTGCACATGATGAGCTAAATCATATTCAAAAAGGAAAGAACTATGGATGGCCAATTATTCAAGGGGATGAGACAAAAGAAGGAATGTTAAACCCGATTGTCCATTCTCATGAGAAAACATGGGCACCATCAGGGATGGCGCTGTTAGAGGGGAAATTATATTTTGCTTCTTTAAGAGGAGAGGGTATTCGAGTATATGACCTTCAAACAAACATGCTGGATGAAACACTATCTGAACTAGGACGTGTACGTGATGTGTTAGCAACAAATCAGGGGTTATATGTTATTACCAATAATACAGATGGACGAGGAAACCCATATGCAAATGATGATCGGTTAATATTTATCCCAATCCATATGTTGCGGTAGTTCTTTTTGAAGAGAAAAAGAGGTAGTAAACAAATGATTGTTTACTACCTCTTTTTTTTACTTCTTTCATCTGGAATATATTTTGTATAATATGCAGCAAAAATTAAACAAATGAGGGTCAGTCCCCAAGTAGCTACTCCAGTCCATTGTAAATCAATCCGTAAACCGAATAACAATATCAACGCACTTAATGCAAGAAATATTGCGGTTAAATAGCGTTTCATTTTAAAACACCTCGAGTATGGTGATTACTTAAAACATCATAGTTAATTATATTACATAGTATAAGAAAAGTGTGAGACTTTTCTCCTATTTTACATAGTTTTTACATCATGAATTATTAACCTTCAATAATCGTCTTTGGTTTACGGGCTAAGCAAAGGATACCTGCTATTAGATAAAGAATTCCACTCAGGATACCTCCACCAAGAGTAATAATAGCATAGCCAACTCCAGTTACAATGAGGATGATCCCTGCAGCTACTGGACGTTTATTTCCTTTTAATAGAACCATAGCCACAATACCTAAAATGATAGCAATTATTGGCAAGATTACTATTAATATTCCGCCCTGTGCAAGGTTCATACTAAACATTTCTTCTAACGCTGTCATGTCAGTTGAGGTTAAGTCAAATTCAGATTGGTTTTCCATCATATAATCTTCTAAATATCCCTTATTATTTTCCATCCATAGTCGAAGTATTCCAAATGCTACAGAGAATACATAGAAAACCGCACCAATAATTCCAAGTGTCATTTCTGCAGTTCGTTTCACAATAATTCCTCCCTTAATATGTATATTGCTATTTTATACGATTTTACCTCATAATTGTTTCATTTATTACTAAAAAAAGTATAAAAAAGAAAATGTAGAATTATTTAAAAAAATAAAATATTATATAATGTAAAGAGTATAGGGGGGAAGATTGTGCGGGAAGTAGTAATAATCGATGGGGTACGTACGGCTGTAGGTAGAAAAGGTGGAGCATTCGCAAATTATCGATCGGATGATTTGGCTGCAATGGTATTAGAGGAATTGGTGGAACGGTCAACTATTGAGAAAAGTAGTGTGGAAGATGTTATTTTAGGTTGTGTGACACAAGTAAATGAGCAAGGTGGGAATATTGCACGCACTGCAGCGCTTATTGCGGGATTCCCAATTTATGTACCTGGGGTAACCATTGATCGTCAATGTGGTTCTAGTCAACAGGCCATTCATTTTGCAGCCCAAGCAATTGCAGCAGGAGATATGGATATTGTAATTGCTGGTGGGGTTGAAAGCATGTCACGTGCTCCCATGTTTGCAAATATGGGCAAAATAAAACCTAGTAAAAAACTTCTAGAGAAATATGAAATTGTAAATCAAGGTGTATCATCTGAAAAGATTGCAGACGAATGGGGATTAACTAGAGAGCAACTAGATACATATTCGCTAGAGAGTCATAGAAAAGCATTGCTTGCTATAGAGAAGGGAAAGTTTGAAGCGGAAATCCTACCGGTTGAGGTAGAGGATGCAGGAGGAGATAAGCAAATCATTAGGAGAGATGAGGGCCCTAGACAGGATACGTCTATGGAAGCACTTTCCTCGCTTAAACCAGTCTTTCAAGCAGACGGTAAAATAACGGCAGGAAACGCTAGTCAAATGAGTGATGGAGCGAGTGCTGTTCTGCTAATGTCTGGTGAAAAAGCAAGTGAATTAGGTTTGAAACCGAAAGCAAAAATAATAGCTCGTGTTGTCGTAGGTTCAGATCCGACCCTAATGCTAACAGGACCTATTGAAGCAACGAAACATGTATTAGAGAAATCAGGTCTTTCAATAGAGGATATGGACCGCTATGAAGTAAACGAAGCCTTTGCACCAGTACCACTTGCATGGCTAGCAGAAACAGGTGCAGACCCTAATAAGTTAAATGTAAATGGAGGGGCAATTGCACTAGGGCATCCATTAGGTGCAACAGGAACAAAGCTTATGACTTCACTGTTATACGAATTAGAGCGAATCAATGGTCGCTATGGGTTACTAGCTATTTGTGAAGGTATGGGGATGGCTAATGCTACCATTATCGAGCGAGTGGAATAGATTTGTAAAAGCAGCTGCTTAAATTGGCAGTTGTTTTTTTTTTGAGAAAACGGTTAGTTGGAAACCAATAAACTTAAGACTCTGGTCGTTTATACACTTTTCAATTTTCATTTTGGAACGCTCCTACTACTATTTTGTCATATTAAGAATAACCATGTTGGACAAACTAACGCTAATTGTAGAATTTTTGAATAATAAGGAATTATTTTCCTGTTAACATGGTATAATTAGTAAAAAAGTATGAGGAGTTATGGTCTATGACTAGGGGGAAAGTTATCAAGGTAATACTATTATTGCTAATGGTAGTAATATTAGTTTCGTGTGGTAAAGATATATCGGAAGGAAATATTGACCAAAATCGAACTGCTGGTTCACATGCTGGAAAAACATCGGATTCCAGAGAGCCAAAGGAATCAATTGAAATAACAAAAGAAATATCGATAACCGCAATTGGGGATATGCTCATACACAATAGTGTTTATAATGATGCAAAGGTTAAACAAGGATATGATTTTAAACCTATGCTTAAACGGGTGGAACCTTTTTTAAGTGATGCTACTATTTCTATTGCAAACCAAGAAACAATGATTGGTGGGGTCGAATTAGGTTTATCGTCTTATCCGACATTTAACAGTCCTACTGAGGTTGGTGATGCCTTAAAATGGGCTGGAGTCGATGTTGTATCGCTAGCTAATAATCATACGTTAGATCGTGGTGAAGAAGCGATCCAGCGAGCTATTACACATTGGGAAACCATTGATATGATGTATACAGGGGCATATAAGAATAGCCAAGACCGTGACCGGGTAAGAGTGTATGAGACTGAAGAAGGGATATCTGTTGCCTTTTTATCCTATACCTATGGAACAAATGGAATTCCAGTTCCGGTTGGAAGGGACTACTTAGTAAACTTAATTGACCAAGAGCTCATAGCCAGGGAAATAAAAGATGCAAAGGAAAAAGCCGATGTAGTTGTATTAAGCCTCCACTTTGGAAATGAATATGAGCGGATGCCGAACCAAATACAAAAAGACCTTGTTCAATTTGTTGCGGACCAGGGAGCTGATGTTGTTGTTGGGCACCACCCACATGTCTTGCAACCAATTGATTGGGTCACAAGTGCAGAGGGAAGTCGTACACTGGTTGTCTATTCCTTAGGGAATTTTCTGTCGGGTCAAGATGAATTTTATAGACAAATCGGTGGTATATTTAAATTTTATATTTCAAAAACAACTAAGGGTGGAGAGCAGGAAGTGAAGGTGCACTCACCAGAATTTCTACCTACGTATGTAAAATATTCAAATTGGCAAGATTATGAGGTTATTCCAATGTACCAATTAACCGATCAAGACTTACCAAATGCCAGCAAGCACTATGAAGAGATTAAAGAACACATGTCAATCTGGGTACCAGATTTAAAGTTTATAGAAGAATAATATTTGTAGGACATCATCTAGAAGTTGCCAGAAGCCTAGCTATATAAGTGCTAGGCTTCCACAATTTGTGTATCTAAATTAACTACATATTCTCTTTCCTGCATAGTAAATCTTCGTTATATCTTATATAGAAATTATGAACAAAGTAGTTGTAACTAAAGATGAACAATTCACCATATAGCTTCCTTTTTGAAAAAGCATTACTTAGTAATTCTAAATTTTTTGTTTAACACAAAAGAAATTAAGAATAGAAGAACTCCAATTACGGCAAAGAATAGAACCGGAATGGTGATTTCTGAACCAAAGCTTGGCATTATGATTGGAACTAAAACAGTCGCTCCTATAAAAATCATGCTAATGAACCATAATTGTAAAAACTCAACCCACTTTTTAGGTTTTTTCTCTTTAAAAGTGGAGTTTCTAAGCCATCTTAAAATGATTAATATAAAGCCAGATAATATGACTAAATCAATGATGACAACTGTAATTCCACTACCAATTGAAAAAGTAAAATCATTAGAACCGACATCAAAGAATTGGTGTAACACAAAATTAGCTATCCCATGAAAAGTGCTAAGGATACCAAGGAAGTAAATTACGATATAGGCTCCAAATAGCAATGCGAATGATTGCTTCTCGCCAGGTATTTCTGCAATTAACTCATCACAGTATTTTCTTAGATTATGACCAAATACATCACGAGCTGTTTTACCCTCTTTTTGTGCTTCAAGTAAGTGTTCCAAAAGTTCAAATAGCACTTCTTCTGTCTGTTGTTCAGATTTGTTTCCGTTTAAGCGGATATAAACAAGCATATCTTCATAAATCTCTTTGTTCTCTTCTGATAATTTTTCTCGCATGTCATTGTTCAGTTTAATAAAATCTTTAGAATTCACCTAGTTTCTCCTCCTTTATTTATAATGTTATCAACAGGAAGTTTAATATTTTCCCATTGCTCCATGAATTCACGCAATGCATTTTCACCATCTTCTGTAAGATGATAGTACTTTCGCTTAGGACCTAATTCTGATTTTTGCATAGTCCCTTCAATTAAATTCTCTTTTTGAAGTCGGAGTAAAATTGGATAAATGGAGCCTTCACTAACATCAGATAAACCATATTCTTGCAACCGCAACGACAGCTCATAACCATAGGTGGATTGCCTGTTAATGACGGATAAAATGCATCCTTCCAATACCCCTTTTAACAATTGACTTCTTAATGACATTTATCTCACCTACCTTGTATAACAAGTTACCGAACATAAAAGTCGCTACCTTGTTATGCAAAGTAGCCTATTATTAGTATACTGCTTTTTCTATAAATTGCAACCATTATTTGGTATGATAATAATTAGATTTTAATAAAGGGGATTATTTGATGGAGTGGAAAAATATTTATCGTGGGTTGATTATGGGGGCAAGTGATGTAATTCCTGGTGTTAGTGGTGGAACTATTGCGGTATTACTCGGAATTTATGATCGATTGATAGCTGCTATTAATGGTTTAGTTAGCAAGGACTGGAAAAAACAATTAGGCTTCCTTGTACCGTTAGGAATTGGTGTCGTATCTGCAATTCTTTTATTAAGCCACTTAATCGAGTGGTTGTTCGAACATTATCCTGGCCCAACCCAATTTTTCTTTTTGGGGCTAATCATTGGGATATTGCCATATTTATTTAACCAAGCAGATGTTAAGGTGAACTTCAAAGTAAACCATTATATTTTCCTTGTTATTGGAGCCTTAGCTGTGGGTTCGATGATATTTCTTCATGAAAGTGAAGGAATGGTAATAGAGAATATTACCCTTTCAACATATATTTTGTTATTTTTCTCTGGCTTTATTGCTAGTGCGGCAATGATACTTCCAGGTATCAGTGGTTCTTTTATTTTACTGGTTTTTGGTGTATATTCAACAGTTATTAGTGCCATTAGTAATCTGCAATTGGATATTATTGCTGTTGTCGGTTTCGGGATTCTTCTTGGTATCATTACGATGAGCAAGATAATCAATTTCTTTCTAATTAATTATCGAAATGCAACATTTTCTTTAATTATCGGTTTAGTAATCGGATCAATCTTTGTTGTATTTCCAGGTTGGCCTGAATCAACCACTTCATTATTATTAAGTGTTGTTACTTTTGCAGCTGGTTTATTTGTCGCATATATATTAGGAAAAGTAGAATATAAAGAGTAGGCAAACTGTGAGACAAACGTTTGTTTAATAGATACAATAGGGATAAGATTTTAAAGGAGAGTTGATTATATGGAATACATTCAAACAATGGATAGATTCAATGAGGTTATTCAAAGCGAAAAACCAGTGATTATAAAATTCTTTGCTGATTGGTGTCCGGATTGTAAGAGAATGGACATGTTTATCGATGGAATTCTGGATGAGTTTAATAACTATGAGTGGTATGAGGTAAATACAGATGAAATAGAAGGAATTGCCGGTACATATGAAGTAATGGGTATTCCAAGTATTCTAATTTTCCAAAACGGAGAAAAACTAGCACATCAGCATAGTGCTTATACAAAAACTCCTGAGTCTGTAACAGAATTTTTACATCAACAATTAGGGTAACAGAGAAGAGAATGTGCACATGCACATTCTCTTTTCATACTAATTCAAAGGATAACTTCCCATTATTGTTAAATGATATCTTCGAGTTTTGTAATGTAAATTGGTTGGTAATGCTTCGTTTATTTTTTAATTGATATAAATTAGTAAATGTTGCCTTATCGACACCACTGTAATTAATTTTGGTTATTACTTGAGGGTTGGAAATACTTTGTGTACATGGTCCTCCTGTTGGATTATGCCATTCAATTAAAAATGGCAGCATTCCTTCTGTTATATCATATTTCGGGAAAAGCATTCGCCATGATAAAAGAGTTCCGTCTGGACGGAGCCGTTTCCCGGGATAAGGACCATCAAATGGAATGTTATTCTCTTTAAAATGCTGAACATAATCGTCCATTTGATCGGTACGGAGTGCAAACTGAAATGGACCAGTTTCATTTTGATCCAGCATATATACTAGATGTGTTATTAAAGGATTATCACTTTTCATTGCTTTATCATAATTGTTTATCCCTAACCACTCAATATAAGCTTGGTTGGAAAAATATGCTAGGTAATTATAAGTTCCCCAATTCTCATGTTCCCCGCCTTTTACGGCTTTTACTGCAAATCGTTTATTATAAGTTATACTATCTTCTTCAGCGTTTCTACCAGCTATAACTATATGATCAAGTGCAAGCATGTCGATTCCTCCCTGTTTCTTGCTTCCATTATTTATCTTTTTCCCTTAAAAATCAATTTTAAAATCTGTTTTCTCATCACTTTCTAATCTTTATTTGTTATAGTAAACAAAAAGAACCAATAAGTAGGTGATTCAATGGAACGGCCAATTATATTGATTGTAGAAGATGAAGAAAAGCTAAGTAGGGTTCTCCAACTTGAATTAGAATATGAAAATTATCGTACCCAAATAGCGGATAATGGGAAAGATGCCCTCCGCTTAATGCAGGAGAAGGAATGGGATTTGGTGCTATTAGATATCATGATTCCTGAATTGAGTGGATTAGAAGTGCTTCGAAGAATAAGGCGTATCGATGAAGACACACCAATCATACTTTTAACAGCTAGAGATGCTGTACATGATAAAGTAAGTGGACTTGATATTGGTGCCAATGATTATGTCACAAAACCTTTTCAAATTGAAGAATTGCTTGCGCGTGTTCGAGTGCATTTACGAAAGCCAATTGAGAAAAAGGTTAAGAAGGATGTACTTTCTGTTGGCGATTTGGTAGTTGATTTAGGTGCCCATGAAGTATCACGTGATGGAAATAATATAGAGCTTACACCAAGAGAATATGATTTACTAGTATGCTTATTAAAGAATAAAAATTTAGTACTTACCCGTGATCAATTAATTGAGCAGGTTTGGGGATATGATTATTTTGGGGAAACAAATGTAGTAGATGTGTATGTTCGTTATTTACGGCAAAAAATTGATAAAGGATATCCACTCGCTTACATTCAAACCGTACGTGGTGTCGGGTATACGATAAAGGATTAGTCATATGAAATTACGAACTAAAATACAGTTATTTACAAGTATTTTCATGCTCGTGTTAATCATATTTATTAATGCTTCCATTTATTTCTTGTTCTATCAAAACTCCGTTGAAAGTGAGTTAGATGAATTAACCGATCAAACTACTACCATTATCTCCAGAATGAAAGAAAACCAAGATATACCTCCTGGGGAATTGTTAAAAGCATTCATACCCGCAGATGGAATGATACGAGTATATCCAGAAATAGGAGAACCTCTTGTCCGTTCAAAACCGGATATAGATTACGAGAATTTTCCCGGAGAGTATTCTAATACGGAAGTAAGGGAAGTAATAACTTACCAAGAAGACCGTTATGCAGTTGTATCAAGACCGATTATTTGGAGTACTAGTGAAATCGTAACGCTTCAAATAGTGAGGCAATTAGTAAGTCTAGAAGAAAACATGAAAAATCTACTTTATGTATTAATACTGGCTTCCATCTTAATGATTGTCCCAATTATCATTGCTGGAAACTTATTGGCACGTTTTTTACTCCAACCAATAAAAGCCCTGATTAGCACGATGAGGGAGAATATGAAACATACGAAGTGGAAAAAGATCGAGTTGGATAATCGTTCTAAAGATGAGCTATATGAAATGGAAAAAACGTTTAATGAAATGATTGATTCTTTAAAAGACAACTATGAAATGCAGGAGATATTTGTTTCCGATGCATCACATGAATTGAAAACACCGATATCGATTGTAAAAAGCTATGCTCAGTTATTAGAGCGAAGAGGTAAGGATAACCCTGAACTTGTTAAGGAGTCGCTAGAAGCAATTCACTCCGAGGCAAATCGAATGCAAAAGCTAGTGGAACAAATGCTTTCTCTGGCTAAAAATAAAGAAGTTCAAAGTACTGAAAGTGTAAACGTAACAGAAATATTAGAAGAGACAATCGAAACTTTTATTGGGGCTTACGGTCGAGAAATTGAGCTTGAATTGAATACGCCAATATACATCCAAGGGGATCGCGACCAATTAAAACAAGTTATTTATATTCTAATTGATAATGCTCTCAAGTACAGTGACAGCTCTGTAAATGTCTCTACTGAAAAACAAGAAAACCAATTGTCTATCTCTGTTACAGACTATGGAGCTGGTATACCTAAAGAAGAGATCAATCGTCTTTTTGAAAGATTTTATCGCGTGGATAAAGCGAGAAGCCGGAATACAGGCGGGACTGGATTAGGTCTTGCAATTGCTAAAGCAATAATTAATTCACATGGTGGGACGATTGAAGTCGACAGTAAAATTGGAGAAGGAACAACCTTTAAAGTGGTACTGCCAATAAAAGAATAATATCTATCTATTTTCTAATCAAATTCTAATCTTTCTCTCAGTGTTATTTCATTCTTGGGGTATATGATAAAGACAACAAGAACGAGGAGGAAACAAAAAATGAAAATGAATAAAAAATTGATAATTACCGTTTCAAGTGTAGCAATTGCATCTGTATTGGGTTTCGGTATTTACCATTCAAACGCAGCTCAAGCACAGCCTGAATTATCAGAAGAAGAAATTAGAGCACTTGTTACTGAACAATATCCAGGGACTATTACGGAGGTTGACATCGATAAAGGATTTAACAAAGTCGTTTACGAGGTTGAAGTGGAAAGTGATGGGAAGGAATATGAAATCAAATTAGATGGTAACACTGGCGAAGTACTTAAATTAGAAGAAAAAGAAACTCGTAGTAATAACAATAATTCATCTGAACTAGCAATCAAGGAAAAAGATAATGCTGATGACAAATCAAAAAATGATAATGCAGATGACAAGAAAAAAGAAGATGTAAATACAGATAAGTCAAAAGACAAGAAAAGAGCAGCAATTAGTACAGATGAAGCGAAAAAAATTGCCTTAGCCGAATTTAATGGAACGATTAAAGAACTTGAGTTAGACGAGGATGATGACCGTCTAATATATGAAATTGAGATTAAAAGTGAAAATGGCGAAGCAGAAATGGATATAGATGCCTATACTGGCGAAATTATTTCCATATCAATTGATCGGGTTATTACGGAAACTATAGAAAAGAATACGGACACTGAACAACCAGCTACTAATAAGCCGGCAGATAAAAATCCAGCAACAAGTAAGCCTGCTAAGAGTAATGACGATGATAACGACGACGACCGTGATGATGACTACGATGATGACCGTGATGACGATGACGACGATGACAACAATGATGATGACGGAGACGATGATTAAACTCAAGATATAATAAAATGGAGCTACTATCGGTAGCTCCATTCGTTTTTTTATGGTTTTACAGTATAATTCGAATGTACCTCAGTCTTAACAGTCTTATACTTTTCAAAGTATCCATGAATTAATTCAACCATATCTTTTTGGATTTCCTTAACAACAGGTTTATCTTTAAACATGTCATAATTCCCGCCACCAGTTGCACGATAATTATTCATGACAACAGGATAAGTATTATTTTCTTGTAAAGGCTCACCCTTATAGAGAATGTCTTCTACTCGAGAACCAATAGGCTTGGAAACATGGATAGTATAGTTGAGTCCTTCCCACATATCGTAATTATAGTGCTGTGGTTTTGGGGTAACATACGTAGGATTAACTGTAATAGTTTGATTGGAATCTAAGTCAAAGTATTCGGCAGTTTTTTCTAATGCTCGCTTTATATCCTTTCCAGTCAGTTCTAAAACAACAAGTGTATTTGGATACATATAATTAGAGACAATATCCCTCATGGTTACAACATTCTGGAATCCCTTTGATTCATTATTTAATAATGCGGTTACGGAAATATCAGCCCCACTTGCCTCTAATTGTACGTTCTGAATAAATTGGATAAAGGGATGTTTACTTACCCGAGCTTTAAAAGGATCTTGAATCATCATGTCACCATCAATATAACCTGTTGGCAGATCAAGCCATTGTTGAGTGGAAGTTTCCATTTCCTTCATATAATTCAAGACATCCGGATCAGGTTCAATATTTCCTACGGATAAAATTTCAGCTTCTTTTCGAGAAACCTGCCATTTTTTCTCTAACTGCTTCATTTCGATATCGATGGAACCGTACATTTTCCCATTATTACCGGGTTGAGCAATAAGTACGCCATTGATTTCCCCAGTTAAGATACGATGCTGGTGACCGGTTAACAGTACATCGAGTCCTTCGATTTCTTGACACATGGCATACCCTTGATTTTCCCCAGTAAGTGATTCAGTTGGCTGCCCAGTTTCAATATCGCGTTCAAATCCACCATGATAAGACGCAATAACTAAATCAGGTTTCTCCTTTTCGCGAATGTAATTCACCCAAGTCTTTAATGTTTCTAATGCATCTCTAAATTGTATACCATCAATATGCCCAGGA
Source organism: Paucisalibacillus algeriensis (assembly GCF_000577245.1). Lineage (GTDB taxonomy): Bacteria > Bacillota > Bacilli > Bacillales > Amphibacillaceae > Ornithinibacillus. The sequence continues at coordinate 120,329 of NZ_CBYO010000004.1, forward strand.
GACTCCCAATTTGGAATATAATGGGTAGTGACACCTACAATAGCAATTTTTACTCCATTACCTAATGACTTCATAATATAAGGCTTTCCGAAGTAAGGTTCACCTTGTTTGTTTACGAGATTTGCAGAAAGCCATGGATAGTTTGATTGATCAATAGCATCTTGTAGGACAGTCTTTCCGAAATTAAATTCATGATTTCCAATAACACCTGCATCTATTCCTAGAAGATTCATAATTCCAACCATCGGATTTTCTTTATCTGCATGTTCTTTTACATAATGAGTCATTAACGGTGTACCTTGAATTAAGTCACCATTGTCCAGTATTAGTATATTTTCATTTTCATTGCGAGCACGTTTCACAATAGAGGCGTATTTTGCTAAACCGAGATTTGCCGGTTCATTAGTTCCATATAGAATTGGCATTGCATTTCCATGAATATCACTTGTATAGATGATTTTTATAGTAGCTGTCTGTGACAAAATCTACATCCTTTCTAACAAAAGAAACGAAATGGAGAAGGCTCTCTCCAATTTCGTTTCTTATTACTAATGGTCTTATACTATTTTACGTCTAATTCTTGCCGATGCAAAGTCAATTACAGTAACAACAATAATAATGGAGAATAAGATCATACCCATTTCATTCCAGTTACGGTTACTTGATGCAAAAATAACCATTGTACCGATACCACCAGCACCAACGATACCTAAGATAGAAGAAGCACGAATGTCTACTTCAAAGCGATAAATCGCATAGGATAGGAACTCCGGTGTAATTTGTGGTATTACACCATAGAATAAGATTTGGATTTTATTTGCTCCATTTGCTTCCATTGCTTGGACAACTTCCATATCAATAGATTCAATGATCTCAGAAAACATTTTACCGAGCATACCCGTTGACCCGATTGCAATAGCAAGAACTCCTGCAAAGGCGTTTGGACCAACTGCTACTACGAAAAGGATTGCTAAGATTAGATCTGGGAATGCACGAATAGCGGATAGTATCCATTTTCCGATTGTAGAAGTAACTTTTCCGCCCATCATATTTTGAGCTGCTAAGAATGATAGTGGTACTGCTAATACCGCAGCCATCAAAGATCCTGCAAATGCAATAAACACTGTTTCTAGCATTGCAGCGCCTACATCACCAGCTGCTGCCCAATCGGGGCTAAGTAGTTTTGGTATAACACGATGGAAATTATTGATGGAACGTTCGATTGCCCGACTCCAATCAATATTAATTGTCGTGAATGTCCAAACATATAAAGCAACCACTAAAAGTAAAATAACGATTGTACGAACTTTCTTAAATAAAGATTTTTCAGGCTTTGGAGGTAATTGAAGTTTTTCCATTATAACAATGCCTCCCTTAGCTTATTACTAATAAATTCAATAATAAGTACAGTTGCGAATATAACAATAATAATCGTCATAGCATTTGGATAGTTGTAGAACTTGAGTTGTTGGTTTAATACGAGACCGATACCACCGGCACCTACCATACCTAGAACAACTGACGCACGAATATTGATTTCAAATACATATAACACTAGTGATGTAAATTGCGGTGCCACCTGTGGCACTAAAGAATACCAGATTACTTGAAACACATTTCCTCCAGAAGCTCTCATTGCTTCTAGTGGGTTCATGTCCACGGATTCAATCGTTTCACTAATTAATTTTGCTAGAATACCTAGTGAGAAAACAGTTAATGCTAATATACCAGGGAATATCCCTACACCAAAAAGACCTACAAAGATAACAGCTAAAACTAAATCTGGAATCGTACGTAATAGGTTTAATAATGTTCTAGTTAAGTAATATAATGGCTTAAACGTTGTAATATTTTGTGCAGACAAAACTGCTAATGGTACAGTTAAAATTCCTGCAATAGATGTTGCAATTATTGCCATTTTAATTGTTTCTAACATGGAATTCCAAATTGCAGATAAGATTGCAAAGTTTGGTGGAAAGAACTTTTCAATTACAACATACATGTTACCGAGAGCACCACTAAATCCGCCTACCATTTGCTCTTGTGTTTTATACATACTGAAAATATAAATCCCTAATACAACAAAAAAGATAATAGTAACCTGCATTTTTGTCTTAGCAGGGTAAAGTGACATTGACTTTTGCGTTAACGAGTTTTTATTAGTCACTATTCTTGTGCACCCCCACGCAAGTCATCCTCGCGAATAGAACGGCCATAAATTTCTTCAAATGTTTTTTCTGTAACTTCAGAAACAGGTCCGTCAAACACCACTTCACCTGCTCGCATTCCGATAATACGATCCGCATATTCCATTGCCATATCAATAAAGTGCAAGTTGACAATGGTTGTAATATTATCTTCTTTATTAATCTTTCTTAGATAAGTCATTACCTGATGAGAAGTTGGTGGGTCAAGTGATGCAACAGGCTCATCAGCTAATATATACTTTGGTTTTTGGGTTAAAACACGGGCGATACTAACACGTTGCTGTTGTCCGCCACTTAATTCATCAGCACGGTTATAAAGCTTCTCTGCAATATTAACACGATTTAAATTGCCATATGCCAATGCTTTATCCTCTTTTGAATATAGATTAAAAATGGAACGTAATGTACCCGTATGACCTAATCTACCAGCAAGTACATTTTTAAATACGTTAGTACGTTTTACTAGATTATAATTTTGGAAAATCATACCAACCTTTGTGCGGAGTTTACGAAGATTTTTACCCTTATACGTTAAAATATCTTCACTATCTACTAGAAGAGAGCCAGATGTAGGAGTAACTAATCGATTAATACTACGGATAAACGTAGACTTTCCGGCACCTGATAATCCAACAATAACGACAAATTCACCATCATTGATTTTTACATTGATGTTTTTCAACCCTTCTGTACCATTTGGATAGACAAGGCCAACATTCTTAAATTCTATCATTACAAATCCTCCAATAAATAAGGCGTTTTTTTCTCATTCATTGTACCATTTTTCTACAATTTATAACATAACAAAAGGGAAGTATAACTACCCTTCCCTTTTGATATTTTATTATTATTTTTCTATTAATCTAGACCAACTGTATCTTTGAATTTAGCGTAAGTTTCTTTAACTACTTGATACTCTTCGTCTGTTGCTTCATCAATAGCATCCCAGTTATAAACATCATTCATGACTTTGATCATTTCTTCATCGTCGTTAAATGATAAGAAAGTGTCTTTAATCTTTTGAACGAATTCTTTATCTAATTCTTTCGTTACAGAGATTGTATCGTTAGGAATCTCTTCTGTGTAAGTTAAAACAGTTAGTTTTTCCATTACATCTGGATATTCTTCTTCAAGCTCAGTACGAACATCATCAAAAGTAGTTGCAACGTCGGCGTCACCTTCGTAAACCATAATAGCTGAGTTATCATGACCACCAGAAGTGAAAGTTTCACTAAAGAACTCTGTTTCTAATTCAGCTGCAGTTGCAATATCAAACTCTTTCATTAATTGGCTTGCAGGGAATAAATATCCTGAAGTAGACCCTTGGTCAGCATATGCCCAAACCTTATCTCTTAAGTCTTCAAGGCTCTCAATACCAGAATCAGAACGAACTAGGTATTGTGCTTTGTATGTACCAGAACCATAACGGATGGATTTCAAGATTACTTCAACATCATATTGTTCCTTTGCTAGAACGTATCCGAATGCTGGAATGAAACCAACGTGTACTTGGTTCGCTCCCATAGCTTCAACTAATGAGTTGTAGTCTGTCATAACTGTACCTTCAACAGGAATTCCTAGCTCTTCACCTAAACGGTCGGCTAAAGGTTTAACAGTATCTGCTATTGTATCTGAATCTTGTGATGGTACGAAACCGATAACTAGTTTTTCAGGAATCATTCCTTCAGTTTCAGTTGCTTCACCGTTCTTGTCTTCGTTCGACTTGTCTGATGCATTATTATCGTCATCAGAACCTCCACATGCTGCTAGTACAAGTGCTAAACCTAAAATAAGCACTAGACCATAAAGTTTCTTCATTGTGACCCTCCTAAGAAATATATAAATATTTAGCTTACTATTTTATTAAATACTAAATCTCCGTAAAAAGCTAGGATTTTTTTCGTTAATTTACACCTTTTTTACATGAATTTAACGATAAAATGACAGAAATCGATATGTATCATTCGGATTTTGCTATAATTAGTGTGTTATTTTTATAATTATGAAACCTTATTATTCTAAACCACGTAAAATAGTTAGGTGGTGATCAACATGAGTAATTTATTGGTAGTGAATAACTTAGAGGTGGCAATTAAAGAGAATAAGCTATTGGATAATATCACGTTTACGTTATCCCAAGGCTCGGTAATTGCATTAGTCGGCCATAATGGTGCAGGTAAATCTACTCTAATGAAAACAATAATGGGAATCCAAGAAAAGAATAATGGAGAAATTATAATAGAAGAAAAGTATAACCAAGATACTAGCTTCCTCGAATATAAAAAGAAGATTGCTTTTATTCCAGAAGAACCATTACTTATGTCTGAATTGACAGCAATGCAACATTTTCAGTTGTACGGAAAAAGCTATCAAATGGAAAAAAGTGAGTTGCAAAGGCGCATCGATCGGTATGTGGAGGGTTTTGAACTACAAGGAAAGCTAAACGAATATCCAGAATCATTATCAAAAGGAATGAGACAGAAGGTGCAAACAATCTGTGCGATGTTGCCAGATGTTCCCCTATTATTAATCGATGAACCATTTATGGGTCTGGACATATATGCTGTTGATTACTTTGAGGAAATCTTAAGAGAAAAGATTGCTGCTGGCACTAGTATTCTATTAACAACGCATCAGTTAAAACGTGTGAAGGATATTGCCGATCAATTTATTATGTTACAGGAAGGGAAAATATTACATAAGGGATTGATTGCTGAGTTTGAAACAATAAAAAGGAGAAGTGAAGAACGATGAGTCATCCTTCTTCTTGGCAAGCATATTGGCTTATTCGCAGTAATCGATTCCGGAAGAAAAGAGCAATAAAAAAACAACTCGTACAGCTTTCATTTGATAAGACCACTACCTTTTATTCACTTATTGTAGGTGGTTATGTATTTGCAAGTATTTTTATATTTAATGATTTTATGCGGCAATTTGAAGATTATTTTATATTTATAGAACAACAAATGGTAGAACGTTTTTGGTTGATCTTAACAATAGTACCTATTCGATATGTATTTAAATCCTTTCGAAATCCGGGTGTTTTAATTACTAGTTCAGAATATCAATTAGGAATGCTACCTCACTCGATTAAGAAAATTGCTTACCTTGTTGCAATCGAGAAGTGGATAGTGCAACTAATTTTGTATTTGGTTATTAGTACCTTAATCATTCTAATTACACCAATAGATGCCCAATTAATTTGGATTTACTTTTTATTATTTTGGATAATTGAAGTACTTATGACTATTCCACAGTGGAAGCTGTTCCAAGCACATTTAATGGTGAAGCTAGGTATTTTCCTCTCGCTCATTATTTTAGATATAGTAGGAACAATGGTAGAACAATCAAAGTTAATCAGTATCGTCATATTATCCATGGTGATAATTGCTAATTTTTTATTACGTAAAAAGCTATTCTTCCATATACACTGGGGTAGGGTGACTGAAGTAAATAACTATTTGGTTTGGAGCATGCCTTTAATTTCTAAGGCTACCAAAACAAAGTTTAGAAGAGAGAGGAAATATAGTATTTTCCAAAATAGGGCTTCTAGAAAAAGGCCATTTGCCTATACGGATGTAGCTATTCATAAAAGATTATGGCTCCAGCATTTTAGAGAAAATATTGAGTTAATTTTACAAGTTATAGGTGGGCTATTCCTTGCTATCGTTATACTGCCATTTATCCATGACATTGTTGTACTTATTGGTAGTGCCATAAGTATCCATGTGTACACTTCATTTGTGGCTAGTATGTTTATGGACCGATTTCATTCGGGGATTGTACAAGTATTACCCTGGGATGTAAACAGTTTTCGTAACACGATGAAACACTGGTCAGTACTAGGGTTTATCCCAGTTATGGTTCCTATCATTATTTATTCCATCGTTCATTTCTCATGGTGGAGTGTCGGTTTTCTCTTTTTAATTTTTACGTTATTTGTAATGAACCTTACTGTGAAAATGGACAATGCAGTTGATTTATTAGACAAAAAAATTAGCCAACTTTCTATAAAGGACGTACTAGCCTTTTTAAGTCTGTCACTTATTGTATTATGCGAATCCCAACCATTTATTTCACTTGTTTCCATTATATTATTAGCCTATGTTCTATATCTAAACAAAAATGCTAAAAGAAGGAAGCACGTTGGTTAATCACGTGTTTCTTTTTTTAAGCTTGATTATAGCACAAACACAACAAAACCAATTCCTGCATAACTTATAGTAAAAGGTAATCAGGAAAGGGTGTATCATATGATGAATTTCTGGCAAACTCCACATATGCGAGAGAGCTACCAACAACCGTATAACCAACCAATCCATCAACCTTTCCATCCATCACAATATATGCAGTATCATCAAAACATTTACCAACAGCCCCAATCACCATTTGAACAATTTGCAAAGCCAAAGCAACCACAGGATTGGTACACCAATAATCAACAATTACAAGGAAATTATCAACAAGCCCAACAGCAAAGTGGAATGGAATCTCAATTTCAAAATCAACAAAGTCAGTTAAATCTTGATAAAGTGTTAACAACTGTCAGTCAAATGGCAAACACATACCATCAAGTATCCCCGATCATTAAGCAATTTGGTGACTTTATGAAAACATTCCGGTAACACATAAGACATTTATTTTTCAGAAGCGGAAATAGGAGAGACATCTGCATTATTTTGATTGGTTTAGGGAAAAAGTAAAAAGAACTACAATATTTAGCTCTTAATTGAGATTTTCATAAAGGAGAATACATCATGATTGGTTGTTTAATCATCCACGGATTTACCGGTGGTCCACATGAATTGGAACCTCTTACAGAGTATCTGAAAGATCGCACTGATTGGCATATTTCGGTTCCCACTTTGCCGGGTCACGGAAGAAAGCTTGCTCTAGAGAATGTAAATTACAAGAGTTGGATTGAAACAGCTGAGGCTTCCTTAAAGCAATTAAAGGAAAAGTATCATGAAATATATGTGATAGGCTTTTCCATGGGTGGAATGATTGCTGCTTATTTAGCAGCAAAATATAAAGTTGATAAGCTTGTACTATTAGCAACTGCAGGGAAATACTTATCATTCAAGCAAATAAGTTTTGATATTGGAGAAATTGTAAGAGATGGAGTGACAGGAAAGTTACCGCAAAACAAACTCTATCGCCATTACAAGCGAAAACTTGGAAGTGTTCCGTTAAAAGCTAATCTTGAGTTTTTAAAGCTAGTGCGTTTAACGAGAAAGTCATTAAAAGAAGTAAAAACCCCAGTTCTAATTGCGCAAGGGCAGATGGATAATATGGTACCGTATAAGACTGCATATTATCTGGATAAAGAAATACCTTCCAAACGCAAAGAAGTTGTATTTTTCGAACGATCCAGACATCTGATTTGTCTTGGGAATGACAAGGATACGTTAAATCGAATGGTTCATGAGTTTCTGGAGAGACAGATTGAAACAAAAGAGGTTTCGGCAGATTTGGTATAATAGGGAAGGTCTGTTATCATCACAAAGTAATATGAAGGCAACAGACCTCTTAGCTTTTCTAGTTCTTATCTTTAAAGAAAGCAATAACTAAAGCACCTTCTCCACCGTATGTAGAGATTAGCGGTCCCATTTCAGTTATATAGGTCTCTTTAAAGCTGTATTTTTCTTTAATGTCAGCAAGTACTGATTTTGCACGTTCTGCTGCATTACAGTGTGTCATGATTAACACTTTATCTTCCACTGTTTTTACATACTCTCCGATTTGATCGACAAATCGTCGAATAGATTTTTTGTCTCCACGAACCTTCTCAGCAACTTCAATGGTTCCTTCATCACTAGCTTTCATTAATAGTTTAATGTTTAAAGTTTTAGCAAATGTTCCTTTAACTTTATCAATTCTTCCACCTAGAACCAAATTTTCTAATGTCTTAAGCACAAATAAGGTTGCAGTATGCTTAACCATTTTGTTCAAATGAAGAACTATCTCTTCTAAAGAATAATTTTCTTGGATTTTTTGATGGGCTTCGATTAACAACAAAGCCTGTCCGCCAGAAGCTGTTTTGGCATTAATTACTTCAATTTTGCGATTTGGTTCTTCTTCTAATAGCAATTCTTTTCCTGCAATAGCATTTTCATAGGTACTACTTAATCCGCCAGATAAGCTAATCATTAAGATTGATTTCGATGGATCAACTTGCTTATAGCCTTCATAGAAATCATTTGGGCTCGGAGCAGCAGAACGAGGTAATTCTTTTTTTTCCTCTATTTTTTTATAAAAACTTTGAAGGTCTAGGTCAACCCCACTTTTAAATTGTTCATCTTTAAAATTTAAATATAATGGAATGACCTTTATATTGACGGCGTCCATTAACTCCTTTGGGATATCGGCACCGCCATCAGTCATTAGCTGAATAGACATAGAATCACCTATTTTCTAGATTAGTTAGGTTCATTATACCGTTTTTATGTAAATAAATATAGTTACAAGTTACAATACCAAAATCCAACCCCTTTAGGACTAGAGGGGTTAGCGTGTCCTTTTGTGCAAGGTAACATTTGCTTTTCTTGTGGTACTCATAATGAATAAGAATAAACCGAAGATGACGATAGTGCCACCTAGCCACTGGGACCAAGTAATTTTCTCTCCTAGGATAAAGTATGCAAGGATCGATGCCCCGATAGGTTCAAATACAATGGCCATACTAATCGTTGAAGTACTTAACCATTTTAGTGCCCAGTTAAATAGCGTATGTCCAAAGAAAGTTGGAATAATAGCAAGTGCTAAGAAAATGAGCCAGTAATCGACTGAGTACCCCAAGAACGGGTTTTGTAACGCTAAGTTATAAAGTATTAGTGTAATGGAACTTACCCCATAAACAACATATGTGTATGTCATCAAGGATAGTCGCTTTCGAGCATTTTGTCCTAATAGAAAATAGGCTGTAATTGCAATTGCTGCTATAAATGCCAAGATGTCTCCAAACAATGCCATACCACTAACTTGGAAATCACCCCAACTAATAATGACACTCCCAAGAAGAGCAATCACCATACTAATTACTGCCCCAGCTGAGAATCTCTCTTTGAAGAATAGATATGTTCCAAGAAAGGCAAAAATAGGCTGTAACGTTACTAGCACAACTGAGCTTGCTACAGATGTATAATTTAATGATTCAAACCAGAGAATAAAATGAAAGGCAAGGAATATCCCAGCTAAAGATGATAAAAACCAATCTTTCTTTGTTATCAGTTTAAACTCATGACGATATTTCAATATCATAATTGGCGTCATTAACAAAACTGCTAGTAATAACCTATAATTTGCAATTATGGCTGCAGGTGCATTACCTACTAGTTTAACAAGTACTGCAGAAGTTGAAACGGATAGAACCCCGATGACGATTGCTATGTATGGATTAAATGGAGGGACCCTCATATTATTTCCTCCTCCTGTTAAGTTAGTTTTTTGTTCATTTAATTAATTATTTTAGCATGTTCTATAGGAAATATCATTTGCAGGCTAGCTTGTACTATTCCTCTTGTGTTATCATAATATGACGGTTAATTTGCCACGGTGCTTTTCGTCTGAAGGAAATCAGACGTTTCATAGAGGGGAATGCCCCCTAAAGGAAAATTCTCGGGCTTTTCCTCATTGGTTAAGCCTTTTCCACATGAATATTAATGATGGAAAAATTCATGCTACTCTGTACATTATCTATAGAAGTGTTCCTTTCTCACGAAGAACATGTAAGTTTTCAATTTAATGGATAAAATAAGGTAAATGAGTGATGTGATACTCGGAACAGGCATCACGGCAAGTCAAGCGCAAAAACAATAGATAAATTTTCACAAAGGAGAAAATAGCGTGATAACATTTAATGAATTAGGTATTTCAAACCCAATAATGAAATCTTTAGAAAAAATGGGTTTTGAGGAAGCAACACCAATACAGGCAGAAACTATTCCACTAGCATTAGCAGGGAATGATGTAATTGGCCAAGCACAGACAGGAACGGGAAAAACTGCTGCTTTTGGTATTCCCATGCTTGAAAAAATTGATACTACAGAAAGAAAAGTACAGGGGTTAGTTGTTGCCCCAACAAGAGAGCTAGCCATTCAAGTTGCAGAAGAGTTAAACCGACTAGGCAAATTTAAAGGTGTTCGTGTTCTTCCGGTTTACGGTGGTGCTCCAATGGACAGACAAATCCGTTCCTTAAAAGACGGCCCACAAATTGTGGTTGCTACACCAGGGAGACTACTAGATCACTTCAGAAGAAGAACAATTCGTGCTAATATTGTTCACACAGTTGTTCTGGATGAAGCTGATGAAATGCTAAACATGGGATTTATTGATGATATCCGTGAAATCCTAAAACAAGTTCCAAGTGAAAGACAAACATTGCTTTTCTCAGCGACTATGCCAAAGGAAATTCGTGATATCGCAACGAACCTTATGAACAGTCCAAAAGAGGTTAAAGTTAAAGCGAAGGAAATGACGGTTGAAAACATTTCCCAACAGTTTGTGGAAATACCGGAAAAATACAAATTTGATACATTAACCAATCTCTTGGATATGCAAAATCCGGATCTAGCTATTGTATTTAGTAGAACTAAAAAACGCGTAGATGAAGTTACAGAAGGGCTACAGGCAAGAGGGTTCCGTGCTGAAGGAATTCATGGTGACTTGACACAAGGAAAACGTATGTCTGTTCTAAATAAGTTTAAAAATGGTCGTGTAGATGTATTAGTGGCAACAGATGTAGCTGCACGAGGTCTGGATATTTCAGGCGTAACACATGTTTACAACTTTGATATCCCACAGGATCCTGAAAGCTATGTACATCGTATCGGTCGTACTGGTCGTGCTGGACGAACTGGTGAAGCTATCTCGTTTGTTACACCAAGAGAAATTGCTCACCTTCGCTTAATTGAAAAGGTTACAAAGAGCAAAATGAAGCGCATGGTTCCTCCAACTAATAAAGAAGCACGTCTTGGCCAGCAACAATTAACGGTTGAAAAAATAATAAAAACAATTGAGAAAAATGAACTTGATGCTTATCATCAAACAGCAAATGAATTATTGGAAGAACATGATTCTGTTACTATTGTTGCTGCTGCATTGAAATTGCTAACAAAAGAAAGAAGAGATGTTCCAGTACAAATTTCTGGAGTTGCACCAATTAGTGTTAAAAAAGCTCAAGCTGACAAAGGCCGTTCAAATAACAAGCGTTATTATGGCAAACGTAATCAAGGTAGTGGTAAAAACCAGGGTGGAGGAAGAAACCAAGGTGGTCGTAACCGCAAAGGAAACTTCCAAAAAAGAAGAAACAGAGACTAACCCTCAAAAGCAGAAGCCCACTAGTCTCTGGGCTGGAGCTGGACGTGGCTTTTCCTGTAACTCAGTTTACACGGGTATTTCGAAAGACTTATAATTTTATTAAACAACAACCAAGAAAAAGCTCCTCATTATTAGGAGCTTTTTCTTTAGCAAATTTTAGGGGGATGAAATAAGTGAGAAAGCCACCAATACATACAATTTCACATGATGCCATTAAGGCATGGCGAATTACAGCTGTACTTTACGAAGCGATTCTTTGGGTAATTACGATTGTTGGAATTGTATTGCATTTTGTTGTTAATTTTCCATTATGGATTGTATTGATTCTAATTGCACTTAGTATTGTAAGTACTTATTTTTTTGTATTCCTATTGCCGAAACTTCGTTGGAAGAGATGGCGTTACGAGGTGTTTGAACAAGAAATTTATATACAACATGGGATTTTAATAGTATCACGTACATTAATTCCAATGATACGTGTTCAGCATGTAGAAACAGAGCAAGGCCCCATTTTGAAGAAATTTGATTTGGCAAGTGTATCTATTTCAACAGCTGCAACAACACATCAAATACCAGCACTTTCTAATGAGATAGCATCTGATTTAAGGGATAAGATTTCTGCATTAGCAAGGGTGGATGAAGATGATGTCTGAACCGAAACGACTACATCCTGCCACTATTATATTTAATTTAGTAATGGGGATTAGGAGTACTATATTTGTTTTTATTCTTATATTTGTAACATTAAATGATACGCATCTTTTTTATGCTATATTAGCTGTAGTTTTGCTTGTCGGATTTATTTTTCTTGGTAGTTTTCTTTCTTGGCACCGATATACCTATCGTGTTGAGGGTGATGAGTTAAGATTAGAATATGGTATCTTGATTCGAAAAAAACGATACATTTCAAAAAACAGAATTCAATCAATTGATTTAACCCAAAATATTCTTCACCGTATTTTTAAGTTGGTTAAAGTAGAAATAGAAACAGCTGGAACTGGTGCAGAAGCGGAGGCGTCATTAATCGCAGTCACGCTAGAGCAGGGTGAAGCCTTGCGGGCAGAACTCAAATCAATAACAAAAGACGAACAGGTAGAAGAGGTAATTGAAATAAATAATCTGTCCCAATCAATTTCTAGGAAGCGTCTATTAATTGCTGGGGCAACATCTGGGAGAATTGGAGTTCTTCTTGCCCTAGGAGGAGCTGCTTTTTCGGAATTGGAACGGTTTATTCCTACTGATTTTTATGATCAAGCATACAGTTGGGTTATTGGATTAGGGTTACTAATATTAGCGGTTATGATAGTAGCTGTATTACTTTTTCTATGGATAATTGGTATTGCAGGAACTATGATTAAATACTGGAATTTTACTATTACGAAGGTTGACGAGGATATTGTTATTAAATGTGGGCTGTTAGAAAAGAAGCATATCACAATCCCCTTGAAACGTATCCAAGCTGTAGGTCATGCCGAAAATATAGTTAGGCAGCCACTTGGGTATACAACGGTTATTGCAGAAATTGCCGGTGGGTCTAATGAAAATGGAGAACAGTTTTCAACCGTTTTGTTCCCACTAATGAAGGTTGAAGAAGTGGATACTTTCTTAGCAAAGTTTTTACCAGGGTACCTAACGAATCGAAGTGAAATAATACCATTACCAAAACGTTCCCTGAAGTATTATCTTGTTCGAGCAACAGTTCCGATTTTACTATTATTAGTAGCTGTAATTATTCTTTTTCCGCAGTTCCTTTGGATTCCGGTGGTATTACTAACCGCAAGTATTTTGTTAGGGTTTCTACAATATAAGGATTCAGGTTACGTTATTGAAGGGGAAAGAGTAACCCTTTCTTATAGAATCTTTAGTAAGGTGACCATGATCATCAATCATAAACGAATACAAGCTTTTAACAAAAAACAACATTTTCTTCATCGTAAAGAGCATTTAGCAACGATAAAGTTATCGATTATTGGAAAGATGGGGACGGGAAAGCATTATTACGTGAAAGAGTTAGATGAACAAACAGTTGAAGAATTGGAAGATTGGTATTCTTATCGAGGGGGTTAATCCCCCCTCGATTTTAAAATACGTAGTTTAAAAGACCGATTATCACAAGTACAATAATAATGACCCAAAGTGGATTTAACTTCATCTTTCTAGAAAACTTTCTTTTCTTCCAACGATTTGGATCAAATTGAATTTCTCCATCGTCCTGATAACTCCGTTGATATTGCCCAGGATAAAATGGACGGGCATTTCCTAGAACTAAGGGTGCAATTAAGAAGCCTGCTGCAAACCCAAGCACATGAGCATAGATGTTAATCCCAGGTCGAATGAATGTCATAATAAGACCGATAATAAGGATGACCTTGATAATATGTGCGCTCCCCGCATCAATCAATTGCTTGCGAAAAACAACCATAAATACATATATCCCGAATAACCCAAATATCGCACCAGAAGCACCAACATGAGCAAACCCAAATGATGGATTGATGAAAAATGTTACAATATTTGCTAAGGTTCCAGCACCTAGGTATGCCAAGATAAATTTAAATTTACCTAACATTTTTTCTAAAGCGGGACCGAAAAGTACCAGAGAAAATGAATTAAATAACATATGCATTGTTCCGCCGTGTAAAAAAATTGGCGTAATAAATCGCCAATATTCTCCATTATGAATTTCATAATGATACCCAACACCTAGATTATATAGACGGTCTATAATTCCAATTGGTAATACATCATGTAAAAACCAAATAGCGATATGAATAATGACTATGGCTGAGACAACAGGATAATAGTGTATAAACTCTTTAATACTTCTTTCATTACGAATAAACATTTTATTCCCACTTTCTAATAGGGTATTAACAAAGTATTGTAAAAAGTAATTAGGTTATGATAAATAGTATGTACATTATCAGATTACTATAATATTTATTTTACGGAAAATATATTGGAGATAAATTTCCATTGTAAGGAGAAATATATAATGATTAAAGGAATTGGAATTGATATTATCGAGCTGGAGAGAATAAAGGAAAGTATGAAAAATGAGCGATTCATCGATCGAATACTAACGAAAACAGAAAAGCAGAATTTTGCTTTATTACATCACGATACTAGAAAAGTAGAGTTTGTAGCGGGAAGATTTGCCGCCAAGGAGGCTTTTTCAAAAGCAATGGGGACAGGGATTGGGAGATTAAGCTTTCAAGATATTACTGTTCTGAATGATGATAATGGCGCTCCATTCATTGAGGCTGCAGTAACAGAGAGTATGAATATTTTTGTCTCCATTACCCATAGTAGAGAATATGCAGTCGCACAAGTAATTCTGGAAACCTAATTTAATAGTTAATAGCTTATCTTCTGCATAAATAACAAGGTTGTCTCATATATTTTATTGCGGGCAATAGGGAACAAGCTATAGTTATATCACCGCAAAAAAAGAATCGCAATTTAGACCATTAACCAATAAGACAGTGGTGATTGATTAAAAGGATTAAGGAACGATTATTACAAAAATAGCAGAAAATAAAGGAGAGGGTGGATTATAAAGGATGATATTATTGTCTTAGCTATTGGGAAAAATGGTCTAACGTAAATTCTTTCGGTGAAGTTCCCTTTGTATAAATCGTAAAACCTAATAGGTTAGGTTTGTAATTTTAGACAAGGGAGATATGTCCATGATAAAAAAATCACGTTTATGGATGATATTTGTATTTGGTATCGTGTTAGTATTAGCAGCTTGTGGTGAAAAGTCGCAAGAAGATGTGGTTAAGAAGCTTGGAGAAAACGTTAAAGACTTAACTGGCTATAAAGCAAATGTGGAAATGAAAATGAATACTGGACAAGAAGAGCAAATGTTCAAAATCGATGTATGGCATAAGAAAGAAGACTTCTATCGAGTATCACTTTCTAGTAACAAGGACGATAAAGGTGGACAAATCATTCTTAAAAACAAGGACGGCGTTTTTGTTTTAACACCAGAATTAAAAAAGAGCTTCAAATTCCAATCCGAATGGCCAGAAAATAGCAGTCAGCCATACTTATACCAATCTCTTGTAGAGGATATTGCTGGAGATGAAGAGGCAGAATTTACTACAGATGAGAATCACTACATCTTTACAGCAAGAACAAATTATCAAAGTAACAACAGCTTGCCATATCAGGAGATTTACTTCGATAAAGAAAACTACACCCCTACTTTAGTTAAGATACTAGATACAGACGGGAATACCGTCGTCGAAGTGAAATTTAATAGCTTCGAGTTGGATCCTAGCTTTAAAGATAAGGATTTTGAAATTGATCAAAATATGGCAAGCACAACACCAGAGGATGTACCAACTTCTGGTGATGGTGTAACAGATGAACTGCAAGTAATGGCACCAATTGAAACAATAGGTGCTGAATTAACAGACCGTATGGAAGTTGACTTAGAAAACGGTAAACGTATCATTTCTACTTTCACAGGTGAAAAGAATTTCACACTTGTCCAAGAGAAAAAGAATGTAGTAGAAACATTATCTTCCCCAGTTGAAGTGAATGGTGATATTGTAAACCTTGGATTTGGCGCTGTCGGAGCATTATCTGATAACGCTGTTGAGTGGGACTACAATGGTATGAACTTCTACTTAGCAAGTGACGAGTTAACAAGAGAAGAATTAATCGAAGTAGCACAATCCGTACAAGGACAAGAAGTAAAATAATCCCTAAAATTGGGCAGGCTCATAGAAAAGAGTCTGCTTTTTGTTTTATAATAAGGAGAGTAATTGTTTTTCAATAAATGATGATATAGTTTTGGGTATATATTAAAGAAATATTAAATAAATGCACTGAGCTACCAGAAAGGAATCTATAGAATTTATTTTTCAAAATGAAGGGAGCAATAAATTGTGGTAGGTGAAATGTACCGAGAAACATGGGCTGAAATAAATTTAGATGCTATCAAACATAATATTACGCAAATAAAGGAAATACTACCGCAAGAGACGAATATCATCGCAGTCGTAAAAGCAAACGCTTATGGCCACGGAATTGTACCAATCGCCAAAAAGGCACTAGAATCAGGTGCAAACGCACTAGCAGTAGCCATATTAGAAGAAGCTATGATTCTTAGAGAAGCATCCATTACTGTTCCAATCCTAGTCTTAGGCTTTGTCCCAGCAAAACATGCACCTATAGCAGCTAAGAACAACATCACTTTAACCATTTTTCAAAAGAAATGGCTAGAAGACTTAAACCAATTCCAATTTGAACGCCCTTTAAAAACTCATATTAAGTTAGATACAGGCATGGGGAGAATAGGAATAAGATCTGGAGATGAATTAATAAACCTTATAAAGGAAATAGATAACAATAAGAATGTCCTCTTAACCGGTATTTTTACACATTTCGCAACTGCTGACGCTAAAGAATTAGTATTTTATGATGAGCAAGTTAAAAGACTTGAAGAATTGCTATCAGTTTTTAAAAAGAATTGCACGAAGGAAGTTATTGTTCATGTAGGCAATAGTGCTGCTTCCATACGCTTTCCAGAAAGCATGCATAATTGCATCCGATTTGGCATATCCATGTATGGGTTATATCCTTCAAAAGATGTAAGGATAGAAAACCGATTAGATTTAATACCTGCATTCTCATTACATAGCCGATTGGTTCATGTGAAAAAAATAGCAAAAGGTGAATCTGTTAGCTACGGAAGAACTTATATCGCTGAGACGGATGAATGGATTGGGACAGTTCCAATTGGATATGGAGATGGGTGGAGCAGAAAACTACAGGGTATGAGTGTTCTAGTAAATGGTAGGAAAATGCCAATTGTTGGCCGGATATGCATGGATCAATTGATGATTAGATTAGATGAAGAATTTGAGATTGGTACGAAGGTAACGTTAATTGGTGAACAAGGAAAAGAGTTAATAGAAATGGACGAAGTAGCAGATTACCTTGGAACCATTAATTACGAAATACCTTGTATGATTAATGAAAGAGTGCCAAGAATATACGTAGGAAATGGAAATAAAAGCATGGGTGACATTAAGGTTTTATAATAATGGACTAATTACCTAATTTTTTTCTAGAAAAGTGCTGATAAGCCTTTGCAATTACTGGTAGACAATGATATTATTAAATTTGATTAAATGCAGAAAAAGTAACGATCGTTCAGCAGTTGGCGGAGGTGCTTGGTTTTGTCAGAGAGCTTACAAGAAGTTATGGTACGGCTACCGAAAAACCTACTAAATGAGGTGGATGGATTAGTGAAAAAAGAAAACAAGGATCTAAGTGATATCATTTGTCAGGCAACTAGGACTTATTTAGAATCTAAAAAAGAAGAGTATATCCAAAACTTTTATAAATCCATGCAAAAAGGCTATCAAGAAATGGCACGAATCAATCTCTCTATTGCTTCAGAAGCATTTCAGGCTGAAGAGGAGGCTGAAATTACTCTAGAACGCTCTGTGATCGGGGTGTAGAATTTGATTGTTCAAAGAGGCGAAGTGTATTTCGCTGACTTATCCCCTGTGGTCGGTTCAGAACAAGGGGGCGTTCGTCCAGTATTGATCCTCCAAAATGATATTGGAAATCGATTCAGCCCAACTGTTATTGTTGCTGCAATCACCGCCCAAATCCAAAAAGCAAAATTACCTACTCATGTGGAGATAGATGCTAAGCGATATGGGTTCGACAGAGATTCTGTTATTCTGTTAGAACAGATTCGAACATTAGATAAACAGCGACTAACGGATAAAATTACAAAGTTAGATGACGTCATGATGCAAAAAATAAATCATGCATTAGAAATAAGTCTCGGGCTTAAGGACATGTATGGACATTAAGAACTCATAGTTAACAAATAAGCTATGGGTTTTTTTGTGTCTAAAAATGGAATGAAATAACGAGGCTTATCTTGTTTCTCATATAGAGCTTGGAGTCGTTAGACATGACAGTTCCTTTTTGAACTCCATTACTTTTTAAAATATTTACGAGCCATTCCTTTGTACATTTTTAGTTATCTGTGTCTACTTACCATTCTAACCTTTTGTATTAGAATTTGTTTGCAATAATATACATATCATGTGACAATATTTATAATATTTCTTAATCGGAGGTTTCTCATGAATAGGGATTTACGAGACATTGCTATAGACAATAGTGATGAAATAATTCAAGCGTGGTTGAAAGAGATTAATAAGTTAAAAGGTGTAAACTATACCGAAGATATCTCAACAGAACTGTATGATAGTAATAACCAAGAATTTGTAAATGTTATTTTTCATAGTATCAGAGGAAATGGTTCTACGAGAATAATCAAAGACTTTTCCGATCGAATCATTCAATTAGGTTGGCCATTAAGTTATATTATTGATGGCTTATTAGTATTTCGAAAAGTAAGCGTTAACTCCATCCTTACGAATTTAGAAGAGATAGATGGAGAGTCAACTAACGAAATAATAAGAAATGTTGATTCATGGGTTGAACCGATTATTAGACAATTAGTTAATGAATATTCTGTTAGTTGGGAGCAGGTTGTTTCCCTCCAACGAATTGCCTTACAGGAATTATCTGCTCCACTGATACCAGTAATGGATAATATCACCATTATGCCGTTGATTGGAACCATTGATACAGAACGTGCAAAGTTCATTATGGAAAACCTACTAGAAGGTGTCATGCGTCATAATGCAGAGGTTGTATTAATTGATATTACAGGTGTACCGGTTGTAGATACGATGGTAGCACATCACCTCTTTCAAGCAACAGAAGCGGTGCGTTTATTAGGAGCAAAATGTATACTTGTTGGTATTCGTCCGGAAATTGCTCAAACGATTGTTAATTTAGGTATTAATTTTTCCAACTTACCTACCAAAAGCACACTGAAAAAAGGGTTTATGCTAGCACTTGAAATAACAAATAAGTCCATTATAGAAACAGATAACAAATCAGAGAGTATCGAGGATTTGTTAGGGATTGATAAAGGGGTGAAAGAGGGTCGTGAGAATACCAATCTTAAAACTACATAATTATTTATTGATTTCCATTCAAACTGAGTTAGATGATCAAACAGCAATACAATTCCAAGAAGATTTATTAAAACAGATACATAGTACGGAAGCTACAGGAGTAGTAATTGATTTAACCTCAGTTGAAGTAATAGATTCTTTTATAGCGAAGGTGCTAGGTGACGTAGTTTCGATGTCAGACTTGATGGGGGCTAAAGTTGTATTAACTGGAATTCAGCCAGCAGTTGCCATGACTTTGATTGAATTAGGTATTCATATGCGGAATGTTCCGACTGCTTTGGATCTCGAACAAGGCTTAATTAAACTACATCAGGAATTGGGGGAATAGTTGATGAGTTCCCAATCCTTTGTAACGATTCTAAAAGAGTGGGATATTGTTGCTGCCCGCCAAATGGGGCGTGAGATTGCAAAACAGTTAGGCTTCGGAACTGTGGACCAAGCCCGTATTACAACAGCTATATCAGAACTTGCTAGAAATATATATTTATATGCTGGTGAAGGCCAAATATCTTTTGAAGTAGTTGAATCATTAGAACAAAAAGGGATAAAAATCGTAGCAACAGATTCTGGTCCAGGAATTCAAGATCTTAGTTTGGTTATGCAAGACGGATATACCACATCCGGAGGTCTTGGGGCTGGTCTTCCTGGTGTTAGAAGATTGATGGATGAATTTGATATGGAATCTGAGGTTGGCCAAGGAACTAGGATCGTCACAACTAAATGGGTTAGATAATATCATCTACAATAAAATGCTTCTTGTTTCATCATGTTTGACAACGTATGAACTTTTTACATGAAGTTCCTTATAAAAGAATAGGAGAGGCCACTATGGATACGAAAGATTTAGATGCTAGAAGCTATACCGATTTATTAAAGAGATATATAGAGACAAGTGATGAGCAAGCTCTTTATGGCGCAGAACAAATTTCTAAATCTTTTATTAAAAATCATATTTCACCAGAAGAGATTGTTCACTTACATATACAATCTCTGTTAGAAATATACCCGGAGATAAGTAATCAAATTCAACTTTCTATGAACTTTCTATTAGAAGCTATGATTGCTTATGGTCTGGCACATCAAGAGTATCAAATTCTTCGTGAAAAACAACTTAAAATTAAGTCGGAAATTGACGTAGCCGCAGGAATGCAAAGCATGCTTCTACAATCAGATGTGCCCAACACAGAAGAAATAGACATTGGTGTAATTAGTGTCCCAGCAAATCAAATGAATGGTGACTATCATCATTTTGTAAAGGGGAAAGACGGTGCTATTAGTATTGCAATTGCGGATATTATTGGAAAGGGAATCCCAGCAGCGCTATCTATGTCGATGATTAAATATGCGATGGATAGTTTTCCTGAAAGCGAAATGTCTACGAACGCCATTCTAGCGAGTCTTAATAGAGTTGTAGAAAGAAACGTTGACCCAAGTATGTTCATTACAATGTTCTATGCTCAATACAAACCGACAACCGGCAAACTCTACTATTCATCTGCAGGACATGAACCGGGTTTTTTTTATCGTAGCAAGACGAAAAGTTTTCAAGAATTTGAAGCAAGCGGTTTAGTGCTAGGGGTTGACCCAGATACAACGTATGTCCAATCTGAATTAGATATAGAAAAAGATGATATGGTCATTTTACTTACAGACGGTGTGACAGAATGTCGTAAAGGAGAAACATTTATCGAACGCGATGAGATACTAGAAGTTATCAAGACGTTTATGCACTTACCTGCCCAGGAAATTGTTAACCATGTTTATCGATATTTTGAACGAATCCAAAATTTTCAATTAAGAGATGATTTTACCTTAGTAATCTTAAAAAAAGTGGTTTAACGTTTACAGATATCGGGAACAAGAAAAATACACATTAAGATGTAATTTTTATAATGGGTGTTTTGGGGGGATAACTATGAATCTACAAATCCAAATAGATGAGAGGAACAATAAGTCTATTGTTCATTTATCTGGAGAAATTGATGTTTATACAGCACCAGAGTTAAAAGATGCATTACTCCCACTAACAAAAATAAAGGGAAGAATACTTGAAGTTGATTTAGAACATGTAAATTATATGGATAGCACAGGGTTAGGGGTATTTGTTAATGCTTTGAAATTATCCAAAGAGCATGAAAGTAAAATAACGCTTGTAAATTTACATGAAAGAGTGCTTCGTTTGTTTGAAATAACCGGATTACACAAGATAATCGATCTAAACAATACGATTCGAGGTGTGGATGAATAAATGGAATCGTTTGATTTTATTGAGATGAAATTTCCTGCAAAACCGGAATATGTTGGGGTCATAAGATTGAGTATTTCAGGAATTGCTAACCGAATGGGTTTTACGTATGAGGATATAGAAGACCTGAAAATTTCTATATCTGAAGCTGTAACTAATGTAGTTAATCATGCGTACAATGAAAAAGATAATGGGGTTGTTACCATTGGTTTTGGGGTTTATGAAGAACGGTTAGAAGTAATGGTAGCTGACCATGGTGGGAGTTTTAATTTAAGTGAAGTGAAGGCAAAAATTGGACCATACGATAGTAATGAATCGGTTGAAAACCTTCGTGAGGGAGGTTTTGGATTATTTTTAATAAACACATTGATGGATAAGGTTGAAATAAATAATAATTCAGGTGTTATTGTCCTTATGACAAAGTACCTTGAAAAAATAGGGGTGGAGCTAAATGACGACCACGTCTCAACCGGACAATAAGGGAAGAGATGAGGTTTATCAGTGGATTGAACAACTTCAACAGGACCCTATAAATGAAGAAGTTCAACAGAAAATAATCCTAACCTATAAAGATTTAGTCGAGTCCATTGCCAGAAAGTATTCCAAAAATAGTATGATCCACGAAGACCTAGTTCAAGTGGGAATGATTGGCCTTCTAGCGGCGATTAAAAGGTTTGATGCCACATATGGTAAAACATTTGAATCCTTTGCCATCCCTACTATCGTTGGAGAAATAAAGAGATTTATCCGTGATAAAACTTGGAGTGTTCATGTACCAAGAAGAATTAAAGAGCTAGGACCTAAAATTAAAAAGGCAATAGATGAACTAACCACCAAAAATCAAAAGTCACCGACTGTAAAAGAAATTGCGGAGTATCTATCTGTCTCTGAGGAAGAACTACTAGAAACAATGGAAATGAATAAAAGCTATAAAGCTCTATCCGTAGATCGAAGTATTGAAGGCACCTCAGATGGCAGTACCATCGCTTTGTTAGACATGATTGGTTCTAACGAAGAAGGATATTCGCAAATTGACCTCAAAATGCTATTAGAAAAAATTCTTCCACTATTAACAGAACGAGAACAAGAAATAATCCGCTGTACCTATTTTCAAAATATGAGCCAAAAAGAAACCGGAGAACTATTAGGGATATCACAGATGCATGTTTCACGTTTACAACGTAGGTCGTTAAAGAAACTCCGTGAAGCAATTAATTCAGACATTGCGGAGGTATTATAAAGTCTATGAATCGAGTCAAAGTAGCAGTATTTCAAGAAGCGAAAAAAGGTAATAATGAGTGCGGAGATAGTTACTTCTATAGTGAGACCGAGAATGAATTTATATGTGCATTAGCAGACGGCTTGGGAAGTGGAGAGTTTGCAAAAGAATCATCAGAAATAGTGATTAATATCATTAAAGAAAATATTAATTCCCCAGTGGAGGAACTGGTGAAGAAATGTAATGAAAAATTAATTGGCAAGCGTGGTACGGTTCTCGCTATATTGAAGATTGATTATCATTCAAATAGTTACTCCATTTCATCTATTGGAAATGTGGGTGTTATGACCATTACTCGTGGGAATACTAAAAAACGGAGTATTCCAAACGCTGGCTACTTAGCAGGATTTAATAGAAAATTTCAAGTGATTCAAGAACCACTTGAAAATGAGATGAATTTCATTATGTACACAGATGGTGTTACAAGTAAAGAACTGACCGAGCATTACTTCTTTGAGAAAGAAGTAGAAAGAATCACAAAAACATTTGCATTTAAAAGTAAGGATTCCCGTAAAGATGATACAACATTAATTGCAGTTCGATATGAACATAATTGAAAAGGGAGGAAGCCTGAGGGAGCATGTGATTATGACCCAAAAGGCTTCCTTTTCTTTCTATTGTAGGATCTAAGTTGCTTTTTTGATAGAATAGTACATGTGTAAAGGAGGAACGCTTGATGTCAGATACGTTAAATCAAGAATTAGCCCAGTGGGTATCGAAAGAAACATCTGTTCAAACGAATATTGTACACAAGGTAATTAACTTAATAGAAGAGGGAAACACGGTACCCTTTATTGCTCGTTACCGTAAAGAGGTAACAGGTGGCCTTGATGAAGTGCAAATAAAATCCATTCAGGATAAATGGCAATATGCTTCCAATTTAGCTCAGAGAAAAGAGGAAGTTATACGCCTAATTGACGAGCAAGGAAAGCTAGTACCAGAATTAGAGGATGAAATAAGAAAAGCAACTCAGCTACAACGGGTTGAAGACTTATACAGACCATATAAACAAAAAAGAAGAACAAAGGCTACAATTGCTAAGGAAAAGGGATTAGAACCTTTAGCAGAAGTAGTCTGGAAGCAAGAAGATATAGATATCAAGATAGAAGCAGAGAAATATTTATCCGAAGAACATGAATTAAACAGAATAGAAGACGTGTTAGCTGGAGTAAATGATATAATCGCGGAAAAGATCTCGGATGAACCAGAATTTCGTGAATACATTCGTAATCAGACATTTAGACGTGGTTTAATTCAATCTGAAGTTAAGAAACAAGATAAAGATGAGAAAAGCGTATATGAAATGTATTATGACTACAGTGAAGCGGTTCGGTCGATTGTTTCACACAGAATACTTGCATTAAATCGAGGAGAAAAAGAGGAAGTATTGAAAGTTTCTGTTGTCCCTCCTGCAGAATCGATAGCAGAGTATTTACAAAGGAAAGTCATTAAACAACAAACTACTAACGAGATTAGTGAAGTATTAAGGGTAGCAATAGAAGATTCTTACAAACGTTTGATTGAACCATCAATTGAGCGAGAGATTAGAGCAAGTTTAACAGAGAAAGCAGAAGAACAAGCTATTTCTGTCTTTGCAACCAATCTAAAGAATTTATTATTACAGCCTCCACTTAAAGGAAGAACAGTACTTGGGGTAGACCCAGCATATCGGACAGGTTGTAAGCTAGCGATAATTGACGAAACTGGAAAATTGCATAAAGTAGGAGTTATATATCCAACGGCACCAAGACACGATATAGAAGGTGCGGAAAAAATAGTGTTGGAGTTTTTACGGAAGTATTCTGTTGAATTAATTGCCATTGGTAATGGTACGGCTTCTAGAGAAACTGAGCAATTTATTTCTGGTGTCATCACAAAGAATAGCCTTGATATTCCATATATTATTGTGAATGAAGCAGGAGCAAGTGTTTATTCCGCATCTGAACTTGCAAGAGAAGAGTTCCCTGATCTACAAGTCGAAGAAAGAAGTGCTGCTTCTATTGCGCGACGTGTACAAGATCCATTAGCTGAATTGGTGAAAATTGATCCAAAGTCTATCGGTGTTGGACAATACCAGCATGATGTAGGCCAAAAGGCATTAAATGAATCATTAACTTTTGTTGTAGAAACTGCCGTAAACCAGGTTGGTGTTAATGTTAATACAGCTTCGACATCTTTACTTCAATATGTATCAGGTTTGAGTAAGACTGTAGCTGGTAATATTGTAAAAATGAGAAATGAAAATGGAAAGTTTTCCAATCGAAAGCAGTTGAAAAAGATTCCTAGACTTGGTGCTAAAACATATGAACAAGCTATAGGATTTTTACGTATAATTGATGGTAACAATCCACTTGACCGTACGCCAATTCACCCGGAGAGTTATAGCCATACAGAACAATTATTAGCTATGCTTGACTGTAAAATAGAGGATATCGGTTCGGATAAATTAAAAAAACAACTAAATACACTACATAAAAAAGATACAGCAACTCAACTTGGAATAGGTGAACTAACTTTAGAAGATATTATTGAAGCGTTAAGTAAGCCTGAACGTGATCCACGTGATGAGTTCCCGCAACCGTTGCTTAAGAAGAACGTGCTATCTTTAGAAGACCTTAAGCCAGGAATGGAGTTACAAGGTACCGTACGTAATGTTGTTGATTTCGGGGTGTTTGTGGATGTTGGTGTAAAGCAGGATGGATTAGTTCATATCTCGAAGATGTCAAACTCCTTTGTAAAACACCCAATGGATATTGCATCAGTTGGTGATGTTGTAACAGTTTGGGTGGAAAGTATTGATGTGAATAAAGGTAGAGTTGCTTTATCAATGGTAAATGATAAATAGATAAGAAAAAGCACTGAGGGATATTTTTCCCACAGTGCTTTTTCTAGAATTACGGCCACGTCCAGTTACAACACCCAGCGACTAGTGGGCTTCTTTCACCTCCGCAAGATAAGTCAACATCGACTCAATAGCTAAAGGAAGATCGACAAAAACTAGCCTTTAGGCCAACATACCCTATAATAGGGCATGTTTCCTTTATCTCCTACGGTTCAGTCTTCCCCATACGTCGCTAACTGGAGTGCTTCCGCTATTGAGATTACTCAACGTCACTAGCAGCCTCTACTTCACTCATGGAAACCCCAAGTGCGTTAGCGACTCCTTCGCCGTAAGCGGGATCTGCTTTGTAGCAATGGTTGATATGCTTTAATTGAACTTCCTTAGTTGTTCCTTCCATTGCACGTGCAGTGTTTTCGAACAATCTTTGTTGTTCTTCCGCGTTCATTAGACGGAAAAGGTTACCAGGTTGTTCGAAGTAGTTATCATCATCTTTACGGAAATCATAGTAATCAACATCTGCAGCAAGTTGTTGTCTCGGATCTTGATGTTCTTTACTATCTTCCCATTCACCATAGCTATTAGGGCTATAAGAAATATTATTGCCATGTGGAATCACACGCATTGCTCCATCACGATGGTAAGGATTGAAGTTTTTCGCATGTTTAGGGTAGTTAACTGGAATTTGCCAGTGGTTAACACCTAGGCGATAGCGTTGTGCATCTCCATAAGAGAACAGACGCCCTTGAAGCATTTTATCTGGTGAGAATCCAATACCAGGAACAATGTTAGTTGGAGCGAATGCAGCTTGCTCAACCTCTTCAAAGTAGTTTTCAGGGTTACGGTTAAGTTCTAGTTCCCCAACTTCAATTAGAGGGAAGTCACCCTTAGGCCAAACTTTTGTTAAATCGAATGGGTTGTAGGGAACTTCTTTAGCTTCTTCTTCTGTCATTACTTGAATGTAAAGAGTCCACTTAGGGAAATCTCCATTTTCAATTGATTCATAAAGGTCTCTTTGGTGACTTTCGCGATCTTTACCAACTAATCCTTCAGCTTCTTGATCAGTAAGGTTTTTGATTCCTTGTTGTGTACGGAAGTGGAATTTAACCCATACACGTTCATTATCGGCATTAATTAAGCTGTAAGTATGACTTCCGAATAAATGCATATTTCTATAGGATGCAGGGAGACCACGGTCACTCATCACGATGGTTACTTGGTGAAGTGCTTCTGGTAAACCTGTCCAGAAGTCCCAGTTAGCTTGTGCACTATGCATATTTGTTCTAGGATCACGCTTAACAACGTGGTTTAAATCTGGGAAACGCTTAGGGTCTCTAAAGAAGAATACCGGTGTGTTGTTACCAACTAAATCCCAGTTACCTTCTTCAGTATAGAATTTTAATGCTGTACCACGAATGTCGCGCTCGGCATCAGCAGCACCACGCTCACCAGCAACAGTAGAGAAACGTAAGAACATATCTGTTTTCTTACCTACTTCTGAGAACATAGAAGCTTTTGTATATTTAGTAATGTCATGAGTTACAGTAAATGTACCATAAGCACCTGAACCTTTTGCGTGCATACGACGCTCTGGAATTACTTCTCGGTCGAAGTGTGCTAATTTTTCTAGGAACCAGAAGTCTTCCATTAATAGTGGACCTCTAGGACCAGCAGTTTTTACATCATCATCATTTGGTACTGGAGCACCAAACGCAGTAGTAAGTTTTTTCTTGTTTTCACTCATTGAACATGTCCCTCCTGTAATATAAAATACATGTAATATAGTATCATAGTAATTATAAGATTACTAAATAGATAGTTTAGATATAAATCCTATCATGAGGATAAAAAGTATACTAGACTATCCTCCTTTCATGGATCATAATTCAGTTCCTAAACTATATTATAAATGATTATAAATAAAAATCAATTTTTAATTGTAATCATTTTAAATAACTTTACTATAATGATTATACCTACCTAAAATAATGATTCAGAGAAAAAACTAAGGGAAGTTTTCGCAAATGAAACAGTTAAGTGAGAAAGAGCTTTTCCATTTAGTAAATACTATTTCTATTGAATACTTTGGAAAAGCTTATACAGATGAAGTAATATTTAATAGTCGTCTTCGAACTACAGGGGGACGTTATCTGCCATCTAAAAGATTGATTGAACTGAATCCTAAATATTACTTTGAAGCAGATGAGGATGAATTTATTGGGATTATTAAACATGAGTTATGTCATTATCATTTACATATAGAAGGAAAGGGTTATAAGCACGGGGATCCAGAATTCAAAGCATTATTAAGGTTAACCGGATCACCTAGGCACTGTAAACCGCTCTCCTCAAATATGAATAGACAAAAGCATCAATATAAATGTGTTAATTGTAATTATGTGTATAAACGGGTAAGAAGGGTAGATTTGAAACGATATCGTTGTGGTAAATGTAGAGGTAAATTGGTGAGATTATCATGAACTGTTTGATTAATATATAAGAAGAATATAGTGAGGCGAAAAGTTTATAAATTCTGACGCAAAAAATAGATTGACGAAATAGGACATGCCGTGTTAAATTATATTAAGTCTTATGAAATACGAGACATTAAAGTTTTAAAAAAAGCGATTAAAAACCTCTTGACAATGTGTATTATGTATTGTATGATATTTTTCGTCGCTGATTTTTTAAATTGTATTATTCCACAGTAGCTCAGTGGTAGAGCAACAAGCATTACTTCTACCGAATACGCTACGAGTAACCCCGATGGATACACATCCATGAGTAAGCTAGTAGAAGCAGGGGTTCAACATCGTGGATTTTATTTTCAAAAACATGATTGGTTTTTTATTAAATTATTCCACAGTAGCTCAGTGGTAGAGCAATCGGCTGTTAACCGATCGGTCGTAGGTTCGAATCCTACCTGTGGAGCCATATGGAGAAGTACTCAAGTGGCTGAAGAGGCGCCCCTGCTAAGGGTGTAGGTCGGGTAACCGGCGCGAGGGTTCAAATCCCTCCTTCTCCGCCATTCTAATATGGCCCGTTGGTCAAGCGGTTAAGACACCGCCCTTTCACGGCGGTAACACGGGTTCGAATCCCGTACGGGTCATTTTCTTTTTTTTGAAACAAATAATTTTGAAGGTCCGGTAGTTCAGTTGGTTAGAATGCCTGCCTGTCACGCAGGAGGTCGCGGGTTCGAGTCCCGTCCGGACCGCCATTTAATTTGTTGGGCTATAGCCAAGCGGTAAGGCAACGGGTTTTGGTCCCGTCATTCCCAGGTTCGAATCCTGGTAGCCCAGCCAATTTTGTGTTTGTGAGATGCTTAACAAACTTTCGATTATAAACAGGAGCTGCCTAGAGGGATGCTCAATCATCATTGGAATCATTAACTATACGAGCCATTAGCTCAGTCGGTAGAGCATCTGACTTTTAATCAGAGGGTCGTAGGTTCGAATCCTACATGGCTCACCATTTCAATATGCGGGTGTGGCGGAATTGGCAGACGCGCTAGACTTAGGATCTAGTATCTTCGGATGTGGGGGTTCGACTCCCTTCACCCGCACCATTTTTTAACTCTGTTTCGTATGCGGTCGTGGCGGAATGGCAGACGCGCTAGGTTGAGGGCCTAGTGGGAGGTAATCCCGTGGAAGTTCGAGTCTTCTCGACCGCACTAGTTCAAGTAAATAGAATGAAATACTTCTTGAAATTGAATGTTGAATGTGTTATATTTAAATACGTTGCTTTTACGCGCCCGTAGCTCAATTGGATAGAGCGTTTGACTACGGATCAAGAGGTTAGGGGTTCGACTCCTCTCGGGCGCGCCATTTTAATCGGGAAGTAGCTCAGCTTGGTAGAGCACATGGTTTGGGACCATGGGGTCGCAGGTTCGAATCCTGTCTTCCCGATCCGAGAGTGCTTTTTGAACTACTGCTTGGAGTTAAAACTTAATATTGTTTCTTTAATAAATATGCGGGTGTAGTTTAATGGTAAAACTCCAGCCTTCCAAGCTGATGTCGTGGGTTCGATTCCCATCACCCGCTCCATGAAATTATGGGCCTGTAGCTCAGCTGGTTAGAGCGCACGCCTGATAAGCGTGAGGTCGGTGGTTCGAGTCCACTCAGGCCCATCATTCAACTACTGAATGAAAAAAGTTGTTGACACGGTTTAGTCAACATGATATTATATAAAAGCTGTCACTAAAAACAGCAACAATGATTTGCTCCTTGAAAACTGAACAAAACAACCAGTATGTAAGAAAAAACAACCCTGTTTTTTCTATTTTAAAAGAAATTCTAAAAGCTAGCGTGCT
>NZ_CBYO010000005.1 GCF_000577245.1 Paucisalibacillus algeriensis
AACTGCAGATAATTTTTCTTCAAATGTATATTTAGCCATAAAAAAACTGCACCTCCAATTGTTGTTTGTGTGTCCAACAATTGGGGTGCAGTTCAGTTTTGGGTCTGTCTCAGAGTTTCAAAAAGGAGAAAAAAAGAACGTTGAATAAATTCTAATTTGGATTACCCCTCTGTAAAGTAATTCACAGAGGTGTAATCCCCATATAACAAGAACTAATTAAGGCCAATACCAGAACTGTGCACCGTATGGGTATTCTATTCCGCTATCTACGTGAACATAGGTACCCCCATTATAAGAACCACTAAATCCTGAAGATCTAGTTGCATTTAAAAGAGTATTTAAGGAAATACCAGGAGCTTTAATATCGGCTGCAACTCCATACATGTGCTGACTGTTCGAATGAGCATTTGGAATGCTACTATTATAGGCAACACTTCTAAATCCAGAGTTGACTACAATTGGTTTATTACCAATCTTAACACGAACAGCTTCTAGTTTATACATCTGCCTACGTACATTTTCTTTAACCGTTGTTGCTGACACTTCACCACCATTAAAACCCTGCCCATCACCGGAATAAAATTCACTATACGTAAAGTTTTTGGTTCCAGTTGAACTTTCTAATGAATTTAACTTTGCTTGTGTAGCGGAACCAACAATTCCATCAGCTACTAATCCATATGCCCTTTGAAAACGTATTACCGCTGCTTTTGTTGCAGGACCAAATTGTCCATCAACAACAAGATACGTTTTTGTAGGGGAATCAGCAGCCCAACCGACCACCCTTATTTGTGATTCTCGCACATCGGAACCGCTGGAACCTTCTTGTAATCTATTTTTGAGTAAGGACTTTTGTATGAGGATAGACTTTTATTCTATAGACAAGATAATCCTGAAAATTTAATTACACCCGTCCCACTAAATAGTTGAATATGCTATTCTATAAATAGCGTGAATTTTAATAAAACCATTTAGGTGACAGCATACTATCTGAGAATTTTGTACTAATATCTATATAAGGGGAATAGCTGTAATGAAAAAATTATCTATACTAATTCTATTTATTGGAACTTCGTTATTATTTGGATGCAGTCCAGCAACTTTGTTTCAGGTTGACATGAAATTTGATAGTGAAAAGGTACAAGCTCACTATGAGAATGGTGAATTTGAAGAAGCGTTATCATACATCGATGAAAGAATTGAAAAGTATCCAAATGATGCAAGTCTACATGGAGAGCGCGGATATCTCCTACTTGAGCTTGGACGAGCTGATGAAGCATTAGTTTCATTAGATAAGTCGTTGGAGATAGACCCAGCCTTTGAAGCATCGCTAAGTAATAAATCTTGGGCTTTAAATGAGTTAGGTAGGTTTGAAGAGGCAATTGACTTTGCAAAAGAAGCTATTAATTTAAAGCCAGACGATGATACGGAATATATTAATATGGGAAATGCACTGTCAGCAATGAATCGAGATCAAGAAGCATTGACTTACTATGAAGAAGCGTTAAAAATTAATCCAAATAGTGAATATGCCTTTTATGGAAAAGGGATTGCTAATTATTTTATCGGTGAATATGAAACAGCATTAGAAGCGCTTAACAAATACAACGAATTGATTCCAGGGGATATTGATGCATTGTGGTATTTGATGTATATCCATGATGAGATTGGAAACCTTGAAGAAGTAGTGGCGTTTAGTAATCAAATTATTGCCTTAGACCCTTCACAAATTGATGCTTACTATTACAAAGGTTCCGTATTAGTTGATTTAAATAAGGTAGAGGAAGCTGTTAACGTGTACGACACGATGATCGAGAAGTTTCCCGAGTCCCCATATGGATATTATGGGAAAAGTCTTACGTTAATGTACATGGAACAAAAAGAAGAAGCACTTAAGCTGTTAACCAAAACGATAGAGATTGATCCAAGCTATAAGGATTGGGCATACGAAGACCCCATGTTTCATAACTTAATCGAAGATGATGCATTCTTAGAGATTATCGGATACTAACTTAGCAAATAGTGTTTTATCTTAACGTCATGTAAGAGTACGAAACCCATAAAAAAGAACAGATTTAAACCCATATGGTTTCATCTGTTCTTATTTTCATATTTGATGTTGAAATATATTTTAAAAAATACAAAACATATTAAAATAAAATTATTCTGAATTTCATTATCTTATTGTAGTATATTTGTTTTAACTAGCAATATAAGAGACTTGGTGAATTTAATTGAAATATTATTTCAAAAAATGTTGTTGACTAGTGGAATATTATTTAATATACTTGGTTTGGGTAAAAGAAAAAGCCCAAATAATTTTTTCCTCTAATTGAAAGGGTTTACATATGAATGGAATTTTAAATCTACTAGATTAGTAGAATAGTCCACTTCTGGGGGGAATTAGGGGAGAATTATTGCTTCATAAGTAAAATCATAAGGATGAAAGGGGAATAATTATGAAGAAAAAATTAGGTTTATTAGCCTTTGTACTTGTTATATCAATGCTTGTTCTAGCAGCATGTGGTAACAATGACAAAAAGAGCTCAGATGAAAGTAAGGGGTCTTCTAGTGATGATGAACAAGTCACTATTGAATTCTGGACAATGCAATTACAACCAACGTTTACAGATTATATCAATGGTATTATTGAGGATTTTGAGTCGGAAAATCCAAATATTAAAGTGGATTGGTTAGATGTACCGGCAGCAGATTTAAGTAAGAAAATCCTTACTGCTGTAAGTACTGACACAGCACCTGATGTTGTAAACCTTAACCCAACATTTGCATCTCAGTTAGCTGAATTAGATGCACTTGTAAATATGGAAGAAGCAGTATCCGATGAAGACAAAGCATTATATGTAAAAGGTGCTTGGGAAGCAAACCAAATCGACGGTAAAACGTTCGCTATTCCTTGGTATCTATCTACATCTGTAACATTAAATAACAAATTAATTTATGAAGAAGCAGGACTAGATCCTGAAAAGCCAGCAACAACTTATGAAGAAGCAGCAGAATATGCAAAAATCATTAAAGAAGAAACTGGTAAATACGGATACTTCCCATCAATGGATTTATCATTAGTACTTCAACATATGGTTATGATGGGTGCTGAATTAACAAACGAAGATGGAACACAAGCTGCATTCAATACAGCTGAAGGACTTTACGCCTTTGAATACTTCACAAATCTATACCAAGACGGATTAATTCCTAGAGAAGCATTAACTGGTGACCAACGTTCTACAATTGACATGTACCAAGCAGGTCAAGTTGCATTCTTTGATGGTTCACAATTCATTGTACAAGTTAAAGAAAATGCACCAGAAATCTATAAAAACACATTACCATCTGAAGCAATCACAGGTAAGTCTGGCAAGAAAACAATGTCCGTACAAAACGTTGTTGTTCCAAGTCAAACTGAACATGAAGAAGCAGCAGTTAAATTCGCTTTATTCTTAACAAACGGTGAAAACCAATTAGAATTCTCTAAATTAACACCAATTCTACCATCTAACGTAGAAGCTTTAGCAGATCCATTCTTTACAGAAGCTGGGGAAGATGCTGAAGCAACTGATCTAGTACGTATCGTATCTGCATCTCAATTAGACAGTGCAGAACTACTAGTACCACCAATGGAAAACTATGATGAACTAAGACAAGCGATGTACGACGCAATCTCAGCATCCATGCTAGGCGAAATGGAACCACAAGAAGCCCTAGATCAAGCAGAAAAAGCATGGAACGAAATCCTAGCAAAATAATAGGAACTAAAGGGTAAGGAAATCTATTACTTTCTTGTACTTTTATTGCATAGAATATTTTGTAGGAAATGATAAGTTTATAGAAAACAAGTATTAAATGAAGCACTGAGCGGCCCGAATACACGGAGACTCTTTGAAAAAGAAGAGCGCTTTTTCTGCGTGAGATGTTACGCTGACGAAGCGCTCCTTGTCCTGTGGGAAGATAGGCATAGGTGAGACCCCACAGCAGGAATTAGGGGTTCAAAGGCTAAGATCGCCACTTCCCTGTGGCAACGTCTTTGTGACCAACATCCTTGAAAAAGAAAAACACTTTTTCTGCGTGCGATGTCAATCAAGGAAGATATCCTTGTCCTGTTGGCCCGAGGCTCACCAGCCGCCCATGGAAATCGGAGTGTATTCGGGCCGCGGTCTTCATTAGGACCTAAAATAGATCAAAAACCTCAAAAAGAACGGGGTGGAATCCTTGAGAAACAATAAGCTTACACCATACTTATTTTTATTACCAGGCTGTATCATACTAGGAGCATTTATCTTCTATCCAATGCTACAAGCAATCTGGATGAGCTTCACTGACTATAACATGATCACCGATCCATCATTTGTAAAATTCGATAACTATACACAACTTTTCCAAGATGACCTATTCTGGAAAACACTAACCAATACATTAATTTACCTTGTTGGGGTAGTACCAGCACTTGTAATTGCACCGATTTTCTTAGCAGTACTAGTAAACCAAAAGCTAAAGGGAATCGCATTTTTCCGTAGCGCTTACTATATCCCAGTAGTAACATCCCTAGTCGTAGCAGGTATTGCTTGGGACTGGGTTTATAAAGAGAATGGACTTTTAAACTATGTACTTGATCTATTGAATATAATTTCTGAACCAATTCCATGGTTAACCTCTACCCAAACAGCATTATTTGCTGTCATGGTTGTTACCGTTTGGAAGGGTTTAGGTTACTATATGATTATTTATCTAGCAGGCTTACAATCTATACCTGATAGTTTATATGAAGCAGCGGATATTGATGGTGCAAACTGGTGGCAAAAAATGATCCGTATTACGATTCCGATGTTAATGCCATTTGTTCTGATTGTAACAATTATGTCTTCCATTGCTGCTATGAAAGTATTTGAAGAAATCTACGTCATGACTGGTGGGGGACCACTTCATAGTTCGGAAACACTAGTATTCTATATTTACACAGAAGCATTTGACCGATTAAATATGGGGTATGCAAGTGCCGCTGGTGTAATATTATTCTTATTAACTCTAGTATTCTCACTCATTAACTTAAAAGTTATGGGTAAGGATAATTCGGAATAGGGGGAATCATGATGGCTAAACAAAAGAAACAAGCACCTAATCGGAAAATAGTTAAGAAGATATCCCTTTATATTCTTTTAATCGCTGTGACACTTTTTATGATTGGACCCTTTCTATGGTTATTATCTACAGCATTAAAATCTGGAAGTGAAAATATCTTTCAATATCCACCTAAATTATTACCAGAGGAGCCAACATTATCAAACTTCTCCACAGTAATGGAGGTATTTCCTTTTTGGCGATACTTATTCAATAGTGCTGTAGTAGCAGTATTAACCGTTGTATTGAACGTACTATTTTGTTCTCTTGCAGCATATCCACTAGCAAGGATGAATTTCAAAGGGAAAAATATCATTTTCGTTCTAATCATTGCAACCATGATGATTCCATTCCAACTATTAATGATTCCAGTTTATATTATTTCATTAAAGCTAGGCTTACAGAATACGTATCTTGGTATGGTATTACCACATGTGACAACGGCATTTGGTGTATTCCTTATGCGTCAAGCATTCATGACGGTACCAAAATCATTGGATGAATCAGCTAGAATGGACGGAGCGAACAGTTTCCAAATTTGGCTACGTGTCTTAATGCCACTGGTAAAACCGGCTATGGTGACTTTAACTATTTTTACATTTGTATCGGCATGGGGAGATTTCCTATGGCCATTAATTATAGTAAATGATAATGATATGTATACCTTACCACTTGGACTTAACATGTTATCTGGAACATTTACATCAGATTGGCGATTAATTGCAGCTGGAGCAATCATTTCTATGATTCCAATCATAACCATTTTCCTTCTTCTGCAGCGGTTCTTTATCGGCGGGGCAATGAAGGGTGCAATCAAAGGTTAAGCGGGAGGAATAACAATGAAACTCGGCTTAGAAGTTTTTCTAGAAAAATATACAGAAGAATATGTTGGGAAGCGAATTGGTTTGTTAACCAATTTAACCGGAGTCAACCACAACTTAGAATCAACCATCGATTTGTTTTTTAAGCATGAAAACATACAATTAACAGCTCTTTTTGGACCAGAACATGGTCTCAGAGGTGAAGTTCAGGAAGGGAAGTTAATTGATTCAAGTGTGGATGCTTATACAGGAGTCCCAGTCTTCAGCTTATATAACAAAGAAAAGAAACCTAATGTAGATATGCTGAAAAATGTAGATGTAGTTTTTTGTGATTTACAAGATATTGGTACTCGTTACTATACGTTTATATACTCTTTAGCTAATACCATGCAAATTTGTGGGCGAGAAGGAAAGAAAGTAGTCGTACTGGACCGTCCAAACCCAATCAATGGTAATACCGTTGAAGGGAATCTGGTAGAAGAAGATTTTCGTTCCTTTGTTGGTAAATTTCCTATTCCAGTACGTCATGGGATGACGATTGGTGAGTTAGCACACTTGTTTAAAAATGAGTTCTCCATTGAATGTGAGTTGGAAGTTATTCCAATGGAAGGTTGGTCAAGGGATTTGTACTTTGATCAGACGGATCTATTTTGGGTTTCACCGACACCAAATACAACCACGATGGATATGTGTGTATTATATCCAGGAACCTGTTTAATAGAGGGAACCAATCTATCCGAGGGAAGAGGTACAACGAAGCCATTTGAAGTAATTGGAGCTCCTTTTATCGATGGGAGAAAATTGGCAGATGAAATGAATGCGTTAAACCTAGATGGGGTTCGCTTTCGTCAAGCTGTTTTTAAACCAATGTACTCCAAACATGAGGGCGCAGTCTGCGAGGGTGTTCAAGTTCATGTGTCAGACCGTCAAACCCTTCATGCCTTTGAGATTGGAATCTCATTACTAGAAACAATCTATCGCCTTTATCCGGATAGACTCGAATTTATTCAAGCTGGTAAAAGAAATCAATACTTCTTGGATTTGTTAGCGGGTACTGACCAATTACGTAAACAAATTGAGTTAGGCGATACAAGTGCTTTACGGGCTCAATCAGCAGAACAAAATCAACAATTTGAGAAAATTAGAAAGAACTATTTATTGTATACAACATAAGACAATGCGTAAAGGAGAGGTGAACATGACACAACACTTAGATCAAATGGCTGTGGAGGATTTGCTTACCACCATGAATAATCATGATAAATCCGTGCCATTAGCTGTAGAAAACGCATTAACTCAAGTAAAACCTGTCATTGATGCATGTGTCGAAGCAATTAGAAATGGTGGAAAAGTAATTTATATGGGATCTGGTACTAGTGGTAGATTAGGGGTTCTTGACGCATCTGAATGCCCACCAACTTTTGGAGTAAGTACAGACGTATTTACAGGGATTATTGCTGGTGGTGATCGAGCGATTCGCTTTGCAGTTGAAAATGCTGAGGACGATCAGCTACAAGGAGCAATCGATATTGAAAATATCTTAACTGAAAAAGATGTGTTAATCGGGATTGCTGCTAGTGGTCGAACCCCATATGTCATTGGTGGA
This sequence comes from Paucisalibacillus algeriensis, assembly GCF_000577245.1. Taxonomy (GTDB): domain Bacteria; phylum Bacillota; class Bacilli; order Bacillales; family Amphibacillaceae; genus Ornithinibacillus. The sequence goes on from NZ_CBYO010000005.1 coordinate 7,561, forward strand.
ATTGAAAAAGCAAAGGAATTAGGGGTTTTTACGGCAGGAATTGTTTGCAAGCCGGATTCTAAAATAGCGGAACTTGTGGACGGACCAATTGAATTACTGGTCGGAGAAGAAATTGTCCGTGGTTCAACACGTTTAAAAGCTGGAACTGCTCAAAAGCTTGTACTCAATATGATTTCAACGATAACGATGATTAAGCTAGGGAAAGTATATGAGGATTATATGGTAGATGTTCAAGCATCAAATCACAAATTAAGAAATAGAACTATTGGTATTATTTGTGAGATCGCAGAAGTCGATGAAGATACCGCCAAGGAAGCGCTACTAGCTTGTGATAATCGTTTGAAAGCTGCTGTACTAGTGAGTAAATTTAGCATTTCATCAGAGGAAGCTTTCGAAATTCTAACTGACTATGAAGATAATTTGCGAGAATCCATAACATATCTAGAGACAAAAAGTGCTGTATTAGGGTGATGTAAAATGAATTATGTAATTGGAATAGATGGTGGCGGAACAAAAACTCAAGTGGTATTAGCGGATAAGGCTGGGAATGTCCTAACGAATAAGCGATATGAATCGACTAATCCCAATGCTGTCCCCCGTGAAACATTAAACGGTATATTTAAACAAATATTCCAAGATATCGAGAGAGAAGTACCAGATAGCTTAAAGCAAGTTACCAGTGTTTTTGCTGGTATAGCAGGAGCAGGTACAAAGAAATCTGCCTTACATATTGCGGAAATCATGACACCTTACTTTTTACCCGAAACAAAAATTAAGGTAGTGCCTGATTCGGTCAATGCACTTTATTCTGGAACGTTTGGTAAACCTGGAATCGTTCAAATTTCTGGAACCGGATCCATTACGTTTGGGGTGAACCGTAACCAAGAACAAGGTCGTGTTGGTGGTTGGGGTTATCTTTTAGGAGATGAAGGTAGTGGTTTTGATGTCGGCAAAAAAGGAATTCAATCAGCATTACAATTTGTGGATGGTCGTGGACCCAATACCGTGTTGTTAGATATGCTTTTTGAATTATATAACGTTCGTACAGGTAGAGAACTTATCGATAAAATATATCATTCGGATAGTCCAAGATTAGAAATATCTCGACTATCAAAGCTTGTATTTGAAGCGGTTGAGAAAAAAGATGCCGTTTCTGTTAATATTCTACGAAAAGTAGCAGAGGAAATCAGTCAAAGCATTATCACTCTTGATCAGAAGCTTTTTAAAGAAGAAGAAAAGGTTGAGGTTATTCTGTGTGGTGGATTATTTTCAAATTCCAATATTCTTTCTGCATTACTTCAAGATGCACTGATTGATTATCCGAAGAGAATGTCATTAGTCACTCCGGAACTTCCACCAGTGTTCGGCTCGTTGATAGGTGCCTATTTAGAGATTGGTAGCTGTGTGAAGGCAGATGTTGAAATGAATCTTCGCAGGTTGATGAATAATAAACAATAAGGTAGGTGTATAACGTATGTCCCATTTGAAGGGCGGATTAACCATCATAAAAGAAATGGTAGATAGCCTACCAAAATCAGAAAGAAAAATTGCACAATTTATTCTGGAGCATCCTAAAGAAGCGGTTTTATTAACTGCCCAAGCCTTAGGACAGGAGAGCAAAACAAGTGGGGCAGCGGTGATACGCCTTTGTAAATCATTAGGTTTTAGTGGTTTTCAGGAATTAAAGCTACGTGTTGCTGGTGACCTTCAAGAAGGTAGTAGCTCTGAATTTCGAGATATTGAACCTAATGAAGATTATCTTAAGATTATTGAGAAAGTAACTGCGAACACGATGCAAACCATTAAGGATACAGTGAATATGGTAAGTATTTCGCGTTTGAAGGAAGCTGTGAAGACGTTAATCCATGCAGATTCTATTACATTTATAGGATTCGGAGCCTCTTTTATAACAGCAAAAGATGCAGAGCAAAAGTTCATTCGTATTAATAAACATGTTCATGCCTACTCTGATTTACATATGGCATCAACTGCAATTGCGAATAAAGGTCCCAATGATGTCGTTGTAGGGATCTCTTTCTCGGGTAATACGATTGAAGTTGCAAAGCTCTTGGAGCTAGCCCAAAAGAAGCGTACGAAAACCATCAGTATTACGAAATATGGGAATACTATGGTAACCAATTATGCTGATATTAACTTATTCACTTCCTCTGCAAGAGAAGCGGTAAATCGAAGTGGTGCAACATCATCCAGAATTGCCCAGCTTCACTTAATTGATATTTTATTTATGTGTGTTGCTTCGGTGGAATATGAGAAGACTGTGGAACGACTTGATGCAACTCGAGAAGCGGTGGAGTATTTTAAAGGACAAATGAATGCGAAAAATAAATAATGGACAAATCCTGAATTGAAAACTAATTTTGCTGAAAGGCTGTCTTTGGGGCAGGTGATTCCTCGTACGGGGAAAGGGATTCGTATGGAATGGCAGTGGACCTAATATACGAGAAGTTAGATGAATACGGAGCGCGTTTTTATCCTGTCCGATTAGAAGAATGAACATCCGAAAATAAAGACCTAGAAAACTATGAAGGGTTGGCTAAAGGAGTTTTACAACTAATACAGGAAAAGGAAATTGGATTAACGAGATAAGTTCTCCTTAAATTGATTCATATAGATCTCAAGCATTGGAAAAAGGCCAGCTTAACACTGACCCTTTTATAAATAAAATTAATACCGCTCTTCAAGTTCAATTCCTGTATAGAAGTGCTTCAGTATCTCTTCATAGGAATACCCATATACTGCCATTCCCATTGCTCCTACTTGGGACATTCCAACACCGTGTCCCCAGCCACCGCCTTCTGCGACAAAGCCTGTGACAGTATCTGTCTCCTCATCTATGATTGGCTCAATTTGGAAAAATGTGCTTCGTAAAACACTCTGGCTACCATTATCATTGATATACTTTAGAGCCCAACGAATCTGGTCTTTGTATTCATAGAAGGTTCCATTATCTGTTACAAATTCGATTTCTATTACTCTACCATTGGAGTAGTTTAGTGCATTAATTTCATGGACTTCATTTACTTCTACACTGAAGTGATCACTAACTACTTGACTCATCTCTTCGTTTGTCCACTCATGACTCCAGCGATAATATCTGGACCATTCTTTTTCAAACTCAATCATTCTATTAATTCGTTGAGAGTTTCTACCTTCTTCTTTATCAGCGGACATCACCCGTTCGCTAACAGGAACGGAACGTAAATAAGGAATCGGACCCGAAGACCAGACATCCTCATTATTTGATGTTATACCACCGCTTGTAGAGTGATAGACAGCGCTTATTAAATCCCCATTGTAGGTTGCAACAACCCCCTCTGTTTCGTGAACAGCTTGAGTGGAGATAGGGTGCTCTGCATCATATCCTCCATACACTTGATCAGAAGTAGTGGGTAGTAAGTCATACCCATCTGAACTACGTTTTCCTAATCCTGAAATGGCATAAGTTCTAGCAGCTACTGCTTGGGACTTCTGGGCTTCAAGTTCATCGTAAGGAGCAGGTGGTAATTCTAGCGGTACTACACCATATAAGTATTCTTCTAATGGTAATTCATTAATTCCTGCTAATGTGCCATTGCTATTAAAACCAACTTCACCGATACCGCGATATTGCTTACCATTAATCTTAATTAATCCATTTTCGGAACTTATTTGAACGGCAGCAGGTATAATCTCATCAAATCCATCAGCGACCAATCGCATCTCTGATTCTCCAGAAGAGATCGTAATTAATCGCCAATACGAATCATTTCCAGCAAATCCTTCTGCAATCATCTGTTGACGAAATGCCTCACGTTCTCCCCAACCAGCATTCTCAGGGAACTTTCCAATTAATAGACGCCATCCACCATTGTAATCTTCAATGTAGGTCTCATGCCCTGCCGCTTCAGCCCTGTTTTTCCAGTCTAGCATTCTAGTTTCATCAGAGGTCCAGGCAGTTTGAAGACGATAATTTGTTTCAATTGTAGAAGTAGAGGATAATTCTATTGAAACTTCATCGCCCTCCCCATTGTAAATGATTTCACCAGTATCTTTATTTGTTATCGTAAAATCATGGCCACTTCCAATACTGACTGAGTCAGTAGATGGCACAACTCCAATACGAATCAATTGTGTCCCGCTCTCAGCACTAGTAGTAATAGCTTGTGTGATAAAAGCTAGAAAGGCTACTAAACCGACAAGAAGTATGGTACATATTTTCTTCGACATAACGAACACCTCCGTTTTTTATAAAGTGCTTTATACTATTACTATTCAACAAACACAAAAATAAACCTCCTTTATTTTTGTAGGTATAAATAACCTTTTTATAGATAAATTAGGTAAAATGATATATTTTGTTGAAATATGAAAACATTTTTTTGTAAAAAATTATGAATCAGTATTTCAATTAATTGATATTAATGTATAATAATAGTGAATTATGGATGAAGAAATGATGAATCTTTTAAATGGAGTTTTCTGAATTCCGGATAATTTCATATTTTTAACAGTGAAATGTAAGCGATATCAAAGATTCATAGTTTAATACCAAAAAAGTGAGGTGTGACAAATGAACGAGAAGAAACATCACGTAATGGTAGTTGGAGCACATTGTGGAGATGCTGAAATCCAAGCAGGAGCAATTGCACACAAATATGCTAAAGCTGGTCATGAAGTAACATTCCTACACTTAACAGCAGGTGAAAAAGGAAATCCTCCTCACATCCAGCCTAACGAATATCGAGAGCAAAAGATAAAAGAAGCGGAAAAGGCGGCAGCCATACTTGGTGGAAAAAGTATAACACTAGATTACAAGGATGCAGAATTAAAAGAGGATGAAGATACTGTAACTAGAGTAGCGAAGATTTTCCGAGAACTGAAACCAAATATTGTGATCACACATTGGGAGAACAGTATGCATCCGGATCATGCCCTTTGCCCTAGAATTGTTCAGGCAGCATGGTTAAAAGCAGCCCTCCCTGGATTTGATATAGATGGATTAGTACCACACTCTCTTACTAGAATGTTTCATAGTGAAAACTGGGAGGATATGGAAGGGTATGTGCCAGATATTTTTGTAGATGTGTCGGATGAATATGATACCTATTTAGAAGCTTTATCACAATATTGGTTCATCATGAACTCTAGTGACTTTCGATATTATGACTATTATAAGGCACTTGGTACGGTAAGAGGATGTGTAGCAAGAACAACGTATGCACAGACTTTAAAATTCCCGATAGGTATGAATACTAGAAAAGGTAAATCTATCCCTGGATTTGAACTATAGACAAACTTGGAGTGATACATATGGATAAAACAATGAAGCAAAAGATTGGACAGTTAATGGTGTTTGGATTTAAAGGGAAGACTGCAACACCAGAGATTAAAAAACTTATTCGAGAACATCATGTTGGTGGAATTATTTTATTTGCTAGAAATATTGGTACACCAGAACAAGTTCTAGCGCTAACAACCGAATTACAACGAGAAGCGAAAAATGCTGGGCATGAGAAACCATTACTAATATGTATAGATCAAGAAAATGGGGTTGTCCGTAGACTTGGAGAAGGTGCAACTATTTTCCCGGGTTCTATGATACTAGGAGCGACTGGTAGAAGTGAAAATGCTTATATCACAGGACTTCTTACAGGACGTGAATTAAAAGCATTAGGAATTAACTGGAACTTGGCTCCAGTGTTAGACGTTAATAACAATCCAGATAATCCTGTCATTGGTGTTCGTTCTTACGGGGAATCTGCTGAAATGGTTTCGGAGTTCGGTAAGCAGGCTGTTAAAGGGATGCAGGATGCTGGGATAATTACGACGTTAAAACATTTCCCAGGACATGGGGATACTAATGTAGATTCACATCTTGATCTACCAACAATTGCTCATGATATGGACCGATTGAAAGAGATTGAGCTAAAACCATTCATGGATGTTATCGAGCAAGGAGCAGATACTATTATGTCAGCACATGTATATTTTCCCGCAATTGAGACTGAGAAAAATGTACCAGCGACATTATCCAAAAAGGTTATTACAGGATTACTTCGCGAGGACCTTGGGTACAATGGCGTCGTTACGACCGATTGTATGGAAATGAATGCGATATCGGAAGGGATTGGAACAGCGGAAGGGGCTGTCGAGGCGCTGAAAGCTGGTGTGGATTTAATTATGATCTCCCATCTTCAAGCAAGACAGTATGAGGCAATTAGTTATATACAGGAATCATTGATGACTGGTGAGATTTCAGAGGATATAATAAATGACGCCTATCAGCGTGTCATGGAATTGAAAGACAAATATTTAAATTGGAATGATATATCACTAGGTTCAGAGCCAATTGTTGCTAATGTTGTAGGTTCTAAGCTCCACGAGGTTGAAGCATATGAGATTTACAAACAAGGAATAACGGTTGTGAAAAATGAAAATATACTTCCTTTAGCTGTAGATGAGTCAGATCGTGTATTGGTTGTTTATCCGAAGAACAGCTATGCCACTCAGGTGGAAGATAAACGATATGCTACGTTTTCTTTAGGAGAAACAGTACAGAACTTACATGACAATACGGAGGTATTTGAGTTATCAAATCCACCAACAACTGAAGAAATAGCAAGTGTTAAAGAGATTGCAAAAGAATTTAAAGCTGTAATTGTTGGAACATTATCGGTTAAACCAGATGACCAACAAGTGAAAATGGTGGAAGAGCTTTTCCAGGTAAACTCTCATGTAATTGTTATCGCAACAAGAAGTCCCTATGATATTTCTTATTTACCAGATGTTAAAGCATATCTTGCAACATATGAGTTTACAGCACCAGCATTACAAGCTGCTATTGAAGCAGTGTTTGGAAAAGTGAAAGTAAAAGGGAGATTACCGATTACACTTCCACAATAAGAAGGGATGATGACCTTGCTTTTTGAGAACGGATTTTGTTATGCGGTTGGTATCATGTCAGGGACTTCCTTAGACGGAATCGATGTTGCTGTAGTAAAGATTTCAGAGGAAGAGGAGAATGTTCAGTTGGAACTGACGCATTTTGATTCCATTCCTTACTCGGCTGAAGTGAAACAGGAAATATTAGAGCTTTGTGATCCAGCAAAGGCAAACATACAAATGATTTCCAGTATGAATATGTTGCTTGGTAGATTGTATGGAGAAGCAGCTTTAACAGTGATTAAAGCCTCTGGTTTACAACCAGAGGATATAGCCTTCATTAGTTCCCATGGTCAAACTATTTTTCATCAACCTGAAGCAATAACAATCGGAATTCATAACGTAACATCTACCCTGCAAATTGGTGATATTAGTACGATAGCGGAACAAACAGGAATTACAACCGTTGGAGATTTCCGTACTCGAGATATGGCGGTAGGTGGCCAAGGAGCACCACTTGTTCCCTATGCAGACTATCTACTTTTCCGTGATAAGGAAATTGGTAGAGTACTAGTCAATATTGGCGGGATCACTAATTTAACCATTCTACCTGCAAATGGGAATGAGGATCTGGTGAAGGCATATGACACAGGTCCAGGGAACATGATTATGGATTATTTCGCAAAAAGAATAACAAATGGAAAACAGGGATATGACAAAAACGGTGAATTAGCTTCTGGTGGTAAGGTAATCCATGATTGGCTAGAGGATTTGTTAAACGAACCTTACTATGCGTTAGAACCACCTAAATCAACAGGTAGAGAGCTTTTTGGTGAAGAGTACGCAAGCTCGTTATGGGATACCGCAGATAAGCTTGCAATTAGTTTAGTAGATAGAATAGCAACGGTTACCAAGTTAACCGCTGTCACGTTAACAGATCAAATTAAGCTACATCTAGAGTCAGCGAATATTCAAGAAGTATTTATTAGTGGTGGAGGATGTTATAATCCGACACTAATGAGGGAAATTGAAAGCGGTTTACCAACAGATATTAAACTCCGAAAAATGGATGAGATTGGTATGCCTGCTGATGCCAAAGAAGCGATGGTCTTTGCGTTACTAGGGTATCAGTATTTGAATAAAAGAACGAATAATTTTCCGCCAGCTACAGGAGCTAAACGTAAAGTCATGTTGGGCAAAGTAGCTTGGGGAACGTTAAGGAGGTGAATAGTTTTAGCATTCATACATTAGTTTTTACTTATTATCTCAAAAAACGTTAGGGGGAAGTTAATCATGAAAGGAAAAATGAAGTTATTTGTCATGATGCTACTTGCAATCAGCTTTGTACTAGTACTTAGCGCATGTGGCGACAATTCAGACGGTGAAACAGGTGAAGATGGTGAATGGACTGGTAAAATCACTATCTGGGATGGTCCTCGTTGGGCACAAGAAGGGGATACATCTGGTGAAGAAGGTAAAGGAAACCAATACTTCTGGTTAGAAGGAAAAATCGAGGAATTTGAAAAAGACCACCCAGGAGTAGAAATTGAATTAGTTCAAGTTCCTTGGGCTGAAATGCCTGACAAACTAGGTGTTAACATTGCAGGTCAATCTTGGCCGGATATTGCACCTGTTGACATCAGCGGAAGTGCAGTAAGTATTGACCATATCGACCAAGGTGTTATAGAACCACTAAATGATTTCTTCACCGAGGAAGAACTTGGCGATTTCTATGAAAATGCTTTAGATGCTTATACGTATAATGATAAATTGTATGGTATTCCAAACTCTATTACTGTTCACTCTATGCTATTAAACTTAGATTTATTTGAAGAAGCTGGTGCAACAGTACCTGAAAATGGCGAATGGACTTGGGATGAGTTTGTGGAAGCAGCGGAAAAATTAACATTTGACCGTGATGGTGATGGAGAAATCGATGTATATGGCTTCTCAACATATATTCTACCTGGGTATTATGAAGCATGGCCGTTCTTCTATATGAATGGTGGTCAGCCTCTAAGTGATGATCTATCTGAATTCACATTTGATTCACCTGAAGCAGTGGAAGCTATTCAAGCGTTAGCTGATATTAAACTTAAGAATGAAGCAGCTCCTGTATCCATGGGTGGTGCTGATGTAGGTGGTACTTTCCAAGCTTGGGCAAGTGAAGAACAACGTACAGTAGCAATGGAACCATGGGCAACATGGGCAATCTCATCTGCTCAAACAGCTTACCCAACAAACTTCATGGTAGCAAACTATCCAACTGGTTCCGCGGGTGAGCCTGTAACAATTGGTGGTGTAGGTGGCTGGACAATGTTCAAGCAAGACAGCGATGCTAAAAAAGAAGTTGTTGCTGAGTTTATGAAATCTATCTCTGACACAGATGAGCAATTCTTGATGTCTCAATCTTATGGAATCTTCCCTGCTCGCATTAGTGCAGCAGAAATGGATCCATTTGCAGACAACCCTGAAATGGCTCGTGCACAAGAAATGTCTGAACAAGTTGTGATGCTTCCTCGTCATCCAGAATGGAAGAAAATCGACGAAATCATCCAACGTGAACTACAACTAGTATTCAACGGTGAGAAAACAGCTGAAGAAGCTATGGCAACAGCCAAACCTGAAGTTGAAGCATTACTAGGAGAATAATTTTGTAGTCTGGTAGACTTCGGTTGGTCCGGAGTCTACCGAATTTTATTGAATGTCAGTGTTGGGGTGAAGCTATAATAATAGCTACTTTCAAGTACATTTCAAGTGGAAAATCGGATGAAAAAGTACATGACAGGTTCTCTCAAGTACATTTCAAGTAGAAAAGCGAATGAAAAAGTACATGACAGGTGCTCTCAAGTACATTTCAAGTAGAAAAGCGAATGAAAAGTATATGACAGGTTCTCTCAAGTACATTTCAGATGCAAAAGCGAATCAAAAAGTACATGATAACCAATTTTATTTAAAATTGAAATAGTAACAAATAGTTACATACCCAAGAAAGACAGCGGGGAGGGAGAAATTTGCAATTATCAGCTCGATTTAAAAATGCTGGAGAGAGTTTAAAAAGAACAGGAAAACAAATGCGTAAAAACTATGCGGCATACCTCTTTTTACTCCCGAAGTTGATTTTATTCACATTGTTTATTGCCATACCAGTTGTATGGGCATTTCTATTATCCTTCCAGGAATATCGGATTGTAGAATCAAACACATTTGCTGGAATTGATAATTATATGAAAGTTTTTGAAAGTGAAGCATTTAGAGAAGCGTTAGTTAATACGACCATTTATACCGTAGTGACGGTACCTTTTAACGTTATTACGGCATTAATTGCAGCATCGTTAATCCATTCGTTAGGAAAGTTTGCTCAGAACTTTTTCCGTGCAGCATTCTATTTACCTACCGTTACGTCCATGGTAATCATTGCGATGGTTTGGCGTTGGATGTATAACTATGAGTTTGGTTTATTTAACCATGTCATTGGTTGGTTTGGAATGGAGCCTATAAACTGGCTCGGACAGACGGATTCAGCATTATGGGCAATTATCATTATGCAAATGTTAATTCCATTTGGTGTTGGAATTATTCTATATATGGCTTCTATGAGTTCCATTTCTGACTCACTTTATGAAGCGGCTACGATTGATGGTGCAAATGCATTTCAAAAATGGCTTAAAATCACCATCCCAATGCTAACACCTTCAACAGTATATTTAACACTTCTAAGTACCATTGGATCCTTCCAAGTGTTCACGCAAATTATTCTGATGACTGGTGGAGGTCCAGGTTATGCAACTGAAACATTAGTACACTTAATCTACAAAACTGGTTTTAGAGACTTTGAATTTGGATTAGCTGCAGCACAATCTGTTGTACTATTTGTTATTATTTTCATCATATCAGTATTACAATACAAAGTTCTGAATCGGAATAAATAGGAGGGAAATACATGAAGAAGCGATTTAAAGTAAATAAGCTAATTACTTACTTGTTGTTATCAGTGGCAGCTGTTATTTCCCTTTTACCACTTTATTGGGTCTTTAGTACATCCTTACAGCTTAAAAGTTTTCAGGATGAAGAGTTGGAGCGCCCAACCTCCTATGTAAATGCCAACCCACCAAAAATGTATCCGATTGGGATTTCGGAATACTTGGAGCATTGGGGAAAAGCAAGAGATGCTGAAAAGGCTGGTGATGCCGAACAAGAAGCATATCATCGTGAGGTAATGAGTACGATTGTTAGCGATACATTCTCTGGATTTAAAAGCTTGTTCCAGAAAAATCAAATGGGCATGTGGTTTTTTAACAGTCTCTATATCGGAATTGTTGTTACCATTGGAATACTATTACTAGATTCGATGGCCGGCTATGTTCTCGCCAAAAAGCGATTTCCAGGACGAAATCTCATCTTCTGGTTAATTATCTCTACGATGATGATTCCATCACAAGTAACACTTGTTCCAATGTTTATTATGATTCGTGACCTGGGATTAATGGACACACACTGGGCACTTATCTTACCAGATCTATCCATGGTATTTGGGGTATTCCTCATGCGGCAATTTATGCTTTCCATTCCCGATGAATTAATTGAAGCCGCAAAAATTGACGGAGCAAGTGAATGGAAAACGTATTGGAAAATTGTCCTTCCACTAGCAAGACCAGGTCTTGCAGCACTAGGAATCTTCACGTTTATGAACGTGTGGAACTCATTCCTATGGCCAATTATCGTCTTAAACAGTGCAAAGCTTTACACACTACCAGTTGGTTTGAAAACTTTACAGGATGCAAACCTAGCCGATTTCAAACTACTGATGAGTGGTGCAGCAATAGCAGCAATACCAATGATTATTGTATTTTTAATCTTCCAACGTCACTTTGTAAAAGGATTGACCCTGGGAGGCGTGAAGGAGTAGTGGGATTGGAATTGGTATAGAGGAGTTTGTTTTAGTTGGTGGAATATGGGGGACCGAGAATTTGGATTAACGTCCAATGGGGTGATTGATGTGCCTAAAAATTAGGACCATGCGCCCAACTGAGTGCTACATGTGCCCGGAAACGCTGACGATGCACCCAATTAAGTGCATCATGTGCCCGAAATCCAGGCACCAAGCGACCATCAAAAAAACACACTCCAAAGCCATACTAGCCAACCCTTACCCAACAACCAAAAGAAATAAAATAGGATGGTATGCGAATGAATAAACTTTCAGCTTTGGTTACGGAAATGAGAAATGAGCATTCGATGGCAATTGATAATATGTCGACTGAGGAGATTTTGTCGATAATTAATAATGAGGATCTTAAGGTGGCTCTGGCTGTTCAGCAAGTTTTACCGCAAGTGGAGCAGGCTGTGGAAAAAATCTATCATTCTTTAAAAAATGGTGGAAGGTTATTTTATGTTGGTGCTGGTACTAGTGGAAGACTTGGGATCCTTGATGCGGTAGAATGTCCGCCAACCTATAGCACACCTCCTGACCTTGTTCAGGCTGTAATGGCTGGTGGAGCGAAGGCAATTGAGAAGGCTGTTGAAGGTGCAGAAGATAGTGAAGAATTAGGTGCCAATGACCTAGAAGAAAGAGGGTTAACCGAAATTGATGTGGTAGTTGGGATTGCTGCAAGTGGTCGTACTCCTTTTGTAGTTGGCGCTTTAAAATATGCACAAAAAGTTGGAGCTGCAACTGTTAGTCTAACAAGCAATCGAAATGCTATTATCAGTCAATTTGCGGAAGTGAATATTGAGGTGGTTACTGGTCCAGAAGTGATTACTGGTTCTACTAGAATGAAAGCAGCCACTGCACATAAGCTTATTCTTAATATGTTGACCACGACTACCATGATTAAGATAGGTAAGGTTTATGAAAACCTTATGGTGGATGTGAAAGTAAGCAATCATAAATTAAAAGAACGAGCAATTAATATTGTATCAACGATTACAAATGTTTCGTATGAGAAAGCAAAGGAAACTTTAGAGCAGTCGAATTATGAAGTTAAGCCGGCAATCGTAATGATTAAGGCGAATGTAAAATTAGAAAAAGCAAAGAATGCCATCCACCATGCAAATGGTTTTGTTCGAAAAGCAATCGAAATCGCAAGAACTGGCAACTGAAGGGGGATTCCACATGATAACATATCGAAGCTATCAATCTGGGGATGAGGTTCAGATCGTCAACCTATGGAACAAGAGTCTACAACGAGACCCAATTACACCATATAGATTTCGAAATTTAGTTTTACTAGACGCTAACTTTGATCCAAGAGGACTTTGCTTAGCATTTGATAAGGGAAAATTAGTAGGAGTTGTATACGGTTTACGTCGACTTCTACCGATGATTGGAACAGAATTAGAAGAAGAAAATGGTTGGATTACTTTCTTTTTCGTTGACCCAGAATACTACCACAGAGGTATTGGTTCTGAACTAATGAATCAAGTGGATGAATTCTTCAAAGAAAATAACCGAAAAAGTATATTCTTTGCCTCTTATGCGCCAAACTATATTTTACCTGGCTTGGATGAAGAGACATACCCAGAAGCATATAAATTTTTACTTCGTCTTGGTTACCAAAAGTTGTATTCACCAGTTGCAATGGACCGTAATTTGTTAGATTTTCAGCTTACGGTTGATATTCTTGAGTTGAAAAAGAAGCGAGAGGCAGAAGGATATAGTATTTCTATTGCAAAAGATAAGGATTTATACGAAGTTATCCAATTTGCTAATAACGTATTCAACCCAGACTGGGGAAGAGCAATACGGGAGGGACTACTTCAAGTCTTACCAACGGAAAGGGTTTTAATTGCCAGACACCAGGAAGAATTGGTAGGATTTTGTTTATATGGTGGATATGAAGGGATACCAGAGCGGTTTGGTCCATTTGGTGTGGACCCAAATCAACAAGGTAAAGGACTTGGAAAGCTTTTACTTCATGAGTGTTTATTCCAGATGAAGGCAGAGGGACTTCATAACGCTTGGTTTTTATGGACTGGTGAGAAGAGTGCTGCTGGACATTTGTATTTAAAAACTGGATTCCATATTACACGAAAATTCCATGTAATGAAAAAGGATATATAGGAAAAGAGATGATCTCATGTCCTACATGACAGGAGGTTTAACGATGCTAACGGAAATGTTACCCTCGTTACCTCCCTCAGAGAAAAAAATTGCAGCTTTCATCATTGAACAGCCGGAGGAAGCTATAAAGCTAACAGCGCAAGAATTAGGAAGAAGAAGCGATACGAGTGGGGCTGCGGTCATTCGACTTTGTAAATCTCTAGACTTAAAGGGATTTCAGGATTTAAAGTTCCGAATAGCAGGGGATTTACAAAAAACTACGAATGAAGGTTTCCGTGATATTAGACCAGATGAAGGATTACAATCCATTATCGAGAAAATGACAACGAATAGTATTCAAACTATTAAAGAGACAGCTGAACTTCTACAGATAGATGAATTGGAAAAGGCTGTACAATTGTTATTGCATGCAAAAAAGATTCATTTTATTGGTGTTGGTGCATCAGGAATTATTGCCAAAGATGCACAACAGAAGTTTTTACGAATCAACAAAACTGTGCATGCGTTTTCGGATATCCATATGGCAGCAACACTTGTCGCTAATGGGGATGAAGATGATGTTGTGGTTGGGATTTCGTTTTCCGGTGAAACAAATGAAGTTGCAAAAGTACTTGAATTAGCAAAACAGAAGAATATGAAGACAATTAGTCTAACACGATATGGTAGCTCGAAAGTGACTGAGCAAGCTGATATTAGGCTATATACATCTGCTACAAGAGAGCCGACGTTTAGAAGTGGTGCTACTTCATCGCGTATCGGACAGTTGCAAGTTATTGATATTCTGTTCATGCGTGTAGCAACATTGAAATATGATGAAACAGTGGAGTATATCGATGTCACTAGAGACGCAATTAACTTTATTACTCAGAACGGCAAGAAAAAGTAAGAAAATAGGCTAACTCCATATGGGTTGGCTTATTTTACTTAAGGAGGAAAAGTCATGCGGTATATGCCTTGGCATATTGAACGGTTGAATGAATTGGTAGCTTTGTGGAATAAGGAATTGCACGTTAGTTTTCCAATGCGAACAGAACTCTTTAAACAAAATAGTTTTTTAGATAAAAATATCTCCTATGAAGGGTCGCGTATCGTTGTTAATGATCATGACGAGGTAATTGGCTTTGTTATCGTTAAGTTTTTCAAAGAAAAAACAGTGGTGAAAATGCGCGATGATATTGGCTGGATTCAAGCTATTCTAGTAGATTCCGCTTATCGTAACCAAGGCATTGGGTCGGAACTTCTTAAACATGCTGAAGCAATTATTAAACAGAGGGGGTTAAATCTTATCTATTTAGGTAGAGACATGTATCACTATCTTCCAGGAATACCAAAAGAGAATCAGCACACAAGAGCATGGTTTGAGAAAAGAGGATATCAACATGACCAATCCAATGTAGATATGACACGTTCCTATGATCCTAACGAGGAAATTTTTTGGCCAAGTAAACCAGATGCTGAGTTTAGTATATTACAAGAATCAGAGAAGGAAGGATTCCTAGGTTTTCTTCATCGCTGCTTCCCTGGACGATGGGAGCATGAGGCAGTACATTATTTTCAAAAAGGTGGAACTGGTCGCGAATTTGTTGTGTTAAAAGAGAAGGATGAAATTGTTGGATTTTGTAGGATAAATGACGCAGCTTCTCCAATTATAATGGGGAATATAAACTGGGCTCCACTATTTGATGGTAAACTTGGTGGTGTAGGCCCGCTTGGTGTCGATGCTGAGAAGCGGAAAAAAGGCTACGGTCTTGCGGTTGTACAAGCTGGTATTGCCTTTCTCAGGGAAAGAGGAATTGACCAGATCGTAATTGATTGGACGGGACTAATTGATTTTTACAGTAAATTAGGCTATGACGTTTGGAAAAGCTATGAAGGCTATCAAAAGGAGATATAATCATGCGTGAAAAAGTAATCGATTTTTTACAAAGGGAAGTAGAATTGAACCATATTCCAGGTGCGGTTGTACATGTTTCACATAAAGGGAATGTGATTTTGCAAGAAGCGGTTGGAAATCGAATCGTATTTCCAGAAGAAGCCCCGATGAAGCTGGATACTGTTTTTGACCTTGCTTCTCTAACTAAGGTGGTGGCAACTTTACCAGTATTGTTAAAACTGATGGATTCTGGAGAAATCAGATTGGATGATCGCGTATCATTTTTCCTACCAGAATTTGGTCAACAAGGAAAAGAAGATCTTACATTAAGGCATTTATTAACGCATACTTCTGGTTTACCATCACATATAGAATATTTTAAAGAAAATTTGAATACCGAAGAGATTTTGAATCGTATATATAACCAAGAACTTGTCTATCCAACTGGGGAGAAAGTGGTATACAGTGACCTAGGATTAATTACACTATACAAAATTGTAGAGACCATAACAGGTGAGAAGTTTGCTGAATTTGTAGGGCGTGAGATTTTTGGCCCGCTAGAAATGCATGAGACCGGGTTTAATCCGAGCTTTGAACAGGAACGTTATGCTGTCACAGAGTTTAGCGAAACACTTAAAGTCTATAAATCTGGTATTGTTCATGACGAGAATACAGAGTCTATGGGTGGTATTAGTGGTCATGCTGGGCTGTTTTCTACGGTTGGTGATCTTGCGAAGTTTACCCAAATGATTGAGAATAATGGTGTATACAATGGAAAGCGTATCTTATCAGAGATAGCCCTCCATCTATCTCGAAAAAACTATACCGGATTTGATGCGGAACATCGTGGACTTGGTTGGATATTAAAGAGTCCGACATATTCCTCATGCGGTGATTATTTCTCGGAGAGCTCCTATGGTCACACAGGTTTTACTGGTACTAGTATCTGGTTTGATCCTGAGGTAGATTTACACGTGATTCTATTAACGAACAGAGTGCATTTTGGTAGAAAACCTCCTATACTAAGATTACGTCCGAGACTGCATAATATTATTCGTTCAAACTTTTGATAGAAAGGAAGAGATGGCTTGCTGAAGCGTAAGTATGGGAACCGTCATGATTGGCAGCGGATTACGAAGAGACGATATGCTCAGTCTTTTTTAGATGCTGAATCGTTTAAGGGGTATATTACCTTAATCGATATGGTTAAAGTAAGGGAACCCCTCTGGATCACATATGAAAATAGAGAGTTATGTTTAGTAGATGATGGTTACATGTGGCTTCAGCAATTTCCTTTTGGTAAGAATCATATGGTAACCACCACATTCGATTGGGAAGGAAATATCGTACAGTGGTACATTGATATTTGTCATGAATATGGGACTGATAAAGGAATCCCAACTATAGATGATTTGTTTCTGGATATTGTTGCGCTTCCTACAGGAGAAGTGTACCTATTGGACGAAGATGAGTTGGAAGAAGCTCTTGCGACAAATGTCATCAATCAAGAGATATATGATTTAGCTTGGGCAGAAGCCGAGCGTTTGTTGAAAGAAATAAAGGAAGGCATATTCGAACTGTTTGATATAGCTGATTTACATAAGAAAATGCTAGAACCGACATTGGAAAGTTCTGTTTAAGGGGTGATCAAGATACTTTCATATAAATATTATCTTTGGGTGTATTTTATCCTCTTTTATCTGGTATGGACTATACGTGAGCTCTGGTTGGTAGATTATATAAATGCAATGGACCCTACTGTCGCTGCAATTGTTGGAGCGGTGATTAAATTACTCTTGTGGGTTGTGCCTGTAATTATACTAGTTAAACTAGTTGAAAAGAAGGACCCATTACACTTCTTAGGATTAAGGAAGAACTTACGAAAGGGGTTTGGCTGGGGAGCTTGGGTTTCGATTGCATTGGTCATTTATTTTATAATGGCAAATCTATTATTCTTACAAACCGATTTAAATTTTGACTTAGGGCTTCATACATGGCTAAATATGGTCATTCTAGTAGGTATTACTGAAGAAATCGTTTTTCGTGGCTTCATCTTGAGAAAACTCTTGCAACAGTTCACTTTTTGGAAGGCGAATTCCATAACAGCATTACTATTCTTAACGATTCATTTTCCAATCTGGTTCCGGCATGGGTTGTTTGAAAGTCCTGGAATCCTCTTCACATTCATCCAGGTCTTTATTATAGGTTTTATATTTGGTGTTATTTATAAAAAATCGAACTCCTTATGGTCTGTCATTATCATTCATTCCGTTTACAATCTTGGTGTATCCATTTTCATATAGAAAGCTAGGTGTATTAATTGAACAAAGAATCAGTTCTAGAAATCTGGGAAGCGTATAAAAAAACTAATCCGAATGCTCCGGATAAGTATGAAGCGTGGGCGTTTGGTAATTCCAAAGAATTAGCTGATAAACTACTTGGACTAGTCCTTGAAGGAACTAAAACAGCGACTGCATCAAATTATAACTATTTTGGTGGAGATAACGAACCAGTACCACAAGTCGGTGATTTAAGCATTATCCTTAACGGTGATGGAGAAGCAGTAGCCATTATCGAAACAACATCTATCGACATCGTGCCATTTGATGAGGTGACAGAGGAATTTGCTTATTTAGAAGGAGAAGGGGACCGTTCATTACGATATTGGCGAGAAGTTCATGAATGGTTCTTCAAAAAAGAGTTAGAAGGAACAGATGAAGAGTTTCATGATAAACTCCTTATTGTTTGTGAGGAGTTTAGGGTAGTATATAAAAAATAATGTTATTACTAAGAAGAGCTGAGTTTTCATAATGTACTTAGCTTTTTTATTCCCATTCAAAATAGTCTAAATACTTCATGCGATTTATGATAGGATGGAATTAAAAGGAAGTAGATGGGAGTATTTGATATGGCAAAAATAGTTGGATTTGAGATTAGTAGTCAAGAGCCGGAAAAAGCTGTAGTATTCTACGAAAAGGTATTCGGCTGGAAAATTGCAGAGCCAAAATGGGATTATTGGGCCGTGTCTACAGGAGAAGATACGAATGGAAGTAGTCTTCAAGGTGGAATTAGTAAAGGCCCACATGATTACCCACATGGTACCCGCATTCAAATCGAAGTGGATTCCATTGATGAGACTATCGTAAAAGCTGTCGAAAATGGTGCACTTGTCGTGAGGGAGAAGATGGAGTTTGATGAATTCTATCTTGCTTATTTAGTAGACCCAACAGGTGTTGGCTTTGGACTTGTCCAATCGAAATAAAGCATGGAGGAGGACTTCTGATGAGAAGAGGTTTCATCATCTTCATGTTCTTTTTGTTAGTCGGATGTAGCCACACCCAGGAACAAGAGGGAGCGGGTAGTCCACCACCTGTACCTTTGGAGGTAGAAGAAACACAGTATAGTATTAAGATGGGTAGCTATAGTTGGACAAAAAAAGGGCCATTTACCTCAGTTACCTCTGTTACGGATGCTCCTTCACCCAATCAACTAGCCGCAGAAATGGAACCTGTTTATGTGAAAGGGAAAAGTGAAATTACAATCGACACGACGGGGAACCCAATTTTAACTGTGAATCTTTGGAATGAAGAAGAGTTGGAAAAAGAAATTCCTAGCCAAGGAAATCAATTTACAGTTCCAGATCAAGCAGGTTAGTACATATATGAAGTCTTTGCCGAGTGGAAAGAAGGGGAAGGCTCCTTTACGATTGTGTTTGAGGTCGAATAAACGGTGGGTAGGAAATGATGAAAAGAGTAATGTTAGTATTTGGGATAATATTGATGTTTGCACTTTTAAGTGCATGTAATAATGTGGATTATGGAAGTGTTCGTGAAGCTAATTTATATCAAGATGAGAACAGAATTTTCAAGTTTACGGATAACGAGCATGCGGAGGAGATTAGGGTATTAGTTAAGGTGGTTAATAAAGTAAGAAGTCAAGTCGGGATGGTGGATATGCCTCGAAGTGATTATCAACTCGAGTTTGTTTTGGACGATGGGGAAGCTATGAGATATTCATTATGGATTGATCCGGATTCATCTTTCCTATTTGAAAATTCTACTTCAGATTATGTGGAGTTATCTTCTTCAGATACGGAAAAGTTGAATCAGGTTATTACAGAATTGGATGCTAGTGGGATTAAACATTTTAATTTCTACTATTTGGTTATGCTAATTCCAGTACTGATTGTTATTCCAATGTTGTTTGATGTTGTGGGAAGAAAACGAAGAGCTAGGTAAGGTAGGGGAAGGATTTGATTTGAGAAATAAATATCTAAAGGAGCAAAATTTTGTTCGAGATATTGGGACACCTACTAATCAATAGTACTTAATAAAAGTAAGGGGTGAAGAATAGATGGAGGCTTTTGGACTTTTTGGTTTGTTTTTTTCTTTAATTGGTTTAATTATTCCTATTGCGGTTACTGTTTTTCTTCTGGTATGGATTCATGGAATTAAGGCAAATAGTGAAGTACAAGTTCAACAAAATCAGAAAATCATTGAGCTTTTGGAGGAAATAAATAATAAATAGGAAAGTGCCATTTCTGCTCTTGAATAGGGCGGGAAATGGCACTCTTTTTGATTAGTTAGATTTAATAAAGTCCTCTAGTATTCTATTAAACTTTTCTGCATGTTCCCAAAACATCATATGTCCACCAAGAACTTCAATTTTAGTGTCTAGGGATAGAAATTTTGTGAATTCAACGGCAGTTTCTGCCCAATGCTCCGCAACAACCGTTAATGTTGGAAGTGTTTCATACGCTTGCTTGGCCTCTTTCCGGTAGTCCGCAAACATTCCCGATGCAAATAGGTTACCAGCAATGTAACATGGTGTTTTCATAGACTGTTCAACCAGCCAAGTCAACTCATCCTCACTCATATCCCGCTGAACCATCACTCCAGTTATGTAGGCTTTTATAAACTCACGCTGCCCTTGTGGAGTTCTAAGAGAGTTATTGTATATAGCAGCAATATCATCCAGTGCCCCTTCAACCCAATCTTCTGGAACAACGGAAAGTGACTTCGGCGGCATATCCACAAATACCATTGATTTAATACCCTCTGTACCATATTCCTTGAAGTATTCCCAAGCAGTCAGACAGCCAAAGGACCATCCCACAAGTGTAGCATCTTTTACTTCTAGTTGCTGCATTACACTGGCTAAATCTGAACCATGTGTAACATAATCATTGCCATGTACCGTTATCGTAGACCTTCCGTGACTTCTTGGGTCGATAACAATTACTCTATTCGTTTTGGAAAAGTACTCCACTTGTTTCTCAAACACCTCGGTCGTAAACGTAAACCCTGGTATAAATACAATTGGATCCCCTTCCCCAACATCCTGAACATAAAGCTCTACACCTGAATCTACTTCAATATATTTACCAGACATAAAGACTCCCCCTCTCTATTAGTTAAAATATATTTTCCTAGTAGGCATAATAGAACAAGTTGCCCCGGTTATTGATCATTTTGATGTGGGTTTTGTGTTGAAGTGAAGATTGATAGAGTCTCTTGGGTCATTTGGTGATGGATTTGGAGGCGAAATGAAGATTGAGAGTTTCTTGTACATCATTTCGGAGTGGACCTGGTGTCGAAGTGAAGAAGAAGAGAACCATACGCATCATTTGAAAAGCAGAATCTAGCATGAAATGAAGAATAAAGCCCCTATCCTCCCCTAACTCCCAAGAAACCAAGATCCACCAAGAGAGGATTGGAAGAAGGAATTTTTTTCTAGCATGTATTTGAAAGTTGTACATATATTTTTAGGAGAAAGAAGGGTGGAATATACTAATGCTTTTCACCTGGATTTTGTAAGTATGTAAAAATAAAGGGGGTTAGTTTGTGGAGGTCAAGAAGCGTTTATGGTTCATGTTGATGATTACATTCCTAATTACATTTGTGGTAGCTTGTTCAGATGATACGGACTCTAGTTCAAATGTTGGAAAAGATGGCGAAATAGCCGGGGATTTGGAAATTCAATATTTTGTTGGTGGTTATGGGGATTCCTGGTGGAAGGAAGTAATCGCTGATTTTCAAGAAGCCTATCCAGATGTCAATATTATCGAACATGCAGGACCAAATATCAATGAAGAAATGCGTTCCAGATGGGTATCCAATGATCCACCTGATGTAGTGTACATTGATGGTGCAGGATCTAGTGAAACACAAATGGTTGAAGATGGTCAGCTATTGGATTTGACAGAATGGGTGGCTGGTATTGAACTTGAAGGTGGCGATAAACTGGCAGATAGTTTTATTGTAAAACCAGCTGACTATGACGGGAAAATTTATTCCTTACCACTTGTATTTGATACGTGGGGAACATGGTATGACAAAGCATTATTTGAAGAAAGTGGATACACAGTACCAACAAATTTTGATGAGTTTATGGAATCGATGAGTGAAATTAAAGCAGGTGAAGGAATTGATCCGTTTGTGACATCTGGTCAACATCCATATTACTTCCTACGCGGAATGCTTTATCCTGCATTTGCAGCAGCTGGTGGGGAAGAGTTACTTGCCGATGTGATTACCGGGAAAGAAGGCGCATGGTCTAGTGAGCAAGTCTTAGAGATTATGAAACGTGTTGAAACAATGGTAGAGGAAGGGATGTTTGATTCTGGTCTAGGTGCATTAAACCATACTCAGTCGCAAATGAACTTCTTACTTCATGAGAATACTTTCATACCAGTTGGATTCTGGTTACCAAATGAGATGAAAAATGATATTCCAGAGGGATTTGATTTTGGATTTATTCCATCACCAATGAATGCTGCAGATGAAAAATATGCAATTGTCCCGGATCTACGTCCGTTAGCTATTGCTCAGGAAGCGGAAAATCCAGATGCAGCGAAAGCATTTGTAGAGTTTGTTTTCACAAGAGAATATGCTAGTTCATTCTCCGAACATACAGGTGCAATCATGAATTTAAATGGTGTCGACTTAACACAGAATGAAAATGTTCCAGAATACTTAATGGAAGCAAATGCGATGATTAATGATCCTGACCTAGTCCAAATCTATGAAAAACCACACCCAATGAGTGCCGACTTGGAAACGCCAATTGGCAATGCCTTAATCTCGTTAATGCTAGGTAACATGACAGCAGAAGAATTCGTAGCAGAAGCAGAAAAAGCAGCTGAAGAATACCGCACAGGACTAGAATAAGAATGAAGGGGACAGTCCCTCAGCGCTTTAAAGTGCTGAGGGACTGTCCCCCAAAAGGAAATGAGTGATTGGATGGTACAGTCTAAAAAGCAAAAATATATGTTTTTGGCTTTCTGCTTAGTTCCTACTTTTATATTGTTTTCTATTTTTACGTTGTATCCATTGTTTAGTGGACTATATTATTCGTTTTTTGATTGGTCTGGATCGTCTAGTAATAAGGAATTTATAGGTTTTGCAAATTATATCAAGTTGTTTAAGGATGCCATCATCCCCGATACGATTATGCATGACTACTTTCTAGTAGTGACAAAAATATTGGGAATAATGGTACTAGCCATGTTCTTTGCAGTTGCACTTACCCAATTGAAAATTAAAGAAGCACCGTTCTATCGAATTGTGTTCTTTTTTCCAAATATAATGTCAGTTGTGGTCATCGGTATTTTATGGACGTTCATTTATAACCCAAGTTTAGGATTAGTAAATTCAGGGTTAGAGTTTTTAGGTTTGGAAGGTTGGGCAAAGCCTTGGCTTGGAGATGAAAAGTGGGCCCTACCGAGTATTGTTCTACCAGCAGTATGGGCTGGTATAGGACTGTTTATGTTAATGTTAATGGGCGGGATTGCTAATATCTCGAAAAGTTATTATGAAGCAGCGAGAATTGATGGAGCTTCGGAATGGCAGCAGTTTTGGAAAATTACCTTACCACTAGTGTGGCCACAGGTGAAAGTTTCTATCTTGTATATTGTCATTACCACATTAAATGGATCATTCATCCTTGTCCAAGTTATGACGGGCGGAGGACCGAATAATTCCACACATGTCATGGGTTCTTACCTATATCAGCAAGCCTTTAAACAATATAATTTCGGTTATGGAGCCACCATTGGCGTAATGATTTTGGTGTTGTCTTTGATAACCGTACTATTCATACAGTTTCTAATGAGACGAGAAAAAGTAGAGTACTAAGGAGGGGTGGACATGAAGCGTAGTGTTGGACAAATATTGGGTAGGACGGGTATTCGAATACCGCTAATACTGTGGACCATTGCTGTTCTGTATCCAATCTTTTGGATGTTTCTTGGGTCGTTTAAATCTAATGCAGAGATCTATCGTAATCCTTGGGGAATGCCAGAAACATTTAATTTTGCTAACTTTGGTCAGGCTTGGACGAATTACAATATTGATATTAGTGTGTTTAATAGTTTGCTTATCACATTGCTTGGTGCCGTGTTAACACTTGTCCTAGCAATCCCTACTGCCTATGCTATTGAACGAATGAACTTTCGAGGAAGTAAAGTACTATTCACGATTTATATATCTGCCATGATGATTCCGATGGTATTAGGTTGGATACCATTATTTTTCCTACTGGACGATTTGAATTTGCTCGATAATATTTTTGGTCTAGCTATTGTCTATGCAGTCAGTCAATTACCTTTTAGTATCTTTGTCCTGACTAGCTTTATGAGCACCATCCCAAAGTCATTGGAAGAGTCCGCTGCGATTGATGGCCTTTCTCCATATGGAATTTTATTTAAGATCGTAACGCCACTTTCCATGTCAGGCATAATAACCGTGACAATTATGAACTGTATTCAATTTTGGAATGAGTATTTTATGGCACTCATCTTCCTACAAACAAAAACCAATTATACGCTGGCTCTAGCAATCGATTATATTAGTAATGAAGCGCAGTATACGAATGCTTGGGGGACTTTGTTTGCAAGCCTTGTGATTGCGATTGTGCCGGTGATTATTCTTTATGGGATATTCCAGAGAAGGATTGCTAAGGGAATGACGGAAGGGGCTATTAAGGGGTAAGATAGAATGTTTGTTCACTTTTGTATGAGGTAAATGTTATAATAGTTTTAGCAATTATATAAGCATGGTGGGCGGTTGGCCATCTTCCTTAAAGGTGAGGTGGTGGAATGACGATTTATGAAGCGGCTAGCTTTACAATACAAACAGTAGTAGCTGTGATAACAGTTATTAGCCTGATTGTTACTATAGTCGTCATTTAAACAGAAAATTACCGCCCCCATTGACCAGTGGATGTGGCGGTTACTTCCATCATAGAATATATATAATGCTTTTCTCGAGGTCAACCGCTCTTTATACGGTTATAATTGTTACTACCGGGTGGTTCCAGCCACTCGTTTTCTTACTTTTATATCATAAAACTGTTCCTATATAATAAAAAATAGATATTACATACTTAGCTTCTTGTGCATGAGTCACTTTTCATTCTTTATCCCTTTTGATTCAATTGTTTATTCATAGAAGCTTCAATTCTCTTAAAATATAGAAGAAAACCAACCCAATATAGACCATAAAGAACAGAAAATAACAAAATACCCACCACAATGGATAGTGGAGTAAACGGAATCCAACCGACAGGAAGAGCAATTAAAAAGTATACCGTAATCGAAAGTGTGAAATGAATGATTGTTTTTTTCAATGGACTCCATTTATCGGTTTCATATATAAAGGATGCTATACTAAAGTATATACCTAAAAGAAAGCTTGCTAACATATGATTCCAAACCTCAGCAGCGCTTTGTTCGATATGGGCAAATTTAATAATGGTAAGGGCAATAAATGTCGTAATACCACCAAAAGCAATTCCCATTATTCTTCTTTTTACTATTACCTTAATCATTTGATTCCCCTCCCATTAAGAGTTTTTCTTTTACCTTTGCCACATAACTTCGCGTGATATATTCTTTATTTCCCGAATGAAAGTAGACACAGAGATTCCCATTAAAAGATAACTCAAATCGTTGAATATGGTTTAAATTACCTATAACAAATTTAGAAAATCTCATAAAATAGTGGGGGATCAAAATTTCTTCAATCTCATAAAGTTTCATTTTTACTTAGATGCTCCTGTTAGGAAGAGCAGCAAATACTTTTCTATTTTCCGCATAAATATAATCGATGTCCCCAGGCTCTAACAATACAGTTTGATCGTGTTCCATACCAAATAGACGCTTTGGTTTTCGCTTTTGAAGGACTTGGATGAATTCCTCCAGCTCCTCTGGCCATTGATTCGCCTGAATCGTAATGGATGTCTCTTTATATTTATCATCAATATCAATGTTGACTTTCATCCCCAAAATGCATCACTTTGTCTTTTCCTCGACCTGATAGGCCGATATCATGTAATACTTCCGTTGCTCTCTTCTTTAGTTCCTTTCCACTTAGTCCATAAAGTTTTCCATAGAAATACAGATTGCTATAGGCAGAAAGGGTTTGTTCAAGGCATATCTCCTGTGGTACATAGCCAGCTATTTTTCTTAGTTGGTCGTTCTTACTAATAATGTGTATGTTACCTTGATAATCTTGGACAATAGAAGCTAAAATTTTTAATAAGGTGGACTTTCCAGCACCATTTGGACCAACTAAACCAAAGCAAGAACCTGCTGGAATCGTAAGTGACACATTATCCAAGGCTACCTTTTTTCTGTATTGCTTTCTTACATTTTTTATCATTAACAAAAAACCACCACCTTTTTTCTTTATTATGACAATGGTTTTTGAATAAAAATGGTGAGTAAGTATAACTTGTTGTTTTTCGAGGATGAATTAACAGAAGTGGTGTATGAGTATTAGATAACGCTTACCTTCCAAGCATACCAATTCATGCTTAATTCTTTTACATTAGTTAAGTCAATGAATTCTATTAAAAAAACTTATATAAAATATCAAAAAAACTATTGAATTACCTAACAAAAACTGCTATATTTTTTTTAGCAAATAGGAAAGTATTATAATCTTTCCCGCTTGCATAAGAAAAACTAACACATTCGTTAAGGGACGAACGAATATGAGTTTTGCTATGTGCAAATCCACCTAACAAGTGATATGTGCTAGATGACTTACATACATTAATGGGGAAAGGACAGAAAGCCTCTTTATAGAGAATTTTAATAAATCGATTTCGTAATACCATATAGTTTTACCGAACAGTACGCACCCAACGGGTAAGGACAGCTTGCGTTATGCAACTCCTTTGCCTGGTAGAGAAGGGTGTATTTTTAATGCCAAAAATTATGACTGATTGTCAGTCTTTCCCAAGATTGTATGTAAAAAAGGCTTAACCTATCGATTTTTCGGGCATTTGTATAGTTATACGCCATAAGGAAAAAGTAAATGTTATGGTAGTGACTCATGAAGCATAGAGGACTGTCCACCTCTAGCGAAAGATTAAAGGAGGGATGTAGTTGGGTGTTCAGATGGTGCAATTAGAACATGTAACAAAAGAGTTTGATGAAACAAATGTAGTAAATGATATAAATCTAGATATAAGAGCTGGGGAGTTTTTAACTTTGCTAGGTCCGTCTGGATGTGGGAAGACAACAACGCTTCGTATGATTGCTGGGTTTGAAAAGCCAACATCAGGAAAAATTCTTCTTAATGGTAAACAAGTTGATGACATGGAGCCATATAAACGAGAAGTAAATACAGTGTTTCAAAGCTACTCTCTTTTTCCACATATGAATGTTTACGATAATGTGGCATTCGGATTAAAGATGAAAAAAGTAAGCAAAGACGAAATTAGAGAGCGTGTGACAAAGGCCCTTAAACTTGTACAGCTTAAGGAATATGGTAATCGTAAACCGAAGCAATTAAGTGGTGGGCAACAACAACGAATCGCCATTGCCCGTGCAATTGTGAACAATCCAAAGGTCCTTCTCTTAGATGAACCGCTAGGAGCATTGGACTTAAAACTACGTAAACAAATGCAGTTGGAATTAAAACACCTCCAACAAACCTTGGACATTACGTTTATCTATGTAACCCACGATCAGGAAGAAGCATTAACCATGTCCGATCGAATCGTGGTCATGAATAAAGGAAAAATCGAGCAGATTGGTCTGCCTCGTGAAATATATGAAAAACCAGTAACACGATTTGTGGCTGATTTTATTGGTCAAACCAATATTATTGAAGGGAAGGTCACAGCGATAAACGATGACACTGCCACAATGGAATTCTCTGGCCAAGCTATTGAAATCCCGAATAGCCAAGATATCGCACTGAATGAAGAAGCATTTATCTCGGTACGACCTGAAAAAATGAAGGCTGGAACGGTTCCATTTGAGGGAACTATCAATTTAAAAGGTACTTTCAAAGAAAGAATTTATGTTGGCTCGGTGACGAAGATTGTG
The DNA here is from genome assembly GCF_000577245.1 of Paucisalibacillus algeriensis. Lineage (GTDB taxonomy): Bacteria > Bacillota > Bacilli > Bacillales > Amphibacillaceae > Ornithinibacillus. The sequence continues at coordinate 35,719 of NZ_CBYO010000005.1, forward strand.
GTTACTATGCCAAATGGGGAAGAGCTTACGATTCATGAATCCCATGATAATATCGAGGAATTAACTAATACTAATGATGTGTACGTAAGCTGGAACCCGAAGAATACGGTTGTTCTAAAAAAGTAACATATAACAAATAAAAAATGAATTGGAGATGGGAAAGATTGAAAAAGTTTCTTGTATTTGCACTTTTAAGTATGTTAATCGTTTTTCTAGCAGCATGTGGTTCCGATAATGAGGACACAAATAATGCTGGTGGAGAAAAGGAATTAAGTGACGAGCTTATCGTTTTTAACTGGAGTGAGTACATTCCTCAGGGTGTAATTGATGATTTTGAAAAAGAATTTGGAGTAGATGTAGTGTACTCTACATACAATTCGAATCATGAAATGCTTACAAAAGTTCAAAGTGGCACTGTTGCTTATGATTTAGTTTTTCCATCAGATTATTATGTGAAGCAAATGGTCGATAATGACCTGTTGCTAGAAATTGATTTTGATAACATTCCAAACTACGAAAATATCGCAAATGCATGGCGTGATATGCCGTTTGATCCTGAAAATAAATATTCCGTTCCATTTATGTATGGATATGACGGAATTGCCTATAACAAAGAATTTGTAAAAGAGCCACCAACTAGCTGGGAAGATTTATGGAATCCAGAATATGCTGGAAAAGTTCTTTTACTAGAAGAATCTAAAGAAGTTTCCAATATGCTTCAACAGCTGTTAGGAAATGATATGAACGACCCAACAGAAGAGCAACTTCAAGCAGGATTCGATAAACTACAGGAATTACTTCCAAATGTTTTAGCATTTGATGGAACACCATCTGACCGTTTAGTTAGCGGAGAAGCTTGGATTGCCCATGGATATTCCGGAGCAGCTGCAACAGCATGGTTAGAAAATGAAAATATTGATTTTGTACTGCCAGAAGAAGGCGGTATCGTTTGGTTAGATGCAATGGTTATTCCAAAAACATCGAAAAACAAATATACGGCAGAAGTATTCATTGACTACCTACTTCGTCCTGAAGTAAGTAAACAGCTTTCCGAGTTCATTCCTTATGGAAATCCGAATGAAGAAGCATTGAAAATTCTACCAGAAAACATTAAAAACAGCCCAGGAATAAACTTCCCTGAAGAAGTTATCAAGCGTGCTGAGTGGAACCTACCACTTGATGCAGATCGTACACAATTTTTGAACCGCTTGTTCCAAGAAGCAAAGGTTGAATAGTTAAACTTCTAGGGGGACAGTCCCTCACCACGTTAAGCGTTAATGTGCTAAAACGATGAGGGACTGTCCCTATAAGTATTCTTTTAGAAGGTAGGTGGAAAATGATGAGACCTAGAACGAAGAAGATTTTGTTTTCGTTTTCCCTACTCGTCTTTTTATTTTTTTATATTCCAATATTATTTGTTATCATATTTTCATTTAATGATTCGAAACTGGGTACTGTTTGGACGGGATTCACACTGGAATGGTACGGCTCTATATTTAAGAATAGCCAGTTAATTAATGCGACGATGAATAGTATTTATCTAGCGGTTATCACAACCATTATTTCAACTATTCTTGGTACTTTAGCAGCGTTAGCACTGCATCGATACACCTTTATCGGGAAAAAGTCCGTCGAATTTCTATTCTATATTCCAGTAGTTATTCCGGATATTGTCGTTGCGGTTGCGTTACTTGCGATTTATGGATTATTGAATATGTCTCTTGGATTAAATACGGCCGTTCCTGGGCATGTGGCGATAACAATCTCTTATGTGATGCTGGTTGTGCTTGCGAGATTGTCTTCGTTTGATAATTCATTGGAGGAAGCGGCTAAGGATTTAGGGGCAAATGAATGGCAAACTTTCTGGAAAGTTACATTCCCATTAATTTTCCCGGGAGTTCTTGCTGGGGCACTATTAGCCTTTACGATCTCTCTTGATGAGTTTGTTATTTCATTCTTCACATTGGGACCTGGAGACAACACACTTCCAGTACTGGTTTACTCGATGGTTCGCCTAGGAGTATCTCCAGAGGTTAACGTACTTTCTACTATTATTATAGCGATTATGTTCATTGTTGTTTTTGTGGTCGGATTAAGAATGCGAAAAGGGGGAGACGTTAAATGAGGAAAAGTTTTAAAAAAGCTTATTTATTGCTATCCCCTAGTCTATTTTGGCTAACGCTATTCTTAGTCATTCCGGTTATCTTTATCGCGATTGTCAGCTTTACAACAAATGGCGATTTTGGCGCAATTATTTACGAATTCAGTACAAAAGCCTATACGTCAGCATTTAGTTCTTTGTATGCGAAAGTCATTTGGCAATCTGTTTGGTGGGCATTTGTTGCAACTGTAGTTTGTTTAGTGATTGCCTATCCGTTTGCTTATTTCATTGCAAATGCTGGTAAGTGGAAAAATATTTTGCTGTTACTTGTAATGGTGCCGTTTTGGACCAATTTACTGATTCGTTTATACGCTTGGATTATTTTATTAAATAATCAAGGTGTTATAAACAATTTCTTACTAGACCTAGGATTTATTGAGGAACCACTACAATTGATGTATTCTCCAGGAGGGGTAATTCTAGGATTGGTATACGGATTCCTTCCATTTATGATCTTGCCGATTTATTCTTCTATTGAACAGTTGGATAAGACTTATTTGGATGCCGCTGAGGACTTAGGGGCGGGGCCAGTGAGGACGTTCTTAAATGTTACCTTGCCATTAACGTTCCCTGGAATTCTTGCCGGTTTTATTATTACATTTGTACCAGCTATTAGTGTGTTCGTGGTGACGGACTTGTTCACTGGTGGAAAACTATTGATGGTTGGTAATGTAATTCGAGATGCATTTCTAGTGGAAATGAACTGGCAGCTTGGTGCAGCACTATCGTTATTATTAATGATATTGGTGTTGTTGTCGTTAATGATCTTTATGCGGTTTACTAATAGGAAGGATCGGAAGTTGTTGGTATAATATAGTTGATGAAAAGCGTGCTCCGGCATGCTTTTTTCTTTACAAAAATTTAATCACCAAAAAAATAATACTTTCTTATCAAATTTTGTCGAATTATGGAAATATTTATAGTATAATGGCACTAAATAATATAGGTTTTACCGAAAAAGGCAAACTTACTGAAAGGTGAGGACGCAAAGCCAAGGGCCTAAGGCACTATTGTTATGGCAGCCTAGCTACCGAAGAAAACTGGGACTTGGTATAGGAAGGAGGACCATTTCTTTGGTTCTCCTTTTTGTTGTGAATGGTGACCTAACTTTTTGGAGACTAATTTTAGGGTTGGGAGGTGTTTGGATTGGAATACAGGATATGGATTTATATTCTTATAACTACTGTTCTTGTATTGATTTTGACCTTATATTTACTTATTAAACGACTTACTAGAAAACCTAAAACAGAAACAGTAGCAACAAAGGAAAAAAGAGAAGTTCCTAAATACCCTACCTATTCAGGAATAAATCATAGAGAAAACTTCCGTGTTAACTTAGAGGATGTACACTGCTTTATTGAATTCCTTGATGTCGATAATGAGGAATTAAATCCTAAGTTCTTTAATGCGGAACTGAAGAATATCAGTGTTGGTGGAGTGAAGTTCGTTTGTGAGCATGAATACCACGTTGAAGAGGATATGCTGATTAAAGTAAGGTTTTCTTTGAAGAATAGTATGTTTATTTTAAAAGGGAGAATTGTTAGGAAGGAACTTTATGCTGTTAGAGATAGATTTGGATATGGGGTGCAATTCACGAGTTTGTTTGATGAGGAACGGGAGTTGTTGTATCATATCTTAAACCGGATTATGGTGGAGAGACGGCGCAAGTTGAAAGCGAATAGTTTGATTGGTGAGGAGTCTATGGTTTAGTGCCATGGGCTTTTTTGTTTCTTCAATACTAATGTAATTGGAGTTTATCTCAAATTTCTACAAAAAAGAATAAATTTTTTCAAAAAAGATTAAACATCTATTTTTCTTGCCGATATAATAGGTACAACATCATAGATGTTAGTAAATGTTTTGGCCAAACATTTAAAATGCGAGACATAAGGATGTGACTCGCAAAATAAAACAATTACATGGAGGTAATACAAAATGATTATCAATCACAATATTTCTGCGTTAAACGCACACCGTCAATTAGGTGTAAACGCTGGAAACACTCAAAACTCTTTAGAAAAACTTTCTTCAGGTCTTCGTATCAACAAAGCTGGAGATGACGCTGCTGGTCTAGCAATCTCTGAAAAAATGCGTGGACAAATTAAAGGATTAGAAATGGCGTCTAAAAACGCTCAGGACGGTATTTCTTTAATTCAAACTGCTGAAGGTGCTTTGAACGAAACTCATGCTATTTTACAACGTATGCGTGAATTGACTGTTCAAGCTGGTAATACTGGTACACAAGAGCCTGAAGATTTAAAAGCTCTTCAAGATGAACTTAATTCATTAAAAGAAGAATTAGGTGGAGTTTCAGGTGGAAGTCCAGGGATTTCAGATCGTACCGAATTTAACGGAAAGTCACTTCTTAATGGAGATTTAGCTTCTGGTGGCTTAACTTTCCAAATCGGTGCTAATGCAGGTCAACAATTAACATTAGAAATTCAAGACATGAGTGCATCAGCTCTTGGTGTTAATGATATTTCATTTGTTTCAGGTACTGGTTCAGGTATGACTGCAAGTGTTTCTTTTGATACTGATATTGCATTAATTGATAAGGCGATTAATACAGTTTCAACTGAACGTTCTAATTTAGGTGCTGTTCAAAATCGTCTAGAACATACAATCAACAACTTAGGTACTTCAGCTGAAAACTTAACTGCAGCAGAATCACGTATCCGTGACGTTGATATGGCGAAAGAAATGATGGAATTCACTAAGAACAACATCCTACAACAAGCAGCACAATCTATGTTAGCTCAATCCCAACAAATGCCACAAGGAGTTTTACAACTTCTAAGGTAATGTTGGCGGGCGTCTAATCCGGTAACGGATTAGAGAATTACTGGGTGAATTGCTGGAACTTCCTAAAGTGTTTTGTACCACAACATAACCGGAAACGGTAGATGTGAAGGTTTGAAAAACAAAACAATGAAACAATGGATAATCAGCAGCCAAGCGCCTGTGGTGAAAGCCTGGCGAAGGTTCAACGACTAGAATGCACTGCCTAAAGCAATGCCATGGCAATGAGATTCGTAGGATGATAGATATCATTCGAAGTGCCCAGCCCCTTAATAGAATTAAGGGTGAAGATATAGTCTATTCTATGATCGAAAGACATAGCGGCAAAGCAAGCCAACCAACAACCACAAGGAGTATTACAATTACTTCGTTAATAAACACTTTTTACAAAAAAAGGGAATCCTTTGTGGGTTCCCTTTTTCTTTGTGTGCCAGGCATGGCGACCATGTAGGTGTTGGAAGTCCACTGTAGGGGTACACATCAACTAACCATTAGAGAATTGCAAGGCTTATCATGAGGTTAGTGCTGAAAGAAGCTTGTATCAAAATCTTGGGTGATGAAAAATTCTGATAAGGCATCAAAACAAGTCAAAGCCCAAAAGATTAACCTCCGTTGTTGGGTTACCATTTTCCTAAACAAAAATGATGTTAATGTAAAGAATTGTAAAAGAGTGATGACCGGAAATGTATATATACCAATAAGTCTATTTTTCATTCTGGTTGTGGCGATGGGCAAACAATTATAATAACCTTCTAAAATTCCTTTATACAAGATTCGACAAACTTCTTTATATTTCCACTTAATGATCCGATAATAAAACTATAGTATAATTCCATCGGAGGTATTTAATAATGCAATTAATCCATAAAAATGAACACTTTTATATCAATAATGGTAATGTCGTAAATGAAATTTTTACAAAAATTAATGAAATAATTGAAAAGGAAAAATTGGTTTTCAGTCATTTAATCATTGATGGTGTGGAAGTATACGAAAATCATGAAGAATATATCAAAGAATACCTAGAAAATATTGAGAAAATAGAAATTACAACTCGAAATATTAATGAAATGATTTGGGAAACGATGGAATCTATTCATTCTTATTTGCTACGAGCAATTCCGGCATTAACAGAATTGGTTGATGTAGGCTATGAAAATTTCTCGAAAAAATCATGGGATGGAATTAACCAATTAGCGGAGGGGATGCAATGGATACTACACTTTATGGAATTTGCGAGATCTGCACCACAACAGCCTGCAAATTGGGTAGAAATCGAGAAAAGTCTAGAGCTATGTGAAATAAGTTTCACTCAATTGCTAGAAGCTGTTAAGGACCAAGACACCGTATTAATTTCTGATATCTTGTCCTATGAAATCACTCCTGCTTACGAATCTTTAAAAAAGAATATGGCAATGTCTCTAAACGACGAGGAGTATTTAAAAAATGTTAATTGAAAATACGTTACTTTTAAGAGAAAGATTCCCTGACATTCGTCATTATTTTCGAGACAATGAGGATGGGGTGGGTAGAAATCATATAACTGTATTGGATTCAAAGGCAGGACCTAAAACTATTCGCTATGAAACGGGAGAAAATAAGCAGCTCATGATTCATAGTCTATACGATCCGATACGGGAAGCTGATAGGATTATTTCTAGCCATAAAGGTAAAATAGGTAAGGATACACATGTGTTTTTCTATGGAATTGGGATGGGATATCATATTGAGAAGTTTCAGGAGTTGTTTCCTGGAAATAGCTATTCAGTTTATGAACCAGTTCAAGAAATATTTTTAACGATGACAGAGCAAAGACAATTAAAACAGATTATTACAGCAAATACAAGGAACTTATATGTTGATACTCATGACACAGAATCAAATGGATATTTGGAGGAATTTGTCACAAATAATAGGAATATCTATGTCATCACATTACCAAGTTATAACAATATTGATAAAGAAAAAATCCTGCATTTCCATAAAAAATTAAAAAAAGGAATTCTTGACCAGCACATGGCACTAAATACAAATGCGAAGTTTCAAAAACTTTGGGTGAAGAACAGTATCTTAAATTTTAATACCGTTTTAAATACACCAAACATTTTAAAAGATATCAATAGGACACACTTCTCGGGAAAACCAGCAATCATCGTATCAGCAGGACCTTCACTTGCTGAAGATATTCAACACCTTAAGTATATTAAAGATAATAATTTAGCTTATATCTTTTCAGTTGGATCAGCAATTAATAGTTTGATTGAGTATAATGTAATACCAGATGCTGTTTGCACTTATGATCCAGGTGAGCAAAATTACTTAGTTTTTAAGAAAATGATTGAGCATAATATTACTGATATTCCAATGCTTTTTGGATCAAGTGTTGGGTATGAGACGTTAACCAGATATAAAGGACCAAAAGTACACTTTATAACTACACAGGATAGAACGTCTCTCTATTTATTAAACAATCAATTGGACTTAAAACAGGATCTTATATTTGATTCTCCATCTATTGCAGTTATGACATTTCAAGTATTAAATAAGCTAGGTGCAGACCCAATTATTTTTTCAGGACAAAACCTTGGTTATTTACATGAGCGGAGATACTCAGAAGGGATAGAATATGATTTCATCCAATCAACTGTTGGTGAAGAAGAGTTGGAAAGATCGATTACTACAGAAGATGTCTATGGAAATCAAATTAAAACAAATTTAGGATTTATTAATATGCGTGAAAGTATAGAGATTTTTGCTAGTAAATATACGGGAGGAACTTTTATTAATACAACAAAGGGCGGAGCTGCAATAAAAGGTGTGCCATTTCAACCGATTGAAAAAGTTATTGAAGAAAATTTACTTCAAACTATTGAAAAAAGTAATTGGTGGGAGTACGAAAACAATTATGATCAAAGTGGAATAGAAAGACAATTAGAAGACCTAAAAAAGGGAAAGCTTGAATTTCAGGATCTAACGAAAGGATTCAAGAAAGTATTAGAATCTATTTCTACTTCAATAAAAATAAGAAACAAATCAAGCCTTATAATAGCGTTAAATCAATTTGACACCCTATACAACCAACAACTTGAAAATGGTTATTATAGTAATTTCCTTTCCTTCTATATCCGTATTCATGTGGAGTATTTGGGGAATGAGATTAAGTCGTTAAATCAGGAGCGAGATGTTTTCACTAAGGGTGAGGAGATTGTAAGGTTGTTTTCTGGTTTTATGGAAGAGTGTAAGCAAGGTTGGATTGATCTAGATATAATAAGTTTAGAGACAATTTTAAGCAGGAAATAACTTTTCAGAAACAACATGAAGTAAGAGAGGATTTAATACATGAAAGCTATAGTTTTTCAAGGACAAAGTCAATATGATGTATTAAGAACTTTTAGTAGTTTTTATACCCAACAATTACAAGAGTATGGGATTGAAGCTATAACATGCGATATGAACATTATAGACAGTAAGATGTATTTAGAATTAGTAGAAAAAATGAAGCCGGATTTCACGATTGGCTTTAATCCAGTCACATATTTTTATGAGAATAATTTAAATCATTATCAGAAAACTAAAATACCACATATAGTAAAATTGGGTGATAATCCATTTTATCATGTTTTTCAAAGAGCATTGAAAAACCCTAATGATCCCTATGTATTTACAGTAGCTCCACAGAAAACCTATCAGTATAGCTTTAATGAATTGGGAGTTGAAAGATTTTGTATTAGTTCTCATAACTATGCTCAAACGAATTATAAAGTTGGATTTAATAATAAGATATTCCCAACAGTATTTTTTGGTTCATTTACTTATCCTGAAAGTATACTATTAAAATTAAAAGAGGTTACTAATTCAAACCAAATTTATAAAATAGTTAATGATTTTTGTTTTCTAATTAAAGAGATTGTAGTAAATATGAAGGAATTACTTAGTGAACCAATTGAAATATTCTTTTCCAATTATTTGGAAAAAGAATATAAGCTTGAGAAGAACCAAATTACTAAATTAACTTTACAGGTGTTTTATTATATTGACAGTTACTATAGAAATCTAGTCCGTCAAGTAGTATTAACTGAATTCGCAAAAGAAGGCTTAGAAATGATTGTATTCGGTAGAGAGGATACAGAGAAACTATTGAGTGAGTATTCTAATGTTAAGATACAACAACCAATTAATTATCATGAGTATATTAATGTGCTCTCTCAAAGTAAAGTTTCAGTTAATATTACACCAATGTTTCAAAGTAGTCATGAAAGGATACCGACAACTTTATTTAATTCCACTGTTCTTTGTACTAATATAATGGATGATTTAATACAAAATAATCCAGGTATTCTTGAAAGTTCTATCTTTTATAATTTAAGTAATTTAAAAGAAACCGTAAATGCCATAAAAGAAGTATCAGAGAACGAAAATGTATACCAGGAACTAATAGACAAGGGGTTAATTTTAGCTAAACAAAATTTTACTTTTGAAAGAGATATTAAGTTAATGTTGGACATATATCAAAGATATTTTAACTGAAGTCTTTGTAATGCTATTTTATAATAAATTAATGATAGTTGAGTGATTTAAATGAAATTAGGAATAATGCAACCCTATTTTTTCCCTTATATTGGATATTGGCAACTAATTAATTTAGTAGATAAATATGTTATTTATGATGATGTAAATTATATAAAAAAAGGTTGGATAAACCGTAACAAAATATTAATGTACAATAAGGATATTTTCATTAATTTACCAATCCATAAATCTAGCCAAAATAAATATATTAATGAGTTAAGTTTATCAAACGACATAATTGACCATAAGAAGAAATTACTTAAGACAATTAGAACATGTTATAACAATGCACCATATTTTAATGAGGTATATAGTATTGTTGAAGATATAGTTACAAATAATGATTGGAATCTAGCTTCATATTTACAATATTCTATCCAGAAGGTTTGTGAATTTTTATCTATAGATACTGAAATTATTGTTTCATCAAATATCAATAAGAATAATTATTTAGAAGGACAAGATAAGATAATCGAAATTTGTGAAGTATTGAAAGCTAAGGAATATATAAATGCGATTGGTGGAAGAGATTTATATACCACTAATGTTTTTAATGATAAAGATATAAAAATTAAATTTTTACAAACGGAAAATATTGAATATCAACAATTTGGTAATAAGTTCATTCCTAATCTTTCTATAATTGATGTAATGATGTTTAATTCAAGAGAGCAAATAAGTGGAATGCTTAATAACTACTCTTTGAGATAAAAAAGTTGGTGGTAAAATTGAAGAAATATAATGTTTTAATATACCCAGCAGGAACAGAGATTGGACTTGAAATTTACAACTCATTAAAATATAATTTGCATTTTGATATATACGGTGCTTCAGGTAAATCAGACCATGCAAAATTTATTTATCCACAGCATCGTTATTTTGAAGATGATTCACTATATATATCAAAACAAAATTTTATTGAACATTTTAATACTGTTTTAGATCATTTTGATATTGATTATATATTCCCAACGCATGATTCAGTAGCATTATTTTTATCTTGCAATTCTGAATTAATTAATGCGAAAGTAATTTGTTCAAGTTATAGAACAACGAAAATATCAAGAAGTAAAAAAGAGATATATAAAGAATTATATAACTATAAATTTACACCTAGAACATATTATAAATTTGAAGAAATATTAAACTATCCTGTCTTTTTAAAGCCAGATATTGGTGAGGGTGGAAAAGGTACTAAGATTGTATATGATCAATTTGAACTTGAAAAAATATACTCAAGAAATATTGATTATGTTGTGAGCGAGTATTTACCTGGGGAAGAGTATACAGTAGATTGTTTTACGAATAGAAATGGAGAACTGTTGTTTATTGGTCCTCGAACTAGAGAACGAATTACTTTCGGAATTAGTTTTCATTCAAGAAATATCTATTGTAGTGACGAGTTTAAAGAAATTGCTAATACTCTGAATGAGAAGTTCAATTTTAGAGGAAGTTGGTTTTTCCAAGTTAAGGCTGATGGAAATGGGCAACTTAAATTATTAGAGTTTTCTGTGAGGCAAGCATCTACCATGGGATTATATAGACAATTAGGTGTGAATTTTGCACTACTCTCGCTTTTTGATTTTATTGGTTATGATGTTAAAGTACTTTTTAATGATCTCAATATAGAACTGGATAGGAGTTTTAGTAATAGTTATAAAATTGATTATGAATATGAACGGGTATATGTTGATTTAGATGATACATTAATTGTTAATGGTGAAGTTAATACGCTACTAATGAGGTTAATATTCCAATGTATAAATAAAAAAAAGGATGTAATTTTAATAACAAAACACATTTATAATTTAGATAATACTCTTAGAATGTATCGAATTAATAAAGAATTATTTGCTGAAATTGTGTTACTTAGTCCTGATGAAAGTAAAGCAGATCATATCAAAGGAAATTTAAAATCAATATTTATTGACAATCATTTCTACGAAAGAATGTCTGTGAAAGAAAAGTGTAAAATACCAGTATTTGATGTTGATGCTATAGAATGTCTAATAGATGCAAGTAAAATATAGAAAATTTGGTGGTAAAGGTGAAGAAAAAGATAGGTTTTGTTGGACCATTTTCGACTGCTAATTTTGGTGATTGGAGTATGCTTGTAAACAATATATATGATTTAAAAACTGAAAATCCTATTATATTTACTTATTCTCCACGTTTTCCAAAGCAATCTCTGAGAGAGTATATCGAGGATATTAATGTGAAATATATAGAGGTTAAATTAAAGGATAGTGTAGAAAGTACTAATGTTAATAATCCTACTCCTTTAGATGCATTAGTTAGCTTAGATAATGCTAGTGAAGTTTATGAGGCAATAAACGAAATAGATATTTTAATTGTAAGCGGTGGGGGGTGGATAAACCATTTTTGGTCGCAGCGAATAGATAAATTATATAAAATACTCATTCCTATATATATAGCTAACCAGAAGCAAAAACAGATTGTTTTTACCGCTAATGGAATTGGACCATTTGATGAAACTAGAGAGTTATTTCGCTACTTCTTTGGTTATATAAAAGGTGCAAAAATCGCGGTGCGTGATAATCTATATTCAATGTCACATCTTCATGAGGTTGGAGTTGAAGGAAAAGAAGTCTTTCACTTACCTGATGATTTATATTTGATAAATCAGAGTATAATTAATAAAAATACACATATTGAAATTTTAGAAAAGGATTATATTGTAATCGAAATGTTTTATCCAACAAACATGTTAAAAAAACATGAGAAAATACTTTTGGATTTTTCGAAAAAAATTTATGAAAAGTATGGACTAACTATAGTATTGTTACCATTTGATTTAGTTCAATTTGGATCAGAACAGGCAAAATATCTTCACTCTATCTTCGAAAAATCCAAGCTAGTCGATATAGATGAATTAGGTTACTTACCCATGCAAGACGCTTATTCAATTATAAAAAATGCAAAACTAATGATAACTTCGCGTTATCATGGGTTAGTATTGTCCTTAAGTGCAGAAACCCCAGTAATCTTTAGGCTTTATGATAAGATGGGGGATTTTAGGTATTCATATAATAAGGGTTTAGGTATGTTGCGGACAGCTTTTGATGGTATAGAGTTTTCTGAACAAGATTTTTTGCAGATTGATTTAATCACTATTTTAAATAACGTTGAAAATAATCTTCAAGATATAGTATTTAATCAAAAGAATATTTATTCTAGTAAAATATTTAAACAAAATAAACTAAAATTAAAGCAAGTTAGATCTAATTATCTACAAGACATCTTAGAACAATAGTTACAAGTACCATTTTTTTATTAATAGTTAAACAAGAAAAGGACGAATGATTTATGAAAGGCGTCATCCTGGCCGGAGGAAACGGAACAAGGCTACATCCAATAACTCAATCTATATCTAAACAATTATTACCAATATATGATAAACCAATGATTTACTATCCGCTTTCAGTACTAATGCTTTCGGGTATTCGTGAGATTTTAATTATTACAAAACCGTTGGAATTACCACTCTTTAAAAATTTGCTTGGTGATGGATCTAAATGGGGATTACAAATTGAATATGCAGTACAAGAGAATCCTAAAGGGTTAGCGGATGCATTTATAGTTGGGGAGTCATTTATAGGTGATGACAACATATGTCTGATACTTGGGGATAATATTTTCTATGGACAAGGGTTTTCTCCATTATTAAAAAAAGCAGCTAAACTGGAAGAAGGTGCTGTTATTTTTGGATACCAAGTTAAAGATCCGCAGCGCTTTGGTGTTGTTCAATTTGATGAGAATTACAACGCAATATCAATAGAGGAAAAGCCTGAAAATCCGAAGTCTCAATATGCAGTAACAGGGCTCTACTTTTATGATAATAATGTAATTCAAATTGCCAAAGAAGTTCAACCTTCTGTTAGGGGAGAACTTGAAATTACTGATATAAATACAGAATATTTAAAAAGAAAAAACCTTAAAGTAGAGTTGTTAGGTAGAGGATTTTCATGGTTAGATACAGGTACTTTCGAAAGTTTACTTCAAGCTGGACAGTTTGTAGAAACTATTGAGAAAAGACAAGGTTTTAAAATCGCCTGTTTAGAGGAAATTAGTTATCGAAATAATTGGATTTCTAGAGAAGATATACAAACACTTTCTAAACAATATAAAAATGAATATGGGATTTACTTGCAGCAGTTGGTCAATGAAAGGTTTTGATAAAAAATGATTCCAGTTTCTCGTCCATTTCTCCCTCCATTAGAAGATTATAATAATCTGATTAACAAGTTATGGGATTCTAAGTGGTTAACAAATAATGGTCACTACGCTCAGGACTTAGAAAGAAAATTGAAGGATTACTTAACTGTGCCATCACTTCATTTTGTAAGTAGTGGTACATTAGCTTTACAACTATCTTTGAGAACTTTAAATATTTCAAATGAGGTTATTACAACCCCCTTTTCATTCGTTGCAACTACAACATCTATACTCTGGGAAAATTGTACTCCTATATTTGTAGATATTAACCCACAAACACTATGTATTGATGCAAATAAGATTGAAGAAGCAATTTCAGATAAAACTGAAGCGATTTTAGCTACCCATGTATATGGTATTCCATGTGATGTTGAAAAAATTGAACAAATTGCAAAAAAATATGATTTAAGAGTTATTTATGATGCTGCTCATGCTTTTGGAGTACGATACAAGGGGAAATCATTATTAAACTATGGTGATATCTCTACATTGAGTTTTCATGCGACAAAACTCTATCACACTGTGGAAGGTGGAGGAATAGTCAATAATCTTGGTGAGGAAGTAAATAGGGATATTCAGATGTTAAGAAACTTTGGATTTGAAAATGGAATTCTCCAACAGCTAGGTATTAATGCGAAGAATTCAGAGTTTCACGCTGCCATGGGTCTATGTAATCTAAAATATATTGATTATATTATAGAGGAAAGAAAAAATATTACTAAGATATACGATTCTTATCTAGGGGAATTAATTCAAAAGCCAGTAATACCTAATGATGTTGAATATAACTATTCTTACTATCCTATAATATTTGAATCCGAAGAAATATTACTTGAAATTCAAAAATGCTTAGAGCAAATAAGCATAGAATCGAGAAGATATTTCAATCCTTCTTTAAATACTTTGCCTTATCTAAATGAGAAAATACAATGCCAATATTCCGAGGATATTTCAAAAAGAATATTGTGCCTACCATTGTATAATGGTTTGGATTCAGACGTAGTTGAAAAAATAGCACATACAATATTGGAGAGAATAAAATGAACCTACTAGTTACAGGTGGTGCAGGCTTCATTGGTTCTAATTTTATTCCATATATGTTAGAACAGCATGAAGATATTAACATAATTAATCTTGATAAATTAACTTATGCAGGAAGTACAGATAACTTACAAGAGGTAAGAAATCATCCACGGCATACGTTTATTCAGGGAGATATTTGTGACGAAGAACTATTAATTCGTTTGTTTGAAGAATATCAAATTGAAGGTGTTATTCATTTTGCAGCAGAATCACATGTAGATAATTCAATTAAGAATCCGAAATCTTTTATTGAGACAAATGTTCTGGGTACTTATAATCTGCTTAATATAGCAAAAGGATTCTGGATGGATGGTATTGGTAGTTTTAAGCCAGAATTAGAACATGCAAGGTTCCTTCATATTTCTACAGATGAAGTGTATGGTACCCTAGGAGCTAAGGGTTTTTTTACAGAGGAGACACCATATGCACCAAATAGTCCATACTCTGCAAGTAAAGCATCTTCTGATTTACTAGTTCGAAGTTATTATCATACATATGGAATGAATGTCGTTACAACAAACTGTTCCAATAACTACGGTCCGAAACAACATAATGAAAAGTTGATGCCTACTATAATTAGAAAAGCATTAGCTTTTGAGAAAATTCCTATCTATGGTGATGGCCAAAATGTTCGAGATTGGTTGTATGTATTGGATCATTGTCGTGCAATTGAAAAGGTGTTTTTTAAAGGTAAGTCTGGAGAAACCTACTTGATAGGTGGACATAATGAAAGAAATAACCTTGAAATTGCAGAAAGCATATGTGAGAAGCTCAATAAAATGAAGCCAATTTCTGTAAAAGGTAAAGGAATATCAACCTATAAAGACTTAATATCATTTGTTGAAGACCGACCAGGACATGATTTTAGGTATGCAGTTGATGATAGTAAATTGATTAAAGAGTTGGGGTTTGAGATAAAGTATAGTTTTGATGAAGCGATAGAGAAAACAGTATCTTGGTACATAAGAAAGAATAAAGATAGGTAGCTTTTGGCTTAAGAATTTTAAACGTTTAGTTAATGTAGATTGGAGTATTACTATGCACCAAACATATAAGAGGGATTAAAGATAATCTTAAGTACGCAATAATTGGTTTAAGTTATTATAGTTTTCATTATGATTTGTCTTAAAGTTTAAATCAAGCAAGGGTGAATTATTATTATCCAATTGTTAAAACAATGCATAAAACTAGCTGAGAAATTAAACCGGGATATAGTGTGGTAGTTTATTATTCTTCCTAAACTATTCAATTAGTTATACTATAAAATTTCCGTTAGAATATGTTTTTTGGAATATAGTATAAAATCCTAGCCTTAGTTAGGTATATTCTATCTCGTATAATTCTTAAGTAGTGTTTTATGTAGTGATATAAGGACGTGACGCCCTCTTTATCTTTAGTTGTAATCGAATAACGTTAAACAAGATATAGAGGGGCGCCACCTTTATTGTAAAATCTTTTGAGGGTTGGTTGGGTGTTCTAAAATTCCATTTGTTTGAAACCACTATGGCTGTATAACTTTTTAAAATATTAAACAGGTCATTTGGAGTAGTTGATTTTTCCAAAATACAAAGAATCAACCCATCGCCCTTCTGTCCAATGTGTTTCTTTTAAAGTGCCTTCTAAATTGAAATTTAATGTATTGAAGAATGCACTTTTTTTATCATCTATTGAGTAAATCTCTGCCCACAGTCTATGTAAATTTAACTCCTCAAATCCGTACTTTTCCATTATCTTTGCTGCATCAATTGCAAATGTATCATCAATATAAAGATTATCCTTACCTATATAAATTGAAAAATCTGCACTTCTATTTATCCAGTCAATGTAGCACAATCCACATGCACCTATTAGTTCACCTGTATCCAACTCTGTAATTGCAAACATTCTGGTATTCGGATCATTCATGACATATTTCTCATACCATAGAAGTTGATTATTATAATTTAATTCTCTATATTCCCTGAAAAACAATCTAAACTCTGGTTTATTTCTCCATTCTAATAATGTTGACAAGTCATTTTTTTCAATAGCTCTTAAACCAACATGCTCTCCTATTAACATGCTTATTACTCCTCCAAATCATCCATGTAAATTAAATCACCCTTCGTTTTGTCAGTAATTAATTTCTTTTTAATAATTTTATCGGCTTCATATGGAAAATAAGAATTATTGGGAGCAGGTCTTAAGAATTCAATATCATCTTGCTGAATGATACTGCCTGCTGGGAGATCCCTTTTTAAGTATATTGCTCTTCTTTGGACTACAACTGTTTCCTTTTCATTTTCTTCAATACTCTTAATTCCGTTTCCAAGAGCCAGTTCTAATTCTCTAGATTTGTCAACCATTTCTCTCCAAGTATGTGGGTTCATTGAAAATGGATGGTCAGGTCCGATTCTATCATTATCATCTGTAAAGTGTTTCTCAACTACTCTTGCCCCAAGTGCTACTGCACCTAGGACTGTTGAGTGTCCCGGAGTGTGATCCGATAGTCCTAGAATCATATTTGGGTACATAGTTGCATAGGTTTTTAAAACATTTAAATTAATATATTTAAAGTTCTCAAGACTACCAGTATAATTTGTATTACATTGCATTAAAACTACTTGTTTATTATATTTTAATACACTATTTACAGCCCTTTGAACATCTTCAAAATTAGAAGCACCACTTGCTAGTAATGTAGGCTTTCCTTTTTTTGCTACATACTCAATAAAATCAGTCCAAGTTATGTCACCAGACCCAATTTTATAGGCTGGTAAATATTTATCAATTTGGTCTACAGCATTATAATCATAAGGAGTTGTGAAAAAGTCTATTTGGGCTTTCTCGGCCTCCAATATTAGCTCTTGGTTCCAATCTCTATTGAATTCAGACTCCTTAAACACATCAAATACACTTTTACTCCAGTTTGATTGGTGACTAGCTTGATTTCCCAATATTTTAAAGCCCTTATCACTAACAATTTTTTCTGCTTTAAAATGTTGAAATTTTACTGCGTTTGCTCCAGATTGTTTAGCTAACCATATCAATTCTTTAGCTCTAGAAAGTTCTCCATCATGATTCGAGGCTATATCTGCTATGAAATAAGTGGGACTGCTAATTGATATTTTTGTAGATCCGATTTTAATTTCATTATCATAATTCATGAAATACACCTTCTTTATACTTTATAATTAAGTTCATTATGACTTCTTCAGAAGAAGGGATAGTATGATGTTTTAGGTAGGTATTAAGTTTATTTATATCTAATCCTAAAGAGTCTGCTCGTAATATTTCCTTTTCCTTTTTTAATTCCCCTTGGTTTACAAGATCCTGCAAACCAAGGATTTCAGCAAAGGATTTGATGAATTGGTATTTTGAGATGACTTCGTTGGACGCTAAATTTAGTATGCCTGTTATTTTATAATTGATTATTTCCCTTAAAATTGCGGAAAAACTATATACATCGATACTAGAAGTGTAATAGTTATTATACCCTGTAATAGGTTGTTTTGAATCAAGGGATTTAATTATCCACTCAATAAAAGATAAATTATCTGGCTTATTTCTATATCCTACAATATTAGTACGAACGACAAGGCTATTCTTATAATTTAATGCATATATTTCTCCTGCATATTTTGTGCGAGCGTATTCGTTTAAAAGGGTAATTTGATCCATTTCAGTATGCGGTTTCTTTTTATCATTAGTATAATAGTGATCCGTGGATATTTGTATAAAATAACTATTTGTTTTTTGGCATGCTAATGATATTAATCCAGGTAATCGAGCATTAATTGTATATGCATCCCCTGGATTTTGTTCGCAATAATTTAAATTGACAATGGCTGCACTGTTAATAATAACATCAGGGTTTTCGTGCTCAATTATATCTATTATATGTTTTCCTTCATTTAAAAGATCCAAATTGTAATCGCACTGATTTCTAGCAACAGTTACTACCTGTTTGTTTTCGCTAATAAAGTCATTATTTAAAGCTTGTCCTAACATTCCAGTTGCTCCGATTAATAAAATTTTCATGAGTCATTCCTTAACTTCTTTTGCTCAATATGTTTGTTAATTTCAATTAATTCTGGTTGATTTATCATTTTTTTAATTATATCGTCTAAAGTAAATAATGGATTCAAAGAATAAAGATCTTTAATTAGAATAGAAATTAGTTTGAAATCTTCTTTTGTATCAACAGTTAATCTGTATTTGCTATTATCCGTCTTAGATACAAATTGACCTATAGAATAGATATTAGGATTTATATATAAGTAGGGCGTTACATGCTCCTTTTCGTAATATTCACTAGCTTGTAGATATGCTTCTTCTAAATTTTTTATTGAAAATACTTCGGTATCCATTCCTCTAGGAAAAGTCCTAACAAGTGTATTAGAAACATAGTCATAGTTATTATCCAAATAAAATTTAATAACATTATCAATTATTTTTGGGTCTATCAACGGACAATCGGATGTCATTCTAACTACAATGTCTGCTTGGTGATGTTTAGCAGCTTGATAATATCTTTCTAATACATTTTCCTCTGACCCTTTATAAATTGGTATGCCTAATTTGCTGCATATATCAACTAAAGGTTTCTCCGACCCATTATTTGTTGTAGCAACTATAATTTGATTTAATAGTTTCGATTGCATAACCCTCTCAAGTTGATACTCAAGTAAAGTAATTCCGTTAACTTTCTTCATTACTTTTCCAGGTAATCTAGTAGACGTCATTCTAGCTTGTATGATACCTGTGATGTTCATCTAATCCACCTCATAATTTTTGAACTAATTAGTAATTGAATAAATAAACACACTACAAGTTATCAATTAGTTCTCTTAATTGTTGAACGGTTAACCAATCACCATTTGTATTACTTTCATAACTAAACCCATCTTTTAAATCTTTACCATCATGTGCAAACTCAGATTTCCACCATGGGAATTCTGGCTGAATGATATAATAATCACCCATATCTATGGTTCTTCGTGCATCATCTGTCGTAATCATCGCTTCATGAAGTTTTTCACCTGGCCTAATTCCGACGAATTCTATTTGACAATTTGGTGCAATGGCTTCAGCTAAATCAGTAACTTTCATACTTGGAATCTTTGGTACAAATAATTCTCCGCCATGCATTCGATTAAAGCTATCGATTACAAATTGAACACCCTGATCTAGTGTAATCCAAAATCGAGTCATTCTTTCATCGGTGATAGGAATTGTTCCTGTATCTTTCATTTTTTTAAAAAATGGTACAACACTTCCACGGCTTCCTACTACATTTCCGTAACGTACAACAGAAAAAGCGGTGTTTTTATCCCCTGCATAGGAATTGGCTGCAATAAAAAGCTTATCAGAAGCTAATTTAGTAGCACCATATAGATTTATTGGGCTACATGCTTTATCCGTACTAAGGGCTACAACCTTTTGTACTCCACGGTCAATGGCTGCTTCAATAATATATTGTGCACCATTAATGTTTGTTTTTATTGCTTCAAATGGATTATATTCGCAGGCATCTACATGTTTCATTGCAGCAGCATGTACAACGTAGTTTACTCCATCAAATGCTCGGTATAAACGATCTTTATCACGGACATCACCAATAAAGAACCGCATCCGTTTATCTTTGAATTCTTGCTTCATCTCATATTGTTTTAGTTCGTCACGGCTGAAGACAATTACTTTTTTAACATCGTATTTCAATATATTTTTAATAAACTTTTTGCCAAATGATCCTGTTCCTCCGGTTACAAGGATTGTTTTATCTTTAAAATTATTCATAATGTATACCTTCTTTGTAATTTAGTCACTTTTTATATCGGTTAATATTGGGCAATTTTGAAACATTAATAACTATTTTATTTTAGCCAGTTAGAGTGCCGAAAGTCAATGTATTCCAGATAGATAGAGCGATGCTGTAAGAGTAGACCAGAACAGGAGATAGCTAGATGTAGTTTGATAAAAGCTTTTTAATGGAACAAATCCATTATTGTAAAGAAAAATCATACTCTAGAATCCTTCAGATTTACCTAATTTTTACCTAAAATTAATATTCATCATGTTAAATATAGGTAAATTTATTTTATCTTATATTAACTATCAATCAGATTATCAAAGTGTAACTAAGACTGATGGTTTCTTATAAACTTTATTTCAACACGCATAGTTCTTAGAAAATCTTCATTAAAATATTAGTAACATAGAGGACTTTAACATGCACATCGTTATCGGTGATTTAACCAGTGAATCCGTAAGTGTAAAACCTTCCACAAAAAATGAGGAAGTATATGCCATTTTTGGAAACTATCCATCACTAGAAGGGATTGTTATTGGGATAGATAATAATCCAGTTGGAATCATCATGAGGACAAATTTTTTCCAAAAGATTTCTATTGAATATGGGTTCGATCTTTTTATGAATCTATCAATTGATCTAGTCATGAGTCAAGATTTATTAAAGGTAGAGCAATCTGTTCCGCTTATGGAGGTAAGTTCACTTGCCATGAATGGTAAATAGGATAATCTTTATGACTAGTCATTGTCACCGAGGGTGACAAGTTATATAGAGTTGTCAGTATACGAGAACTGGTAAATAATCTGTCCGAAGTGCAAATCAATATTGCGAAGTACTCCAATCCATTAAGTGGACTTCCATTTAACCATATTATTGAGGAAACATTACAAGAGTAGTATAAAAGGCAAGATTGGCATTGATATGAACAGTATGTAAAAAGTATGTAAAAATTGCCGAAGTATAGTTCAGAAGCGGGTATTAGTACCACCCTTAAATTTGTTCAGTATTATTTCTATTTCCCCTCTTCACATATCCCGAATTCGTACGATATAAATAGTAGGTCTAAAGTTACAACCACAAAACTGACAAAGGCAAACTTACTGAAAGGTAAGGACGCAAAGCCGTGGGTCTAAGGTTTTCTTAACTACGATTGCCAGGCTACCAATGATAGATATCGATATCTAATTGGCTATTCTTTGGTAAGGATAGGCTTTTTTATTTTATATTGGAGGTTTACACATGGATAAATCATCACTAATCGGAATTATTTTGGGAATTCTTGCAGTAGGGGTTGGAATGGTGTTAAAAGGTGTCGGGCTAGGTGCACTTATAAATCCTGCCGCTATTATCATTATTATTGTTGGGACAATAGCATCTGTCATGATTGCTTTCCCAACAAGCACATTAAAAAAGATTCCAGCACTATTTAAAATTCTTTTTACCGATAAACAAGAACAAAGTGTAGAGGAATTAATTCATCAGTTTTCAGACATGGCAGACATAGCACGTAAAGAGGGTATTTTATCCTTGGAGGCTAAAATAGACCATATGAATGATCCATTCTTAGCATCGGGTATACAACTTGCTGTAGATGGCCAGACCCCGGAGTTTATCCGTGACGTTATGTTAGAAAAAATCGAAGCAATGGAAAACCGCCATCAAGAAGGAGCAGCTATCTTCTCGCAAGCTGGTACTTATGCTCCAACACTTGGGGTGCTTGGTGCGGTAATTGGTTTAATTGCGGCACTTGCTGATATGGCGGATATTACTGCATTAGGAAAAGCAATATCTGCAGCATTTGTTGCGACATTACTTGGTATCTTTACTGGTTATGTGTTGTGGCATCCATTTGCGAATAAGTTAAGACAAAAGTCTAAGAAAGAAGTTGAGATTAAGGAAATAATTATCGAAGGTGTTGTTTCCATCACGGCAGGGGAGTCTGCAAAGGTCGTGAAGGACAAGCTTGGTTCATATTTAACAACTAAAGAGTTAGCACGAATGAAGGAACAGGATAATGCGTAAACATAGGCGCAATAAAGAAAATCATCATGTTGATGAATCATGGTTACTCCCCTATTCTGATTTATTAACATTACTCGTGGCTTTATTTATTGTGCTTTTTGCGATGAGTGAGATTGATATTCAAAAGTATGAAGAAATGTCTGCGTTTTTTAAAAGTGAATTTTCAAGTGGTGATAAAGGGATTATGGAACATCCCAAATCAGTTCCTGAAGTAGAAAATCAAGAAAAGGAAGAACAGGAAAAAGAAGAACAACCAGATGTAGGTCAAACGGAATTATTACATTTACAAGAGCTTCAGAAAAAGATAAATAACTATATTACGCAAAATAATCTGACCGAATCCCTTGCAACAGACTTATCGGATGAAGGGTTAATGATATCCATCAAAAATGATGTTTCCTTTGATCCTGGAAGTGCAGAAGTAAATGAAGGTGGTCAAGAAATTGCAGCAGAAATTTCGCAACTCCTGTATACGGATCCACCACACCAAATTATTATAAGTGGTCACACAGATAATGTACCAATGAACAATGCGAGATTTGGTTCAAACTGGGAATTAAGTGTTATGCGTGCGGTTAATTTCATGAGTTTAGTTTTGGAAAATAACCAACTGGATCCAGCGAAATTCAGTGCCAAAGGATTTGGGGAACATCAGCCTATCGTACCTAATGATAGTGAAGTGAATAGATCGAGAAATCGACGTGTTGAAGTATTGATCTTGCCGAACTATGATATCGGAAACCATATTGACTAAAGAATACAACATAGAGGAGAACACTAATGAAAAATTTATTTAACTTTAAAACTATACGTGTGAAAATGTTACTAGCTTTTTCGTTTGTCATGATTTTGGTAATATTATTTTCTGCTTTTACGCTATTATCACTAAATAAAATAAACAAAAATGCTGAGGAAATAATAAACAAACAGCTCACATTGCTTATTGCAGATGAAGATATTTCTTTTGATATGGCAAACCGGACCGGATTAATGCGAGCTTATTTTTTATATGAAGATGAAAAGTATAGACAATTATTTGAAAATCAAACAGAAAACAGTATTGCCCTAGAAAATCAACTGCTAGAATTAAGTGATTCTGAAGAAACAAAAGAATTAATGGATAAGAAGTTCCAATGGGGAACCTTAACAGACGAAGCTTTTGCAGCGTATGATCGTGGAGACATGGATGAAGTAATACGAATTATGGAAACCCAGATGAGCCCTTTGGAGTCTGAAATTATTAGTGGTTTCTCGGAAGCTTCTACAAATCGCAAAGAAGTTATCACTGAAATGGGACAATCCGTAATAGATAATGGTCAGATAACCATAAGAATAAGTTTCTTCTTAAGTATCGCAGTAATAGCATTAGGTATTTTTCTTGCTTTCTTCTCAGCTAATATGATGTCCAAGCCAATTCATAAAGTATTGGCTAAAATGAAGGCAATTTCAAATGGTGATTTAAGTCAAGAAGCTATTAAAACGAATAACCGTGACGAAATTGCGCAACTAGTTCATGCATCCAATGAAATGAATGATAGTATTCGTGGATTGTTATTTCAAATTCAATATGTATCAGAAACTGTATCTAGCCAAAGTGAAGAGCTTACCCAATCAGCTAGTGAAGTTCGAACCGGTGCAGAGCAAATTGCTATGACGATGGAAGAATTGGCACATGGCACAGAGAACCAAGCAAATAGTGCAGGTGACCTTTCTTCTGTGATGAGTTCGTTTACCAAGAAAACAGAAGAGGCAAATGATAAAGGTGAGAATATTGTTACGGATTCGAAAGATGTTTTACGTTTGACAAATGAAGGTAGTAATTTAATGAAAACTTCAACTACACAAATGCGTAAGATTGATCAAATTGTTCAAGATGCGGTGGTGAAAGTGGAAGGACTGGAAACCCATACCAAACAAATTACTAATCTAGTTTCGGTTATTAGAGATATTGCAGATCAAACGAATTTACTAGCTTTAAATGCTGCAATTGAAGCAGCACGAGCAGGGGAACATGGTAAAGGATTTGCGGTAGTGGCTGATGAAGTTAGAAAACTAGCAGAACAAGTTTCGTTATCCGTGAATGATATAACTGGAATTGTAACCAATATCCAAAGGGAATCAACCAATGTAACTGAATCGCTACAAGGGGGGTATAAAGAAGTTCAAATCGGTACAGAAAAGATTGAATCGACTGATGAGACATTTGCTCATATCAGTACTGCTGTAACCAATATGGTGGAAAACATAGAAACTATTACGGACAATCTTTCTAGTATTGCTGCTAGTAGCCAGGAGATGAACAGCTCGATTGAAGAAATTGCAGCCATATCCGAAGAGTCTGCAGCGGGAGTCGAACAGACTTCAGCTTCTGCCCAACAAGTAAGTGGATCAATGGAAGAGGTTGCAGGAAGCTCAGAGCAATTGGCTAAATTAGCCGAAGAGTTAAATGAGTTAGTAGGAAAGTTTAAACTATAAGGTTAAGGGGACAGACACAGAATATTATGCTGTCTGACTTCGTTACCAAAATTTGTGCAACTCTATTTAGTTTTTTTGATTGCATTTTTTACTAGATATGGTTTACTATAAACTGTAGGTAAAAAGTTATATAAATCAAATTGAAAAAGGCAAACTATCTGAAAGGATAGGACGCAAAGCTAAGGGTCTAAGGTTGGGAGACTATGATCGCCTGGTTGCCAAAATGGATTGCAATATTTTGGCTATTCTATTAAAGAATAGCCTTTCGTTATGCAAAAATTCATATTGGCGATTTCTACCATTAAGACAAAGAAAAAACAATGGATGGGAGAATCTGCTATGTGTGAGATTACACTAATTAAAGAAAAAGATTTAGTACGTGATATTATTGTAGAAAAACTAGAAGAAAATCTACCAGAGAATACATGGAAGGCTTTTGATACTGCTGAATTTAATGCACTTAAAAATACGATAACTAGTGACTTAGTTATTATAGACTTAAATACCAAAATTGATATCATAGCTACCATTGAAGACCTTTTAGAAAAGAACGTACGTGTTGCGGTATGGACAACCGATATCGACAGTCCTTTATTGCGAGATCTTTTCCGCTATGGCCTTAATGGCTACTTTTATAATGGGATGGAATTAAGCGAATTAGTATTTGCAACAAAAATGATGCTAAATGACCAGCAGTATATTCATACGAAGCTTTCAACGGTCCTCTTACATGATTATGTGAAATTAACTCGTAAAGAACCAAACAGACCAGCAGGTATTTTAACCGAACAAGAATGGAATGTGCTAGAAGAATTAGGCAGAGGCTTGAATAATGGAAGCATTGCGAAAGAGCTTTACATTTCAACAAGAACAGTAAATAACCATGTAAGTTCTATATTGAAAAAACTACATGTTTCAGATCGTACAAATGCTGTCATAAAAGCAATTAAAAATAACTGGATAACATTATAAAGTATAAAGGGTTAGCCCCGCTGTAAGTGAAATTTACAGTTTGGCTAAACCCTTTTATTTTTTTGAAGAAGGTATGAAAAATTACACCTATGTCCTAATACTCAGAAAATACGAAATAAACCGTTGAATTTTGATTGAAAACAAGTATACTTATAGTTAGCTTCTAAAATTTCGTTCATGACATACACATGTACCTTTCATAATAATAAATTGAAAACGTTACCATTGGGAGCTAATACTACATATAAAAGGGGTATGTACATGAGAAAGATGAAAATAGTAGGGATGGTTGGAATTTTATTAAGTATGGTCCTTGTCCTTGTAGCTTGTGGTGGAGAGGCTAAGAATATTGCAATTGGACCAGCTGGAAGTGCGACAAATACAGTCTCAAAGCTTATTCTGGATTCTTACGGTATTGAAGAAGGAGATTACAATGCATATGAAGAGGGATTTGGAGATGCTGCAGATGGAGTGCAGGATGGAAACATTGATATTTCTATCGGTATTCTAGGTTTACCTGCTGCAAGTATTTCTAACCTACAAGCATCAGCAGGTGATGTGAAGATGTTAAGTCTGTCGAAAGATGCAATTGCACATATCGAGGAAAATAGTGCTTACAGAGAATTTACGATCCCGAAAGACGCTTATGATTTCCTTGAAGAAGATGTTACGACGGTTACAGCTTATGCAATTCTAATGGGGAATACGGATACGATAAGTGAAGAATTAGGTTATGAATTAGCAAAGGTAATGATTGAGAATTCTAGTGAAATTAGCCATGCACAAGGTGCTCAAATGACACTTGATAATGCATTAAATGGTTTAGAAGATTTACCAATCCATCCAGGAGCTGCAAAATATTATCAAGAACAGGGCTTAGATTTCGATAATCCAATAGCTGAATTAAATGTTTCTGATCAGCCATCTGAATTAGTATTAGGAACAGGTAGCTCTGGTGGAACCTACTATCCACTAGGGGGAGAAATGGCAACAGTTTGGAATAATAACATTGATGGAATCAACGTAACCAATAGAGAAACAAGTGCATCCTTGGAAAACTTAGCAGCAATGCGTGATGGTAATATGGATTTAGGAATGACTGTCCATGGTCCAGCAATAGACGCTGTTAAGGGACAAGGAGATTTCAATGAACCAATAACAAACGTAGCATTTATTGGTCATATCTATCCAGAAATCATCCAAATCGTAACACGCGAAGCAACAGGTATTGAAAGCTTTGAAGATCTAGCGAAATAAGTTATATGTAAATAGGAAAGGGGGTCTTTCTAAAAGGAGATCCCTTTCTTTCTAATGAAACATGATAGGATGTGGTTGGATGAAAGAAAATCATGAAAACAAGCACGTTCAAAACGAGCAAATTGATGCGAAAGAAATCCTTGAAAAATATGACAAAGAAAGTAATTTTCGCGTAAAGCTTGGTAAATGGGCATGGGTTGTAACATTTTTAGGCGTTTCACTCACTGTTTTTCATTTATATACTGCCTTCACTAGTGTTCTACCCTCACAACAACAAGGTGCAATTCACTTAGGTACCGCACTTGGAATTATCTTTTTATTATTTCCTGCAAAGAAAGGATTACAAAAAAAGCAAAGGACAGTTCCGTGGTACGATGTTCTCTTGGCATTCGTTGCTATGTATGCAGGCTACCACAAGATTATCTTTTATGATGACCTTACACTAGCAACCATAAATGGATATACCACACTAGATGTTATCGTATCCATAATCGGTATTTTATTATTACTGGAGGCTACTCGTCGTACGGTTGGGGTACCAATTGTCATTGTAGCTAGTATCATGATTCTGTATACAATATTTGGAAATTTAATTCCTACAAAGGTGTTATCCCACGCAGGATTTGCAGTGAATGATATGTCCACAAATCTATGGTTCCGTAGTAGTGGTGTCTTTGGAACACCAATTCAAATATCTGCCAAGTTCATTTTCCTATTTCTATTCTTCGGAGTCATCCTTGTGCACACGAAGATCGGGCAATTCTTTAATGACCTTGCACTATCTCTAACCGGGAGATACACAGGTGGTACGGCAAAAACAGCTGTTGTTGCCAGTGCCATGACTGGTATGGTATCGGGGAGCTCTGTAGGAAATACTGTATCTTCTGGTTCATTCACCATACCAATGATGAAAAAGTCTGGATTTAAACCGGAATTTGCAGCTGCAACGGAGGCTTCTGCATCTACTGGGGGCCAACTTATGCCACCTCTAATGGGGGCAGCTGCATTTATCATGATGGAATACTTGTCAGTAGATTATTCAACCATTATGCTTGCGGCGATTATACCGGCAATTCTTTATTTTACTGGTATTTTCATAGGAACACACTTTGAAGCGAAAAAACTTAAAATTCATGGTCTACCAAAATCAGAGCTTCCAAGTTTCCGGAAATTAATGATGAAAAATGGATTCATGCTTCTCCCATTAATTATTATTGTCGGAACCATATTAGCAGGCTTTACACCACAACGTGCAGCATTAATGGGAGTTGTTTCTGCATTTCTTATTAGTTTTATTCGTAGAGAAACACGAATGAATCTCAGACAAATTGTTGAGGTTTTT
Source organism: Paucisalibacillus algeriensis (assembly GCF_000577245.1). Lineage (GTDB taxonomy): Bacteria > Bacillota > Bacilli > Bacillales > Amphibacillaceae > Ornithinibacillus. The sequence continues at coordinate 64,426 of NZ_CBYO010000005.1, forward strand.
GAACAAGGTGCGCGAGTTGCCCTTCCAGTTATCGCGGCCTGTGCTACTGCAGGTATTATTGCTGGTGTTGTTAGTATTACAGGATTGGGTACAAAATTCGCAGCTGGTATTATTGCATTATCAGGTGGGATCTTACCATTTGCGCTGTTCTTTACGATGATTGCATGTATTATTTTAGGCATGGGATTACCGACAACAGCAAATTATGTTGTAACAGCAACAATTGCTGCGCCAGTTCTCATCAATGAATTTGGTGTTGCAGCAATAGCAGCACATATGTTTGTTTTCTATTTCGGTATTGTGGCTGATATTACACCACCAGTTTGCTTGGCAGCGTATGCGGGTGCGGGTATAGCTAGGGCAAATCCGTTTAAGTCGGGGGTAACTGCTGTTAAACTCGCCATAGCCGCCTTTATCATTCCGTATATATTTATCTTTAATCCGATATTAGTATTAGTAGATGTAACACCAGTGAAGTTAATCTTTGCACTGACTACCTCACTAATAGGAATGATAGCAGTAAGTAGTGCAGTAATTGGTTTCCTAGTTCGTAATTCAAGAGTTTGGGAACGTCTTGTATTATTTGTAGGTGGATTATTAATGATTTATCCAGAAATAATCACAACTATTATCGGACTTGTCATGATGGGGACTATTTGGTTCATTCAAAAGCAACGAAAAGATGATAGTGGAGAATTGGAGTTAAGAGCTACAGTATAATATTATGACATGGGACGGGGAGAGTTATGCTCCTCGTCCCATTTTTGTTTTTATATTGATACAATCTCCATTATATATTGAAATCTAAAATATTTTAGGAACGAAATGCATCTTTTTAATGTCTAATAAGCAGAAGTATTTATATAGTTGGCCAACTATTGTAGTAAAATGAATGCGAGAGGAGGGAGCCTATGTCTATTTTTAAATCTAATAACAAAAGAATAGATGAGCAGACCTTTGAAACCTTGGTTGTTAGTGAACAGAAAAAGTTATATAGAATTGCGTACACTTACGTGAAAAATGAACAAACAGCCTTAGATATAGTACAGGAAACGATCATTAAAGCATATAAAGCTTTTCATAAATTGTCTATTTTCTACTTGGATAACAAGAATTCTAATCAATACCTCCCTCGATTATATAAAACGTTCTATTGATGTTATTCCGTTGGATGTTGAATGGTATCGAACGGGCATTGATGAGGAAAGCAATGCCATTATGTCAATGGACTTAGCTTCAGAATTCGAAAGTTTACGACCTAATCAAAAGACATTACTTTTACTTCGATTTTATTACGGATATTCGATTCCAGAAATTGCAGAAATAGTAGAAAAACCTGAGGGGACAGTAAAATCCCAATTACATAGAACACTTCAAGTCCTCAGGAAAAAGTTAACGAATGGAGGAGATGTGTATGGAGAAGCTTCAACATGAGATTAGTAGTATGGTAGATGACATTCCGGTCCCTGATTTAAAGCTAGACGAGACGGTTCAGACTGCTTTAATCAAAGCTAGAAAACAGGGTAACCAAACAATGTTTAGAAAACAAAATATAATTGCAATCCTTGCATCTGTTTTTGTAGTGGCTTTCGGATTAATGTTGTTACAATCTTTTCAGGAAACGGCGAGCGGGGATATTGGTAATAAAAGTATTTTATTCCAGCAAGGTGATGTCGGACTACAAAGAATGGTGACAGAGGGGCATACTCAAGAACTTGGATTGGAAGAGGAAAATGAAGGTTTAAAAGTAATTCTAGAAGAGAGTTATGTAGATAATCATCAGATGGCTATTTCCTTTCGACTGGAAACAGAAAATGCGATAGAATCCTTACCCAAACTAACACAAATTACATATGAGTTGTTTGTGGATGGGAAACCCCAAGGTGAGGGAATTAGTTTTTTTAATACGAAAGAATTATTAGCAAATGGAGAAAGGTTTACTTTTGAACATACAAAAAATATTGAAGCACATTCAGAATTAATGCTTCAAATAACAGAAATTAATGGAGTACAAGAAGAATGGAGCTTTATATTTGATTCGGAAAAGCAAACAGAATATCTTGTGCTTAAGGACATACCTAGTAAAGAGGATGATTTAGGGAATTCGTTCGATGTGAGAAATGTTGAAATGACTCCCACTACTTTAAAAATCAATGCCAATACTGATTTATTGGTAGATAACTCTATAAGTGGTTATAAAACTTTTCATATTGAAGTAATTGGAATAGGCGAAGATGGTGAAATGTTTCTACCAGAGTCGGTTAGTATATCAAGTTATGTTGATTCAGAAGTCAATTTTTCTAGAGTTGAAAGGTTTTATGATTTGATTAAAGTTTCACGAGAAGCAAACCTTTATTCATATAAGATCATTCCCTATATCGTAACCCAGCAAGGAGTAGAAGTTAAAGATGAACATGGGAAAGGTTTTATAGCAAATGAGCACACCACTCCATTTAAAGAAGGAGAAATAATTGGTTCCAACTCGGAGTTTAAGGTCGAGAGTATTAAACATGAGAAAGATGCTACAATCGTAACCTATGAATTGAGCACTTCAATACCTGATTTTCCTAGGATTGTTAATAAGGAAAAAGATGAATATACTTATGCAGTTTCCTATAAAAATAATGGAGACAAGGTAGAGGTTACATATCCTAGAGTGGCTGTAGATAAGAAAACAAAATTCCTAATATACGATGCAAGTTATCAAGTCTTTCCGGAATTGGAAACACAAATAGATCTGAAGTAATCGTAAGAAGATGTGGAGTATTTTCCGCATCTTCTTTTATTTGCAGATAGAAATAACCTTCCCACCAAAATCAGAAAAACAAACACATGAAGTGCTTGTATTATCATATTGCAAAATTACTCAAGGAGAGCACTCCTATTCTTCATTTTACCCACAATCCTAGCATTGATGTATGGTAAAAGCATGACATAAAAAACTAGTCCTGATTCGACAAAATCCTATTATTTCCGAGGAAATAATAGGATTAAAGTAAGTGGCAATCGACTAAAAACGGCCTCATACCAACCATACTAGTCCCAGAGTAAACTACTTATTTCTCTAGCAACTTATTAACTAAACCACGGAATCTAACTTTTTCCCTCTCAACCTCCAATATGCTATAGTAATGTCAGTAACCATTCGGAAGGGGTAACAACTTTGGGGCTTGATCAACATGTGTACAAAGAAAATCAATTATATAAATTTTTATTGTTATCAGGAATCATACTTATAGCATTTAACCTTCGACCAGCCATTACTTCTGTTGGTCCATTAATGAGTACGATACGAGACGATGTTGGTTTATCCAACTGGAGTGTAGGGTTGTTAACAAGTTTACCTCTAATTGCCTTCGCGATTATGTCACCTTTTGCTGCAAGACTAGGTAATAGATTTTCGAATGAGCGTGTTATGTTATGGGGATTATTTTTCCTCTTAATCGGTATTTCTGTTCGATCAATATCCATGATAATTTTGCTGTTTGCCGGAACGTTATTAGTTGGTGTTGGGATTGCGATTTGTAATGTTCTATTACCTGGAGTAATTAAAGATAAGTTCCCATTAAAAGTAGGTTTAATGACCAGTATTTATTCAACAGCAATGAATATTTTTGCAGCGACGGCTTCTGGTGTGAGTGTTCCACTGGCTAGTGGGTTGGGCTTAGGATGGCAATTTGCTTTACTTGTATGGGTCATTCCTGTCGTTCTTGGTATCGTCGTATGGATGTATGTGACAAAAAATAGTAAGACAACTACAAAAGAAACACCATTTTTAACGGATAATGATACAAATCTTTGGAAATCTCCATTAGCATGGCAAATAGCATTATATATGGGATTGCAGTCATTCTTATTTTATGTGACAGTTTCTTGGTTACCAGAGATTTTACATTCAACAGGTATGAGCATGGAGACCGCAGGATGGATGTTGTCATTTACACAGTTTATCGGGTTGCCAGCCAGCTTCATTGTTCCAATGCTAGCTGGGAAGTTTGCATCTCAACGTATGATTGTAATAGCCTTGGGAGGATTTTCTGTTTTAGGATTTTCTGGGTTGTTACTTGGCTCCTCACCTATAGCGCTGTTCATTAGTATTATCCTAATCGGACTCGCCTTGAGTGGAACCTTTGCCTTGGCGCTTACATTCTTGGGGCTACGTGCTAGAGATGCTAAACAGGCTGCGGCACTATCAGGAATGGCTCAAGCTTTAGGGTATATCCTTGCAGCTGTTGGGCCAATGTTTATCGGATTTTTATATGATATTACTCTTGATTGGACAGTTCCGCTAATTACGTTAATTATTGTTGCAGTGTTAGTCGTACTTTTTGGTTTAGGTGCAGGAAGAAATAAATTAGTTTAAAGGAGAGTTAATAATGAAAAAACTATTACTGACAGGATTTGAGCCATTCTTGGAATTCCCTATTAATCCAACAAATGAAATAGTAACTACCTTACATGGTAAAACAATTGGTAGCTATGAAGTTATTGGTGAGGTATTATCCGTAGACTTTCATAAGTCAGGAGAGCAATTATTAGAACTGATTGAAAAACATGATCCAGACACGGTTATATCCCTAGGATTAGCTGGTGGTAGAAATTGTATAACACCTGAGAGGATTGCCATTAATTGTAATGATGGCCCAGTAGACAATAACGGATATAAGCCAAATGGTGAAAAAATAGAACAAAGTGGTCCAGATGCATACTTTTCGAAACTTCCTATCTATGAAATCGTACATAAATTAGAGGAATCCGGATATCCGGCAAAAATATCGAATACGGCTGGTACATACTTGTGTAATAATGTGATGTATCACGGACTTCATTATTTTAGCCAACATAAGATAGATCGTCCATCGGGGTTCATCCATATACCAGCTTCACACAAGTTGGCTTTAAAGAAAAACATACCAAGTTGGTCTCAGGATGATTTGACGGAGGCAATTAAACTTGCAATTAGCTGTATGTAAAGGGGGATAATATGGCACATCCAAAAATAAAAGTGGAGGCATCGACATACGAAAAGACCTTTAACTTTCTGTCTGTTCTTATCATAATAGGAACTTTTGGTTATACCTTTTATATGTTTAGTAGCTTACCGGATCAAATTCCGACACATTTTAATGGTGCAGGTGAGGCAGATGGATGGGGGAGTAAGACAACGGTAATATTTTTACCCGTCTTAGTTATATTACTATTCATTGGTATTTATATCCTTTCTAAGTTTCCTCATATTTTTAATTATCCAATTAAGGTTACAGAGGAAAACGCATCAAGGGTATATCAAATTGCTCGCCAGTTAGTAGCCATTATTAATTTTGAAATAGTGGTGCTCTTTACCGTCTTACAAATAAAAATTATTCAGTCTGCTAATACTGGAGTTTCGAATATCTCACCTATTTTTTCTGTTCTCTTCATATTTATACCATTAATCACATGTATCGTGTTCTTTATTAGATTAGATAAGGCTGAAAAATAGACAAAAAATATTTCATTTTCTCCATTGCTTTCGATACTCAAATATATTAAAATTACCTAGTTAATGAATAATTGAATGTGAGATGATGAGAATGCCAAGGTATATTTGGCTTTTAGCGATTGCTACAACCATTAGTGTAACTGGTGGTTCTTTTTTATGGCCACTTAATACGATATACATGCATAATGAATTAGGGAAAAGCTTAGCATTTGCAGGGTTTATTTTAGCTTTTAACCAAGGTGCTAATATTATTGGAAACTTAGTTGGTGGTGTTTTGTTTGATAAGTTTAGTGCCTATAAAACAATTTTATTAGGAACTATTCTTTCAACTGGAGCTGCTGTTGTTTTATCCTTTAACCACGATATTTGGACATATTCTATTTGTCTATTAATTATAGGTCTTGGTTCTGGTATTACGTGGCCAGTGATGTTCGCCATGGCGGGATCAGTTTGGCCAGAAGGCGGAAGACGTGCCTTCAATGCTATTTATGTTGCACAAAATTTAGGTGTTGCACTTGGAGCGACGATCGGTGGATATGTAGCTAGTATCTCGTTCGATTATATCTTCATCGCCAATGCATCCTTATTCTTTGTCTTTACAATGATTGTTATTTTCGCATTCCGGGGTATGGATGAAGAGAAGAATCGTCATATGCATACAACTGTTTTGGAGCAAAGAGGTAAAATCAAAGATAAATCAGCATTTACAGCACTCCTAATTTTAAGCGGTGGATTTTTTGTTACATGGTTTGCCTACAGTCAGTGGCAATCAACTATTGCATCCTATACACAGGATATTGGTGTGCCACTCGAACAATATAGTGCACTTTGGGCCATCAATGGATTTTTAATTGTCTTGGGCCAACCACTATTAAAGTTATTTACCGATAAAGTCACTTCACCGAAAAAGCATATATATATCGGTGCAACAATATTTATATTCTCTTTTGTGATTGCCACGTATGCAGAAGCATTTACCATGTTTGCAACAGCTATGGTAATTCTTACGATTGCAGAAATGCTAATTTGGCCAGCTATACCAACATTGGCAAATGAACTAGCACCACAGGGTAGAGCAGGATTTTACCAAGGATTTATCAATAGTGTAGCTGCTGCAGGAAGAATGCTAGGGCCATTCTTAGGTGGTCTGGTAGTTGATTTATTTAATATAGAAGTTTTATTCTATGGATTACTCGTTATCTTATTTATTCCATTCCTAACAACAAAACTGTATGATAGAGGTATACATTCAGAGCAAATTTCTGAAAAACAGGCATAAAGGAGTTTTACGATGCGGGACATTAAGTTAATTGCATTAGATATGGATGGTACCTTATTAAATACAGACCATAAGGTTGATGATCGTACGAAAGAAATTATACAGAAGGCCATGACTAAAGGTGTGCATGTTGTATTAAGTACAGGAAGATCATTTGGTACCTGTTATCCTATTGCAAAGGAACTAGAACTCACATCTTACTTAGTTACATGTAATGGTGGAGAAATTTGGACAATGGAACAAGAATTACTAGAACAGCATTTAATAGATACAGAGGTATTGGAAAAGCTTTGGATTTTAGGTGCTGGACTAGGTGTGCACATGTGGATTATTTCTACAGAGGGCTTCTATCATGGTGAACGTCCTGAAAACTTCTATGACCATAAATGGTTAAAAATCGGTTTTGAATCTACTGATACCGATAAATTGGATCAACTAATTAAGGAAATTTCATTGCTCGGTGATTTTGAGATAACGAACTCTCTACCAACTAATATTGAAGTTAATCCTCTGGGTGTAAGTAAAGCAAGAGCACTTCACCGTGTATGTGAGGAAATAGGTATTACAATGGATGAGGTAATGGCGTGTGGAGATAGCTTAAATGATATTAAAATGATTCAAGAAGCTGGTCTCGGTGTCGCAATGGGAAATGCACAAGAAGCAATTAAAAAAGTCGCGAATCATGTGACAGATACCAACAATAATTTTGGTGTTGCAAAGGCTATTGAAAAGTTTGTACTTTAAGGTGTTGACAAGTAATTCCAAGGTCCCTTTCATTCAGCTCAAAAAAAGAGTATAATGGTATTACAACGATGAAAGGGGATGCTGTCATGTCTTTTTCAAGAGGACCTAAAGAGCCAGTCCCAGAAGTTGAAACAACCATATGGGCATGCACCAGCGATGAGTGCAAAGGTTGGATGAGAGAATCATTTAGCTTCAACCAAGAACCAGAATGCCCACTATGTAAATCCACAATGACACAAGAAGTACGCGTACTACCAGAAGTAAAATAAGGACAACATAACTATAATACCCAAATAAGCACCCCCAACAACTCAACGGGGGTGCTTCCTTATAGTTATTGTATAGAAGTTATTTAACGAGATTGAATAGATGGGGTTTTGTAAAGGGAATAAAATTACATATCTGCTGTATTCGGGTTGCGTACAACATTAGAAAGTACTACTAATCTTAATATCCAAATGTAATAATAATGTTAGAATAATTCACCACTTAGCCCACCTATACATAAATTAGACTATAATATTTTAATTAAAAAAGGATGTGTCTTTTTGCCAAGTAAAATAGGTTACTACGTCAGTGGAAACACAGCAGAAGGCTTTGTGAATTTTCTATCCACCAACACTCCCAATTTCCATCACCACATAATCCTAAAGCATCCATCCAATAAAATAAAAACAACCATAATCAATGAAATCATAAAAAAATATGAATCAGATCACGATATCGAAGTTCTTTATAGCTCCATTGGAAAAGAATATTTAGAAGGGGTCATTATTCGTGATAAAAAAGTAGCCATTATAGATGAAAAAATTGCAACAGCAGACTTATCTGGCTCATTTGAAATCGACCTATCACTATTTTTCGCCCAAGATATAACGAATATAGATTTATCAACAGACATAAACAAAATCACTCAACTCACGCAAAACGCTTATGATAATTTTAGAACTGGATTAAAGGTTCATGATGATTTAGAAGAAGTCTACATTAAGGAAATGAATTTTGATGCTGCTAATAAACTTGCTGATGAATTTATTGATACATTATTGAAGTACGTTCCTAAGCAGAATAAGGAAGCTACGGTAGTTCATCGTTTATTTGGTACGAACACAAGAGATGGTGTCGTCAATGTTGTACCAGAAATATTGAGCCAATTATCAAAGAAATACTTTATCAAAGGTCGTGCTGGAACCGGTAAATCAACCCTTATGAAAAAAATAACGGCAGCAGCCCAAGAGCATGGCTTTGATGTTGAACTTTATCATTGTAGTTTCGACCCTAACAGTGCGGATATGGTGTTAATCCGAGATTTAGAATTCTGTATATTTGATAGCACAGATCCTCATGAATTTTTCCCAAATGGACCGGGGGAAGAGGAAATAGATATGTATGAAAAAACCGTAACCCCTTGTACCGATGAGAAATATGAAAAGGAAATAACGGAAATAAATTCACGTTACAAATCATATATGAAAAAAGGTGTTGTCGAACTAAAAGCTGCTGGCGACATCATTAATAAGATAGAACAGAAGTTTACAATGGATCCACGAGAAATAGAGAAAATTACATCATTTATTTCTGGAAAAATAATTGAATAAACTGTGGTTCTGTGGGCGAATAAAGACTTACAGGGCTTTTTCCCTAGCTAGGGACCTTTTGACTAAAAACAGTCAGTAAACTTAAATTTCTCTTGTATTTTGTTATAATATCATGTAAAATAAATTAACTGAAAATTATGAGAAGATAAATAACGGGAGGTGGAAAACGTGATATCTGTAAAGATGCTAAAGCCATATTATATAAAGGCAGACGATCAGTTTGTCCGAATAATTTTGGCGTATCAATACTTTTCAGTCGTGATTAATAAAATAGTATATCAATTTATTCCAATTGAAGGTAAAGAAATTCGCATCAATCGCAGAACACGAAAAGTAGAAAATGTCGGTAGTCGTTTTGCTTTTCAAAAAGGTAAAGAAATTATTTATTTGACGATGACCGAACTAATTACACTTCCCGATTTTCTAACGCAATTGCACAACATTGCCAAACCATATTATAATACAGGTCAAGAAATTAATGAGGTTAATGCGGAAATTGAACTTGTAATGGAAGAACTTGTAAAGATAAATATAAAACGTTTAATAGATAAAGCACTTGACGAACGCGACGAAGAAACGTTTCGCAAACTCGTGAAGCTGTTATGAACCAAAAGAAGTATGCCCTAATACCTAAAATTTAGGTGGGCATACTTCTTTTGGTTCATCTTTAAATATATATGTTTAATAAATAGATTATGGGGTACTAAACATATAACAAATAATATTCCACTTGAGGTATTGGGGGAAATAACAATGGTTACAGTTAAATTATTAAAGCCCTATTGTATAAAGACTGATGCTGAAAATATTTATGTTATTTTAGATGAAGAGCATTTTACTATTTCCATCCAGAATGAATCATATCAATTTATACCGATTAAATCGAAGGAATTTATAATAAATAGATATACGAAAAAAATTGAGAACCTAGATGCAACATTTGCGTTTAAGAAAGATGATAAAATTTTTCATCTTTCCATGAGTGAATTAATCAATATTCCAGATTTTTTAATTAAATTATACTTCCTAACAAAATCCCATATTAATTATGATAGAGAAGAAAACATGAATGATAATATTGATGTCATTATGGATGAATTAGAACATCTCAATGTGAAACGATTAATTGATAGAGCCTTGGATGAACGTAATGAGGAAGCATTTTATGATTTGATTACGATGCTGTAGTTCACATGACATTCGATTTTCTGTGTTTTAGGCTTTCGTGTAAAATTTACTCCTTAACAGGGTACACAGCCCGTAAACACTTCGCTTTTACTGCAAAGCACAGAGGCAACATCTACTCGGGAAAAAACCATCGCAGTATCTACCTTGGGATGGCGGGGCTGGAGTCTTCTCCTATCCTATCCTCCCATTGGCGACACCGTGTCTATGGGCTGCTCCAAGTGAAATGAATTTTCGATTCTTACAACAACACCCCGAGCTAATATTATCTAGCCCGGGGTGTTGAAATTTACTTGATTTTCTCCATAACCTCGGTAACTTTCTCTACTACTAATGCGCTTGCGCCTTTGTCTTGTACTTTTTCCATCATCATGGCGATTAGAATGTCTTGGTCTTCTGAAGGATAACCAACAAACCATCCGTTTTCTGCTCCATCTTCTTCATCCAATGTAAGCTTTAACTCGGCAGTTCCCGTTTTTCCTGCTACCGGGAAGGATGCATTTTTAGCGTAACTTGCAGTTCCTTCTGTTACAACTTTTCGCAATGTATCTCTAATAATGGCTGCTTGTTCTGGTGTTACTAAATTTTCTTTCCATACTTGTGATTTTTCTTCTTCCATTAAGATGACAGGCTTTAACATGATTCCATCATTTAAAAATGGTGTGTACATTGTGGCCATGTGAAGGGCGCTTGTTTCGATTTCTCCTTGGCCATAACTTGTATTTGCTACTAATACTTCACCATCTAGACTTCCGGTTGTTGAAATACTAGAAGAAGAAATTGGTAGATTAATTGGCAATTCCTCACCAAATCCAAATTGCTCAAGGCCAGTTACAAGCGCATTTCCGCCCATTTCGACACCTTTCATTGCAAAATAAATATTATCGGAGAGGGTCATTGCAGTTAATAAGTTAACAGGACTTGCACTTGCTACACGCGTTACCTTATAATCACCCCAGCCTTCACCATTACCCCAGGTTAATCCTTCAATTTCAATCTTTTCTTCTGGGTCAATAATCCCATTTTGTAGTCCAATTGCTGTTGTTATTGGCTTGATAACCGAACCAGGTGCATAGGTCGCATTGTTACGGTTAAATAATGGTTGATCCGGGTTGTTCTGTAATTCTTCCCAATCAGGTTGTGATATTCCATAAACCATCTTGTGTGGATCGAAGGAAGGACTGCTGGCAAGTGCTAAGGTCTCTCCTGTTTTTGGTTCTATGGCTGCTGCAGTTCCTGATATATCATCAAATGATAAATAAAGCTCTTCCTGAACTGTACTATCAATAGTTGTATGAATGCTTTCCCCATTTTGGACTTCTACTTCAGCTAAAACAACATCATTTTCGCCTTCTTTTTGAACGTAAATCTTGACACCGTTTTTACCTTTTAGCCTATCTTCAAAAATACGTTCCAATCCGGTCTTTCCTATCATGTCATTGGCTGTATAAAGATTTGGATCTAATTCTTCTAAATCTTTGTCTGTAACTTTTCCAACATATCCAACTAGATGGGTAGCGGCTTCACCTAATGGATAAATTCGTCCTAAAGTTGTTTGCCCCATAATTCCGTTAACCTGCCATAGCTGATCTAGTAATTCTGTATCGGATTTAGGAATTTTCTTGTTTAATGGAACAAACATATCCGGCTGTACCCAGTCCGCATTAAGGGCCTTATCAATGGAATCAACAGAAATATTTAATAAAGAGGCAATCTTCTTCTTATTTGCATCCGGATTATCTCCAAGTTTTCCAGGTACAATTCCGATATCCCACACCTCACCGTTTAGTGCCAATGGGAGTCGATTACGGTCTAAAATTTCACCACGGGTGGGTTCTGTGGTAGCAATTCTTATATCTCCACCATCTTTAATGTGAGGAAAGATAAATCCGGGATCCCAATTAATAAACCAATCTTTTTCTTCTTCTTCTCCTTGTTGCGTAAGGGTGACTTCGTAGTCAAAAGTAATGGGTCCTGCCATCGAGTCCATTTTTACCGAAAATGGTAAGGTTGCAGTGCCTTCTTCCATCGCAAGCTCAAGCTTTTCCTCCGATAACTTGGTGTAAGAAATTTCTACATTATCTATTTCTAAATCATCATAAACTTTCTGATAACGATCTATGTATTGATCAGTTGGATAAGCTTCTTTCGAATCAAGAGTTAGCATATCATACATGTTTGTAAAATTACTCTCACTCCAAAGTTTTACATAATCATCAAAACGTTCATGTGGTGTTACTTCATCTTCTGAACATCCTGCAATGAACAATATAGAGGTAATAACTATTAATATAAAGCGTTTCATTTTAATCCCCCTGATTAATGAATTTACTTCAACACATATTATACCATCTATGCTAAATGATAAAAGAATAAAAAGTCATCTGACTTTTCGCCAGATGACTTGATTATATTTTATTTTGCCTCCATATGGGCCTTGATCTCAGTAGATATCCGATTAAACTCAGAATCTGGAACAATGTAATACCATATCGATCCAATAATTTGACCACTACCTGAGATTTGCATGGTTTCAATATTTGCTCTCGTTCCTAAGTAATTGGAAAATAGATTTTGGATGTTTTTCATTTGAAGATCTGTGTTTACATTATCGCCAAGAATCTCAAGGATATCTCCTACTTTAGTTATGCTAGTAAAACTTGCTGCTTCATTCATTGCTGCAGTAATAACGGCACGTTGTCTTTCATTACGTCCCATATCTCCTTGAGGATCACTTTTACGCATTCGAACGTATGAAAGTGCTTCTTCTCCGTTTAAATGTATTTCACCTACAGGGAAATTAATCCCATCTTGTGTGAATTCCATTTTATTGTTAATGTTCACGCCACCAAGTACATCAACACCTTGTTCAAAACCTTCCATATTGACCTTTCCATAAAAGTGAACTGGGAGATCAAATGCTTCTTCCACCGTTTGAACAGATAGTTCTACATCACCAAAGGCATAGGCATGGTTTATTTTATCCATTCCACGTCCAGGGATATTAACGTATGTATCTCGTGGTATGCTTAACATTTTCATGGAGTTCGTATTTGGATTTAAGGACATTAGAATCATCGTATCAGAACGTCCCTTATCCCCATCACGTTCGTCAACACCTAATAATAGAACATTTAGTGATTTCTTATCTTTAAATATGTCTTTAATTTCTTTTTGGCGTTCTGGATCCTGGTCCCTATCTAGCGGTTCGTGCATATCGCCTACTGTGTCGTGAATCTTATCCCACACATACCATGCAAAGCCTCCACCAATAAGTAACAATGCTAGGAGGATTCCTCCAACCCAATATGGCCATTTTCTTTTTTTCATTTTCTTGTTTTCCACTCTCGATTTAGCCACTTTTAAAATCTCCTTATAATTACTAACTTTTGGAAATAATTATATCGAATCCTGTCGTATTAGTCTATCTCAAACTCAGAGTGATTACTCATTATTTTTAGAAACTGGATGTGCCGTAATAATGTAACGATCTGGTGCATTGCCAATGAAGTTAAATGGATAGCAAGTGGTTAGTGTTAATACTTCATTAGGATAAGTTGGTGCAATTACGGTTCGATCATCAGCGCTCACGATATACGTATCCACTATTTCATAAGAAAAATCCCCATAAGGTAATTTGATTGTTAAGATGTCACCAAGTTCTAATTCACCCATCCGACGAAAAACTGTTTCACGGTGTCCAGATAACACAATTTGATCTTGTTGAAGCGGATATGCTGTTCCTTTATAATGTCCAACCCCTTTATCTAATTCATCTGGATCGGTTCCTTCTACTATAGCGATGTCTGCTTCCAGTTTTGGGATGTGAAGGAGTCCGACTGTTTCTCCAGTGACAGGGTTAAAGTTGGATGGGATAGTTGAACCTGTTTCCTCTTTAGTACTATTTATTTGGTTATCTTCTATTGGAGATTCTTCTAGTAGAGATTTGGCTTCTGCTAATGCTTCATTTTGATTAGCATTTGTTTTTATGAATTCATATAAGCCTATTCCGACAAAAACAAAACCGACAATGATAATTAAAAGGGCAATTTTTTTCATTTAGGACGAACTCCCTATAATTTATTTTTCATCTTACGATTGATTGTAGCACATTACTAAACATTTATAGTCGTGATATATAGGTATTTTAACATCTTTGTTGTTTCTAATAAAGAACATATTGTTCTTTAAAAAGCATGAAATAGTAAGTAATTGAAAGAAAATAAAAGAAAAGGAGAGCAAAACATTTAAATAGGTTAAAATTCGGGCGTATTTGGGGTTTTTCTTTCTGAGTATTATATCCTATACTTCAATTAAGGTTGTTCTTTATAAGGAACAAAAATGTCTTATTAAAGAACAATTGTGTTTAGCTAGTTAGATACATAAGGGAAGGTAAAAATTTCCAATTATCTTCTCAGTACGTTTAGAATGGCGCAATCTAAACGTATAACGTTCTTAATAACGAATATAGGGAGGAATTTGAGAATGAGTATTAAAAAGAAATTAGGTATGGGTATTGCAACAGCTGCACTAGGAATCGCATTAGTTGGTGGAGGAACATTTGCTTACTTTAGTGACACAGAAGTATCAAACAATTCATTTGCTGCAGGTACTTTGGATTTAGCAGTTAATCCATCTGTTGTTATTGATGTTGATAACTTAAAGCCTGGAGATACAATGGTACGTGAATTTGTATTAGAAAACAATGGTTCTTTGGACATTTCTACAATAGATCTTGGAACTGTATATAATGTTATCGATGCTAATAATAATAACACTGATGATTTTGGAAAGCACATTAAGGTTCTATTCTTAGAGAATGCTGATAAGACAGGTGATGGTTGGGTAATTGGGGATTATAATGATGTAATCTCTGAAACTACATTGTATGACCTACAAAATATGACTCCAGATGCATCTGAAAACTTACAGTCTTGGATCACTTGGTTACTTGGATTGAACGGTGAAGATAGTGGTCTAGCAGCTGGAGATAGCGACCAAATGTACGTAGCATTCGAATTCGTTGATAATGGTGAAGACCAAAACGAATTCCAAGGCGATGCTTTAGAGCTTGAGTGGACTTTCACTGCACACCAAACTGAAGGTGAACTTAGATAATTAATTTATAACATAGAGAGGAGAACTAACCCTTCTCCTCTTATCCATTTTAAGTATCATACATAGATATTTGAATCATAAATTAGCTTTAATAATCATATAAAAGGGGATGTAGCAAATTGAGTATCAAGAAGAAATTAGGAATGAGCGCTGTTGCTGCTGCGTTAGGAATCAGCTTAATCGGTGGCGGAACTTTTGCATACTTTAGTGATACTGAAGTAACTAACAATTCATTTGCTGCTGGAACGTTAGATATTCATTTAAAAGGTGTAGATGATAGAGAAGAAGTGGATTTAAGCATTGATAATATGAAGCCTGGTGATTGGAAAGTTCACCAAATTCGTGTTTATAACGGCGGAAGTCTAGATGTTAATGATGTAAAGCTAAATGTAGATTATGAAGTTACAGATGCAGATGATAACAATGATGGAGAAGATTTTGCAGACCATATCTTAGTTCATGTTACTAAGATGGGATCAAATGAGGTAGTTGCAAATTGGGTACCTCTATCTCAACTTGAAGATGTTATTGTAGCAGAGGATTTAAAGCCAACTTCAAATAAACCATATCAAACCGATAATCGACAAGTACTTAGATTTGACTATAAATTCAATGACAATGGTGAAGACCAAAACATCTTCCAAGGTGATGGAATTGACTTCGAGCTATCATTTGAAGCAAGTCAAAAGGAAGGCGAACTTAGATAATATTAGTTGAACATGGGTGAAAGGTGTGGGGCTTCTTTCACCCATTTCTAAGTAATATATTATTTTGCTTTCTTAAGATTTAGCAAGTCTGCAATTTTTAATAAAGCAAAATAAAGTCGTCTTAAAAGGAGGGAAGGTCTTTGGAAATGAGTCGCCTTCAAAAATACAAGAATCTAAAGAAAAAGAAGTTAGTATTATTTAGCAAAATTATTGTGGCATTCTATCTAGTAATCTATTCATTTAGCTATCTAACAGGAGGAACGATAGCATACTTTAGTAATTCAAATCAAGGTTATGTAAGTTTAACTGCTGGTACATGGTTTGATGGGAGTAAACTAAAATTTGTTGGTAATAATGGAACTGATGTTGACCAATCTTGTCCCACAGTTGAAATCTCAGCAGATTTCATGAATGTAGGTCATAAAATGCAAGGACCAACTAAATACGAAGTTTACTATACAGAGCAAGGGAGTAATGGTGGCGGATCGCCAGAAAATCATGGTTCCCCAATTTATGCAGGACAAATTCAAGCTTTAGAAAAGGACGAAGTAATAACACTATCTTTTGTAACAGAAAATGAAGGATTTTATGTATTTAAAGTATACCAACGAGAAGGCTTTGAAGGAAAAGATAAAGAAAAAGAAATTTGGAGCAATAAATTTAAGATTCAATGTAAAGATGATAAAGATAAAAACAACAAGAATGAAGAATTCCCAGAAAAAGACACCGTAACAAGTGAAAAAGCTGTAGAAGAATCTTCACAGCCCGAAGAACAAAAGAATAACGAAATAGGAATAGTTGAAGAACCAACTGATGAGCCAGTTGAATCAGATACTTCTAAACAAGATTCAACTAAGGACAAAAATAATCAATCAAATGAACAAAATGACAATACTACAGAAGATGTGCCAGAAAAACAAGGTAATACAGCAGAAGAAACATCGAGTGAAGGAGCAACTAATACGAACAATCAACCTGATGGGGAAGGTGAAACGAATGAAGAAACCGATTAAGAAAAAAATACTAAATATCATTAACCACCTAACGACAGTTGTTCTATTATTACTATTAATTAGTATGATGTTCTTCGTTATTTCATCTAAAGCATCTGGCGGAGAACCTGAGGTGTTTGGTTATCAGTTAAAGACTGTACTTTCCGGTTCCATGGAGCCAGGTATTAAAACAGGTTCGATAATAGCAGTGAAACCGGGCGGAGATATGACAAGATTCCAGCCAGATGATGTTATCACGTTTATGGAGGAAGATGGAAAGTTAGTTACCCACAGAGTAACCGAAGTAATAGCAAGCGGGGACAGTATCATTTATCGCACAAAAGGGGATAACAACAATGCAGAGGATATTAATCCAGTACTGTCTGAAAATGTAGTTGCGGAATATAAGGGGTTTACTATTCCATATGTGGGATATTTTATAAACTTTTCACAGTCTAAAAATGGTGCTTTTCTTCTATTAATTCCTGGATTCCTTTTACTTGGGTATGCCGGAATCAGCATTTGGAGAGCAATAAGAGAATTAGAATTGCCTAAAGAAAGTGTTAAAGAAGAAGAAAAAAGTAGTAGTTTAACATAATTAGGATGATAAATCTTGCCTGAAGAGGGGGCAATTAAATGAAACGGATTTTATTGATTATCGTATTCGGTGCTTTATTTAGTATTATGTTTAGCCCCATATTAAGCTTTGCTGATGATTCTGTAGATTCAAATGAAAAATACAATATTGATCTAAGTCTAACTCCTGGAGAAGTATTGTTCAATATTGAAAATATGAAGCCGGGGGATTGGGCTCCAAGAGATATTGTGGTTAAGAATAATGGGAAACTGGATTTTGAGTATCAGATGCATATTAAAAATGAAGGCGACGATAAGCTGTATAATGAGCTATTATTAGAAATTAAGGATGCAAAAACTACATTATATAGTGGGAAGTTAGCAGACATTGATAAGCTTTCACCAAGGTTTCTTAAAGTAGACGATAGTGAAGAATTGCAATTTACTATCCGCTTCCCAGAACATCTAGGAAATGAATTTCAGGGGCTCAGTGTAAACTTTCAATTACAATTTGTTGCTGAGAAAAGCAGTGCACCTACAGAACCAGAAAATCCTGAAGACCCGGAAGATCCTGAAGACCCAAATAATCCAGAAGATGATAAAGAGCAGCCAGGTGGTTCAAAAGATGATTCTGGTAAAGGTGGAAAAAAGAAGGACGTTGAAAGTGTAAGTGGTGTTGTAAACAATAATAACTCTGGGGGGCAACTCCCTGATACCGCGACAAACATGTTTAATTTTATCATCATTGGGGTAAATCTGCTACTAGTTGGTGGACTAATATGGATGATATCAATCAAAAGAAAGTCTAAAGTTAGGCGAGTATAGGTAAGTTCCCATTATTTTACAATATTTGCAACTATTTTTATCAAAACTAGTTGCTTTCTGACAAAACAAGACACACACAAAGTACTAGTTCTTTAGTATAATGAGTTTAGAAAATATTCCATCTATACAAAGGCAAACTCATTGGAAAATGAGGACGCAAAGTTTCAGATCCAATGCTTATGAATGGATGGCTGGGCTGCATAGATAGTAAGTAATGGGGGATGGGAAATTGAATAAAGTTCAAAATGGGTTAAAACTTGATTATGAGTGGATTAAATTAATCAAGGAGGCAAAAAATCTAGGAATGAGCGTTGAAGAAATCCGTCTATTTCTTGCAGAGTCGAAATAGTTACATATTACTTTAGTTGTAATTTTCGTACTTTATATAGAACTACTCACCCATTTGTGTTATAATTCGCTTGAAAGAGGTGAGTCGACTTGATCGGAGAAAAAATAAAACAACTACGTAAAGAAAAAAAAATGTCTATATCTGAACTTGCCGAAAAAGCTAATGTTGCAAAATCTTACTTAAGTTCAATCGAACGAAACCTCCAGTCGAATCCATCCATCCAGTTTATCGAAAAAATAAGTACCGTTTTAGGTGTTTCTGTAAATGAACTTATAAATGAAGGTGAATCAGTAGAACTTGAAGATTTAGACGGCGAATGGCTAAGTATTGTGAAGGAAGCCATGGAATCAGGTGTAACAAAAGAAGAATTTAAAAACTTCTTGGAATTTAATAAATGGAGAAAAAACCAAAATTAAGACCGTAGGAAACTGCGGTTTTTTATTTTGTGCATTTTTTGGTATAGTAAACTAGAACTTATTAATGAAATATGGTGGAATTATGCAGAAAAACTATTTATATTGGCTCTTGCCAACATCCTGGATGGCGATCGTTTTCTTCTCATCATCAACACCATATGAAAAACAGGATATAAAACCAATTCTATCAGATATGATTGATTTATCTATATTGCAGCCTTATGTTAGTTGGGTATCTTTCCAATATAACCATTCAGAGGTCAGCATTAATGCTTTAGGAGTGAACGGTCTCATAGAATTTTTCATTCGGAAAGGTGCACATTTTGGAACATTTTTTATATTAATGATCCTTTTTTATATAGCTTTTCGGAAAACCGCTAAATGGCCATTACATAAAATTCTAGTTATCTCATTTTTTAGTACCATTGCATATGCTATCATAGATGAAATCCATCAAGGATTCACACCAAACAGAACCCCTTATATTGGTGATGTTATGATAGATGGTTTTGGTACTTCAATAGCATACTTGATTCTATTGTTCTGGAAAAGAAAAAAAATTAGTGAAT
Organism: Paucisalibacillus algeriensis; assembly: GCF_000577245.1. GTDB lineage: Bacteria > Bacillota > Bacilli > Bacillales > Amphibacillaceae > Ornithinibacillus. Next base: position 84,266 of record NZ_CBYO010000005.1, read on the forward strand.
TGTCATAATTTGTTAATGAAATTAGTAGACTTTATGGTATGATTAGTTCTATAATCCTATAACACTTGGTCAGGGCGGTAATGTAATGGTTGAACGCGAGTTTTTTAAGAATATGATGAAAAAAGTAATTGATGATACTGAAAAGAATAAAATACGTTCTTCTGATGAGTTAATCCAAACATTAATTAAAGAATTAAGTGATCAAAAAACGATTACACAAAGTAAACGAATGATAAATTAGAGCTTAGGGGCTATCATCATGTAAATGGTGTAGTCCTATTTTTTATTAGAGCAAATACCAGTAACTTCCATTTAGTACGTACGAAACTGGACATTCCTACATACCATGTGCTAATTTGAGAATGTGAATTGAGAAGGGTAGGGACTATACATTGATTGAAAAAGAATCATTTTTAATTAAAAATGTAAACATATATGTAGAAGATGAAATAATAGATCGTGGTAAACTGTTAATCTCACAAGGGAAGATTAGTGCTATCTATACGGAAAATGAACAACCTAATAGCTATCCAAGTCGATTTAAAATCTTGGATGCAGAGGGACTAAATGCTGTTCCAGGGTTTATTGATGGGCATATCCATGGAGCAAATGGATCCGATGTGATGGATGGAACCGAAAAAGCCCTAGATTCTATTGCAAAGGTTCTTCCACATGAAGGTACCACAAGTTTTTTGGCAACTACGATTACACAATCAAAAGAAAACACTGAACGTGCACTTGTAAATGTTGCAAACTATCATTCTAAAGAGGGTTATGCTGAAATAATCGGTATTCATTTAGAAGGACCTTTCATTGAGCCGAATAAAAAAGGTGCACAACCATTGGAACATATTCGGAAACCAGATATTGAACTGTTTGATAGATGGCAGGGACTATCTAACAATACGATTAGAACCATAACGATAGCACCTGAACATGATGAAGATGGTTCATTTATTAGGCATTTAAGAGAAAATGGTGTCAATGTTTCAGCCGGGCATACAGATCTGGATTTTAAAGGTATGAAGGAAGCAGTTTCCAACGGGGTTAATCAGGTTACACATCTCTGTAATGCAATGAATGGTATTCACCATCGTGATGTAGGAGTTGTGGGAGCTGCTTTCTTTCTAAAAGAGTTACATGCTGAGCTAATTGCAGATGGAATTCATGTTGCACCAGAAATGTTACAAATAATATATCATAATATGGGTAGTGAACGATTACTATTAATTACAGATGCAATGCGTGCGAAATGTCTAAACACTGGTACATTTGACCTTGGAGGACAGAAGGTAATAGTAGACGAAGAAAGAGCTGTTCTCGAAGATGGAACCTTAGCAGGCAGTATTTTAAAAATGAAAGATGCTATACAAAATATGCTAAAGCTTGATGGGGTCGAATTTAAAGACGTAATTAAAATGGCAAGTATTAATCCCGCCAAACAACTTAAGGTTTTTGACCGCAAAGGCAGTATTGCAGTAGGGAAAGATGCCGATATTTTATTAGTAGATGATGAATTTATGATAAAAGAAACATTTTGCCGTGGAGTAAAGTCTAATAGGGCGGGCAAACTGATGTAAGGATTATTGCAGATGAACGACATTGTCTAAAGTGAAAAAGTAAAAATAAAAAAACATGGCGTTCCCAATTATATGGTGCGCCATGTTTTTTTGTTGAGCACTGGTTTCCGGTACCAGATTGAAGTGTAGTCATTCCTTCGTACTCTCCACTTCAATCTCCACATACTTCTCCTCAACTGGTTCAATAACAGCCTGTCCACTTGTCAAATCTATCATCCACTCCTGAAAAGTTGTTTCCTTTCCATCTTCCACAAATACAACAAATTCTACATTTTCCAAATAATTAATAGTTTCTAGTATATGTTCTGAGTTTCTTATTTCATTTTCTAGTTTTCCTAGTAAAGCATAATCAACTATGATAGAGAAGCCTTTCATTAATTGTCTTTTCATAATGCCGACAGCTTTTATAGCTTCTGAGGTAGAACTACCATATGCGCGGATTAGTCCACCTGCACCAAGTTTTATTCCGCCAAAATATCGAGTTACAACGACTGCTGTATCCTTAAGATTTTGTTTCTTTAGAACTTCTAGCATAGGTACCCCAGCTGTACCACTAGGTTCACCATCATCATTTGCTTTCTGTATTTGATCATGTTCACCTATCATATAGGCAGAACAGTTATGTGTCGCATCGTGATATTTCTTTTTCATTTGTTGTATAAAAGATTGTGCTTCTTCTTCTGATTCAACTCGTTTCAAGGTACCAATAAACCTAGACCTTTGAATGACGATTTCATGGGCACCACCATCTTTTTTAACAGTATAATATTTTGATAACAATGGAAGAGTCCTCCTATTTATAGTATTAGGTAGATAGAAAAGAACTATATTCTTTCCCTCCTGTATAATAAAAACTAATCCGTTCACTAAAAAATAAGCGAATATGAGTTTTTCTTATAAAATTATAATAAAATCTGTTTATTAAATGAAAAGTTTGGGTATTATCTACTAGGGTTTCATAAATATTTATACATATTTTAAAAGTTTTTTCCATATAACCCTATAAAAAAAACGTAATAGCACGTATAATTATACCATAGGTTGGTGAGTGCTGATGGCAGTGAAAACTAGGGATAAAGATTTAGATTATATCCTTGATGAAATGGTCGATGTCGTTGAAAATAGTAAAGGCGAAATTTTTCACATTAGTGAAGAGGCTCGTTCGGAACATGAGCAATTGCTTAGGGAATTAGAGTATACGAAGCAAAAAGTTCTCGAATATATAGAGGACGGAGACAAGCTTGAGCAAAATGTTCGCTATTCTAGAAAACGTTTATCGGAAGTAAGCAAGTATTTCGATCGCTATTCAGAGGAAGAAATTCGCGAGGTTTATGAATCTACTCATGAGCTTCAAACTAAATTAGCAATGCTTCGTCAGGAAGAAAGAGCTTTACGAATGAAGCGTGATGATTTAGAAAGAAGACTACAAAACCTAGACAATACGATTAAACGCGCTGAAAACCTTGCAAACAAAATTTCGATAATACTCACTTACATAACTGACGATTTTAGACAAGTAAATGAAATGATTGAAGAAGCAAAAGAAAAACAGGAATTTGGTCTGAAAATTATTGAAGCACAAGAAGAAGAACGTAAACGTATTTCTAGAGAAATCCATGATGGACCAGCTCAAATGTTAGCAAATATTTTGCTTCGTTCAGAACTTGTTGATCGTACATTTCGAGAAGGCAGTCCTGATGATGCATTGGCTGAGATTAAGAGTATGCGCAAGATGGTCCGCTCATCACTTTATGAGGTTCGACGTATTATTTATGATTTAAGACCAATGGCACTTGATGACTTAGGCTTAATTCCTACGATAAAAAAATACATCAATACAACCTCTGAATATAACAATGTGAAAATAGAATTTACCTCTATTGGAGAAGTAAAACGTATTAATCAAAAATACGAAATTGCATTTTTTAGACTTGCACAAGAAGCAATCCAAAATGCTGTTAAACATGCAGAAGCCACATTAATTACAGTGAAAATTGAAATCTGCACAAGAAACTTAAATCTAGTAATTACCGATAATGGTAAAGGCTTTGATCCTAACATTAAAAGAGATAAATCTTTTGGATTAATGGGTATGAAAGAGCGAGTTGAAATGTTTGATGGTATAATAGATATTAAGTCAACAATCGGAATAGGCACAAATATAGCAATACGAGTTCCTTATGAAAGAGCTCTTATATAAAAAATAGAGATAAAAGATTATTGTCTATCATGGAACGTAATAGGGGAATTTTTAATATTGCGTATTGGGGAGGAAAAGACAATGAGTTTCGAAAAAACAGTTAATATAATATTAATTGATGATCACAAATTATTCCGTGAAGGGGTAAAGCGTATTTTAGAATTTGAACCATCGTTTAATGTTGTGGCAGAGGGTGATGATGGTATCATGGCTGGTAAGCTTGTAAAAGAATACAACCCAGATGTCATTCTAATGGATATCAACATGCCAAATATGAATGGTGTACAGGCTACTGCAGAACTAGTCCGTAACCATCCAAATTCAAAGGTAATCATTCTTTCTATACATGATGATGAAAGTTATGTAACACACGCTCTTAAGACTGGTGCACAAGGATATTTATTGAAAGAAATGGATTCAAATTCATTAATTGAAGCAATTAAAGTAGTAAGTGAAGGTGGGTCATACTTACATCCAAAAGTAACCCACAATTTAGTGCAAGAATACCGTCGATTAGCAAAAGAGACAGTAGCAGTTGGAGTAGGTAATCACCGAGTGGAGTACCATCGTCCATTACATTTACTAACAAAGCGTGAATGTGAAGTTCTACAGCTTCTTGCAGATGGAAAAAGTAATCGAGCTGTTGCAGAAGCGTTATACATTAGTGAAAAAACAGTAAAAAACCATGTAAGTAACATACTCCAAAAAATGAATGTGAACGACCGTACCCAAGCAGTTGTATCTGCAATCCGTAAAGGTTGGGTTGAGGTTTTATAATGAAATATATTAAAATGAGAATCGCTCTTTTAATTTAAGAGAGGATTCTCATTTTTTATAGTCTATTTAATATCGAAAACATTTTGTACTCCCTCTTCGTCCATTCACAGGATAAGGAAGAGAGAAATCGTTCCCTTCCCTGTTATCCCTTACGAAGCATTTCGGTACAAATAACATCAAAACATCACCTGCTTTTTATGTCCAAATCCTTCTCTGGTGTCAATATTATCTTTAAAGCTTGTTTCAATGTACTAAAAGTTGGAATTTCTTTGAAGTTATTTTGATATTGAACAATCGACTGTGCAACTTCGGGTTTTACACCTGAAATTGCGGTGGTAATCCCTAATACTTGAAGCAAATAAATTACCTGGCAAAGATCGTTAGCTAGATTAGAATCCAAGAAAGGTATCCCAGATAAATCGATAAATAAATATTCAACATGTGATTCTACTACTTTTTCGGGGACTGTTTCATATAGATGTTTCATTCTTAGCCTATCTACATTTCCGTTTAATGGTAATATGGCAATCCTATCACTGATAGGAATGACTGGCGTACTTAGCTCATTAATTAAGTCCTGTTGACTAGATAAACGTTGCTTGGTTAAAGTATAGTGCATTTCAGAGTACAATGTAGTCAATTTATTGAAAACATTATTAAAGAGATTAAGCCAACGGATAATGTCATCTTTGGTTATCTGATCTTCATTAACATGGATAAATGAGTAAGTATATTCGAAAAATATTTCCTTTGCATTGTTAATGGCATGAATAACTTCATGTAAAGGTGTATCAGTTTTTACTCTACTTTCCGAAACTACATGCACCCACTCATTTATGTAGTTGTCTACTACTGCTTGATCGTTGAGCAAAGCACTCATTGCTGTTTTATTTGTAAGAGTATTCTGCTCTCTGAGCATTTGTACAACATTCATATTCGTGTCAGCAGAATAAATGGATCCTTCCTCCACCTTCCGCGTATTTAACCATTTGTCAGTGATAGAAGTAATATTACGTAATAGAAAATCATATAGTTGTTTGTCTATTTCATTCATTATGAAACCTCATCATTAATAATATTTATACTTTTAAATTTATTTACATAAGATTAACATATTTTAAGTGAATACGTGATATTTAATGCGAATAATTTTTAATCTGTTTTCTCTTCTACATACGATGGTGCATTTTTTTATACATTCATGTAAAATATAAGAAGCGAACAATACAAGATATATAAATAATAGGGGAGGATGTTGGAATGAAGGTTGCTGTAATGTCTGACAGTACAGCGTATATCCCTGAAGATATGCGTAAAGCTTATGGGATACATATGATTCCTCTGAGTGTGAATTTTGGGGATGAAACGTATCAAGAAGAAGTTGATATTACCACCAAGGAATTTTATCAAAAGATAAGAGATGTTAAAGAACTACCAACTACATCACAACCTGCAATTGGACTTTTTACACAAAAGTTAGAAGAGCTCAGTAAAGATTATGATGCAGTTATCTCAATTCATTTATCTAGTGGTATAAGTGGAACATACCAAGCTGCAGTAAGTGCTGGCGATATGGTTGAAGACATTAAGATGTATGCTTTTGATTCAGAAATTAGTTGTATGGCTCAAGGATTTTATGCGCTTGAGGCAGCTGAAATGGCGAGAGAAAATAAATCTGCAGAGGAAATCATGGAGCGTCTTAACGAAATGAAGAAAACGATGCATGGTTACTTTGTTGTAGATGATTTGACAAACCTTCACCGTGGAGGAAGATTAAGTGGGGCACAAGCACTTATGGGAAGCTTGCTCCAAGTGAAGCCCGTGCTACATTTTGTAGATAAGCTCATTGTTCCATTTGAAAAAATTCGCACACGCAAAAAAGCGATAAACCGCGTAATGGGCCTTGTTGAAGAGGATGCTAAGGCAGGGAAGATTGCCAAAGTTGTATTTGTTCATGCAAATCATGAGGAGCATGCATTAAGTTTACGAGATGAGTTTAATGAAAAATACCCTGACGTTGAAACACTGATTAGTTATTTTGGTCCAGTTATTGGTACGCATGTTGGGGAAGGTGCAGTTGGAGTTTGTTGGTATTATAAATAAGCAATCATTTTTATATTATAATTATTTGACTGCCAGGTATCTGGCAGTCCATATTATATAGAAAGCGAGTGAGTTAATGACCCCTAAAGTGAAAACCACTGATAGAATACCCTCTCAAAACCTCCGTCAATATGCTGGGAAATTGTTACTACAAAATGAAATTCCTCCTGAATTAGCTAGCCATTTAACGCAAATTCCATCGATTAAACGAAAAGTTCTATATCATGAGTGCCAGAGATGTGGCAATCAAAAGAAATTCTTGTTTGGGACGATTCCTTGTGCAAAATGTAAAAAACTCCATTTATATTGTAGAAATTGTGTGGAGATGGGGAGAGTAATGGCATGTGAGCCTTTATATTATTGGTCTGATGAGGATTCGATATGGACAAGCTATGATTCGCCATTAAGTTGGAAAGGTACCTTAACAGATACACAGCAAAAAGCCTCCGATCAACTTGTGGCAGCAATAATAGAGGGTAAAAAGGAATTTCTAATATGGGCTGTATGTGGTGCTGGTAAAACAGAAATGCTTTTTCAAGGAATCGAAGCGGGTCTTAAGCTTGGAAAACGAATATGTATTGCCACTCCTCGAGCAGATGTGGTACGGGAATTAAAGCCTCGTATCCAGGAAGCTTTTCAGAAAGTACCTGTACAGGCATTATATGGTGGCAGTGAAGATAAAGAAGGTTCATCTCAGTTAATCATTGCAACTACCCATCAACTTCGCAGATTCTACCAAACATTTGATATCGTGATTATCGATGAAATAGATGCTTTTCCCTTCCACAATGATGAGTCCCTTCCTTTTGCAGTAAATAGAGCCAAAAAAGAAAGAAACACTACCATATACTTAACAGCAACCCCAAGACAAAATCTACGACTGAGACTAGCACTGAAAAAACTTCCCCATACGTTTGTACCTGTTCGATATCATGGTAATCCATTGCCAGTTCCCACACTGAAAATCTGTTATTCCCTGAAAAAATCTTTACGAAAGCAAAAGATCCCAAAAATCTTATTGGAATGGATTACAAATAGAAAGAACCAATCGAGACAGCTACTCGTATTCGTATCGTCAATCAAGTTAACCAAAGATGTTAAAATTTTTCTCCAAAATTGTCTAGCCAGTCAACTAGGTGTAATTGTTTCTGTTCATTCAGAGGATGAACAGAGAGTCGAGAAGATAGAACTATTTAGAAATAAGAATATTGATGTCCTTGTAACTACCACCATATTGGAGCGTGGGGTGACATTCCCATCAGTAGATGTCGTGGTGTTAGATGCGGGACACGCTGTTTTTGATGAAGCGGCACTAGTTCAAATTGCTGGGCGGGCTGGCCGAAGTGCAGATGACCCAACAGGAGATGTTATTTTTCTCCATGATGGTAAAACCGATGCAATGGTTCAAGCGGTACATTCGATAAGAGCAATGAATAGAAGGGGAGGTTTTTCGTTGTGAATTGTCTTTGGTGTCATGAAGAATTGATAATGGAAGTTAATTGGAGTAATGTTACATTCCCTACAAAAGTACAACGAATTTGTGAAATATGTGAAAAAGAATTAGTGCTACTATCTGGAAATCGTTGTCGAAGGTGTAGTCGTGAAACAGAATCAGATGTTTGTAATGATTGTTTGTGGTGGGAGAACTATCATCAGGGGAAGGATGTAATAGAATATAATTACTCTGTCTTTCAATATACTTCCCATATTCAGGACATAATTGCAAAATGGAAATATCGTGGAGATTATGAGCTTGGGCATATATTCGAAAAAACTTTTTATCAACATTTTCAGCAAACATTTAAGGAGATAAAAAATGCTGTAGCGGTGCCAATTCCACTAAGTAGTGAGAGGATTCAAGAAAGATGCTTTAATCAAGCTAGTATGCTTACGGCATTTTTGCCTGTTCGAAAATTGGATATATTATCCCGAGTTCATGGCGAGAAGCAGTCCAAAAAAACACGTCAAGAAAGAATCTCCTCTGAGAACCCTTTTATTCTTCATCAAACACTAAACAATCCAGTGATTCTTGTCGATGATATATATACAACGGGTGCTACTTTACGTCATGCAGCTAGACTATTAAAAAAAGCTGGCTGTACTAATGTATATACGTACACATTAGTTCGTGGATAGTTGATATGATATGATATTGTAGTAAGGAGATAACCAAATGGCAGAATTAGCAAATTGCTTACAATGTGGGAAAGTCTTTGTGAAACAATTGAAAGACATTTGTCGTAATTGTTATAAAGAGGAAGAGGTAGCATTCAAGAAAGTATATGAATTTTTGAAGCAACAAAAGAACAGAGAAGCTACCCTTTATGAAGTAGTGGAAGCAACAGGGGTTGAGGAAACATTAATTACGAAATTTATTAAGGAAAAAAGACTACGTACTTCCATGTTTCCAAAACTAGGATTTCCATGTGAACGATGTGGCACATTAATCGTTTCTGGAAAGTTATGCATGAATTGTTCTGTAGAGCTAAAAAATGATTTACAACAACTTGAATCAATCGAAAAAATAGCCGAACGGAACAAAGAAGTAAAAACAAATCATGGTATTTACTATACACTTGATAAACATCGAAGATAATACTTTAAATTTGATAAAACTAACCGATAATAATGATAGATGTAAGTTCGACGTATGGTTGTTCGAAAAATGATGGGGTGATGTAATGAAGGTTAATGGACCGAATCAAACGAATTTTAATCCATATAAAAACCAAATACAAAAGCAGATGGAAATGAAAAAAGTTGGAAAGCAACAAGACCAGTTAGAAATTTCATCAGAAGCAATGAAGTTGCAAGAAAATACAAAAGTAAATGCTAAGCGTGAAGCATATGTACAAGAAATTAAGAATCGAGTAGATTCTGGACAATATGAGATTAATTATGAAAAGACTGCACAAAAAATGATCGATTTTTGGTCGAAGCAATAAGAGGGGGACGGCACCAGTGCCCGTACAATCAATTATTGAAAAACTAGAAAACTTAACAAAGATTCATCATCAGCTAATCGTGCTTTCTCAAGAGAAAACAGCGGTTGTTAAAAAAGGTAATGTTGAACAATTACAAACTATTTTGGTGAGGGAACGGAAAATTGTTCAACAATTAGAGCAGGCGGAACAAAGCCGTCAAAAGGAAGTAATTTCATGGTTTGCGAATCACGGAAAATCATCAGAAGATGCAACTATTACGAATTTGTTGAATCAACTAAAAGATGATTTCGAAAAGAAAAAACTTGAGGATAGTGCGGTACAGCTAACCGAATCTATTGTGAAATTGAAACAACAGGAACAGTTGAATATGGCATTAATTCAGCAATCGATGCAGTTTGTTCAACTTTCTATTGAACTAATGAGTCCTTCTTTGAAAAATATGAACTATGGTAAGGACAATCATCAACCAACCATGAATCGTTCCGTATTCGATTCAAAAGCTTAACGAAACTATAATGAAGGAGAAATTCAATGAGTACATTCCACGGATTGGAAATGGCGAAACGTGCGCTATTTACACAACAATCAGCTTTATATACAACTGGTCATAATATTTCAAACGCAAATACCGAGGGGTATACTAGACAACGTGTGAATTTTGAAACACTACCAGCATATCCAAATGGTGCACGGAATCGCCCGCAAATTCCAGGGCAACTTGGACAAGGTGTACAAGCTGGTTCTGTAGAGCGTATTCGTGATAGTTTCCTAGATTTGCAGTATCGAGCAGAGAATAGTAAATCAGGGTATTGGGAGACAATGTCCAATTCTCTTTACCGAATGGAAAGCTTATTAAATGAACCATCTGAAAGTGGTTTAGCAAATACAATGGATAAGTTTTGGCAATCGTTACAGGATTTATCTGTTGACCCTGAGAATGCTGGGGCAAGATCAGTAGTAGTTCAGCGTGGGCAAGCTGTTGCCGATACATTTAATTATTTAACTGGAAATCTAGAAACCATGAAGTCTGATATTCGTAGACAAGTAGATGTGACAATTAAAGACGCCAATTCATTAATACGTCAAATCAATCAGATTAATAATCAAATTAAAGAAACAGAGCCACATGGCTATCTAGCAAATGACCTTTATGATGACCGGGACCGCTTAATTGATGAATTATCAGGGATTGTTAATATAAAAGTACATCGCGTAGCCAGTGCGGAAAGTTCTCCAGATATTGCAGCTGGCCTTACACAGATTGAACTTGTCGATGATAATGGTAAGTCTCTACCAAATGGCCCAGTGTATCTGGTAGATCCTACTTCAGAATCAGGTTCTACCTATCAGGAATTTTCTCTAAATGAATCGGATGAAATCAATGAAATTCAAATTGGTAATAATATGTTGCAAGAGCTTCCATCCGGTTCATTAAAATCGTTGATTGAAGCTCATGGCTATGATGGTTCGAATCCAAATGCTGTTAGTTACAAGAATGTACTTGATAAGATAAATACGCTTGCACAAGAATTCGCCACTGCATTTAATGGTGTCCATGAAGGTGGATTTGATTTAAATGGAGATGCAGGCAAAGCATTCTTTGTAGTAGATAGTAACGGTAACTTAACAGTAGCTCAAGAAATAATGGATGATCCTGCTTTATTAGCGGCTAGTTCCGTTGCATTTGAAACGGGTAACGGTCAAAACGCATCAAATTTAGCAAATGTATTTGATGATAAAATAGGTGGTTCTTTAGGAGTAGATGCCTCCGTAAAGAGCTTCTATGAGGGGTTAATTGGAAGCCTAGGCGTCGCTGCACAGGAAGCTAACCGTATGGCAGCAAATACAGGTGCTCTTAAGTCACAGGTACAAGAGCAACGTATGTCTGTAAGTTCAGTTTCTTTAGATGAAGAAATGACAAATATGATTAAATTCCAGCATGCTTATAATGCTGCAGCTAGAAGTATGACCTCAATGGATGAAATATTAGACCGAATAATTAATAACTTAGGAATCGTAGGAAGGTAGGGAAAATAAATGCGCGTAACACAATCAATGTTATCGAACAATATGCTACGTAATTTGACCAATAGCTACAATAATATGGGCACATATATGGATCAACTTACAACTGGTAAGAAGATCAACCGACCTTCAGATGATCCGGTTATTGCTGTAAAAGGTATGGATTATCGTAGTCAGCTTGTAGAAGTAGAGCAATTTAAGCGGAACACAAATGAAGTTCATAACTGGATGGATAATTCAGATGATGCACTTGATCAAGCAACAAAAGCCCTTCAACGTCTACGTGAACTCGCTGTACAGGCTAGTAATGATACCTATGATTTAGAAGAACGCCATAAAGTCATGGAAGAAGTAAAACAACTAAAAACTCATCTCATTGACATTGGCAATACAAAAGTCAATGGAAAATACATCTTTAATGGAACTAATACAGACGTAAAACCAATTGATGGAGGTTACCCAACCAATACTACAGATGTCAATATTGAAGTTTCTAATGGAATTAAAATAAAAGTCAACGTTGATGCTGATGAAGTATTTGGTGAAGAAGCATTCGCAAATGTGGATAGTTTTATCACCGCATTAGAAAATGGTGACCAAGGTGAAATCGAAAAAAGTATCGCTCTTCTTGATGAAAACATTAATAATGTACTAAATGCGCGTGCAGACCTCGGAGCAAGAATGAATCGTCTTGAATTAATTGAACATCGTCTTGGCTCCCAAGAAATCTCCGCTACAGAAATGATGTCGAACAACGAAGATATTGATTACGAAAAAGTCATCACACAGTTAATCACACAAGAAAGTGTTCATCGTGCGGCACTCTCTGCTGGCTCACGAATTATACAACCATCATTACTTGATTTTCTACGGTAAACAAGACCCTAGCCCGAATAAGGGGTTAGGGTTTTGTACTTTGTTTTTTAGAAAATGATTGTTAGTTGTGGTTTTAGAGGAATGTAATATGGATAACCTCGGAGTAGCCAGTATACACGTAAACTCCTTGAAAAGAAGAATGCTTTTTCTAAGTGCGATGTCAATCTGACGAAGTGTTACTTGGGACTGCGCTTACTCGCCCCACCGAAACCATTGTCCTGTGGGAAGAAAGGCATAAGGGAGACCCCACATTGCGGGACCACGAGTAGGCTCACCAGCCATACGCGGCAAGGCAGACACTGTGAGGTCTCTTCGAACAGATGTATGTCGCCCCTATGCTCGGATGTAAAAGCGAAATGTATACTGGCTGCGGAATACAATTAACAACAAATTCTTAGGTAACATCCAATTTCTTATCGAGGGAGGAATTAGCATGGAAGTACCACAAATACGAATGCAATCACAGATGGCGAAGATAAGTATATCGACTCAGCCTGCTATGCAAGAGATACATCAACCAAAAGCAGATTTGTCCATTCAACAGCCACATGCAGAAATATCAATGCAAACAACTCCTTCAAAACTTACAATAGATCAAACACAAGCATGGGAAGATATGAACCTAAGAAGTGCATTCAGGTTAACAGAGAAATTGGCGCAAGATGGACAACAAGCAATCGCTGAGGGAACAGGAAGACGGGCATCCCAAGGTACAGAACTAATGAAAATTGAAAACAAGGGGAACCCTTTGGTTAGTCAAGCATTTCAAAATGCTTATGAACCACCGCGTTCTCTTGGAATAAAGTTTATACCTTCTCTACATGCAGTTAAGATAAATTACGAACCATCTAAAGTAGATGTTAATGTAAAACCAAATAAACCTATTATAGAAACTCGAGTTAATAAGCCAGAAATAAATTACGTACCAGGTTCTGTTGATATTTCAATGGCTCAACATCAAAATTTAGAGATTGATTTTGTCAATTTATTTTCAAAATAAGAAAGGGTGACAAGCATGAACATACAAACTAAATACTTAGGGGAACTAGAGATTACTGATAAACAAATTGTACAATTCTCATCTGGTTTACCTGGATTTTTAGATGAAAAAGAATTTGTATTACTAGATATACCAGGTAATCCTATTTTTCAATTTCTTCAATCGGTTCATTCCAAGGATTTAGTTTTCGTGGTAACTAATCCTTATCATTTTTATAAAGGATACCGTTTTGAATTAGATGAGACTACAATTGATGCATTACAGATCGAAAGTGAAAAGGATGTCGTTGTATTAACAATCGTGACATTAAAGGATCCATTCGATGCCAGTACAATCAATCTAAAAGCTCCATTAATCATTAATCAGCATAAATTGCTAGGGAAACAATACATCCTAAATTCGGATGAGTATGATAGTAAGGCTTTCATTCAACCTCCTTCTGCGGAGAAGGGAGTGTAGTTATGTTAGTACTTACACGAAAACTTAATGAATCTATTCAGATTGGTGATGAAATAGAAATTAAGGTTTTAGCAATTGAAGGGGATCAGATTAAGCTAGGAATTGCTGCTCCTAAGGCAGTTGAGATATATCGTAAAGAAATTTATATGGATATTCAAAATCAAAATAGTGAAGCTGCAAATTTGTCTGTAGATTTATTAAAATTACTCCATCAAAAAAATGAATAGCAAATACTTAACTATATGATTAATTAATCCGATATAAGAGAAAAAGCTTGTGAGGAGTTGCATGGGGATGCGAGTAGAATCTATCACAGTTGTATCACAACCCTTGCAAAACAGTGACACTAGTAAAATTACATCAGAGAACAAATCTGTGATGCAAGAAACTCATAATAATAAGCAGATGGAAGATACAAATGGCAATCAAATTAAAAGTGCCGTTGATCATTTAAATGACTTTATAGAACCACTTAGAACAAACCTTAAATTCGAATTTCATGAAGAGCTTAATGAATATTACGTGACAGTCGTAAATCCGAATACAAATGAGGTTATAAAGGAAATCCCCTCTAAAAAAATACTTGATATGTATGCAGCAATGGGAGAATACATGGGTTTCCTAATTGATAAAAAGATATAAAAAGAGGTGTTGTAAAATGGTAATGCGTATAGGCGGTTTGGCTTCTGGTATTAATACAGATGAAATAATACAAAAATTAATGACTGCAGAAAGAATGCCATTAGACCGCATGGAGCAAAACCGTACATTATTAGAATGGCAACGTGACGGTTACCGAGAAATCTATCAAAAGCTTTATGAAATGGATACGAAATTAATTTTAGATATGAAAAAGAGTAGTACTTATAATTCGAAGTCAGTGAGTTCTTCGAATGAGAGTGCTGTTACGGCTACTGCTAGTAGCAGTGCACAAAATGGATCCTATAATATTGAAGTAACAAATCTGGCATCCTCTGCAATAAAAGTTGGAGGAGAAATTTCATTTAATCCGAATACCCCATTAAACGAATTAGACGTACCAGTAGAACCAGGAATAGTTACCTTCCAAACATATGACGTGGAAAAAGGTGAAATGGTCAAACATGAGGTTTCTATTGATGCTGGTGATTCTTTAAATGATATTTTAAAGGAAATAAATAATGATAAGAGTAATAATGTAAGAGCATTCTATGATGAACAGTCGAAAAAAGTTATTTTCGAAACAACAAGGACTGGAAATTATAATGGTCAAGGTGATGAAATTATTTTTGACAGTGATTTTTTCAACACAACATTAAATTTTAACGGTGTGACTGAAACCGGTGGAACAGATGCAGCATTTAAATATAATGGAGTAGATTTTACATCTAAGTCTAATACCTATTCATTGGGTGGAGTTACTTTTGAATTTAAGAATGTTACAGAGACAGGAAAAAAGGTTAGCTTAACCGTAGACAATAACGTTGACGCAGCATTCGATTCCATTATGAAATTTGTCGATAAGTACAATGAGATTGTCGATTTAGTTAATAAGTCCCAAACCGAAGAAAGATACCGTGATTATAAACCATTAACGGAAAAGCAAAAAGAGGAAATGGAAGATAAGCAAGTAGAGCTTTGGGAAGCGAAAGCAAAAAGTGGTATCCTTCGAGGGGATTCTATTTTAACTAGTGGGCTATTTGATTTACGACAAACATGGTATTCTTCTGTTGATACTGGTGGAGAGGTTACAACTTTAACTCAAATAGGTATTTCAACAACAGCAGATTATATGAACGGTGGAAAGCTTAAAATTGATGAGGGTAAACTAAAGGAAGCTTTACGTGAGAATCCTGATGAAGTATATAAGCTCTTTTCAAATAATACGGAAGACAAAAGTGACCCAAGTCGCGGGTTAATTAATAAACTAGAAGACTCTGTTGAGTCGATGATGAAACGAATTGAAGAACGTGCCGGTAAAACAACAAGTTCACTAGATAACTATACATTAGGAAAACGGATTAAGGATTTAGATACGAGAATGTCAGACTTTGAGGATCGTCTATTGCGTGTGGAAAGTCGCTACTGGAACCAGTTTAATGCAATGGAACAAGCGATATCACGATTGAATGCACAATCAGCACAGCTCTTCTCACAGTTTGGTGGCGGAATGTAATCCAATATTTCTACAAAGGAGTTTTACCTTATGGCTTTAAATAAACCATATCAAGCATATCAAAATAATGCTGTTAATACTGCCTCCGGCGGTGAATTAACACTAATGCTTTATAATGGGTGTAATAAGTTTATTAAACAAGCAATTCGAGATATCGAAGAAAATAATATTGAAGCAAAAAATACGAACATTCAAAAGGCTCAGGCTATTATTCAAGAGTTAATGATTACATTAGATCAAGAAGTCGAGATTTCTAAGCAAATACTGCCACTTTACGATTTTATGTATCGACGTTTAATGGAAGCAAATTTGAAGAATGATATCGAGATTTTAACAGAAGTACAAGGGTTTGTGGTAGACTTTAGAGATACTTGGAAGCAAGTCATCTTAAAAACAAGACAAAAACAATATGCACAAGGTGAACATGTATAATGAATCGTATCCAGCCAATATTTGAGATTACGGAAGATATGGATAAAATCCTCAGCGGCGATATGACTAATAATGATCGCCAACGAGTAATAGAAGAAATCAATACATTACTAATAAAAAGAGACAGCTATATGGAGCTTATTTCTGAGCCGTATTCGGATGAAGAATTGGCTCTTGGTAAAAAGCTTCTGCCTACTAATCAAAAAATTCAACAAAAAATGAATCTATTATTTGCTGAACTAAAAACAGAAATGAAGCAAATGAAAAAACAAAAGAATTCCAATCGCAAATATACAAATCCATACGAAAATGTTCAAACGATTGACGGCATGTTTATGGATAAAAGAAAATGATAAAAAGGGATGCCCTAAAATCTGGGACATCCCTTTTGAAAAATTACTGTAAATGCTAGGTAAACCTCCTTATATCAGACGATTTCAGTGTTTTACCTACTTAACGACATAAAATGTTAATAATTTATTAAAGTTTAAGCAGGAATTTTATAGGTAAACATAGTATACTATATATAAAGATACATGAAGGAGGACACTTTAATGAAATTCAACATTCGTGGTGAGAATCTAAAAGTTACGGAATCAATTAGAGAGTACGTAGAGAAAAAGATTGGTAAACTCGAAAAATATTTTGAGAGTCCTATAACCTCAGATGTACATGTGAATTTAAGTGTCTATAATGATAAGCAACGTATCGAGGTAACGATACCAATGTCAGGCCTTTTATTACGAGGCGAAGTAGAACATACAGATTTGTATGCAGCAATTGACCTAGTTGTTGATAAATTAGAAAGACAGATTAGAAAATATAAAACAAAGGTTAATCGTAAACCTCGTCAAAATAATATACCTAAATTCGTAACATCTAATTTAGCAGAACAGTTAGACGAAGAATCAGATGATATCGAAATTGTAAGAACAAAGCAATTTGATTTAAAACCAATGGATTCTGAAGAGGCAGTTCTACAAATGGATATGTTAGGTCATGCATTTTATGTTTTCCAAAATGCGGCTTCTGGTGATACTAACGTTGTTTACCGTCGTAAAGATGGTAAATACGGTTTAATCGAACCTAAATAATAAAATTTGACGAATAAATATACTAACGGGCGATCTCATAAATGGGATCGCCTTTGAAATTTTCGTATACGGATAGATGGTATAGCATAACAATGTAGTTGGCATATAGATTTAAGTAGTGTTATTATTTAATATATAATAATAGATATGAGTTTAAAGAAAATGGATAGTGAACCTATTATCATGAGACTTTAGTAATAGCGAGTAAGAGATACAGGATTAATGATAATCCGCATTGATTCACTATTGGACCAGAGGAGCGTAACGATGGCAGGTTTTCTAAAAAAATTATTCGATGGTAATAAAAAAGAATTAAACCGAATTCAAAGTATGGTGGACCAAATTGAATCGTTGGAGCCAGATATTGAAAAATTAACGGATACACAATTAATGGAAAAAACAGAAGAGTTTAAATCCCGCTTTGCTAATGGCGAAAGCTTGGATGACTTAATGGTTGAAGCATATGCGGTAGTCCGTGAGGCTTCTAAAAGAGTATTAGGGATGCGTCCATTCGCTGTACAGTTAATGGGAGCAATTGTACTTCATGGCGGTAATATTGCAGAAATGAAAACAGGGGAAGGTAAAACATTAGCTTCCACCATGCCAGCATATTTAAATGCCATTGCCGGTGAGGGAGTACATATCATCACGGTTAACGAATACTTGGCGGATCGTGACTCAAAACAAATGGGTCAATTATTTGAATTCTTAGGCCTAACTGTTGGCTTAAATACCAATGGGATGTCTAAAGAACAAAAACGTGAAGCATATCAAGCAGATATTACGTACGGTACTAATAATGAATTTGGTTTTGATTATTTGCGTGACAATATGGTTCTTTACAAAGAACAAATGGTTCAGCGCCCATTGAACTTTGCAATTATTGATGAGGTCGATTCCATTTTAATTGATGAAGCTAGAACTCCATTAATTATCTCT
Source organism: Paucisalibacillus algeriensis (assembly GCF_000577245.1). Taxonomy (GTDB): domain Bacteria; phylum Bacillota; class Bacilli; order Bacillales; family Amphibacillaceae; genus Ornithinibacillus. The sequence continues at coordinate 102,851 of NZ_CBYO010000005.1, forward strand.
GGATCTGCGCAAAAATCAGCTTCATTATATACACAAGCAAATTCGTTTGTTACAACATTAAAGCTTGAAACAGATTACACATACGATGAAAAAACAAAAGGTGTACAGCTAACAGAAGAGGGAATCAATAAGGCTGAGAAATACTTTAACATAGAGAACCTTTTCGATTTAAACCATGTAACCCTGACACATCATATTGGTCAAGCATTGCGTGCACATGTTTCGATGCATCGTGATACAGATTATGTGGTAGAAGAAGGTGAAGTTGTCATCGTCGACCAATTTACTGGTCGTTTGATGAAAGGTCGTCGTTATAGTGATGGATTACACCAAGCGATTGAAGCCAAAGAAGGCCTGAAGATTCAAAATGAAAGCATGACACTTGCTTCGATTACATTCCAGAACTTATTCCGTATGTACAATAAACTTGCTGGGATGACAGGTACTGCGAAGACAGAAGAAGAAGAATTCCGCAGCATTTATAATATGGGTGTGGTTGTAATTCCAACAAATAAACCAATTGCTCGTGATGATCATCCAGATAAAATCTACAGTACCATTAATGGTAAGTTTAAAGCTGTTGTAGAAGATATTAAGGAACGTAATAAAGCAGGTCAGCCTGTACTTGTCGGTACGGTAGCAGTGGAAACATCCGAATTAATTTCTCAGTATTTGAAAAAAGCTGGGGTTAAGCATGATGTATTAAACGCAAAGAACCATTACCGTGAAGCAGAAATAATTGAACATGCCGGTCAAAAAGGTGCTGTTACCATTGCAACAAACATGGCTGGTCGTGGTACCGACATTAAGCTAGGAGAAGGAGTTTTAGAGCTTGGTGGTTTAGCGGTAATTGGTACCGAACGCCATGAATCTAGACGAATCGATAACCAGTTGCGTGGACGTTCTGGACGTCAAGGAGACCCAGGTATTTCTCAATTCTATTTATCCATGGAAGACGAATTAATGCGTCGCTTTGGCTCTGACAACTTAAAAGCCATGATGGACAAAATGGGAATGGATGATTCTCAACCAATCGTAAACAAATTTGTCTCCCGTGCAGTTGAATCAGCTCAAAAACGTGTAGAAGGTAATAACTATGATGCACGTAAAAACGTTTTAGCATATGATGACGTATTACGTGAACAACGAGAAATCATTTATAAACAACGCTTTGAAGTAATTGATGCGGAAGGCAATGAACTTCGCGCAATTATTGAGAATATGATTAACTCCTCACTTCAGCGTGTTATAAACACCCATACACAAGATGACGATGAAACGAACTGGGATTTACAGGCTATCGTAGATTATGTTAATGGTAACCTATTAGATCAAGATTCATTATCTGTGGATGACCTAAACGGTAAAGAAACAGAAGAAATTCAAGAGCTTGTTATGGAAAAAGTTAGAGTGAAGTATAATGAAAAAGAAGAAGAACTTTCCGAAGAGCAAATGCGTGAATTTGAAAAAGTTATCTTACTAAGAACAGTTGATACAAAATGGATGGATCATATTGATCAGATGGATCAACTTCGTCAAGGTATCCATTTAAGAGCGTATGGACAAAATGATCCACTACGTGAGTATCAATTTGAAGGATTTGCGATGTTTGAGGGCATGGTAGAAAATATCGAGGATGAGGTTGCTCGTTATATTATGAAAGCTCAAATCCGCGATAATCTAAAACGTCAGGAAGTAGTCAAGAATACACAAGCTGTTTCTGGCGGGGGCGAAGAAAAGAAAAAAGTTCGTAAGCCTTATGTGAAGAAGGAAACTGTTGGAAGAAATGATCCTTGCCCATGTGGCAGTGGCAAAAAATACAAGAATTGTCATGGTCAGTAAACCTTAACTAAACACTCCCAGCATGCTGGGAGTGTTTTCATGCCAATGTTAAAAAGTGAAACTGGATTAAACAAATAAACTATTTTTAATAATAACCTAGAGGTGACATGATGGAATTTAGTGAAATTAGACATGAATTAGACAATATGAATAACCGCATTGCGGATTTTAGGGGGTCTCTTTGACTTAGATGCAAAGAAGGCTCGCATACAGGAATTAGAGCACGATATGACGGCACCTGGATTTTGGGATGATCAAAATGCTGCTCAAACTACTATCAATGAAGCAAATGGCTTAAAAGGGTTTGTAAATAGCTTTGAAGAAATTGTTAATCGCCATGAGGATTTAGAGGTAACCTATGAGCTAGCCAAAGAAGAAAATGATGCAGAGTTACTTGCTGATTTAGAAGAAGAGCTTGGTTCATTGAAAAAAGACATTAATGATTTTGAATTACAAATGTTATTAAGTGAACCGTATGATGCGAATAACGCAATTTTAGAATTGCATCCAGGTGCTGGTGGTACGGAATCACAGGACTGGGCAAGTATGTTACTTCGAATGTACCAACGCTGGGCAGATCAGCGTAATTTTTCGGTGGAAACATTAGACTATTTACCAGGAGAAGAAGCAGGGGTAAAGAGTGTTACATTGTTAATTAAAGGTCATAACGCCTATGGTTACTTAAAAGCTGAAAAAGGTGTACATCGCTTGGTTCGCATTTCCCCATTTGATTCTTCTGGCCGAAGACATACTTCTTTCGTTTCATGTGATGTTACACCTGAAATGTCTGAAGACGTGGATATTGAAATTCGAAGTGAAGATATTAAGGTTGACACGTATCGTGCGAGTGGTGCCGGTGGACAGCACGTTAATACAACTGACTCTGCCGTAAGAATTACGCACATTCCGACAAATATTGTAGTTACATGCCAAAATGAACGTTCCCAAATAAAAAACAGAGAAGCAGCCATGAAGATGTTAAAATCAAAACTGTATCAATTAGAAATTGAAAAGCAACAACAAGAACTTGCGGCCCTTCGTGGAGAACAAAAAGAAATAGGTTGGGGCAGCCAAATTCGTTCCTATGTTTTTCATCCTTATTCTATGGTAAAAGACCATCGAACAAACGTTGAAATAGGAAACACCCAAGCCGTAATGGATGGAGAACTAAATCCATTTATTGATGCCTATTTACGATCGCAAATTTAATGTGAATTAACTTAAAATGTCCGTACCAATAATGGTTACGGGCATTGTTTGATTGAAGGACTAATAGGAGTGCTTTATTACATTATTTTGGCAGGGTATCTCGGTTAAAATGAGGAATGAGAGCACTTTATACATCATTTTGACAAGGAACCAGGGTAGAAATGAAGAATAAGAATGATTTTTTCTATTCATAAAAGAAATTGAAATGTAGATGATCCATTTCAACTTGTTTAGACTTGTCCAATATTGGGAAAAGCTATAAAAGAATTAATAATTTTGTCAAAAAGTCTCATCAGGCTAGATAACTCCTCATGTTTAACCAAAATATGGCAAATCTGTGACTAGTATATTTTCAATTAAAGGATATACTAAGAATTGACAAGTAATTCTAAACAAGGATTGGGGGATTTCTCAATGAAAAAATGGTTATTAGCTATTCTTTTTGGAATAGCATTAGTTCTAGGTGCTTGTGGTGGCGACGATAATGGTGACGACAACGGAGCAACTAGTGATTCTGGTCAAGAAAGTGGCGAAACAACGACAGCTTCTGCAGAAGATATCTATGAAACAAACTGTGCATCTTGTCATGGTGCTGACTTATCTGGTGGTGCAGGTTCAAATCTTACTGCAATTGGAGCAGACTACTCTGTTGACGAGTTAAAAGACATCATTGCAAATGGTAAAGATGGTGGAATGCCAGCATTCAGTGGGAGACTATCTGATGATGAAATACAAACATTAGCAGATTGGTTAGGCGAGAAAAAGTAATTAATCGTTCAAAGGTTTAGACTGTACAAACAGTTTAAGCCTTTTTATTTTGTCTAAAATAAGACTTTTCTCCTATAATCATTTTTAGCTACCATAATTCTACAAATCTCAACAATATTTTCACCTTTGAAATATAAATGTAATATTTTTTTGTCAAAAAAAGTTGTTGAAAGATGTTATAATGAATTAGAAACTCGAACAAAATAAGTCTTTTTGACTAATTTATGTAAAAGGTGATAAAACATGATTTTAATGAAAGATATATATAAAACATATGGAAATGGTGTCACAGCTTTAAATGGTATTAACGTCGAAATTGAACAAGGTGAATTTGTTTATATTGTTGGACCAAGTGGTGCTGGTAAATCATCATTTATCAAATTAATTTATCGTGAAATTAAACCAACACGCGGTTCATTGCAGATCAACAATAGGGACATTAGTGAATTAAAGGAAAAAGAAGTTCCTATGCTACGTAGAAATATTGGCGTTATCTTCCAAGATTTCCGTCTTTTACCAAAACTATCAGTCTATGAGAACGTTGCATTTGCTCTAGAGGTAATAGAAGAGTCTCCTCGTAATATTCGTAAACGAGTAATGGAAGTATTAGATCTAGTAGGTCTTAAGAACAAATCACGTTTCTTTCCAAATGAGCTATCTGGTGGGGAGCAGCAACGTGTTTCTATTGCACGTGCTATTGTAAATCGACCAAAGATAGTTATCGCTGATGAGCCAACTGGTAACCTTGATCCAGATACATCATGGGAGATTATGCGAGTATTTGAAGAAATTAATAACAGTGGGACAACCATTATCATGGCTACACACAGTAAAGAAATCGTAAACACAATTAAGAAGCGTGTAATTGCAATTGAGGATGGCTTAATTGTAAGAGACGAACAGCGAGGTGATTACGGTTATGAAAGCTAGAACAATAAAAAGGCATTTTCGTGAAGGTTTTAAGAATATTGCACGTAATGGTTGGATGACAGTAGCTTCAGTCGGTGCAGTAACTATGACACTACTTTTAGTTGGTGCATTTCTTGGTCTAATTTTGAATTTAAATCATATGGCAGAGAAAATCGAAGACGATGTAGTCATAAAGGTTCTTATTGATTTAGCTGCAGATGATGAAGATGTTATTGCACTTGGTAAGGAGTTAGAGAAAGTTCCAGGTGTAGAAAATGTTATTTTTTCATCCAAAGATGAAGAATTAAATACTTTAATTGATAGCATGGGTGAAGGTGGAGAAGTTTGGGAGTTATATGAACAAGAAAATCCATTAAACCATGCTTACATTATTAAAGCAACAGACCCACATGATACAGATGGAATTGCTACTGAGGTTGCAAAACTAAACGCAGTTGACTCAGTATCTTATGGACAAGAAGTTGCTCAAAACTTATTTAAGTTTACAGATTATGCACGAACAGTTGGTATTATCCTGATTGCTGGTCTAGTATTGACCGCTATCTTCCTAATTTCTAATACCATTAAATTAACAATTATGGCAAGAAGTACTGAGATTGGGATTATGAAATTAGTAGGTGCTACCAATAGTTTTATTCGTGGGCCATTCTTTGTTGAAGGCCTGCTACTTGGAGTACTTGGCTCTATTATTCCAATTACAGTTGTATTATCAGGCTATAAACTAATTGAATCGAGTATTGGCGGTATTTCTTCCATTGGTTTCGTGGAAATGCTTCCGTTCAACCCATTTGCTTGGCAACTAGCTGGAATAATTCTCATAGTTGGTGCTGGTATTGGAATCTGGGGTAGTTTGATGAGTGTTCGTAAATTCTTAAAAGTTTAACGATACAACTAAAAAAATATCTGTTATCTACTGGTGCTATTATCCCCACTTACTCTTCTAATGCTTCATTTTGAATGGAAGTGGGGGTTTTAGTAATAGTTACATAGCCTAAAAAAGCTAGATTACGAGATTACTTGAAGGGCAGGGGAAACGATGAAAAAAAAGTTAGGAATATCTTTATTAATTGCCCTTATGGCATTTGGAACAGTCTCATTTGATTGGAACCTTGTTTCCGCTCAAACAGAAGAAGATATTGAGCAAGAAATCAAGGAACTAGAAAATGAACAGTTACAGCTTGGAGAGCAGAAGAAAGAAGTTCAAAACAATAAAAGTGAAACAGAAGAAAAGATTGAAGAAAATTTAAATGAACAAGCATCTGTTCAAAGTCAGATTGATTCACTTGATCAACAATTAAGTGATACAAAAGCATCTATCTCTGCAAAACAAGGTGAAATTGATGCGACAAATAAAGAAATCAATGAGCTAACTGCCCAAATTGATGAATTAACAAATCAAATTGAACAGTTAAAAGAAGAGATAGAGGTATTGTTGGAACGTATTACTGACCGTGAAGAATTACTTACCGAACGTCTACGCACTATTCAAAGAAGTGGTGGGGCCTTGAGATATTTAGAAGTACTTCTTGGTTCAAAAAGTTTCTCAGATTTTATCTCAAGAACGGCAGCAGTTAATATTATGATGGATCAGGATAAGGCAATCCTTGAATCTTTAGCGAATGATAAAAAAGAGGTAGAAAACAAAAAAGTAACTGTAGAAAGTAACAAAAAAGATATTGAGTCAAAGCGCCAAGATGTTGAAGATAATAAAGTAGCGTTAGAAGGACAGAAGAATGAATTAGTTGCACTTGAAAATCAATTAGATGAACAAATGGCTGAGAGACAAATTTTACTGGCACAGCTAGAGGAGGAACATCATCATTTAGAGCAATATGTAATTACTTTAGAAGATGAGCAACGATTCCTTGCACAACAAGAAGAAGCTGCAAAAAAAGCTCAGCAAATAGCAGAACAGCAATTGGCAGCATTATCACAAAAGACTGAAGGTACAAATACAAATGCAAGTAGTCCCAATGCAGGAACAGGTAATTTTATTTGGCCAGCTTCCGGATCGAGAACATCAAACTTTGGTTGGAGAGTACATCCAATATACTTTACAAAGAACTACCATGGTGGAGTTGACATTGGTGCGCCACAAGGTACTCCAATCTATTCATCAGGTGCTGGTGTTGGTGTTGTTAGTACTGCAGAATATCACCCTTCTTATGGAAACCATGTAATGATTGTGAATATTATAGATGGCCAAACATATGTAACTAACTATGCACATATGTCAAGTATTGCTGTTAGTCCTGGACAACAAGTTGAACAGGGACAAGTAATTGGCTATATTGGTTCAACTGGTGATTCAACCGGACCGCACCTTCATTTTGAGATTCATTTAAATCGCTATCTTGGTGTAAATCCTAACACTACAAATGCAGTAAACCCTATTAATTATTTGCCATAAATAATCAAAAGAGACATTACACAGAGTTGTGTAGTGTCTTTTATTAATTGTTAGGAAAGCGTATTAATCTCTCTTGCTTGAATGGGTTTGGTTGATAAATTGAAGTATACGAAATACGGTTTTTATGTATAAAATATGGTTGTAGATTTTAAATAGAGGTTGATGGGCTAACAGATTCAATTGATATTTTTATAAGTATAGACAAAACCCTGAGATCAATATAACTCGCAAGTGTAATATGGCCTATGGGGTGGTTTAATATAATGTTCTTAATAAAATAGAAAGAAAAAGTTTGGCGTGTTTATCCATTTTCCTATATGATTATAGAATAAGTAGTTAGACTCTCAGCGAGAAAGTTTATTATTATTTTATTTTTTGAGTGTTTAAGACAGCTACCTTACATATAACTATTACTGGGGTGATAAAATGAAACTGAATAAGATACACATTGCACTTATCCTGGTCGGTGCATTACTTCTCGGATTTATTGGGGCTTATGTTGGAGTAGCAATAGCAACTTCTGACCAAGCCGTGCAGAACATTTCAGGAAATGATAATGAAGAGAAAGAACAAAATAACGGACAGGATATGGAGCAAGATACTCAGGTACCTGGGGAGTGGCAGAAAGTTGCTCAGGCCTACAATATTATTAAGGAAAATTACTTAGAAGGTACAGAGGAACAACAGTTAATTGAAGGTGCTATTGAAGGTATGCTTGCGACATTAGGTGACCCGTATAGTACTTATATGGACCTTGAGACAATGGAAAGCTTTAATGAGCAAATTGAGGCTTCTTTTGAAGGTATAGGTGCCGAGGTTAGCATGGTTAATGGATTAGTAACCATTGTCGCCCCAATTAAGGATTCACCTGCTGAGAAAGCAGGACTTAGACCAAATGACCAAGTTCTTGAGGTAGATGGGGAGTCTCTCGAGGGGTTTAACTTGAACGAAGCAGTAGCATTAATTCGCGGTGAAAAAGGTTCTGAAGTAGTGTTAACAATCCTTCGAGCTGGAACTGCTGAACCTTTTGAAATTTCGATTACTCGTGATACCATTCCAATTGAAACTGTTTATTCGGAAATAAAAACGCAAGATGGAAAGAAAACTGGCGTAATTGAAATTACTAATTTTGCCGAAACAACATCCAAAGATTTTAATACACAATTAAAGGCTTTAGAAGATGAAGGTATGGAAGGCTTAGTTATTGATGTTCGTGGTAATCCTGGTGGATTATTAAATTCAGTCGAAGAAATATTGCTGAATTTTATTCCAAAGGATACACCGTACATCCAAATAGAAGATCAACAAGGTAATAAACAGCCATATTATACGAAATTAAAAGAGAAAAAAGATTATCCAATTACGGTTTTAGTTGATGAAGGAAGTGCCTCTGCATCAGAAATTCTTGCAGTAGCAATGAAGGAAATTGGATATGATGTAGTTGGACACACTTCCTTTGGTAAAGGGACAGTACAGCAAGCTGTTCCACTAGGTGATGGTAGTACGATTAAATTAACATTCTTTAAATGGCTATCACCAGAAGGGAATTGGATTCATGATATTGGAGTTGAGCCGACTGTTGTTGTCGATCAACCAAAATACTTCTATACAAACCCAGTACAAATTGAGGAACCTTTAGTATACGATAACACTGGTACGAATGTGGAGAATATCCAACTAATGTTGAAGGGCCTAGATTATACAATAGATCGAACAGATGGATATTTTAATGAAGTAACGGAAGAAGCAGTTAAAGCTTTCCAAGAAGATAATGATTTAGACGTAACTGGAAAAGTAGATCAAGAAACGGCTGGTATGATGGAAGCAAAAATTATCGAAAAGATTCGTAGCGGCGAAGATGATTTACAATTGGATAAAGCACTAGAAGTGGTGTATCAGTAATCATAGGAAGGAATCCAGGAAGTGGATTCCTTTTCTTTTTGACAGAACAGAAAATTGTTTTCCGGAATAAGCAGGAAAAAATTCGACAAATGGCGAATATATAGGGTTATAATTAGTTTTGACGGGACTGCAGTTGGAAGGTGATAATGTATGCTACAAGATTGGTTAATAGAAATTGCAAAAGGGATTGGAAAGTTATTTCTCAACCCACTATTATATTGGTCGGTTATTTTCATTATTTTAATCGGCATAAGAAGAATCAAGCAAGAAAGAAGATATTTTGGAACAAAGGTTTTTGATGTTTTATCGGAATGGAAAGATACATGGGGATTCTCTGTCATTATCGGGATATTTTATTCAATCGTCATAATCGGAATTGGTATGGTTATTTCTTATGAAGCTATTATTATTTTAAGTATTGTTACGATTTTACTAACCTTAACATTCCGGTTTACAATGCTTTCTCCTAGTTATACGATTGGGATTACCATCATTATTCTATTGTTATCCCCTTCATTATCAGAATACTTACCAATTCATGGAGAAATAAATTTATCGACACTTGCAATATTATTAGCATTATTTTTATTTGTTGAAGCACATTTTCTTAGTAGAATTAGACAGAATGAAACATTTCCTGCCTTAGTATTGGGAGAAAGAGGTAGCTGGATTGGAAGACATTGGATCAAGAAATTCTCTATCATTCCTTTATTTACTCTAGTTCCATCAGGTCTAATTGAACCGTTTGCGGCCTACTGGCCGTTTCTCTCTATTGGCGGAGACGATTATGCATTAGTTCTTATTCCATTTGTATTAGGATTTGAGTTTCCAGTAAGAGGAAGCATGCCCTATAAAGTTGCTAATCGATTAGCAATGAAACTTTTGGGATTAGCTGTTATTGTTTTAGCTATTGCAATTGGAAGTATTTTCATTTCCTGGTTAACCATTGTTGCGGTTGTTGTTGCTATTTTCGGTAGGGAGTTTATTAATTATCGATTCCGGACAGAGGATCATGCAAGAAGACCATTTTTTAATCATACGCATGATGGATTAAAAGTATTAAGTGTCATTCCGGGTTCGCCGGCAGATAGATTGAATATCCTAATTGGAGAGATAATAACGAAGGTAAATGGCCATAAAATCCATAGTGAAGAAGAGCTTTATGTGGCCCTTCAACAGACAGGTTCATTCTTTAAAGTAGAATTGTTTGATAATAATGGAGAGATTCGATTTGTTCAAAGCGCCATGTATGAAGGCGATCATCATGAACTAGGCTTAATCTTTACCAGTGAGCCTTATAGAAAAATTAAATAAGTAAAAAGTAAATCCGTATCACGAAAAAACGTGGTGCGGATTTTTTAGTAGAGTGGAAAGTATTTCTTTCCACCTGCATAAGCGCGCAGACTTTGGCATTCGCCGAAAAAAATGGCGAATGTCAAGTTTCCTAATAAATTTCCTTTTTTCATGCAAACTAATAATACAATTATTTAAGGAAGGAAGATTATATGGATGAAAAGCTATTTACTAGGGGTTTGGAATACATTAGACCCAGTATATTATTCTTTTTCTAGATTGAAGTATGTTAGAGATTTGGAGGAAAATCGTACATTATTCCGTGTTCGTTTAACAAGATATAAAGGAAGGAGCACCGTATTAAAAGACGGTACTATTATTTATAAAAATGACTTACTTCTAAAAATTCACCTACATAATGTGAAAATCATGAATGAGTTATATGCAGTGACAAGTGATACCAGACGTGCTGTCTATATCTATCACATGGTAAAAAAAGGGATGCCTATGCTAGCAAAGTATGTAGAGAATCATGAACGCTATAATGAAATAAAAGGGATTATTGGAATCACAAGCCTACATAAAGGTTCTAAACGTCTTGGATTTGATAATATTACAATCCCAAATGCATGGTATCGAACTTATAAGCAAATGACCTTTACTCCGATCAATTATATAGCTAGCTCATCCAGACATGAGGAACCAATGTACTTATTTATGTCAAAGGACGAGCTAGTTAATCGGTATGGTTAAAAAGATTAAATCGCTATATCGTGAAAAGTAATCTCGGGCCGGCTGCCGACTCGAATATTGACACCTGTTTGGCCAAGCCCCTCACTAATATAAAATGGTGAATCATTATGGGAATGGAGCCCCTTAATCATATTTAATTTAGGAAGTTTTCCCATTTTAGCAAGGTGATAGGCTTTCGGATAGCGAATCTGCCCTCCATGAAAATGACCTGCTAGTAAATAATCAAATGGATATTCTTCCATGTAAAGTACGATATTTGGATCATGTGTTAACACAATATTGATTCCAGCTTTTACTTGTTTATAGGATTTTAGAAGGTCGCTTCGTTTTGTACTGTAATCATCAATACCAATTATGTTAATAGTTTGATGATCAACTTCAATTGTATGGCTAGAATTCTGCATGACCATACAGTCGTATTGAGATAGAAGCTCTTTAAGTCTGTTTAAATGTACTTCACTTAAAACATAATCATGATTACCAAGAACAGCATAAATCCCATGTTTCGGTTTCATACTTTGTAAAACTTTAAGATAAGGTACTAACTTTGGAATGGTACGTTTTCTGTCAAGAAAGTCACCAGTTAGCGCAATAATGTCAGGATTTTCACTTTGAAGCTTCTGCGCTAGGTCTTCAGGTGTAATCGAAATATTTTCAAGGTGCAAATCGGATAAGTGTAAGATGGATAGGCTAGATTGATTGGTAGGTTGTTTGGAAGAAATTTGGATTTTATTGATTTTAACGTCTTTCGTATTTTGGTTTGCTTTATATATGAATAAACTAATTAACATTATAACTATAGTAAAAATAATATACGTCATTTAAATTCCTCCCCAAAGTGGATTATAACATGCTTGAAGGTAAGGACGCATTGGTAAATGAAGGGATTATATCGAACTTGATAGGGTGAGAAAATGGATATGATTCAAAAGGATGAAGCACTATTTCTACCATTTATGCAAATTCCAACTGGCCATCATCACGTTGCTGATGCAGTTATAGAGGAACTGCAACGTTCTGTCAAAGAAATGACTTGTGATAAAGTTGATATTCTTTCTTATAGTTATGGAAAAATAGAGAAACTTGTATCCACGACTTACTTACATTGGATCAAAGTGATGCCCAAAGCTTATGATCTACTTTATAAAAGCCTTGCTGTTAAAAACCAAACAAAACGTTCCAGACAATTATTGTATGAGGCAATGTTTACATCCTTTTTTATGAGATTAGTAAAAGAAAATCAGCCTCGTATTGTTTTTTGTACACATTGCCTACCTTCTAATATCGCAAGTATTTTAAAGGAAAAAGGAAAATTACAAGCAATTACGGTCAATGTCTATACAGATTACTTCGTGAATCGGGTTTGGGGAATAACGGGAATTGATTACCATTTTGTTCCTTCTATTAGGGTGAAAGAGTTTCTAGTGAAATTAGGAGTTGATAAGGAAAAAATATTTTTGACTGGGATTCCCGTTCATTCTGTTTTTCAAAAACAAACTAAACAAACAACAAGTAAACAATCTCAGGTATTGATAACTGGGGGTAGTTTAGGTGTAGGTGCCATTGAAAAAATAATTCCAATAGTACCAGAAATAAGATATAAAGTACTTTGTGGAAAGAACCAAAAGCTATATAATAGGCTACGTTCACTAAATCATCCACTCATAGAACCCATTCCATATTTAACTATAAAAGACGATATTAACAAACTATATGATCAGGTAGATGCGGTCATCACAAAACCTGGTGGTGTCACCGTAAGCGAATGCCTAACCAAACGGGTACCAATCTTCACAACAAACGCACTCCCAGGCCAAGAAAAAGTAAACGAATTGGAATTACAACATTTAGGAGTAGCCAACACTCTAGACCCATTGCAAAATATAGAAAAACAAATAATTGAATTCTTCCAAAGCAAAGAAAGGCAAGAAACCTATAACCAAAACTTAGACACCTATCATAATCAACTAGAGAAAAAGTCATTATCAGATATTTTGTTAGAGATATGTAATTAAGTTTTAGGAAAACAACTGCATATTATGGTAGTTGTTTTTCTTTGTCTTATTAAAAGTTTAATCCAGTAAACAACAGTGGCACTGAGCGGCCCGGAGACAACAATGGGAGGTTCACCAGCCACCCATAGCAAGATAGGCACTTCGATGGATTACCAAGCAGATGTCGCTCCTGTGCTCTGGAGTAAAAACAGAGCGAATTCGAGCCGTGATGCACATATTCAACTAATTTATTGTCTAACCCTTGAATACTAAGTTAAAAATAGTTACTATGTAACTATACAAACAATCGAATGTTAGTTCGTATTTGTGTTAATATAGTGGTATATTATGGTACACTATTAAAGAAGGTTTTAGGATGGAGGGAAGGCATTGGAAAATAATAAATTTGAACTGGTTTCAAAATACGAACCACGCGGGGACCAGCCAAAAGCAATAGAAGAATTAGTTGAAAGAGTTCTAGCTGGACAACGACACCAAACATTATTAGGAGCAACAGGAACAGGTAAAACTTTTACGGTTTCAAATGTTGTAAAAGAAATTAACCGACCTACATTGGTCATTGCCCATAACAAGACATTGGCAGGGCAATTATATAGTGAGTTTAAAGAGTTTTTCCCCAATAATGCAGTTGAATATTTTGTCAGTTATTATGATTATTACCAACCAGAGGCATATGTCCCTTCCACCGACACGTTTATTGAAAAAGACGCGAGTATCAATGATGAAATAGATAAATTACGTCACTCAGCAACTTCAGCATTGTTTGAACGCAATGATGTATTAATCGTTGCGAGTGTTTCTTGTATATATGGTTTAGGTAATCCGGAAGAATACGGAGCACAAGTGCTATCACTAAGAATGGGAATGGAAAAAGATCGTGATCAACTACTACGAGATTTAGTTGATATTCAATATGCCCGTAATGATATAGATTTCCAACGTGGGACTTTCCGTGTTCGTGGAGATTCGGTTGAAATTATCCCGGCATCTCGTGAGGAACACTGTATTCGTATTGAGTTTTTTGGAGATGAAATAGATAGAATTCGAGAAGTAGATGCATTAACTGGAGAGATTGTAGGTGATCGTGAGCATATTGCAATTTTCCCAGCATCTCACTTCGTAACTCGTGAAGAAAAAATGAAACTAGCAATTGTTAATATCGAAAAAGAACTAGAAGAACAATTAGAAAAACTTCGTAGTAATAATAAATTACTAGAAGCACAACGTTTGGAACAAAGAACTAATTATGATCTCGAAATGATGAAAGAAATGGGATTTTGCTCTGGCATCGAAAACTATTCTCGACATTTAACACTAAGAGAATCTGGTGCAACACCGTATACACTAATAGACTATTTTCCAGAAGATTTCCTTGTCGTTGTAGACGAGTCCCATGTTACGTTACCACAAATTCGAGGAATGTATAATGGTGACCAAGCTAGAAAACAAGTTCTGGTAGATCATGGTTTTCGTTTGCCGTCTGCTCTGGATAATAGGCCACTTAAATTTGAAGAGTTTGACAAGAAAGTTAATCAAATTATCTTTGTATCTGCTACTCCTGGCCCATATGAGTTAGAACACACACCAGATATGACTGAGCAAATAATTCGTCCAACTGGATTATTGGATCCTGTTGTAGAGGTTCGCCCTATAGAAGGTCAGATTGATGATTTAATTGGTGAAATTAATGAACGGACTAAGAAGAATGAACGTGTGCTTGTTACCACTTTAACGAAGAAAATGTCTGAAGATCTAACTGACTACCTGAAAGAAATTGGAATCAAGGTAGCCTACCTACACAGTGAAATTAAGACATTGGAGCGAATTGAGATCATTCGTGATTTACGAGTAGGTAAATATGATGTCCTTGTTGGAATCAACTTACTACGTGAAGGATTGGATATTCCAGAGGTTTCACTCGTAACCATTCTTGATGCAGACAAGGAAGGATTTCTACGTTCGGATCGCTCTTTAATTCAGACAATGGGAAGAGCGGCTCGTAATGCTAATGGGCGAGTTATCATGTATGCAGATAAAATAACCGACTCCATGCAAAAAGCGATTGAGGAAACGGAAAGACGTCGTGAGAAACAAATGGCGTACAATAAAGAACATAATGTAACACCGCAGACAATTCAGAAAGCCGTTCGTGATGTAATTCGTGCAACTGTCGCAGCAGAAGATCAAACAGAATATCAAGAAAAAGCAAAGAGCCTGTCAAAATTAACGAAGAAAGAACGAGAAAAGATTCTCCAAAATATCGAAAACGAAATGAAAGAAGCTGCCAAAGCGCTTGATTTTGAAAAAGCAGCAGAACTTCGTGATGTATTATTTGAACTTAAAGCGGAAGGATGACCTGAATGCCAAGTAAAGTAATTAATGTAAAAGGTGCAAGGGCACATAATTTAAAAAATATCGATATATCCATCCCAAAAAATAAGCTAGTAGTTGTAACCGGTCTATCTGGCTCAGGAAAATCATCGCTAGCATTTGATACAATCTATGCAGAAGGACAAAGACGATATGTGGAATCATTGTCTGCCTATGCACGACAATTTTTAGGGAATATGGATAAGCCTGATGTTGATACGATTGATGGATTGTCCCCAGCGATTGCAATTGACCAAAAGACAACTAGTAGGAACCCACGTTCAACAGTTGGAACTGTAACAGAAATATATGATTACTTACGATTATTATTTGCAAGAATAGGGCATCCTGTATGTCCTACACATGGAATTGAGATATCTTCGCAAACAATTCAGCAAATGGTTGATCGGATTATGGAATACCCGGAACGAACAAAAATGCAACTACTCGCCCCAGTGATTTCTGGACGTAAAGGGGAACATGTAAAGGTTTTGGAAAACCTTAAAAAAGAGGGCTTTGTTCGTATTCGTGTGGACAAAGAAATGCGAGAGGTAACCGAGGATATAAAGTTAGAGAAAAACAAAAAACATACCATAGAAGTAGTAGTAGACCGTGTAGTAGTCAAGCATGGGATTGAAGCACGGTTAAGTGATTCTCTTGAAACAGCATTAAGACTTGGTGAAGGAAAAGCAATCGTAGATGTTATGGGAGAAGAGGAGTTAGTTTTCAGTGAAAATCATGCTTGCCCTATTTGTGGATTTTCAATTGGTGAGCTAGAGCCAAGATTATTTTCCTTCAATAGTCCATTTGGTGCTTGTTCAACTTGTGATGGTCTAGGAACTAATTTAGAAGTTGATGTTAACCTAGTGATTCCTGATTGGGACAAATCATTAAGTGATCATGCAATTACAGCATGGGAGCCTGTGAGTTCACAATATTATCCACAACTTCTGAAAGCTGTTTGTGATCACTATCAAATTGATATGGAAATCCCGGTAAAAGAAATTCCTAAGGAACAGATGGATAAAATCCTCTACGGTAGTGGTAAAGACAAAATTCATTTCTACTATAAAAGTGAATTCGGAAATACTCGTGATAGTATGATTAACTTTGAAGGTGTGCTAAATAATATTGCTCGTCGTTATAAAGAGTCATCTTCTGATTTTATTCGTGAAAGTCTAGAAAAATATATGAGGAACAAAAACTGTCCAACTTGCAAGGGACACCGTTTAAAGGAAGAGGCATTAGCTGTAAAAGTAAATGGTATACACATTAGTAATGCAACAGATTTTTCTATTACAGAAGCAATGAACTTTTTCCAAGAGCTAGACCTTAATGAAAAGGAAAAACAGATTGCTAAATTGTTAATTAAGGAAATTAACAATCGACTAGAATTCTTAAACAATGTTGGCTTAGATTATCTAACACTTTCTCGTACTGCAGGAACGCTTTCGGGTGGAGAAGCACAACGTATCCGTTTAGCTACTCAAATTGGTTCTGCCTTAACAGGAGTTCTGTATGTACTTGATGAACCATCAATTGGACTACACCAACGTGACAATGACAAGTTAATAGGAACATTGAAAGAAATGCGTGATTTAGATAATTCCTTGATTGTTGTGGAGCATGATGAAGACACAATGCTAGCAGCAGATTGGTTAGTAGATATTGGTCCAGGTGCTGGTGAACATGGTGGGCAAATTATTGCCAGTGGAACACCAGAGGAAGTCATGAAAAATGAAAAGTCATTAACAGGTCAATACTTGGCTGGAAAAAAATATATTCCTATTCCAGCAGAACGAAGAAAGCATGATAAACGATTTATCGAAGTAATTGGAGCAAAGGAAAATAATTTAAAGAATGTTTCCGTGAAAATCCCTGTAGGTTTATTTAATGTGGTTACCGGGGTTTCAGGTTCAGGAAAAAGCTCACTCGTAAATGAGATTATTTATAAAACTCTATCTAGAGATTTAAACCGTAGTAAGCAAATACCTGGAAAACATAAGGAATTTAAAGGGCTGGAACATCTTGAAAAAGTAATCAATATCGACCAATCTCCAATTGGCCGTACACCAAGGTCCAACCCAGCGACATATACAGGTGTGTTTGATGATATTCGCGATGTGTATGCCTCTACTAATGAGGCGAAAGTTCGTGGCTATAAAAAAGGACGTTTTAGCTTTAATGTAAAAGGTGGCCGTTGTGAAGCTTGTAAGGGTGACGGAATTATTAAGATCGAAATGCACTTCTTACCGGACGTTTATGTACCATGTGAAGTGTGCCACGGTCAGCGATACAATCGAGAAACATTAGAAGTGAAATATAAAGGAAAAAGCATTGCTGAAGTGCTAAATATGACCATTGAAGAAGCGGCTGAGTTCTTTGCAAATCTCCCAAAAATCAAACGAAAGATTCAAACTATCGTGGATGTTGGTTTGGGATATGTAAGGCTTGGACAGCCAGCAACTACATTATCTGGTGGAGAAGCCCAACGTGTGAAATTAGCTAGTGAATTGCATCGTCGTACTAATGGTAAGACCCTTTATATTTTAGATGAGCCTACTACAGGCTTGCATGTTGATGATATTAGCCGTTTACTTAAAGTACTTCAGCGACTAGTTGATAATGGAGATACCGTTTTAATCATTGAACATAACCTAGATGTGATTAAGACCGCTGACCATATTATTGATATTGGACCAGAAGGCGGAGCACGTGGGGGCCAAATCATTGCTACTGGAACTCCTGAACAGATTGCTGAAAAGGAAATCTCATATACTGGAAGATATTTAAAACCAGTTTTAGAGAGGGATTCTAAGAGGCAAACAGAAGCATTAAAGGAAAAAGAAGAAATTAGCTCGAAATAATATTGGGGGAGGATGTCTTAAAAGTATGAGGGCTTTTGAGGTATCCTTCTTATTTTACATAGCGTTAATCTTGAACTGAAATTGTGCATACTTCTAAGTTTAAACTTTTGACGAATATTTGATGATTCGGTAATGTTAAAAATAGATAGGTAAGGAGGAAGCCTGATGAAACCGATTGATCTTGATAAGGTCCAAGAAAAACTTGAAAGCTTTACAGATAAAGACGTATATGTGCACTTAGAAACCACTAATGGTGCATATGCAAGTCATGTAAATGCCAAAGCATATAATGTAGGAGTTTATATACGAAATGCCAAAGTCCGTTTTAACCAAGCTAAAATAGTTGGTGACGGGAAATCTTATCGTGCAGGTTTGAAAATGGAAATCGGCTGGATTTATGCGGAAGGATTAACGGACTGGGAAATGTTCGAAGGTGAGAAGCTACTGATGGCTGGACATGACCGTGAAGGACGTTTAATGGTTGCCTTGCAAATAAGCGAAACACCATTTAATTATTAATAAAGGATTGAAAGAGGTGAACAAAATGGAAAAGCACGTTGTTGTTATATATCCACATCCAGATGATGAATCATTTGGTGCTGCTGGAACAATAGCTAAGTTTCGTGAGCAAGGGGTACCTGTTACTTATCTCTGTGGAACATTAGGGGAGATGGGACGAAACATGGGTAACCCAACATTTGCAAATCGTGAAACATTACCAGAAATTAGAAAGAAAGAACTTATCGAAGCATGCAAAGTCCTTGATATGGAATTAATAATGCTAGGATATCGAGATAAAACTCTAGAATATGAAGATCGAAACGAAGTGGCCGGGCATTTAAAAGGTATTATTGAAAAGATTGAACCTAGTTTAATCATCACTCATTATCCTGAACACGCTGTTCATCCGGATCATAATGCACTAGGAGCTGCAGCTATTGAAGCAGTGCAATTAATCGACACTGAAAAACGTCCAACTGTTTGGGCACAGGCAATTACCAACACACATGTAGAGGATTTGGGTAAGCCAGACGTTATAAACGATGTTCGAGATAATTTTGATACGAAGATGGATGCTATACTCTGCCACCAGTCACAAGCAAATGGTGTTATTCGGAGCTGGAATCAAAGTGAAGGTATGGATAATGATTTAAAAGAAGAAGCAATGAAGCGATTAGGTTTTGAATCTTTTTATATTTGGAAGTATTAATATACGCCCCCCTACACTTTTTAGTGTGGGGGTATTTTACTATTTAGATTTGTAATTAAGAGGTTGTAAGGTTATCTCCGCATGCTCTCAATCTAGTGAAACAAGTGCCTTATTTCAATTTCCATGTGACCAAAACAAAAAAGTATGCCCCCAAAACTCTATACCTTGTGCCCGCTCGCTCGTAGCTACCAATATTACGAGCAAACCCTAAACATCCATTCAAAACGAATCTTTCCAAGATGAAGTTAATAAACTAAAATTAAGACAACCCCAAGAAGGAGAATATATATAAATGTCGAATAAACTATCATGAACCATAGGAAGGGTGGTGGATACTTTGCTTTTGAGAGGCATATTGTCGATTGTTTTAAATGCTATTGCACTAATCGTTGTTGCACAGCTTTTTGAAAATTTTCATTTAGAAGGATTTAGTACGGCATTGTTAGCTGCATTGATCTTAGGAATTCTTAATATCATTGTTAAACCAATTCTAATCATATTAACTTTACCCTTAACTATTTTCACTTTAGGATTATTCCTATTTGTTATTAATGCGGTTACCTTAATGATTACACAAGGTGTTATTGGAGATGATTTTGTCATTGATGGATTTGGAACAGCATTATTTGCAGCAGTCATTCTCTCTATCTTGAACTTATTGCTAAATAGATTAGTAAAAGATACACTAACTTCAAAATAAGAGCATGGGCTTTAGCCTATGCTCTTTCAATTTCCACATATTCCACTAAGTTCATCTTTTTTCCTTCCATCTGTTAAAATATGCTACAATGGGAAACAGTTAGGACTGGTAATGGAGGAAGGTTAAATGACAACAATTGTACGTACCAAAGATCTACTTGAAAACTTCAATTTAGAATTAGTTGCTGGTGAAGAAGGCATACATAGGGAAATTACCACAAGTGATATTTCGCGTCCGGGAATAGAAATGACGGGCTATTTTAAATATTATCCAAAAGAAAGACTACAATTAATCGGAAGAACCGAGATGACCTATTTTCTAGACTTAAGTCCACAGGAACAAATAGACAGAATGACAGAGCTTTGTACAGATGTAACACCTGGGATTGTGATTTCAAGAGGAATGGCTATTCCACAGGTAATGATTGATGCGGCTAATAATTCAGGTGTGCCAATTCTACATTCTCCGAGAAAAACAACCAGAGTGGTGAGTAGGCTTACCAATTATTTAGAAGCAAAATTTGCTCCCTTTACGGCTATTCATGGGGTTCTTGTAGACATTTATGGTGTTGGTGTTTTAATAACTGGTCAGAGCGGTGTTGGTAAAAGTGAAACAGCTCTTGAACTGGTAAAAAGAGGACATCGACTTGTTGCTGATGATAGTGTGGAAATTAGACAAGAGGATTACGATACACTGATTGGGAATTCGCCACCATTGATTGAGCATTTATTAGAGATTCGTGGATTAGGAATCATCAATGTGATGACCTTATTTGGTGCAGGAGCAGTTCGGAGTCATAAAAAGATTTCGATGATTATAAATTTAGAAATTTGGGACCCCAAAAAGCAATACGATCGCTTAGGATTAGATGAAGAAAAAATGAAAATTATGGATGTTGATCTTCCGAAAGCTACCATTCCAGTACGTCCGGGTAGAAACTTGGCTGTTATTATCGAAGTTGCAGCGATGAATTTCCGTTTAAAACGGATGGGCGTCAATGCTGCAGAAGAGTTTTCAGAGCGATTAACCAATATGATTGTACAAGAAAAAGAACAGGAATAGGAATAGGAGAGTGGAAATATGAGTTGTGCTGCACCATCGCTTGATCGTGTCTTCTTGCAAATTGGGAACTTACCAATTTATTGGTATGGGGTTATTATTGCGGCAGGAGCATTTATAGGACTCTACATTGCAATGAAAGAGTCTGATCGATTAGGAGTAAATAAAGATTTAATTGTGGACTTAGTAGTATTCGCAATCCCAATTTCAATTCTTTTTGCAAGAATTTATTATGTTATATTTGAATGGGACCGTTATGCAGGTGGCCCATGGTGGAAAGTGTTTGCGATTAGGGATGGTGGAATTGCAATACACGGAGCTTTAATCGGTGCGGTTTTAACTGCAGTTGTATTTACAAAAATTAAAAAAATTCCGTTCTGGCAGTTGGCTGATATTATTGCACCAAGCTTAATCCTAGGACAAGCAATTGGTCGTTGGGGAAACTTCATGAACCAAGAGGCTCATGGGGGGCCTATTACTGATCAAGCTGTTATTGATACACATTATGCCATGTTACCTGATTTTATCATGAATCAAATGTGTATTCAGGGTACGTATTATTATCCAACATTCCTCTATGAGTCATTATGGAATGTGGTAGTTCTTATTTTATTGATTTGGTTACGTCGTAAAAATCCAATTCGTGGTACAGTATTCTTGACTTATTTAGCGGCTTATTCAGTAGGGCGTTTCTTTATTGAAGGAATGCGTACAGATAGCTTATATATTATTGGAAATCTTCGTACAGCACAATTTATCTCTGTATTACTATTTGTTGGTGCTATTGTACTTATTATCTATCGCTACAAAAAAGTTAAGATGCGATATGAGGATGTAGATACGAAGAAAAACAATGGAAAGAAAAATACCGGAAAGAAAAAGAATACAAAAAAGAATACAAAAAAGAAAAAATAGCATAGTTGAAAAGAGGGAAACGATACATGTCTGGTATTTTTACACGCGGTTTGAGGCAGGGACTTCAAACAACCTGGACATTAGGAAAAGTGATTTTTCCGATCACATTAATTGTTACGATTCTTCAATATACTCCCGTGTTACCTTGGATTATTGAAAAACTCAGTCCATTAATGGGACTAATCGGTTTGTCTGGAGAAGCGGCTGTACCTATTGTGTTAGGAAATGTTTTGAATTTATATGCCGGTATCGGAGCCATTATTTCGTTTGATTTTACAGTGAAAGAAGTCTTTATAATGGCAATCATGCTTTCTTTCTCTCATAATTTATTTATTGAATCTGCTGTTGCATCAAAGGTTGGAGTCAAATGGTGGATCATTGTTGGTGTTCGTATTGGGCTTGCTCTAATAGCTGCTAGTATAATCAATCTAGTTTGGAATGGCGGGGGAGAATTGGCCCAGTACGGATTCATCTCACAAGATGGGGCAACTATTACCAGTTGGGGAGAGATTACTCTTAATGGAATACAAACTGCAATCATTGCAGTCATTCAACTTGCAGCCATCGTTATACCATTAATGATAATCATGCAATTGTTACGTGAAAAGGGCTGGCTAACAAAACTTTCTAATGGATTTGCACCAGCAACCAAGATTCTTGGTATGGAGAAAAACACTTCGATGACATTAGTTGCAGGACTTACAGTTGGTCTTGCCTATGGGGCAGGATTAATGATTCAAGCCATTAAAGAAGATGGCGTTTCAAAACGAGATATGACATTAGCGTTAATTTTCCTTGTTTCCTGTCATGCTGTTGTTGAAGATACGTTTATTTTTATTCCATTAGGAATTCCCGTTTGGCCATTGCTAATCATCCGTTTAATTACAGCTATCCTATTAACAATGGTTATTGCGTTTCTATGGAAAAAAGAGGAACAACGTAAAAGAAAGGAAATCACCAATGAACATTCATACAATACTATTTGATCTTGACGGAACATTGATTGATACAAACAAATTAATTACCGAATCTTTCTATCATACGTTTAGTCAATTTGGCCTTGAATTTACGCATGATGAAATTCTTGCTTTCAACGGGCCACCATTAAAAGAAACCTTTGAAAAAATTGATTTAGATAAAGCAGAGGCGATGATTACGACTTATCGTGATCATAACCTTGAGCATCATGATGCTTATGTAAAGATATTCCCAAATGTAAAAGAAACATTAAAGAAATTGAAAATGCATGGCATTCAAATAGGAATCGTAACAACGAAAATGCGTGGGACTGCAATAAGAGGAATGAAATTAACAGGTATTTATGATTACTTTGATACCATTATTGCAATCGATGATATAACAAATCCGAAACCACATCCAGAGCCAGTATTAAGTGCCATGAAAAATATACAGGCAGATCCAGAAACAACGTTAATGGTGGGGGATAACCATCATGATATTGAGGCAGGACAAAATGCAGGAGTTAAAACTGCCGGAGTAGCCTGGTCCCTAAAGGGTGAAGAATTCTTACGTAGGTATCATCCAACCTATATGTTACATGATATGAAGGATTTACTTGAAATCATTGGGGTGTAGATTATGAGGAACACGGAGCGGCATCCAGTAAAAGATGCAAACTCGCTTTGGCAAATATATAAAACGGTTTCCTTTTGGAAAGTTGTTAAAAATTTTATCATCATCCAAATTGCCAGATATACTCCTTTCGTTGGTGTGAAAAATTGGCTATATCGCGTTTTCTTACGCATGAAGATAGGAAAGAAAACCGCTTTCGCATTAATGGTAATGCCAGATACGATGTTCCCTGAAAAAATTACGGTTGGAAACAACTCGATCATTGGCTATAATACGACAATTTTAGCTCATGAATACTTGATTAAGGAATATCGACTTGGTGAGGTTATTATTGGTGACGAAGTTTTAATTGGAGCCAATAGTACGATCCTACCTGGTGTTACCATTGGGGATGGTGCAATAGTTTCAGCTGGAACTTTGGTACATAAAGATGTCCCTGCTGGCTCCTTTGTCGGTGGTAATCCAATGCAAATAATCTACACTAAAGAAGAAATGAAAAATAGAGAACAGCTAAATATCTCAGATTAAATGTAAAAACCACAGATCTGCTAGAGTCTTTGAACTGCACCCCAATTGTTAGATTTTGTCTAACAATTGGGGTGCAGTTCACATTCTCTAGTTCGTTTGTGGTTTTTTCATTGAAAAAGATTGTAATAGTAAGTGAGGTGTTTAGACACCAGCCAATTTTTTTAGAGAATTAATTCTAAATATCATGGACTTACAAATAGTATTAATAATAACAAACAAATTTTAGGGGGTTGCAACAAATGGGGGATTTTTCTAGTTTTAAACGAGCAGAGATACTTCGAAAAATGAAAGAAGAAGAACTAGATTTGCTAGTGATTGGTGGTGGGATTACTGGTACTGGAATTGCATTAGACGCTGTGTCAAGAGGATTGAAAGTAGCATTGGTAGAAATGCAAGACTTCGCATCTGGTACCTCAAGCCGTTCAACGAAGCTGGTTCATGGAGGACTTCGATATTTAAAGCAATTTGAAGTGAAAATGGTAGCAGAAGTCGGAAAGGAAAGGGCAATCGTGTATGAAAATGGCCCCCATGTCACAACACCTGAGTGGATGCTATTACCGTTTCATAAAGGCGGGACGTTTGGACCGTTTACAACAAATTTCGGTTTGCGAGTTTATGACTATTTAGCCGATGTAAAGCGTAATGAACGAAGAAAAATGCTATCCCCGGAAGTTGCCCTACAGATGGAACCCCTTATCCGAAAAGAAGGACTTAAAGGGGCTGGATATTATGTGGAATATAAAACAGATGATGCACGTTTAACTATAGAAGTGATTAAAAGGGCTGTGGAAAAAGGTGCACATGCCATTAACCATACAAAGGTAATTTCCTTTCTCTATAGTGATCGTGGGAGAATTATCGGTGCAATAGTAAAGGATCAAACGAATAGAAAGCAACATGAAATCTACGCAAAGAAAGTCATTAATGCCTGTGGTCCGTTTGTTGATCAATTACGTGAATTGGATGGATCCAAGCAGGGAAAACATCTTCACTTAACAAAGGGGGTTCATCTAGTGTTTTCCCAGGAAATAATTCCATTAAAGCAAGCTATCTACTTTGATACACCAGATGGAAGGATGATTTTTGCAATACCAAGGGATGATAAGACCTACGTTGGTACAACGGACACTACTTATAATGGAGACATTGCCCATCCAACCATGACAACAAAGGACCGTGACTACATCATAGACGCTATTAATTACATGTTTCCATCTCTTCAAATTACTGCAGACGATTTGGAATCGAGCTGGGCAGGCTTACGGCCATTGATAGCCGAGGATGGAAAAAAACCTGGAGAAATCTCTCGAAAGGATGAAATTTTCATTTCTAATTCAGGGTTAATTTCCATGGCAGGAGGGAAATTGACAGGATACCGCAAAATGGCAGAGCAAGCTGTAAATACGGTTACTAATCAATTGAAAGATGAACTGGGTATACTCTATTCTAATTCTGAAACGAAGTATCTTTCTATTTCGGGAGGAGATGTTGGTGGCTCAAAGGGTTTTGAGCAATTTAAAAAGGAAAAAGCTAAAGAGGGTGTTATGATTGGGTTAGAACATAAGGAAGCAATGAAATTAATCCAAAGATACGGTTCTAATGTTGATAAAGTATTTGAATTGTATATGACTAGAAAAGAAGAAGCAGTACTTGAAAGTATCGATCCCATTGTATTTGCACAATTAAACTATGCATTGGAACATGAACTTGCTTATAAACCGACAGATTTCTTTGTTAGAAGAACTGGAGCACTGTTTTTTAATATTGAATTGGTAAAGTATCAAAAGGACATGGTAATAGCCTATCTACAAAAGAAATTAAATTGGAATGAACAACAAAAGTTAAGCTATACTGTCGAATTAGAAACATTGTTAGATGAAGCAGTAATGCCAACAGAATAAAATCTATTCGTTATCAGGGGTCTGCTTTTGGAAATGCAATTATTTCCTTGAAGCAGACCTTTGTCCATTTATTAATATTGATGTATGAATAAGGTGTATAATTCTCGATTTAATTATGGTATACTTTGTTTCGATATGTGAAAAAATAGGGGGATATGCATGCAACCAGTAGAAAAGAAGGAAAACACAACAAAATCTAATAATGTTATCCCTTTTATCCCTACAGGTGATTTTTATTTTGCGAAAGGTGTTGAAGCTTTTCGGAAAAGAAAGTTTGATATTGCATTAAAGTGGTTAACAAAGGCTGTTGATACGGCACCAGATAACCCGTTATATCAATGTCAAATGTCAATCATCTATACCGAAACAGGTGCTTTTCATAAAGCAAATCAAATATTAACGAATGTATTGCAAGCAACTGGCGATCAATATGTAGATTGTTATTATTTACTTGCCAATAATTATGCCCATTTGGGACTGTTAAATGATGCGAAAAAGTTTGCCGTTTCTTATCTTGATAAAGAACCCGATGGTGATTTTAGTGACGATGCTAAAACATTGTTGGATTTAATTGAAATAGATGATGATTTCGATGGTGAAGATTGGGAGCTTGAAGAAGAGGATGAACTTCTTGTTTATCAAGAAACCGTCTTTCATCATTTAGAAAATAAAGAGTGGGATAAAGCTTTAGCTTTATTAGAAGAGATGATTTTAATATTCCCAGACCATAAAATAGCTCATCATGAATATACTTATGCGCTATTCTTTTCAGGGAGACAAGAAGAAGCAATTGAAAAAGAGCTAGAATTGTTAAAAGATGACCCAAATAATTTATATAGCCACACTAATTTGGCTGTGTTTTATTATGAGACAAATGCTACAAAAGAATATGAAACTCATATAAGAGCATTACTAAATATATATCCAATCCATGAACAACAAAAGCTACGTGTTGCGGTGACATTAGCAAGGACTGGCTTCTTAAAAGAAGCATATCCACGATTTCGAATGCTTGATAAAGCAATCGTAAAAAGTCATATTTCCTATTATCGTTGGTTTAGTATGACGGCTTATCGTTTAGGTGAGCCTTCTAAAGCATTAAGTTTATGGGAAGAAGGTTGCCGTCGTCATCCCAATTTATCAGATGAACAGGGACCATGGAAAGAGTAAGCAGATAATTAGACGGAATTTCATAAATCTTATACCCTTTAAGTAGAAAGTACTAATTGACACAGAAAGGGGCGCTTTTAATGTCCGAAGAAAAAATTTATGATGTGATAATTGCAGGTGCTGGACCTGCTGGAATGACAGCAGCTGTTTATGCCTCTCGTGCTAATCTTGATACGTTAATGATTGAACGTGGTATTCCAGGTGGACAAATGGCGAATACAGAAGATGTAGAGAACTATCCGGGCTATGATCATATTCTTGGGCCGGATTTATCTAATAAAATGTTTGACCATGCAAAAAAATTTGGTGCGACGTATGCTTATGGTGATATAAAGGGTGTTGAGGATCATGGCGACTATAAATTAATCAAGGCCGGATCAAAGGAATATAAAGCTAGAACGATTATAATATCAACAGGAGCACAATATAAGAAGCTAGGTATACCTGGTGAAGAAGAACTAGGTGGACGTGGGGTTTCTTATTGTGCAGTATGTGATGGTGCTTTCTTTAAGGAAAGAGAGCTAATCGTAATAGGTGGTGGAGACTCTGCTGTGGAAGAGGGAGTTTACCTCACTAAATTTGCAAGCAAGGTAACGATTGTTCACCGTCGTGATGAATTACGTGCTCAAAAAATCCTTCAAGAACGGGCATTTGATAATGAAAAAGTTGATTTTATCTGGGACACAACTGTTGAAAAAATCAATGGCCCAGAAGGTAAAGTAAGTAGTGTAACATTAAAAGATGTAAACACTGGTGAAGAATATGAAAAACCAGCTGATGGTGTATTTGTCTATATTGGCATGGTACCATTAAGTGAACCATTCCAGTCTCTTGGTATCACGAATGACGAGGGTTATATTGAAACCAATGCAAACATGGAAACAGCTGTACCAGGAATATTTGCTGCGGGAGATATCCGCGATAAAAAACTAAGACAAATTGTAACTGCAACTGGTGACGGAGCCATTGCCGCCGAAGCAGCACAAGCATATTTAGAAGAACTGAAAGATAAAACCAAAGCAACAAATTAAGATAAATTTGATAAAGTAAAAACATCTTAACCTTGTTGTAACACGCACGAAACATTAATAAGGTACAATGAACTTAACTAATTGACCCCCTTTTTAATAGATAGATTAGTTATTGGCGCAGATCCTAGGATCTGCGCATTTTTTTGTTCATGCTTTGGGATATGTAAATAGGAATAAGGTACATGCGCGGTAGGTTTGGTTGCATGTACTAAATAACCGTGTACATAAAAGGAATTAGTCACATGCGCACAAATACCAGGCACATACTCGAGTTTTACAGTAAACTTCCTGTAAAGCTTCGGTTTAATCCTCCATATGGCCCCTTCGTTCTTGATTACATCAAACAAAAGGAAAAATAATCATTTTCTTGTAGCATTAAATGCCTTACATGTATAATAGATATAGTATTGTATACAAAACTATCTTACGAGATGTAGTTCGTGGTATAATAGATTCTTTAGAACGTAAGAGGTGATTCGATTGGCAAATATAGAACAAGAGACAAAGATGGTTATTATTACGGGAATGTCTGGCGCAGGTAAAACTGTTGCAATCCAAAGCTTTGAGGATTTAGGGTATTATTGCGTTGATAATTTACCACCTGCTTTACTGCCTAAGTTCCTTGAACTAATGCGAGATTCAACTAATAATATACACAAGGTGGCACTCGTCATGGATCTTCGTGGGCGAGAATTTTTTGACTCCTTATTTGAGGCACTTGACTTACTAGGTGAAGAGGAATGGTTAGATGAACATATTTTATTCCTGGATGCCAATAATGAAAAGCTTGTAACGAGATATAAAGAAACAAGAAGATCTCATCCATTAGCAATCGGTGACTTACCTCTAAAAGGAATTAAACAAGAAAGAAAAATCTTAGATGAAATGCGTGGACGCGCTAATAAAATAATTGATACTTCGAATTTGAAGCCACGTGAATTACGAGAGAAGATTCTGAAGTTTTACTCTGAAGAAACACAAGAAATATTCTCTGTAAATATGGTTTCTTTTGGCTTTAAGTATGGAATCCCGATTGATGCAGATTTAGTATTTGACGTACGATTTTTACCAAATCCACATTATGTTGCCCATTTACAGCCTTTAACAGGATTGAACCCGGATGTTTCCTCCTATGTATTCAAATGGTCAGAAACGCAAAAGTTCCAGGAAAAAGTGTTAGATTTATTACAGTTCATGCTTCCTCAATATAAGAAGGAAGGTAAATCACAGCTTGTTGTTGGAATAGGATGTACGGGAGGGCAGCATCGTTCCGTTGCATTGGCAGAGTATTTTGCTAGGAAATTAGCTGGAAACTATATAACACATGTGACACATCGTGACATAAATAAAAGAAAGGGCCATTAACAGATGACAGAACAGAATCTTCCAAGGATTGTGGTTATTGGTGGGGGAACTGGTATGCCAGTTCTATTGCGTGGCCTCAAAAATTTACCAATTAAATTAACAGCATTAGTTACTGTTGCAGATGATGGTGGGAGTACAGGGAGAATTAGACAAGATATGGCCATTCCTGCACCAGGAGATATTCGAAATGTAATTGCCGCATTATCGGAAGTTGAACCAATGCTTGTACAATTGTTTCAGCATCGTTTTGCGGATGGAAATGATTTATCTGGCCACTCGATGGGGAACTTGCTTTTAGCAGCCATGACTTCCATTACCGGAGACTTTTATACGGGGATAAAGGAGATTTCCAGAGTCCTAAATGTAAAGGGGAAAATATATCCCATTTCTAATGAGAATATTTCACTTTGTGCAGAAATGGTAGACGGTACGATTGTACGAGGAGAATCTAATATTCCGCTCCAAGGTAAACAAATTAAACGGGTATTTTTAGACCCTGAAGATGTTACACCATTACCTAATGCAATTAGAGCTATTGAAAAAGCAGATTTAATTGTCATCTCACCAGGTAGTTTGTTTACGAGCATCATGCCCAACCTGATTATTCCGCATATTGATGAAGCCTTACGCCAGGCGGAAGCAAAAATCGTTTATGTTTGCAATGTGATGACGCAAAACGGTGAAACAACTGGTTTCACTGCGAGTGATCATGTACAAGCAATTATTAATCACGTCGGCCAAGAGGTGATTGATGCTGTCGTAGTTAATAATAAAAAAATTGACCCTGAAATTCAGGATGTTTATGCATATGAGAATGCAACACCAGTTGTCTATGATACGGACAAATTATTGGAGTTGGGCTTAGAAATTATTGAGGGCGACATCATTGACGATTCCAGAACAATGATTCGTCACGATACCAATAAAATCGCTAAGCTTTTATTTTCATTGATACAAAAATAAAAGGTGAAGGAGGGGGAAAATATGTCCTTTGCTTCTGAGATTAAAAAGGAGTTAACATCTGCAGAAATTGAAACTTGTTGTGCTAATGCAGAATTGACTGCCTTAATTCGAATGAATGGTACAGTTTCTGTATCTCAATTCAGATACACCTTAGATGTGCAGACAGAAAATGCAGCAATTGCAAGACGTATTTATATGTTAATAAAAGCAAGCTTTTCTTCGATACCAGTTGAATTACTGGTTCGGAAGAAGATGAAGCTTAAGAAAAATAATGTGTATATTGTCCGTTTAAAGGAAGATGTACATGAAATGTTAACTGAGCTCGGGATTATGAAGGATTCCTATACATTTGTACGTGAAATTTCGGATCAATACCTAGAGAAAGATTGTTGTAAGAGAGCATACTTACGAGGCGCATTTCTTGCGGGTGGTTCTGTTAATAATCCGGAAACCTCTTCCTACCATCTAGAAATTTCAAATACAAGTGAAGAGCATAATGAGGCATTATGTAATCTTCTAAATTCCTTTGGTTTACGTGCAAGAGTATTGGACAGGAAAAAGGGATATATTGTTTATATTAAAGAGGCAGAAAAGATCACAGAATTTTTGAGTGTAATTGGAGCAAACATCGCACTGTTTAAATTTGAAGATGTCCGAATTGTCCGTGATATGCGTAACTCTGTTAACCGTCTGGTAAACTGTGAAACAGCTAATCTAAATAAAACAATTGGAGCTGCTATTCGTCAGATTGAAAACATAAAATTAATTGAAAGAACCGTTGGACTAGAAGCGTTACCGGAAAAGCTACGTGAAGTAGCAATACTTAGAGTACAGCACGAGGATGTTTCCCTGAAAGAACTAGGTGAACTTGTATCGAGTGGACAAATCTCCAAATCCGGAATAAACCACAGATTAAAGAAAATTGATGAGTTTGCAGAAAAAATTAAATTAGGTGAAAATTTACCTTAACTTCAATTGTTATTTAAAATATTCATGATATAATTAACTATCATGAATATTTTTTTATTTAATAAGTATTATTAATGGAGCGCAAATAGAAAGATGCGCCTCTGTAATACTTTTTTTAAAATTAGAATGAATTGTTAACGCTTACTTTAGGGGAGGATGAAGAGGAAATGGTTGAGAGAGTTGTTACAGTTGAGCTTGAGACAGGTTTACAGGCTAGGCCTGCTGCGCAATTTGTTCAGGAAGCTAACCGCTATGCAGCACATTTGTTTTTAGAAAAAGAGGGAAAACGAGTAAATGCAAAAAGTATTATGGGGCTAATGAGCTTGGCAATTACTACTGGCGAATCTATTAAACTAATAGCAGATGGGTCTGACGAAAATATAGCTATGAACCATTTGGTTTCATTTGTTAGCAATAAATAATTTATATAATAGATTATGTGAAAAAGATAACATTGGAATAAATTGGAATTAAATACCTTAAGTTTTCGTAACATTGATTGCTATTTTTTGCCTTTGATAGAAACTGTACGGTAACTAAGGATTCTGGATTGAGCATCATACCCGCTACGGAAATAAACTCCGCTTTCCACGGACGGCTGGTGAGCTTCCTCGAAAATAAAAAACGATTTTCTTCGTGCGATGTTAATGCTGCCGAAGCTTTCCTTGGGACTGCGCTTACTCGCCCCTGTGCTGGAAGTAAAAGCGGTGTATTCTCTATAAGCGGTAGTTTAGACTATCCAAAGATAAGTATTACCGCACAGTTTATACAAATTGTGTAATTAACAACAATCTATTAGAAAATAGCCATACGAAAAGAGGGTGAATCCAAAGGATCCACCCTCTATTGCTAACATTAATCTGGTTTGCGCTCTAATATTTTGTCGATTAAACCATATTCTACTGCACCAGCAGCTGACATGAAGTTATCACGCTCAGTATCACGGTCAATTACATCGATTGGTTGACCAGTTCGTTCAGATAGAATCTTGTTTATGCTCTCTCTCATTTGGATGATTCGTTTTGCGTGAATTTCAATGTCTGTAGCTTGACCTTGTGTTCCACCTAAAGGTTGGTGGATCATTACTTCACTGTTAGGTAACGCATAACGCTTTCCTTTTTCACCAGCAGCTAAAAGGAATGCTCCCATAGATGCCGCCATCCCTGTACAAATAGTGGAAACATCTGATTTAATGAAATTCATTGTGTCGTAAATTGCCATCCCAGCAGTAATGGAACCACCTGGGGAGTTAATGTATAGGGAAATATCTTTTCCAGGATCTTCTGCTTCTAGGAAAAGTAACTGTGCAACGATTGAGTTTGCAACGTTATCGTCAATTGCACTTCCTAACATAATAATTCTGTCTTTTAAAAGTCTAGAATAAATATCATATGCGCGTTCACCACGGTTTGTTTGTTCAATAACTGTAGGTATTAAATTCATGGAAATTCCTCCTTAAAGATTTATTTCTAAAACTAATTATCCAAACTTTGGATATTTTCATCATATACCAATGGTCAATGAAGGTCAAACAAAAACGTTCGACAAAATTACGAGCCCGTATATGTAGTAAAAATCACACTCTCCATCATGCCCGACAGTCTACAGATATAAACCTTTTCAACTAAAAATACTTGTTTATTGAGTATTCAGGGGGTATAATAGCGTATGTGTCGATTATTTACAGTCTTAACTTAATATGCGCCCATAGCTCAGTTGGATAGAGCACTGGTTTCCGGTACCAGGTTTGTCGGGGGTTCGAATCCCTCTGGGCGCGTCCTTTAAACTAATTGTAGTAAGGGTTTGAGTGATGCTCATTCCCTTGCTATTTTTATGGAATTCTAACCAAATTCTAACCTTCGAATTCCAAAATTTTTTTAAAAAATTATTTATGATTGATGGAAAAAAAGTTTTCTGGAACTTATGTTCATCTAAAAAAGATTCGATGTGATGATGTTCTAGTTTATTCATTTTCTAATTTCCAAATCCTGGAGTTTGGTAGAAAAAGCAGAAATACCAGGACTTACAAGACCTAATTTAATTACTTGAAGCCATCTGGTTTTAACAACATTAATCCACATATTCCACAAGGATTGGGACATCATTCGAAGAAGAGGACGCATGTTGTACCATTCAAAGGGAGGGATTAGATAGTGAAGTTATCAGATATAGTTGGAAAAGACATAAAAATCATTTGTACTGATGATACGGAATTGCAAGTACGTGTTTTGAATTACACGTCAGAACTCGATAATGAACCAGATGATGATGACAATTATGGTGGGGCTTATATCTACGTTAGAACATTGAAGCCTACTGATCATTTTAACACAGGTGGGGAATTTTCAGTCCACGAATATGAAATTAGGAACATATCAGGATTAAATTATCAAGCACTTGACTAGAAAAAGTTAAGTGCTTTTATTATGTCATAAAAGAAAGCAATCCGTTATCTTGGTTGGTAGCGAGGAAGGCGTGAAATACGTTGCACCAGTTCATTTAACGATTTATTAATCTATTAGTTTTTGAAGATTTAATAAAATGAATCTAGTGAATACGAATCTAGTCCAAGCTTTTTCCTTCTTAATTACGTAGGATGGCAGCAGGAAGGGATGGGAAATTAACGTGTCAAAAATCTATTCATACAACTGTTAAGATGTTAAGAAGTGCACAAAAAAACAACTTGAAATTACTCCAAGTTGTTTTCCTTTAGGAATTGTATAACTTGTCCTTTATGGTGGTTATCGTGGTCTGTAAACTCATTAATAATATATATCAGTGAATAAGGCGTTCCAGTATGTGGACAATGAGTTACACCGTTTGCAGTTAATGGTTTGTTTAATTTTTCGGTAGGTATTTCGTTAAGTATTTTAACTAGTAGTTCTCTTGTATCTATTGCTTCTTTAAGTAGTTTTGACTGTGATATACCTGATTTTGCGTAATCAGATGCTTTTTTATTATGGGTATCAAAGTCGGGAAACTCCATTCCCTTTTCATTCCTTACTGCTGGGATTACTTCGGATAAAAGGTGATTATCCCAATTTATAATATGGGAAATTATTTCACTTACAGACCATTTACCTTTGGCAATTGGTTTTGTCCATAATGCTTCACTCATATCCTCTATTGTGTTTAACCAAGAAGAATATTTACCAAAATCACTAATTATGTTTGTTTCTTCGCTCATTATTTATTCCCCCTATACTATGTTAATTAATAATAGTATAACATAAAACTATACCATAACAAAACATATGTTCCTATTTTGTTGAAATTATATTCGCTTTAAAAACAACAACCTTTCTTTTATTTTTTTTGAAGTACACAATGACTCTTTACCATCATACCTGGAGGAAGATGTATTTTATGAACTGAAAAGAAACCAGAAGATAAAAAAGCGGATCATAAAATAATTCGCTTTTTTATCTTCTGGTTTCCAAATCCTATCATTAATCTCGAATTCTCTAGCTTTATCCCCAAAAAAATACTCACTCATAACTTGTTGAGTGAAACTTTTCAAATCCTCAGAAGTATATTCCACAATTTCTTTATTAATTTCATACTTTTTCTTTTCTATTCTTTTAATATCATTTCAGTTTTAATTTTGAAATAGTCTTGGTGCATTCGTTCGATAATCGAATAAATCATATCCTGATACAAATTCCTAAGTTGAAATTCTTTAAATCGCTCTTTATCCGGTTTGAAAACTGTTATTGCCATTGGAATGGCAATGTACTTCATAATTAGAACATCCATTATTTTTCCTATCGTTTAAGGGCATTTGCTACAATATTGTCCAGAGCTTTCTCTTCTACATGATAAGTATTCAGACCACTTAACTCTCTGCCGTATCCTTTTGGATCTACAATTATTTTTCCTTCCCTTGTATCTTTCTTAATTGAATTCATTATAACCTTCCTTTTTATCGATTTAAAATTTCGATATCTGCAAGCATTAACCCTGCTAGAAATTAGTGTTTTCTGTTTCCGGAATTAGTGAATTTATACGAGCTTATATCCCCATTTTGGAATGTTTCTGGAAATCATTGATATATGACCAAAAAAATCTCCACTCTAATAATGGAGAAAGTTCATTATTTATTTTGTCTATCCTTTTCAACTAATGGCTTTTTAGTTACAATATTTTCATAGAACTTCTTTCAAGAATTCTAACGAAATTTCTATCATAAAGAAAAGAACTAACATTTAATAGAAGACTAATAGATTAAAAGTAAAAGTTAAAAATGTTTAAAACGTAGTAAAATGCGCTTAATTGGTTTCCGGTACCAGGTTTGTCGGGGGTTCGAATCCCTCTGGGCGCGTCTAAGCCTAGCTTATTTTGCTGGAATTTTTATTTTGCCTACGGATATACGGATCAAATGACATAACATTATATCAAACGGTAACAAAGCAGTTTCTCACTAATCCCTTTTTCTTAAACAATGTAGTCTCATTTCCTTGAAGAGAACGATGAAGTAGTTACAGAGTAATTAATACCCATCTCATTCCCCCTTAGAAAAGCAAGATATATAAACCTCTAAGTTAAAAGAATACAAAAAATTGCTCCCGACAAAACCATCCCTTATACTATAATCGAGTTCAACATAAAGAAGGTGACAAACAAATGGAAAAAGTAGTTTTTTACACAAAAGAAATCTGTTCCTTATGTGATGATGCTGAAGCACTACTAGAAATGTTCCAACAGGACTACGAATTTGAAATCGAGAAACGCGATATATACACGAATGATGATTGGCTTGAGAAGTATCATCTACTTATTCCAGTGGTTGAAGTTAAAGGAATCCAGTTGGATTGTGAACATGTGGATTACTTTACAATGGAAAGAACTCTAAAAGAGAATCTATCTTCTCGAAAAAAATAAAATCAATTTATTTGTATATTTTCCTCAGTGTGATAAGATAATAATGTACATAGGATTCTATGTGTATTTTTTTGGGACATGTGGGACACTTTATGACCTAGCGGGACATTTTTGCACCCGATGCTGAAGGGGAAATATCATGAGAGCATTAATCGAATTACAAAAAAAGCTAATTCCAGACTTGTTAGATGTAATGCATGCACGATATTCTCTATTACACAGTGTAAACCTTTCTCAACCAATTGGACGAAGGGGGCTTGCTGAGAGTAGTAACTTAACGGAAAGGCAGGTCCGGAGTGAAATTGACCTACTTCAAGGACAAGGTTTGATAGAAGTTACTACGAAGGGAATGCTTATTACAGAGCAAGGAAAAGCAGCTCTTGAACAGCTCACTCAGGTTATGAGCGAAATTAGTGGGTTACATGTTTTAGAAAGACAAATTAAGGAAACATTACAAATAGAGAATGTAATTGTTGTTGCTGGAAATAGTGATGAAGCAGAATGGGTAAAGCAAGAAATGGGAAAAGCTTGTGTAGCTTTCCTTAGAAAAATCATAATGCCTAGCGCAACTATTGCTGTAACTGGTGGAACAACAATGGCATCTGTTGCAAGTGTCATGACTCCATTTGACAAAGATGACAACTATCTGTTTGTACCAGCCCGTGGTGGTATTGGGGAAAAAGTAGAAAACCAAGCCAATACTATTGCTGCACAAATGTCTTTAAAAGCACAAGGGAACTATCGTTTATTGTATGTACCGGACCCACTGAGTGAAACATCATATCTGAACATAATTCAAGAACCTTCTATCATTGAAGTTCTACAATTAATTAGGAATTCCGATATTGTATTACACGGTATTGGCGATGCTTTAACCATGGCCGAACGTCGGAAAACTCCGGAAGAAATCTGGACAAAGCTAATTGAAAACAAAGCGGTTAGTGAGGCATTTGGTTATTATTTTGACCAACAAGGTAATGTTGTTCATAAGGTTCGAACTGTTGGGCTACAGTTAGAGGATTTAAATGAGATGAAATATGTGATTACGGTTGCAGGTGGTAAATCAAAGGCAAAAGCAATAGAGTCCTATTTTAAACATGCAAAAAGTAATTTGCTCATTACAGATGAAGCAGCAGCGGAACAGATTTTAAGGGATTCTTCCCTTTAAATATATTAATTAAAGATTTTTAGGAGGAATATTCAATGGCAGTAAAAGTTGGTATTAATGGATTTGGACGTATTGGACGTAATGTATTCCGTCAAGCTCTTAAAAGAGATGACGTAGAAATCGTAGCAGTTAACGATTTAACAGATGCAAACATGCTTGCACACCTATTAAAATATGACTCTGTACATGGAGTATTAGAAGAAGAAATTTCTGTAAATGGAAATAATATTGTAGTTGCTGGAAAAGAAATTCAAGTTCTTGCTGAACGTGACCCAGCTAATCTTCCATGGGGAGATCTTGGAGTTGAAATAGTTGTTGAATCAACAGGACGTTTCGTTGACCGCGATTCTTCTCAAAAACATATTGATGCTGGTGCAAAAAAAGTTATCATTTCTGCACCTGCTAAAAACGAAGATTTAACGATTGTTATGGGTGTTAATGAAGAAAAATATGATGCAAGTAACCACCACATCGTATCGAATGCTTCTTGTACAACTAACTGTTTAGCTCCATTTGCAAAAGTGCTTAATGATAAGTTTGGTATTAAACGTGGGTTAATGACAACTGTTCACGCTTATACAAATGATCAACAAATTCTTGACTTACCACATAAAGACTATCGCCGTGCTCGTGCGGCAGCTGAAAACATTATCCCTACAACAACTGGTGCTGCTAAAGCAGTTGCTCTAGTATTACCAGAGTTAAAAGGAAAATTAAACGGTATGGCTGTTCGTGTACCTGTTCCAGACGGTTCTATGGTAGACTTAGTAGCAGAGCTAGATAAAGATGTAACAGCGGAAGAAGTTAACCAAGCATTCAAAGATGCTGCTGAAAACGAATTAAAAGGTGTATTTGAATATAGTGAAGCTCCACTAGTATCAAGTGATATTGTTGGAAATACACATTCATCTATCCTTGATGGTTTATCAACAATGGTAATGGAAGGTAACATGGTTAAAGTTCTTTCTTGGTATGATAACGAAATGGGTTACTCTACTCGTGTTGTTGATTTAGCTGCATACATGGGACAAAAAGGACTATAAGAGCAACACTAGATAAAGAACCGAAAAGGTGGGGAAGAAGATTCTCCTCCTTTTCTCATGTTCTTTCTTCTTTTATGCTGAGTAATAACTCTAGTTTTGAGGAAACCTATTAAGTAATGCGTACATATAGTTTGGGAGGAAATTCATATGAATAAGAAAACAGTAAAAGACCTTGATTTAAAAGGAAAAAAGGTATTTTGTCGTGTTGATTTTAACGTCCCAATGAAAGATGGAGAAGTAACAGATGATACTAGAATAAGAGCTGCTTTACCTACTATTCAGTATTTATCTGAGCAAGGAGCGAAAGTGATTCTCGCAAGTCACCTTGGTCGTCCTAAAGGGCAAGCTGTCGATGAATTACGTCTCGATCCAGTTGCAAAACGTTTAAGTGATTTAATTGAAAAAGAAGTTGTGAAAACTGATACTGTTTATGGGACAGAAGTTGATGAGGCAATTTCTACATTGCAAGATGGCGATTTATTATTAATAGAAAATGTTCGTTTTGAAGCAGGGGAAGAAAAAAATGATCCAGCTCTCGCGGAAGCATTTGCTAGTATGGCTGACATCTATGTGAATGACGCATTTGGTGCTGCACACCGTGCACATGCATCAACTGCAGGTATTGCAGAAAAACTTCCATCTGCAGCTGGTTTCTTAATGGAAAAAGAAATTTCTGTATTAGGAAAAGCACTTGAAAATCCAGAACGTCCATTTACAGCAATTATCGGTGGCGCTAAAGTAAAAGATAAGATTGGTGTTATTGATCATTTATTAGAAAAAGTTGATAACCTTATTATTGGTGGTGGATTAGCTTATACGTTTGTAAAAGCCCAGGGCCATGAAATTGGAAAGTCACTTCTAGAAGAAGATAAGATAGATTTAGCAAAAGAATTCATGAAAAAAGCCGAAGAAAAAGGTGTTAATTTCGTATTACCAGAAGATGTTGTCATAGCAGATGACTTCTCAGAGGACGCTAATACTAAAGTAGTTGCAATCTCAGAGATACCATCCGATTGGGAAGCACTCGATATTGGACCGAAAACAAGTGAAAAATATGCTCAAATCGTGAAAGATTCCAAGCTAGTAATTTGGAATGGACCTATGGGTGTATTTGAGTTAAACGCATTTGCAAATGGTACAAAAGCAGTTGCAGAAAGCTTAGCAAATACAGATGGTTACACGATTATTGGTGGTGGGGATTCCGCTGCTGCTGTTGAAAAGTTCAATTTAGCAGATAAGATGGATCACGTATCTACCGGTGGTGGAGCTTCCTTAGAATTTATGGAAGGTAAAGTGTTACCAGGTGTTGCATTACTAAGCGATAAATAAGACCTAATAAATTTATAGAGGTGATACCATGCGTAAAAATATCATTGCTGGAAACTGGAAAATGAATAAAACATTGTCAGAAGCTAAACAGTTTGTTGATGATGTGGTAAACAAGATTCCATCCGACGAAAAAGTGGAAGCAATTGTTTGTGCACCATACCCTTATCTTGCTTCTCTAGTAGAACAAGCAAAAGGAACTAACTTAAAAGTAAGTGCCCAAAATATGCACTTTGAAGATAATGGTGCTTATACTGGGGAAGTTAGCCCTGTTATGTTAAAAGATTTAGGGGTAACACATGTTGTTTTAGGACACTCTGAGCGCCGTGAATATTTTGCTGAAACAGACGAAACTGTAAATAAAAAAGCACATGCTGCTTTTAATCACGGCCTAACGCCGATTGTTTGTGTTGGTGAAACACTAGAACAACGTGAAGCGAATGAAACAAAGTCTTTAGTAGGTTCCCAAGTGAAAAAAGCAATCGAAGGCTTATCCAATGAACAAGTAGCTCAAACAATCATTGCCTATGAACCAATCTGGGCAATCGGTACAGGGAAAACCGCTTCTAGTGAAGATGCTAATGAAGTATGTGCGCATATTCGAAATGTCGTGAAAGAAGCAACGGATGAAACGACTTCAGATGCTGTCGTTATTCAGTATGGTGGAAGTGTAAAACCATCGAATGTTGATGAATTACTAGCACAATCTGATATTGATGGTGCATTAGTTGGCGGTGCAAGTTTAGAAGCTGAATCATTCCTACAGTTAGTGGAGGCTGGAGCAAAATGAGTTCACAAAATCTAGCTGCGTTGATTATTTTGGATGGCTTTGCTATTCGGGATGAGGTGGCAGGTAATGCAGTAAAACAAGCGAATAAACCAAATTTCGATCGGTTTTGGAACACATTTCCACATAATCAATTAATGGCAAGTGGGGAAGCTGTTGGGTTGCCTGAAGGACAAATGGGTAACTCAGAGGTTGGACATTTGAATATTGGTGCTGGACGTATCGTATATCAAAGTTTAACTAGAGTGAACCTGTCTATTCGTGAAGGGGATTTCTTTGAAAAGAAAGCATTCTTAAAATCGATGAACAGCGCGAAAGAAAAAAATAAGGCACTACATATCTTTGGTCTATTGTCAGATGGTGGAGTTCATAGCCATATTGAACATTTATATGCATTACTGAAACTAGCTAAGGATCAAGGGCTTGATAAAGTTTATGTTCATGCATTTTTAGATGGCCGTGATGTAGGTCCACAAACTGCAAAAGGGTATATAGAAGCAACAGAGTCTAAGATGAAAGAACTGGGTGTAGGTGAAATTGCTACAGTATCTGGACGATATTACTCCATGGACCGAGATAAGCGTTGGGACCGCGTGCAGAAATCCTATAATGCAATGGTTTATGGTGAAGGACCTACCTACAAGAATGCATTAGAGGTCGTGGAAGACTCTTATCAAAATGGTATTTTTGATGAGTTCGTTATTCCATCTGTGATTGTTGAAGCAAATGGTGAAGCAGTTGGAAAGGTGGAAGATGGAGATTCTATTATTTTCTATAACTTCCGACCGGACCGTGCAATTCAAATTTCTCGTACGTTTGCTAATGAGGACTTCCGTGATTTTGACCGAGGATCAAACGTGCCAAAAAATCTAGATTTTGTTATGTTAACACAATTTAGTGAATCAGTTGATGGATTTGTTGCATATGAACCAGCAAACCTGGATAATACAATTGGAGAAGTTCTTTCTCAAAATAATATGAAACAATTACGTATTGCCGAAACAGAAAAATATCCTCATGTTACATTCTTTATGAGCGGTGGTCGTGAGCAGGAGTTTCCAGGTGAAAAACGTATTTTAATTGATTCACCAAAGGTTGCGACCTACGATTTGAAACCTGAAATGAGTGCATATGAAGTAACTGATGCACTACTTGCAGAGCTTGATAAGGGCGAGATTAATGCGGTTATTTTAAACTTTGCAAATCCAGACATGGTTGGACATTCGGGAATGCTAGAGCCTACGATTAAAGCTATTGAGGTGGTGGATGAATGCCTTGGAAAAGTAGTGGACAAAATAACCGAGTTGGGTGGTCATGCAATTATAACTGCTGACCATGGTAATTCAGATGAAGTTATTACTCTTGAAGGTCAACCAATGACGGCTCATACAACAAATCCAGTTCCAGTAATCGTAACAAAAGGTGGAGTGGAATTACGTGATGGCGGGATCTTAGCTGATTTAGCTCCGACATTACTTGATTTATTATCAATTGAAAAACCAGAAGAAATGACAGGAACTTCATTAATTAAAAAGTAAAAGGAGAGAATATTATGCCATACATTACAGACGTATATGCACGCGAAGTATTAGACTCACGTGGTAATCCAACAGTAGAAGTAGAAGTTTACACAGAATCAGGTGCTTTTGGTTCAGCAATGGTCCCAAGTGGAGCATCAACTGGGGAATATGAAGCAGTTGAACTTCGTGATGGTGACAAAGGCCGTTATCTTGGAAAAGGTGTTGAAAAAGCAGTTCATAATGTAAATGAAATTATCGCACCAGAATTACTTGGACTTGATGTAACTCGTCAAAATATTATTGATGCTTTAATGATCGAACTTGATGGAACTGAAAATAAAGGTAAATTAGGTGCTAACGCAATTCTTGGAGTATCTATGGCAGTTGCTCATGCTGCAGCTAACTTCCTTGAAGTACCTTTATACAACTACTTAGGTGGATTTAACGGAAAAACTCTTCCAACACCAATGATGAATATTGTTAACGGTGGAGAACACGCGGATAATAATGTTGATATTCAAGAGTTTATGATCATGCCAGTTGCAGCTCCTACATTTAAAGAAGCTCTTCGTACTGGTGCAGAGATTTTCCATTCCTTGAAAAAGGTTTTAAGCTCAAAAGGATTAAATACTGCAGTAGGAGATGAAGGTGGTTTTGCGCCTAACCTTGGATCTAACGAAGAGGCTCTACAAACAATTGTAGAAGCAATCGAAGCTGCTGGCTATAAGCCTGGTGAAGAAGTTAAACTAGCAATGGACGTTGCATCTTCTGAATTCTATGAAGATGGTAAATATGTCCTAAAAGGTGAAGGTGTTACTCGTACTTCTGCAGAGATGGTTGATTGGTACGAAGAAATGGTAAACAAATACCCAATCATCTCAATTGAAGACGGTTTAGATGAAAACGACTGGGAAGGTCATAAACTACTTACCGACCGCCTAGGTAAAAAAGTTCAACTTGTTGGTGATGATTTATTCGTTACAAACACGAAGAAACTTGCACAAGGTATTGAACAAGGTGTAGGTAACTCAATCCTAATTAAAGTAAACCAAATTGGAACACTTACAGAAACATTTGATGCAATTGAAATGGCAAAACGTGCAGGCTACACTGCAGTAATCTCTCACCGTTCTGGTGAAACAGAAGATGCTACTATTGCAGATATCGCCGTTGCTACAAATGCTGGTCAAATTAAGACCGGTGCTCCATCCCGTACGGACCGTGTTGCGAAGTATAATCAATTACTACGCATTGAAGATGAATTAGCTGGTATGGGAGAATATGCTGGACTGAATGCATTTTATAACTTGAAGAATAAATATTAACGCTGAAAAGGCTGCCTTTCGAGGGCAGCCTTTTTACGTGTTAGGCTAAATAGGTTGCTTTTAGCTTTTGCAGAAAAATTAGTAGTTAGATTACTAATAGAACCATTCTAATGGACAGAATGCATGGAAACACGTGAACTATGTCTAATAAAACCGTTCTAATAGACAGATTCAATACAAAAAACAGCTCTAAGTTAATTACACAAACCATTAAATTGAAATTCCACCTTTTACCACTAAAAATATTTTGTCACGGGACAAAACTAACCAGAAATAACCTATAAAGACAACTAAATCTTGAAAGGAAGAGACAAGTTGGTAAAAAAGGTGTTACTTTTT
Organism: Paucisalibacillus algeriensis; assembly: GCF_000577245.1. Lineage (GTDB taxonomy): Bacteria > Bacillota > Bacilli > Bacillales > Amphibacillaceae > Ornithinibacillus. Next base: position 147,003 of record NZ_CBYO010000005.1, read on the forward strand.
GGTGATATTGGAATTGATGATATTATAGCACTAATATATGGCTACCTAAATGATGAAATTGAAATTGTGGGTATAGTAACGGAGTATGGAAATATTCCCCAGGAAAATGCTCTTGAAACTGTCCGATATTTGAACGATCAAATTTTGCCCACAGAAGAATCTCAACGAATTATACCTATTGCTGGAGCTGTGAATCCAATGACTGCAGAAACTGTTGAGTATTTTCCAGAAATTCATGGCGAGTATGGAATGGGTCCAATTGTTCCTGAAAATCCCCAAGATGGGTTTACCTTAGAAAACTTTTTTTCTATTATTGATATTATTGACCAATATGGTGAAGATTTATATATTGTGAATATTGGTAGATTGACATCACTTGCAACTATGTTTCTACTATATCCAGAAAGAATGAAAAAAATAAAGCAGATTTATTTAATGGGTGGAGCCTTTTGGGAACCTGGAAATATTACGGCTGTTTCAGAAGCAAATTTTCATGGTGACCCAGTGGCTGCACAAATTGTACTAACTTATGCTGAAAGAGTTACTATTATACCTTTAAATGTAACGAAAAATGCAATTGTCACACCAGAAATGGTAAATTATATTGATCGCGTTGGCACCATTGATATTATTAAACCAATGATTGATTACTATTATGATTTCTACAAAGAAAGGGATCCCTCCGTACAAGGTAGCCCATTTCATGACGTTTTAACACTAATGGCGGTTAACAATGAGGATATGTTTACATTTGAGGAATATCCTGTTCACGTTGTGCAAGCAACCAGAGGAACAGAACGTGGCCAAAGTATAGCTGATATACGACCGTTTGGTAATTTAGAAGAAGAAACAGAAAAAGAGATTAAAAGGCATCGAATTGCTTTTGATTTTGATTATCGAAGATTTTTTAGGGATTTCATGACAACCATGTCTGGTCAACGGTTCAGATCAAATTAGGGTACTGATTTTTCAGTGCTCTATTTTCTTGATATAATAAATAAAAAACAGGTGAGAGGGATGACATTGTTAGAGACGATAAAAGCACGTCGAAGCATTCATACTTTCCAAGAAAAAGAAGTAGATATTAAGATATTAAAAGAGATTTTTACATATGGTTCCTATGCTCCTACTCATTATATGAAAGAACCTTGGCAAATCAAATTATATCAAGGTAATGGGAAAGAATTCCTCGTTGAAGCTATTATCAATAGTTACCAACGAATCGGAATGATTAAGAATAATCAAGAACCAAAAACAATAAAAATGAGAGAGTCGATGAAAAATTTTCTACGTGCTATTCCACATCATGCGGTTATTTATTTTGAAAAAGATGAAGACCCTATTCGTTATGAGGAGGAATATGCAGCTGTCTGTGCTTTTATTCAAAACGCACAACTTGCAGCATGGGAGTTTCATGTAGGCATGCTTTGGACTATAACTCCATATATGCATGATTCCGGGTTTTATGAAGAAATTGGGCTTGATATTAATTCGGTAAAAATAGCAGCTGTAATGCAAATAGGATATCCAAAGAATGTGCCTCATGATAAAGGGAGAACTTCAATTGAAGAAAAGTTGGAGATTATAGAATAAACAAATTAGCTCAGAGATCAATCTCTGAGCATGACATACATATTGGGCTACCATTACAATCTAATTATATTATCATTCTTTTACCAGTTTTAGTATAAAGTCCTTCATATCCACAAATCGTGGGTATCTAGGTTTCATATTAGTTCCTGCAATCACCAATGGTACCAATGATTCCTGTCTATGTAAAGAACCGTGTGCTGCTCCGCTTAGATGGAATGGTGTAGATTGGGCTTTAAAGTCACATCCTGGTTTTGCATTCACAACGATAAAGCGCCCTTCATGTGAGTTTAATGCACTGCTCAACCTAGCAAGCGCATCAGGGAAATTCCCATAGGACAATTCATTGTTCTTAGTTATGTGGAGATCCAAAAGTTCCGGATTTCCTTCAATATTCCAAGTTTGTTTATATACATCTATATAATTTCCATTTGGACTATAGCTCAATGTACCTTCTCTCAAACCAGAAGCTACGTTGATAGATTCTTTGTCCTTCCATGCAATGATATCTATACGATGATCACCTTTCAAACGCTCGATAATAGATTGGAGTCGAAGTTTTTTATCTAATACGTAAATATAGGCCATACGTTGATTAACACAAAGAACAATCTGATCCTTTTTTTGAACAGGCCTTTCAAGCCTAGCTATGTGGTATTTTTTAAGTGTTTTCCTCAAATCAATTATAAACCTTCTGTAATTGGTACCTGTTGCTGAATGCCCATTGTCACCTATGACCATCCATATATTTTGGTTGATTGCTTCTTCCCAACTCGAATACATATTTAATATTTTTTGAATCTCCTGATCAATCTTAGTAATAACTTTTATATCCTGTGGTCCTTTAAAATGAATACGAGCGTCCATATCCTGAAAAATACAGAATGTAAAGGCGGGGAGTCGATTCTTTCGAATAAGGTGTCTAAGTTCCTTCGCTGTGTATTTATAATTACCTGCTGCTATTTGAGCTGTGATCCCGAGGGGCCTCAATTTAGAAAAAACCCCCAACGATAATACGGGTGGGGCTTTAGTTGTCCATTCCCCATCCTCAAAGCGAGTTAATGTACTTAGAAGCTTTGGGACATGCATACGTTTGGGAATGTTACCGCGATAAACAAAAGAATTAATAGAAGCAGAAGGAATTCCTACTTTAGCTAAATCCTCATAAATTGTAGTTACATCATTGCTCATATGCACATTATTCAGTAGGTAAAGCATATTATGAACAGACCTGCGCATTCCTAATCTGAATGTTTCGCGAAAACCGGTCCCGTAGTTTATCATTTCTTTCTTGCTAGCATCGAACCAGTTTAAACCGGGAATTTGGTGTTTGTCGGCATATGTACCTGTAAGGAGAGTACTGTCAATTGTAACGGACATGGTAGGAAAAGCACTTACCATATCGGATATATAATTTCCTTTTTCCATTAAAAATTGTAAAGCTGGAGCCTTTCCTGTTTGGGTAGCTACTTCCAATGGTCCAGGCATCAATGAATCGATGTTAAGTAAAATTACTGGTTTAATAAATTGAGGATTTTCATTCATTTATTTTCATCCTAACTATAATTTTAACATTATTAAATCGTGTAAATTATCCATTCTGTTATATGCGAAATAGATAGAAAGGATAAAAACATTTTTCCCGAAGAGAATGTTTATTATGCAAGGAGGGATAATTACCATATTCCTGCAATGGGTCGTTTGAAATGAAAAAACGCTTAGGTCACAGACCTAAGCGCAAACTAATCTATTATTTTGTTTTTTCTTTAATAAATGCCTCTACTTCTTCGGCTGTTGCCATAGTTAATAGCTTGTCTTTATAAGAAGCCATTTCCTTCTTAGAAATACCTTTTAACTGTGTACGTGCAGGTAGGATAGATGTAGCACTCATACTAAATTCATCAAGTCCAAGACCAAGTAAGATTGGAATAGCAATTGGATCTCCTGCCATTTCACCACACATACCAGCCCATTTTCCTTCACTGTGAGCAGCTTCAATAACATTATTTACAAGATTCAAGATTGCTGGGTGGTATGGTTGATATAAGTATGAAACTTGCTCATTCATACGGTCAGCAGCCATTGTATATTGAATTAAGTCATTAGTTCCAATACTAAAGAAGTCTACCTCTTTAGCAAATTGTTTTGCGATAACTGCAGTTGATGGGATTTCTACCATTATACCTACTTCAATGCTATCGGAAACTTGATGGCCTTCTCTTTTCAGGTTTTCTTTTTCATCCAGTAAAATCTCTTTTGCTTTACGGAATTCTTCTAGTGTTGCAATCATTGGGAACATGATTTTTAGATTTCCATAAATACTTGCACGAAGTAAAGCGCGAAGTTGTGGACGGAAAACATGCTCATTATCTAAACAGAAGCGAATTGCCCTAAAACCTAAGAATGGGTTCATTTCTTTTGGTAGATCAAGATATGGAAGCTCTTTGTCTCCACCAACATCTAATGTACGAACGACAACAGGCTTGTCTCCCATTTGCTCTAAAACTGATTTATATGCTTCGTATTGTTCTTCCTCAGAAGGTAGTTCGCTTTTACCCATATATAAGAATTCTGTACGGTAAAGACCAACACCTTCACCACCGTTATTGATAACACCAGTAACATCATCCGGAGTACCAATATTTGCTACAAGCTCAACTTGCTCTCCATCAGAAGTAAATGTAGGCTCGTCCTTCAATTCAGCCCAAAGAGCTTGTTGTTTAGCAAAGTTTTCATGTTTTTCTTCATATTCTTTTACCTGTTCATCTGTTGGATTCACAATTACATTGCCATCAATACCGTCGATAATTACTAAATTACCTTGAGAAGCTATTTTTGTAACTTCTTTAGTTCCAACCACAGCTGGAATTTCAAGTGATCTAGCCATTATAGCAGAGTGAGAAGTACGTCCACCGATATCAGTAGCAAATCCTTTAACAAATTGACGGTTTAATTGTGCTGTATCAGATGGTGTTAAGTCATTTGCAATTACAATCACTTCTTCATCAATTAATGCTGGATTTGGGAAAGAAACTCCTAGTAGATGTGATAGTACACGTTTTGTCACATCGCGGATATCAGCAGCACGTTCACGCATATATTCATTTTCCATGCTTTCAAACATTTGAATGAACATATTTGCTACTTCTTCTAGTGCAGCTTCCGCCATCTGCTTTTCATTTTGGATTTTGTCTTTAATTGGATTAATAAGTTCAGGATCTCCAAGAACTAGTAAATGAGCCGAGAAAATTTCTGCGTGTTCTGCACCTAGTTCTTTTAAGGTATGTTCTTTAATTTTTTCTAATTCTTGCTTTGAAATTGCCACTGCTTCATCTAAACGTTTTACTTCACTATCAGGATTATCAATCGTTTTCTTTGTATATGATAAGTCTGGTGTTACCAGTTGGTAAGCTTTTGCAATTGCAATTCCTGAAGATGCTGCTATACCTTGGATGTTTGTCATAATTCGACCAACCCTTCAAATTTTGTTTAAAAATGTCTTATAAATTCTATTGTATACTTATCATTTTTCACAAATCAAGTTATTGATTCCTAGTGTTATAAAAAGTTCAAAATGAAGGCGTTTTCTTGTTTAAATAACTATTTATCCAGTTATTAATAGCCTCATAAACCTCTTCTTTGTTCAATTCGTTTAGTAATTCGTGGTGACCATTTTCAAAGAGCATGGTGGTGACATTTGATAATCCTGCCTCTTCAAATATCTTTACGACTTTCCAAACTCCCTTGCCATAGTTTCCAACTGGATCTTGATCTCCAGATGTTAAAAGAATAGGTAGATCATGTCGAATTGTTTTATTACTATCTTTGTTATGGATGGCTTCAAGTCCTGTCATTAAATCAAAAAAGAATCTTGCAGTAGGTATAAATCCAGTATATGGGTCAGACATATAATCTTGAACAACTACTTCATCCCCCGAAAGCCAGTCAAAGTTAGTCTTCCTATTCTTGATTTTTCGATTAAAGGTACCGAATGACAGTTTATTCATTAAAGGTGATTTTTTCTTAGGTGGGAGTTTGGATGAGAGCATTTTGCCGAATGTAATTGTTGATTTTGTATAAAAACCTGTACCTGATAAAATAACACCGTCAACTTCTTCACTATGTTCTTGAATATAAAGACGCGCTAGGAAAGAGCCCATGCTGTGCCCTAACAAGAAAATAGGCGTGTTAGGATATTCATTTTTGATTTGTGTTGTAAGTAGATATAAATCATCCGCTGTTTTGTAAAAGCCATCCTCATCTGCAAAATACCCCATGAGCCCTTGTTTTTCTCCTGTTTTGCCATGTCCACGATGGTCGTTACCGAAAACGAATATATCATGGTCAACTAGATTTTGTGCAAAATTATTATAGCGACTGATATGTTCTACCATTCCATGGGCTATTTGTACAATTGCTTTTGGTTTTTTATCTGGTTCATACCATTTCTCAACATAAATTTCTACATTATCTTTCGATTTAAACCAAAATGTAGACTTCAATTAATTCACTCCCCAAAATAAGGTTCTCTAATTATTTTAATAATAGATTAAACTAGCTGGAAATGCTATTCTTGATAGAGGAAATAGTACTAAATTATAAGAAATAGCTTGATAAAGTATTCAAAATTATGCTAAAGTATGATTAGTTAACTGTCTCATAAGTTCAGGAGGTGTCATGGAAACATGGCTAGTTTTGTAAATGTTCTACTAGTGCTAGATGCAATTATTATGATCATTCTTGTTCTTTTACAAAGTGGTAAAAGTGCTGGTCTATCAGGAGCTATCTCCGGTGGGGCAGAGCAATTATTCGGTAAGCAAAAAGCTAGAGGTATTGACTTAGTTCTTCATAGAACAACTGTTGTAACAGGAGTTCTGTTTTTTATACTAGCTTTCTTGAGTGCTTACGTATTACAATAGTAAAAAACAAACCCTTATCACTAGAGTGGTAAGGGTTTTTTACATTTAAGTAAGTGTACTTTGTTGTAGAAAGGGTAAAGTATATACTAGAGAAGGAGTAATATAACATGAAAGTTATTCAACCAAAGCCATTTACATTTGAAGCGGGACCTAGAGCTGTGCTGCTATTGCACGGCTTTACTGGGCATACTGCAGATGTACGTATGTTAGGCAGATTCTTAGAGAAAAAAGGGTATACCAGTCATGCGCCGATTTATCGTGGGCATGGACTTCCTCCAGAGGATTTAATTGTTACACGTCCTGATGAATGGTGGGAGGATGTATTAAAGGCATACCAACATCTAAAAGACTTAGGTTATAGTGAAATTGCAGTCTGTGGATTATCACTTGGTGGAGTGCTTAGTTTAAAACTAGCTTTTTCTGAAAATGTTAAAGCTGTAATCCCAATGTGTGCACCGATGTTTTTTGATAATGAAAGACAACTGACTACTGGATTTAAAGCATTTTCAAGAGAATATAAGCAATTAGAAGGCAAAGATGAAGAGACAATTAATTCAGAAGTAGATTACCTTATGAATAAATCAAAAGAAATGTTTGTGGCATTAGGTAAACTAATTAAGGATGTTCAGAATGATGTTGATATGATCTACACGCCGACATTGGTTGTTCAAGCTCGATTAGATAAAATGATTAACCCGGAAAGTGCTACATATATCTTCGAAAACGTAGAAGCGGAGCAAAAAGAAATAAAATGGTATGAGGAATCTGGCCATGTTATTACAATTGATAAAGAAAAAGAACAATTACATGAGGATATTTTACAGTTTTTAGAATCATTAGATTGGGAAGAATAAAAGATAAAGTTATTGTAAGGAATTAAGTAGGTAAAGAAAGAAGGTGTATTATGGAAGAAATAATGATCGATAAACTACGCGAGTTTTTTAAGACATATGATTCCAAGCCACTTGCCGTGGAAGACTTAGAGGAAATCCTTGAAATTACAGATGTGGTGGAATTTAAAGAACTGGTAAAAGCATTAAATGAATTAGAATATAACGGTGAACTAGTTCGTACTAGAAAAAATCGATTCGGTCTACCTGAAAAAATGAACTTGATACGTGGCCGGATTCAAATGCATGCTAAAGGATTTGCTTTTCTTATTCCAGATGATGAAAATGAAACAGATGTTTATATCCATCATTCAGATTTAGCATCGGCCATGAATAATGACCGGGTTCTAGTCAGAATTGAAAAACAAGATATCGCAGGAAACCGTCCAGAAGGAACTGTAATTCGTATTTTAGAACGTGCTACTACAGAGGTTGTTGGGACGTTTGAAAATAATAAAGCATTCGGCTTCGTAATAGCAGACGATAAGCGAATTCCAAATGATATTTTTATTCCTAAAGGTAATATAAACGGTGCAGTAGATGGTCATAAGGTTATTGCACGAATTACAAAATATCCGGAGCAACGTATGAGTGCCGAGGGAGAAATTATTCAGATTCTGGGTCACAAAAATGACCCAGGCATTGATATTATATCGATTATTTATAAGCATGGAATTAAAATGGATTTTCCAGCTGAAGTGTTAGAACATGCGGTGAATACCCCTGATGAAATTGATCCATCGGAACTTGAAAATAGGCGGGATTTACGTGATGAAGTTATCGTTACGATTGATGGTGCAGACGCCAAAGACCTTGATGATGCGGTGACCGTTAAAAAGCTTGAAAATGGTAACTATAAACTAGGTGTTTATATTGCAGATGTTAGTTACTATGTTCAAGAGGGTTCTCCAATAGATAAAGAAGCCTTTGAACGTGGGACAAGTGTGTATTTAGTTGACCGGGTAATCCCAATGATTCCTCATCGATTGTCCAATGGGATATGTTCCTTAAATCCGAAAGTGGATCGATTAACATTAGGTTGTGACATGGAAATTGATTCAACTGGTAAAGTAGTCAATCATGAGATTTTTCAAAGTGTCATCAAGACAACGGAAAGAATGACTTATAGTGATGTGAACAAGATATTAGTTGATAAAGATGAAGAACTTCGTGAAAAGTACAAGCCTCTTGTACCGATGTTCGAACAAATGGAAAAGCTAGCATCTATTTTACGCGGAAAGCGGATGGGACGCGGTGCTATTGATTTTGATTTTAAAGAAGCAAAAGTATTAGTAGATGATAAGGGCAAAGCAGTTGATGTTGTAATCCGTGAGCGTTCTGTTGGAGAGCGTTTAATTGAAGAATTTATGCTTTGTGCCAACGAAACGATTGCTGAACATTTCCACTGGATGGATGTGCCATTTATCCACCGAATCCATGAGGACCCTGATCAGAGTAAACTCCAGCATTTCTTTGAATTTTTAGGCGGACTGGGTTATAAGGTGAAAGGAACCTCAAATGAAATCCATCCACAAAGTTTACAAAAGGTTTTGGAAGATGCTGAAGGTGAGCCAGAAGAGATGATTATCTCTAAGTTAATGTTGCGTTCTATGAAGCAAGCAAAATACGACCCACAAAGTGTTGGGCACTTTGGGCTTGCAACAGAGTTCTATACACATTTTACATCACCTATTAGACGTTATCCGGACTTAATTGTTCATCGCTTAATACGGACGTACTTGATTGAAGGTACATTAGATAGTAAAACAGTCGGTGCTTGGAAGGAAAAACTTCCAGAGATTGCGCGCCATACTTCGGAAAAAGAGCGCACAGCAGTAGATGCAGAGCGGGATACAGATGATTTGAAAAAAGCAGAGTTTATGCAAGACAAAATCGGTGAAGAATTTACCGGTGTTATTAGCTCTGTAACTAGTTTTGGATTATTTGTGGAACTAGAAAATACTATTGAAGGTCTAGTTCATGTTAGTTTCTTGACGGATGATTATTATCATTTTGATGAGCGCCATTATGCGATGATTGGTGAGCGTACTGGAAAAGTATATCGTATAGGTCAAGAAGTTAAGGTTCGGGTAACCGGTGTTAATATGGATGAGCATGCTATCGACTTCGAAATAGTTGGTGGTGGAACAAAGGGTAGTAAGAAGGACTTTATTAAATCGGAAAAACCATACACTGGTAAACGACGTGATAAAGGTAAATCTGGTAAAGGTTCCACTAAATCCAAAAAACCAAGTACAAGAAAAAGAAAATAGGCGCATGAACCATGTGAGGTGCATAGACTAATTCTGTCTTCTAAAACAGGATTAGTCTATTTTCATATCTGACTGGATTTTTATAATGAATTATGAATATTTTTATTGCACATTTTTAGTTTATCGAATATTATATACCTATAACTAAAATGTTTCCTTAGGTAAACATTAATAGAACAGCACAACTTTGAGAGGAAGAAGTAAAATGTCATACGATGTATTACTGGCATTCTTATTTACATTAATGGCTGGTTTGGCAACAGGGATCGGAAGTTTACTGGCCTTTTTTGCGAAAACAACAAATACCAAATTTCTATCGTTTGCTTTAGGATTTTCAGCAGGAGTCATGATATATGTTTCGATGGTTGAGATATTTGTCAAAGCACAAGATTCACTAGTAGCGGAATTAGGATCAAAAGGTGGCCAGTGGTTAACCGTTAGTGCATTTTTTGGTGGAATGCTTTTGATTGCATTAATTGATCGCTTTGTTCCATCAGGCTCTAATCCCCATGAGTTAAAAAAAGTGGAAGACATGAAAACAAATGGAGTAGTAACTAAAAATCCTGAACTATTAAAAATGGGAATATTTACAGCGCTTGCTATTGGGATTCATAACTTTCCCGAAGGTATTGCGACCTTTATTTCTGCTATTCAAGATCCTGCGTTAGGATTTGCAATTGCTATTGCAATCGCAATTCATAATATTCCTGAGGGTATTGCTGTAGCAGTTCCTATTTATTATGCCACGAATGATAAAAAGAAGGCTTTTAAATTTTCCTTCTTATCAGGGCTTGCTGAACCGGTTGGAGCAATTGTAGCATTTCTAATCTTAATGCCATTTTTAAATGAATTGATGTTTGGTGTGATATTTGCAGGAGTTGCAGGTATCATGGTATTTATTTCACTAGATGAATTGTTACCAGCAGCAAAAAAATATGATGAAGCCCATGTCTCGATTTATGGATTGATAAGTGGAATGGCATTGATGGCGTTGAGTTTGTTGTTGTTGCCGTAGTTGTTAGGAACCCAAAAGTTAGAACTATTCTGGCTTTTGGGTTTTTTATTTAGGTACTTTTTAATCAGTGGAGTTATGATAGATCTAAACATCATTTTGAGATAGAATTGAGGTAGAAATGAAGATTGGGCTTGCTCTAAACATCATTTTGCATGGAAGTCGGGGTTGAAATGAAGAATGGAAATGCCTTATACATCATTTTTAATTAAAATTGAGGATAAGTTAAGCACTAAGCACAGAAGAGGCAAAGTTAAATTTCCTATTGGAATAACGGGGGATTATTTGGTAAAATTGATGTCACGGAAGTTTTAGGAGGGCGAATCAATGCCTAAAGGTGAAGGTAAAGTAATTGCACAAAATAAAAAAGCATCACATGATTATTTTATAGAAGATACATATGAAGCAGGAATTGTATTGCAAGGTACAGAAATCAAATCGCTTCGTGCAGGACGTGTAAATCTTAAGGATTCCCACGCAAGGATTGATAGAAGTGGCGAAGTTCAATTAATCAATTTACATATATCTGAATATGAGCAGGGGAATAGATTTAACCATGATCCAACTAGAACACGAAAGCTATTACTCCATCGGAAACAAATTGATAAATTAATTGGTTTGACTCAGCAAGAGGGATATGCACTTGTTCCTTTAAAAATCTACATCAAAAATGGGTTTGCAAAGGTTTTAATTGGTTTAGGTAAAGGGAAAAAGAAATTCGATAAACGGGAAGACTTGAAGAAGAAACAAATGAAACGTGATATTGACCGGGCAATGAAAGATTATAACAGGTAAGGATTTTCCATCAGCTAGAATGAAGATACTGGCTGGTGGTTTTGTACTATATAAGGGGGATATGTTTATGGGAAAATCTCTTATGTTGAATTGCCGTGATGAGGTATTAAATCTTACAAAGCAATTGGTTTCTATTCGTAGTATCGTCAACACAGACGGGGAAAGTGTTATTGCTCATTCTCTATATACAATGATTTCTGCTTATCCCTATTTCCAGGCCAATCCTGAAAAGGTTGTAATTGAGAAAACGATTAATGATGAAAAGGCACGCTATAATGTTTTAGCATATGTAAAAGGTACGAAGGGTAAAAGCAAACGCACCGTAATAATCATGGGACATATGGATACGGTTGGGGTAGATGATTTTAATCAACAGGAAGACTATGCTTTCAAGCCAGATGAGTGGATGGAATTATTAAAGGGTGAGGAAATTCCTAATGTTGTTAGAAATCATCTAAATCCGGATGAATGGTTATTTGGTCGAGGTGCCCTGGATATGAAAAGTGGGGTTGCAAGTAACCTATTCTTGTTAAACTATTTCTCTGAACATCCAGATAAACTCGATGGAAATCTTGTATTCATTGCAGAGTGTGATGAAGAGGATGGCTCACATGGTATTTTATCCGCTCTTCATACTTTGAAAAAATGGAAAGAGGAGCAGGGGTTTACGTATATAGCAGCCATAAATGCTGATTTTGTTTCTCCATTATATGATGGGGATCAAAATCGTTATGTTTATAAAGGTACCGTTGGAAAACTGCTTCCTGGCTTTTACATTGCAGGTGCAGAAACACATGTTGGTGCTGCTTTTGAAGGGCTTGATCCAAACTATATTGCTGCAGAATTAACAAGGCAAATAAGTTATAGTTCGGATCTTTGTAATCTTGCACTTGGTGAATACACATTACCTCCAGTTACATTAAAGCAGATGGATTTGAAAACGGAGTATACGGTGCAAACGGCTTTGAGTGCCTATGTGTATTATAACTTCTTCATTCACTCATGGACTCCAAAAGAAGCACTTGAGATATTAAAAGAACAAGCAAAAATTGCGTTTCAACATTCCCTTGATTCTTTTGAGAAAAGGTATAAGGCTTATTGTAAATTATCAGGCAAAAAGTTTAATGGCATCCCTTGGAAACCGCGTGTTATAACCTATGAAGAAATGAATGAGTCGCTAATCCAAGCACATGGGAGTAATTATATAGAGGCAATGGACCAATTCAAAAAGAATCTTCTACATGATGATTCACTTGACCTTCGTATGTACGCATTACACGTAGTGGAAGAAGCATGGAAATGGATGCAGGATAAGAATCCGGCTATTATTCTGTTTTATTCTTCGTTGTATTATCCTCGAATCGAATTATCGGGAGAAACAATAGAAGAACAAGAATTAAGTAATGCTTTAGTTACTGCGGTAGAAAAAATCAATGATCTATATAAACAACCAATTAAGGTGAAAAACTTTTTTCCATTTATATCTGATATGAGTTTTCTGTCATTGAGTGATGACGAAGCGGCTATTCAAGCGGTTAAGGATAACAATCCTGCATGGGGAACAAAACATTATGTAGACTATGATTTAGTACGGGAAATCAATGTTCCAGTGATTAATATTGGACCATACGGAATGGATGCTCATAAGAAATTAGAAAGAGTGGAGATTGAGTACTCTATGGAAGTTGTGCCGAATATGACGAAGCTAGTGATTGAGGGTATGCTCCAATGTGAGTAAAGTCAACTGGAAAACGTTTGGGTGACTGGGAAAACATCCCATGGTAGAGACCTTGAAATTGTCTAGTGATATGTTATAATGAATTATGTCGCCACTGGGCGATCAACAATTTAATCAAAACTTTGTGCTCGTATTTATCCCCGAGCGTTTTCCTTTTATGGGGACGTTACGGATTCGACAGGGGTAGGTCGAGCTCAGGTTGCGCGTCGAGGTTACGACTCGTAAAACGTTAAACGCCTAATAACTGGCAAAGAAAACAATTACTCTTTAGCAGCTGCGTAAGCACTAGCTAAAGGATCCTTCCTACTCTCGCCTGTGGGGTAGTACTTGAAGGGTCTCAACTTAAGCAGGCTATCCTGTCATCCGCCGTCTGAGGATGATTTGGGAACCTAATCAGACTAGCTACTCGGAAGCCTGTTGGTAGGCTGAAAAGTTAGCGAATGATAATATACCAACTACACGTGTAGAAGCCTGAGTGTCGTTACCTTTGGACGTGGGTTCGATTCCCACCGTCTCCACCAATACATATGTTGGTGGTTTTTTTGTGTTTGTGACTTGAACTATAATATTGCCGTTTTGGCAAGTTTATGCTTCAAAAAACTTTCGGCAAACTTATACTTCAAAAAAAATTTAAAAATTGGAGATATAATCCTAAAAGGTTCCGTTCTGAGGGGCGATCTAAAGATCACACATAGATTTAGTTTGGAAAATAGACATTAAAAGAGCAAAGGTATCCTCATCAATGACGGGATCTTCTTTGTGTTTTTTTCAGAATAATGAGTTATATAATCTAAGTAATGATATAATTGTACAAAGATTGTGAAGAAGTATACTTAAACTAACGGGGCAGTTTAGTGCAATAACTAACAATGTGAAATAATAATAAAAGGTAATTATTGATAAGTGAAGGGTGAAAAATTTGAGGATTAAAGTTTACCTATTTTTAGTTCCTTTTTTAATACTCGTTGGTTGGTTCCTAATAAAGAAGAACTCTGATAAACCTAATGGAGGGTACACAATCTTTAAACCGACAGGAGTTAGACACGAGTTTCCATATGTAGATTTAGAACAAAAACGAGTAATTGGTACGGTATCATATAAAGGTCAAACATATATGACGGTGGTTATAGATGTAGAAAACGATACTGTTCAAATTGAGGGAAGTGTTGATGAATTAGGAAATTTAACTATGGACAAGGACTCTTATGTTGATATGTTTAAAAGCCAAGCAAAATATTTCATTGAAAACAATATTGATAACCCTACAAAGCATTACGAGGAATTAAAAGAACATTCTTCTTAAACAAACGGAGTAGGTTAATTGAACAAGGTAAGTAGAGGTTTGAATAAGGGGGTAAGCATTTGTTCAAAAGAAAAGTAATTGTTGCACTGTTTTCGACAATTGTATTTAGTTTAATTTTAGCTTATATAGATTATACTCCTGTATCAGAAAGACTTCCAGACACATCATACGGCTCATTTTTTTCCCCGATTCCGTTTTTAATTATACTAACTGGTGTACCATATATTCTCGGTGGGATTCCCGTTTCAATGTTGATTGATAAATATGTTGATAAACTTATCGTAAAACTCCCATTATACTTAATGGGTGGTTACATTGTAGGCGTGATTACTATGGTAATAAGTTTTGGAACATTTTCATTTTCACCTGAATTTTTATGGTTAGGTATTTATGGTGTTGTTGCTAGTTTAATTTTCTTTGTTATTATGTCTTTGAACGCTCGATTAAAGAACTTGAACTAACGGGTGCATTACTCCAAGACGGAATGATGCACCCTTTATTCAACTACTGGGGCAGTTTTAGTTAAAAAGGAATACAAAGACGATGAAGATATCTCTCCCTGTTTTAAAGTAAGTTAATTTCCCACTAATAGTCAGATGTTATTGGGTACAATTCCCACTTAAAAAATGGATATATATACCGATAATATAAAAGTAGATATTAATCCAGAAAAGGATGTTGGAATTAGACATTATTAATTTGCAATAATGGATGTTTTAGACTAACAAAGCTTGAATTTTATGAAGGTGACAAAGTTGCGTATATTAGACTGTTCAACAATTGAAACAACAATAAAATCTCTTTCTCATTTGCTTAAAACCAACAAAAATACTGTAAATTCTTTTATTGAAAGTAACAAATACCGAGTAACTAAAAAAGATAAATACTGGCATTATGATAATCTCTATATAAATGATGTACTAAATTATTTTAATTTACACGAAGACGAAATTTTTCCTGATAAATTACTTATGTTCCATCTAACTTCTGGCATAGATGATAGTAGTTTTCGGAATAATGGAATCTTAAATTTAGATTCATTAATCAAATCTCAAACTTTCTCCGCTTTTTTTGCTGGTTCTGGGATCCATATTCATTATGTGGAAGAGTCTCCACCAATAATTGAATTTAACGGAAAAAAGATAAAAGATGAGATGCTCTTCCACCGTTTTAACCGAGATAATTGTATAAATGGATTTTTAATAAAAGAAGATGCTGAAAACAATCCAAATGTAAGACATATTAGGGAATGCCCTGAATTTATATGGGATATTAGCAAACTTATTAAAATGCCTGAATTAGTTGGTAAGTGGAAAGAAAGTGCCAAACCTATGATGCTATCCCTACTTGTAAATTTCAAGGATATCGATTATTTTGAACCCTCAGAATATGTGATGAAGGCAATCGAGTATGTTTTATTTAAAAAAACAGGTTATTGGGGTCCAGATAATAACTTTATGGTTTTTTTACAGGGGGATGTATGTATTGCACCTGTAAATATAATTGAGATCACTGAACTTATATAACATAATAGTTTGCATTGTCATAAGGCATAAATAAATTAATCCAATTTATACAGAGTTAGTTAATAAATATATTACGAATAAGGGGTATATAATATGCGTAGAAGAATTAACGGTGAAGAAACATGGTATCGATTACGAGATTGGACAAAGGGCCAAGCAGCTTCAGAGAGACTTGGAAGTCATATTTTAGCCTCTGAAGGTTTCGAATCAATAGATCCCTCTCACCCATTAGGAGGCCCCGATGGAACAAAAGATTTTATATGTATTAAGAATGGGTTAAAGTGGATTGGTGCTTGTTATTTCCCAAGGGGGCAGAAGGAGTTTAATGAAGTTAAAAAAAAGTTTATTGGTGACTTAGAGGGAATTGAAAAAAATAAGGTGGACGGTCTAGCGTTTATAACAAATCAAGAATTATCAGTTGGTAATAGAGAAACATTAAAGGGATTATCTAAAAATCCTGTGGAAATTTATCATCTCGAGCGGCTTACCCAAATATTAAATAAAACCGAAAATTACGGAGTTAGACTTGAATACTTAGATATTGAAATAACTACTGAAGAACAATTAGCTTTTTTTGCATTGTTTACAAACAAGGTGGCAGAATCAGAAAAGAAATATGAAAAAAAAATCAGTAACCTTTCTAAAGCATATCAAATGGAGAGAAAAATTGAACAGAAACGAACAACTGGAGTAGATTCAGTTGAAGAAAATCACCAGCCTCAAGAAGAAAGAAAAGAAAAAGGAAGCGAAATAAAAGAAGCAAAACTTAATCGAAAAATCCTTAATAGAGTCAAAAAAGGGGCTGTTTTCTTTGCAGACTTAGGCGCGCCTATTGGGTATGAACAAGCAGGAACAAGACCTGTAATCATTGTTTCCAATAATATAAATAACAAATACTCACCCACTGTAACTGTAATTCCTGTCACTGGAAAAATTAGTAAGACAAAATTACCGACCCATGTTGACTTAGGAAACCAGTTAAATCCTAAATTTAGAAGTATTGGTTTAGTGGAACAAATAAAAACAATAGACAAAAGAAATTTACTAAAATTCATTACTTTTTTAAACCGGTCTATTATGTCAGATGTTGAAAAAGCTATAAAAATACAACTTGACTTGTAAATCAAAGGACCTTCTTTAAAAGGGTCTTTTTTAATTTAATGTTTATAAATGTAACCAAAACAAGCTATACAAGTCAGAGAGTGAAAAATTGTACTTAGAACGGGGGATTGCCGGAGAAGTCATTTTTGCATTTCCTTCGTATTTTCTATATTCTACAATTGGACGCTTTTCTTTAATCAAAAAGGCGTCTTTTCTAATCAATCAGATTCTAGAGCAACACATTTACTGATTGGAGTATATTAAGGTGTAGAAGAGATTGTGAAGGATTCTACTTAAACTATCGGGTGCAATAGTTCAACAAGGAATTTACAGATATTTTATCTAAGGGATAGGTGTGTGTACTTGAAATGAAACGGGAGATAACGATTTTTGCACTGCCTTTCCATTGCGTTATATGTTTGGTTAGTTATATTTGATTACATTTCTTCAAGTGAATTTAATTGGGGAGAAAATGCGTTACAAGCAGTTATTACTTTGACAGTTATAAGAATTTTATTGTGGGCTTTTAACACTAATAAAAGAAAGTCCTAAGAATTACCAGAGATTCTAAATCCAAGTAATCTTAAACTATTGGGTGCGTTAGATAAAGAAGGTGATCCTAATGGCATCGCCTTTTTCTTATGATTAAAATTCTATTTCTACGGGTACTTAGTTAACTGATAAAAATAGTAACTGTGTAAAATTAGAAGTACATAGTTAAAAAACAATGTAAGATTTTGTCGAAACGGTTTTAATTCTATTTATTCTCCTGCATAATATCTTTGAAGGGAAATGAGCATATGATAAATAATTCTGAGGAGGGCTATTTATCAGCTACTTAAATAGAAATGATTTAAAGTTTGATTAATTTTATTAATATTAGTAAGTTTAATTGTAATATTAATTGTTAATAATCACTCCATACCGGGTCGGCAGTTACATTTACTTTCGCAAATATTAATTTATATTACTTAGAGGTGTTTTATTAGTGAAAAGATCTCCATTACTGATTAGTTCAATGGAATGTATTGCACATTCAACAGAATTAATCTCGCAAAAAAATAAAATAAAGTATAAATTTGTTATACTTCACTTGGCAAATGCTATAGAACTTATTCTTAAAGCAAAATTAATAGAAGAAGGTAAAAGTATATATATAAATAATAAAAGTCAAACATTATCAGTTTGGGAGACTATTAATCAACTAAGTAAGATAGGTGTAGAAATAGAAGAACGTCCTATTTTCGAGTTGCTTTTTGATGATCGCAATACATTACAACATCGTTTTGGGTACCCCAATCTTGACACGGTTGAATATTATTTTTTTAATGTAATTTCATTCTTTAAACGATTTCTATTTGAGGAGTTTAATACTGAACTCCAAAACGAATTAAAAATCCATTTAGAAAACAGGTATTATGACTACTTAGGATTCGAACAAGATATTTTTGAATATTTAAATTCAGTATATAATAAGACACCAACAGCTGCAGTATTAGAAACTTACAATGAAATAAATAAAGAACTTATAAATCAATTTAACTTGCACGGCATATACTTTTCTAACGTCACCTACATAAACTTTTCTCATCCTTCATTTGTTAAGATATTACGAATCTTGATAAGGGATGATTATCTACATGAAAACGTTATGAACCAATTACATATTCTATCGGAAGTTAGAAAATCCATAGTTTCTCATCCCAAAATTAATAATGAGTTAAACTTAGATCTAAAAAGTACTTTTAGTTTGTTAAAGGAATTATTAAAAGGGGTAAGAAGTGCAATAGCAGACGGTTATTTCAATGAGACAATTATAAAGGAATTATTTAACTTCTAATTGGCATTTAAAAGAGGAAAATAATCATATTCTATGTTTAATGGAGAAGGCTAAATACTTTTAATACTAAAATTTCTTAAAGGAATAAAGGTTATCCGGAATGAAGGGAACTATTATGAATAGGTACCTAGCAAGATGATTTATTTTGTACGGTTTTTGCAATATGAATATAGAACAAATTAGGTAAAGCGTATTTTAACTTGCCTTTACCTAATTTTACTTGTGATGACTTTAGTTGAGTACTTGTGTTTGCAATGGTCTAAATTAACTACAATAATCTAGTTTAATATGGTGAAAGTATAGAACTGGACCTTATTGCTTATGGGGGATCAATCGTATACTCTGGATAATAATAGTATGTTTGATTACTTTTCTAACATCAAAGCTTTAAAAAATTGTATTTAATATATAAAGAGGATAGAGATATTACCCATAAATAAACCGAGATTGTTGGCAGCATTCAAGTATTTTATAATGCTAATGTTCGGGCAGGCTCCCCTTCCCGGACACTATGTTGAAAAAGAACCTCACCCTACATTGATTTTGTCATCAAGGGTGAGGTTCACTTTTTATAAATAAAATCATTCATTAATTGTCTAATGAAGTTTAACGGTGTCATCGCTAAAAGAGTTCCAGATGCAAAAGTAACTCTGTTACTACAATCTCCTTCAACATCCCCTCCCACCCGTCAACAATATTATGCTTGCCTTGACTTTATCTGTTAATTACCAAAAGGCAAGAAATTTAGCTATCTTTAGCCTTATTGTCGGGAAACTGACCTGGTTCTTGTTCGTGCTCGTTATCTGGATTAACTTGTTCATCAGTATTCCCGTTAGTGAACTCATAAGAATTACCATTGTGATATAGGGCAGTAGTAATTAAATAAGAAGACAACAGAAGAATGCTAATATACTTTTTCATAGATTTTACCTCCATTTAATCATGATAGATTTCTTTTAGGGTTTGATTTGCCCGTGTGTAATAATCGGCTGCTGATTTATATCGTCGCATTCTATAGTAATAGTCCGCCAATATTATGGAATAAATATGCTTTTGGTATTCTAACTTATTTTTCTCCAATAAAGGAAATACCTCCTTTAGAATTATAAATTCTAATCTTGGACTATATTTATATGTAAGTAACTGTTCATAAACTTTAAAATCTAATACAAGAATAGATTTTTTTTCATCTAATGTTCTTGTTAGTATTAATCCTTGTTGCAGCCAATAAGAAGCCTCTTTACGATCACCGATTTTATAACACTCCTTCATTAGACTTGCTATTGGAGTCAATAATTTTACATTGTCTTTTCCAAGAAGAGTTTCATAATTTTTTTTGAAGTATTCAATTGCCTTTTGACTATCACCTATAGATGAATAAAGCGCTCCAATGTTTTGATTAGATAGGGAAACTAAATAAGTATTTGCTAGGGAATCGCCTATCTGTATTGCTATTTCATAGTTTTGTTTTGCTCTTTCCAAATCGTTAATTCGTCTATAGGATATACCTAGTAATATATGGCAGTGTGCACATTTTAATAAATTATATTGACTTTGGTAGTATTGTAATGCCTTTGAAACATATTTTAAGGAGATATGTACTTGTCTAACCTTACTTGCGGCTAGTCCTATCAGATAGTACAAATCATTTTCTTCTTCTTCTCTAAAATAGAGGTCTTTAGATATCAATTCTTCTGCTCTTTTAAACAAATCAAAAGCTTTGTGATACGAACCTTTTGAGAAGTAATAGTTACCACTGAATTTTAGCCAATAATATTGTTCCAAATTACTAAATGCTTTATTTTTCCTTGCTAACACCTTTATTTGTCTAGTAGCTTTGTAATTTTGTTTAGTGAGCACATAATAACGAAGTTTATTAATCTCTATTAGATTGATCATCTTTTCGTCGGTGAATTTATTGGAGTTTATATTCTCTCTAAAAAGTTCTGTAGACTTTCCTTTATCACCCAACAGTAAACTTTTGAACCACTCTTTACACGCCATAATATTTTTTTTAAAATATGATAATTCTTTAGGACTAATATCTAACTTATTGCAAATTAACCCAATAACCTCTGGATCAGGAGAGGCATTTCCATTCTCAATTTTTGATAAGTAAGAGAACGATATTATTCCATTTGCTAATTCAGATTGTGTCAAGCCTTGCTTAATACGATGGTATCTTATTTGGCTTCCTATATGATTCAACTAACCACCTCCTTTATCTTAATTATAAAAATATTGGGTAGTTTTTACCATTAATTTTGTCCGTTAATAAAATTATTCAAGTTTTCCTAAAAGAGGCTAGTTTGCTACGTTATTAAGGACTGTTTTAAGAAAATTTTCCTGCAATTGGATTAAAGAGAAGGAGGGACTGGGCAAATAGAAAGATTTAAGTGTGTAAAAGAAGATGAAAAATTCGTAAAAATTTAGTGAGTGGATGAATGAAAGAAAAGTACTTATTTTTAAATATAAAAGAATACTTAGGAAACTATTCATCTCACCAATCATATTAATAAAAAAAAGAAGCCCAACAGAATTATAATCTAGTTGGAATCTTCTTTTTTCTCACCCATGATACAAATCCAAGTGATCTTAATTTATTGATTCTGCAATTTTAAGAACAGCGTCTTTTTCAATTCCTTGCGCTTCTATTCTGTGACTCACCTCGTTGTCACGAAAACTAATTACTATAAATTTCTTTTCTGGTATCTCTAACAATTCTCCCTCGACATCATTTATCTTAATCGATTCTAATTGATATATATTACTGGCTATACTTACATCTGCCTCTTTAACAACATAAGTAAACGACTGCTCATTATTGTTAGAATAATAAAACTTTACTTCTTTTAGCTTGTCGATAGATGATGAATTTGCAAAAGTAGATGGGGGTTCATTGTAAAATGATTCTTTTAACTCCATACCCTCTGGAATGAATTTTGGTTGATTAATAGAAACGTTAGGCATCAAATTTTTAACATCTGATGAATCAATCTTTTGATCTAGTTCATTTGAAACTACCTCAGTTGGTGTAATTTTAGATGCTGATGCATCTTCGTTAGAAGAATCTTCTTGAAATGCAAATACAATACTTGTTGATAATACTGAAATAGACAGAACCAATAAAGCTGCTAATATTTTCTTATTCAAACTAAAGACCTCCTTTAATTATGCCAAGCAAAATAATCATATGAAAAATAATGTCCATACTGTGTACCATTCTGACAGTTAGTATGGATATCAAGTCGAGTATATAAATTTTCATGATCAGCCCGGTAATCGCGTAAATCTACAAACTTTTCACCTTTAACTGCATCTCCCATTAAGTCATAATATATTTTTTCAGTAGTACCAACACTATCCACTATACGGTACATGTAAAAACATGAATCATTGGAAGTGGCATTATCGATTAACATACCACTAAAATATGCAGAATCCCCCGACTTATCTATAAATTCTGTTCTAGAGTAACTGTAACTTCCATCGGTTCTCCAATCATCCCAACTCATATTGGAAAAGTAAGAATTATATCCATTTTTAAGATAAAAACTAGCTGTCTCACCCGCACTAACTTGAGTACCGAGTGCAACACAGAAGAGGATTAAAATTAAAACAACTCTTTTTATTTGCTTATTCATAGCTACAACCTCCATTGTTATTAAGGGCACATCCCTGCAAATAGGTATACAGTTAAATTTAAATTATAATAAAATACTATATTATGTCATTGCTATCCTCCCTTCTGAATGAACTTTTCTGAGTTGTTAGAAAATATCATTTATCCATTAAGAATTTACCATTGAATTATTGTTATTACAAGGATGGGACGAAGGAGGTAAAGCACCATAAAAAATATAATTGCTACTTTAAGAATACTTTTAGGAAAATTTTCCTTACAATCATTTTATTAAAACAATCGTTAGAAGATTGATAGATTTATGGGGAAAAGTTGAAAATTTCTAAATTCTCATAATTAAAGAGAAAAAGTTAGTATTTTGATTTTCATACGAAATTATGTTAATGTTTAGATAATTCACTTATTACGAGGTCTATTTAAAATAAACAATATCACATGTATCAATATATCGTATTTCGATGAAAAAAGTTGGAGGTGATTATACTTTGCAACTATGGATGGTAATATTAGTTATTTTTTCTGGACTTATATTAATTGGAGTAATATTTGACTTCATTGCTAAAAAGAAAAAACTCCGGTTTGATGCAGAAGAAGGCATTAAAGAAACTAAAGAGTATGAAAGGGTATATAAAGAAGCCCACTTAAAACAGTCTATCACTGATATTAATAGTCCCGAATAGCATCGTTAATTAACGATGCTTTTTTTGATTTATGATTTAAACTTAATTGTAAAATCATCATTATGTAGTATTCTCCTTTAAGAAGAAAATATTAAGAGAAATTATTTTCTTAAACGCCACAGAGTTTTCTATGTAAATAAAAAATTAGGATATTAGACACTAGTACCTAGCCGATTGGAAAAAGGATAATATAGTTTAAAAAGATTTTTTGTAATAGCCAAGAAAAGGTGCACTAATTCAAAATGGATTCAACACTTTTATGTTTTGTGGGAACCAAACCTAATTTACTGTCGTCTATTGAGGTGAGGTGGAAGGGGGAAGAAAATGAAAAGGGAATTAGAAAATACTGAGGAGGGTAAGATTCATAAAGTTGAATCATTACTTAATCAGTATGGGACTGAATTAAAACGGATTGCTTATCTCTATGTTAGAGACCATTCCCTTACTGAAGATATTTTACAAGAAGTATTTATTTCTTGTTTTAAGCAAATGGACTATTTCAGAGAGGAAAGTAGTTATAAAACTTGGTTAATTAAAATTACAATCAACAAATGCAAAGATGCATTGAAAAGATGGAGTTTCCGAAATATCATTTACAAAGATAATCTGGATTCGAGTTTAGTAGAGACAAGAACACCAGAAATTGATACTCTTTCAAAATTAGAAGATATACAATTAGCAAAACATATTTTAGCTTTGCCTATAAAGTTTCGAGAAGTAATTATTCTCTTTTATTATCAAGACCTAAGCATAGGGGAAATAAGTCTTCTTCTAGATTTAAAAAATAATACCATAAAAACAAGACTTCATAGAGCAAGAACAAAGTTAAAAGAATCATTGGAAAGGGGTGGTTTGAATGGATGAAAAATTAAAATCAGTGAGAGACACATTAAACCAAACGGTCCTTCTCGATGTCACTGTTTCACAGGATGAAAAGGAAAAAATAATAAGTTCTTTAACAAGTCAAGAGAGAAAGCGCATTCCTTATGCATATTTTTTCTCCATTTTGGGTGTTGTAGCAATATTATTTATCTTGCTATTTCCAACTATATCTGACCAACTTAGTCCGACTGCCAGCGTTGTCAAGTCATTCGAAGACCAGATAATTGAAGAAATAGGAACTGAGGTTTTTATACCTGAATTTACTGATTATCAAATTTTATCAGCGGAGATTATATATCCTCCAATAGGTGATAAAAGAGATTTGGTAGTAGTTTATTCTAAGGAAAAAGGCGTATTGCAAAACAAAGATTACATCAAACAACACGAAGAAGATATGAACTCAAAAGTATTGTATGGAATTTATAACGGAGAACCCCCTTGGCTTGTTAGAATAACTTATAGCACATTTAAAATCAATGTAGGTGATAGTGTTGAAACTAAGACTATAAATGGTTTTGATGTTCATTATACTAAACTTAATAGTGATAACGCTAATATTCTTATAGCTCATTTTAATGTTGGAAAAGGTTCATATTCCACTGAATTTACACTAACAGAAAGACTAACAGAGGAAAGAGCATTTGAAATTATAGAAACAATTACAAAAGAAAACAACTCATAAATACATCACAGTCTTATCAAATAAAGAGTGTATTGGTTATGGGAGGTGAGGGTATGCCATTATGGTTATTTCTGCTTATTATTTTCGGTGGTTTACTGGTTGTCGGACTAATATTCGATTGGGTTGCAAAAAAAAGGAATATAAAAACGGATTTCCAAGAGGGTATAAAAAATGCAAGTGAGTCTGAAAGGATTTATACAGAAAAAGCATTAGATGATGTAAGGCATAAAATAGGTAATGATACTAATAATTGGTAAGTTTATTGTTTAAGGGTTTTCGTTGGGTATAATTAGTAGTTGTTTCTAACAGATAGTTGGATTTAATAATACTTATTAGATTACTTGTGCTAACGGGTGCGTTAGTTTAAGAAGTTAGTGTTCAATAATGAAGGAGCTTGTTATATAACAAGCTCCTTTTCTTGTGAATTATGACTTGAATATATTGTGAGAAAGTCTGTGATTTAACTCGGTGAACACCTTGTAATGGAATCCGTTACATTGTGGTGAACTATTTTTGTTTTACAAATTTTGGAGGGAATTTCCTATTTGTGTCGAAATATATGTATAAGTACCTATAAGATCTATTATTTGAACCAAGGTAAGAAACATAATGAAGGGTAAAATCATATTTAATCAGGTGATTATATGGATCTGTCTAATAAGTTTTGGTTGGCAAATTAGTTCTGTAGTATAGAACACTTAGTAGAAAAAAATCACTAGGGGGTGAAATATATGATACAAAACTACCTATTATCAAATTGCCTGATAATTATTGAAGATTTGAATCAAAGGTTTGACAGATATGAAAAAGAGGAAATTCAACAATTTGCAGTAAGTGAATTTGATGAATCAGATTTAGTTTTTCTCGTAGCATATCCTTTTAGGAACTTAATGAAAATAAGTATGCAAGGAAGGAATGAAGACATCAAAGTAAATAATTTAGATTTTGTTATCGAGGTGAAGTACTTATATGCTACTAAAAGTTCTGCAGGTAATTACTCTAATAAGAGACAATTTGAAGAATCGTTTTTTAAGGATTTTAGTTGGTTATTAAATGAAATTAAGAGAGGAAATAAAGGAAAAACAGCATTCGTTATAGGTTGGTTTAATACATATCAATCTTTTGCAAATATAATGCAGTTAGGCAAAAACACTGGTAAGAATCCAAAAGTTAACATGGATAAGATTAAGTATTTTCCTTTTCTCTATACTCCGAGTGTAGAATGTCATGTAAACGAAATAACTTATAGATATAGTATGAATGATTCAATATATAAAAATGAATCATATATTCCTGATATGGTTTATGTTCCTGACTTAAACGAAGGTAAAGTAAACTGCATTTTTCTTGGAAGGAAAACTGATAAGTTCCATTTTGCGATTTATTATTAGCAAAAATAGAAATTCAATAATAATACTTATAACAAGATTAAATTAACTACTTATTTCAAAGTAATAATATAGAAGTTTATATGGATAGAATATTAGATAAATTAGGGTGGTATTGATGAGGGAGAAAAATGATGAGATGTTACAAGATTATGAGGAACCTAGTTTAGAAGAAGATTTTAATACTGAAATCGAAAAAGCCGAATATTTACAAAGGATTCTAATTAATGTTAGTACAAACGATGGGCCTTATTCTGAGGAACATTACGTTAAACTAAGAAAACATTTCATTAATGGAATTACAACTAAAAATCTATTGCCTAGTTTTGTTATAAATAATAGGGACACTTCGCAGTTTTGGCACTTTATTAAAAATAGGTTTTCAACTTATGCTGAAAGAAGGCAATTTATTTGGAATGAATTCACTAGACTGATAGATTACTTTGAGGCTCAAGAATTTTCGCCAATAGATGAATCAATAGATAAGCACTTAAAAGTATTCAGTTCTGATTATGTTTTGGATTATTGGAAAAGAGCCATTGAAAGAAAGGAAAACGATCCTGAGGGTGCTATAACATTATCGAGATCACTTATGGAAGCTGTACTGAAACATATATTAGAGGAAAAGAATATAGGATACAGTAACAGTGCTGATTTACATGAAATATATAAACAAGTAACGAATGAACTAAATCTTACGCCAGAAAAACACGATGTGAAAATATTTAAACAAATTTTAGGTGGCTGTTCAGCAGTTGTAAGTGGTCTTGGAAATTTACGAAACAGTCAAGGTGATGCACATGGAAAAGGAAAAAATAGATATTATAAGCCATCTAGTCGCCATGCCGAACTGGCGGTAAATCTAGCAGGCTCCATGTGTTTATTTTTAATACAAACACTCAAGAAAACTGAATAAGAGTGAATACATATATTTATTATCGTTATAGAAAAAGCTAATATAATAAGTTATTTAAGTTAATTTTTTGATCAATTTATTGAATTAGAAAAAGTACACTAAGACTTTATGTTTTACTAAAAATTATGTTTTTCAAACCAGCGGGAGAGAGATACATAATGAACTGAATATAGGAGTGAAGCGGAGTATGGTTTACGATGAATTACTGTTTAATACATATGATCTTTACAGTGTTATTGAGATTAGACAGAAAGAAGTAAAGGATACAATAATAAAAGAAGACGAAGACTACCTTCTTAATGTTGGGCAGGAACAATATATAATGTATCTGAAAGATAAATTTCAAATGGCTACATTGGTATTAAAGTTAGATGAGGTTGATGCTGATGTTAAAGAAGAGCAGATTAGAGCTGAATTTTTTCCTCAATCTTTTTTTGTAAGAGATGGGCAAACATATCCTAGAGAGGTTTATTATTTTCATATTCCGTTTGAAGGTGAAAGTGATTTATTTAAATGTAGACCTTCAACATACACACTTTCTCCCCCTCGTGCTGAAGTTAAAGGTAGAGTCATAATTAGGCGTTTCATACAATTTCAAGAGGATATCGAAAATATTAATAGTAAGTATAAATCCTTCTTAGATAATTTATCTAATATGGTTTCCAATGTGAATAAGGACGTAAAAGAATATAATAATGGTCTTGAAGATCTTATCAAAAGTTTATTTCACGAAAGAAAGGCACAAATACTAAAAAGAAGGAATCAACACTCTGGTTTAATTGTTCCAATTAGAAAGAAGTCAGATGTTCCAACTACTTTTTCTATCCCATCACCAAAAGTAAAAAAGAAAGTTCAGATTAAGCCAATTCAGAATAAGCAAGACTATACGCCAGTCCCTACTTTAAATAATGATGAATATCAAGATATATTAAGAATTATTAACGACATGGGTAAAGAATTTGAAAGAAAACCTTCTGTATATAAAGAAAAAGGGGAAGAGGATTTAAGAGACCATTTCTTAATGATGTTAGAGCCGAATTTTGAAGGGAGTGCAACAGGGGAGACCTTTAATAAAAGTGGTAAGACAGATATTTTATTGAGGTATGAGGGAAGCAATGTTTTTGTTGCAGAGTGCAAATTCTGGACTGGTCCAAAAGGATTTTTAAAAACTATTGATCAACTATTAGGATATTTAACTTGGAGAGATTCTAAGGCTGCAATCATCATGTTTGTATCAAATAAGGATTTTTCAAGCGTGATAAAAACGGCGAAAGATACAATTGGTAACCATCCAAATTTTATTAAATACAATAATGCTTCAGATGAATCATGGTCAAACTATACCTTTCACACTAATGGTGACAAGAATAATGAAATTAAACTAGCTTTAATGCTTTATCACACACCATAATATAATGTAACAAAAACCGTAGCTTTAAATGATATGATGATTTAGATATTAAAATAAATTATTTGCATTATATATATTTATATGTTATGTTCTAATATATCTTTTAGGAAATCTACAAGATACAATTAATAAAAAACTAAACAACTTTATAATCTATAATAATGTGGAAGTACCACTAATAAACGATGGGTTTCGTACCTGCATCGTAAACGATAGGTCTAGTACCCTATCGTGTTTATTAGTGGTGCTTTTTTTGTTTGGTTAACGATAAAGGAGGTAAGTTTTACAAGGTATATAACAAAATTTCAATGTTGCATAAAATACTATTTTTGACGAATAATACCCCGAAAGTAGGGGGTAGAAAAATTTGGAAAGAAGTATTTTATATAATATTAAACCCATTGGTTTAGGGACTCCTTTTGTTGAATCATTAACAAGTTATATTACCAGAATAGCAGAAGCGCATTGTGTTCTGACTGGGGATTTAATTTTTATGGTATATGCTCCACTTTTAAATAAAGAGTATTTATCAAAAATTTCCAAAAGGGGTGGTAATGGATTTTTTGATTCAGCAATAGGAATGAATGGTAGAGGTAAACTTGCAAAAGAGTTTATTGAACTTACTGAAAAACTAACTGGAAGATCAGATATAAGTTTTACTACATTATTTAGATTTTCATCTATATTACCAGAGAGGGGCTTATTGAAGAGAACCAAATCATGGTGCCCTAAATGTTATGAAGAATCTAAACTTAAAAGTGAAGATATATATGATCAATTAATTTGGAATTTCCAGTGCGTAGATCTTTGTATTATACACAAAACACCGCTTTTGGATTTATGTGAGCATTGTAAATATGCAGTGCCATTAATTAATAGAAAATCAATGCCAGGCTATTGTTCAAGATGTGGAAATTGGTTGGGTTCTATCTTTTACACAAATGATAAATATAGTGGAGATACAAATGAATTTATTACGGATATTATGCTGATTGGAGAATTGCTTGCTAAAGATGATATGGATTTCTCAAATGCTAATCTGGGAAGAACGTTAAATTATTATGTTACAAAAGTCTTTGAAGGTTCTCAAAATAAAGCTGCTAAATATATGAACATACCCAAATCGACTTTCAGGGGGTGGATTTCTGGTGAAACTCTACCAAATATTTATTATCAGTTACGAATCTGTAAAGTACTTGGAGTTTCAATCATTGATTTACTTCAAAGACAAGAACCCGTAAAGAAACTAGATAGCAGTGACACTGTAAGTTTAGGAAAGAAAAGCTATGATCATGAAGAAATTAAGAAGACTTTAAATAAAGTAATTATGGAAAAAACGCCAGTATCAATAAGTGCCATAGCCAAAATAATTGGCTGTGACCGTAAATTACTTACGAGAATGTACGAGATAGAATGCAACAAAATTAAAGAAAATTATAATGCCTTTTTAAAGGAGAAAAAGGCAGAAAACTTACATATAAAAAATGAAAAACTTAAAGAAGCTTTCAATTCACTATTAAAAAAAGGAGTTTATCCGAGTAGAAGACGGATTGAAGAAACTTTAGGAACTGGATTTTTAAGAGAAAAAATAATACAAGATAGTTGGGATGAATTAAAAAGGAGCCATGATGTATGAAAGTGGAAATGAAATATAAATCGGAAATTCTGGTCAAAAGAGATAGTTTTTCTAAGCAACTTATAGGGGTTATATTTCCATTAAGTAAACCTACTTACAAATCTAGTGCCCTGGCCTTAAAGGCATGTGTTAAAAATATTTGAGGTAGCCTGGTAATTGGGTGCTAATAATCTTTAGGTTATATTTTAAAAGTTGCAAAAACAACATGAAAGATATGGCCATATTTTCAAACTAAAAGTAAATAGTTGAGGAGTTTATGTATGATTGAAGATTTTGATTTATTTTGCACTAAAAAGGAGATTAATGAAGAAACAAAAAAATATATCAACAACAGTATTAGGAATTCTGAACCTGCACGTAGAGTACAAGGCAGGTTTGGCAATGTCAGAGGGTTCTACTCGAGTAAAAAGATGGGTTTAACTATACAATTTGAAAGCCACAAGCTTGAATTATGTGCAATTTATTTAATGGAATTTGATAAAAGTATTTATGAATATTACGACCAACCACAGAGCTTCACAATAAAATACATAAAGAATGGTAGAAATAGGGGGCATAAATATACTGCAGATTTTTTTGTGATTTCAGAGGATTTTATTGGTTGGGAAGAGTGGAAAACGGAAAAAGAACTATCAAAGAAGACTGAAGAATCACCAGAAAGATATATTTTAGATGAAAATGGAAAGTGGAGATGTCCACCTGCCGAAGCGTTTGCAAAGGAAAAAGGTCTTTCTTTCAGAATTCGAACCGATGCTGAAATTAATTGGAACTTACAAAATAATATTCGCTTTTTAGAAGATTATCTTTTAGAAGAAAATCCAACCGTGTCATTACCAAATCGAAATATAATTCTTAATTATATTCAGTCCACACCAAACATTACATTAGCTGACCTACTATCTGTTGAAGGGGCTGTGTTTACAGCAGATGACATATATAAACTCATCATTTTAGGTGAAATTTATGTTGATTTAGAACAGTTTCTTATATTTAACTATGATAAATTCCCATTATACATTAATAAAGAAACTGCTGATGCTATTTTAAATGCAGAACAATCGATGAGTAATACACCCAATGAAAATATAGGTAATGTAGTCAATATTGAGGCGGGCAAGGAAATTATTTGGAATGGTAACCCATGGACAATAATAAATGTAGGTGAAGCGGAAATCTCTTTATTAGATAAATCAGAGAGTATCATACCCTTACCTTTTAATGCATTTGAAAAGTTAATTAAAATGGGTGCAATTAAATCTCTAGAAAATAATGCAGCGCTTCAAGAAAAGACAACAAAAGAATTTTTAGATATTATAAAGTCTGCTAGTCCAGCTGAACTGGCTCGTGCAAATGAAAAATACGATAAACTACAACAACATTTTAATGGTGAGAAGGTAGATGTTTCCGAAAGGACATTAAGATATTGGAAAGAAAAGTTTCGAGAAGCTGAAAAGATTTTTGGTCGGGGATTTGTTGGTTTAATTACAAAAAATCATAGGAAGGGGAATTATACAGATCGGCTTAACCCGGATGTTGCTAAATTAATGGAAGATTATATAGAAAATCATTATGAAAACAAAAAGCAACGAAATAAGTCATCGGTCTATAACTCATATAGAAATGCTTGCTTAAGTAAAGGGTTAGAACCTCCAAGTAGGAAAACTTTTTACAAGTATATTGAGGACAGACCTAGTTACGAACAAGATTTACAGAGAAGGGGCCCGAGAGCAGCTTATGATAAAGAGCCCTTCCATTGGGAGTTATCTCTTTCAACTCCTAGACATGGCGTAAGACCTTTTGAAATTGCACATATGGATCATACAGAACTAGATATTCGACTAATATGTTCAAAAACAAAGAAGGATTTAGGGAAACCATGGTTAACTATACTAATAGACGCATTCTCTCGAAGAGTTTTGGCATTTTATTTAACATTTGATCCACCGTCATATAAGTCATGTATGAACACGATCAGAGAATGTGTTTCAAAGTACTCTAGACTTCCGAAGACATTAGTAGTAGATGGTGGAAAAGATTTACAAAGTGTTTATTTTGATACTTTACTTGCAACCTATTATTGTAGTAAAAAAACAAGACCAGGTGCAAAACCAAAATATGGCTCAGTTTGTGAAAGGTTTTTTGGTACTGCTAATACAGAGTTTATTTATACTTTAGCAGGTAACACACAACTGACAAAATTAGTTCGCCAAATGACGAAAGACTTTGATCCAAAAAACTTTGCTATCTGGACATTGGAAACTTTAAATGAATATTTAACACAATATTTTTATGAGATTTATGATACACAGATTCACTCCAGTCTTGATCAAAGTCCTCGTGATGCGTACCAACAAAGTATTCTAAGAACAGGTGAGAGAAAACAAACATACATCAGATATGATGAGAGTTTTGAAATGCTTACTCTTCCAACTACAACAAAAGGTACAGCTAAAGTTCAGCCAGGACAAGGAGTTAAAATTAACAATAGTTACTACAATTCATTTGAGCTAAATAATCCTTCTATTGAGGGTAAACAAATACCAGTTAGATTTGATCCATTCGATTATAGTAAGGCTTATGGCTATGTTGGAAATTACTGGGTAGAACTAAACTCACAGTATGAGTTGGAGTTTGAGGGGAAATCATTGAAGGAAATTAAAATTGCTACTGCTGAAATAAAGAAAAGAAAAAGTGAAACTCAAAAATCAAAAAATACAGGAGTTTCTGCAGCAGAATTAGCGAGTTTCTTAGATACAGTAGAAGCTCACGAACTATTAGAGATACAAAGATTAAGGGATGAAGCAGTTAAGAATACATTTATGGTTATTGATGGTGGTAAAAACAATGATTTTAAAAATAACTTAAACGATTTATTATATGAAGAAAATACTAGTAATGCTAATGTGAAGAAAGCTATTCTAAAGAAAAATACTACTACAAAGACTGAAAATCAATCAGAATTTGAAATGTACGGGGAGTTTTTCTAATGGATAAAAATTTTCCAAGAGATTTATTATTACAGCCAGTGGGTGAACGGATCAATTATTTTAAAAAGAAATCTGTAGCTCACCCAACCTTAGTTAATAGTTATATTAATTTAATGGAAAAAGTTGAAGTTGTAGAAGAAGGAAAAGTCTTATTAGTTTATGGTCCGAGCGGTGTAGGTAAAACTACATTATTTGCTAAAGTTAAAAATGAATATTTGCAACGATATCATGATGAAATGGTAAAAGATAAAGGATTAATTCCTGTTTTGGCTATAGAAGCTTTTGCTAATGAAGACGGCAAGTTTGATTGGATTAATTTTTACACTGAGGCATTAGAAGAACTTAAAGACATATTAATTGATGAAAAAAGATTGCCATTAAACGAACTTGGAGTAGAATTGCCAAATAATCCAAATGAAAAAACAAAGAGGAAGTTACGTAAATCCTTGGAAAACGCAATTAAGTGTCGAAAGGTAAAAGTTATCTTAATTGATGAGGCGCAGCATTTGACTAAAGTAGGGAATTCAAAAGGATTAAGAAATCATATGGATTCAATAAAATCATTAGCCGCGAAATTTAATGTTCCGATAATTCTATTTGGGACCTATGAATTATTAAGTTTTCGAAATTTGAACGGGCAATTAGGAAGAAGGACTATGGAAGTTCACTTTCCAAGGTATAACTCTGAAGAACAAAGAGATATTGATGCTTTCAAGAATGTTCTTTGGTTTTTTCAAAAGGCTTTCCCTTTACAACAAGAACCCAATCTTGTTGATGAATGGAAGTATTTTTATAGACTTACTATAGGATGTGTAGGTACTCTTAAGGATTGGTTAGATAATACCTACGATTATATTATGGAGAATAATGTGGAAACAAAGATATTAAAAATCAGAGACTTTAAAAAATTTGAGCCTACAATTGATCAGGCATATATAATGGCTAAAGAAATTACAAGTGGAGAAAAGAGCCTAACCGAAAAAAGAAAAGAGAAAGAAGGAAAGCTAGATGCTTTGTTAAAGTTGGATCAATTAGATGATATAGAAGTAAAGAAAAAGAATGGTAATAAGAGACCGGGTGAGAGGAAATCGAAAAGGGATAAAACAGGAACTGATTTGTAGTATAACTATGTTAATTTTTAATTCTTTGTTACTACTTCAATAAAATATTAAAGCGAGTGGTGAAAATTAATAGAATCTTATACGAGAGTCTTGAAATTGAAAATATAAATTCGCCAACTAGGAGTACGCTTTATAACTTGGAACCAATTGGGCTGGGTACCTCTTATGTTGAAAGTTTAACAAGCTATATACTAAGGTTGGCTGAATACCATAATTTAAAAGTTACAAAATTAGTGAGTAAAACTTTTATTCCATACGTCCAAATAAATCACCTTAAAAAGTCTTTTATGGATGGAAGTTTAGGACCAAGAATAAAATATGTTAATGGTAATAGTCCGGTGAGTTTAGATTATGTCTTAGCACTAGAACAATTGACAACCAGAAATGATTTGATTTATTTAACAATGAATATATGGTCGGGACTCTTTTCGGATAATATAGTTGGTGGTACTAGAAAGTGGTGTCCAAAATGTTTAGAAGAAATGAAAATGAAAGGTGAAGGAGTCTACGAACCACTTATATGGTATATAAGAGGTATTCAGAATTGTGATATACATAAAGTAAAGTTAGAAAATAGTTGTCCAAAATGCGGAAAGAAATTACAATTTATGCATAAAAATTTGATTATAGGTCATTGCCAATACTGTTTTGCTTGGTTAGGCGACGCTACTAAATTTGATTCTATTAATCTATCAACATTTGAAAGCTTTCTAATTGATTCCTTTAAAGAAATGATTTCAAACAGCCAAAAGTTAGATGTCTTTCCTACTAATCAAAAAATAGGATCAGTTTTGAAGAAAATAATGGACGATAATAATTTTAGTAGCATTAGACAGTTTTCAGATTTTCTAGGTGTCAATAGAGCAGTGGTCCCAGAATGGATTAATAATAAACGAAAGCCAACCACAGAATCCATGTTCAAGATTTGCACCAAATTGAATCTATCAATCTATGAAATGTTTTGTACAGATATACCACTAGTAGATGTTAATTTGCAAAGGTTAGAGGAAGGGAAAGATAGAGTATCAATAAAAGAAATAGAAGCTGTATTAAAAAATGCAATAGAAAATAATAGTTATATAAGTCTTCATAAACTGTCGGAAGAAAATGGTTTTGATTCTCGTACAGCCAAGAAAAATTATCCTGCTTTATGTGAGCAAATAATAAGTGCCAATTTAAAACATAAAATAGATATGGAAAATCAAAAGAAAATGGATATCAAGCATAAATTAGAAACTGCCTTAAAAAAGGATATCCCGATAAGTTTAAAGCAGTTTTCATTAGAATTCGGTGTCTCTATCAATGAGGTTAAAAAGTATTATCCTGATTTATCAAGGGAATTAATTAATCGACGTAAGAATTATAAGTTAGAGATGCAAAAACAAAGAGCAGAAAATATTATTAGTGAAATCACTAAAGTTGTTAGATATTTGCATAATAGTGGGGTATACCCTGGAATTAAAACCGTTAGAAAAATAGTGTCTAATCCCAATTGCTTTATAAAGCCGGAATACAGGGAGGTATGGAGAAAAGAACTAGAATTATTAGGGTATAAGAATAACAATTGGCCGAAATAATTACTTTCCTTCATTAGAACAAAAAAAATGACATTTCCGGTCACATTTACTTGGCGTAACTATATAAATATATAAAAAAATAACCATCAAATCAGTTTGATGGTTATTTTTTATAGTAAATTGGATAGCCGCGCTTAATTACTACTTTTAAATTTGTCTTCACCATAAATATCATAGTCCATAATACCGTGTTCACGTTCTTCTTCAATGTAATCCATTTTACAAAATTCAAGTTTCTCGTTTGTTTCTTTTATAATAGTTACAACTAATTCATACATTAGCTTAAGTTCTTCTTTTTGATACTTTTCCAACAAACTAGGAACACTTAGATCTTCCTTTAAATAATACTCATGACAGAACCTATATGCAACAGCTAATTTAAGTAATTTAGGAGAGGCATATTGTTTCTTTTCAATAATCAAATTAGCTATATGGGATTTATTAAACCTAGTCAAATCAGTTTCTTTATCCACTTCCTCTCTAGTTATCCTTCCAGTTTCTATATTTGTAACAACTTTCATTACTTTATTTTTGAGTTCTAAAAAAGGGAGTTCCATAAAGGAAAATTGTTCGTTAAAATCATTAAAATATCTAATGAATTCTGATTGAGAAACCACTCCATAAAGTTCAAGATATAGCTCTTTAAGTTGGCTATAGTAATGGTCTCTTTTGAATATTTTTGTTTCACTAAACCAATCAAAATAATTCTTTAGGTAATGAAATATTAAATTAGCTAAGAAAGTGATAGCAATTGTTATTAAGGCAATCTGTAATGATTCTTGAAAGTTCATAAAAATATCCCCTTAAAAATCTTGATTAGATAATACTCGAAAAAAAGGAAGTTTATTCCTGTTTAACTTACAAAAAGTATATTTGCAACCAAATATATAGGCCTAATAAACCAGCTAAACCTAACAAAAAGTTGTTAATAGATCTCAAAGCAGGAATCAGCTTTATGATTAATACTACTACTGCCATACAAACAAATATTATTCCTGCTAGAAGTACTAATTTTAAAGCCATTCCATCTAAGGTTCCTTTCATTGGTTCATATAAAGAATTCATAATTTCACCCGCTTTCAAATATAAATTCGACAAAATACGAGTGAATTCCTGCCTGCTATCTAACATATATAGGCTAATCAACATTGAAAAGAATAACTAATAGCGTCATACAAACCACCCCCCGATAATACAAAAAGACACCAAATGACAGCTAAAATTCTGTCATTCAGTGCCCTTCAGTAGTTGGAAGGACTAGTTAATTTTTTGATAACCTGTAATTTATGGCTAAAATGGTTTTAAACCTTATTAATTCTTTATTAAGTCCATAAAGATTATATAATTCATTTAGTGCTTCTAGTAAAAGTTTGCTAACTATTGATACATTCATATCATTATTTTTATATCCTTCTAATACAAATACTTGATTCTTTTCAAAATGCCACCTTTTCATTATATCCATTGAATGAACCTCATTAGACAGGATTCTGTATGCAAGTTCATATTCTGCGAACATATCTAGTTTAATACATAACTGTTCAAAATTTTTAGTCTTACCATCAAGATTATACCATTTTTGATTTTCTCTTCTTCTCTCAAATACATCTGAAAATTGCTCCTTTAAATCCTTTAGCTTTTCTTCTGTAGCACCAAAATTTGTTGCTTTTTTTATATCATCAATTCCCTTTCCTAATAGTTCACGAATCTTTTTACCATTTTTATTATCAGATGTAATTTTATTATACATTGATAATTCTCTAAGCTTTTGTGTTGCCATATAAGAGCGTGCATATAAACGTCTTTCCCTTAAGAAAAGAAGTTTTAAATAAACATAGCTTTCTAATATGCTCCGAGTTATCAAATCAATTGAAGAACTCTTTTCTTTTTCAGCGAGGGTTGTAAATGAATCGATTTTTCTTACCATATCTTCAAAAAATCCTAAAGTAACTGCATCCTCTATCTCTAACTCTTTATTAATTTTACTAAATGCTTTATCAAAAACTAATTCTAAAGAACCCTCAGCTTCCTTTAATATCTTTTTTAGAATCTTCACAACGCATCCCCCTCTGCAAACCTAACCCTTTTTAAACTTTTCTTTATGAGTTATTACTTTCGCTTCTCATGATGTGGTGATAAATATTTTTGCCTCTATCTTACAATATACGACAATAAAGCAAAAATTCCCTTCTTATAGATCAATATCAATGTTTAATTTCCTTTTTTAATTCTTCTAGAAGAGAATATAAACGCATATTGAATCCTCTTTATTAGTTAATTTAAATAAGGGAAAGAAAGTTTCTGACATCCGTAAGAAGAACTTATATTTAACATGACACCATTATTGCACTGATGGGTGTATAACTTTGAAAAGGAAGTGTGGGGAGAAAGTGGAAAGTAAGTATCCAAAACACACTATAGCTGTATCTGCTTACTATATAGATCATCCTATACTGAGAAAACTTTTAGATAACAAAATTGTATATTACTATAAGTTTGCCGAAAGTAAAAATGCGAAGCATAAGCTTGCCGTAAGAAATAGAAATCTTACCAAAGGTTATAAAATTTAATTTTAATATGAGTATTTATCAATTTTTAATTTCGAAGAATCATTATAAACCGCTTAAAGACAGTTGTTGGCAAGTATATGGGTAAACAAGTGGCAATGTTACGGTTCAAGTCACAGTGTTTAAATGAGACTTCAAGCATAAGTTTTCAAAATTGAAAGTTTATGCTTGAATACCAATATACATAAAATTGCAGAGAATAAAATAAAAGGCTCTAATGAAAACTAATTTCATCAAAGGCAATATGGAGTTTGTGAAGAAATAATTTAAACGCTAACTGGGCAAAAGAGTTCAAGAAGCTCTTCGGAGGTGTAATTTTATGCATTAGAATAGGAAGTAATAAGTTGTTCAACCGAGCATCAGAAGAGATCTAATTTCGGTTTGGAATTTCTGGTAAGTCCTGCATTGAGTATGGTTTGTTAAGTAGTTGCTTTTTTGTTTCTCAAAAAATAAAAAAATGCTAACTAAAATAGGCGGGAACGAGCTTCTTACCCTCCCGCATTCTTTACATTTATTTAGTTTGATTAAGGAAGAGAAATCCATGTTGTTTATAACCACTTTACTTATTCATCAGACCGTGTTGAAAAGCATAACTTGCTAGCTGAACTCTATTGTCTAAATGAAGTTTACTTAGTATGTTTTTTAGATGACTTTTAACCGTATGTTCCGAAATAAATAGAGTCTCCGAAATTTCTCTATTTGACAAACCTTCGGCTACTAATTGTAGCACTTCCAATTCTCGGGTTGATAAAGGTGTCTTTTCTTTCTTTTTTACCTTTCTTTGAGGGAATTCTTTTAGAATTTGGAACGCAATTTCTTTGGACATAGGGACTTCATCTAAGGCAAAAGCTCTTAAATGTTCACACCATGCTTCTGATCGAATATTTTTTAATAAATATCCTTGTGCGCCTTTCTTTAATGCATCAAATAAATCTGTGATATCATCTGACACAGTGATCATCACAATTTTTACATATGGAAATTTGAGTTTAATTCTTTTAGTTGCTTCTAGTCCATCCATAACTGGCATTTGAATATCCATTAGAATAATATCAGGCATTAATTCTTCGGTAAGTTGAATTGCCTCTTTTCCATTTTTACCTTCTCCTACAATAAGAAAATCGTCATGTTCTTCTAAGATTTCTCGGATTCCTTCTATTGCATGAGCGTGATCATCAACAATTAGAATGCGAAAAGGTTGCATTTATTTTCTCTCCTTTCTTATTTCAATAATTGTTTCATTATCTAATTTCTTTATCGAAAATTCCCAATCCATATCTCTGGATCTATCCTTAATGATTTGTAGTCCATAGCCTTTTTTAGATTGATGCTCTTTATTTGTAAATCCTATTCCTCTATCCTTAACTTGACAAATCCATCCATTATCTATTTCAATTGCATGAATCCATACTTGATTTGTTTTTGCGTGTTTAATAACATTAAAAATGGCTTCTTTAATACACGCAAAAAGCTCTACTTTCTCTTTCGATGATAATGTACTTTCCCCGATTTCCCATTTTAAATGAACATCCATTAAATGCTGATTCTTAAGTTCTTCTACATAATGTTGGATTGTTTCTGTCCAACTAAAGGAGTCTTCATTTGGTAAGTACTTCAAGTCCGTAATAGCTTGACGAGTATCTTCGTGTACGTGCTGTAATGTTTGTTTAATTTTTTCAAAATCCGGGTCGTGTTCGAGATGATTCTTCCTTCCAAATTTATTCATCTTTACAGATAATAGAAATAAAGATTGGGCAATTCCATCATGGAGTTCCCTTGCTAACTTCTCCCTCTCAATAAGTGCAGCTTTCTTTGTTTTTGCTTTCCTTAGCTCTTCCTGTATATTTTCTAAAATTGAAAACAAGTGTCGTAAAAAGACGAGTGTTACGATAAAGACTAATATAGGGGAAAGTAGATTACCTATATCCATTGAAATATAATCAAGGAGAAATTCATGTCTAATATACTCCCATAAGGCGATAGTAATAGTTGGTATAGTTAAAATAAGCCATTTTACTTGCTTATACTTCAATTCTTCACCACATTTCTATATTAAGATGTATTTTATTCTATCATTTATTCGAACTTTATTAACAAATATGTTTTAAATCACTCTTTTGAGGGATTATTTATTATCGAAATTGTATTTTATAATGTTTTAGGATAACTCGCGAATCATACAAAACAACATGGTTAGCGATATAAAAAAGGGAGGAATTTTTTTGAAACGTATATTTACCTCAGTAATAGTAGGCTTACTTGCAATGTTTATTTCTACTAGTGTGTTCGCACACTCACATTTAGAAGAATCAAACCCAGCAGATGGTGACACTGTAAAGGAGCCATTAAATGAGATTGTTCTTGAATTTAATGGTCCAATTGAACAAGGTAGTTTTATAGATGTAACAACTACTGAAGGAGAAACTGTTGAAATACAAGAAATAATTATTGATGAAGGTACATTAACAGGTGCTTTTTCTGAGCCACTTGCAAATGACGAATATCTGGTTAATTGGAATATTGTAAGTGGGGACGGTCACCCATTAGAAGGGGAATTTTCATTTACAGTTAATGCAGAAGTTCCTGAATCAGAAGATGAAGTAACTGAAGAACCATCAGAACCGGAAACGACTGAGATGGAAGATTCAACAGAATCCGCTGAACAATCGACGGAAGATCAAGAATCATCTTCTATGATTTACATTCTTATTGTAGCTTTAGTTATCATTGCGATAGTCGGTTTTACTTTGCTTATTAAAAGGAAGAAATAGTAAATGGATATAGCACTAATGATTAGTCAGGTGCTTTTATATATATGCTTTTCAGTTTTACTAGGAAGTTTTGTATTTCTACTTGTACCAAATAAATATCGTCCTGATATAAACATTCGAAAGCGTATTTTTCTTATAAGTGCCGTAACACTACCTATTTTTGCTTTTGTTCCTGTACTTGATATTATCTTATTTATTGCTCCACGGTTAGGTTTATAT
Source organism: Paucisalibacillus algeriensis (assembly GCF_000577245.1). Classification (GTDB taxonomy): domain Bacteria; phylum Bacillota; class Bacilli; order Bacillales; family Amphibacillaceae; genus Ornithinibacillus. Next base: position 188,470 of record NZ_CBYO010000005.1, read on the forward strand.
GAATCAATTAAAATGGTTTTAACTACCTATACCGTTGGGAATGCATGGAGTTTTACCCTTCTCGGTTCCGTTATGTTAGTATTACTAATTGCCTTGGCGAGGCCTAATGAAAAACGTCTCTTCGCATTTTTAGGAATGCTTCTAACAGTTGGGTTGATATTTACCGTTGCTTGGTCTAGTCATGCGGGTGCTATTAATCCACTCACGGGAATTATAGCCCACTTTGTCCATTTATTTGCTGTTAGTCTATGGAGCGGTATTCTGCTTGTTTTGGGCTGGTGTGCGACCAATTATAAAAATTGGCTTGTATTTTTAGGTTGGTTTTCATTACTCGCTATTGGGTGTTTAGTTATGACAGGTCTTAGTGGCTTACTGTTAATGGATGTAATAGTAGATGATTATGTGGATTCTTGGATGGTTTCTTACGGACAAGGGCTTTTAATCAAACATTTATTCCTACTGCCACTTGTATTTTATGCATGTGTAAATGGTATTATTGTGAAAAGTAAACTATCAAAAGATGCTACATTTAATCCTATTTCTTGGGTTCGTGTAGAGGGATTGATATTATTTGTAATTTTTGCGATTACATCTATTTTTTCACAGAAATCACCTCCCCATGGTAACTATCTAACGAATGATGCAGTATCTCCATTATTCCGTTTATTCCATGATGGAACCATCGACTCAGGAAGTACAATTAACTTGACCGTGAACTTAAATACACTATGTTTCTTCATCCTAACTATTTTATTTATGGGATTAATTGTACTATCGTTTTACAAAAAAACATCCATTATTATATCTTTTCTATTTAGTTGCTTATTTGTAATGAGTTTATATCTTATGTTAATGATGACTGTAGTGATTCGCTAAAATGAGAGTGATTCAAAAGTTATAATATATTAAAAGATATAAAGTAATTAGTAAATCGATTGTAAGTTTATATTTGTTTCAACATACCCCTTATTAAGGGTGTTATGATTAGCTATTCAAGAATAAGGAATACTATAGTTAAATAAGGCGAACTACAAAAAGGGGCATTTCTCAACGAGAAAGCCCCTTTAAAATAGTCTTATACTTGCGCACAAAAGGACTTGAAAACGAGTGGGAAGGTGGTTACATCCCACGATGGGCAATAGTGATATACCAACATCTAGTATATGATGATCTGAATGAACTTGTGTTAAAGTATTTAGAATAACTTATACACGATTCATGATAAGCTCACTACTTCAGGCTTTCAATCGATTTTTCTTAATTAGCGGAGGAACTATAGCTGTTTGCTAGTATTCCTTTAAACTCTTTCAAAATGGAAGGAGGGTCATATATGTCCAAATATGTCATGGTAAAACAAGTATATATTATTAAGACAAATTAACAAAAATTGGCTTTACTTCAAAAAGAATTTTCTGTATACTGATGTAGTAATAAAGATTCTGAAATTTATTAAAAGGAGGTTGTATGTCATGATCAAATTTAACGCAAACGTTACAAAATTGAATAACAGCTTAATACAACCTACTGGTTACTTAAAACTCTAATCAAAACTGATTATCGAATTTATACCATAGGATGTGTTATGCACTCCTATGGTTTTTTAATTCAATTTTTCATGGATTAATCACTTTTAGATTAATTACTGAATTAAAGAACCCTTCTTTTGAGCAGAAAGGAAAGAATAAAAAGCTTTCCTACATGCTTATGAAAAACTAATTCGCTAATATCAAGCGAATGTAAGTTTTTCTAGGAGTGGTTCTTTTTTGTTTTGGCTAAACTTATGGGATTAGTAACTAAGGGTTTTGGAAGAAAAGGGAGATGGGATTTTTATGGAAATCAGCATTGTAAAGTACGATGAAAGTTATGCAGCAAGAGTTGCTGATATGTGGAATCATAGTCGTGACGGCTGGGGTGGAGCTAATACGGTGGATACTGAAGAGTCCATATTGCATCGGGAAAGAAACTCGACTAATATTCATACATTTCTTGCTCTCGAGGGTGAGAAAGTTGTGGGATACTGTGGATTTAGCGAGTATCGAGATGATGAAGGGGCTTTGTATATACCACTTTTAAATGTACGAGATGATTATCATGGTAAAAAGATCGGAAAGAAATTACTTTTAATTGCTTTGGAGGAAGCAATCAATTTAAAGTGGCCTAGACTAGATCTATACACATGGCCAGGTAATACAAAGGCAGTACCACTATATAAAAAATGTGGCTTCTTTTGGGAAGAGCGAGATGATACAACGCATCTAATGAACTTTATGCCAACCGTATTACATACGGAGGCGGTACAGGGCTTCTTTCAGGATACTAATTGGTATGATAGTAGCACTAGAGAAATTGAAGTGAAGCCAGATGGTAGAGTGGAGAATGATTTTCATTTCTATGAATACGCTTGGGAGAGAGAAAATGAATCACTAAGGATGGAATTCGAACGTACTGGAAGAGGCATTCGATTAATCGAAACAACAGATTACCATATTTCCGTGAAGGTACCTGAACACCGTCTCGTATTTGGAGATCAGTACCATGTTACTTATTCCATCATAAACAAAACCGGTAAGCCGCTTCATATCGACTTAAAAGGTATGAGTGATAAAAACATCGAATATGCTTTGGAAAAATCAATTGAGGTAATTGATAAAACAGAAATTAACGGAACATTTTATGTCAATCCAATTAATGAAGAACAAAATACTTTCCGTACCCACCCTTGTGTGAAAACATTGGTGACAATCAATGGTAAGCAGGCAGAAATGAGGGTAGGAATATTACCAAAATATCCAGCTCAGATTTCTGCACAATTTCCAGAGGATATGAGTTTTATCGGTAATGAGAGTGTATTTTACCTTGATATGATGAATAATTTCTCAGAAAAAATGCATTTTGAATTGGAGTTCCCATCTTCACCAGTTATGGAGATAGATATCCCAAAAATATCGCTAGAAATGGATCCAAAGGAAAGAAAATCAATTCCGATAACATTTAAGGTCCTAAACCATGGTTATTATGATGCAAAGTTATCCATTAAAGCTAAAAAAGACCACGGTGAAACAGTTGAATTTTCAAAAGTCATTGGTGTCCCATTAAGGGGAATCGGTGCGAAGTTTTATGGGGAAGACGAGAAGAAAATTCAATTATTCAATGGTCAATACTTTGCTAAGCTAGACAAGGATGATAATAGTATCGATGCAGGTAGGAAGCAACAAGAGGAAAGTATTTGGATTATGCCACCGAAAGTTGGAAAACCATACTCAGAAGAAATGGCCAAGGCAACATACACTGATTTAGAACTTTTGGAGGGGGAAGGCTATATTGGTGCAAAGGTTGCGTACCGTTTAGTAGCTTTACCATCTATTAAATTCCATATTGTTATGAAACTATATAGTGAAGGTCTTGTGGAAAACTATTATGAAGTGGAAAACATATTGGATGTGCAAACAGAACAGTCCATTTTTGTTAATCAATCCATCTATTTAGAATTAGAAAAAGCTGTTATTCCTTATCGAGGGGAAATTATTGAATTAAAGGATTCCATCGGTAATTCCTATGAAAATTGGGATGAAAGTCAAATTACTGAGAATTGGATTTTTGTAAATGGGAAAACAGAACCAATCGGTATCTGCTGGAATTCAAATGAAAAAATTCACTTTGGTTCTTGGTTTAATTACCTCGAGCATCAAGTGGGTAAGGTAGAACCAAATTCAATTAGAAAAACAAACCCAGTATATTTTTCATTAGGAGCATTCCATGATATAGAGAGTTTCCGAGCGTTTGCCAAACAGTCTTCTAAAAAGAAGAAAAACAAAACTGTTAATCATTTACGTGTTTCTTTACCAAATAACAATCCAGTTGTTGAAGGTGAAAAAATGACTTGTAAGGTGACAGACTATAAGTCTAATTACCTTCATGGGGAAATGTCTCTTTCACTCTCCGATAATAATGAAATAGTAATAGAGCAGTTTGATCGAAAAGAAAAACAAACAGAGTGGGTTACAGAAATACCTATTGATCATGTACCTGCTATTTCAACTGTTAAAATGAATGCTCGATTGGATGCTGCCATTCATGAACGAGAAACTCTTGTGATTCGAAAACAGAATGTAGATATCAAACAAGATATTGTACATGAGCATGGAATGGATACATGGACAATGAATAATGGAGTAATTGAAATTAAAGCAACTCCAGACTTTTTTCCTTCATTACATTCTCTAACTTATCAGGAGCAAGAATGGTTAGATACACCTTTTCCAGCTCTTGAACCCAAATTATGGTGGAATCCTTGGGCTGGGGGAATATCAAGTAGAATAGCAGATATACAACCACATTCATTAAAAAAGGAAAAAACAAGAGGCGAGTTTACTAGCATTCAAGATAATAAAGGGAATGAATGGCGAGGAATCAAGCTAGATACAGCCATTGAACAAAATGAAGATTATAAAGGACTGAAACTTAAGCAATATTTTCTTCTACTTCCAGGCGTACCTGTTTTATGTCATGTATCTGAAATTGAACAAAATACAGGAAGATTTTTCAATGATAAAGGTTGGCAAACATCGGCATTCTTTAGACCAGGAGCATCTATTAAAGATAATTGGGTCAACTTTCAGGATAAATCTGGTAACTGGATGAAAGTTATTGCTGGTTATGATGAAAATGAGTTAATAGTAGATCGTAATATTATCATTGGTTGTCATACTAGCAATGACCTTCTACAATTAATATCTAAGTCGGAAAGTACGAAGCAAGAAGTCTATATAAATAAAGAAGTTGTGTTAACTTCTGTAAGTGAGAAATTAACCTTGCCGTCCAATTCAACTTATTTTACGATTCCTAACTTCTACGTCTTTAATAATAGTGTTATAAATGATGTCGCACAACTTGACTTACAAGAGATTAGATTTAATAAGTAGTTTTTAATAACCCTGAATTACAGGTATCAAGATATTATAAGCAATTGAAGTATTGTTAAATCCTATTAGAAAAAGAGACTACAGAACGTCGACAAGATATCCAATGATGTTTTGTGGTCTCTTTTTGCCTGCGTAGTTCGGGATTAATTGGAGGTATTGACAAACAAAAATATCACTATTATAATTAAACTTAATTAAGAATAAATTAATTCATAATATATTAAGTTATACAATTATCATGGTATTATTTTTTTGTCTTAAATTGTCTCGATTTCGAGATATATATTGATTGCACTTCACCAGAATCATTAATGATGTAATTTAATTTGGTAAAAGTATAGAAGGAATAGTGTTTTGAATTAGAAGGAGTGATATTCGTGAAAAAAACAGAAGGAATTCACCATATAACAGCAATTGTTGGTCACCCACAAGAGAATGTTGATTTTTATGCAGGTATCTTAGGCTTACGGTTAGTGAAGAAAACCATTAACTTTGATGATCCAGGCACATACCATTTATATTTTGGTAATGATGGTGGACGACCAGGAAGTATTATTACATTTTTCCCTTGGGCAAATGCTTATCAAGGAAAAATTGGTGGCGGACAAGTTGGGGTAACAACATATGCGATTCCAACAGGGAAAATGAACTATTGGAAAGAAAGGTTAGAAAATTTTAATATCAATTTTACCAATTCAGAGAGATTCGGGGAAACGTACTTACAATTTGAAGACTTCCACGGACTACAGTTAGAGCTAGTGGAACGAGCTGATGGTGAACTAAATAAGTGGACATTTGGTGATGTAACTCCAGACGTTGCTATTAAGGGATTTGGTGGTGCTATTTTATATTCTATAAACCCTGAACAAACAGCTGAGACGCTTCTAGATTTAATGGGATTAGAAAAAGTTGGTGAAGAAGGAGATATACTCCGCTTTAAGTCCTATGGGGAGATTGGAAATATCATTGATATTAAGAAAACAGAGATGGAACGCGGACAAATGGGGGTTGGAACCGTCCATCATATTGCTTGGAGGGCAAAAGATGATGAAGATCAGTTAGATTGGCAACGTTTTGTAGCTGATAAGGGATATGGCGTTACTGCTGTGAGAGATAGAAATTACTTCAATGCGATTTATTTCAGAGAGCATGGCGAGATTCTATTTGAAATTGCAACAGATCCACCTGGATTTGCTCATGATGAATCTTTTGATACAATGGGACAAAATCTTAAGTTGCCTGAACAATATGAGCAATATCGTGAAAGACTTAATAATACCTTAATCCCGATTAAGGTAAGAGAATTAGACTAGGAGGGATACTATTGCTATCCTTTGACCCAAAAGCAAATACGGAAAGGGAAAATTATAAATTATTAATTGGAACCATTATTCCAAGGCCCATTGCTTTTGTTACAAGCGTAGCGGAGGATGGAACAATAAATGGGGCGCCGTTTAGCTATTTTAATATTGTTTCTGCTAATCCACCTATGATTTCCTTGGGACTTCAACGGAAAGAGGGGATAATGAAAGATACAGCAAGGAATATATTCCATAAAAAAGAGTTTGTCGTTCATATTGTGGATGAGTCTAATGTGGAGGCAATTAATATAACAGCCGCATCCTTGCCACCTTACCTAAGTGAAGTTGAACAGGCAAAATTATCTCTAGTGCCGAGTGAGAGTATAACAGTTCCTGGGATTAAAGAGGCTAAGGTCCGATTTGAATGTACATTAGAACATGCTCTAGAGTTGGGGGAAGATGAAAAGGTAGGCGTTGATTTAGTAATAGGTAAGATTACACGGTTTCATATTAAGGAAGAGATATATGAATCGGGTAGAATAAACCACGAAAAACTCGCGGCTGTAAGTCGACTTGCTGGTACTAATTACGCCAAGATTGGAGATACATTCTCCATTGAGCGTCCAAAGTAAATGATTTAGGAACAAATTCGGAGATCATCAAATCGACCTGAAGCATAAAAACTAAATAGCTATTGAATTAATTTAACCAACTATGGAGAAAAGATAAACTAATAATTTGGAGGAATCATACATGAATCAATTAAAAGGTGTACACCACGTAACAGCAATTACAAGTAGCGCGGAAAAGAACTATGAATTTTTTACTTTTGTATTAGGTATGCGATTAGTTAAAAAAACAGTAAATCAGGATGATATTCAAACCTATCATTTATTCTTTGCAGATGATAAGGGCAGTGCAGGAACAGACATGACATTCTTTGATTTTCCGGGCATTCCAAAAGGTGTGCATGGTACAGATGAAATTTTTAAAACATCATTCCGTGTTCCTACTGATGCAGCACTAGACTATTGGGTAAAACGATTTGATCGATTAGATATTAAACATACTGGTATTAAAGAACAATTTGGTAAGAAAACACTTTCTTTTGTAGATTTTGATGAGCAACAATATCAATTAATTTCTGATGAGAATAATGAGGGTGTTGTATCTGGAACACCTTGGCAAAAAGGACCAATTCCTTTGGAATATGCTATTACAGGTTTAGGACCAGTGTTTGTACGTGTATCGAATTTTGATTATTTTAAGGCTGTTTTGGAGCAGGTTTTCCTATTTAAAGAGATTGCAAAAGAAGGATCTTTCTATCTTTTTGAAATGGGCGAAGGTGGAAATGGCGCACAGGTAATTGTAGAATATAACACCGTACTTCCACGAGGAAGACAAGGATTCGGTACTGTCCACCATGCAGCATTCCGTGTAGAAGATCGTAGTGAATTAGAAGCGTGGATGGAGCATTATGCCTCATTCCGTGTACCTAATTCCGGTCATGTAGACCGTTACTTCTTTGAATCATTATATGCCAACATTGCTCCAGGTGTCTTATTTGAATTAGCAACCGACGGACCAGGATTTATGGGTGATGAACCATATGAAACATTAGGAGAGAAATTATCACTACCTCCATTCTTTGAGGACAAACGAGATGAAATTGAAAAATTAGTCCGTCCAATTGATACGGTCAGAAGTACAAAAGAATTTGTTAAAGAATATGAAGATTAAACAAAGAAATAAGGTAACTAAATATGTTTCAAGAGATAGCGCTATTTTAAAATAAAATAGCGCTATCTTCTTTCATTGCCTGTTTATCGGGAAACTTCTATAATGGACGTAGAATACAACTTTCATAGTTTTTGTAGGGGAGTGAAATAATGGACATACAAACTTTGAAGAAACAACAGCAAAAAGTAACTCTTCTCCGAGCAGAAGGAAAATACAAGGAAACAATAAAAGAATCCTATAAACTTCTCAACTTAGGCAATGAGTTAAACGATTATAAATCCATTCTAACAGCCCATATCAATAATGCAGCTTCATTCTATAGTATTGGAGCTATTGAGGATGCTTTTCAAAGCATTGATGCTTATACAGAGGTATGTAATGATCATGGAGATGTAGCAGATACCTTAAATTTATATAACGTATTGTTCTTGCTTCATGATTATAATAAAGAATACGGGAAAGCAAAAGAAACCCTTTCTAAGACTATACAACTTGGGAAAGAAATTGAAAAATACAATATTGTTAGTAATGCGTACAGTAATTATAGTCATGTTAGTATACTTGAAGAGTGTTATGATGTGGGTCTTCAGAACGGAATGATGGGCTTAGAAATGGCTAAATTACATAAACCCGAAAGTCGGATACTTCAGATCAGAGTAATGTTAAATATTGCTCAATCTCATATTGGTTTAGGCAATCTTGATGATGCTAATCGTATAATTGAAGAAATAATGGCTGATCCCATTTTAGAATCATTCGTAAGGGAAAAATCGCAGAGTTACATTTTATTAGGAAACTGGTATGCGAAACGTGAGTTGTTTAAAGAAGCATTTGAATCCTATACTGTAGCAAAAGAATTAGTCGAAAGCTATAACGATATTTATTTGTTAAAGACCATTCAGTTGGAAAGAAGTAAAATGTGCGAGCAAATGAACGATATACAATTAGGGTACCAAGTTCAAAAAGAATACATCTCGTTATTAGATGAGATTACTAATCGCGAGTTGACTCTAACAGCTTTAAAATTAGATATTAAACATAGCATATCTGCTATGAAAAGGAAGGCAACTACTGATTTTCTAACAGGTTTATACAACCGGGATTATTTAGAAACGACTACAGATAATTGGCTGAAACAGGCTTCTGTTAACGATGAAAGTATCGCATGTATTGTGTTTGATATTGATTCCTTTAAATTAATAAATGACGAATTTGGGCATCTATTTGGAGATGAAGTAATTAAACAAGTAAGCCAATCCTGTTCTTCTATTATACAAGATAACGAATTAATGGGTCGTTATGGTGGAGATGAATTCGTTGTGATTTTACCTAATACATCCATTGAAAAAGGGGAAATAAGAGCAAAACAAATACAGAATACAGTTAGAAGTATGAAGATATCCAAAGATGGTCGGAATATCTCTTTATCCTTAAGCATTGGTGTAGCTGATAATTCAGGAGGTAACATAAAGACATTCCTTGAATTGTTCCATGCTGCTGATGAAGGTTTATACAAAGCCAAACAGAATGGAAAAAATCAGGTCGTATCAACTAACTAGCTAAGATAATCACTCAAACGATTTTGGGTGATTTTTTTATTTTTAAAGAACTTGAAACAAAAGTGAATCTGAATCGACTAGTTATCAAAGGGGGGAAGTCATGAATGACAAGTTGGATATAGAAGTATTGTGTCAGGACTATTATTTAGATATTTATCATTTTTCCTTATACTTCTCCAATAATAAGCAAGATGCGGAAGATATTACCCAAGAAACGTTTCTCAAGGCAATAAATAGCCTTAGTTTACTTAGAGATTCTAATAAGGCTAAATATTGGCTGTTATCGATTGCAAGGCATACTGCAATTGACAATATGCGAAAAAAGAAATTTAAAACTGTATTACCAGACCTTATAGAAAAGATGTCGGCAAATAAAGAACTAGAAAATACTACTATGGATCAGTTGCTTGTAAAGGAGAAATGGGAAGAAATTCAACGAGCTTTATTGAAAATAAAACCCCATTATAGGAGTTTGTTGATTTTACGAGGTATTCAGGAATTATCTGTAAAGGAGACTGCAGTGGTATTAAAGTGTACAGAATTAAAGGTTCGAGTTGACTTTCATCGTGCTATAAAGGTGTTGAAAAAGGAATTGAGTAGGTTGGAAGGAGTTGAGCAAGGTGAAAAAAGTAGAAAGTCCTTTTCAAGAAGCTAAACAATTACTTCATCCAATAAAAGAAAGACCAAATCTAGATCCAAGCCCAGAGTTTCTGGATAATTTACACAAGCAGATAGTCCAAAAAAATATAAAGAAGCGACCAACATTCAGACCGTACCCATTATTAGCGATAGCTTCTCTTATTCTAATTGTAACGGTTGTCATCCTTTCCACCCAAACTCAAGAGCAGCTAGCGACTGAAAAAGAAGGGACATTTACTATCGCAGAAACCTCGCAAATTGAACTAATCGATACGTTTGTATATGGAGAAAGTGAAGGAAAAGTAGGTCTTAAATTTTTAGGGGAGAGACATACACTACCAGTTAATGTTGCATCCTTTGATGTTCAAAATGGTGTCATATACATTTTGGATGAAGCTAGAAATCAAATATTAATAAGAAAGGGAGATACAACAACTTCATTTCCTATTCAAACATATCTAGTAGACTTAGAGGATAGCCTCGAAGACATTTTGGTAACAGATAATGGCGATATTTATGTGTTAAGTACGATTGAAAGCCTTGTCTACCAATATGATGTGGATGGAGTACTAGTTGCGTCCTTTGACTATTCAGATTTGGATATGTTTCACGCGGATTCTTTACATGAATTCGCAAATGGGGATATCGTCTTGAGTCAAAACCAGGAAGAATTTGTAAACTTGGATACAATGAGTCTAATAGCTGATGAAGAACTTCCTTACCGTTTTGAAACGGTTAATCGTACGGAAAATAAATTATTTATAAATAATGAAAAAAAAGACCTAGAACTTACTATTTCTGCAGATTTAGGTATTGGAAGTAGGTCTGTTCTGGCAATTAACAAAGAACAAATTATTGTTACAAAAACTGTAACGGCTCCTGTATTTGCGCCAATATCTGAAACACATGTACTCGCGTTTAATAAGGAAGGTGCAATAATAGGTGGCGTTCGAATACCGAATGAAACGTTTATGGAAAAACCAGTAAGTCCAGAAAAATATATTGATATAGATGATGATAAAGTTTATGTACTTGTTCCAGAAACGAATCTAGTCGTATTATATGAATTAACTTTAGGAAAACAATATGAAAGTTTTATTAAGCAACAAGCTGATTTAGTTAAAATGGGCTTTGATTATCAGACATTCGGGGATCCTTTCCCTGAATTGGAAAAGGAAATAAACGACCTTCTTACAAATAAGAAATTACAGTATGGAAACGAGGATTCGTTAAATGGTGTCGCTATTAATGAAGAGGGCACGGTTGTTATTGACTTTGAAGATTTTCTAGCACCAAGCCCGGCAAGTGCGGAGTCGCAACAGCTATTTCAAACACTTAATTCGGTAACATTTGAAAAGTTTCCAGAAATACAAGAAATCTATTTTCAGTTTGATGGTAGTTTTAGTGCTTGGTGTTATTGGTTGGGAAGTACGGAAGAACCAATGAAGAGGGTAGATAGTGCAAGGGATTCACTAGCAAATAATACAATTGAAATCTCTGAATATGGCTCAATAGATGAGTGGATGCAAGATATGAAAAGGTTAATTGAAGCAGAAATACCTCCCAATATGACGAAAGAATCGTATGAAATGCACATTGGGGCATCGTCTGTTACGTATGCAAATTATTATTTGGACCGAACAACTGAGGAGAAAATAAGAGAAAAATTGTATGCAATTAAAGAAAAGGGATTGGACATAGATTCTGAAATGGATGCTGTAAAACGAGAAGAGTTATTACATGAATTATATAATTTGATTGATTAATAAAAGAAAAAAGGATTTGTCTACTAGGCAAATCTTTTTCTTTTTCCAAAGAACTATATAATAGAATCATAGAATCTTAAGAAAGTCTTAAGAAATTTAATAAAAGAATGTTAAGATTTACTGTTTATGATAGAGACAAGTCAGAATGCGCTGAAGGTAGGGTTAAAGATGGCTAATTATAATGTGTTAGTAGTGGATGATGAAAAGGAAATCCGGGATGCGATAGAAATTTATTTAAAAAATGAAGGTGTTACTGTACTTAAAGCTAGGGATGGATACGATGCATTAGAGATTTTGCATGATCATGAGGTCCATTTAATTATTTTGGATGTGATGATGCCTAGATTAGATGGAATATCTGCTACCTATAAAATCCGTGAGCAGAAAAATATCCCGATTATTATTTTGAGTGCTAAGAGTGAGGATACCGATAAAATATTAGGTCTTCAGGTTGGGGCAGATGATTACATAACAAAACCATTTAATCCGATGGAACTGGTGGCCCGTGTGAAATCTCAACTAAGAAGATATGTGACCCTTGGAACCTTTGAGGGGGCAAACAAAGTAATTGATTTAAATGGCTTAACCCTAGACCCATCTTCAAAAGAGGTAACTGCTCATGGTGAAGTAGTAAAGCTTACTCCCATTGAGTATAAAATTGTCGAACTTCTTATGACCAATGCTGGTCGAGTTTTTTCGATTAATGAAATTTATGAGCGAGTTTGGAAAGAACCAAATTATAATGCAGAAAATACGGTTGCGGTACATATCCGAAAAATACGCGAAAAGATTGAAATTGATTCTAAAAATCCGAGATTTTTAAAGGTGGTGTGGGGTATTGGGTACAAAATGGAAAAGTAGTATAGCAATTTTACTTACATGTTCTATACTTTTTACTTTTGGGGTAATTGGCTTATTTTTACTTGGTGATTATGGCTATTATTTTGCACATAAGAATTATTTCCACACATCGGATTTTCAATATGAAGAAGTGGATCAGTTTACAAGTTACTTCATTATGTTTGAAGCGAATGATAAGACATTAAAAGAGGCAATGGAAGGGATAACCGTAACGAAAGAAGAAATCGAGGAGCATCGATATCGGTATGGAGAATTACCAGAACAACTTGAAAGTATCAATCAACGATATGAGGAACTTATTCAGAATGCACTGGATGAAGATAATCAAGAGGTTGCAGATGCCTACATAAAAGAACGGGATGCTAAGATAAACGACATTACAAAGAACTTTGAAAGTGATGAATATGTGGAAGGGAAAATAATAAAAGAGAAAGAAGAAATTCTTAAAGAATATTACAAGGAAAGAGAACAGTACCGTTCACATTATAATCAGTTAAAGGATAGTTTTCAATATTATTTTACGGAAACTACTACTGGAAAAGTCTATACTAATCTAGTTAAGAATGAAAAAGAAGCATCTGTTAGTGATATTAACGAAAGCAGCATGTTATTTTATAGTAATCAATTGTTTGGCCCTTGGGATATATATTATGATTTCAGTGATGAAGCCCAAAGTATGTTGAACCTTGAACAAATCGAGTTGGAAGGAAGAATAGGTATTCCGAATAATTTATCCTCATCCAATCAATTTATGGACCGCTATGAAGAATATAAAATTCAACAAATTGTCTTTTGGTCTATTACTGCTCCAACTCTATTAGCGCTTTTCCTGTCCCTTTTTATTTTCAAAAAGGCTAAAAAGACACGTGCGGAAGTAATGCGTTGGAAAAAATATTATGACAAACTTCCTATTGATATGAGGGTATTATTATTTGGAATATCGATGATTATTACGGCTATTATAGTAGTCGTATTGGTGCAAGAAATGCATTACATTACACATTCTTATATTCCGGATATTATATTTGGCGTTATAATATTTCCAATAGGATTGGTCCTAACCTTAATTCAAGCTATTTATCTTTTGAAAACGTTAAAGGACTGGAAAACCCTAAGTGGCCAGTGGAAACAATCCCTCTTGTATAAAGGATTTTTCATTTTAAGAAAATATTTAGTTAAACTAACTGATAAATTAAAAGAAGCTTTTCTAAATCAAACAACCGGTACACAAATAATCTTGATATTTGGATTGGTATTTATATTAGGCTTTGCTGCTGTTTTTAATGTTGGCCATCCAATACATAATGTTCTCTACATTATTTTCCTAGGTGGTGTTGGTATCCCACTCGCCCTATTGATTATTAACAAGATTGGGGAATTTAATCGCATTGTAGAAAATACCAATGAATTAGCAGCAGGAAACTTAAGTCACAACCTTGAGGTAAAAGGGAACACAGTTCTAGCGGCACTTGCGGACAATATTAACGTGCTAAAGCAAGGGGTTAAACAATCCCAAACAGAACAAGCTAAAAGTGAACGATTGAAAACGGAGCTAATTACGAATGTAAGTCATGATTTACGGACACCACTTACCTCAATTATTACGTATACAGAGTTATTAAAAGAGCAAAAGGATATAGGGGAAGAAAGTGCTGCATATTTGGAGATTATTGACAGGAAATCGAAGCGGCTTAAAATTCTTATCGACGATTTATTCGAGGTATCCAAGATGGCTAGCGGGAATATTGAATTGAGAAAAGAAAAAGTTGACCTTGTCCAGTTATTGCAGCAAGCATTAGGAGAATATGATGACATGATCAATGAATCCACTTTACAGTTTAGGGTGTCACATGATGATCCACCGCTAATTGCTGTGGTCGACGGGCAAAAACTATGGCGTGTGTTTGATAATCTTATTGGAAATATACTGAAGTACTCATTAGAGCATTCTCGGGTGTACATTAATTTATCAGCCAAGAAGGGTAAGGCAATGATTACCTTTAAGAATGTTTCCAAATACGAACTGAAGGAAAGTACGGATGAATTATTTGAGCGATTTAAACGGGGCGACACATCCCGTCATACAGATGGAAGCGGACTTGGCTTGGCAATTGCACAATCCATCGTTGAGCTTCATGATGGAGAACTTGAAATAGATACAGATGGTGATTTATTTAAAGTAACCATTACAATACATGTCCAAGATTAAGGGGAACAAAGAGGGGGTCTTATTGGTGGGAACAATGGATATCTCAGAAATATATAAATTACATTATAATCGGTTAGTTTACCAAATCAACGCCATGGTGAAGGATCTTCAACTAGCAGAAGATGTTGTTCAAGAAACATTTATTAAAGCAATGAAGAACAGTGACACCATTCAGTCGACAGAGAAAATTGCTGCTTGGTTATCTGTTATCGCAAAGCGAACAGCAATTGATATGATTCGGTATGAAAAAAGTAAAAAAGGAATACTGATGGATCAAGATGAGCTTATAAGACTTAATTCAGTAAACAATCAACATGTGGAAAATGAAGTGGAATTGGCTGTTCTAGTAGAAGATGTTGAAGAAGAAATACTTGGATTAGGCACGATTTATCGGAATGTTATGGTACTTAAAATCAAGGAATTAAAAACGGACGAAATCGCATGCGAATTAAATCTTAAACTTTCTACTGTTAAAACAAGAATTAGCCGTGCAAGAAAGCAATTAATGGTTCAATTGCAAGATCAAATTAGTGCTTAATTAAACTCCCCAGCGATGAACTTTTCTGGGGAGTTTTGATTTTCAACAAAAGTTTTCTACATATCTTCGTTGTCTTTATCGTTATCCTTACTGGAGTTAAGTACTAACGATATATTATTGTTGTTTACCAATTGGTCTATATCTTGACCATCTTTTTTATCGTCATTGAAGTAATTGTTTAGTTCTATGTTAGCTTTTTCAGTTTCCGTTAGTTTTTTCTTCATGTAATTTATCCCTCCTTAACGTTATTCTTTCCAAGTATCTTCAAGCTATGTTCATTTAGGTCTTGAATGGTAGAGCAATTCATACTTGAGGTGGAAGTCAATGCAACATGTGTTTGTTATAGTTATAAAAAATAAGGAGATACAAACACAGGTGGAGGGATAGCGTTGGAGATTTTAAAAAACAGAAGCTTCTTCTTCATACTTTTAGGAAGAATTGTAACGAATATCGGGGATAGTATCTATTATGTTGCGGCTATGTGGCTTGTTTATAGTTTGGGAGGGAATGCGTTTTACTCGGGACTGGCAGGATTTCTTACCCTCCTTCCAGCAGCATTACGGTTTTTAATCGGGCCTTTTGTTGACAGATGGCCGATTAAACGGACTTTAATTATAACTCAGGTGTTGCAATCAATTTTAGTATTAGTTATCCCTATTGCCTATTACTCTGATGTTTTAACTGTTCAATTAGTCCTCATTGTGATGCCAATTGTCTCATTTATTGAGCAGTTCGCATATCCTTCTCAGTCAAAAGCGTTACCTCTTTTATTAACAAAGCAAGAGTTGGTCAAAGGTAATGCACTTTTTTCTTTTGCTTATCAAGGGATTGATTTAGTCTTTAATGCTATGTCTGGAATACTAGTAGCATTTATTGGCGCAGTCACACTATATCTTGTAGATTCCTTCACCTTTGCAATAGCAGCATTATTCTTTAGTTTGATTAAAATACCTTCATCAAAGGACAAAATGGTTTCCAATGAAAAAGGATTGAAAAATGGACTTATTACTTATTGGGTAGAATTGAAAGAAGGATTTTCAATTGTTTTTGGCTCGATTATGGGAACATTTTTAATTGGTTCAGTAGTTGCTAACTTTGCTATTGGAGGGGCTCTTGCCGTTTTGCCTGCCTTTGCTGATCAAAATGGTGGATCTGGAATATACGGGTTTTACTTAGCAGCAATGTCTACAGGTGGTTTATTCGGTGCAATTTTGTCTTCCTGGATGGGGAAATTTCTATTAGGTTATTTTAGTATCATTTCGTTTTTTTGTTCGGCACTTTGTTGGGTATTGGCTGCAATCATACCTTGGCCAAGTTTGGGTGTTATTTTATACGGGATTGCATGGATTCCTATTGGTGGTACTAATGTTATTTTTGCATCAGCTGTTCAAACGGTTATTCCAAACCAGTTACTTGGTCGCGTAAGTTCAGTTTCTGGTAGTATGGGGACTATGGCTATGCCGATTGGTTCCTTGGCCGGTGGGTACTTAGCATCCGTTACAAATAGCACATTAATTTTTGCACTAACTGGACTTGGACTTTTGTTTGTATCCACTGTTTGGGTTCTTCACCCTAGATTAAGAACATTACCAAAGGCAAATGATTTATCGCCTGAAGTATTTGGAATTGATTTTGAAGAGAGGTTGATTGAGTCGAAATATAATTGATTTTCAATTAATACTTTAAAAGTATAAGTTATTATGCAATAATAATAGAAATACTTAACAGCGATGATAAGGAAAGTAAATCAATAAATTTTCTCATGCAGAGAGCTTCGGTAGCTGAAAAGAAGCAGAAAATTGTTGATTGAAAATGGCCTTTGAGCTTCAAAGTCGACTATTTCATCTAAAAATAGGCTTTGACGAGATTTGCTACTCGTTATCAATAGCAGAGTATAAGAGTGCTTAGACACTCCGTACTTGCTGAGGCTAATAATGAGAGTTATTAGTGAATTAAGGTGGTATCACGAGCTAATCCCTCGTCCTTAGATTTTTTAATCTAGGGACGAGGGATTTTTTATTTTTATAAAGGAGGAAAATAAAATGAGTATTTTTATAGGAGGAGCGTGGCCATATGCAAATGGTTCGTTGCATATAGGGCACTTATCGAGTCTTTTACCAGGAGATATTTTAGCTAGATATTTTCGATTGAAGGGAGAAGAGGTGCTATACGTTTCGGGAAGTGATTGTAATGGAACGCCGATTGCTATTAAGGCGAAGCAGGAAGGGATTTCCCCAAAAGATATAGCTGATAAATATCACAAAGAATTTATGGAAACCTTTGAAAAATTAGGGTTCACCTATGACTGCTATACAAGAACAGATAGCCAACAACATCATATGGTTGTGCAAAATGTTTTTCTTCAGTTATTGGAAAGTGGAAAACTATATAAAAAGGAAGAAAAACAATGTTACTGTAGTACATGTGAACAATTTTTGCCTGATCGATTTGTGGAGGGGATTTGTCCACATTGTGGTGCACAGGCAAGGGGTGACCAATGTGATTATTGCTCCAATTTATTGAATCCAACTGAACTAAACGATAAGATCTGTAAGACATGTGGAGATAAGCCAATAATAAGATCCACCGAACATTTATATTTTGAGTTGAGTTCCTTGCAAGAGGAGCTTGAGGGGTATGTGTCACATGCAAAGTCAAATGGGTTATGGAGAGATAATGCCATTCGGCTATCGGAGAGATATTTAATAGAGGGTCTTGTGGACCGAGCGGTTTCAAGGGATCTTCCAAATGGTGTAAGTGTACCAGTGAAAGGACATGAGGATAAGAAGATATATGTTTGGATTGAAGCCGTAACAGGTTACTATTCTGCAAGTAAGCAGTGGGCACTAGAAAAAGGGAAGGATGACACAATATTCTGGAATGAAAAGACAATTTCCTATTACGTACATGGGAAAGACAATATACCATTTCACTCGATTATCTGGCCAAGTATTTTAACAAGTATCGGAAGTAAGGCACTTCCAACCCATATTGTTTCGAATGAGTATTTAACCATCGAACAGAAGAAATTGTCAACTAGTAGGAATTGGGCAATTTGGGTTCCTGAAATGCTGAAAACTTATCATCCAGATTCAATTAGATATTTCCTAATCGCAAATGCACCGGAAACACGAGATGCGGACTTTTCCTGGCGAGAGTTTGTGTACAGTCATAATAGTGAGCTGCTCGGAGCGTACGGTAACTTTGTAAATCGGACTTTGAAGTTTTTAGAAAAATCATTTGGTGGGATTACACCAAATGGGAAAATTGACACAGATGTGAGAGTAATAGTAAATGACTTGTACAATGAGGTGGGGTATCTAATTGAACGTACTCAATTTAAAAAAGCTTTAGAAAAAGTTTTCTCACTTGTGCGTGCTTCAAATAAGTACTTTGATGAACAGAAACCGTGGATTCAGGTGAAAGAGAATCATGATAAATGTACAGATACATTGACAACATGTGTATACTCTATTGCAAATCTCTCCCAACTATTAAATCCATTCATTCCTTTTTCAAGTGAAGCAGTTCGAAAAACATTGGGAATCAAATATTTTAATTGGGAAGAGATTGAGCTTGCATCGATCACCCTAAGAAAAGTACAACCACTATTTGAAAGAATTGATAAAGGAGTAATGGACGAAGAAATCTCAAAATTGAAGTACAATTCTATATAGTTAATACAGAAAATTATGTTAGGGTTATTGTATTGGATGATAATCGAAAGAACCAAGGGGGAAGCTGAACATGGTATGAGCTGATTAACCACCAATTTTTTTGTAAACTCAGTTGGGCATATGAATGATCTTAAAGAGTACAATGTGTCCTATCTACTTAAAGCCGAATTTAGTAATTATAAACAGAAATAGCATCAGAAATAGAGTGAATTCACTCACTCTATTTTTGTCGTTCTATTAGTGAAATATAATACTTGATTGTTTAAGGGGAGAAAGGTTTCATGTTAAACCGTGTTATTGAACAATTTGGATTAGAGGTATTATCCATTAATGAGGTTGAAGAATCTTTTAGTTCGACAGTTTATAAATGTAAACTGGTAAGTGGAAAAAATATTTTTTTAAAAATTCCTTATACAAAACTAAAGTGGCAGCGAGAGATAGAAGCATATGATATTTTAAAGGGAAATATTGTTATTCCTGAATTGTTAGATTATTGGCCCGGTAATGAGGAATGTCCGGGCGCATTTTTATTATCCGAATTAACAGGTGAGATGTTAACAACCAATGTACCACCATCCGTAGCGTTTCAAGTTGGGGTCCTCCATGCGTCCATGCATGCCATTCACCCGCCTAGAGAAATAGAATTGACCGGAATACAAAACGAATTTCCGAACTGGTCTAATTTTATTGAAAAACAATTTTACAGTTTTGCCAAGGATGTAAAAGATATTTTGGATGAACGCTTATACCAACAAGCTATTGATATGTTTGAGAACATGAAGCAACAACTCCCCACTCCAGATGGTCCAAGCTTTGTCCATATGGATTTTCGCCCAGCAAACATTATTGTTGATAGTAATAACGTAGCGGTAATTGATTTTGAGAGTGTGCGGTTTGGTTCAACAGAAATCGATTTTACTAAACTGTATCGTGATTTTCTTCGCTTTGATTCAAACCTATTTCAGGCATATCAAGAAGGATATAACAGTATCAGACCATTAGTTGATTTAGAAGTTGTCTTGCCTTTTTACCGATTTACAGATGCTTTCAATAGTATCGGATGGTGTAGGCGACGAGGGATAGAAAAAAACGCTACATTTCTAGAAGAAAATCTGACTAGGCTAAAACAAATGGTGTTATAGAGTAGGGTATTAATCGTCTTCTAGTTCTCTCTTTTCTTCTATGGAATATGGTACTATTAGGTTTAAGATAGGTAGGTGTTTGGAGATATGCTAAAAGTACGAAATATAACCCTTGGTAGTGGTATTCCGAAGATTATAGTTCCACTGGTTGGGTGCATGGATACGGAGATAATAGAAGAAGTACATTATGTTATGGAGCTAAAACCAGATATCGTCGAGTGGCGTATTGATACGTATCATATGGTAGACAATTTAGAAGCGGTTCAAGCAATGCTTTCAACATTACGAGAAATTTTAGTTGATACTCCATTACTTTTTACATTTAGAAGCTCTCAAGAAGGTGGAAAAAAGCGAGTTTCTGTAGACTTTTATCAAGAGCTGATTAAAGTGGCTATCCATTCTAGGTTAATTGATTTGGTTGATATTGAACTATTCCAAGGCGACGAATTGGTTAATGAATTAGTTTCTCTTGCAAAGAAGAATGGAGTCTATGTTATTATATCCAATCATGATTTTCAAAAAACACCTAGTAAGGAAATCATCCTCACTCGTTTACAAAAAATGGGGGAGTTAGGCGCCGATATTCCAAAGATTGCAGTCATGGCAATGAACACCCAGGATGTCATTACATTATTAGATGCTACGAATACAATGAAGGAAAAGTATGCAGATCGTCCTTTCATTACTGTCTCAATGGGCGGAAAAGGTGTAGTTAGTAGATTTACTGGTGAAGTGTTTGGATCTGCTGCTACTTTTGCATCAGGTAAAAGTGAGTCTGCACCGGGACAAATTGATGTAATGGAATTACGTCGTACAATAGATTTTTTACATAAAAATATATAGGACAAAGACTTGGCCAAATATGGTTATTTTGATTGTGGTAGTGATATTCGATTAATTGCTAGAATAACATTATGGTACGATGATTTGGTTTTTTTTGATAAAGCGATGGCTAACACAGTACGTAATTATTCCTTGTTCAAGTTGCAGTAAATTGGTCATAAGAAATGAGGTGAAATCATGACTAATCAACATCATGGGATTTTCGCTTTAGTATGTTTTATCAGTTCAATCTTGGTTTGGATACCTAATATTGTCTTCAAGGTAGCGACCCCGTTGGTGTTACTTATATTTATCATCCCAGTAATCGGATTAGTATTTGCCATATTAGGAAAGAAGATCTGGTTGATTGTGGGGAATGTAGTCATGTTTTTTAGTTTTTTTATACTTATGGCTGTTGGGTATATAATAAATTCATAGATTTTATGAAACTATTAACAATGCTGTTATTACAAATTATGATAAATTTCTATTTAAACGGATCTTCGAATAAGAATCTAGAACTTAGTTTGGTGTTAGTTAAATAGATACTGAATATTCTTGATAAACAAGTATACTTATGATTAACCTAATTTACAAACTATCTATACATGTTATAATGGAATTAGAAAAACAATATAATAATAAAAACCGTCCCATGCTGGTACATGGAACGGCTACAACAGACTGGCCCCAACAAGAGGGGTGGCGCAAGGGAGAAAACCCTCATGGCCGAGCTAAAGCACATGAGGGATTAATCTTGTTTGGACATGACAAAAGCAATTAACATGCTGAATGAAATCATCAGTGTTAAGACTTCGAACATATCCATGGGCAACACCTCCTCTCAGGGGAGAACCATTGAAATGAAGTGCGCCAAAACCCCTCACGTGAAGCTTGTCTGTTGTATTTTATTTTATCATAATAGAACATATGTTTCTATGAATAATTGGAACCATTTAGCACTTTTCTGTCATTAGAAAGGTGCTATTTTATTTGCTTCCATTTATGGAGTCTTTTGCATGATATAATTTTTATTAATTATTATATTTCTTGCAACTTATTTTACATAGACCGCATCTAAGTATCAGAGAGGGGGAGAGCCGGCTTGCATCTCGTAGATAGAGTAAAAGAAAAAGATGAAAGTGCACTTATTGAATTGATGGAGCAGTATGGTGATTATTTGATACGTACGGCATTTCTTTTGCTAAAGGACCACCAAACTGCGGAAGAAGCGGTACAGGATACATTTATTATTGCTTTTGATAAAATGATGCAATTAGATGACCCAGCAAAATTAAAAAGCTGGCTCACCTCAATCGTGACAAATTGTTGTCGCTCCCGAATGCGGAAATGGAGTTGGAAAAATATCTTACTTCCATTCGAGAATGATCGTGTTCATGAAGATAAGACTGTAGATTCCCCAGAAGAAGAACTACTTGGAATGATTTGGAACAAGAATCTAAGTTTTGCAATTCATGAATTGGATTATAAATATCGTGAAGTAATTACCCTTTACTATTTTAGTGAAATGAAAGTAAATGAAATTGCTCAATCTACCGGTGAAAAGGAAAATACAATTAAATCAAGGCTAAAAAGAGCTCGGTTTCAGTTAAAGGAAATTTTGATGAAGGGGGAGGATTTTCTTGAAGAAGGTGAACAAGCAATTAAAAAGACATCTAGATAAAGAATTGGAGCACATTCACTTTTCAAGACAGCAGGATGTATTGAATAAAATTAAACATTCAACTTGGAATGAAAAACTTCATAGGATTTGGAATAAAGAAATCTCCATTCCTCTCCTCCCAGTTAGCACTGCCTTTATTATATTAATTGCAGCTATAAGTTATGTTGAACTTTCACCCATGGAACAGATAGATAATGAAAATCAAAACAAGAAGTTAATTCAGGTTGCTGGAAATTATTATTGGAAGGATGATTTTGAAAGGGCGTTGTTGAAGAATGAAAATTAGGATGAAAGTAAAGCATCTTGTATTCATGATTGCTGGAATCATGATCCTTATTCCATTACTTACGAATGTCTTATTCCCACGAGTTGAGTTGTATCTAGCTGAAAAAAAGATAAATGCAGGTAATGTGGAAGAAAAACAGGAAATATTGGAGTTGTTAAGGACAACACCAATTGAATCAAAAAAATGGGAAATGATTCAAAGGTACATGATTGAGGATGGGGTGTCCGGACAATATGATATTTATGTGAGTCCTTCTTTTACGATAGGTGGATATTCATTGGAGGAACAACCGATACGCTTTACTCCGGAGGAAAAGATACCTTATCTGGAGGATTACGTTAAGAATGGTCCAGTTGATTGGTTTTTACAAAGTGCTGCCAGTATTTTATCATTTATTTACCAAAGTGAGGGTAATTTCAATAAAGCAAAAGATGTTTTATATGAGACTTCACAACGGTTTCCTCTAACAGAAAGTTATCTTCGAGATGAACTACTAGTAGAGCGTATTCGACTTGCAAAGAATCATGGAGAGTATGACGAGGCAAATCAATATATTGAAGAGCTATTAGGTATAGTTGAAGAAGAACATCCGGATATAACGGCTCAAATAGCCCAGTTGAGAGCGGAGATAATCCTCCAACAAGGTGACGCTGACTTAGCACTAGATGAAGTGAAAAACGCTATACAGGATTATGAAGTAGAGTTTGAAAAAGAAATGAAAGAAATACCAGAATCCGAGAGGGATCATTATGATTCGATCGAGAACCGTGTTTATTATCAAAGTTTAAAGGCATTGGAAAGATCGTTAAGCCTAGAAAAATCTGCAGTCAAATCGATTACCCTTGCCGGAAAGATTTTGCGTAGTGATGGTACAGCTATGGAAGGTGTAGGTGTATTTTTAAGAGATAAAAATAATGCAAGTCGAAGTGTAAGCCCAGAGGACACTTTCCAGGTAGTAACAGATCATAACGGACGTTTTGAGTTTAATGGAGTAGTTCCAAATAATTACCAAATAACACTAGGTTTCTTTTCAAATCAAATTAGTGGCTGGAATTGGCCAGTTACTTTGGATGAGTGGATTGAGGTAGATGGAAGTGAAGATATTACGTATGACGTTGTACTTCAAAAATTAATTGAGATAGAGAAACCAGTTAATGAGCAGGTTATTAAAGATGATGTTGTTCATTTTGAATGGGAAGCAGTCAAAGGAGCAGCCTATTATGATATCGGGTTTGGATTTGATATTGAAGGTGGTTCCATGAGTACTGGGTTTATTAAGGATATTACAGATACTGAAATTGCTGTACCGGTTGAGGATATCTATAACTTAAACGGTGGAATATCAATTGATGAAGATGGAGTAGTTGACCCAGTATCATTATTAGCATATACCAACCCAGATAATCGTTTTCACTGGAATGTAACAGCATACGATAAGGATGGAAAACTCATCACAAAAAGTAATGGACATCGTTTAGATGATAAAGCAATTGGAAACTTACCATTCTTTTATTTGAAAGAACGAGATTTAACCAATGCGGACCGATTATTATTAGATTATAAAGCGGGTAAAGCATTAGATGAATATAAGAAAAATTATCAAAATAACCCTGATGATCTTCATAGCTTGCGGATGATCACTAGATTAATTGGGGTTAACGAGGAAGATTATCGACTTACAGAAAAAGAGGAAACAATCCCATATCTGGAAGAACTAGCATTAAAATCACCATCTGGAGATACGACATTGCGGTTGGCCATGCACTATTATGACCATTCTGATTGGGAAAACTTTCATAAATGGTTTGATCTTTATCTTGATATGGTAAATAAATTAGATTCGTACGACCAATCCATTTATGCAAGTGCATTAATGAAACAAGGTAAACATGTAGAGGCAAATAAGCAATTTAAAGAAGCCATGAAAAAAGATGGTAGTAATCGCTTTGTTGGGCATTGGATTGCTAATGAGTTATATCGAATGGGGCTAAAGGAAGAAGTAGTCCATATTGCAAGAGATTATCCGTATCATTTGTATGGAGGAGAAGCTGGTCCAAATTGGTTATTGTTAATGAATTCCATTATGAAAGAAAGTAAAAACCACAAGGATTACGAAAAAGAATTAAATAACGTCCTAGAAATGTACTTTACTAATAATAAAGAAGCCCTAGAAAACTGGCTAAACACCACTAACAAAGTCAACATGAAAAAATTAATAGAAGCAATTCAAAAAGTACATTAATCATTAAGCGCTATTCGAAATAGAATAGCGCATTTTTGTCTGGTGGTGCCTGTCACTCCTCGAATCTTATCTAATTATGTCGAAAATAAAAATAAAAATGAATGAACATGAAAAATAATGAACTAAAATATTGACAAACGTGAACAATAAGGCATAGTATAGAACTAACAAAAGACACATAAGGGGCTAAAGTTATGCTTGCTGAAGAGCGTAGACAGAAGATAATGGAAATCCTTCAAAAAGACGGTAGGGTTATTGCGAAGGATCTATCCGATATATTTCAAATATCTGTAGACTCCGTTAGAAGAGACTTGACTATAATGGAAAAGCACGGGCAGCTTCAAAAGACTTATGGTGGAGCAGTTTCTTTAAAACCACAATCAAAAGTCAGAACATTACCATCACCTGAATCCAAAAGATATAGTCAACCTGCTGCTCATCAAGACGCTATTTCTAAACGTGCTGCTTCTTACATTCATGAACATGATACAGTTTTTATTGGTAGCGCAGGAATTCAGTATGGAATGCTAAAATATCTTCCAACTGACAATCCATTTACACTTGTTACCAATTCCATGAAAATAGCAGAAGTTGTTAGAAGTAAAGAAAACATTACTTCCTATCTTATTGGTGGAAAACTTAGACCAAATTCAGCTAATAGTATGATTGATACGATTGCAGTGGATATGGTTAGTCGATTTTCTTTTGATATGGCTTTTCTTACTGGTGGTGGAATTACAGCAAGTGGAATTAGTACGGCAACACCAGAGGGAGCAGCGTTTCACAGAAGGGTTGCAGAGATTTCACGTAAAAACATTTGTTTAGCTCCCCACGAAAAACTTGGCCATCAAATGTTTATTAGCTCCGTACCGATGGATAGAATAGATGTTATCATCACAGACCAGGCAGCTCCGGAGAAAGTTATACAGGATATTGAAAAAAGAAATGTGGAAATTATTTTTGCAGATGCATAAGAGGAGTGAATATATTGAAAGCAATACGTGTAGATTATTCACCGAACATAAACGGTAACGTACACATTCCGGGTTCGAAAAATAGTTCATTAGCATTACTTGCTGCTGCTTGTTTATCAGATGGAAAAGTAACACTTAAAGGAATACCAAACATTGCAGACTTTCGAGTAATTAAACAAATGGGAAAAGATGTAGGTCTTCAAATCGAACGTGATTTACTAGGTGATGTGCATATTAATCCAAGCACGATTCATTCAACAGAATTTGATCCAGAAAAGTCATCATCGTTTCGGACAGCATATTACTTTGTTGGTGCTTTACTTTCTAAATTTGGCAAAGTAAAAGTTGGCTATCCTGGTGGCGACGACTTTGTAAGTAGACCAATCGATCAACATGTAAAGGCCTTTAAATCCCTGGGTGCAACATTTTCCTATTTTAAGGATTATTATGTTGTGGAAGCAAAGGAATTAAGAGGGGCAAGTATCTATTTTGATACGATCACTTCTGGAGGAACAATAAATGCTATGTTAGCTGCGACGCGTGCAAAGGGTGATTCTGTACTATTTAATGCTGCTCGTGATCCAGAAGTAATCGATACGGCGATCCTACTAAATGAGATGGGTGCCAAAATCATAGGAGCGGGCACGGATACCATCCGTATTTCTGGTGTTAAATCGTTAAATGGATGTACACATCGAGTAATCCCGGATCGATTAATAGCCGGTTCATTTTTAATTGCTGCAGGCATAGCCGGTGGAAGTGTAACGGTAAAGGACGTTATCCCTGAACATTTAGGATCTTGTATTTCTAAACTAAGGGAAGTTGGTTTAGATATAGATATAAAGGGAGATCAAATTACTGCAAATTCAACTGGGAAATTAAAAGCAACTAGAATTAGGACAGCGATGTATCCAGGATTTGCAACAGACATACAACAACCTATGACAACGTTGCTTACCCAAGCTTCTGGTAAAAGTTTTGTTGCAGAAAAAATATATCCAAACAGATTTAATCATGTCAGTCAGTTACGAAAAATGGGGGCAGATATTAAAGTCAGATCTGGAGTTGCCTATATAAAAGGTAAAGCACCGTTAAGAGGGGCAGTGGTCTCAACATCGGATATTCGAGCTGGAATTTCCTTAATTCTAGCTGGTATGGTGGGGGAAGGTACTACCTTTATAACTGGGGTTGAGCATATAGAAAGAGGATACGAGGATGTCGTGTCTGCTTTTCAATCCCTCGGGGTAAAAATCAAAAAAGAAAAACTTATGTATGGAATTAATGATAACCTTATAGACGATGTGAAATGAAGGGCTACTTGAATAGCTCTTTATTTTTTTGAAACTTTGTCCATTTTTTTGCGTATGTATAATTAGATAGAGCAAGGGGGAAGTTTAATGCTGAAAAAAATAAATGAAGAAATTGTTCAAATAAAAGGTGAGTTGCATAGGAAAAAGAAACTGGAGTTACAACTAAATGATTTCCAACATGAAAGATATGAAATGGAGCAAACCATCACTAAGTTAAAGAACCAATTAACCAATGAAAAAAGAGATGTAAAAAAGTTAGAAGGGCTTAGTATCACAAACATCTTCTCCACTATTTCTGGAACAAAGTATGAAAAATTGGATAAGGAAAAACGAGAAGTAATGGCTGTTCAGCTTCAATTAGAAGAGGCAGAAAAAACTATTAGCGAAATTAGCGCATCTATTATGGAAGTGCGAAAGAAACTTAGTGAGATAAATCTAAGTGAATTAGAATATCAAGAGCTTTTGAAAAAGAAGGAACAATATATAAAAGAGAGTAATTCCCAGTATGCCAATCAATTATATGCCATTAGTGATCAAGAAGGAGATGTTTTAGCCTATGTTAAAGAATTAAGGGAGGCAGTTACTGCTGGTAGGTATGCCAAGGATGCACTCGAGAATGCAGAAAAATCCTTGGAGTCTGCGGAAAGTTGGGGCACATGGGATATGTTTGGTGGAGGCATGTTATCTACTGCTATGAAACATAGTAGTATGGATGATGCTTCAAACTATATTCATATTGCACAAACGAGAATGAGAGAATTTCAAAAAGAGTTACTGGATATTGGTGAAATGATTGAAGTTGATATGGATGTTTCTGAGTTATTGAGGTTTGCAGACTTTTTCTTTGATGGATTCATTGTAGACTGGATGGTTCAAGGAAGAATACAAGATTCTCAAGGCCAAGTATGGGATCAGTTAGCAAAGGTTGAAAAAATTATGGACACATTGGAAGAGGAACTTGTAAATCGCGAAGAAAAATTAATTGAACTTCAAATTGAAAGAAAATTACTTATTGAAAATATATAAAGAATGTAGCTCCTTTGGCGTAATGTAATGGGTTCGATTTAGGGAGAAATTTAAAATACATAGAGAAGCTATTAGCAGTCAATTAGCTTCTCTTTTTTAGCATTCTAAATATGTTAATTTTTTTGCTAAAATATAGCGGATATTGCATCATAGAAAAAAAGAACAATTAGCCACGCTATAAGCTAATTATCCTTTCATATCATATGCTTTATTCAATTTTTAACATTGGATCCGTAAACGGAACAACTATTTAGTATTTACCAAGTTATTATCTTGTCCTGTAAAAACAGATGATTTTAACTCATGCAGTCCTTTTTCATGCTTGTCGAGCATAATCTGTTCTGGCTTAATCCCCTGATCACGCAATACTTCCATGTTCTGCACTAGAAACTCGTCGCTACCAACAATATAGAAGAGTCCATCCTTGTCAGCAGCTAGATATTTTACTTCTTCATAATAGTCTTTACGGTTATCAACAAATTGCGATATGAATTTCTTGTCAGGTATAGATTTAAAGATATTAG
Source organism: Paucisalibacillus algeriensis (assembly GCF_000577245.1). Classification (GTDB taxonomy): domain Bacteria; phylum Bacillota; class Bacilli; order Bacillales; family Amphibacillaceae; genus Ornithinibacillus. Next base: position 217,692 of record NZ_CBYO010000005.1, read on the forward strand.
TGAATAGAAAATCTCTTGATGTATCAATGTTTAGGGAATGAATTTGATTGACGTTGTCAGCACGTTCGAAATAATCAAGTACAAGCGGTCTGAAGGTAGCTAAGCCAACACCTGATGATAGCAGATAAACATTTTTATCTACTCTTTTTAGCGGTACATTCGAATGCGTTTTAAATATGGCAACTTTAGTACCAACTTCGAGATTTCTTAAAATCGTCTTAAACTCAGAGCATTGCTCTCTAATGCGTGTTGTGATACCAATTGAATTTTCATGAGGTAAAGTTGAAATTGACATATGGCGAATAAGGCTCCTGTTTGGCTTTTCTCCGGCATTGAATCCTTCTAGTGCAAAGTGAGTGTGGGAACCTTCTTCCCATGTGAATTCTTCCGGACAGTCAAGCAGGTACGTTTTAACTTCAGACGTTTCATCAATTATCTTATTGATATTAGTCCAGTATATTTGCATAATAGATTCTCCTTAAACAATTATATAAATCGTTACTATCTACTATACAATAAATGATAACAATTCTCAATTATAAGGATTGATTATTTCAGATTATCGTACTATATTTATTAAATTCAGAAATATATTAAAAGAAAAAGAATACTATTATAGTGATTATTCCTTACTGCTATGCTTTAAACGAGGGAACTATCATTGTGTCCTATCACAAGGCTATACATTGAAGTACGAATTAAATAGGGCTTTAATCCCTTTTATCAGGTGTTGGACGGATACACATTAAAAATTATTAAAAAGAATGAACAAGATCTAATAGGATTAATGGGGATGAAAAATAATTAGCCATACTTCGAAGTTTAAGAAGTTTTTTTCTAATTGCTTTTCCTATATAATGGAATCAGTATTTATTTGGAGGTAACATAATGAAAGAAGTAACAGCAGCTGAATTAGCAGAAAAGATAAACAAGGACGAACAACCGAACATTATCGATGTAAGGGAAGACGAAGAAGTGGAAATGGGGAAAATTCCTGGTGCGCGTCACATTCGATTAGGCGATCTTGCTGATAGTTTGGATGAGCTTGATAAAAACGAACACTACTATATGGTTTGTCGCTCTGGGGGAAGAAGCATGATGGCTTGTGAATTCCTTATTGACCAAGGCTATGATGTAACTAATATGGTTGGTGGCATGCTTACTTGGGAAGATGAATTAGAATTTTAATTAACTAAGAAAAGGGGTGGGAGATAATATGGAAATGAATGAATGGTTACTAATAGCTTGTATCGTCATTTTAATCGCTACCCGATTAATTCCAGTAAAGGGTATTACAAATATCACGACATATGAAGCCATGGCAAAATTTGCAGAGAAAAACATGCAATTTATCGATGTTCGAACACCTGGAGAATATACCCGAGATCACAAGAAGCCATTTCGTAATATTCCACTTTATGAGCTGACCCAGCGTCTTACGGAATTGGATAAGAATAAAGATGTAGTCGTGATTTGCCAAAGTGGAATTCGGAGTTCTAAAGCAGCCCGTGTTTTAAAAAGAAAAGGATTTACACAGATTTATAATGTAAAAGGCGGCGTGAGTGCCTGGAATAGAAATATGAAAGAAAATTCAGCGGCAAAATGATTTCATTTCGTCGTTTTATTTTTCTGTTAAATCTTTTGAATAAGCGTTAAGATAGGATTATGAATAGTTTGAAAGGAGTTTTAATTTGTCTACATATCCAAATGTTCAAGAAACAATAGACGTAATAAAAAAGCTAGTATCTATTCCTAGTCCAACAGGATTTACAGCTAATGTTATTCAATTTGCAGAGGATTACTTGCAAAAACTAAATGTAGAAACAAAGCGTAATCGTAAAGGTGGTCTAATTGCAACATTGCCAGGGACGAATAATGATGAGCATCGCATGCTCACTGCTCATGTTGATACCCTTGGTGCCATGGTAAAAGAAGTTAAAAGTAATGGTCGCTTACGCTTGGATTTAATTGGTGGTTTCCGTTATAACTCCATCGAAGGGGAATACTGCGAAATCCATACCTCTAGTGGAAAAGTGTATACAGGTACCATTCTTATGCGTCAAACATCTGTCCATGTCTATAAGGACGCTGGAAAAGCAGAAAGAAATCAGGAAAATATGGAAGTGCGTATTGACGCTGAGGTAACTAATGCAGAAGATATCCGTGCTCTCGGTATTGAGGTAGGAGACTTTGTTTCTTTTGATCCTCGTGTTCAGACAACGGAAAATGGCTTCATTAAATCACGTCACTTAGACGATAAGGCAAGTGTCGGGATTTTACTGCAGTTGATTAAACGATTAAAAGAGGAAAAAGTACAACTACCCTATACAACCCATTTCCTAATTTCGAATAATGAAGAAATCGGTTATGGTGGTAACTCCAATATTCCACCGGAAACAGTAGAATACTTAGCTGTGGATATGGGGGCTATGGGTGATGGTCAATCAACAGATGAATATACTGTGTCTATTTGTGTAAAGGATGCTAGTGGCCCTTATCATTATGGATTACGTAAGAGATTAGTAGAACTTGCTGAAAAGAATGATATTGAGTATAAGCTAGATATTTACCCATATTATGGTTCTGATGCTTCGGCAGCGATTAAATCTGGGCATGATATTGTTCATGGACTAATTGGCCCTGGAATTGATTCTTCCCATGCCTTTGAACGTACACATGAGAAGTCATTGATTAATACGGAGAAATTGGTTTATCATTATGTGTTATCTGATATGATATCTTATTAAGGAAATGGCGCACCCAAAACGAGTGCGCCATTTATTCATTTATCGCGAATGCCACGCTTTTAACATATTTTCCAATGTTAATTCTACTGTGGAATAAACGAGATAATCTGCTTCTTTTAGGTATTCTGCATCACCGATGCCTACCGCGAACATTCCTGCTTTTTTTATGGCTTCAATCCCAGCATTAGCATCTTCAATTCCGATACATTCAGTTGGTTGAACTTTTAGAATAGAAGCGGCTTGTAAGAATATATCGGGTGCCGGTTTTCCTTTTGCTATGGTACTTGGATCTGCTTTAGCTTCAAAGAATTCATCTATCTCGAGAGATTTCAATAGGGTGGGAGCATTTTTACTAGCGGAAGCTAAACCGATTTTATAACCGTCACGTTTCATCTCTACTAATAATGGTTGGATTCCAGGAAGTATGTCTTTTGGACTTACATCTAAAATTAACTTCTTGTAATACTCATTTTTTTCTTCTGCCAGTCTTTGTTTTTCTTCCATGGAATATTGATTTGCTATCCCACCGTAATCCAAAATTCTATTCAATGAACCCATTCGGTCTACACCTTTTAATTGCTCATTAAAAGACAAGTCAATGGTTAGCCCTAGCTTCTCAGCACATTTTCTCCAAGCTTCGAAATGTAAGTCAGCCGTGTCCGTAATGACACCATCTAAGTCGAATATAAATGCTTTAATCAATGGTAAAACTCCAATCATTAATTCGTAATAACTAATGAATTATCTGTTGTAATTGTATACTTTTTATCCCAAATATAAAGGTCGACTTGGTCTCCTGATAAAAGCTCGACGATAAAGCTATCCTTTTGATTTCTAATCATTAGTAATTGACCATGGTATTGGATATGAAAAGCATAGCCATCCCATTGCTTTGGTAACTGTGGTCGGAAGTATAGGCCATTTTCTTTTAAACGCATTCCAGCAAATCCAGCCACAATGGCCATCCAAGTCCCACCCATATTAGCCATGTGGAGTCCGTCTTTTGTATTGCCTTGGATGTTATCTAAGTCTAATCGTGCAGTTTCGATAAAATAGTCATATGCTTTATCTAAGTAACCTACGCGCGCTCCCATCATGCTGTAGACACAAGAGGATAGTGAAGAGTCATGAGTGGTTACTTTTTCATAATAGTTATAAGAAGCCTTCATGACATACTCAGACTGTTCATCTTCAACTAGAAAATGAGCTAGAACGGTGTCTGCCTGTTTGCAAACTTGATAACGATAGATTGTTAATGGGTGATAATGGAGGAGCAATGGATAGTGTTCCGTTGGAGTTCCTTCAAAATCCCATTTTTCCTTTTGTAAAAATGTATCGTCTTGTGGATTAATATTTAATGTTTTGTCCATAGGCAGATACATAGCATTAGCTGCCGATAGAAATCTTTCTAGCTCGGAATCATCTAATGATAGTTTGTTTTTCAAGGTTTGCCAGTATATTGGATCTTCTTCTTGTATTAATAACGAAAATTTATGTGCCCATTGTAAATTATATTTTGCCATCACATTGGTGTAGTAATTGTTATTCACGATTGCTGTATATTCATCTGGACCTGTAACTGCATCAATTCGAAATTCATTATGTTGATAATGCCCCACTTCTAGCCAAAGTCTAGCTGTCTCTAGTAGAACTTCTGTACCAAAATCTTTTAGAAAACTTTTATCATTTGTTGCTAGATAGTACTGAACATAGCTATAGGCAATATCTGCGCTAATGTGATATTGTGCGGTCCCTGCCGGATAGTAGGAGGAGCATTCTGTTCCGATTATGGTCCTCCATGGATAAAGAGCACCTTTTTTATGCCCCATTTCTTTTGCTCGTTCTCTAGCAGAGTCTAAAATGGAATATCGATAGTGTAATAATTTCCTTGCAAGCTCAGGGTTGGTCATGGTGAACATCGGCAGTAAATATATCTCTGTGTCCCAGAAATAATGTCCCTCATACCCCTCACCAGATAAACCTTTTGCTGCAATACTAGTTTTTCCATCTTGTCCAGCGGATTGTAGTAAATGATATAAATTAAAACGAATAGCCTCTTGAATTTGATCTTCACCATCGATTGTTACATCCGTTTTATTCCAAAAAGATGCCATATATTCTTGTTGTAGTTTAGCTAATTCACTAAAAGATAATGAGGCAGTTTTATTGTTGATAGCGAGAAGTGATCCCTGTAAATCTTCATAACGAGTTGAATCAGCTATAAATGTTCTTTTATCTAACGTCATTTCTTTATTTAAAATCATCTTCATGATTGTTTGTATCGAAGCACCGTCGTTAATTTCATAACGATAAGATATAGATTCAGATGAAACAGATACAGTCGATAAAACAGCTGCATGTAGTTTAGAACTTTTCGTTTGAACTTCTACAAAACTACTTTCATCTGTCCATGATAGATTGCTTATAGATAATCGTTTCTCGTCATCACTGGCAACACGTGGATCATCCTTATCCGCAAAGTTCTTCACATCTCCATTAACGGAAGAGACAATTTGTATGGGTATATCCTTACTGACTGGTGTAAGTGTGATAAATTGATGAAAAAGTTCTCTTGTATGGAAGGATACAAGACGCTTAAAATTAACTATTAATTCATAGCCTTTATTTGATTTCCAATGTAATACTCTCTCTGTGATTCCTTTATCTAAATGGAGTATTCGTGTGTAGTCTAGAACCTCACCAGAGTGGAGTGACACTTTTTCCCGATAATTATCTTCACCAACCCATATTTCAATTCCTTGAGCATCAATAATATTTAACAATTTTTGTTGTTTTTCTGGAAAAGCGAATAGTTTTTCTCCGTATGGAATATCTACAATATCATGGAATCCGTTAATATAGGAGCCTCGAATTGTTTTTGCATGTTTTGGTAGACCCTCTTCTAAATTTCCGCGAATACCAATGTAGCCGTTGCCATTGAAGAATAAGCTTTCTTCTAATAATAATGTATTTATATCTGTTGCATTGGATTGTACCTTCCAAGACAAGATGTTTCACTCCTTAATCTGCTAGAAATAGTGTATGTTTGTTACCAAATTATTCCTTAACACCACCGGAGGTTAATCCTGAAACAATCTGCCTTTGGAAAATTAATACGATAATCAATGTTGGGATGGTTACGATAGTAGTTGCGGCTGCAACTTCTCCCCAAAGGATTGAAAATTGATCACGTAAGAACGAGATTGCAACTGGAACCGTGTGGAAATTTGATTCTGTGTTTAAGGTAATCGTTAATAGAAATTCATTCCATGCAGCGATAAAGGTAATAATTGCTGTCGTAAATACCCCTGGTGCTGCTAATGGGAACACTATTTTGGTTAATGTTTGTATTCTAGTAGCCCCATCAATTTTTGCAGACTCCTCAAGTGCTAGTGGGATTTGATTAAAATGTGTAACAAGTATCCATACCGCCATAGGTAAGGTAATGGTAGAGTATGGAAGAATGACAAAGTAGCTATTTAACCATCCCAAATCATAGAATAAGTTATAAACTGGACCAGTAATAATCATTTGTGGAAACATCGATACCGCTAGTACTAAACCTAGTAATATACTTTTTCCTTTAAAATGAAAACGGGAAATGGCATAGGCACAGAGAGATGCTACGACTATGACATATATGGTTGTTGATATTGCAACCACAAAACTGTTTATAATTGCTCGTAATATACCTTTTTCAAAGAGAATGACAGCATAGTTTTTCAATGTTGGATCTTCTGGTATAACATTAAATGCACCGGTACCAAAAATCTCACCACTTGTTTTAAAGGAAGTAATGAAAATCCATAAAAAAGGAAAAACCATGATGAATAAATAACCGGACACAACAATACCAAACATAATAAGTAATTTTCGTTTAGAATGTTTCATTTGCTTCCCTCCTTAATCGCGGTCGAGTAAATTCGTACCGAGTAATCTAACAAAGATAATCGCGATAATTGCTACACATACAAACATAATCATCACTACAACAGAGCCATATCCAAAGTTAGTCTGTCCAAACATCGTCTTATAGGCATAAATAGACATTGTTTCGGTAGCCCCACCTGGACCTCCCCCAGTTAATACAAATATCAAGTCAAAGACTCGAAATGCATCAAGTGTACGGAAAAGTAATGCGACTAATATAGATGACTTTAATAATGGTAATGTGACGGTGAAAAAGCTTTTAAACTTGGATGCGCCGTCTATGGATGCAGCTTCATATAATGAACTAGGAATATTTTGAAGTCCAGCCAGTAATAGCAGTGCCATGTACGGTGTTGTTTTCCAAACGTCTGCAAGGATGGTAGACACCATTGCCCCGCCTTGACTCAGTAGTAAATCCTGTGATTGGCTAATTAGGCCAAGGTTTTCAAAGAAATGTGCTACAATCCCACTTGTTCCATCATAGAGATAACTCCACATTAAAGCAGCGACCGCTGTAGGGATTGCCCAAGGAATAAGGGATGTTGTGCGAACTAACCCTTGCCCGAACATGGCTTTATTTAATATTAAGGCTAACCCTAAACCAAGAACTAATTCGATAGCGACAGATACAACTGTAAATAGAATCGTGTTCCATAAGGCAGTATGAACCCGTTTATCACCTATGGCATCTTTATATGCCTGTAGTCCGATAAAATTGGAAGGGATAATACTTTTATTGAAATCTTCTACTAATAATGGAAGACTCTCTGCATGTGTTAATGTGTACTTCTCATTTAAATCTTCAATTATGACTTTGGTATTTTCATAGAGTGTGGTAATATCAGTACGTTCCTCTTTTGAAATGACAATAACGCCTGTTGAATCTATATAAGGATTAGCGACTGAATCGACTTGCTGCAAAATCTCTTCGGCCTTTATCTTATCTTCGTTTCCAGTGATATTTGATAAATCTTCTGATAAAAACAAATCAATATATAATGCCGTTTCATTGAATAAATCGGTGTTAAATCGTTCATTCAAATAAAGACCAGCCTTTTGTTGATCATTCAGTTTGTAATCAAATAATGTATACGTGACAGACTGTACAACTGGCCATAAAGAAAATATCCCAATAAGGATTAAGGTGGGTAGTAAATAGAGCCAACCACTGAATCCCAGCTTTTGTTTCAATGTATTCACCTCTCAAAGGTATATAAAGTGGAAACTCCTTATGAAGATTGGTCATAAGGAGTTCCTTTGTTAATGCTATTATTCTGCGGTAGCTGCGTCTTCAATTGCAGCAGCTGCTTCTTCAAGTCCATCACCAGAGCTTAAATATTTATGTGCCTCTACTTGAATAGTATCAGATACAGCATTGTAGTCAGGAGATACTGGACGAGCAAGTGTATTAGCTAGTGCGTTTTTGAATCCTTCATAAGAAAGCATTTCGTTTCCAGCTACAACTTCCTCATCTTCTAGTAATGCATTAAATCCAGGTAGGTAACCACCTTCAGTTGCCATTATTTTTTGTCCTTCTTCTCCAGATGCAAAGGCTATGAATTCCCAAGCACCTTCAATGTTTTCAGAGTTTTTGTTAATACCGAGTAGCCATCCACCAACAGAGCCACCATTTGGCAGTGGTGCAATTCCAACTTGATCTAATGTAACGGTTACCCCGTCTTCTTGACCTTTAATACGACCAAATTGATATGGCCAGTTTCGTTCGAAAATAGCATTTCCTTGTTCGAAATTCGTATGAGATTCTGCTTCCGTATAGTTTAATAAATCACTTGGTGAAAAATCAGCAGTTGTAAATTTGTACATAGTTTCTAAGCCAGCTTGAACATCGGAAAAAGAGTTTGTAAACTCGGTAACATTCACTGTTAGCCCTTCGTACTGCTTAGACTGATAAAGGAAGCCATATTTTGTTCCTTCTTCACCAGTATATTCATCAGCCATAGCATATAAATCTTCATATGTGTAATCGCCACTTTCTAATTTAGCAGCATCTTCCTCACTAACAATATCACTTCTGAAGTATAGAAGTCCTAAGTCTGGGAAGAAAGGTAATGTATATTGCTTACCTGTATAGTTTCCAGATGCCATGGAACCAGCGTTAAACTGGTCTTTACTAAGCCCTTCATCATTCATGAAAACATCAATAGGCTCTAAGAAACCTGCACCTGCGAATTCCCCAGCCCAAACTACGTCTAATGAAAGAACATCGTATTCACTAGAACCACTATTTAAAGAGTTTAATAGTTGGTCATGCATTTGAGCAGAGTCATTTGTTAGTGGATCCCACTCGACAACATATTTATCCTGGCTTTCGTTGAATGCATCGATTAAAGCTTGAGTAGCAGGAGTATTATCATTTTGTGCACCTAGTTTAATCGTAACTTTTTCATCAGATGTAGCGACATCATCATTATTTTTGTCTGAGTTTGAATCTGAATTATTTGCATCATCCCCACCTGAACATGCTGCTAAAACTAATAGTGATAAGACGACGAATGCAAAGAATAATGATTTAAATAATTTCATTTCTTGTCCCCCCTAAATTTTGTGCATTCTAAAATAAAATGCTGTCTAACCTAATTGTATTGTAAAGGCTTACAATATATAATTATATTGAATTTTTAATATTTTTATAAAAAAATTAAGGTTTGGGGAGAGTGGAAATGAGACCGTTATCGACTATTCAACAAGATGTAATTAAGCAATTTTTGATGACAAGGCAAGAAAATGAGGAATCCTTTTTTGCGCATCCTTCATACCAGTTAGAACAGGAGTTACTCCATTGGATTACACAAGCTAATGTAGATAAAGCTAAAATTGTCCTTGATAAAATTAATAATCTGGAAAGGGCTAGACTTTCAAGTAACCCAGTTCGCTCTTTAAAGAATTCGCTAATCTGCTCTTGTACAATATTTACAAGAGCTATTATCAAAGCAGGCGTAATTTCTGAATATGCATTTGATTTAAGTGATGTCTACATAAGGGAAATTGAGAAGATGGATTCTTCTCAGGAGTTGAAGAAGCTAGAATATGAAATGGTTATTACGTTTATAAAAGCTGTACGTGACTATCGAAGAGACCCCTATCAAAATGATATTGTGGATAAAGCAATTCATTATATTCATGACCATATTTTACAACCAATATCTTTAACGGAAGTTGCAGAAGAAGCAAATGTAAGTCCAAACTATTTATCTAGTTTATTCCGGAAAACAGTAGGAATTTCATTAATAGAATATATTAATAGAAAGAAAATAGAGGAATCGAAGTACTTCCTGGAACATACCAACTCATCCTTACTAGACATCGCTCTACTTTTTGCCTTCAACGACCAGAGCTACTACACGGCATTGTTCCGTAAATATAATGGGATAACACCAAAAAAGTATCGACAACTAGGAAGTACAACTAGCAATAAAAACTTTTCTAACTAATTAGATAGGGGAACGTATACTAAGGAATCAAAAGGTCTCATGTTCTAGGAATTTTATTTCTGGTGGGGGATGAGTATCTTAATCCAATCCTGTATTAACACATTTGAAATCGTTGTAAAAAAATTAAACAACGGAGATCGAATTAAAATGGTAAATATCAATGGTGTTCCAACATACTTTCCAGAAAACTTTAATGATATTGATTGCTATCAGGTATTAATGGAAGAGTAAATTGTTCTACGGGAGGAAAGGCATGGGTGAGCCCCCGTAGAGGATTAGTACTAGGGGCTCACCAGCCACTCAGTGAGTGTGGAGCAAATTTCATTTATAAAACAAAATAATAAACACAAAGAAAGTGGAACAAACTTCCGACTAAAATAAAAATATGAAAAATTTCATGAAAGCCCATATGCTTGAATTCTAAAAACTTCGGTTTCAACCAGTATATTAATGCCCCAACTGTATAGGAAAGACCACCAAGTAGCAATAAAACCATACCTGTTGATGAAATTACCTCTAATAAGGAAGGACTAAAGAATATAATAATCCAACCCAAAATAACATATAGTGCAGTGGATAACCAACGAGGAGCTTTAAACCAAATCAATTTATATAGTACACCAAGTAATGCTAGTCCATTTATTACAAAAAAGAGTGTCCAACCGGTTGTCCCACCAAGGCTGATAAGACAAATAGGAGTATAAGTTCCGGCAATTAGGACAAAAATCATGGAGTGATCAATCTTGCGTAAAAAAGCAATAATATGATCTTTGGCAATAACCATATGATATGTTGCAGATGCGGAATAAAGTAGAATTAGGCTTACTCCAAAAATAATGACAGCTGTTATAACTAACGGCGAACCATAATCCATCGATGCCTTTATGACTAAAGCTAATAGTCCGACAAAGGAAAATAATGCTCCAAAAAGATGGGTAAAACCATTTATTGGTTCTCTAATATAAGTACTCAAATTAACAACACTCCTTCACGTAGTTTTAATAACTATGTATAACAATACACCTATATCATCATGTAGTCAAGGTTTACTTTTAGTGAAAAAGTACCGTATAATGGACTAAAAATATATAGAGGGTTAGATGATGAAAAATTTAGATGAAATTCTTGAAGGTTTGCATTTGGATAATCATTTAGTAGTTGATGAGATGCCCGACTTAGATTTATACATGGATCAAGTCATACAAATTTTTGAAAATAAACTCGAACATTCCAAACGAAGTGAGAAAGATAAAGTATTGACGAAGACGATGATTAATAATTATGCGAAGGGAAAGTTGTTTTTTCCAATTGAGAATAAAAAGTACTCCAAAAGGCATCTCATACTTATTAGTATGATCTATCAATTAAAAGGAGCACTTTCCATCAATGATATTAAGGTTACATTAGAAAAGTTAAACGAAAAGATTGTAGAAGAAGATTTTGATGTTGAAAAGATTTATCAAAGTTATCTAAAACTATCTAATAATAATATTGAAAGATTTCAAGTAGATGTGGAAGAATGCACAGAAGAGGTTGCTAATGAAATTTCCTTGTTGGATGATGACGATTTTGAGTACTTGGAGCAATTTTTATTAATTGCATCATTGGTTAATATGAGTAATTTCTATCGTAGGCTGGCAGAAAAACTTGTGGATGGTTTAAGTGAATCTGAAGAATGAAAAAAGGTAGGTAAATAAATTGAAACTAAGCATATTAGATCAAGTACCAATAGCTTTGGGACAAACAGCACAGGATGCATTATTTGAAACGTTAAACCTAGCAAAACTTGGTGATGAATTAGGGTATCATCGTTATTGGGTCGCAGAGCACCATAATCTAAAAGGGCTCGCATGCCCTGCTCCAGAAGTATTGCTAGGAATTATTGGAGGGCAAACTAAAAAGATTAGAATTGGTGCAGGAGCGATTTTACTTCCTCATTATAAACCTTTTAAGGTTGCAGAGACTTTTAATTTACTCGCTACGATGTATCCAAATAGAGTAGACCTCGGGCTTGGAAGATCACCAGGAGGTTCAGCTGAAGCGTCTGTTGCTTTGTCGGGTAACTTCCTAGAAAATGTAAGGAAGATGCCGGAGCTAATAGATGAACTTCTCCGCTTTTTCAATGGGGATTTTAAGGCTGAACACATGTTTTCTAATTTAAAACCTGCTCCAGTTCCGAATGTTTTACCTGTACCATGGTTATTAGGTACAAGTGAAAAGAGTGCGGTATTAGCAGCGGAAAAAGGTTTACATTATGCATTTGGTCATTTTATGAGTGAAGTAGATGCAAAGCCTATCATCTCTAAATATAGATACAGCCTAAAAGAAAAATATCCAAACAAGACTCCAGAGATTATCATGGCTATTCAGGTGATTTGTGCAGAAACGTCTGGTGAAGCAGAAAAATTAGCGTTGGAGAGTTTTAAATGGAGCAGGATTAGAGGGGAATACAGTAATTCTCCTAACAATATCGAGGATACTCTTTCAAAGGAAGAACAAGATGAATATGATATTGCCAAACAGAAAATGATTGTTGGCAATCCCCAAGAAGTAAAAGAAAAATTAAACGAACTACAACAAAAGTATCAAGTAGATGATTTTATGATATTAACGAATACACCTACATATAGTGTAAGGAAGAAATCTTATCAGTTACTAGCTGAAGAGGTAATGAAATTGGCGTAAGATAAAGTCACTACATGTGGCTTTTTATTTTTGGAAAGGAATTGTGATTAAATCAATAAGCTACATAACAGAATACTTTGACCTTTTTATACCAGCGTAATTTTCACTTCATTAGTATAGACGTGGACCTATATTTTTAGATATAGTTAAGTGTGCATATTTAAACAGGTTGTTGATTATATTTAAAGGGACAAGTTATTAAGGGAAGATGTTAGAGATATTAAAGTGAGGGTAAAACATGCAAGAATGGATTACAACTATAATGGAACAGTTTGGATATACGGGTATTTTCTTTATGATGGCAATTGAAAATGTATTTCCACCAATCCCATCAGAAATTGTTCTTCCTTTCGGGGGTTTTATGACGACGAATTCAGATCTTACTGTTACGGGAGTCATAATTACAGCAACAAGTGGCTCAGTTCTTGGAGCCATTATACTCTATGGGATTGGCTTATTGATTGATGTAGATCGATTAGAAAAGATTGTTGATAAATGGGGCCATCTTATTCGCATTAAAAAAGAAGATATTAGAAAAGCTGATAGTTGGTTTGACAAATACGGTTATTGGACTGTACTATTTTGTAGAATGATTCCTTTGATACGAAGCTTAATCTCCATTCCTGCAGGGATGTCGAATATGAATTTTACACTCTTTTTATTATTTACGTTAATTGGTACATTAATATGGAATGTAATCCTTATTATGATTGGTGTAACCCTTGGTGAAAACTGGGAGAGTATATTAGGCTTTATGGATATGTATTCTACAATCACCTATGCATTGATAGCATTTGCTATTTTTGTATTTGTGATACTGTTTGCTAGAAAGAGGATTAGAAAATAAAGGGGAATATAAATGGAATTTTTTGAAATTATGAAGGCGATAATTTTAGGGTTAGTAGAGGGCTTAACAGAGTTTGCCCCAGTATCGTCCACAGGACATATGATTATCGTTGATGACATGTGGTTAAAATCAGAAGAGTTTTTAGGGAAATATCCTGCAAATACATTTAAGATTGTTATTCAATTAGGCTCGATTCTTGCGGTAGTGGTTGTATTCTGGAAACGTTTTGTTGATTTACTAGGACTAAATCGCTTGCTGAATAAAGAAGCTGTTCCTAGTAAACAACGTTTAAAGTTAACACAAGTAATTGTTGGTTTGATTCCTGCTGGAGTATTTGGAGTATTATTTGAGGATTACATTGATGAATACTTATTCTCAACTGAAACAGTTTTAATAGGTTTAGTACTTGGTGCAATTTTAATGATTATTGCTGACCGCTATGCGGCAAAAGATCCATCTGCAAAATCTGTAGACCAAATTACGTACAAGCAAGCGCTAAGTGTTGGATTGATCCAGTGTTTCTCTCTTTGGCCAGGATTCTCTAGATCAGGTGCTACCATTTCTGGTGGTGTTCTAATGGGCATGAGCCATAGAGCAGCTGCAGACTTTACGTTTATCATGGCTGTTCCAATTATGGCTGGAGCAAGTTTTCTATCATTACTAAAGAACTGGCAGTATTTTGAGGTGGATGCATTGCCATTCTTTATAGTTGGTTTTATTAGTGCATTTATCTTTGCGTTAATTTCAATTAAGTTCTTCTTGAAATTAATTGATCGAATTAAATTAACTCCATTTGCTGTGTATCGAATTGTGTTAGTTTTAATTATCTTGATATTTTTCTTATAAGATGAAATAGCGAGGGTAATACTCTCGCTATTTTTTATGGTCAAAAAGTAGTATCAAAATTTTTAAAAGAAGCCAAATAATTTGCTGATGACATTCATGAAAAGTATCCTAACATGATACTTGCTTATAATTGTTCTCCATCCTTTAGCTGGAATCAAAAGTTATCAGATAAAAGATTACGAGTTTCCAAGATAAACTTTCGAAAATGGGTTATAAGTTTCAGTTTGTAACATTAGTCGGATTCCATGTACTCAACTACAGTATGTTTGAACTAGCACGAAAGTATAAAGAAAATGGTAAGGCTGCTTATTCGGAACTGCAACAGAATGAATTTGCTAGTGAAGAATTTCGCTATTGTGATACAAGACATCAACGGAAGAAACTCAGTTTAGAAATAATCTCTAATTAAGGTTTGTCCCTTTTGATCTAGCCACGTGTAGTGCTCCTCAATCACAGTCTTAGTACCTACTCCTATACTTTGAAATCTATTTGTAATAAAACAATAATACTAGTGAAACTTATTGATGTTATACTTCATTAAGACTAAAGTAATAGATTTAATAGACAGTATACATAGACAACATTTAGTAATTTAATAGAATGTCTAGAAAGTGGGGAAGAAAGTGAAGAAGTCTTTCGTTACAATTGCTACAGTAGTCGTAATTGGTTTATCCAGTAATCTAGCTGTAAATTCTGTACACGCGGAACCTAACATACAACAAATTCAGAGTGACAGATCTGAAGTTCAAAATAAACTTTCCAAAGCTGAAACTGAGATTTCAAAGGTTTTAACAGAAATAGAAAAATTAAATCAAAAAATCAAAGAAGTTGAAGATGCACTAAAATCGAATCAGAAAATGATCGATGATACAAATGCGAAAGTTAAAACAACCGAAGAAGAAATTGTAAAGTTACAAGAAGAAATTGAAAAGCGCTATGACATTTTAAGTAATCGAATGGTTAACTACCAAAAAAATGGTGGTAATATTGGTTTCTTAGATGTGATTTTTGGATCTTCTAGTTTTACAGATTTTATTAGTCGTGTAACAGCAGTAAATAAAATAACAACATCTGATCAAGACCTTGTTGACCAACTTGAAGCAGATAAAGCAAAAGTTGCTGAAAAGCTTACTGAATTATCTGAACTACAAACGGAGCTAGAAGGAATGCAACAAACGATTTTAGCTCAAAAAGAAGATAATGAGGCAAGAAAAGGTGAACTAAAAGATAAAGAGCAGGGCCTTCAAGCTAAAATAGATGAATTGCAAATGGAGGATAGCAGATTAGCTTCCCTTCAAGCAGAAGTTAATCGTCAGCTTGCAGTTGCACGCGCTGCATCTAACCCAGTTACATCAACATCAACTAGTGGTTCTGATTCAAATGGTTCATTAACAACATTAAGTAAGTCATCGAATACACAAAATGCACCAGTTGTATCTGGTAATGTTGTTCAAATGGCAATCAATGCTGGATATCCTCACTTAGGAACTCCATATGTATGGGCCGGTAAAGGACCTGGTGGATTCGATTGTTCTGGTTTCGTATCATGGGCATATGGACAAGCTGGTGTTTCCTTACCATCAAGTACTGCAGCAATGCAATATTCTGGTTCAAAAGTTTCTTACAGTGATATTAGACCTGGAGATTTAGTATTCTTCAATACGTACAAGACAAATGGACACGTTGGAATTTACGTTGGTAATGGTAAATTCATCGGTGCTCAAAACTCAACAGGACTAGCAGTTGCAGACATGACCTCTGGTTACTGGAAAGATCATTTTGCAGGTCACGTAAGAAGAGTAGCAAATTAATATTAATTTAAAGACTTCTATAGGGTCAGATTTCTCGGATAGCTGGGATATCTGACCTTTTGTTATTTGGCAATTACTATTAACCTTAAGTAAATACCTATTACAAAAAAAGAAGCAATTGCATATCCAGGTAGCTTCTCAAGAATGAGATTCTACTTCTTTTGGCTTTAAAAAGTTGGTGAAAAATAAGGTAGTAAAACCAACTGTGCCTACAAGTAGTGTAGAGTAAAAAATCGTCGTATCTGGAATAACAATTGAACCTACAAGAATTATTAAACTATCAAAAAATAATAAGAAGATACCAACATTAATTGATGTTTTTTTAGATAATATTAATGCAATAAGATCCATTCCACCACTGCTTATATGATTAAGTAGTAATATACTTATACCAATACCGATTATTAATCCACCACTTAAACTACTAATAAAGATTGGAATAGATGAGTAAAAAGAAAGTGGTCGTAGGAGATCAATTAAGAATGAGGATACTAGCAGTCCATGGACTCCATTGTAAAACAAACTACGTTCGTAGAAGAATGCAATGAGATAGAGTGGAGAACTTAATATAATAATGGTTAAACCTGGTTGGAAATCAAAAGCATATTTTCCGATTAAACCGACACCAATTATTCCACCTTCAACTAGATGATGCGGTATAACAAAATAATTAATTCCTATTGCAACTAGTGTGCTTCCGATTAGTATGGCTAATACTTTCTGTAACATAATCTAACCACCTTGTACAAGCGTTTCAACTTATTTTATGAAAGCCTTGTACAAAACATGAAAACCAATAAAAATTTGTAGACTGATTGTATTAGATAGAATATAATTATGATAGGGAGGTAGGTGATTCTGATGGGAAGGTAAATGTATATGTTAATCAAATAACTTTTGCAGATGTGTCAGTTTCCCTATGGGTGGAATCATCTACAAAATGGTCGGAATAAATGTAGGTTTTAGTCTATAGCAGATAGGAAAGCATACAGTTCTTTCTACGATTGCACAAGAAAAACTGATACATTCGGGTAGGACGTATGAATGTAAGTTTTTCTAAAAAAATCAGGAGGTGAAATCCTCCGTATCACATTGATACGAGGATCTTAATTGGATATAGTAAACTTACTTTGGGTTGCTGCATTGATTCTCTTAACTGCATTCTTTGTAGCAACCGAATTTGCCATTGTAAAGGTCCGTTCTAGTCGAATTGACCAATTGATTGAAGAAGGTAGTTCAAAAGCTGTTAGCTTGAAAAAAATTGACGATAATCTTGATGTGTTCATAAATGTATGCCAAATCGGAATCACTATAACAGCATTGGGACTTGGCTGGATAGGAAAAAGCTCGGTTGAAACAGTATTCCGGTCACTTTTTGAAAATGCTGGTTTAACTAGTTCGATTGGTTTCTTGTCATTATTGATTGCTTTTTTCATTATCATGTTTTTACGTATTGTTATTGGCGAATTAGTACCAAAGGCAATTGCTACGAATAAAGCAGAAGCCATGGCCTTAGCTTTAGCAAAGCCATTACTAATGGTCCGTATTATCTTATACCCTATTTTATTCATTTTAAACGGTACAGCTAAACTGTTTGTACGAATACTTGGCTTAAAACCGGTTGAAGGAAATGAAAATGCTCATTCAGAGGAAGAACTTCGTCTAATTCTCTCTGAGAGCTATAAAAATGGTGAAATAAACAAAGCTGAAATGATGTATGTAAACAATATTTTTGAATTTGATGAGCGTGTTGCTCGAGAAATCATGGTACCGCGTACTGAAATGGTTTGCTTTTTCAAAGAAGATAGCTATGAAACAAATATAAATGTAATCCGCGAGGGGCAATATACTAGATATCCTGTCGCTGATCAGGATAAAGATCATATTATTGGTTTAGTTAATATTAAGGAACTATTTACTGGTCATATTACAAGTGAAAAGGAATCGATTTTACCTCATATTCGCCCTATTATACACGTATCAGAATCAACACCAATAAAACAAGTTCTTTTGAGAATGCAAAAAGAACGAATTCATATGGCGATTGTAGTAGATGAATACGGTGGAACTGCTGGTTTAATAACGGTTGAGGATATACTAGAAGAAATCGTCGGTGATATCAGAGATGAATTCGATGTTCATGAAACACCAATGATCGAAGAACAAGAAAATGGCTCCGTTGTAGTAGATGGTAAGTTATTGCTATATGAAGTAAATGAATTCTTAGGTACTGACCTAGATGAAGAGGAAGTTGACACGATAGCTGGTTGGGTCATTAACCATAATGTCGAAGCTAAAAAAGGTACTACCGTTGAGCATGACGGCTATCAATTTATCGTAGAAGAGAACGATGGGTATCAAATTAAAAAAATAAGAATCGTGAAAAATTAAAGTATATAGGCACTAGATCGCACAGTAAATAAATTTTACTGTGCGATTTTGTTTTATAAAAGTTCACATAAGTATTTGGAGGAGATTACTATTAGAAAGTTGATTTAATGACAGGCAAGGAGAATAACAATAACAATTTTTATACCGACTGGCTTGAATGGAGACTCAAGTGGGAACAGTGGCAAGGGTGAGACCCCGGGCATCAAAGGTGGTATTAAATAACTTTTGTTTGCTGAAACCTTTCTCACTTTATAATCGTAATAGAATATAAAGATATGTTATAATTATATTAATTATCAAACTTTTATCACTATTAGGGGGTTTTAAAAGATGGAAAATATAAGACTAGCAAAGGAAGCGCTCAACAATGTAATTTACGGGAAAGAGGACGTTGTTGACCTATTATTCACAGCACTATTCGCTGGAGGGCACGTCCTACTAGAAAGTGTTCCGGGAACAGGAAAAACGAAACTTGCAAAAAGTTTTGCAAAAGTGATGAATGGTAAATTTAACCGTGTGCAATTCACACCAGACGTACTACCTAGTGATGTAACTGGTATTCGATTCTTCAATCCGAAGACACAGGAATTTGAATTACGAGTTGGACCAGTTGTATCCAATGTATTACTTGCCGACGAAATCAACCGTGCAACACCTAAAACACAATCTAGTTTATTAGAAGTAATGGAAGAATATCAATCTACTATTGATGGAGAAACTATTAAAGTAGAAGCACCATTTGTTGTTATTGCAACTCAAAATCCAGTAGAAAGTAATTATGGTACATTCCCATTACCGGAAGCACAGCTTGACCGTTTCTTATTTAGAGTTGATATTGGTTACCCAACAAAAGAGGAAGAAAAACAAATTTTGACTACATATCGTACTAGTGATCCTTATGAAGAAATTAATGCGGTATTATCTTTAGAAGAAATTCGCTCAATCCAAGAAGATATTAAACAGATTACAATTTCGGAAGTTGTTTACGATTATCTACTAGATTTAGTACATGCATCTAGAAATCATCATGAAGTAGAATTAGGAATTAGTCCAAGGGGAATGTTAGCCCTAATGCGTGCAACACAAGCTCGAGCCTATTTACGTGGAAGAGAATATGTAACACCAGATGATATCAAAACACTTACACCTTATGTATTTGAACATCGCTTAATCTTAACCATGGAGGGCTCTATTAAAAAGACATCGGAACAAATTGTACAAGAGATTCTGGAGGCAGTACCTGTACCAGTTGAAGAAGGGGCAGTTACACAATGATTTGGAGAAAGGAAGCTGGAACAGAGGATTCTAGAAGCTTTGATTATATCTTGTTAGCATTATTGGTATTCTTTGTAATTGGGGTTATCTTTAGATCTGCTGTTGTTTTTATTGCCGTTGGTATTTTTGCAGCATATCTAATTGCCTATAAAATCTATGATAAAAGTGTTGAAAAGAGCCTTGCTTTAAAGAATAAGCCGAGGGCAATTAAGCTATTTCCCGAAGAAGAAATGAGTTTTAAAATTGAAATTGAAAACCGATCAGTATTTCCACTTATTAACGGAGAATTAACATTTCAAATTGGTTCAGCAATTAAGGCATATACACTTGCAAAAGATGAGAAGGAATACTGGAGGGAATTAAAACTTCCACTTTCTATGATACAGAAAAAGAAAACGGTACTAGAATTTCCAGTGCGTGCTGAGCAACGCGGTGTGGCTAGAGTTAAAAACATATCTTATGATTTTCCGCATTTACTTAATTTTAATAGACTTAGATTACGATACTATGACTTTTACCAAACGGAATTTATTGTGTATCCCAAATTACTTCCAGTACAGGGAGCGAATGCTGTCTTTCATATGATGCCGGGAGATAGCAGGTTAAATTATTCTCCGTTTGAGGATGTACAAAGTCCGCTTGGAACTAGGGATTATAGTTATAGTGATCCTTTCCACAAAATTAACTGGAAAGCAACGGTTAAAACACAAAAAATGCAAACTAATATTTATGATAAGGTAGTGGATCGAACCTTTGTGTTTATCATTAACTTAGCAACAGAAAATGATAAAAATATGGTGAGTTTCAATAAGAATTTAGAAAATCTATTATCCTACACAGCATTCCTAAGTGAGTATGCTACAAAGATGCGCATACCGTTCGAGGTCTTTATCAATGCAAGAAAGCCTGGTAAAGTACCCTATGTGCATTTGCACGAGGGGGAAGGAAAGACACATTATATGCATGCATTAGAAATGCTCGCTAGGGTACATAAGCAGTCTCCAATTCTTCCTTTTAATAAGATGCTTTTCCAAATTGGAAAACAGTCCATTAAGCCAAAAACGATAATTTTCTTGGGGGACCTTCCAGCAGGTTCGACAGAAATGATGAATTCATGGAAGCAAGTACAAAGTAGTGTATATCAAGTAGTGGAAGGAGAAGTTGGAGCAACTATTCGACCAGTTGCAAGGGAGGCAATGAAGAATGCAACATAATCATCCGCTAATTGCCTATGCCTACCATTTCTTGAGTGAGGCAATTATCATTTTTATGGTATTTATACCTGTACTCTATCATCGATACTTCTTTGTACCGTATTGGAGTTATTTGGCTGTTATTGCCTTAGCTTGTGTTATTTTTACGTTTATTAAAAAGTTCAATGCTAATTTAATTGTATATGTATTGGTCGCTCCGGTGTTGATTGGGCTTTTCTATTTTCTGGATTACCCAATATTAATAGTGATTCTTTTTTCTAGCTTATTAGTATGGCGATATATGGCAATACAGAATCAAGAACTAATCAGAAGAGAGACAATTTATATTCTATTAACTGTATTTGCGACAATATTTGTTAGCATTTTTGTCCATGATAGTGAATTTATGATGTATCCTTTTTTACAGTTTATATTGCTATTTTTTGGATATATCATCAGTCATTTGGTCCATGTCGTTAAAGAAGATCGGAAGCAAATTGATCGTAAAATTCCAGGGTATTTTGTTGGGTTGCTTATAGCAGGGGCTGGGTTGTTCTTTGCTACCTATCCTTTACTTCGTATTATTACGGTTACCTTATGGGATGGACTGATCCTTTTAGCAACTAGTACTATACTTGGAGTATCTAACTTTTTAAGTTTTTGGAAGGTAGAGAAAAGAGGATGGCCAGATCAAGATCCTGACAAAATTACGCATGATGGTTATGGGTATATGTCGCCAGATAATAGTGTTCTTAAAGAGATGTCAGGATTATTAGTCTTTGCTATTGTTATAGTATTGCTATTTGTTTTTGTACTTCTATCTATTTCGTTTATGAAAAGACAAGTTAAGAGGCGATTTATTAAAGTAGAATTACAGGAAGATACATTAAATAGCAACATTCATATTTACCGCGACAAGATTGTTGAAGAGAAAAAACTTCCATTTTTTAATCGAAAGGTCAAAACACCGGATAATCCTATTCGGAAAATGGTTTTTCAGTTTGAAAGAAAAGCTGATAAGCATAAAAAAGGTAGAAAAGCACATGAAACGATTGAAGATTGGTTTAAACGGATAGGAATAGAAGCAGATATTAATGTCTATCAAGGTGTTCGGTATGGTAATCAAAGTGTAAGTGACACCGAAAAGGATTCGTTACGAAAACAATTAAAACGTATGGAAGAGAGACTTGAAGCGAAATAAAAAATAGAGGTGAAAGAAGTGCACACAAAACAAATGAATATAACCCAAACCTATCACTTCTTAGCTGAAGGAATTATTATTTATCTAGCTTTGCTTCCATTTAATTTCTATCATTATGGAAGTGTATCGGTGTGGTTTTACTTAGCGGTGTTAGTTGGTACTGGATTTGTGTATTCTTTCATCTCAAAAATGTCAAACAGCTATTTACCTTATATTGCTACCATACCAATAGTCTTTCTATTATTTTATATGATTGGATATCCACTCTTTTTAAGTATACTTTTTTCCTGTTTATTTGCTTGGCGTTTTATCGCGATACGGGGAAAGGGTATTCTTGGATACGAATCGACTTACTTATCGGCAACTTTAATTCTAACAATTCTAGGAATATTCCTAATGCGGAATTTCGATGTAGTGATCATGTTTATTGCACAAATTGTTGTAGTAGTAATAGGATTTTTGTTTAGTAATTTATTAGTAATTGAAAAAGAAAATCAAAGGGCATTCCATAAGACAGAGTGGGTAAAAATAAGTGGATTCTTTATGGGGACCATCCTATTAATCTATTTGTTATCTGATACATTATCATGGATTGCAAGTAAGTTTTGGACAGGAATTGGTGGTGGACTTACCTTATTTGCTGGTGGCATAGCACGTATTTTCGAATGGCTCGGACTCAGTGATTTCTTCAAGAATGGTATGAATCAAATGGAGCCTGTTGAGGAAACGCCGGGATTTGCAGAAGGTGAGCCAGTTGAGAAGCATAGTTTTGAACCTTCTGATGGAGAATATTTTAATTTAATGCTAGCTATTTCTATAGGAGCTATCATACTTTTACTTATTTACATGATTTATAAAGGTATGAAATCTAAAACATATGAAAATGAAGACGTCGAAGCTATTGGTTATAACCTAAAGCAAGACAAAG
This sequence comes from Paucisalibacillus algeriensis, assembly GCF_000577245.1. Taxonomy (GTDB): domain Bacteria; phylum Bacillota; class Bacilli; order Bacillales; family Amphibacillaceae; genus Ornithinibacillus. Next base: position 240,998 of record NZ_CBYO010000005.1, read on the forward strand.
TTGATAATAATGGTGGTCGTCTTTTCAGTAAAGTCTTTAAAAGAAAAGGACTAAAACCAAATCATCCAATTCGAAAAATTGTCTATGATTTTGAGAGAAAAGCAGCCAAGTCTAAGCTTGGTAGAATGAGACATGAATCCATAGAGAATTGGTTTGAGCGCATCGGTTTAGAGGGGGATATTCAGGTATACCAAAAAGTACGTTACGGTGAACAAAGGACTTCGGTGGAAGAAGAAGAAATGTTAAAAAGTATGATAAAACTATTTGAACAGAATTTGTTAAAAAATAGTAATGAAGGATAATGCTTAACTTTTTACCAAAAACATGTCATATTACAACATATAATGTTTTCAATGGTTCCTCTATTATGATCATGTCCGAGAGAAATCGTATGAAAGTGTACATGAAGGGAAAAAGCCCGGGAGGATATCTAGAATGATGATATCTTACCGAGCTTTTTTATATATATGAGGTATTTAATAAAAGAATTGTTGCTTTTTCATTAGAAAATAAAATGTTGGCCATGTGCACATGGTATATAGGGGAAGTACATGGAGTTACAGGGATTAATCAAGTTAATAAAAATATAAAATTCTGGAGCGTTATCTTAGGCTTTATTTTACTGGCTCTGGCTATGCAGACTATTTCAATGGGAACCATGGACAGGTCTTGGCACGGTAGGCAGTGTGCTAATTGAAATGGTTTTTAGAATGAACCAAAGACTTACTTGCGCATTCTATTTATATGTACAGTCTTAAAAGCAGCTGTAGGCTTAAAACTGATATCCTAGTAAATATAAAATAATCCCCACACTAAGTAGAGAAACTAGTAAGGATGAAATAATATACCCGATAGCATGTTTTAACTTGTTATTCATAATTAACTGCAATGTTTCATTGCCAAAGGTTGAAAAGGTAGTATAAGAGCCACATAATCCGATACCTAAAAATAACCATAGGGTGTTATTTAGCATACCCACAGAATAATAATAGATGAAAAATGCCAATAAAATTGATCCAGAAATATTGGCAATCCATGTACCTAACAATCGCTTATCCAGCTTGATAGAAATATAAAACCGAAGGACGCTTCCTACAAATCCTCCTAGTGCAACAATAATAAAATTCATAAAGTTACCTGCCCTATATTTGCTAGTCTGTAACCTAAATAACAGAGTAAAATTCCCCCAACAATACTAATGAAAACATAGATTAAACTTAACAATAAATGATTCGTAGCAAGCTCTAATGTTTCAACAGCAAAGGTAGAGAATGTAGTAAATGCACCAATTGCACCGGTAGTAAGTCCTGTAGAAATTGCCGGTGAAACAATCTTTTTTAACCAGAGACAATTTAATAAAAAGCTTAGCAAAAAGCAGCCAATTAAATTAGCTGTTAAGGTTTCAAGTGGGAAGAGGAATCGATTTTCCATAAGGACAGAAATACTATAACGTCCAACAGCGCCAAACATACCACCTATGCCTACTGCAATATATACATTCCTGGATGCTAAGCGTGTTGGCATGAAGGACATAATCCATAAATTTCAAATTTATGATCTTCAATTTCATAGTTAGATAGTGTTCTTTTAACTTCTTCCATAGGACAGATTTCAATTTCCTTTGTTTTTCCACAATCCTTACAAATAAAATGGTGATGGTGATGATGTGTGCAATTCATGCGAAAGTGCTTTTCTCCGTTTAATTCCGTTGTTTCCAGAATTCCTACTTCACTGTAAAGATGTAGGTTTCGATAGATGGTATCAAAGCTAATTCCTTCATAGGTTTCTTCTAAATGTTGGATAAGATCTTTTGCAGTACGATACCCGTCAACACTCTCAAAATAGGTTAATATATCTTTTCTTTTTCCAGTAGCTTTAAAGCCCTTATTCTTTAAAAGTTCTATTGCTTCAGAGGTATTCATGTTCTAGCCCCCTTTTGTTACTTGTAATTTTTTATATCCTATTGCGATTAATAAAATAATAATTGCTACAACAACAATGGTTCCACCAGGAGGTATGTTTAAATAATATCCTGATATTAATCCTATCATAACAGCTAACTCCCCAAATACAATAGCAAGAAACATCATTTGTTTAAATCCTTTCGCAATACGCATACTTGCTGCAACAGGTAATGTCATTAAGGAAGAAACTAATAACACCCCGACAATTTGGATGGAAGCGGCAATGACTAGAGCGGTTAAGATGATAAATAATAAATGTATTTGTTTAGAATGAATTCCAGAAACTCTAGCATGTTCCTCATCAAATGATAAAGTGAATAGTTCTTTATAAAATAATGTAATAATAACTAAAACGAATATAGTAATTATTAAAATGGTAATAAAGTCTGTTCTACTTACGGCAGATGCTGAACCAAAAAGGAAATTCATTAACTCCGTGTTAAACCCATCTGCTAGTGCAATGAAAATAACACTTAGGCCTACACCGCCAGAAAGGATGATAGGAATAGCTAATTCTTGATAGGCTTTGTAGACACTCCGTAATTTTTCAATAAATATAGATCCCATTACGGAAAATAATAAACCACTATAAATAGGTGGCAGAACCATAAAGGCGAACTTTTTCTCTAGGAATAGTCCAAAAGCAATACCCGCTAATGTAACATGGGAAAGTGCATCAGCAATTAAGGAAAGACGTCTAACAACAATAAATGTTCCCAGTAATGGTGCGATAATTCCAATTAAAATACCAGTTAAAAATGTTTGCCTTAAAAAGTCATATTCTAATAAATCTGCAATCATTGTTTCTCCTCCAACATTAATGGTCGTGCGAAATAATATTTACGTCATGACCATAAAGTTTTGACATTTCTTTTTCTGTTAAATTCTCGAATTCTTCTGGTTTGCCATGAAAGTGAAGTGTTTTATTTAGACAAGCAATATTAGTGGCATACTTTGTCATTGTCCCAGTATCATGAGTCACTAATAGCAAGGTAATTCCATTCTGTTTGTTTAAATCATGTAATAACTCATAGAACCGTTGCACATTTTCGTAATCTACCCCAACAGTTGGTTCATCCAATATGAGCAATTCAGGTTCACTTACTAGCGCACGTGCAATAAATACTCGCTGTTGTTGTCCACCAGACAAATTACCAATATTCTCATAGGTGTAATCACTCATTCCCACAGCATCAATAGCTTGTAGGATTTTTTCTTTATGCTTTTGATTAAAAAATTTAAAATAACCAACTTTACTAGTAAGTCCAGAAGAAACTACTTCGTACACCGATGCAGGAAAACCTTTATTAAAAGAGTTAGATTTTTGTGATACAAACCCAATTTTATTCCAATCTTTAAATTCCTCAAGGGGCTTGTCAAAAAGGGTTAAACTGCCACTATCAGGTTTTGAGATTCCAAGAATTATTTTGATTAAGGTTGTCTTTCCCCCTCCATTAGGTCCTAAGAGCCCAACAAAAGCTCCTCTCGGTATTTCAAAGTTGATATGATGAAGGATAGTTTTCTTCTCATAAGAATAGTTAATATTTCGTAATGAAATGATTGAATTCATATACAATAGCTTCCTTTCATTGAGTTGCTTGATTTAACACTTGCAAGTTTTGTCTCATTAATGATAGATAATCCATCTGTTCTCTGATATCATTTTCTGTTAATATTGCTAGATTATGAATCGTCAATGCCTCAGCGTCGATATAATCCTGGATAATACTAGAAACTTTACTTGTAGTATTTTGTTCAAAAATAACGTATTTCAGTTTACTATCTTTAGCCTGTTCAATAATATCAACTAAATCTTTTTGCGAGGGTTCACTAGTTGAAGAAAGTCCATTAATTGGAATTTGAACAATTCCATATCGATCTTCCCAGTATCCATATGCTGCATGGGAAACGAGAATTTGTTTATCTGCTTTATTTTGTAAGGTTTCTTTAAATTCCTTATCAAGTTTAGTTAAATCTTCTTTTAATTGTTGAAAATTAGTATGATAAAGTTCTTTATCCCTAGGGTTAATTTCACTTAAGTATTCTGTAATAATGTGACTCATTTCAATCATTCGAAGGGGATCGATCCATATATGTGGATCGTGATCACCGTGGTTATGGCCGTCATCATGGTGATGACTACTTTCTTCTTTTCGCGAATCATTATGCACATGATCGTGTTGGTGAACTTCCTCAAAAAGCTCTTCGTGGTTTCCAAGTTCATATAGCTTTACATCTTCAGATTCCAGTGCGTCTGCAATACTTTCTGAAAAGCCTTCCATACCTGCTCCCATGTAGATAAAGGCATCACTCTTAGCAAGAGTTGTTAGAGTCTTTGTCGTTGGTTCATAAGAATGGGCATCTACTCCTGGCGGAAAGACAGATAAAGCATTAATTGTTTCACCACCAATTTTTTCAACAGCAAATTGTATAGGGTAGACGGATGTATAAATATTTAACTTTTCCTCTGATTGTTGATTCATTGTTTCACTTTGACAACCGAAGAGAAGGATAATCACTAATATAATCGAAAAAAGTATGCTAAAAGGTTTCATTTTATCCACTCGATTTCATATAAATCATATTGACTTATGTATAATATCGTAATCGTTACGTTTTGTAAATAGGAATGATTACGATTCTGAGAATTATTATTTTTATTTTGCCACTAGACTAAATAGCTATACTGGTTGTATAAGGTCTTTAAATAGCTTACAGTCGGTAATTATTAAATATGGAAGCAAATGAATCCAAAAAATATAAAGGAGATCTAATAATTTTTATTGCGAAATGTCTGAATATAATTTATAGTGAATATAGATGGATAGGAGACTGTCCTTAATTTTTTATCAAAAAAATGAATGAGTATTCATTCAAAATGTGATTGGGGGACAAAACATGAAGCGAACAATCAAGCGTGCTGCTGTTTTAGGCTCGGGTGTAATGGGTTCCGGCATTGCTGCACATCTAGCTAATATCGGTATTCCAACTTTGATGCTTGATATAGTACCAAGAGCATTAACAGAAGAAGAGGAGAAAAAGGGACTTACTTTTGAGGATAAGGCAGTACGAAATCGAATTGCATCGGGTAGTAAAGAATCTCTTTTAAAGCAAAAGCCATCTCCTATCGTGACCATTGAAAGTCTTGACTTAATTGAAGTAGGGAACATGGATGACGATATGGAAAGATTAGCTGATGTGGACTGGATTATTGAGGTTGTTGTCGAAAGACTGGATATTAAAAAAAATGTTTTCGAAAAAGTAGACCAGTTTCGTAAAGAGGGTTCCATTGTTAGTTCTAATACTTCCGGTATTTCGGTAGAAGCAATGGTGGAAGGTCGTTCAGAGGACTTTAAAAAGCATTTCTTAGGTACACACTTCTTTAACCCGCCTAGATATTTAAAGTTATTAGAAGTTATCCCTACAAAGCACACTGACCCAGAAGTACTAACATTCATGAAACAATTTGGGGAAGATGTGTTAGGTAAAGGTGTTGTTGAAGCGAAGGATACGCCAAACTTTATTGCTAATCGTATTGGAACATATGGATTACTTGTGACAGTTAGAGAAATGCTTAAAGGTGGATATAGTGTTGGCGAGGTAGACTCTGTAACAGGCCCACTTATCGGTAGACCAAAGAGTGCAACTTTCCGAACATTAGATGTTGTTGGATTAGATACTTTTGTCCATGTAGCAAGAAATGTATATGACCAGGTGGAAGGTGCAGAGAAGGAAGTATTTGATATTCCTGAGTTTATGTTGAAAATGCAAGAAAACGGCTGGTTAGGAGCAAAAAGTGGCCAAGGGTTTTTCTTGAAGAAAAAAGGAAAAGAAGGTAGTACTATCTATCAATTAAACACTGAAACGTTAGAATATGAGGATCGTGGAAAATTAAACACTCCTGCGGTTGAGTTAGCAAAGCAAGCTAAAGGCTCACGCAATAAATTGAAAGCGCTTGTAAACATGAAAGGTGATCGTGCTGGAGATTTAATATGGAACATATTAAAACCCGCTTTACTATACTCAGCAGAACTAGTTGGTGAAATTGCCGACGATATTGTAGCGATTGACCAAGCAATGAAATGGGGATTTGGATGGGAAATCGGTCCATTTGAAACCTGGGATGCAATTGGTTTAAGAGCATCTGTAGAGCGTATGAAGGAAGAAGGAGAAAATGTTTCAGGCTGGGTATTAGAGCTTCTTGAATCAGGTCATGAATCCTTCTATAAACAAGACAATGGTGAAGTGTTCTACTTAGATAATAATGAATATAAGAAGCAAAAATTTAATCCGAAAGAAATCAATATTAAGCGTTTGAAGGATGTTAACGGAGTTATTAAAAAGAATTCTGGAGCTAGCGTAGTTGATATTGGTGATGGAGTTGCACTCTTAGAATTTCATTCCAAGAGTAATGCAATTGGATTTGATACCATCCAAATGGTGAACTATGCAGTTGAAGAAGTTAGAAAAAATTACGAAGGTCTGGTCATTGGAAACCAAGGAAAGAACTTTAGTGTAGGAGCGAACCTAGAATTAATGCTTATGGAAGCGCAAGATGATAATTTCTTTGAACTTGAAATGGTTGTAAAAATGTTCCAGGACATGGGAACAACGATTAAATACTCCGATAAACCAGTTGTAGTAGCACCATTTAATATGACGCTTGGAGGTGGAGCTGAAGTCTCACTACCAGCAGCAGCTATCCAAGCATCATCAGAGTTATATATGGGTCTTGTTGAGTTTGGAGTTGGGCTAATTCCGGGTGGTGGTGGAACCAAAGAGCTTTATCTTAAAGAGCTTCGAAATCTACCAAAAGGCATTAGCTTTGATCTGACAAAGGTAGCAAATGATGTTTTTGAAAAAGTGGCAATGGCAAAGGTTTCAACATCTGCAAAAGAGGCTAGAGAAAATGGCTTCTTAGATGTAAATGACCGAATTAGTGTAAATCCTGACCATCTAATATATGATGCGAAACAACGTGTGTTAGAACTTGCTAAAGCTGGATACAGAGCTCCGAAGCGGGAGAAAATTCCAGTTGTGGGTGGAGCTGGTTACGCAGCAATGTTACTAGGTGCAAAAACATTACAATTTGGTGGCTATGCGTCGGATCATGATGTGAAAATTGCAGAAAAGTTAGCATATGTATTATCAGGTGGGCGTATTAAGGAAGGAACACTTATCGATGAACAAGTAATGCTTGATTTAGAGCGTGAGGCCTTCCTAAGCTTAATTGCTGAGCCGAAGACACAACAGCGTATGCAACACATGCTATTAAAAGGAAAACCACTGAGAAACTAGGGAGGGGGAATTTGAATGAGAGAAGCAGTTATTGTAGCAGGTGCTAGAACCCCTGTAGGAAAAGCAAATAAAGGATCTTTACGTAACAGTCGTCCAGATGATTTAGCAGCATTAACAATTAAAGAGACGCTAAAGCGTGCTGGCGGATACGATGGAAATATTGATGACGTTATTATTGGTTGTGCAATTCCAGAAGCCGAGCAAGGGATGAATATGGCTCGTAACATTGCTGGTCTAGCTGGACTAAAACATGATGTACCAGGAATTACAATTAATCGTTATTGTTCTTCCGGATTACAGAGTATCGCTTATGCATCTGAACGTATTATGCTTGGTGCAAGTGATACGATCATTGCTGGTGGTGCTGAATCTATGAGTCTAGTACCAATGCCAGGTCACGTCATTAAACCGAACCCTACACTAGTAGCAGATGCACCAGGTTATTACATGGGGATGGGGCATACAGCAGAAGAAGTAGCAAATCGTTTCGGTATCTCTCGAGAAGACCAAGATGCGTTCGCCGTGCAAAGTCATGAGAGAGCGGCCCTTGCAATTGCAGAAGGTAGATTCGTAGATGAAATCGTTCCAGTAGAAATTACAGAACGCTTTATTGGGAAAAACAACAAAGTGGAAGAAAAATCCTTCCTTTTTGATACCGATGAGGGTGTAAGAGCAGGAACAACCATAGATATACTTGCAAAACTACGTCCAGCATTCCATGTAAAAGGTTCTGTTACAGCTGGTAACTCATCCCAAATGAGTGATGGTGCTGCTTCAGTTCTAGTAATGGATCGAGAAAAGGCCGAATCAGAAGGACTTAAACCATTAGTAAAATTCCGTTCCTTTGCAGTGGCTGGGGTTGAGCCCGAAATAATGGGCGTTGGACCAGTAAAAGCCATTCCAAAAGCATTAGAAATTGCTGGATTAACTCTATCTGACATCGGACTATTCGAACTAAACGAAGCATTTGCATCCCAATCCGTTCGCGTTATCCAGGCCCTAGACTTAGATACAAATATCGTAAACGTAAACGGTGGAGCAATCGCGCTAGGCCACCCACTAGGGATGACCGGAACAAAACTAACTCTAAGCCTAGCCTACGAAATGAAACGTCGTAATACCCAATTCGGAGTCGTAACCATGTGCATCGGCGGTGGAATGGGAGCGGCCGGAGTATTCGAACTTCTGTAAGTAAGCTAGTAGTTTTATTAATCATTGAATGTTTATTAATAATAGTTGAAGTTTAGTAAAACTTGGTATTTACATTGAGTGGCCCGAATACACGGAGCCTCCTGCGGTAGGCTCACCAGCCGCCCGCGGCAAGGGGCAGAAGCGGAGTGTATTCGGGACGCGGTCATGGTAAGTAAGATTTTTTTAAAAAACAAACTTAAAAGAGAGGATGTTAACAAATGAGTGAAACAAAAGAAAAATTATTCAAAGGCGGATCCTTCTTAGTGGAAGACCTCACAGGTGAAGACATCATCACACCAGAAGACTTCACAGACGAACACAAAATGATTGCCAAAACAACAGAAGACTTCGTAGTAGGAGAAGTACTACCAGTAGCCGAAAAACTAGAAAACCATGAATTCGAACATTCTGTAGATCTATTGAAAAAAGCAGGAGAACTAGGACTACTAGGTGCAGACGTACCAGAAGAATACGGTGGGCTTGCACTAGATAAAATTAGCTCTTCTCTAATCACAGAAAAATTCGCACGTGCTGGAGGATTCTCCATCACTCACGGAGCCCATGTAGGAATTGGATCCCTTCCAATCGTATTCTTCGGAAATGAGGAACAAAAAGCAAAATATTTACCAAAACTAGCAACAGGTGAACTTATCGCAGCGTATGCCCTAACAGAGCCGGGTTCTGGTTCGGATGCATTAGGAGCAAAAACAACTGCAAGATTAAATGAAGCAGGAACTCACTATATCTTAAATGGAGAAAAACAGTGGATTACGAACTCTGCATTTGCAGATGTATTTGTAGTTTATGCAAAAATCGATGGAGAGCATTTCTCAGCATTTATAGTTGAACGCGACTTCCCTGGAGTTTCAACTGGGCCGGAAGAAAAGAAAATGGGAATCAAATCGTCTTCTACTCGTACTTTAATTCTAGAAGATGCAAATGTTCCAGTAGAAAACCTGCTTGGTGAAAAAGGTCGCGGACATATTATTGCATTTAACATATTAAACGTAGGTCGATATAAGCTTGCCATTGGTGGTGTAGGAGGGGCAAAACGAGCTCTTGAAGTTGCTACACAGTATGTAAACCAGCGTAAACAATTCAATACACCAATTTCAAAATTCTCACTAACCCAAGAAAAGATTGCAACAATTGCATCTAAAATTTATGCAAACGAAAGTGCTGTTTATCGTACAGTAGGATTATTCGAACAACGCATGGGTTCATTAACTGATGAACAATTGAAGGATGGTCGGGAGATTGCTCGTGCAATTGCTGAATACCAGATTGAGTGCTCTATGAATAAATATATGGCTACTGAATTACTTGATCATGCTGCTGATGAAGCAGTACAAATGCATGGTGGATATGGCTTTATGCAAGAGTATGAAGTGGAACGTATTTATCGTGACTCTCGTATTAACCGTATCTTTGAAGGTACGAACGAAATTAACCGTCTACTAGTTCCAGGTACATTGTTGAAGAAGGCAATGAAAGGTGACCTACCTTTATTCCAAAAAGCTATGAGTCTTCAAGAAGAACTAATGATGATGATGCCAGAAGAACCAGGTACAGAGCCTCTTGAACAAGAAAAGTACCTATTAAGAAATGCTAAGAAAATTGTATTACTTGGGGCTGGCTTAGCAGCTCAAAAATACATGCAAAAGATTGAAAAAGAACAAGAAATACTGGTAAACCTTGCTGACATGGTTGCAGAAGTTTACAACATGGAAAGTGCAATTCTACGTACTGAAAAAGCAATTAGTGCAACTGGTGCAGAGAAGAACAAGCAGAAGCTTCTTTATACACAAGTTTATGTACAAGAAGCATTCAACCGTATTGAAGCGGACGCGAAAGAAACACTTATCGCTGTTGAAGAAGGCGATACATTACGGATGATGCTATCATCACTACGTAAGTTAACTCGTCACACTCCTACAAATGTAATCGCGAAAAAGCGTGAAATTGCAGCTGGTGTTATTGAAACAGAAAAGTATACAGTTTAATAAACTAACCGTAAAGGGAGGTTGGATCAATAGTCCAACCTTCTTTATTAGATTATTATCATTTAAGTGATTCAGCCATTGCCTTTAACATAGTGCTTCAAGCTTGTTCTGATTGCTCTATTTATGAAATCCACTCAGGATGAAGCTCATGAGCTAATGTTTGCTCACATCCATTTTCCAATAGGACAATGTCAATTATGACATGGTCAAATTCAGGTGCAACCTCGGTATCCCACAAGTAAATAATAGGTGGTTTGAAGGGGCTTAACGCTATAAATTCTCCTCGATGTTCAACTTTATTTGCTTCCCGAATATCTACAAAAGAATAACCCTTCCAACCCTTGTATCCATTTTAGCACGCATTATATTACTATTTGAAAACATCCATTCCATAACTTTTTCAGGATTAATCCATGCATCATAAAACACTTTTTATAGAATTATTAAATTGATAGGTAACTATTGATTTTCCTGTTTGATTGTTACTATTAGTCAGCTCCTACTCTTTATCATATTCTGAAAAAGCTTATGAAAAATGAGCCAGAAAACAAATCCGGATAACACACCAACTGTATTTAATAGTAAATCGTCTACATCAAAGCTTCTAGAGACCACACCATTTATGGATAAGATTAACTGCATCGTCTCAATAAATAGTGTACTACAAAAGCCGATAAAAAGTATTTTCATAAAAGTTATCTTTGTTAACAAAAGAGGTGCGAAAATACCAATGGGCATAAATACTACTACATTACCAAGTAAGTTGATTATTTGAAGGGTAACATTTCCATGATAGTTTAAGTATAGGTCAATCGTTTGAAAAGGAATTAGATTTATAGATATTGTATTTGAGGGTGCGGAAGCGGTGGGGAATAACGTTAGATAAAGTAGACTTTCCGCATAAGTGATTAATACAATAAAAGTTATCTCTCTACTTACTCTTATGTCTAAATTTTTGTTTTTTATATATAATATTCTTATTGGTACATAGCAAACTAGTGTAATAAAAATTATAAAGATAGGAATGTCATTAATATACTTCATATTTTCTCCTCTATATTAGATATAATAATAGTATAAAAGACTTTTTATATATTCAGCAAGAGGAGAATAACAAAGGGTAACAATTCATTCGTTATTTCGACATATTGTTACACCACTCTTATCATTCCATACAAAACATGGTAAAATAGCTTTGAAAAGGAGGGGTTACATTGGAGCTAACATTTTACTGGTATCCCAACTGCGGGACATGCAAAAATGCGAAGAAATGGTTCGATGAGCATAACATTAATTATAAGAGCATACATATTGTGGAAGAAACACCTTCAAAGGAAGAGCTACTAACACTAATCGAAAAAAGTGGGCTACCTGCAAAAAAATTCTTTAATACAAGTGGAAAAAAGTATCGTGAATTTAATATTAAGGAAAAGATTTCAAATGCATCAACGGAAGAAATGGCGGAAATTTTAGCCTCTGACGGTATGTTGATTAAGCGACCAATTGTTTCAGATGGTGAACGTGTAACAGTGGGTTTTAAGGAAGAAGAATTTCAAACGAAATGGTCGAAATAATAAGTAGTAAAACTAGCGAAAAAACAGGTTAGCTAGTATAGTGAAGATATAATCAATTTTTCGGAGGGATATTTAATGAGCTTGCCAAACGGTCTATTATATTCAAAAGAGCATGAATGGGTAAAAAAAGAAGGAAACACTGTTCGTATCGGTATTACAGATTTTGCACAAGATGAACTAGGTGATATCGTATTTGTTGAGCTTCCAGAGGTTGGAGATGAAATCTCTGTTGATGAGCCTTTTGGAAGTGTAGAATCTGTTAAAACAGTGTCTGAATTATATGCACCAATTAGTGGGAAAGTTGTCGAAGTTAATTCGGATCTAGAGGATAGTCCTGAGCTTGTTAATGAGTCTCCTTATGAAAACGCATGGATGATTGTTGTTGAACTTAGCAATGAATCTGAATTAGATGAGCTATTATCACCAGAAGCATATAAAGAACTAATTGAGCAAGACTAATTCTATATTGCATCTTACACTGACTTTTTTCCTGGTCTTAAGGAAGAGAGTCAGTTTTAATTTCAAAGATGTCTATCTTCAGATGCACTAAATGGCGCCTTGCACGCTTTTCTAGTAGAGGGGGATCTATCATGAATTCACATCAATTTGACCGATTTATTATAGTTGAAGGACTATCAGATAAAAGGCAGCTTGAGAAAGTAATTGAGGATCAAGTTACGATTATTTGTACGAATGGAACCTTTGATATAGAGCATTTTGATGAAATGCTAGAAACCTATCGATTAGATGAAAGAGATGTATATATTTTTGTTGATGAAGATAAATCAGGGTTGAAGCTTAGAAAGCAACTGTCACTAGAATTACCACATGCAGAGCATATTTATGTTAGTAGTGAATACCGCGAGGTTGCGGCAACCCCAGAACGAGTATTGGCTATGCTTCTACTTGGTAAGCATATTGCAGTCAATCCACATTATTTAGTTTAGCTTACAAGTAGGTGATTTTTTTGAAGGAATTTATTCAGGAAACTCTAGATGAGAAAGACATTTTACTATATATTTATACGCCATTTTGTGGAACCTGCCATCTGGCAAGGACAATGTTGGAAAAGATAGAAAGTGTACATCAAGCGGATATTTTTTATGAAATGAATGCATCGTTGTTTCCTGAATTTATGCAGGAAAACAAAATAGAAAGTGTGCCATGTCTATTAATTAAGAAAGATAATCAAATTCATGAAAGAATTTATGCATTTCATTCTATCCCAAATATTTATAGTTATCTAATAGAATATCAACCCGACTTATTTAAAGAAAAAAATTAAAAAAATTCTTTTATAGTGTTGACACAATTTTACTCTGGTGCTATAGTTAGTTTTATCGAAAATTAAATAAAAGATTAATCTCTTATCCAGAGCGGTGGAGGGAAAGGCCCTATGAAACCGCGGCAACCTTCAAACATTCGTGTTTGAAAAAGGTGCTAAGTCCTACAAAGCAATTGCTTTGAAAGATGAGAGAACGTGAAGATCTAATATATATTTATTACGTCTTTCTGTTCTCTTACAGAAAGGCGTTTTTTGTTTGTAAATAATTAACTAGTTTTCAAAAAGTTTAGCGAATGTGGGTTTGCGATTAGTACATCATAGAAATAGGAGGGATGTTCTGGTGATAACCATTGAGGGACTGACGAAAAAATTCCGTTTAAATCATAAACAAGTTACTGCAGTTGATGATTTAAACTTAACCATACAAGATGGCGAAATTTTTGGGGTAATTGGCTACAGTGGTGCAGGAAAAAGTACGCTAATTAGACTAATAAACCGATTGGAAGAACCAACGTCAGGTAAAATAACGATCGGTGACCAGGAAATAACCGCATTAAATAAAAATAAGCTTCGAATTGCTAGGCAAAATATAGGAATGATATTTCAGCATTTTAACTTGCTTTGGTCAAGAACGGTGAGTGAAAATATAGCTTTTCCGTTAGAAATTGCTGGAGTACCTATAGAGGAAAGGGAACAAAGAGTAAATGAATTGATTGAACTTGTCGGACTTTCTGGTAGAGAAAATGCTTATCCATCTCAATTGAGTGGAGGGCAAAAACAGCGTGTTGGTATAGCAAGAGCATTAGCAAATAACCCAAAAGTATTACTTTGTGATGAGGCAACATCTGCTTTAGATCCCGAGACTACAAATTCTATATTGGATTTATTAGTAGATATCAATGAAAGACTTGGGTTAACCATTATACTTATTACTCATGAAATGCACGTTATCCGGAAGATTTGTAATCGAGTTGCGGTTATGGAAAATGGTAATATTGTAGAGCAGGGCGATGTTATTGATGTTTTCTTAAAACCAAAACAACCTGTTACAAAGAAATTTGTAGAACAAGTAATGGGAAATCAAGACGGGGATTTGGACCAACTTATAGAGGATTATCCTAGTGGAGAACTTGTTCGATTACATTTTGTCGGTGAAACTACAAATCAAGCATTAATAAGTAAAATATCCAGAGAATATAAGATTGAAGTTAATATTCTTCAAGGTAAAATTACCCAAACTAAGCTTGGTGCTTATGGAACACTAGTGGTGCAAATTATTGGAGAACAAAATGAGGTAAATAATACGATTCAATTTATAAAAGAGAAAACCTCAGTGGAAGTGGAGGTTTTAGCTAATGCTTAAGGAGTTATTTCCTAATGTAGTGATAGAAGATTTATTAGTAGCAACTGGTGAAACATTTTATATGACGTTACTTGCAATGGTAGGAACTGTTATTTTCGGTGTATTACTAGGACTTTTACTTTATTTAACTTCTAATGGCGGCCTTTGGGAAAATAAGGGATTGAATATACTCGTAGCCACCATTGTTAATATTTTCAGAGCAATTCCCTTTATCATATTAATTCTACTATTGATTCCATTTACAACTTTCTTAATGGGTACATTTAGAGGCTCAAATGCCGCACTCCCAGCATTAATTATAGGTGCAGCACCGTTTTATGCAAGGTTAGTAGAAATAGGATTACGTGAAGTGGATAAGGGAGTAATCGAAGCTGCACAATCAATGGGAGCAAAAGCCAAAACAATTATATTTAAAGTATTATTGCCTGAATCGATGCCAGCACTTGTTTCAGGAGCAACAGTTACGGCAATCGCCCTAATAGGATCGACGGCAGTGGCAGGAGTTATTGGTGCTGGTGGACTAGGTGACTTTGCCTATTATCACGGATTTGTAAGACGTGATTTCGATGTTGTATTTGTTTGTACTGTATTAATCATTATTATTGTTTTCATTTTCCAATTCCTTGGTGACTTGATTACTAAGAAATTGGATAAAAGATAAAAGAACTTAAACATAAGGGAGATTAAAAAATGAAGAAATTATTATTTGTACTATCCATTTTACTTATTGGATTATTAGCTGCTTGTGGAAATGATGAGGTTATTAAAATTGGAGCGACTAGTACACCACATGCTGAAGTTTTAGAGAAGGCTAAACCTATTCTAGAAGAGGAAGGAATAAAGATTGAAATTGAAGAGTATTCCGATTACTTCTTACCTAACTTGGATTTAGATGAAGGAGCAATTGATGCTAATTATTTCCAACATATTCCTTTTTTTGAAGGTGAAACAACAGACCCAGACAAAGCCTATGATATCGTTAACTTAGGCGGAGTTCATATTGAACCAATTGCGATATATTCAAAAGAAATTTCAAGTGTTGACGAGATTCCAGAAGGCACAGAGGTAATTATTAGTCGTAATGACGCAGACCATCTTCGTGTACTTAAGTTATTTGAAGCAGAAGGATTGATTAAAATTGCAGATGATATTGAGGATCCACTAAAGCTAACACAAGAGGATATTATAGAAAATCCGTTAAACCTACAATTCTTATTTGGGGAAGTTAACCCGGAATTTTTAATTGAGGCGTATAACAATGAGGAAGATACACTTGTTGCAATTAATACAAACTATGCAATCGAAGGTGGATTAAAGCCACTGGAAAATGGTTTAATTGTTGAAGGTGAAGAATCTGATTATGTAAATATTGTTGCTGCACGTGCAGAAGATAAAGATAATGAGGACTTAAAGAAAATTGTTGAAGTTCTTCAATCAGAGGAAATCCAAAATTTCATTATCGAGAAATATGATGGAGCAGTAGTGCCTGTTGGTAGAAATAACTAATTTTAAAGGCAGTAAATCCTATTTAGGGTTTACTGTTTTTTTTATTTCCTAGTAAATTATAGGATATGCGAGTAAAAGGGGAAATGTCTATGGATAAATCAATTATTTAAATTGTAGTGGATGATATGTGGAAAGATACTAAAATTAGCGACTAAATCAGACTTGGTGTCCACCTTACCTCCATGCTAACATTGAAATTGTCATTACAACGAAAGGATGATTCACTATTAATAGTGAGATAAAGATGAACTATACCTCGGAAATGGAAAAAGCCATGCAATCATCACACCATATGGGGTATGCTGATTATTGTCGTAAACTGGAGAACCGAATGAAGGTTGAAAGGAGACGGCAAGAAGATTACAATAAATGTAAACATATTGTAGCTGAAATCGATAGTAATATTTACAGATGATAGATTTAACACTGAGGATTTCCCTAAGGGAATCCTCAGTTATTTTTTTATTGTAAAACCCAGAAGAGACCGTGTTTATTCCTATAAAATAGGGACATCGATTCTCGACCCAAATAAGTTGATAATCAATTCGAAATGCTATAAGATTGTAATGAGAATAAATTGAGAATGGATATCAATATTTTACATATCCAAATATCATAACAATATATGGAGGTATCAATATGGCAGGATCTGTATTAGAAATTAAAAATCTTCATGTTTCGATTGAAGGTAAAGAAATATTAAAAGGTGTAAATTTAACAGTTAAGGGTGGAGAATTCCATGCTATCATGGGACCAAACGGTACTGGTAAATCTACATTAGCATCCGCTATCATGGGGCATCCTAAGTATGAAGTTACAGAAGGAAGCATTCTTTTAGATGGAGAAGATGTACTAGAAATGGAAGTAGATGAGCGTGCACGTGCAGGTCTATTTCTAGCGATGCAATATCCAAGTGAGATTAGTGGTGTTACAACTTCAGATTTCCTACGTTCAGCTATTAATGCTCGTCGTGAGGAAGGCGATGAAATTCCATTAATGAAATTTATCAAAGGGTTAGACCAAGACCTAGACTTTTTAGAGATTGATCAAAGCATGGCAACAAGATATTTAAACGAAGGATTTTCAGGTGGAGAAAAGAAACGTAATGAAATCCTTCAGTTAATGCAAATTAAGCCTGATATTGCAATTCTAGATGAAATCGATTCTGGTCTAGATATTGACGCATTAAAAGTTGTATCAAAAGGTATCAATAAAATGCGAAGTGAAGATTTCGGTTGCTTAATCATTACACACTATCAACGTCTATTAAATTATATTACTCCAGACTATGTGCACGTAATGATGCAAGGTCGTGTTGTTAAATCTGGTGGTCCTGAATTAGCTCAACGTCTTGAAGCAGAAGGATATGACTGGATTAAAGAGGAGTTAGGTATCGAAGACGTAACAGTAGGACAAAACGCTTAATAGTTAGGAGGGGTAATATGACTGTGGACACAAAGCTACCTTATGATAGAAGCTATATTGAACAGTTCTCGAGCCAACATAAAGAACCAACATGGATGAAAGAGTTACGTGTTAGTGCTTTAGAACAAGCTGAAACATTAGAATTACCAAAACCAGATAAAACAAAAATAGGTAAATGGAATTTTACGCAATTTAAGCATGTAGCTACAGGAGAAACCATTTCTTCATTATCTGAGTTACCTACTGAAATACAAGATTTCTTTGATGCTAATAGCTTACCAGAGAATCTTGTTATCCAACGTAACCAAACTGTGGCATTTGCAAAATTGAGCCAAGAATTAGCAGATAAAGGTGTTATTTTTACAGATATCTTTACAGCTTTAAAAGATCATGAAGAATTAGTTAAACGCTACTATATGAAAGATGCTGTTTCAGTTGATGAACACAAATTAACGGCACTTCATGCAGCATTAATGAATGGTGGAGTATTCGTATATGTTCCAAAGAACGTTCAAATTGAAGAACCAATTCAAGCTGTTTTCTGGCAAGAAGATCCAGAAGTAGCACTTGTGAATCATGTATTAGTTGTGGCTGAAGAAAATAGTAGTTTAACTTATGTAGAAAACTATATTTCTAATAATAAAGATGAAGCGACGGTTGCTAACATCGTAACAGAAGTTATCGCTCAAGATAATGCGAAGATTTCATTTGGTGCGGTTGATAACTTTGCAGCTGGTACAACTACCTATGTGAATCGCCGTGGTGTAGGCTATCGTAATGCTACTATCGACTGGGCATTAGGTCAAATGAATGATGGAAATACGGTTTCGGAAAACGTTACACATTTAGTTGGTGACGGTGGAGTTTCTAACGCTAATGCGGTTACGGTTGGACGTGGAAAGCAAACACAAAACTTTACAGCAAAGATTGTTCAATTCGGTAAAAATACAGATGGACAAATTTTACAACGTGGTGTTATGAAAGAAAGTGCAACTTCTATCTTTAATGCTGTTGGTAAAATTGAACATGGTGCATCTGGTGCAAATAGTGAACAAACATCTCGTGTGCTCATGTTAAGTGAAAAAGCTCGTGGGGACGCAAATCCAATTCTTTTAATCGAAGAAGACGATGTAACGGCAGGTCACGCGGCTTCTGTTGGTCGTGTAGATCCTATGCAACTTTACTACTTAATGAGTCGTGGTATTACGAAAGAAGAAGCAGAACGTTTAATCATTCACGGATTCCTTGATCCTGTAGTAAGACAATTACCAATTGATGCTGTTAAGAAACAGTTGAAGCAAGTAATTGAAAGGAAAGTTGACTAATGGATGTTAAAGCCATTAGGCAAATGTTTCCGATTCTAGATCAGGAAGTGAATGGGCACAAGTTAGTATATCTTGATTCTTCTGCAACTTCACAAAAGCCTATTTCGGTTATTGAAGCTGTTGAAAACTATTATCGATTCGATAATGCTAACGTTCACCGTGGCGTTCATACACTAGGTTCACGTGCAACTGATCAATATGAGGGAGCACGTGAAAAAGTTCGACGATTCATAAATGCAAGAAGTACAGGAGAAGTTATTTTTAACCGTGGTACAACGACTGGGATAAATTCAGTTGCTTTAAGTTATGCTCATGCTAACTTACAACCAGGAGATGAAATTCTCATAACACCAATGGAACATCATAGTAATATCATCCCTTGGCAGCAAACTGCAAAAGCTACAGGTGCAACATTAAATTATGTTCCATTACAAGATGACGGTACAGTAGCTTTAGAAGATTATCAAAAGCTTGTAACGGATAAAACGAAGATTGTTGCAATAGCACATGTTTCCAATGTATTGGGTACAATAAACCCAATTAAAGAAATTGCTAAAATTGCACATAGCAAAGGAGCAATCCTTGTAGTCGATGGTGCACAAGGTGTTCCGCATATGAAAGTCGATGTACAAGATTTAGATTGTGATTTCTATGCTTTTTCTGGACATAAGATGTTGGCACCAACAGGAATAGGTGTCCTTTATGGCAAAAGAGAGCTACTTGAAAACATGGAACCAGTAGAATTTGGCGGCGAAATGATTGACTTCGTTTCCCTACAAGATTCTACTTGGAAAGAGCTACCATGGAAGTTTGAAGGTGGTACGCCAATTATTGCAGGTGCAATTGGTCTCGCAGCTGCAATTGACTTTCTAGAAGATGTCGGAATGGATAATATCCTAGATCATGAGCAAAAGTTAGCCGATTATGTGATGGAGCGACTGCGTACTGTTGAAGATATTAAAGTCTATGGACCAGAACACCGAGCTGCTCTTGTGACATTTAATCTTGGAGATGTTCATCCACATGACGTCGCGACTGCATTAGATTCCTACGGTATTGCTGTTCGAGCTGGTCATCACTGTGCACAACCATTAATGAAATGGTTAAATGTTACAGCAACAGCAAGAGCAAGTTTCTACCTATATAATACGGAAGACGATGTTGAAAAATTCGTTGATGGACTCTTGAAAACGAAGGAGTTTTTCGGTCATGTCTTTTAACAACTTGGAATCACTTTACAGACAGGTCATTATGGACCATTATAAAAACCCTCGTAATCGAGGTGTTCTGGAAGGTGACGCACTGACAGTGGATATGAATAATCCCACATGTGGTGATCGTATCCAACTTCAATTACAAGTTGAAGATGGTGTTGTAAAGGATGCCAAATTCGAGGGTGAAGGCTGTTCTATAAGTATGTCATCTGCATCCATGATGACACAAGCTATAAAAGGTAATACTGTCACAGATGCACTAAAGATGTCAAAGCTCTTTTCTGAGATGATGCTTGGGGAGGACATTGAATCTGATATTGAATTGGGAGATGCTGAGGCACTAAGTGGTGTTTCACAATTTCCGGCACGTATTAAATGTGCAACCCTTGCATGGAAAGCGATGGAAAAGGGAGTTAATGATAAGTAACAATACTAAAAGGAGGGTATATGATGGCAAAGAAAGCGCCTGAAATAGATGAATATAAATATGGCTTTCGTGATAAAGACGTTTCTATTTTCCGTACAGAGCGTGGTTTAACACGAAGAGTCGTTGAAGAAATTTCAAACATGAAAGAAGAACCACAGTGGATGCTAGATTATCGCCTAAAAGCTTTGGAACATTTCTACTCACGTCCAATGCCGCAATGGGGTGGAGACTTAACTGGCCTTGACTTTGATGAAATTGTTTACTATGTTAAGCCTTCCGAAAAACAAGGTAGAACATGGGATGAAGTACCTGCAGAAATTAAACAAACCTTTGATAAATTAGGTATTCCAGAAGCAGAGCAAAAATATCTTGCTGGGGTTTCAGCACAGTATGAATCGGAAGTAGTATATCATAGCTTAAAAGAAGACTTAGAAGATTTAGGTATTGTTTTCAAAGACACAGATACTGCTCTAAAAGAAAATGAAGAATTATTTAAAGAGTATTTTGGAACAGTAATTCCATACTCTGATAATAAATTCTCTGCTTTAAACTCAGCAGTTTGGTCTGGAGGATCTTTCATCTATGTTCCAAAGGGTGTAAAAACGAATACACCTTTACAAGCATACTTCCGTATTAACTCGGAGAATATGGGACAGTTTGAAAGAACATTAATAATTGTAGATGAAGGTGCATCTGTACACTATGTGGAAGGATGTACTGCACCAGTTTACACAACAAACTCACTGCACAGTGCAGTTGTTGAAATCATCGTTAAAAAAGATGGTTATTGCCGTTACACTACGATCCAAAACTGGGCTAATAACGTATATAACTTAGTTACAAAGCGTGCAGTTTGTGATGCTAATGCTACTATGGAATGGATTGATGGTAACATCGGTTCTAAATTAACTATGAAATACCCAGCGATTATTCTTAAAGGTGAAGGTGCTCGTGGTAACACCATCTCTATTGCTATTGCTGGTAAAGGTCAAGTACAAGATGCTGGTGCAAAGATGCATCACTTAGCACCTAATACTTCTTCTACTATCGTTTCGAAGTCATTCTCTAAACAAGGTGGTAACGTAACTTATCGTGGAATGGTTCACTTCGGACGTAAAGCAGATGGGGCACGTGCTAACATTGAGTGTGATACGTTAATTCTAGATAACGAATCTAAATCTGATACGATACCTTACAATGAGATTTTGAATGATAACATCTCATTAGAGCACGAAGCAAAAGTTTCAAAGGTGTCGGAAGAACAACTATTCTACTTAATGAGTAGAGGTTTAACAGAAGAAGAAGCTACTGAAATGATCGTAATGGGCTTTATCGAGCCGTTTACTAAAGAACTTCCAATGGAATATGCAGTTGAAATGAACCGTTTAATTAAGTTCGAGATGGAAGGTTCTATTGGATAATATTAAAAACCTATATATATTAGAGGTTTGAGGATTTTATACCGTGCCATATTGGTGCCAAGTTGAAATTACCTTTTAGTGTAGGAGGCGAACTTTTGAAGTTCGTCTTCTTCTTTTTTTGGAATAATATCAAGATAGGTATTCCTGTTGTTTTGATGGTTTTATGCCATAAACAATTAGATACATATTTTAGGCTTGCATCTGAATTCAAGGAGCAGAAGCAAGGCTATGTCTAAAGCCGTGGGTGGCTTTATTGTTATCCTCAAAGAGTTTTTGAAACAACTTTATACAATGAATTATATTCTCTCCGAAAATCTAATGAGTTAAATTTCCTATAACATTCTATCTGATGACGAATGGAAGTAATTAATGCGTCTTACTATTCGAATGTTAGATGAAAAGCTGTTATTTAATTTAATCTGATGTGATAACAAAATCCTTAGATATATTTCTAAGGATTTTTATTTTTTGTTATTGATTTGATTCTTTAAAATTAGAGATTTAGGTGCCTCTAACCCTTGCCAACTCACAAAAGTTACCTTAACGTTTCTATGTAACAAAAATGTGCGTACTTTTTTTCACTCTATAGAGGCCTCATAATAAAGGAGCGATAAGCAATCAAACAATTGGAGGATACAACATGATTAATCATTTACAAGATACAATCACATTAAATAACGGTCTACAAATGCCTGGTATGGGTTTAGGTGTTTTTCAAGTAGAGAATGATGCTACCGCTGAGATGGTTAAAAACGCTATTGAAGTTGGGTATCGAAGCATCGATACTGCTGCAATTTACGGTAATGAAGCAGGTGTAGGAGAAGGTATTAAACAAGTGCTTACATCTACGGGCTTACGACGTGAAGACCTGTTCATTACATCAAAAGTATGGAATGACGGATTAAGCTATGATGAAACTATTGCTGCATATGAAGAGAGCCTACAAAAACTAGGGTTAGATTATTTAGATCTTTATCTTATCCATTGGCCGGGTAAAGATAAATATGCTGAATCTTGGAAAGCGCTAGAAGACCTATATAATCAAGGGAAAATCAAAGCAATTGGTGTTTGTAACTTTACTGTTTTACACTTACAAAATTTATTATCAGATATAGGTAAGATTCCTTAAATAACCACATCAAAACCGCTTGTTGGGAATCCTAGCAAAACAATGCTAAAATGAGTATTGTAAACTAATAGAGGCAGAGGTAGTTAATTTGGTATTTATAATTTGTTTATTCATCGGTATTTTAACAGCATTTGTAGGTAGTTTGGTTGGACTTGGTGGGGGAGTAATCCTAATTCCGTGTCTATTATTACTACACCAATTTGTTCCTGGATTTGAGTGGGCTACACCACAAGCAATGGTAGGAATCTCACTAATTACGATGGTCTTCACATCACTATCATCATCTCTTACATATTTAAAAGAAGGTAGAGTCGATTATAAAACTGCTATACTTTTTTTAACTGGAAGTATTCCGGGTAGTATGATTGGTTCGTGGTTAAATCAGTTTATGGATACGGAAGTGTTTTCCTTATATTTTGGTTTCTTGATTATCATAATTTCTTTCCTGTTTTTCTTTAAACGAACTTCAAAAAGAAAAAATGTAACCGGAAATAATATTAGAGTATTTCAAATTAATGGTGAGAAATACCAATATTCAGTTTCAACTCCGTTTGCTTTTTTACTTTCATTAATAGTAGGAACACTATCTGGTCTGTTTGGAATTGGTGGAGGATCTATTATGGTACCCGCAATGATTCTCTTATTTGGTTTCCCTGTTCATATTGCAACTGCAACGTCTATGTTCATGATATTTTTTGTTAGTATTATTGGAGCAAGTACCCATATTGCACTTGGTCATATTGAGTGGCAGTACCTATTTTTCTTTATCCCTGGTGCATGGATTGGTGGTAGACTTGGGGCTAGAATAAACCAACTATTAAAAGGGAAAACATTAGAATGGATTTTGAGAATTACACTAATTGTTATTGGATTGCGTATGATTATAAATGGATTAACCGCATAAGGAGTTTTCTACATGCAAGAAAAAATTTATTTTTACTATACCAATGATTTACACAGTAACTTCAGCCAGTGGCCACGAGTTACTCAATATATGAGAGAAGTGAAGGCCAAACGAGATCAATCAAATGACTCGTATTGGCTTTTTGATATCGGAGACCATATTGATCGAGTTCATCCAATTTCCGAGGCGCTATTGGGAAGAGGTAATGTTTCATTGCTCAATGATATAGGTTATGATGCTGTAACTATTGGAAATAATGAAGGAATTACGTTTTCCCATCAAGACCTCTTCCATTTATATGATCAAGCAACATTCCCTGTTGTTTGTGCTAACTTAGAAAGTCTAGATAATAAACTTCCTGAATGGTTAAGACCAAGCTTACAATACATCACTTTGCATGGAGTTAAAATAAGTGTGATTGGGCTTACCGCACCCTTTAATGATTATTATGAGTTACTGGGGTGGCATATTACAGACCCATATGAAACAATAGAAAAACTAATTCAACAGGTAAAAGAGTCATCCGATGTGATTATTCTGTTATCTCATTTAGGAATAAGTGAGGACGAAGAGATTGCCAGAAGATTTTCTGATATTGATGTAATTATTGGTGGACATACACACCATTTATTACGTACTGGTGAAGAAGTAAATCAGACAATCATTACTGCTGCTGGCAAGCATTGTTATTTTGTTGGGGAAGTTATTCTAACCTGGGATTATGAAGAAAATAGGTTAATTAAAAAGGAAGCATATACTACTGATATCTCAGATTATGCGATTGATGTTGAAACCAATCAAAAGCTCCATATTCTACAAGAGCAAGCAGAAGAAATATTGGACCAAACCATTGTAATTACAGAAGAACCTATTCAGGTAAATTGGTACGAGCATACGGAAATTATGCAATTATTAACCGATAAAATAAAACAAGAAACAAACGCGGATATCGCGATGTTTAATACAGGTTTACTACTAGATGGTTTTCCTACTGGTAAAATAACATTAGGGGATATTCATCGAGTCTGTCCACATCCGATAAACCCTTGTATTGTTGAGCTTTCTGGTGCTGAGGTAATCGAAGTGATAAGAGCTAGTCTAACGAAGGAATTTATGGAATTCCAGTTAAAGGGATTTGGGTTTCGAGGAAAGGTTCTAGGTAGAATGATTTTTTCTGGCTTACATGTCATAACTGGTATTCATTCAAATGGCCAGGAGTATGTTGAAGATGTATTAATGAATGAGGAGCCTCTTGGTATAGAAAAAATCTATTCTGTTGTTATTGCTGATTCATTCACATTTGGTAGATTATTACCTGAGGTAGCTAAATCGGAGAGAAAAACGTATATACTTCCAGACTTTATCCGAGATTTCCTAGCTGAAACGCTAAAGGAAAATTACAGATGAAAAGCACTATTTTAATATCGTGACACATGACCCTCCATTTGCATAGAAATATAGTGTACATTATAAAGGAGGCATCATGTTCATGATTACCATAAATCCATTAGAAGTGGACGGAATAATGTTCACAGCGATTAAAGTAGAATTACCCAAAACAAACTTATTAATGATTACAAATGAAATAGGTTATATCATGTGTGGAGCTTTAGATGTTGATTTATTAAGTGAGAAGCTAAAAGACCGTGAAGTAATTGCTGCAAGAGCAGTAGGAGTCCGAACAATTGATGATTTACTAAGTGCACCACTGGAAAAGATAACAGACGCTTCCAAAGAAAAATATGGATGGGAAGTTGGTATGATTGGAAAAGAGGCCCTAAAACGAATATCTTAAAAATGTCTCCCTCAAGAGGCATTTTTTTATTGAAATATTTGTGTATTTAGTCTTGGTTTATGCACTGGAAGAATATTACTTATGAAAATATCATTATTCTAAATATAGCTTTTTAAAAACAGATTTGTTACTATTAATTATATAATTTGTCGAATATTGCCGTTTTGTAAAAGGCTGGTGAGGAGTACATAATGAGACTAGTAGCTACAGCATCAATTCAACCAGGTGAGGTTTTGGGACAAACCATTCACAGAGATAATGGAACCATACTACTGCATAGCGGAATTCCATTAACAGATAGATTAATAAATCGACTAGAAGATCAGGGGATTAGTTATGTATATATAGAAGATGAGGCAACCAAAGATATTATTGTTCAACCAGTTATATCTGAAAAACTCAGACATGATGCTACTTCATCTATGAAAAATATTTATTCCAGTATTCGAAAAAGTAAGTTAGAAACAAATTCCTTTGTACTAGATGAAGAGAGTACTAATCTGACCAATATTATTAGTCGTATAATGGATGAAATAAATGGTCATGAAGAATCTATTACATTATTAACAGATATTTATTTAACCGACGATTACATATTCCAGCACTCTTTAAATGTAGCTATTTATTCTCTAGCCATTGGATCTGAATTGAAATTAAATGCAAAAGAACTAACGGAACTAGGGAAAGGTGCTATTCTTCATGATATTGGGAAAGTCTTTATTGATCCGGATATTTTACAAAAACCAGATAAGCTTTCTGATGAAGAATTCTCTATCATGAAATCCCATACAACTATGGGCTATGATTTGCTTCGGAAAAACCATACTTATTCTTCAGTTATAGCACATTGTGCTTATCAGCACCATGAACGAATTAATGGCTCGGGATATCCTCGTGGTTTAAAGGGCAATGATATCCATCTTTATGCACAAATAATTGGGGTAGCAGATGTATTTGATGCTGTGACTAGTAATAGAATTTACCGTAAAGCACTACTTCCTCATGAAGGTCTGGAGCTGTTATATAGTAGTGCTGTTAACCAATTTGATATTCGAATTGTAGAAGCCTTTAAAAATAGTGTAGCTGTTTACCCAAACGGGATGTATGTAGAGTTAAATGATAATAGAAAAGGTGTTGTAGTAAGTCAGAACAAACACATATGTGACCGACCCATTATTAGAATACTTGAGAATGGATCAAGGGGCATAGAGCCTTATACCGTTGATTTATCTACAGAATTAAATGTAACCATTACAAACTGCAATATTTAGTCTAATTTTTAGTATTACCTTTCTTGGAACAAGCATAGATTGTACCGAGGGGGTTTTTTTTATGAAAAGGCATCGGATGGGTTTTAGGGGAAGAAATTCACCACCTCCGTCAAGGTATATTTTAATGATTTCATTTATATTGGTAATAGTAATTACGTATTTTAGTTTAGAGTTTATTGATAATAAGATTACACCGACAATAAAAGACATTGCCGAGAGGAAAACAACTGAGTTTGCGACAAGAGGGATTAATTCTGCGGTCAAATTTGCAGAAGAATATACATTTGAAGATATTTTTATAACAGAAAAAACAGATTCTGGCCATATATCCATTGTAGGATGGGATGCTTCCGTAGTGAATAAAATAAATCGAGCCGCAACAGATAGGGTGGAGGAGTTTTTCCATAGCATGAACCGTGGGACACCACCCCAGTATAGTGATCCTCTTGGGGAACCGGATGTTTATGGTGACACGGTTGATGAATTGGTTTACCGTGATCCTACTGTAATTGAAATCCCAATTGGGCAAGCAACAGGCAACTCTATTCTAGCCAATTTGGGACCGAGAATACCTGTGAATTTAGAGTTGGTTGGAAGTGTTCGAACGGAATTAGTAGATGAAAAGGAAAATTTTGGGATTAATAATGTGTTTGTAACATTGTATGTAGAGGTTGAAGCAGATGTACAAATCGTTATACCATTTACTACTAAAGTAGAGACAGTTAAAACAAGAATATTAATTGATAAGTCCGTTATCATGGGAGAAGTACCAGATTTTTATGGAGGAACTGGAGGAGACCCTTCTATAGCAGTTCCAAAAGAAGACTTGCAAGATGATGAATAATATAGTATAGTAAATTCATAATTTAATAGGAAACCTTATCAGATCGGTGAGGTAGAGGCGCAAATTAGATTAGTACTCAATATGAGGATGACAACTGTGATTATTGATGAAAGGCTTGTTTGCCGAAGCGTAATAAGGGTCAAACTTATTACTTGCTGGGGTGTCTTTGAATAAAAGGCACACTGTCATGCTAACGTGCATGGAGGACTACAGATCGAGATGGAGGATAACGTATATGCATAAGCAATGATAGGTTATTTTCTATCGTTGCTTTTTTGTGTGGAAAAAAATCTTTTTTCTCATAAGCGTATCTCCATGAACGGACGGCATAAACTAAAACAACAATGGAGGTAGTGTTATGGAAGGAACAATATTTTCACTAATCCCGGCAATTATTATGTTAGTATTAGTTTTACTTACAAGAAAGGTATTACTTTCTTTAGGAATTGGAATTGTTGTTGGGGCATTATTTATTCATGATTATAATATGTTAAACAGTATTAGAGAAATATGGAATGTGTTTTATGGGATTTTTGTTTCAGATGGATCTCTAAATATGGGACAGATTCAACTAATCGGTTTCTTGTTATTATTGGGAATAATGACTGCTTTTCTACAAGCTTCAGGTGGAAGTAAGGCATTTGGAGACTGGATGATTTCTAAAATTAAAACCCGTCGAGGAGCCCATCTTATGGCACCAATCTTTGGAATTGTGATTTTCATTGATGATTATTTTAATGCTTTAGCGGTAGGGCAAATTGCAAGACCAATTACAGATCGCTACAACACTTCTCGTGCTAAATTAGCGTACTTTATTGATTCGACTTCAGCACCTGTAACGGTTATTTCACCTGTGTCAAGTTGGGGTGCATATTTAATTGGTGTAGTTGGGGCTTTAGTTACAATGATTGGTCTTAAACCATTAGAAGCTTTTGTTCAAATGATACCGTTCAACTTTTATGCCTTAGGTGCCATTTTGCTCGTGTTTTTAGTTGCGTTCTTTAATATAAATATAGGACCAATGAAAAAACACGAAACTATAGCAGTTGAAACTGGTGAAGTAATTCCTAAAGATAAAACGGTACCAGGGGATTTATCCAATTCATTTGAACCTAGTAAGAATGGTAGAGTATTTCACTTAGTAGTACCAATTATTGTATTATTATTAACAACTGTTGGTTTAATGCTCGTTACTGGTGCACATGCGAGCGGTGAAACCGTAACATTGTTATCCATATTTGAGAATACGAATGTTAACTTCTCCCTATTTTATGGTGGTATAGCAGCAGTAATTGTAGCATTAATCTTATATCTTGTTCAAAAGAACCATGATGTAAAAACTAGTCTTGTGTTTGTGGAAGGTATTAAAGCAATGCTACCAGCTATATATATCTTAATATTAGCTTGGATGATTGGCTCAATCATTTCTACCCTACAAACTGGTGAATATTTAGCACAAGTAGTAGAAAACACCAATATAAGCTCTGGTATATTACCAGTCATATTCTTTGTTATTTCTGGCTTTATGGCGTTAGCAACAGGTACTTCTTGGGGAACATTTGGTATTATGCTCCCAATCGCAGCAAATATTATGTCAATTGCTGATCCATCATTAATTATTCCTTCACTTGCTGCAGTATTGGCTGGTGCTGTATTTGGAGACCATGTATCACCTATTTCTGATACGACAGTTCTATCATCTACTGGAGCAGGCGCAAATCATATTGATCACGTTTTAACTCAACTTCCTTATGCTCTAATAGTAGCGATTGCTTCATCTGTAGGATATCTATTAGTAGGGTTAACGAATTCATTACTATTCGGTTTAGCAGCAACATTCCTTTTGATTATAGCAATTGCTTTTGTTGCTCATAAGTCAAATAAAAACTAAATAATTCTCATTAGTAGTAGGGTCTGATTCTTATTGTTACAACAATAAATGTTGTGAAATTAAGGTCAGACCCTTCTTTCTAGTATAAAGATTCTATATTTACAAAAGAATCTAAAAAATGCTTTGACATAAGAAAAAAGTACCGGTATAATACAGACAAGTTCAGTAATTTCAGAAAACTATGTTAATATAGAATACTTCTGAAGTTACGAAATAAAAGGCTTATTTCCATTTTACATAGTGGAATAAGGAAAATAATAGGAGGAGGTCTTTTAATGGAAACACGTTCTCAGTGGGGAACAAGAGCAGGTTTTATTTTGGCTGCAGTGGGATCAGCTATCGGTCTAGGTAACATTTGGCGATTTCCTGCTGTAGCCTATGAAAATGGAGGAGGTGCCTTCCTAATCCCATATTTATTTGCATTGTTAACTGCAGGGATTCCAATTCTAATTTTGGAATTTACTATGGGGCATAAATATCGTGGTTCTGCACCGTTATCCTATAGGCGAATGAATAAGAAAACGGAATTTATAGGTTGGTGGGCAGTTTTAGTTGCTTTTGTAATTTCAACCTATTATTCAGTAATTATTGCCTGGGCAATGTCATATTCAGTATTTTCTTTTAAATTGAATTGGGGAGAGGATACTGGTGGATTTCTCTTCGGTGATTATTTAAAACTAGCGGAGAATCCTGGTGAGGTTGGCAGCTTTGTACCTGGAGTACTGATTCCACTTATTCTTGTATGGGTAATTGTTCTAGGTATTTTATTTAAAGGTGTAAAAAAGGGTATTGAAATCGCGAATCGTATTTTTATTCCAGCATTGGTAGTTATTTTCCTTATTATTGTTATTCGTGCAATTACTCTACCTGGAGCAATCGATGGATTAGAAGCATTCTTTACTCCAGATTTTAGTAAAATCTTAGATCCTGATGTATGGGTTGCAGCCTATGGACAAATTTTCTTTAGCTTGTCTATTGCTTTTGCGATTATGATTACGTATTCGAGTTATCTTCCTAAAAAGTCGGATATTACAAACAATGCATTTATTACTGGTTTTGGTAATTCCAGTTTTGAGATACTAGCAGGTATTGGAGTATTTGGTATTTTGGGTTATATGGCAGGGCAAGTAGGTGAACCAGTTAGTGAAGTAGTAGATGCTGGTGTTGCATTAGCGTTTGTTGTATTCCCAGAAATTATTAATCAATTTCCTGGGTTGAATGCGTTATTTGGCTTCCTTTTCTTTGCGTCATTAGTGTTAGCCGGATTGACCTCTTTAATGTCGATCACAGAAACTTATGTAGCTGGTCTAATGGATAAATTTAAGATTTCTCGTGGCAAAGCTGTACTATTCGGTGGTGGAGTTGCCGCATTAATTTCACTATTATTTGCTACTCAGGGAGGTCTATACTTCCTAGACGCAGCAGATTATTTCATTAACCAATTTGGAGTAGCTCTATTAGGTTTAGTAGAGGTAGTATTAATCGCTTGGATTTTAAGAGAAGTTAAGAATCTTAAAGATCATGCAAATGAAATTTCGGATATTAAGTTAGGTGCTTGGTGGACAATTAGTTTATCCTTTATTACTCCAGTTGTTCTTGGATATATGATGTATGGATTGTTAAAGCAAAACATATTGAGACAATTTGATAATCCAACCGGTAACTACGAAGGATACCCAGATGTATTTATTCTGTGGGGTGGCTGGGCAGTAGCTATTGGAGCATTAGTAGTAGGTATTATCATGGCTATTACAAAATGGAAGAAACCTTCAGTAGAAGATGAAGAGTCTTACAAGAAGGAGGCACAATAAGATGGCCTGGGTCTTTTTTATGATACTTTCTATTGTAATTGTATGGGGAGGTTTAGCAGCTAGTATTTGGTGGGCTGTTAAAAAAGCAAAAGAAGCAAATTAACAAGAGAGACTGTCTTAGAATTATCTAGGACAGTCCTTTTTCATTTTATTTTTTATTTTTAGCCATTCTTTCCCATTTACTTAAATATGGGTACGGGTCAAATGACCATTCACTATATCCATTATCCTTATACATTCCATAATGTAAATGAGGTGGAAACTTTCCAGAAGTTCCTGGTGGTCCATATCCTGATGAACCAACACTACCTAATACATCACCTGGTTTTACGATTTGTCCAACTTTAATTCCATCTTTATAGCCACTTAAATGTGCGTAATAATGGTAAATATTAAAGATATCACGAATACCTATTCTCCATCCGCCGTACAAGTTCCACCCCTTTAGTTCTACTACTCCATAAGTCGTGGAATGCACTGGTGTACCATAATCTGCAAATATATCTGTTCCTTCGTGAATTCGATTTCCACCAAATCCCCTACGGTCTCCCCAGGTATTTCGGTAGCTATAATTATAATTTATGGCAACAGGGAAATCACGATCGGTTAAATTTATATGATTAAATTTCTTAAATACTAGCGCTGTATTTTTAATCGTTTGAACGGTTAAATCTCTTTTGTAGTAATTCCATAAAGCTATTTTAAAGTCTTCTTCAGAATGACCATATTCCTTAATAATAGAAGCCATCGTATATAGTATATCTTCGCCATTTTCCGGGTCAGCTTTATGATCTCCATTCCCATCCCTACCTTTACCATTGAAAATCCCAATCATATCGGTGTCCGTGGAGCTATTCCCAGCACCAAACCAAATCTCTGTTGGAATTCTAATTGATATTACTTGATCTTCTTCCAGATCCTTATATATTTGCCTCTCGTATTGGTCCACTGCAGCAATATAATACCAAGGTATTTCAGTAATGGCTTCGGTTTTTTTATAAAGCGCCATTCGTTTATCATATATGCTATCTTCCTTTTCTTCAGCATTTGCAATAATTGGAAGAAAACATAAGATGGTCATTAATAACAGGAACGATAGATAGCTTCTATAATACATTCTATTCACCTCTCTTTCGGCAGATTGGGAATAAGAACAAACACTTCCCAACCTGCATAAGTACGAGTTTTTCATCCAACTAAAGCAAAAAAGTTTTCCTTACTTAAAAGATGAGATTGAACTAACTAAAATGACAGTTAGTCCGCCATTTCTTCTTGGCTATTTTCCATCCCTTGTGGTGATTTTTTCATTTGTGAAATAATTTGATCTAATGTATTGTCATATTCTTTATTTTGAGTTGATGAGTTATGCAAGCTTTGAATATCCTGAATTAATGTTTCATTATCAGATACGTATATATGATAAAAGCGAGGCATAACAGAGGCAGCTGTCTTACTAGCGATATCTGCCGCGATATTTTGGTCAAGCTCTTCGTTACGGTCATATGCAATTAGCACTTCTTCATCGGTTACTAATGTTGCAACTCGATTGAAACCTTCATTTCTTAGAATTATTCTTGCAATCATATCAGCCATTTGAACTCGATCAATGGTTGCCGCATGATGTTCTTCTGTGTCTTGATTTAGTTGATCCCTAGTATAATTAACATAGCCTAATTTGTCATTCAGATTCGATGTGTTTTGGATCTTGTTTTCTCGATTTGGATCTAGTTGGTCCATGATTTGCTCTTGTTCTCCTGAAGAATTATCTGTTTGAGCACATGCTGTTAAAACTAATCCCAGGACTAGGATGCTTAATATTCTATTCATTTCCTTATTCCTCCTAATTAGTTGCAAAATACGTTAGTACTAGTTTGTAGTAAACATGAGAAATCATGCGCTAAAAAATCAGAATAGCTGATATTGGTAAAAGTATGGTAAACTATAAACAACGTATGAGGGGTGAGTTTTGGTGATAGAACTATTTGGAAAAAAATACGAGTTAATTGAAAATGTTAAAGACGGTTTTCAACAAAAAGCCCTAGAGGACCGATATTCAGATATTTTAAAGAAATATGATTTTATTGTTGGTGACTGGGGATATGAGCAGCTACGGCTAAGAGGGTTTTACCATGATCATAATTCCAAGGCTTCAGAAGATTCGAGAATTAGTACACTTGATGATTATATTTATGAATATTGTAATTTTGGTTGTGCTTATTTTGTCATACAAAAAAAGGATTAAATTGTGTAAATCGGGACAGACCCTAATATGGTTACAGCTATTAGTTAATTTCATTGTTGGGTGTCTGTCCCCTGTTGTACTAACCTATTCTTCCTGTTCAGGTGTCACATCATCTGGATGATCATGAATAGGATGTGCCCCGTCAATTTGCCTTGGAAGATCTTCGTGCAATTCCTTATAAGGATATACAAATGCGCTCTGTCTCCTTTGATCATCTTCCCATGGTGTTGATTTACTTTCCACAGGTTCCTCCTTATTAATGCTAGAGCCAAATGGTCCTTCCGGAAATTCCTCGGGTATTAGATAATTTTTTTGATTACGTACATTTGAAAAATCGGAGAACTGTTTCTTATCATCTTTGCCCATAATCCTCAACCCTTTCTACAAGATAGCGGTGTATATTAATTGTTCCAACCTGCGTTCAGACCGACCGAGTATTCTCCCCTTAGCATGAACACCAAGTTTTCTAATCTTTATCTTTTCCGTTACATGAGTATATTACTATTCCATATGTTGGTTTTGAATCGTATTTGAGTTAATTCATTCTTGTCCCCTTTTTGTGATATGATAAGGATGTTAGAAGTGAATTGGGGGTATATACATGTATTTTGTGGACAGAAAAAAAGTGGAAGCTACATTACAATTTGTTGATACATTATTAAATGAATATAAAAAATTAAAAGTGCAATCATCTCATGAAAAGTTTGCCTTAGAAAGGTTGTCACAATTACTAATTGAATCTGTTATTGATGTTGGTAATATGATGATTGATGGATTTATTATGCGTGATCCAGGTAGTTACGAGGATATCATTGATATATTAGAGGATGAAAGAGTTCTTCCTAATACTGAGAGTAACGCCTATAAAGAGGTTATAGGACTTCGTAAAATGCTCGTGAAGGATTACTTACATATTAATCATGATAAATTAAACCAAATAATAAATGAAAACTACGCAGTTTTAGAGCAATTTACAACTCGTATTCGTGAGTATCTAAATAATGAAATCGGAGTAGCGAACGCATTTACTAAGGAATAAGGAGTACTTAATTTGAAGAAATATAAAGGTTATTTAATTGATTTAGATGGTACGGTATACCGTGGAAACGAAGTAATCGAGGATGCGCCTACTTTTATCCAGGAATTAAAACGTAAAGATTTTTCGTATTTGTTTTTAACGAATAACTCATCTAAAACACAGGAACAAGTCTCTGAAAAGTTGACAAGGTTAGGAATTGATGCCAAGCCAGAAGATGTCTTTACAACTAGCATGGCAACCGCAAAATACATCAAGCAGAATTACCCTGATGCGCGATGTTACTGTATCGGGGAAGAGGGATTGTTAGATGCTTTTGAGCGTGAAGGCATTAAGGTTACCGACGAAGTTAATTGTGATGTAGTAGTTATTGGAATTGATCGGGATATCACTTATGAAAAGTTGGCCAAAGCCTGTCTTGCGGTCCGGGGGGGTGCTGCTTTCATCTCGACTAACAGTGATATAGCACTTCCTACTGAACGTGGTTTCCTTCCTGGAAATGGGGCACTCACATCCGTTATTTCAGTTAGTACGGGGGTAATGCCAACGTTTATCGGTAAACCAGAATCTATTATTGTAAAAGAAGCACTAGAAGTACTTGGTACAGATCCAAACGATACTATCTTGGTTGGGGATAATTACAATACCGATATCCGAGCAGGTATTAATTCGGGATTAGACACATTATTGGTCTTTACTGGTGTAACTCGATTTGAAGAGTACGAAATATTACCTGTAAAGCCAACATATTTTATACAAAACTTATGTGAATGGACACAAAAAATAGAGTAAAGGGGGCTCCCTTTACTCTATTTTGCGTCTTCTGCAGCATGGGCAAGTCTACTGGATGCAGCAGCAGCTATTGCGCCTACAATATCATCTAAAAATGTATGGCATTCACCAGTGGATTTATCATTTAGTCTTTGTAAAATACCAGGTTTTTGTTTATCAATATAACCATAATTGGTAAAGCCAATAGAACCATAGACATTTACAATAGAAAATGCGATAATCTCATCAACACCATATAAACCTTCATCAATTTCAATTGTTGTTTGCAATGGTTCTTCTAGCATTTTCTTCTCTGCCAATTTATCTAATTGTATTCCAGTAAGGATTGCATTTTGAACTTCTCGCTTCTCTAATACACGGTCTACATTATACAAACAATCATCCATACTTAAGGTTTCATGATACTTTGATTGTAAATAGTAAACGAGTTCCGCAATGTCCTTTAAAGTAACACCTCTTTCTTCTAAAAGTTCTCTTGCTTTTTGCTCCAGTACACTTTGCTTCAACTTTTTATCCATGTTTGTCACCGTTTCTCCTTTTTAGGTTAAGATTGGGTAATTTTTTCATACATTTATAGTAATGGTGTGTGGGAGGGAAGTATGATGAAAGAATTACTATTAGTAAATTATAATATTCATGCTACAGAACGAGTTCGTATAAACGGAAGAGAAGGATTCCGAGATAATGATTATTATTATTTTATCATTTCCTCATCAAACAAGGAAATGATTCATTTAGAGCAAGCAGCACTTGCCTATTATCTTGCCGAAATTGGTTACAATCATACGGCAATTCCTATTCCAACAATGGGGAATAAGTGGTTTGTAGAAAAAGACAAAAATCATTATATGGTGTTTCGAGTTTCAGCCATCCAGAATGACAACCAACAGTCCCATGGAAAAAGATTGGCTGAGTTTCATAATCGAAGTGCTACCTATAGTTATGAACCCAAAGAGATTTCAAGCTATGGATTGTGGAAAGATTTATGGATTAAAAAGCTAACTGCGTTTGAACAAAAAATTAAATATGAATCAACGTCTCACAAAAATAAGTATTATCGATTATTGGTTGATATCTTTCCCTATATAATTGGTTTAAGTGAAAATGCCATCCAGTACTTACAAGAGAGTGAAACAGACAAAAGATTTCATCAGAGTGATCAAGGTGTATTCGCATTTCTTAGGTATGAAAATCATTTATTTAATCCAGTAATCTGGACAGATAATCTTGTTTATGACCATCCAACACGAGATTTAGCCGAGTATATTCGATATCAATTTCTAAATGAAGATTTTAATCGAAAAGAATTAAGTTCATTCATAAATGAGTATCAGGAAGTTAGACCGTTATCTATTTTTAGTTGGAGACTATTATATGCTCGATTAGTCTATCCAATACACCTTTTTGACTTGATCGAGGATAGTTTTAGTGGACAGAATGCTGATTGGTATCATGCAGAACTAAAACGTATAGTTAAAAAGCAAGGAGTTTTTGAAAAGAGATTAGAGAATTTTTTTGATTGGATGAATGTAGATTATCGGGGGTATGATTTACCTACTTTGAAGTGGTTGTAGTTCTGTGTGGAGTAGGTATTGAATGGACAGTACAAAAAATAAAAAGCAGGTATCCTTATGGTACCTGCTAAAATTGTCTATTTAAAATACCTGTTCTATTTCCTTAACACCCGGCACTTCAGCCATTAACGCACGTTCGATACCTGCTTTTAATGTTATTGTTGAGCTCGGGCAGTTTCCACATGCACCCATGAGACGAAGAAGTACAATGCCATCATCATCAACATCTACTAACTCCACATCTCCACCGTCACGAAGTAAAAATGGGCGTAATTTATTTAATACTTCTTGTACTTGTTCACGCATTATCCATCTTCTCCTTTCCTAGTTTCATTATATAGGTGTAACCTTAAAAAATCTATTCTTTATTTTTCGTTAGATTGTTGGCCCAATAATGTCATCTTTTATAAATTTTAGTCATTATTATTTTATCTTTATACTGAGATTTTGTAAAATAAAAGAAACTAACGATTTTAGAAAGGGGCTTAATAAATGAGTAGTAAAAAAGTTTTAATAACGGTATATGGTGCCCAACAAATTTGTGCTAGTTGTGTAGGTGCTCCAGGTTCCATAGATACCTATGAATGGCTCCAGGCTGCAATATCACGAAAATATGAAACTGATGGCATTCGCTATGAGTATATTGATATAAACGAACCACAAGAAGAAGAAAAACACAGGAATTTTGTGGAAAGAATTATGGAAGAAGATTTATTTTATCCAATCGTTTTTGTCAATGACGATATGGTGGCAGAGGGAATTCCACGATTAAAGACCATTTATGAAGCATTGGAACAGCGAGACGTGAAATTGTTAGAGGAAGTGAAGTGAGGGAATTTAAAATGGAAATACCTTTTGTCAAGATGCACGCCCTTGGTAATAATTATATTTACCTTGATTTATTTAGCTTTCCAATGGATGAAAAAATCCTGCCAGATGTTGCCAAGAAAGTTTCCAATGTTAATACTGGCATAGGTTCAGATGGTATGATCCTAATTCATCCAACCAATAATGCAGAAGTTGGGATGCGTATATTTAACAAGGACGGATCAGAAGGAATGAACTGTGGAAATGGGCTTCGGTGTACTGCAAGATATGCATATGAAGCTGGGATTGTAAGGGAGAAACAATTTCGGATTGCGACTAAATCGGGAATCGTTGAAGCGGAAGTTATTGTTGTGGATGACATGGTTGAGGAAGTTACAGTAGACATGGGAAAACCAAGGTTAAAACGCTCACAAATTCCAATGGTGGGGGATGAACTGTCCCATGTCGTCAATGAAGAGTTTGAGGTGGAGGATCAAATTTTATGTGTAACAGCTGTATCCATGGGGAATCCACATGCTGTATTTTTTGTGGAGAATATTGAGGAAGCTCCATTATATACACTAGGCGAAAAAATCGAAAAGGATCCCCGTTTTCCGGAACGCATAAATGTTGAGTTTGTAGAAGTGGTAAATGAGAATGAATTAAACTTTCGAGTATGGGAACGAGGCTCTGGTGTTACAGAGGCGTGTGGCACCGGTGCATGTGCAGCAGTTGTTGCAGCAACATTAAATAATTATATTCCAAAGAATAAATTAGTAACAGTTCACCTGCAAGGTGGAGATCTATTTATTAGATGGGATGAAAATGACTCCGTTTGGATGACTGGCGAAGCGAGGATAGTTGCTACTGGTAACTATTACTATGAGTAACTGGAAAATCTTTATATTTGAAAACAGAATTGTTCAGTATGTATACTAGTGTAAAGATATGAATTTATTTAGGAGGAATTAAGATGGTTATATCGCTAACAAAAAGTGCGAGTCTCCAAATAAAGGAAATGATGAAAGATGAAAAAGAAACTGTCAGTTTGCGTTTTGGTGTAAGAGGTGGCGGTTGCAGCGGGTTATCTTATTCACTTGGTTTTGATGAGGAAGTTAATGAGGAGTTGGATCTTGTTCAAGAAATTAACGGGATTCCAGTTATTATCCATAAACCAGATATTCCCGTAATTGAGGGAACAACCATTGATTTCAAACAGAATTTAATGGGTGGAGGATTTAGTATAGATAATCCTAATGCCATTTTATCGTGTGGATGTGGATCTTCATTCCGTACGAAGGAAACTGTAGGTGCACCGGATAAATGTTAATGAAAAAGCATGAAGAGGAATATTTCCTTTTCATGCTTTTTTTGTACTCTCGCCGCTCAGTGGAAAGCCGATAAAAATAATATACCTTCAAGCACTTTAAAAAACCTACAAAGACACTCTACTTTATTCAAACATACTAGTGGAATGCTTTGGTTGTACTCTTGCTTTTGGATCGATGTATTGTTTGGCGTTGTTGATGGCAGTTGGGCCCTCACCAAATCCTGTTGCGATTAATTTAATTTTTCCAGGGAATGTACAGATATCACCTGCAGCATAAATACCAGGAATGTTTGTTTCCATCTTGGTGTTAACAACAATACTGTTTTTCTCTATTTCTAGACCCCAGTTTTTAATCGGGCCTAAGGATGAAATAAATCCATAATTACAAATTACTTCATCGATTTCAAGCTCTACTTTTCTCTCACCTTTGACTTCCTCTAAAGATATTTTTTCAATCTTATTAGAGGTTACAATATCATTTGGAGCAAATGGTGTTATAACATCTACTTTAGAGTTCATTAATTTTTCCACGCTATGTTCATGCGCTCTAAATTCATTTCGACGATGGATTAAGTATACTTTTTCTGCAATTGGTTCAAGCATCATCGCCCAGTCGACTGCGGAGTCACCTCCACCTAATATAGCAACCTTTTTATCTTTGAACTGGTTCATATCTTTTACATAATAATGAAGATTAATTCCTTCGAAGTCCTCAGAATTATTGATATTTAAGCGTCGTGGTTGGAAGGCACCATTACCAGCCGTGATGATCATTGTTTTTGTATAATGAGCTTCCCCCGTATTAGAAGTTAACTTAAAGGATTGGTCCTCTAGGCGTTCCACTGTTTCAATTGATTGTCCTAATACGATTGTAGGGTCAAACATTTTTGCTTGTTCTTCTAAATTATCTACTAACTCTTGTGCACGTACCTTTGGAAAACCTGCAATATCATAAATATATTTTTCTGGATAAAGGGCTGTTAATTGCCCACCAGTATGTGGTAAACTTTCGATTACTTTAACACTTGCTTGACGCATACCACCATAGAAAGCGGTAAATAAGCCAACAGGGCCAGCGCCAATAATGGTTACATCGAATACGTTATCAGACATGAAAAAACCTCCTTTTAAGAAAAATACCACTAACATAGTAACACAAATAGCCGAAACTTGTAATTTATCAGTCTCTAAAATGGAAAGTATTGAAAGATATATTTAGGCTTGAAAATTCTAGTTAAAAGGTCTATCATATAGGTTGGATAATATATTACAGTTATGTGACATTCACTTTTAAAATATGCCTTTATTTTTTATTACCTTTATTCGTGAAAAACGTCACATACACATAAGTAATAGTACTATAAATATTAAAGATGGATGTGATGATGAATGAAGAAGCCTAACATCGTTGTCTTAGGTGCTGGCTACGGAGGAATCATGACGACTGTGAAATTACAGAAGTCACTAGGTACAAACGAAGCAAATATTACACTAGTTAATAAGAATGACTACCATTACCAAACTACTTGGTTACATGAAGTTTCAGCTGGAACAGTTCATCAAGACCAAGCAAGAATCGCAATTAAAGATGTTATTAACCAGCATAAAGTTAACTTTGTACAAGATACAGTGGTTGAAATTAAACCACAGGAAAATAAAGTAAAACTTGAAAATGGTGAATTAGAGTACGATTATCTTGTAATTGGTTTAGGATTTGAATCAGCAACATTTGGTATTCCTGGACTTGAAGAAAATGCATTTATGATTAACGATATTAACACTTCTCGTCTAATCAGAGAACATTTAGAGTATAATTTTGCAGAATATCACAAGGATC
The DNA here is from genome assembly GCF_000577245.1 of Paucisalibacillus algeriensis. Classification (GTDB taxonomy): domain Bacteria; phylum Bacillota; class Bacilli; order Bacillales; family Amphibacillaceae; genus Ornithinibacillus. The sequence continues at coordinate 282,257 of NZ_CBYO010000005.1, forward strand.
AGAATCCTGCTCGCTTAAACATCGTTGTTGGTGGGGGCGGATTCACAGGAATCGAATTTGTTGGGGAATTAGCTAATAAGGTTCCAGAATTATGTAAGGAATATGACATTGATAAATCACAAGTACGTATTATCAATGTAGAGGGTGCACCAACTGTACTACCTGGATTTGATCCAGAACTAGTGGAATATGCTATGAATTCCCTAGAAGCGCGTGGAGTAGAATTTATTACAGGTGCATTGTTAAAAGAAGCAAAATCAGATGGTGTTGTATATGAAAAAGACGGTAAATTAAATGAAATCTCCACTCTAACAACTGTATGGGCTGCTGGAGTAAAAGCGAGCTCTGTAGTTGCAGAATCAGGCTTTGAACATAACCGTGGAAAAATTCAGGTTCGCCCTGACATGCGTTCTCCGGAATATGACAATGTATTTGTAATTGGAGACTGTGCATTAATTATGAATGAAGAGAGTGGAAGACCATTCCCTCCAACTGCTCAAATTGCTATTCAACAATCTGCTACAGTAGCGCATAATGTTACCGCTCTTGTTAAAGGTCAAGGTCACCTAGAAGGTTTTGAATATAAGCCACTAGGAACATTAGCTTCTTTAGGTCATAATGATGCTATGGGTGTTGTATTCGGTGATAAGAAGCTATTTGGCTGGAAAGCGACAGTCATGAAAAAAATGAGTGACAACCGTTATTTATTAAAACTAGGCGGAATTAGTCTATTATTGAAAAAAGGTAAATTTAATTTCTTTTATTAAGACTATAGTTTAATTAAATAGGAATAAGAAGCAAAGGCGTATCTCGTCTTTGCTTTTTTATTGAAATCCTTATAGAATTAGGTTGTGTGAAAGTGAATTAACAAAGGAGAATACGTACATTGATTCAATTAATAGTTTCTGTTATTTTATTTTTTGTCATATTTTTTGGTATTGCCTTTATTTTGAATATGTTACTAAGAAAAACATGGTTAATGGCATTTATTTATCCGTTCATTGTTTTAATTATCGTCGATAAGATTCCAATGGGTGAATATTTTACATCACCTGGCCAGTCCTTTTCTAAGGCATTTTCAGAGTTGTTTTCCGTAAATGGCTGGGATATTATCATTTTGTCTTCTGGTTTTTTAGGGACAATCGTGTCTGGTATTGTAATTAAATTTTTGCGAAAAAGTGGTTATCAAATGTTTTAACCCTAGGTTAGTTTTCTATTCAATATGCATAAAATCTTACTAGATTGGAAATGATGACACCCAGAGAGGTGTTGTTATTTGAAAATCAGTATCATTATACGAAGAATTAGTATGACAGGCCTGTTTCTACTTGCATTCTGGATAACAATATCGAGTATTTCCAATGTTACGTATACAGATTTAGCCTTAATGCTAAAAAAAGATCATTTGGTATCTGCAAATGTTTTTTATGCTGGACATGCAGAATATAGAAAGATTGCATTACAGGAAAAACAACTTAAGGTGCTAAAGAAGCAAAAGAGATATGTTTCCAGTGTGCAAATTGAGGGACCAAAATCGGTCGAAGAGGCTATAAATATTGAAAGCTATCCGAAGGCAACCGTAGTGGCAACTGGATACACGGCAGGGATAGAATCAACGGGGAAAACTTCAGACCATCCACAATATGGTATTACGTATTCAGGTGTAAAAGTAAAGCGAGACTTATATTCAACAATAGCGGCAGATTTAGATGTTTATCCAGTTGGTACAATTATGTGGATTCCCGATTATGGCTTTGGGGTTGTGGCTGATAAAGGTGGAGCGATTAACGGTAATAAGATAGACTTGTATTTTCATACCGTTGAAGATGTCTATTCCCAATGGGGAAAACGTGAAGTAGATGTTTATATTATTGAGAAGGGTAGTGGAGTTCTCTCGGAAGAGGTTCTTCAACGTCTTAATGAGAATAAAGCACTACAGGTATTCCGAGAACAAATTAATAAGAGCTAAAGAATAGAGAGGGGAGACCCTCTCTTTATTGATATAGTTGAAAAAGAAGTGTTGCAACTAATATTCCAGTAATTGCCCCAAAAAAAACTTCAATTGGTTTATGACCAAGTAATTCTTTTAAATTCTCTCTTTTTTCATATGCGCCTTTCTTCTCCCAGTTCTTTGCTTCCTCAATAAATAGCTGAAAATCTTCTACTAATTGATTCAGAACAGTTGCATGCTTGCCAGCTTGCCTGCGAACCCCAGAAGCATCATACATGGTAATAATACTAAATACTGCAGCAACAGCAAATAAAGTTGAACCAAACCCCTCAATAATGCCGATAGCTGTAGATAGTGCTGTTACAGCAGCTGAGTGGCTACTAGGCATACCACCAGTACTAAATGCAAGGCCTGGTATAAATTCTCTTGTTGCAATGAAATGGATCGGTATCTTTACAACCTGCGCAAAGATAATTGCTAAGAGTGCTGCTGTTATAGGGAAATTGGAAAATAGAGCCATGATGTGTATCCTTTCGGTTATTTTTTCTGATACTTGGTGTTATTTTAGCATAGACCAAACTAAAAGAGATATGAAATACACAAAGGAATTATTTTTGTTAACGTGTGGGCATGCGCCCGAAACTGAGAAGGATGCTCCCGAGTCTGGTAAGCATGTGCCTGAAATCAGGAAGGGTGTTCCCAAAGTAGATGGCCATACTCCCTGAACTGCTAAGCAACCTCGTACCAATCAAAAAAAGATTCTAGATATTCATCTAAAATCTTTTCCGAATTTCAATATTTACTTTATCGCTGCTTCTAGAGCAATTTCCATCATTTCATTAAATGTTGTCTGACGTTCTTCTGCAGTTGTTTCTTCACCAGTAATAATGTGATCAGAAACTGTTAGTACAGAGAGCGCCTGACGATCAAATTTAGCAGCAAGAGTATATAATGCAGTTGTTTCCATTTCAATTGCTAGGACTTTATACTTTGCAAGTAATTCATTTACTTCTGCAGCATTATCACGATAGAAAGTATCACTTGTGAATACATTTCCTACACGAATATTCATTCCTTTTTCAGTTCCCACTTCATATGCTTTTCGTAATAAATCGAAATCAGCAAGTGGTGCATAATCAATACCGTTAAAGATTAACTGGTTCATTCTTGAATCTGTTGTAGAACCTTGTGCTAAAATAACATCACGAACTTTTACATCTTTTTGAATTGCACCACATGTACCTACTCGAATTAACTTTTGTACATCATAGCTCTGAATTAATTCATTTACATAAATCGAGATAGATGGAACACCCATACCTGTACCCTGGACAGATACTTTTTCACCTTTATAAGTTCCTGTATATCCATACATTCCACGAACTTGATTATATTGTGATACTCCTTCTAGGAATGTTTCTGCAATATATTTAGCTCTTAATGGATCACCAGGTAATAAGATTTTGTCAGCAATTTCACCTTGTTTAGCTCCAATATGTACACTCATATGATTTCCTCCTAATGTAAGCTAGTCTATTCCTAAAGTTATCATATCAGGCATCTAAAAACAAACAATTATCTACTTGCATTTTAGTTTTCATTAGTAAAGAAATTAGTTATAATAGAGTTAGTTCAGTTATTCACGAATTATTTCTGTATAATTGAGGCAAAAGTACATAAAATTTGTACAAGCAAAATCATGTTGGAAGGATGAAATGGAAATGAAAGAACAATCATTTAATATTACTGCAGATACAGGTGTACATGCTCGCCCAGCTACTTTATTAGTTAATAAAGCTGGTCAATATCAATCTGAAATTGAGTTAACTTACAATGATAAAACAGTTAATCTTAAGTCTATTATGGGTGTAATGTCACTAGGGATTCCTAAAGGTGCTGAAATTAAAATCACAGCGAATGGTAGTGATGAAGAAGAAGCAATCCAAGGAATTTCAGAAGTAATTAAAGAAAACCTCGGTGAATAATGTAAAGGCTGTCTTAGGTAACCATCCAGACAGCCTTTTTGATTAATAATATTTGCCAAGATAATAACTTTCTTCCACAATTTTAAGTGCTTTTAATGCTTCTTGATTGTACGGGGTAGCTTTATACTCTAGTTGCTTTCTATAATTAGCTACAGCGGATTTGAGGGATTCTCCATATTCCGGTACCGCCTCGGAATAATAATTTACTACGCTTTTTAATACATTTACTTTCTCAAAATGCGCTAATGCCTTTCGTTCATGAAATACGACATTTTCAACTTGTTTAGGGTGATGTAAGTCACCTTGCATCGGGTGTTTTAAAACTGCTAGAACTTTAACTAAGTATTTATCCTGTCGATCCTCGATTAGTTCTCCGATATATATGCCAGATTTATTTGGTGCTTGTACAATATCTCCTATTGAGAGCTCACTCATATATATAACCCCTTTATATAGAATCTGTTGGTCCTCTATTCATTTTGCCAAATTTATCACAAAATCGCGAACTATTAACTTCCGACTTTAATTGAATGGATTAAATTTGGTATAATGAATAAAAGAAGGACGTGATAAAAATGATGCCGTTTTTATATTTTCCAGAAGATAAATCTGAATATATACCAGCGATTATTATGCTAGGGATCATTATAGTGGCAGCAGGTGTAGCTCTTTATTTTTTTTATAAGAACTCTAAAAAACAAGAAAAGAAATTTGACCTGGAATATAAGAATCAACTGGAGAAACAAAATAAACCACATTAGGTGTGACAGGGAGACCTGTCTTTTTTATTGGGAAAATTTATCTATTGGTGAGTATGAATATAAATGATGTTTACCGTCTCGTTTTTGGGCAAATACTATCCTTATTACGTCAAAAAGGAGTAGTGGAAATGCGATTCGTGTTTGTATTCCTTTTACCATTAGTATTGTTGGCTGCTTGTCAAAGTAAAGAAGAAACCTCCAAAAGTGTGGAAATGTATAATGCATCAGGTGATATGGTTGGAACTGCGCAATTATTAGAGGGGCCAGATGGTGTGCAAGTTAAATTAAAACTTGAAGGGCTGACCCCAGGATTTCATGGACTACATGTACATGAGTATGCTAAATGTGAGGGACCTGATTTTAAAAGTGCTGGAAATCATCTGGATCCTGAAGGGAAAGAGCATGGATTAATGCATCCTAAAGGACCTCATTTAGGTGATATGCCCAACATAGAAGCGGATGCTGGTGGACTAGTGGATGCAGAATTAATGCTTCCGGAAGCTACATTGAAAGAAGGGAAAATGTCGCTTCTAAGGGGAGAAGGTACTTCCTTAATTGTTACAGAAACGCAAGATGATGGTGTTTCACAGCCTAGTGGCGATTCGGGTGCAAGAATCATTTGTGGTGAGATAAAGTCTGGAAAGGGTAGTGAAGCTACAGAATCGCCAACCGATCCAACCGAATTTAATAAAAAGCAAGAAGAATAATAAGAAGCGTATGTATTGGGTACTGACCCCTAAAAGTTAGAGTGTAAAATCTAACTTTCGGGGTGCACTACCTTACCGCCCTTTTTCGTTTATTTATTTTGTACAGCTTGAATAATTCGTTTTACACCCTCTTCAAGTGTTTCTCTTGGGCAAGCAATATTCATTCGTATATATTGCTTACCTTCCTCACCATAATCAGCTCCAGCATTGAGCCCAACTTTCGCTTCTTCGTTAAAGAATTTTTTCAAGCCCTTTGCATCTAACTGTAGTGAGCTGCAATCAATCCACACTAAGTAAGTGCCATCTTCATCTATTACAAGTAAATCTGTATGCCTTTCTAATTCGCTTTTCACATAATCATAATGACTTTGTAAGATTTCACGTAATCCGTCCAGCCATTCTTCACCATGGTTATAGGCAGCTTCTAAAGCTGTATTACCCATAAGGTTTAAACCATGGAATCCTTGATTCAGAAATTGTTGATCAAGTTTTTCGCGGATTTTCTTATTTGGTGTTATCGCATAGGAGGCTTGTAGACCAGCTAGATTAAACGTTTTTGAAGGAGCCATACAAGTTATACTGAAATTAGCAATATCATCCGATAATGAAGCAATTGATACATGTTGTTTGTTAGGAAAAGTTAAATCACTATGGATCTCATCTGAAATAATTAAAACATTATATTCCTGACATAGTTTTGCCATTTGCTCTAATTCATCCCTTGTCCAAACTCTTCCAACTGGGTTATGTGGATTACAAAGAATAAATGCCTTTACACCTTGTTTTAACTTCTCTTCAAAGTCTTGAAAATTAATGGTGTATCGGTTATTCTCTAATACTAAGGTATTTTTCACTATTTTACGGTCGTGGGCTTCGATTACTTTATAAAATGGTGTGTAAACAGGAGTCTGAATCAAAATTGTGTCTTCGGGTTCTGTTAAAGCTTGAATTGCCATATGTAAGGTAGTTACGACACCAGGGCTAAATGACAACCAATCTGATTTAATATTCCAATTATGTCTTTTAGAAATCCAATTAACAATTGATGATTTGACACTTTCATCTACAATGGTATACCCGTATATACCATGCTTAGCTCTTTCTATCAATGCTTTATTCACTGCATCTGGAGCTTGAAAGTCCATATCTGCTACCCACATTGGTAGTACCTCTTCAGACTGGAAAAGGTCCTTAACCATATCCCACTTTACAGAGCGAGTGTTTTTTCTATTATGTACTGTTTCGAAAATTCCCATATTATTACCTCCTTTTATTTTTCCACTACTAGTATACCGTAAAATGGGCAAAAAAAGAGCAAAGCGTTAAATACGCCTTGCCTACAGGGGGAATACGAGAAAGTCTTACGATATTAGTTATACCCTGATACAATAAATATAAACATGTTTTTCAAAACTTTTTTCACTTCTTGAAACTTTTTCAAATGATAGGCGTACGAAACGTATGCGGACATGGAAATTGGGGGATGGCAATGCATGAAGAACGGTTATTACAATTGTTAAGAGAGAAAGATTTAGCAGCTTTCGCACAATTAATTGATGAGAGTAAACGATTGGTGGAGACAATCGTTTTTCAATATGGGATTGAACCAAATGATGTTGCTGATGTAGTTCTTGAAATCTTTCATAACTTCTACCAAAAAATAGATCGTTTGGAACCTGGTAAATTGTCAGTGTGGTTATTCCAACAAACTTTTAAAATATTAAAAGGTTATAAGGATAAAATCACAAGTAAAAAAGAAGATTTATTAACTATAGAAAAACAATATGGATATTACATAGAAAATAGAAGGCAAATGTTGCTGCATGCTTGTCTACGAGACATAGATAGTAAATCCAAGCAACCACTTATATTAAACTACTTTTATAACAAATCTATTGAGGAGATTTCTACGATTCTTAATACTAGTGTTGAAGCTACACAGACTAGATTAAAACGTGGGGAAGATTTGTTAAAAGGAAAATATGAAAATGTTATCCATCAGGAAGTACCATACCATCATGATGAGAGAAACTTGAACGAGCAGTTACGTGAACTAAACTACTACTATATGTGTTTACCAGAATTTGTTGATAAACAAGATATCTTATTGCGTCTTGAGAAAATAATGGCATCACACAAATGGAAAAAAATATTGCCAACAACTATAGTAATCATCGGCTTCCTTGTTTTTTCTATCATTACGGTTAGATACATTCAAGAAGAGAACGATAAACAAGCATTTTTGGAGCAACAGGAAACCAAAGAACAAGAGAAACAAAAAGAAGATATTAGCAATCCCGAGGATAAACAGGTGAAATTGGACCCGGAAATCGTTAAGCATTTGGATAAAGCTAAAGAAACCCTAAAAACTGAACTTGGAATGGAAGACATTAGTGAATTAACATCGATTCAGATGATAGAAATAATGTTAAAGGAAGTGAAAATAAACAATCCGGATAATGAAGAATTTGTCCGCAGACACCAAATAGAATATATAGACATGCAATTGACACCACCTTCCATAGCAAAAGAAAATTTACTAAACCCTGATAAACGGGATGAAAAATTTATGACTTATCTTTACACTCTAACGCAGTATGAAGGTGATTTTCAGGAATACTTAGATAGCCTTCTTATGGAAATTAATGTTCCAATCGAAGACTATGAGGTTCTGGTATCTTTTCAAGACGATGTCACGAGTTATGATGGACCGAATAAGATTAAAGATTTCATGCAAACTCTCAATAAGCAAGGGCATTATTTAACTAGAATATCTGAAAATGATAAAGTTTCCGTATTGATTGATTATCTGCAGGTTAAAAATGATGTGATAGAGGCCGGTTATAATGATGGGTATCTAGCTTATCTGGAACTGGTAATTAAACATGGGAATCAGTATTACCAAACTGATTGGAAAGAGGATGTTGATATATTATTAGAATTCGAATCGCTACTAACTAATTATGGGCATCATTATTCGAAGACATTTAAGGAATTCATTATCTCAGAGATTAATGCTAATCTTTATTCTCTTTTATGGGCAGGTCTTAGGCCACTTCAGGAAGAAGACAGACAAGTATACTATCAGTTCCTTGAAGAAAACCGTGATTCCGTATTTTGGGATATCATTAATACAGCTGTAGAAGAATATGAGGCAAACGAGTGGATGGAGACAATTCACCCCCCTGATCTTACTTATGTAAAAGCTCTCTTTGATAAGAGGTTTGGTAATATTACATTAGCAAACTTTGATTTTGTAAGGCGCTGGCCACTAGAAACAAATTCTATTGTCATTTATAAAGAATTAAAAGAAAACTTTGATCAGTCACGATTAGTAGACTTAAGTCCATTAGAAATGGTCTCATTATATGACTATGCAAGTGGGAAGGACGATAATGAAGTATACAATGCATTATGGGCATTAAAGACATTACCAGATGATGAGGATTTAGATTTTAATGAGTTAAGGCGGCATTCAATTGAATATGTCTTTACGGAATACCCAAGTGAAAATAATGCTTTAGTACATTTAGCTGACTGGAATCTCGATCATGTCACCAGTATTGAATTGATAAAAGAAAACAATATATGGCAAGTTGCTTGGATTTATAAAAACAACTCCTCTAAATAATAGGGGAGTTGTTTTTTCTTAATTCGTATTTAAAACTACCTACACCAAAAGATAAAAGTCTTAATTTATTTATGATACACTGTTACAATAATAATTATAAACTTTCCTTAATTAGAAATAATCTTACTAATTGAAACTTTTATACAGATAGATACGTTACATATATGAGTAGCTATGGTAAAAGGGGGATACTAATGCACGAGGAAGAACTTGTCAAACGAATAAGAGAAAGAGATCATGCAGCCTTCGAACATTTGATAGATCAATATAAAACTATAATAGAGAAATTCCTATTTCAATATGGGGTTGAGCCTAATAGAATTTCAGATGTTGTTAAAGAAGTTTTTGTGAAAATTGCTCAGAAAGCAGAAAGTTTTGAACAGGGTACTATGTTTACTCGGATTCATCAAATTATGATTCAAACAATAAAAAACGATGATCGTAGAAGGAAAAAAGCCCAAAAGATTACCGGAAATACAACTGATTCCACTCATTACGGATATTACTTTGAAAGACCAGATCATATTTCTAATCAAATGAATTTACGAGAAATGAATAGTAAGTATAAGGTTCCAATAATTTTCAAGCACTTCTGTGATAAACAAAGTGATGAGATAACTACCATTCTTAAAACAAATGAAGCAAATCTGATTAAAATGATACAACAGGGTGAAAAGTTATTAGAAGAAGAGTTTCAGAAGACATCAATTCTGCATCAAGACAGAAATCTTCATGACAGCTTAGGTGAAATGATTTATGCGTATCAAAGACTACCGGAGTTTACCGAAAAACAAGAAATTTTAGTTAGTATAGACCTAGCTAGAAAGTCTCACAAATGGAAGAAAATATTACCAACTTTTGGTGCTGTTCTTGGTTTATTTTTATTTGCTTTATTCGGATTAAACTATATTCAGGAGCAGAAGGTGGAACTAAAAGCAGCACAGGAAGAAGAACGAGCAGCAGCAAGGAAAGAAGCAGCTGAAGCAGTAGCTTATACAGAGCCAAAAGAACAAGTATATGAAATAGATCCAGAAATCCAAACTTATATGGAACAAGCAATTGAGAACTTTGCAATGGAACTAGGAATGGAAGATGTAAGCAGATTACCTGTTGTTCAGAATGTGAGATCCATGGTTGAAGAGTTGAAACGAACACCTGATATGTTCGGTGGGGTTGATGATACAAAGAACTATATCGATATGATGTTAACACTTCCTTCAACATTGCTTGAGAAGTTAGCATCGCCATCCGATGGAGATTCTTATTCTTTTATGGAAGTATTGGGTATTTCATTCATGTATGAAAGTGAATTTCAGAGCTATTTACAAGAACTGATTGCCTCCATCCCGGTAGATGAATATGAACAAATTTTTGAGCTGCAGGATAGTCCAAGTGACTATCCCGGACAGGAAGAAATTCAAAACTTTCTACGAATAATAAATAAACAAGGATACGAGATAGACATAGATCGGGATTATGGGTACTTGATGGTTAAATTAGACTTGGAAGAATTCAAAGGGAAATTAGCGGATAAAGGATACGGAGAAGCCTATTTAAGCTATGTGGATTTTACTGTTAGTCAATACACCATCGATTGGTCGGATTGGAGTGTTTTAGGTGATACTTTATTAGATATAGAAACACTTTACATTAAATATGGTGACTCATATGGTGATGGATTTCTAGAACATTTATATAATGATATGGCTAATTACCTTAACCAGTACTTAAGAACCTGGGATGGTCAAGAAACTGTATATGAAACAGAGAAAGAAGAATATTTTCAGTTCCTGGAAAATCATCCAGATTCAATCTATTGGGATGTAATCAATAGTACTTTACAAGATTGGGAAGAAAACGATTGGAAGAGAACACAGGATTTCATATCGGTTGAAAAGTTTTGGTTCCAATTAGATGATAGATTTAAAAATGTAAAATACGATGATATTATTGAACTAAACCGTTGGTCATTTACCACTAATACAGGTGCTGTCTATCGTGATTATAGCAGTAATTTAGATCCTAACCTGCTGACCGAATTGAAACCATTAGAAATTGTCTCTTTATTTGCTTATGCACATGAGAAAGAGGATAGTAATACGTACACCACGATATTTCATTCAATGAACATGGAACAGGAATTAGAAGAAGATTTGTTCAACATTAGGAATAAAGGTGGTTATGGTTTAACAGAATTTACATCCGAAAACACAGCTATCGTATACTTTGTCGATTGGAATAAAAATTTACTTGCATCCGTTGAACTCATGATAGAAAATGGTATCTGGAAAATAATGCAGTAAAAAATAAGACAGCTCATTACGAATGAGCTGTCTTATTTCTATTTCAAGCGTTTTTCTAATTCTGCCTTCTCTGCTTCGAATCCTGGCTTTCCTAATAATGCAAACATATTTTTCTTATATGCTTCTACACCTGGTTGGTTAAATGGATTAACACCTAGTAGGTATCCACTTAATGCACAAGCTTTTTCAAAGAAATAAACAAGATAACCAAATGTGTATGCATCAAGTGCAGGTACATCGATGATAAGATTAGGTACGCCCCCATCTGTATGAGCGAGTAGTGTACCTTGGTATGCTTTGTCATTGATTTCATGAATGGTTTTATTGGCTAGATAATTAAGGCCGTCTGAATTATTTTCCTCTGCTTCCAGTGTTAATTCTAATTTGGATTGATTTACATGGATGACGGTTTCAAACAAGTCACGTCGGCCATCTTGGATGTATTGTCCTAATGAATGAAGGTCAGTAGAAAAGTTAGCCGAAGTGGGATAGATACCTTTTTGATCTTTTCCTTCACTTTCTCCATATAATTGCTTCCACCACTCAGAGAAATATTGGAGACTAGGCTCATAATTAACAAGCATTTCAATTGTTTTCCCTTTGTTATATAGGATATTTCTTACTGCCGCATATTGATAGGCGATATTTTTCTCAAGGTTTGACTCACTGAAATCATTCATTGCATCTAGAGCACCTTGCATCATATCATCAATATTAATTCCACTTACTGCAATTGGTAGTAGCCCTACAGCTGTTAATACAGAGAAACGTCCACCGACATCATCTGGAATAACAAATGTTTCATAGCCAGCCTCATCTGCAACCCCTTTTAGAGCACCTTTAGCTTTATCCGTAGTGGCAAAAATACGTGTTTTAGCTTCTTCTTTTCCATACTTTTCTTCTAAGTATTTCTTGAAAATACGGAAAGCAATTGCTGGCTCCGTGGTAGTTCCACTCTTTGAAATAATATTGATTGAGAAATCTTTTCCTTCCAATACATCAAATAACTCTTTCATGTAAGTTGAGCTCATATGATGCCCTACAAAAATGATTTGTGGAACGTTATGCTGTTCTTTTGATAGCATCTGCTGAAAGGAATGATTTAACATTTCTAGTGCTGCCTTAGCTCCTAAATATGATCCACCAATACCAATGACAAGTAGAATATCGGAGTTATTTTTAATTTTTTCAGAAGCAGCCTTAATACGACTGTATTCTTCTTTATCATAGTTCTCTGGCAATTCTACCCAACCCAAATAGTCATTTCCAGGTCCGGTTTTATTATGTATAGCATTATGGGCTACTGTAACGAAATCTGATAGGTTGTCTAGTTCTTCCTTCTTTAGGAAATCTAATGCATGCTGATAGGAAAATTGTATATGCGTCATATGGTCCTCCTTTTAAAAGTAAAGAAATAAGTTTCTACATTATTGTAATCAATCATACAGTTAAATTACAACAAAGAAGAGGCTTCTCCTATCAATATTAGAGTAAAGCTAATGTTGATAGGGGAAGCCCCGAACTGGAATATTATTTTTTTAAATCGGATTGTTCAATCCATTCTTCCAGCTTTTCTTTTAATGTGTTAAATCCAGAAGTGCTTTCTTCTAATTTAACAGATTTCTTTGCTTGAGGTTTTGCTTGTTTTTTAGGTGTTTCTTCAGTTGCACGAATTGATAAAGAAACTTTATTGTTCGCTTCATCTACACTTAATACTTTAACTGTAACTTCATCACCTACTGTTAAATGTTCGTTAATATCCTTTACGAAACCATGAGTTACCTCTGAAATATGCACTAAACCTTGAATCTCATCATTAAGCGCTACAAACGCACCATATGGTTGAATTCCAGTAACTTTTCCAGTAAGAATTTGACCTACTTCTAATTTCTCTGTCATGCTGAACATCTCCTATACCTTCGTTTCTTTTCACACAATAAATAATTTTACCATACATTTTGGATTGGGGCAAAATATATTAAGGTTTCCATGGTATTGATGTGATTAATATATCCTCTTTCTGTAACAGAAAATCTTTACTAGGGTTAAGTATCCATCTTTCCTGTCGCAATATACCTAATAATAGGCGATCATCTAATTTTAAGTTGTATAACACTTCTATAAAAGGCTTTTTTTCAAATTCCTCAGGTAGTTTAAATTGATGAAATTGCTGATCCTTTAATAGGTGGATGACTGTTTCAAATGGTTTTGCCTTCTCCTTTAACACTTCCTGATAAAGCAGTGCACTCATGAAATCGTTTGGTCTTAGAATGGTACTGGCCCCAGCCCGAACGGCATTGTCAATTTGTCCTTTGGTCATAATTTCTACAATAATAGGAATATCTTTGTTATTCCCTCTGATAGCAACTACGGTGAGTATGGACTGGTTGTCTGCTTGTTTCTCACTTTTATGGTTGTCTGCACTGATAACTACTTTGGATGCTTCTACAATATTTGCCTTTTGTAGAAAATAGTCATCGGTTGGGTCTCCGTGGATAAAATGGACAGGGTAGTGCTGATAGGACATCTGGGAAACGGTTTGGTCAATTAAGACAATTTCTGCTTTCGAATCATGCTTTAAGATTCGATCCATTAAATTTCTTGTACGTTCATTCCAACCTACTAAAACAATATGGTTGTTCCCCTTATATGCCACTTTTCCTCGCGATAAGTCATTTTCGTGTTGGACGGTTGCAGCTGCAAATTGTGTGATGTAGAAGGTGAGTAATCCTCCCCCAGTTAGTATTAATATTATCCCCAAGATTCTACCAAGTTTTGTAAGTGGAACATAATCACCGTAACCGACTGTTGCACCTGTAACAACTGCCCACCATATACCGTCAAAGATAGTAGGGAATTGTTTCGGTTCAATATAATGGATGATAGTCCCGAATAACATCATGACTAGTAATATTGTTAAAAATAACCGAATAAGGATTGGGAGTCGGAAATAGATGTGTTTAAATTGCTCAATATTCATTTTCTCACCTAATTATTAGTCGTGTTTAATTAGTATGTACGTTTTTATTAAAACTATTGAAAGTTGATTGTAATTGAGGACACATCAAACTCAGTTCGTTCATAGATATATAAAAACCCCTACACCGTTTTGGTATAGGGGTTTAAAACTAGATGTTTGATAATGTTGTTTTAAGGCTTTGGTATACTTGATTCCAGAACGTTGAATTTGATTTATATTGACCGTACATTACTTGGATCATAGCATCAAATTTTTCTTTGTAGTCTTCTGCTTCTTTATCTGGTAGGTCTGCTCTTATTTCATCTACATAATTTTGGACTGGCTCTGCACGTGGCCCCCATTTAGCAACTTCATTTCCTCTTTCATCGATGAAAATAAAGATGGGGATAGAGCGTGATTTGCCATTTGTTAAATATTGATCCATTAGTTCTAAGTTTGAATCGCGGAGAATCATGCGAACTTCCATATCGTTTTTCTCAGCCAAGTGAAGTAAAACTGGAGTATTCATCATAGCATCACCACACCAATCTTCTGTAATAACAATAACTCGTAAATTCTTATTTCTTAGTTTGGAGAAAAATTCTTCATCCTCAGGTAGGGTGAAAGAATGATAAATATGTAAGAAATCTGCTTGATGTTTTTGCATATTATCAATATATTCTTTGCTTGCTATACCTTTAGCAAACCAATCATTCAAAGTCATGTTAACTCCTCCTTGTAATATTAATTTGATTGTAATCATTATTTTAAATTGGGTAAATAAAAGTGCTTGATCCGGATAAATTTGATATGATAAAAACAATGAATCTGAAAAATTAGAAGGAGTTGCCGGGATTGGAAAAAACAAATCGAGATTTTTTATTAGAATTACTTAGAACTCCATCGCCTTCAAGTGATGAGGTAGCAATTCAACGGAAAATGCGTGATTATTATAAAGGCTTTGCAGATGAAGTTTTAACAGATAATGTTGGTAATGTTATTGGTGTTCTAAATCCGGAAGCAGAATTTAAAGTATTATTAGCCGGACATTGTGATGAAATTGCACTTGTAATAAATCGAATTGATGAATATGGATTTTTACATTTTGATAAAATGGGTGGAATCAACCCAAAAGCTGCAGTTGGTATGAAAACTAATGTGCTAGGTTTTGGAAAAACAATTACAGGAGTAATTGGTGTTAATGCACAGCATCATGGTGGATTGAAAAATGATTTTGACCTGGAGGACTTATTTATTGATTGTGGCTTTAAGACGAAAGGGGAAGCTGAACAATTTGTCCAAATTGGTGATCTAGTTGTCTATAAAACAGAACCGGAAATCTTAATGGATCGTTATGTTTCTGGTAGAGGATTGGATAACCGAACAGGAGCGTTTATTGTTGCCGAAGTTCTTCGCCAATTAAAGAAAAAAGGTTGCACAGTAGGTGTTTATGCAGCTAGTACTGTAAACGAAGAAACCAACATGGGGGGAGCATATTTTGCTGCAGCAGGAATAGAACCAACCATGGCAATTGCTTGTGATGTAACATTTGCTACGGATTACCCTGGAGTAAACAAGAATAAGCATGGTGATGTGCGTTTAGAAAAAGGACCAGTCTTAGCTAAAGGTGCTCCTATTAATCGTAAAATAAATGATTTATTAGAGAAGACTGCAAAAAAATTACAAATGGACGTTCAATATGAACTAACTCCAAGACATACTGGAACAGATGCAGATAAGATGCGTTACACAGGTCGTGGTGTGCCAGTCTCTCTTGTATCCTTGCCACTACGCTACATGCATTCGCCAGTAGAAACAGCAAGTTTTGTTGATATCGATCAAGAAATTGAATTATTGGTTGAAATGATAAGTGGATTAACTGGGGAAGAGAGTTTGAATCCGTTAGATTGATATAGTTTCATAAGAAAAGATGACAAGGCATAGCTCTGTTACCTTTTTACTTGAATATCATGTTTGTTTTATTTACTGTATTTGGAGTTTTTTTCTGGTGCAATGTATTCCCCAGACTCTATTTAACAGCCGCATAAGACATAATTTTAGTGTTTACAACCTACAAAAAGCCACTCCAGTTTAGGAGTGTTTTTTTATGTCTAAATTAGGAAGCAGATGATGACTTTACAAGAAATAACATACTTAATTACAGTGATTTCATTTTTAGGTGGAATCGCTATTTTTTTGTTAAAACAAATTGTTATTTTTGCCATTACAGAAATCGATTGATTTACTTAATAAAACCTAAAGGGATTTTTGACAAGTACAGACAAAGAATTAGAGCTACATGAAAAGGATATTGCTTTTCTGAAGTTAAAAACCACCACTTGTTCTTGCTAGTGTTTGGAACGCTCTTAATACCTGACAACTAAGGGATTAAGTGACAGCGTTCAAGTGAGAACTTTAAAAAAACAAGAGAAAATGTTTAGTAAAAAATAGTAGACAAATGATTGGATTGTCTGCTGCAGGGTTATTTGACCAAACCAAAATTGTTAACAAGAAATAAAATAAATCAGGAGGTGGCTAGTATGCCATTTGAAAAATTAGGATACCACATTACAAGTCCATACGGGTATCGGACGGATCCATTTACTAGAGAAAAAAATACTTTTCACGACGGAATTGACTTAGTTAAAAGTCACAAAGCACCTATAGGAGCATTTGTCGGTGGGGTAGTATTATACGCTGGGAATGGTGTCTCTGGAACAGGGGTCGGGGGCTACGGGAATGTAGTTGTTATTCAGGACAAAAACAATCGTGCCCATGTTTATGCGCACTTGGATAGTGTGGCTGTACAAAGAGGACAGGCTGTTGGGCAAGGCGATATTATTGGTAGACAAGGTGCAACGGGTGTACGCGTAACTGGATCACACTTGCATTATGAGGTCCGTAAGAAATCAAGTCCATCTTTAGGGTGGGTAAACGATCCGCAAGCAAGAACTCTGGAACCTACTAAATATTTGAATGATTATTATGCTGCAGAGAATACTAACGTTTATGTGGTCCGTACTGGCGATACACTTAGTCAAATTGCAAAGGCTCACAATACTACAGTTGCAATTTTGGTACAGCTTAATGGAATTAAAAATCCCAACTTGATTATTCCAGGGCAAAAGATTAAGTTGCCTGGTGGGAAGAAAACACAGACTCTTTATCTACCTAAATCGGAATCTAGTTGGAGAGTTTATCCGACAAATGTTGCCCCGGTAATAGGTAATGAAAAAGGTTTCTTAAACCCTAAGAAATTTGGTGGATTGCAATATGAAGTACTTGGTAAACCGCAAGCTCATGTTGTTACGATTCAAACTCAAGATTTTGGCAGAGTAAATATCTATGTGCATCCTTCAACCGGGGCTGTAATTAAATAAACAAAAAATAAGCAGACACAGCTTATTATAGTAACTAGAATTTATTATTAAAGTCTTCTTGCGGAAACAGGAGGTCTTAATAAAATATTGGTGGTTGTTGTTGTTCATTATTATAGTAGCAACTATAATTTTAATTGGAAAGTGATTAACTTTTAATACAAAAATCGTAGTATTCAAACCAAAAAAGTTTACAATAATTATTTCTTGTAACCCATTCTTTCCACCATCAATTGACATGCTATGTTGAGATTCATCAATAAATCCATAATTCTTTAATCTACAGTGCCATCAATGACCGATTGATCTACACCAGGTTTATTAATTGAACCTACAATGACCAATTGACTTTTCTCTCGAGCAGAGAGCTAACAATTCAAATAGTATTTTATAATATAGTGTTGACTAGTTGTTGACGAATTGTTGACGAAACTCGTCAACAACAATCAAAATTAAACGGAAAAAAACCTCAAGCGAAATTATTCAATCCTAAGATATTGCCAATATAGTAGAATTGAGTTAAGATAAAAATACAATAACATATCGATTCCATCTTCGGGGCAGGGTGCAATTCCCGACCGACGGTAATGAACGAAGGTTCAAAGTCCGTGAGCTGTTTGAACATCATCAAACGGTTGACCTGGTGCAAGTCCAGGACCGACAGTTAAAGTCTGGATGGGAGAAGATGTCGAGCCGTACATTGGTACATTTATATATGTACCTTTATTTCCTATGATGATTATATACCCTAAAGCCCCGGTTAGGTCTGGCTTTAGGGTTTTTATTTTTGGCAGAAAGGAAAGTATAACTTTCTTTCCAGCCTGCATAAGAAAAACTAACACATTCGCTAAATGACGAGCGAATGCAAGTTTTTCTAAGGAATAGGCTTTCCTTCATCACGAGATGTGAATCGATAACAAGATGAAGGAGGAATGATGATGCAAACAAAATCATCGAATTTAACAAGACTTATTATTTTATCCTTATTAGGAGCGGTATCGTTATTATTATTTTTTATAAACTTTCCACTCCCGTTATTACCAAGTTATCTAAAGATTGACTTTAGTGATGTTCCTGCCATTATGGCAGCACTTATTTTTTCGCCAGTAGCAGGTATCGTTGTAGTAGCAATTAAAAATGTTTTATATTTAGCTATCGGTGGTGGAGATATTGTTGGGGTTACAGCAAACTTCTTAGCGGGAGCTTTACTTGTATTACCAATAGGGATCCTTTACCATAAATATAAGAGTGTTAAGAGTATTGTTTCTGGTCTAGTTACTGGGACAATCATTATGGCGATTGGTTTAGGAGTATTCAATTACTTCATTTTATTGCCTGTTTATGGATTAATGATGGGATGGGGCGACATGACCCATTCTGTAAAGTTAAGCCTAGTTTGGGTTGGTATTCTACCATTTAATATCATTAAAGGAATTATTGTAGGTCTTCTTTTTGTACCAACCTTTATTAAAATGCGTCGCTGGATTGAACAGCAACAAGCTAAATTTGCATAAAACTCATAAAAAAAAGCTAATCCAGTTGTTTGGATTAGCTTTTTTTCGGTACTACTGCAACGGTACATCTTGAAATACAGATTAAGTTTTCCTCTTCGTCTACAATATTAATCTCCCATACCATCGATGATTTTCCAACATGGATAGGCTTTGCTTTTGCTGTAACTACACCGTCTTTTTTACTTTTAATATGGTTTGCATTAATTTCAATACCAAATACATGGAATTTATCCAAGTCAACATGTAGACAAGCACCGACACTTGCAGCAGATTCGGCAAGGGCTACACTAGCACCCCCATGAAGATAGCCTAAAGGCTGGTGTGTGCGCTTATCCACAGGCATTGACATAATAACAAGGTCTTTTTCCAGTGAAACTGTTTCAATTCCAAGTGACTCCAATAAAGAATTTTTCGATTCCATCTAAACTCCCCCTAATAAGTGATTTTAGTAGTTCTTAGATGAAAAAATAAATTAATAATGACAAGCCTAACAAAAATCCGAAAATTGTATTTGTTTTTCCCGTTAACACCATTGCAGGCATCATTTCTAATGGATTAGTTTTTCCTTTGAAGCCTTTTACTACTTTCACTGCTGGAATTACTGCAATAAAGGAAATAAGCGACCATAGTGGCAATACATCAACAAGGATTAAGTATAAGGTAAAAAAGAATGCTACAAAGAATAGTAGTCCTAGAAAACGAACTGCATTTTCTCTTCCAAGTAATATAGCGAGTGTTTTACGCCCACCTTTTTCGTCCCCATCTAAATCTCGAATGTTATTGGAAAGCATGATGCATCCAATGAAAATAGCCACTGGAATAGAAATGAAAATAACAAAGCTATTAATGGATCCAGTTTGGATATAATAACTGATTCCAATAATAACCGTCCCCATGAAAAATCCGGAGAAAACTTCCCCAAATGGTGTTGTTGAAATTGGTAGTGGCCCCCCTGTGTATAGATATCCTAATAACATACATACCAGTCCAATTACAGCAATCCACCAGCTAGAAACCATACAAATGTATAATCCGAGTAAAAGTGCTATGCCATAGAATATAAGAGCTAGACGAAGTACGGTTTTCGGATGGACGCCGTCTCGTACGATTGTTCCACCAATTCCTACTGATTCATCTGAGTCGAGACCTCGTACATAATCATAGTATTCATTAAACATATTTGTTGCAGATTGAATTAACATCGATGCTAGTAACATTGCTAGAAATACTAGTATATTAATACCATCTGTATTTAATGCAATCATTGTTCCAACAAAAACCGGAACGAAGGAAGCTGTTAGTGTATGTGGCCTAAGTAAACGCCACCATACGTGAAAGCCATTTCGTTCATTTAAGGCTATTTTAATATGATCCTTATTAGTTGTTGCCATCACTTGAATCTCCTTAATCTTAATATCATATTTAAGTTTAGGCAAAAAGGGTGGGGGTGTCAATTAAGTAGAAGCATTTGTTTAACCAGATTTTTGGTTAGATAGTTGTTTTCTTGAGAAACTATGAAAAAGGGAATAGAATAAGAGTTGGACAATTATGCACTTTTTTGGAGGTTAATGGAATGGTAGAGGTTAAAGAGGAAACATTGAAATCTACTTTGGAAAAAGTGATTGGAAATTTAAATTCCTCTGAATCAAAACTTGTTAGTTTTACCAAGAAAATTGAATTGATTAATCCTCTTCATTTTTTTGAAGCGGGATTATATTTACATATGAATCGTTCTTTTTGGATGAGTACACTAAATGATTTTACCATGGTAGGAATTGGGAATGCTTTTTCCATTACGGAGGAACAATCGGGGATTACGGGATTAGAGAGTAAGTGGAAGACTTTGATAAGAGATGCAGTCATCCATAATCCATACAAGGTTTCTGGGACTGGTATATCTGCAATTGGGGGAATGGACTTTGATCCAAAAAAACCACGTACCGATTTATGGAATGCTTTTTCCAAGAATGAATTGCGGATTCCTAAATTTATGTTAGTGGTACATGGTACAGCCACTTATTTGACTGTGACATTGCATGTAAATGGAAATGATGAACCGGAAGAACTAGACAATATTGTAACGGAACAGGAAGAATTGCTTTTAACTTACCAAGCAAAACAACAACATACACCAAGTATTATCGATAGAATAGAAGTCGAACCGAACCAATGGAAAAGTTTAGTTCAAAAGACTACAGAGTATATTTCTAAAAGTACTATTGATAAAGTAGTATTAGCTAGAGAGCTACAATTAACTTTTTCTGAAAAGGTAAATATTACGGAAGCTTTAAAGAGTTTAATGGAATCACAACCAACCAGTTACATCTTTGCATATGAAAATGAACAGAACAGTTTTATTGGAGCAACACCTGAACGACTTGTAAAGGTTGAGCATAACGAACTATTATCAACTTGTTTAGCGGGTACCGCACCGAGAGGAATAACCGAGGAAGAGGATAACGAAATAGGTTATCAATTATTACACGACCAGAAGAATTTAGAAGAACATGATTTCGTTGTTCAAATGATCAAGAAATCTATTGAGCAATTTTGTGTGGGATTACAAATACCAGATAAACCTGTTCTGTATAAACTAAGGAATCTACAACATTTGTATACACCGGTTCGTGGTGCGTTACAAGAAGGGTATAGTATTTTTGATGTAATCAAGAAACTTCATCCGACTCCTGCTTTAGGCGGTGAACCCAGGGAAAAGGCTTTATCATATATACGTGAACATGAACTACTTGATCGTGGTTGGTACGGAGCTCCTTTTGGTTGGGTGGATAGTTATCAAAATGGGGAATTTGCAGTGGCGATTCGCTCAGGTCTAATCCAAGGTGATAAGGCTTCACTATTTGCTGGTTGTGGAGTTGTAAAGGAATCGGATCCGGAAACAGAATATGAGGAAACGAGAATTAAATTTTTACCGATGTTAACCATCCTAGGGGGATAATAAATGAATCATACTGAAGACCTAACAAGATATATTGCAAACTTTGTAGATGAGCTATCGAAAAGTGGTTTAACGGATGTTGTTATATCCCCAGGTTCGCGCTCAACACCGCTTGCGCTTTTATTTGCTGAACACCCTGATATAAAGGAATGGATTGTTTTAGATGAGCGCTCTGCAGCATTTTTTGGTTTAGGGTTGGCAAAGCAAACAAAGCGGCCGGTGGCACTTGTTTGCTCATCTGGAACAGCGGCCGCCAATTATTTCCCTGCAATTGTAGAAGCTCACCAGAGTAGGGTACCATTAATTGCTCTGACAGCGGACAGGCCTCATGAACTTAGGGATGTTGGCGCACCACAAGCTATTGATCAAATAAAGCTTTTTGGGGATTATGTGAAAAGCTTTCACGAGATGGCTTTACCTGAATCAAGTGAAACATTACTGTCGTATGCTAGAACACGGGCAGCGCGTGCAATTAACCAAGCCCTATCTGTAAATCCTGGTCCAGTTCATCTTAACTTTCCATTTCGTGAACCATTAATTCCAGATTTTACATTGGAAAATATTTGGGGCGAGCCAATACGTGAACCATATACAATTTGGCATGATGGGAAAAAGAAACTGTCCGAAGAGTTCGTGAAGCTATTAGCGAATAAATTAACTTCAACAAAAAAAGGGGTTATCGTATGTGGCCCCCAAGTAGACGGAGACTTAGCGGAAGCAGTGACATTACTTGCGAATGCTTGGGGAGTTCCAGTACTTGCAGACCCACTATCTCAGTTAAGAACAGGTGATCATTCAACAGAGAATATTATCGAGAGCTACGATGCTTTTTTACGAGGTGGAAAAATTCGTTCAACACTGAAGCCAGACTATATCCTACGCTTTGGAGCAATGCCTGTATCAAAAGCTTATCTTTTTTATGTGAAAGAATATCCAGATGTTACGCAATATGTTGTAGAGCCAAATGCTGGATACCGAGAACCAGTTGGAAATCCCACGGAATTTATTTTTGCAGACCCAATATCATTATGCTCGGACTTACTAGAATGTGGTTCACATTTGCAAAGTGAAGAATCGGAATGGCTCGCACTTTGGAAAAAGTTAAATCATATTGCAAAGTCTCATTTAGTACATGCCTCTGACGAAACATTATCGGAAGGGGAGGCAGTAAAACAACTGATTGAAGTAGTCCCTGAAAACAGCAGTCTTTATGTAGGTAATAGCATGGCTATTCGTGATGTCGATACTTTCTTATTAACTGGAACTAAAAAGCTTAGATTATTAGCTAACCGAGGTGCAAATGGAATTGATGGAATGGTTTCAAGTGGAGTTGGCGCTGCTGCATCAGGACAACCTGTTACCTTGCTATTAGGAGATTTATCATTTTTCCATGATATGAATGGGTTACTTGCAGCAAAACATTACAACCTTCATATCACGATTTTAGTTGTGAATAATAATGGTGGGGGAATCTTCTCCTTCTTACCACAAGCTGCACATGAGAAACATTTTGAAGCTTTATTTGGAACACCTTTAAATATTGAATTTCAACAGGCGATTGAAATGTATGGCGGTTTCTATCATAATCCGAAAAGTGTTGGTGAGTTAAAAGAAGCACTACTAACAAGTTACGAGGAAAAAGGTCTATCGGTTGTGGAAGTGAAAACCGATAGAACCGAAAACCTTCATTGGCACAGAGGTATCTGGCGTGACATTGAAGAAGAGATTTTGAAAACGGTGATCGAGTGAGAAAGGTTATTCGCGATGCAAGTTATTGGTATGAGATTCATGGAGAAGGTGAAGTAATTGTACTCCTTCATGGATTTACAGGAAGAACGAAGTCTTGGTCATCATTTATTGAAGAATATAAGGCGAAATTTAAAATCTTCGTCATTGACCTACCTGGGCATGGAAAGACAAGAACACCGACACCCATATTAATGGAACAAAGTTGCCAAGATATCCATGAAGTTTTAAAACAAAATGGTATTGAAAAATTTCATTTAGTTGGCTACTCATTGGGAGGGAGAACCGCTCTTTCATATGCGATGAACTTTCAGGAACAGTTGACATCCTTGATACTAGAAAGTGCTTCACCTGGGCTAGAATCCGAAAAAGAAAGGGTAGCGCGAATCGACAATGATGAAAAACTGGCAAGAAAGATAGAACATGGAGGGGTAGAACTTTTTATTGATTTCTGGGAGAATATACCCCTATTTGAATCACAAAAAAAATTACCTACTGAAGTTCGTGAAGCTATTCGAAACGAAAGGTTATCACAAACAAAAGAAGGTCTCGCTTTATCGTTAAGATGCATGGGAACCGGTAGTCAACCTAGTTGGTGGAATGATTTACAAAAGGTTCATATTCCTGTGTTATTAATGGTTGGTGAACTGGATCAGAAATTTTTAGGGATTAATAAAAGGATGGAGAAATCCTTAGTAAACAGTGAATTGAAGGTTGTTCATGAAACTGGCCATGCAATTCATGTGGAACAACCGGAGTTTTTTGGTAAACTAGTAGAGGAGTTTATTTTAGCAAATCGGAAAGTATAATTACTTTTCCTGCTTGCTAATGAAAAACTAACACATTCGTAAGAAGAAGTACGAATGCGAGTTTTTCTAAAAATGTTTCCAATACATAGCAATGAAGGAGGATTTCCATGACTGTACAATGGGAAAAAGTTCGTGAATACGAAGAAATAATTTATGAAAAATACAACGGTGTTGCTAAGGTGACAATTAACCGTCCTGAAAAGCGTAATGCTTTTACACCATTAACCGTAAATGAAATGATTGACGCGTTTGCAGATGCTCGTGATGATTCATCTGTAGGTGTTATTATCCTAACGGGTGCCGGTGATTTAGCATTTTGTTCTGGAGGAGACCAATCTGTTCGAGGACACGGTGGATATGTAGGGTCAGACCACATTCCACGTCTTAATGTATTAGACTTACAACGTTTAATCCGAACGATTCCAAAACCAGTTATTGCAATGGTTGCTGGATATGCTATTGGTGGTGGACATGTACTACATGTGGTTTGTGACTTAACAATCGCTGCAGATAACGCAAAATTTGGACAAACTGGACCAAAAGTGGGTAGCTTTGACGCAGGTTATGGAGCTGGATTACTTGCAGAAATGGTTGGTCAAAAACGAGCACGTGAAATTTGGTACCTATGCCGTCAATACAATGCAGAAGAAGCATATGAGATGGGTATGGTGAATAAAGTTGTACCTTTAGAAAAGCTTGAAGAAGAAACATTACAATGGTGTGAAGAGATCTTAGAAAAATCACCAACAGCACTACGTTTCTTAAAAGCTTCCTTTAATGCTGCTACCGATGGCTTAGCAGGCTTGCAACAAATGGGTGGAGATGCAACACTTCTTTACTACACAACTGATGAGGCAAAAGAAGGAAGAGACGCATTCAAGGAAAAAAGAAAACCAGACTTCGGTCAATTCCCACGTTTTCCTTGATTTGTAAGATATTTTGAAGTGGCTGGGACATAACTAAATTATCAATAAAAAAGACGAACAATGCGCATTATTAGCATCGGAAATATACGAAGACTCCTGCGGGAGGATAGGCATAGGTGAGACCCGCAGTGCGTAAGCACGAGGAGGATTACCAGCCGCCCGCGGCAAGGTAGACACTGCGATGGTACTTTCGAGCAGATGTCGCCCCTGTACTGGAAGTGAAAGCGAAGTAAATTTCCGAAGCGAGTACTAGCACTACATTGTTCGTTTTTTCTTGTAATAAAAAAATTTTGTGTTCCTGCCTATTCTTTCAACAATGAGGTGATGTTTATGGCAGAGGTAATTCCACATTGGTTAACGAAGCAGGCTTTTCTTTTACCGTATCAACCTGCAATTGAGATGGTAGACGGCAGCACGATTACTTTTCTTGAGTTAAAGGAGAAGAGTCAGGAATTTGCCAGAAAGTTAGCCAGACTAAAGATTAAAAAAGGAAGCCATGTCGGGGTATTATCAAATAATAACGCGACAATGATAATTGCAATCCATGCATTAAGTTATCTCGGTGCGGTTGCGGTGTTATTGAATACAAGGTTAACGGAAGACGAATTAAATTATCAATTAAAAGACGCAGAAGTCATGGCGGTTATCTCTCAAGATGAATTACTAGACCAAGCGGAGAAATTAGATGTAGATATTGCCGTGAGTTTCTCGGAAGTTGAAAAAAGAATAAAAGAAAAGGTAGAGCTTGTCGATGTGATTAATTTGAGTGATCCATTTACGATCATATACACATCTGGAACCACAGGATTTCCAAAAGGGGTGGTCCATACCTATGGAAATCACTGGTGGAGTGCGATTGGTTCAGCTCTGAACCTAGGATTGCAAGAAACCGACAAATGGCTTGCTGTGCTACCCTACTTTCATGTTGGGGGCTTATCTATTTTTATAAAAAGTGCGATTTATGGGATGCCTGTGTACTTAGTAGAAAAGTTCAATGAACAAATTGTTCTAGATGCCATTATAAATCGGGGTGTAACCATTACTTCTGTTGTGACGGTTATGGTTCAACGTATTCTGGCTACCTTAGGTGATAACCAGTTTCCTAATCATTTTCGTTGCATGTTACTTGGTGGTGGTCCAGCACCAGTTCCATTATTAGAAAAGGCTAGTGAAAAAAGCATCCCAGTTTTTCAATCTTTTGGGATGACGGAAACATCATCTCAGATTGCAACACTTAGTCCTCGTGATTCGTTACAGAAGGTAGGTTCAGCTGGTAAAGCCTTATTTCCAGCCCAAATTAAGATTAAAGACTCGGTCCCTAATGAAATTGGTGAGATTTTGGTAAAAGGGCCAATGGTATCAAGCGGATATTATAATAATAAAGAGGCAAATGAAAATAGTTTTTATGATGGGTGGCTATCTACAGGCGATTTGGGTTACACAGATGAGGAAGGTTTTCTATTCGTTGTAGATCGCAGAAAGGATTTAATTATTTCGGGGGGAGAAAATATTTACCCATCCGAGATTGAAAGTGTCTTATCCGGTTTTGAAGGGGTTAAGGAAGTAGGAGTTACTGGTATACCAGATGATCATTGGGGACAAGTACCGGTTGCTTTTATTGTTCCTACTAATGAACAAATCCTTAAAGAAGATATTATGACATATGCTGAAGTGAAAATGGCAAAATACAAACTTCCAAAAGAAATTCATTTTGTGGAAAGTCTACCGAGAAATGCTTCCAATAAGTTGGTCCGTAATAAATTATTGGACCTTTTACAATCATAGCTATTTTCTCTATACATTCTTTTCCTGTTTTTAGCCAAATTAAGGTTAGGAGGTGTGTGTATGGAAAAAAAGACATATTACGTTGATATTGGAAGCGGTGAGATTTCACAAATAAAGTACCAAAATAACGATAGCTTTACAATTAATGCAACCCCTGAAGAGGTCGTTATGTTAAGGGCAAAGCTGAATAATATGGATGGCGCTGCGTATAGCAGTTTTTGGAGGGCACATGTTCCAATAATGCCTTATCATAATGATAAACCTAATGATAGCTATGATGCAGGTATGGTAGATGTCTATCAAATGCTCTATGATTTAGGGGATGAAACAGCCAAAAATCATATAAAAAGTATAGGAATTCTTGGAGAAAATCATATATAAGCTTGAAGAGGAATAGGATGAATTATCTTATTCCTTTTTTGTTGTTTAATGATGATAGTTTGTAGGGAATAGTATAACTAGAGGGAAGTAGGTGGAAAACTATGAGACTAATGATTGTACTAGTAGCAATTGGATTAGGTATCGGCTATCTTTTACCACTAGAAAAACCTATGAACAGTAAACAAACAGTGCAAGGTTTGACTCAAAATCAAGAAAATGTCCATTCTATTACACATGTTGAAATAGTCGATATAACGGATAAATTTATGGATATGCTTGTTCAAGATACGGATAGTAACGATAATGTGAAGAAATACAATAACAAGGCCTCATTAATGAAAGACTTCGAAAACATTGCAGCAGAAGAAGTAGTGAAACCATATATTGATTATTATTATAAAGAAGAGAATGATGGATTATATATTATTCCAACTGAAACACCACCATGGTTTGATAAACAGAATGAGTATGATGTGGTACAATTAAATCAGAATAAGATCTTGGTAAAGCAAAATAATCAATCCGAACTGTTTGGAGAGTATGGCATAAATATCGAAATGACATTTGCAAACCAGGAGTGGAAAGTCACAAAAATAACACATCGATGAAGTTAGGTAGCTGATATATGTTTACATTTCGAGATTATTATCAAAATGAAGTTCGCCTCTCTTTTAGCAAGCATCCTTTCTCAAATGATCCAAGGCATGTCTGGGTCATATGCCGGTACGACGATAATTGGCTATTAACGAAACATAAGGATCGTGGATTGGAATTTCCAGGTGGGAAAGTAGAGCTAGGCGAGAGCCCGGAGAAAGCGGCAGTACGTGAAGTAATGGAAGAGACTGGCGGAGTTATAAGAGTTATTCATTATTTAGGTCAATATCATGTGGCTGGTAAAGCAGGGCATGTTGTGAAAAATGTTTATTATGCTGAAGTGGAAAAGTTAGAAGAGCAAGAAACTTATTACGAAACAGAAGGCCCTGTTTTATTAGAAGAAATTCCTAGGAATGTTAAATTTAACAATAACTATAGTTTTATTATGAAAGATGATGTTCTTAGATATTGTATGGAAAAACTGAAGACCACCTCAAATTGAGGTGGTTTTTAATTTGTGGATTTATTTTCTAGGTCAGTATTTTATTGTTATAATTTAAATAATAATAACAATGCAAAATCTCACATTGAAAAAGAAAAGATAAAACTATTCTATAAAGAGGGTGGGAAATATTAAAAATGCTTGGGTAATTTCATTTATTCGAATACCATTGTTAATGATTTGTTTAGTTATTAGCTATTTAGTACTATCATCCCTTGGATTGAAATTTTCATTTCCTTTTTTACCTGATTTATCAACTATTTATTTTACACTTGTTAATATTATTTGTTTATTTCTTTTGTACCAGATTTTAAAAAAAGAGGGGCGTTCGATAAAGGAATTGCTAGGATATCAAAGAAGTTCCTTGTTTCGTGATATTCTGTTTGGTTTCTTATGGCTCTTTATATTATATATTCCTTTTGTACTAGCAGTCATGGGCACCATGTTCCTCCTGTTTGGAATGGATTTTATGAATCAATTTGAAGTGGTCTTTGCAGGTAATGTTGATCAATATTATTCAAGGCCTGCTTGGCTGGCATGGTGTGCAGCGATTATTTCTTTAATTTTCCCGTTTCTCAATGCTCCAACTGAAGAATTAATATACCGGGGATATGCACAGCCTCTATTTTTGAAACACTATGGGAAAGTATGGTTAAGCATTTTAATCCCATCAATTGGTTTTGCTATTCAACATGTTATGTTGGCTGCAAGTGTAGAAGGAGCTATTGTTTACGCCGCCAGCTTCTTTGTGTGGGGGATTGGAAGTGGGATAATTTACTACAAGCAGAAGAGGTTGTTTCCACTTATTGTATGTCACTTCATTGTAAATATAGCTTTTAGTGTACTCCCAATAATTATTTTAATATTGGGTTAGTCTAACTAGTCTACCTTTTAGAAAATAGATAGTTTTCTACTAGATTAATAGTCAACCAAATAGTCGTAAAAGTACATGCCATTCATGTTAGTATAAAATTATAGAAGATTTATTTCAGAGGGGATTTTAAATTTGAAGAGTAAGGAAATGAGGAGTTACTTTCAGTTATTAGAAAATCATCGAAATCAGTTTTATAAAAAAGTAGTGGAATTAGATATAAATCCTTCAGAGAGACCAATGCCCGAAAAGTGGTCAGTCATGGAAACTATCTATCATCTAATCCTTATGGTAAGGTTGGTTAGAAGGTTCTCAACCTTTTATCTTCCGTTAATGCTTCCTTATGGACATTTGCAAAAAATAGACCATATAAAAAAGTAACATACAACATATATGAAGAATACAGCCAAGTTAAAAGACGAGCAATGAACGCACCCTTTTTATTAACACCAACGAAAAACATCTATCAAAAATATGACCTCAAAGAGCTTCAGAAATTACTTCATAGTGAGACTGATAAAATAAAGTACAAATTATCCAACATCGATGAAAAAGTTGCTGGTCAAATTCACTATCCAGATCCAATTGCTTACTACCCAAATGTAATTCAAAGTGTTCACTTATTAGCTATCCATGAACAACACCATTTCGATTTAGTAATAAAATATGAGCGACAGAAAATTAAATGATAGGGGATAGTCATGTGGAACTTCAACTCATCATAGCATATGCAATCTTTTTTATAATCGTAACTTTATTATTCTTTTGGTTAATTAAGAGAAAACAACACCTTAGATATTTATTAATTGGGATTCCTATTTTATGTATAATCGCATTTGCATGTACTTATATACCACATAATGTAGTCAATATTGACCATTCAATGATTTCGAAAATAACTATTTTTGATGGGAACTCGGGAGATTATTTTGAGATAACAGATGGAGCTGATATAAAGCATATCATTAATAATTTAAATGAAGCTACATTTCAAAAAGGGAAACCTTCAATTGGCTATATGGGATATCGATTCAACACAAAGATTTTTGATCAAGAAGGGGATTTGATTAAGGAATTAATCATTAATTCAGATGAAACGATTAGGTATAATTGGTTTTTCTACAATACAGTTGATAGCACCCTTGCTTATGATTACATAGACAAGTTAATTAGGGAGTAGATGAAATAAAGGTGGTGTTTAGTATCTCAAGTTTTTTAGAAGTCAATGGAAGTACCATACAAATTCTTCAAAAGGGAAGCGGTTCGCCAATAATTATTCTAACCGGGATGGGGTGTTCATTTGATGAGTGGTATGAAATAGCGGAAATAATAAGTCAATCAAACAGAGTTATTATGTACCATAGGCCCGGACTTGGTAAAAGTGAAATTGGATTAGAAACTCGTAACACCAAGTCCACTGTGAATGAATTAGCTGAAATTATGTTTCAACTCCATATTAATGAACCAACCGTCATAGTTGCTCATTCATATGGTGGGCTTTGTGCTCAACATTTTGCCAAGGAACACCCTGATAAAGTTGCCGGTTTAATTTTAGTAGATTCCACCTCTATTGATTTACAAGAATTAGATGATCTAAATTTACCAGTAATAAATGGGGAAGACACTGATGAAGTTTGGTTAGAAAAATGTTACGAATACACCTTGAAGGAACCAGATGAATTAAAGAAAATAATTAATCCTATCCTGACAAAAAAGCAACTAGAGTTCCCTCCCTATATTCAGAAACGTCTGATAGATTTTCAGATAAGCCCTGTACTGTATAAAGCAATGTATGATGAAATTAGTAACTGGAAGAGGGACGCGGAGTATATTAGAAATTTAAGTAAGTTCCCAAAAATTCCACTTATGGCTGTTTGTAGAGATAAAGAACATTGTATAAAGATTGGGATTCAGGATGGTCTACCTGAGTGGGAGGTAAGATTATTAGAAGAAAAGTGGGAAGAACTAATAAAAAGACAAGCTGACATGAGTTCGAATGGTGAGTTTCTAATAGCCAAAAATGCTAGCCATTCCGTACATTTAGATAGGCCAGACATCATTATAGATTCAATTAAGAGAATGGTAGATGAGTTATGTGAATCGTGAAATGGAGAGAGAAATAGATGGAGTTTATAATAAACAATCACGAATTTAAAAAAGCGGTATCAGAAGTGAGTAGAGCAATATCTTATAAAAATAACCTACCTATTCTAGCAGGCATAAAAATTGAAGCAAAATCGGATCAATTAATTCTTATTGGGAGTAATTCTGATATTACAATCGTAAAAACAATTCCAGTATCAGAAGAACTTTCCATAGAACAAATTGGAAGTGTTGTAGTTTCAGCAAAATACCTGGGTGAAATTATTAAAAAATTACCAAGTCCAATCCATTTTAAAGCAAGTGGTAAACAATCGGTAAGAATTCAATCGGAAGAGATTACAACAAAATTGAATGGTTTCCATGTTGAAGAGTATCCATCATTACCGGAAGTTAAGAGTGGTGGAACGATAAATATTTCCTCGGAAGAATTATTATCTACTATTAGGCAAACTGTATTTGCTGCTTCGAAAACTGGAACAAAGCCTGCCCTTACAGGCGTAAATTTTTTATTTCAAGGTAATCTACTTACTTGTATCGCAACAAATTCACAAAGATTATCATTGAGAAAACTACATATAAATTCTGATGTTAATGGTTCTTTTATCGTACCTAGTTATACATTAACCGAGCTTGTTAAGTTATTCGGGGGCAAGAGCAGAGAAGTTGCAATTATCACAACCAACTCCTATATCGTATTCAAAACAAGTACGGCTTCCTTATATTCGAAGTTAATCGACGGGAACTACCCAAATGTATCTAGCTTGCTCTCTCAAAATTTCAGGACAGAAATTCGCTTAAGTACAAAGCAGTTATTACAAGGAATCGAAAGAGCCAGTGTTTTTGCAAGTGACATGAAAAATAACAATATTACATTGCAAATTAAGGACGAGTTTACGATAATGATCTCATCTGGAACTTCTGAATTTGGCCAAATTGAAGAGAAACAATCAATTATGGACATTACGAACCAAAAAGAATTATCTATTAC
The DNA here is from genome assembly GCF_000577245.1 of Paucisalibacillus algeriensis. Classification (GTDB taxonomy): domain Bacteria; phylum Bacillota; class Bacilli; order Bacillales; family Amphibacillaceae; genus Ornithinibacillus. The sequence continues at coordinate 315,106 of NZ_CBYO010000005.1, forward strand.
GTTTGATGGGAATTTTATGGTGGAGGCATTGCAAGCGATAGAGGAAAACGAGGTTAGGCTTTGTTTAAATGGTTCCTTAAGACCTATTTTGTTAGCTCCTGTTGGAAATGACTCGCACCTTCAACTTGTGTCACCTGTTAGAACGTAATGTTATTATCGCCTATAAAGGAGTGATGATGATGAATCTAATAACACCAATTGCAGTTGGGAATACCGCAAAAATCTATCTCCATGGCAACCAAATAGTTAAAGTGTTTCATGACTATTTCTCTCAAGAGGAAGCTATAAAAGAAGCGGCTAAGCAAGAAGCAGCTAGAGAAAGTGGACTTACTATTCCTAGCATTATTGATGTGACCAAAATCGATGAAAATCCAGCTATTATCATGGAATATGTAAAAGGCAAGACATTAGGTGACTTATTAATGGAGAATAGGCAGAAGGCAGAATATTATATGACAATTTCAGTAGATATTCAGCTAAACATTCATGAAGTAAAACTTAATTCAATTGAGCCTATGGAACTAAAATTGAAACGCCAAATATATGCAGCTCAAAGGTTAAGTGAGAGTGATAAAACTAAACTTCTGGCTAAGTTAGATCTGATGAGTTATGAAGCAAGGCTTTGTCACGGGGATTATCATTTATTTAATTTAATCCTATCAGATGATCATGTATTTATAATTGATTGGGTTGATGCTAGTATAGGAGATATACGTGCGGATGTTTGTCGTACGTATCTTTTATATTCCCAACTTGAAGAAGATTTAGCAGAATTATATTTGAATCTCTACTGTAATAAAAGTGGTATTTCACAAGAAGAAATACTGGAGTGGGCTCCGATTATTGCTGGTGCTAGGTTATCAGAAATTGTTCCGAAGGAAGATGCAGGGAGACTGTTGAGAATTGTTCAGGGTGATTAGCGGATAAAGAATTTTGATTAAGAAACTAAAGAGGAAATTAATCTCTTGTATTCATTTGAAAAGGAGCAGGGCTATATGGCCGTGCTCCTTAAGTTAGTTTTACTAAGTCGTATGCTTAATCAACCATCCTTCTATTCTCTCAACGACCTTATACATAATCGCAGCAAAGATTGCGATCAGAATTAAGGCAGCCATTACTAGTGTGAAATCAAACACTTGGAATCCGTAGACAATCAAGTATCCTAATCCTTCTGACGAAACTAGGAATTCTCCAACGATGACACCTACCCAAGACAACCCCACATTTACCTTCAAAGTCGAAATCATAACTGGTAGATTTGCTGGAAATATAGCTGCTTTAAAACACTGCCATCTAGTAGCACCGAAGCTTTTTAACACTTTTTCATAGTTTGGATCAACCTCACGAAATCCGGTATAGACAACTATTGTCGTAATAATGACGGATATTATTGCTCCCATGGCAATGATAGCGACATACCCAGGACCTAAAGCTACAATGATAATTGGCCCCAAAGCAACTTTAGGCATTGCATTCAAAATAACAAGGTAAGGGTCTGATATATTTGAAAATCTTGGAGATGACCAGAGTAAGGATGCAATTACTATTCCAAGTAGTGTACCAATAATAAATCCTGCTAATGTTTCAAATAATGTTATAAGCGTATGAGAAATCATTGATCCATCCGTTAACTTTTCAATTAATAAATTGTAGACTTTAGTTGGGGAACTAAACAGTAATGGATCAATCCAGTTCATTCTACTTGCTAGTTCCCATAAACCAAAGAATCCAACTAGAATACATGCTTGCCAAATGAATACAATTCTTTTTTCACGTTTCAAGCCCTGTATATGCTTTTCAAAAAGTATGTGGTCTCCTTTAACTGTCATTGCTACATCCCCTTTCTAGGGAAGAATTAAACGGTTCGTGTTTCACTTTTGTTTAACTCCTCCCAAACTTTGTCAAATATAGATTGATATTTAGGATGCCTACGAACTAAAAACGGCATTTCATTTCTGAGTTCAAGGGGAACTTCAAACGTTTTGGAAATCTTACCTGGATTGGCACTCATGACAATTATTCGATCACTCATAGCAATTGCTTCACCAATATCGTGGGTAACTAAAATCGCTGTCTTTTGGTAAGCATGTAGAAGCTTAAACACAAGGTCTTCTAATTTTAATTTTGTTTGGTAATCTAGTGCTGAGAATGGTTCATCTAATAATAGAATCTTAGGATCGGTGATTAAGGTTCTTACTAAGGCAACACGCTGCCGCATCCCACCTGAAAGAGAGGAGGGGTATTGATTCTCTACATTTTGCAATCCCACTTCTCTCAATAACTCTTTTGCTTTTTCTTTTAATTCCTCATTTACATTATCTTGAATAGTTGGACCTAATAATACATTATCTAAAATAGTTTTCCATGGAAATAGATAGTCTTGTTGTAGCATATAGCCAATTGCTAATTCAGATTCTGTAATTGACTTGTCATCTAATAGTACTCTCCCTGAGGTCTGATTCATAATACCTGAAACAATGGATAGAATCGTTGATTTACCACAGCCGCTTGGTCCAAGTAATGAGACGAATTCCCCCTCTTTAACAGAGAAGGAGATATCATCTAATGCTTTCGTATAGTTATTTTTGTTAAAGTAATGATGTGTTACATTTTCTAAGGTTAGAAAGGACATGTTTTCCCTCCTTAGTTATTGGTGACGTCCTCTGCTATTTCTGTATTTACTAGCTCTTCGTAAGGTATCTCGCCTTCAGGTAATTCCCCAGCTTCATTCATAATATCTTTTAAGTTATTCCATTCCTCTTCATCTAAAATTGGGTCAGTTGCAAAGGATCCTTGGCTTTTATAACGTTCAATAGATGAAGTTAGAATATCTAAATCAACATCCTCAAAGTATTGTTGGATTGTCTCTGCTATTTCTGCAGAATCTGTTTCTTGTACCCAGTGCTGTGCTTTATAGATAGCTCTTGTAAATTTCTCAATATTTTCTTGGTTATCGTCAATATAGCTTTGTTTTGCCATAAAGACGGTGTATGGTACGTGACCAGATTCTTCTCCAAATGAAGCTACCACATATCCATTTCCTTCTTTTTCAAAGACACTTGCAGTCGGTTCGAATAACTGTACATACTCATAGTCACCTGACAAAAATGCACCCGGAATATTTGCAAAATCAATATTTTGATGTAGTGATAAATCGTTATGTGGATCAATTCCGTGATTCTTTAGAACAAATTCTCCAACCATCTGTGGCATACCACCTTTACGTTGCCCAAGGAAATTGGAGTCTTTTAAGTCTTCCCACTTAAAATCTGGTTTCTCTTCTTTTGCAACTAGGAAAGTTCCATCCGTTTGCGTTAATTGTGCAAAGTTGACAGCGTAGTCCTTTGAATCCTGGGCATAAACGTAAATAGATGTCTCAGACCCAACAAGGGCAACATCAATACCGTCTGATAATAAGGCGGTCATTGTTTTGTCACCACCCCAAGTTGTTTGTAACTCTACATTTAATCCTTCTTCTTCAAAGAATCCCTTTTCAATTGCTACATATTGTGGTGCATAGAATAGAGAGCGAGTAACCTCTCCGATTTTTATTGTAGTAGTTTCGCTATCGGAACTACATGCGGAAAGAAGTAAAAGCGCAAGCACGGAGAACACTGCGATTAATTTTATTTTTTTCATTCTAACCGACCCTTTCAACATCGAGAATTTTTCGTCAAGACAGTTTATGCTCAGTGAAAAAAATGTGTGAATGCCTATATGAATGAATTAAATAGCGAATTGTTGAAAGTGTTTGGTTTAAGGGAGAATATATTAGATTATGATCACATGCCAGGAGTGGGGGGAGTAGCTTTAAGGGAATTGGACGTAAGGTTCCTAATGTAGGTCCCATAAACAGAGTCCCCGGGAGCAAAATTCTCGGTTTAGGTCACATTTTTGATTTCAGATGGCTAATACAAAAGAAAAAACCGACCTAAAAAATTAGATCGGCATAAAATAATAGTAAATATATAAACCCTCTTGGGATGAGGACAAGAATACAGTTATTACTTATGAATTGGACCTGCTTCAGCTATTTCAGGACTTACATGAGAGAATTTCGTGAAGTTTTCATGAAACTGTTGTGCAAGATTTTTTGCTGCAGTTACATATGCTTCTTGATCTTCCCATGTGTTTTTTGGTACTAATACTTCATCAGGTACACCTGCAACATGAGTAGGGATTTCTAAGCCAAAGATTTCATCTTTAATGGTTTCGACGTTATTCAGCTCACCTTCTAGTGCTGCATGTACCATTGCCCTTGTATAAGACAATCTAATACGGCTACCAACTCCATAAGAGCCACCAGTCCAACCAGTATTGATTAAGAATACATTGGTGTTATATTGATCAATTTTTTCACCAAGCATACTTGCATATTTAGCTGGTGCTAGTGGAAGGAACGGTGCACCAAAACAAGCAGAGAATGTAGCTTGTGGTTCTGTGACACCTCTTTCGGTACCTGCAAGTTTACTAGTGTAACCACTTAAAAAGTGATACATGGCTTGTTCTTTTGTTAATTTACTAATAGGTGGTAATGTACCGGAAGCATCTGCTGTTAGAAAAATTATGGTACTTGGATGACCAGTGATGCTAGGGTTTACAATATTATCAATATGTTCTAATGGATACGCAGCTCGCGTGTTTTCCGTTAAAGTAGTGTTATCATAGTCCGGTTTACGTGAATCCTCATCTAATACAACATTTTCTAAAACAGAACCAAATTTAATGGCATTGAATATTTGTGGTTCTTTTTCCTCTGAAAGATTGATGCATTTTGCATAGCAGCCACCTTCTATATTGAAGACACCGCTTGAACTCCAGGCATGCTCATCATCCCCGATTAATTTACGGTAAGGGTCAGCTGACAAAGTAGTTTTACCAGTACCGGATAAACCGAAGAATAATGCAACATCTCCTTCTTTACCTAGATTTGCTGAACAGTGCATAGACAGAATATTTTGCTCAGGTAATAAATAGTTCATAATGGAAAAAATTGACTTTTTAATTTCCCCAGCATATTCTGTTCCGCCAATTAATATTACTCTATGTTTAAATGAAACAAGAATAAACGCTTCAGAATTTGTTCCATCAACAGTTGGATCTGCTTTAAAAGTTGGTGCAGAAATTACTGTAAAGGAAGGTTCATGAGTTGCTAATTGATCCTCAGTAGGTCTGATGAATAATTGCTTCGCAAACAGATTATGCCACGCAAATTCATTAATTACCTGAATTGGTAATTGATAATTCTGATCTGCACCTGCAAAACCATTAAATACATATACTTCATCATTATCCTTTAAATGTGAGATAACTTTGGTATAAAGCTTTTCAAAAACTTCTTCCTCAATAGGTTGGTTTACATTGCCCCAATCTACTTTACTTTCAGATATGGAATCCTTTACAATGAACTTATCCTCTGGAGAACGTCCAGTATATTTACCTGTTGTAGCAAGTACCGCACCAGTATTTGATAATACACCTTCTTTACGTGAAAGTACTTTTTCTACTAAAGTTGCGACAGATAGATTTTTCTTTACATTTTTTTGTGATAGAAGTTCTTCCAATAGTGAAGATTTCATTACCGTATTCATTAAAATTACCTTCCTTTTATATTAGATTAACTGAAGAAAGATTCCTTCGATACATTATTATCCTGAAATTAATTAATAGTATAACACATTAGAACAAATAATCCATACTATTTATTATTTTTTATTGTATTATTTTATTAAAATTGCGTGACAACGAAATAACCAGTTGACATGGGACAATAGATTCAGTTAACCTTAACAATGAGCGGATACTCTCTTATTCAGAGTCGGCGGAGGGACAGACCCGATGAAGCCCAGCAACCATCACGCAGCGGTGAAAAGGTGCTAACCTGATGCAAGGAAAATTTCCTTGAACAATAAGAGCGAAAGGCTAGTTAATCCTTTCCTCATGTCTTGAAGGAAAGGCTTTTTTACGTTAATTGGGAATAATACTGATATAAATAAGAGTCCGTACCAAGAAATTAGAGGGAGGATTTAGCCAAATGGCTAATAATCGTCGTTTATTCACTTCTGAATCTGTAACAGAAGGTCATCCTGATAAAATTTGTGATCAGATTTCAGATGCCATTTTAGATGAAATATTAAAGAAAGACCCGGTCGCTCGGGTAGCTTGTGAAACAACTGTTACAACTGGTTTAGTCTTAGTTGCCGGTGAGATTACAACTTCAACATATGTCGACATTCCAGCTGTTGTTCGTAAAACTATTAAGGATATTGGTTATACACGCGCAAAGTATGGCTTTGATGCTGATACATGTGCTGTCCTAACAGCAATTGATGAGCAATCGGCAGATATTGCTAGCGGTGTAAACCAAGCACTTGAAGCACGTCAAGGTAAAATGACAGAAGGGGAAATAGCAGCGATTGGGGCTGGTGACCAAGGTTTAATGTTTGGTTTTGCTTGTAATGAAACGGAAGAGTTAATGCCGTTGCCAATTTCATTAGCACATAAACTATCGAAACGATTAAGTGATATGAGAAAAGATGGTACACTTGCATACTTACGACCAGATGGTAAAACGCAAGTGACGGTTGAATATGATGAAGAAGATCGTCCGGTACGTGTTGATACCATTGTAATTTCAACACAACATTCTCAACATGCAACATTAGAACAAATTGAGAAAGATTTAATGGAGTATGTTATCAAGCCAGTTGTTCCTGCGGAGTTATTAGATGAAGTAACGAAGTATTTCATTAATCCTACTGGACGCTTTGTTATTGGAGGTCCACAAGGGGATGCTGGATTAACAGGAAGAAAAATTATTGTAGACACGTATGGTGGATATGCTCGTCATGGTGGAGGAGCATTTAGTGGTAAGGATCCGACTAAGGTTGACCGATCTGCTGCATATGCTGCTCGCTATGTTGCCAAAAACATTGTAGCTGCTAAATTAGCAGATTCTTGTGAAGTCCAATTAGCTTATGCAATTGGAGTTGCTGAACCAGTTTCCATTGCGATTAATACATTTGGTACTGGTAAGGTTACAGAAGAAGCGTTAGTAACAGCCGTTCGGAACATATTTGATTTACGACCTGCTGGAATCATTCGCATGCTTGACTTACAAAGGCCAATTTATAAAGACTCTGCTGCCTATGGCCATTTTGGTAGGACAGATATTGAATTCCCTTGGGAAAAGACCGATAAGGTTGCCAAATTAGTGGAATTAACAAAATAACAAAAGAATAACCGCTTGGTGCAGTTCATTAGCACCAAGCGGTTTGTTTTATGTGCTGAAAAAATGAAATCTAAAGTTCCAAACCCATATCCGTATTTTCCTTATAATACTGACCTTTTTCTACATAGGATTTGCGAACCCGTTCCATCTCTTTATAATCTTCTTCCGTTAATTCACGCACTACTTTTGCTGGGCTACCCATAGCTAATGTATGTGGTGGGATTTTTTTACCTGGAGGTACTAAACTCCCTGCAGCTATAAAAGCACTTTCTCCAATTTCAGCACCATCTAGTATGATAGATCCCATTCCAATTAAAGCATTTTTTCTAATAATCGATGAGTGTAATGTTACTTGATGACCAACTGTTACGTCATCTTCAACTACCAACGTATTATTAGGACTTTGGTGTAGCATGGATAAATCTTGAATACTGACTCGTTTCCCGATTCGAGTCGGTGCAACATCACCACGTATAACTGTTTTAAACCAAATGCTTGATTCTTCGCCAATTTCGACATCACCAACAATTACTGCATCCTTTGCTACAAAGACAGAGGGATGGATGGTGGGTGAAATGTTTTTATATGGATGGATCACTTAATTTCCTCCTTTTTACTTTTTCTGTATAGCGATTATAAAGGGTGGATTATTCTTTTGATTGATGAACCCATATCGTAAGACACTATAATTTTTCTGGTCTAAAGACATAACGTGTTTAAGAATGATATGTTTCTCTTCTTCTCCACCTTCATGGCCGTAATAAATCACTAAGATAATTCGGCCACCCTTTTTTAAATATTGTAATATGGTGTTAATCGCTTTAACAGTTGATTCGCCCTCCGTGACGATGGTTTTATCACTTTTTGGTAAATACCCAAGGTTAAATATGGCACCGCCAATATTCCCTTCTAATTCTTTAATTAAGTAATTTTCAATGTTAGCATGGCTATCTAACACAAGTGAAACATTGGTGCAGTTATGATCCATCAGTAATTGATCTGTGTTATCAATTGCCTGTTCTTGAATGTCTAAGGCGATTACTTCACCAAATTCTCCGACGAGTTTACTTAAGAATAATGTGTCATTACCATTTCCACAAGTTGCATCAATCACTGTTTCACCAGGCTGTATAATTTCTTCTAATAAATGATGAGAATAATTTATAATAGTTTTCATTGGTGTTCTCCTTAAAAAATCAATCTCTATTTAGAATAGCATTTATGATAATATTTCGGAAATCAAATGGCATGCACCTTTTTTAAAAGATTTCATATAATAATAGATTAAAAAAGGAATATCTTGACAAAGCTAGTAGTATTCATTAAAATTCAATTTAAATATTGAAATGCGATGCGAAGGAGTAGTAGTAAGATTGCTCGGGTAAAGAGAGGCAATGGTTGGTGTGAATTGCCCCTGACAAGTTACGAACTCGCCTTTAAGGCTGCACGAGTGAACAAAAGTAGCTCATGCCGTAAATCCACGTTACGGATACAAGTGAACGTAATTAACGTTAATTTGGGTGGTACCGCGGGAATAATAGCTTCTCGTCCCTTCTTTGGGATGAGAGGCTTTTTTATTTGTATATACAATAATAAGGAGGAAATATAAATGAGTTTTAACCATCATGAAATTGAGAAGAAATGGCAAAATTTTTGGTTTGAAAATAAAACGTTCATGACCGATGCATCATCTGATAAGAAAAAATTCTATGCTCTAGACATGTTTCCATATCCATCAGGGGCAGGGCTTCACGTTGGACATCCGGAAGGCTACACCGCAACTGATATCCTGTCACGCATGAAGCGTATGCAAGGATATGAAGTGCTTCACCCGATGGGGTGGGATGCATTTGGACTTCCTGCCGAGCAATACGCTTTGGACACAGGAAATAGTCCTGCTGAGTTCACGCAAAAAAATATCAACACATTTAAAAGACAAATTCAAGAGCTTGGATTTTCCTATGATTGGGATCGCGAACTTAATACAACTGACCCCAATTACTATAAATGGACACAGTGGATTTTTACAAAACTTTATGAAAAAGGCTTAGCATATATTGATGAAGTGGCAGTTAACTGGTGTCCAGCACTTGGAACTGTTCTTGCAAATGAAGAAGTAATTGATGGAAAAAGTGAACGCGGTGGACACCCAGTTGTTCGTAAGCCAATGAAACAATGGATGTTGAAAATAACTGCTTATGCAGACAGACTTCTAGAAGATTTAGAAGAACTGGATTGGCCAGAAAGCATTAAAGATATGCAACGTAATTGGATTGGTCGTTCTGAGGGTGCAGAAGTAACATTTCCTATCGACGGATTTGATGAATCGTTCACTGTATTTACTACTCGTCCTGATACTTTGTTTGGTGCTACTTATGCTGTTCTAGCACCAGAGCATCCTTTGGTAGAAAAGATTACTACCTCCGAACAAATAGATGCTGTGCAGAAGTATATGGGGGCAGTGCAAACTAAATCTGACCTTGAAAGAACGGACCTTGCAAAAGACAAAACTGGTGTATTTAGTGGAGCATATGCAATTAATCCAGTAAATCAAGAAAAAATGCCTATTTGGATTGCTGATTACGTTCTAATGACCTATGGTACTGGCGCAATCATGGCAGTGCCAGCGCATGATGAACGTGACTTTGAATTTGCAACAAAATTTGATTTGCCAATTGTTGAAGTAGTTGCTGGGGGCGATGTCACAAAAGAAGCTTATACAGGAGACGGAGAACATGTAAACTCTGACTTTCTAAATGGGTTGGACAAAGAACAAGCAATTACAAATATGATTACATGGCTGGAGGAAAAAGGTGTTGGGACGAAAAAGGTAACGTATCGTTTGCGTGACTGGTTGTTCTCAAGACAACGTTATTGGGGTGAACCAATTCCAGTCATCCATTGGGAAGATGGAACCATGACTACGGTGCCTGAAGAAGACTTGCCACTTGAATTGCCAGTTATGACGGAGATTAAACCATCGGGAACTGGTGAATCGCCACTTGCTAATAGTGATTGGGTGAATGTAATAGATCCAAAAACTGGTATGAAAGGGCGTCGTGAAACAAACACAATGCCACAATGGGCTGGTAGCTGCTGGTATTTCCTACGCTACATTGATCCACATAATAATGAAAAGCTAGCCGATCCAGAACTACTAAAAAAATGGCTGCCAATTGATATTTATATTGGTGGTGCAGAACATGCCGTACTACACTTGCTCTACGCAAGATTCTGGCATAAATTCTTGTACGATATTGGAGTAGTACCAACAAAAGAACCTTTTACAAAGCTTTTCAACCAAGGGATGATTCTTGGTGAAGGCAATGAAAAAATGAGTAAGTCAAAAGGAAATGTAGTTAATCCAGACGATATCATTGACTCTCATGGTGCTGATACACTCCGTCTTTATGAAATGTTCATGGGGCCACTAGATGCGTCTGTAGCATGGTCAACTAATGGCTTAGATGGTGCACGTCGTTTCCTAGACCGTATATGGCGACTATTTATTAATGAAGATGGGAGCCTATCTAGCAAAATTGTTGATGGAACAGGAACTGAGCTTGAAAAGGTTTACCATGAGACTGTTAAAAAAGTATCAGAGGATTTTGAGCATCTACATTTCAATACGGGTATTTCCCAAATGATGGTGTTCATCAATGAAGGGTACAAGGCAGAAACAATATCGAAAGAATTTGTAGAAGGTTTTGTTAAACTACTTTCGCCAGTTGCACCTCATGTTGCAGAGGAACTATGGAGCCGACTAGGTCATCATGATACAATCAGCTATGCTGCATGGCCGACATATGATGAATCTAAATTAATTGAAGATGAAGTGGAAATCGTGGTTCAAGTAATGGGGAAAGTCCGTTCTAAGCTGAAAGTAGCAAAAGATATTTCAAAAGAGGATCTTGAAAAGAAAGCATTAGATGATGAATCTATTCATGATTGGATTGAAGGAAAAACTATTCGTAAAGTAGTTGTTGTACCAGGAAAGCTTGTAAATATAGTTGCAAACTAGTTAAAAAGAGGCGCTCCCAATAATTGAGAGTGCCTCCTTTCATAATTAATAGTTAGGCATCCATTTTGTTTGAAGGATAATCCACTTATCTCTATCGTAATACCATAACATTTCAACTGTACCTAATTGATCTGCGTGATAAGCACCACTGACTTGTTGGTAACTTTTTAATCCATATCCTTTACTTTTACTTATAAATATTGGTTCAAAGAAAGCTATTGGATCGATCATTGCAGAGGTTTCTTTTAATAACTTTCCATCTTTACTATAAAGACCCAGACGAATATAATCATCTTTTCTAGTTTGTGCGTCAACAATATTTGGTTCCATGTTTGGTGAAATAGTTACTTCTACTTTAAAGTTATCTAAGAATTTTCCTTTCACAAAAGGTTGTTCAGGTAACGGTATTTCTGAAAGCTTGTTTTTAACAAGTGTATGAAGATGATACTGATATAAACCGCCACTACCACCGGTTGCACTTTGAAAGAAAATATCATTTACTTTATCATGGTTCAAATCAATAAATGATAAAGAAGGATCATAACCTCCCATATAAGGAATTTCCCATACTTTATTTTCGGATGAAGTGATAACCGCTACTATGTCGCGGTAATAATTAGAATCTGGAGAAAATAGAACACCTTTTAATTCAATAATTTCTTTTAAACCATTTCCAGTTACATCTTCTTCGGAAGTTTTAATAACCTGTAATTCACTATTATTATTTTCTTCTAAACCGTGAATGGAATAAATATCCAGGCATATAAATAATAATATTAGTAGAGTAGTGGAAGCTATCTTTTTCATTAAATCTCCTCGTTTTCTTATAGTAGTATCGTTATCGTTTGTAAGTTGAATGGATGCTATTCAGGGGAACACTTGTAGAAAAGGTGAATATAATAAAACGGTGATATTGATTTAATATGGGAAAATTTGTAGTTGGAATTCAATTTATTCTATTGACTAGTATTCCAAAGAGGTGTAATATGTATTCTATTGTTGTTAAATATCGGTGAAATGAATCGATATTTTACAACAAATAAGTTTTTAATCTAGTTGACATAATCCGCATGACGTGTTATATTAGTTTATGTCGCTAATCTTTAGATGAATGAGCGATACAAGTTCTTTATCAAAAAACTTGTTGACATAATTTCAGTAAAGTGATATGATTTAAAAGTTGCCTCTTAAAGCAACGGCAAAGAATTTGCTCCTTGAAAACTGAACAAAACAACCAGTATGTAAGAAAAAACAACCCTGTTTTTTCTATTTAAAAGAAATTCTAAAAGCTAGCGTGCTTTTAGTAGCTAAGAACTTAATTGACTCGTTCAATTATAATAAACAAACTTTTTTGGAGAGTTTGA
>NZ_CBYO010000006.1 GCF_000577245.1 Paucisalibacillus algeriensis
TAGACACTTTGGACGGATTTATACTGAATAGTGTCCTTGAGACTTGCTCTCATAGACACTTTGGACGGGTTTATACTGAAAAGTGTCCTTGAGACCTGTTCTCATAGACACTTTGGACGGATTTATACTGAATAGTGTCCTTGAGACTTGCTCTCATAGACACTTTGGACGGATTTATACTGAAAAGTGTCCTTGAGACTTGCTCTCATAGGCACTTTGGACAGATTTCCAGTCGAAAGTGTCCATTAGTCCTTCCCATTACCCAAAACAAAAGACCACGAAAAAACAGGAGCAATTTCGCTCCTGTTTGTCATATTACCCCAACACCGCACGGTCACTTTCAAACTGCTCCCCACGTATACGTTGGAATTCTTTTAATAAATCTTCAATTGTTAGTTCTTGTTTCTTTTCACCTTTGATGTCTAAAATAATTTGTCCTTTGTCCATCATAATTAAGCGGTTTCCTAAATCAAGTGCTTGTTGCATATTATGGGTAACCATTAAGGTTGTTAACCCGTATTCATCTACAACCTTCTTGGTTAGGTTTGTAATCAATTCGGCACGCGCTGGGTCAAGAGCAGCAGTATGTTCATCAAGTAAAAGAATGTTAGGATTAGTGAAGGTTGCCATTAATAAGGAAAGAGCTTGGCGTTCTCCACCGGACAATAAACCTACTTTTGCGTTTAAACGGTCTTCTAACCCCAAATTCAATGTACTCAAATGCTCTTTGAATTCGGCTTTACGTTGTTTTGTAACACCGGGCTTTAGTTTTCTTTTTCTGATTCGTGAATATGCCATCGCTAAGTTCTCTTCAATCGTCATCGAAGGCGCAGTACCAGCCATCGGGTCTTGGAAAACACGTCCGATAAAAGCAGAACGCTTAAATTCAGGAAGCATTGTTACATTCTTACCAGAAATAATCACTTCTCCAACATCCGGAACTAGATTACCAGAGATGGTATTCATAAGGGTTGATTTGCCTGCACCGTTACTACCAATAACCGTCACAAATTCTCCTTCATGAAGCTCTAAATTAATTCCCTGCAATGCTTTCTTTTCATCAGGAGTACCTTCATTAAAAGTAATTGCAACATCTTTGACATGTAGCATATTAGGCGCCCTCCCTTACTTGACTAAGTGCAGCACGTTTTTGTAATCGGCGTTTTTTATCTTTGCGCGCTTGAATTATTCTAGGCGCAATAAGTGCAACCATTACAATAAAAGCTGTTATCATCTTCATGTCGCCAGTTTCTAAGAAATCCACACGAAGCGCTAAGGTAACGACCATACGATAAACAATAGCACCACCGATTACAGCGATGGTTGCAATGGCAATTGTCCTTTTACCAATTAGTGCTTCTCCAATGATAACTGATGCTAGACCGATAACAATCATACCTATTCCCATGGAAACATCGGCGAATCCACCGATCTGGGCAATTAAAGCCCCACTCAGTGCAACCATTGCGTTAGAAATACCAACACCTAATATGATTAGATTATCTGTATTTGCTGACAAACTACGAATCATCCGTTTATTATCACCTGTTGCACGTAATGCTAACCCTACTTCGGTTTTCAAGAAAAAATCAGTTAGGTATTTTATGGCTAAGACCACAACAATCATGAAAAATACAATCACCCATGTTGCCGGAGCACGTTCTGACCCAAGCGCAGTAAAAATACCATTAAAGAAGTTATCTATTCCAACTGGCCATAAATCTCGAAGCTGTGAAAAAATAGTGGGTTGATTGTGTAATGAAACGGTCGGTGAATCCATAATACGTAGATTAATAGAATACAGTGCAATCATCATCAAAATCCCTGATAATAGTGCATTAATTTTCCCTTTTGTATGAAGAAGACCGGTAATACAACCCGCAATAAATCCTGCTACGATTGCCATCAATGTCGCGACGACAGGAGAAACTCCATTAACAATAGAAATCGCCGCCACACCAGCACCGGTCACAAAGCTACCATCTACCGTTAAATCAGGAAAATCCAATACTCGGAAGGTTAAATATACCCCTAAAGCCATAATTGCATATATAATTCCAGATTCAACAGCACCAAATAATGCTAAAGCCAATTTTCATTTACCTCCTTTTCCACAACTACTCAGACCAATGTGGAAATAAACTCTTTAGAATAGAGAAGCAGGCATCTGAGCCTGCTTCAAATTTTTGACTTATAGGGTACATTCGTTTCTTAATTACTCAGCTTCAACTGTCTCTACAAATTGAGCATCTTCATCCCAATCAGCATTCCATTCAATGCCTTGTTCTTCTGCAGCTCCCTTATTGATGAACAATTGAATTTCTGGTGGATACTCTACATTAATATCTTGCGGAGATTTTCCATCCTTTAAAATTTCAACAGCCATCTCACCTGTACGCTTACCAATAGTAAAATAGTCAATACCAAACGTTACGAATCCACCTTTAGCTAATGAGTCAGGCTCACCAACAACTAACGGAATGTCTTGTTCATTAGCAACAGCTACAACACTTTCAAGTGCTGATACTACCATGTTATCCGTTACAATATAGAATAAATCAACTTCACTTACTAATGACTGTGCTGCTTGTTGAACTTCTGAGGAGTTCCCCACAGTACGTTCCTCAAAACTTAAAGAAGTACCTTCACCAGCAGCTTTTACTGCTTCGATTTGTGTAACAGAGTTAGATTCACCAGCATTATAAATTAATCCAACTGACGCATCAGGGAAATACTTATCAATAAATTTAACTGTTTCTTGAATTGCATCTGGATGAAGATCCACAACACCAGTAATGTTTTCACCTGGTTTATCCATTGCCTCTACTATTCCTGATTCAACGGCATCTGTAACAGATGTGAAAACTACCGGAATATCGGTTGCATCTTTTGTGGCTTCGAGTGCAGATAGTGCAGCAGGTGTAGAGTTTGCAAAAATTAGATCCACGTTATCTGCAACAAAACCATCAGAAATTGGTTTTAAATTGTTTTGATCCCCTTGAGCACTTTTGTAGTCATATTCTACATCAAGACCTGCTTCTTCTAATGCGGCTTTAAAACCTTCATAAGCTTTGTCCAATGATGGATGTTCAACAATTTGTGAAGCACCAATCTTATAAGACTTTCCACCGTCGCCATCTGAGCTATCCCCATTTGAACCTGAACCACATGCTGCTAATACTACTAAACTAATGATTCCTATGACTAAAACTTGAAGTCCTCTTTTCATTCTATACTCCCCCTTATTCTCCACTAATCTGAAACTATAATTTGAGAAATTATAACATACTGAAAACCTTAGTCAAGCCTGTTTTTTGATAATTCTATAATTTTGGAAACGCTTACCCTTAAGTCCTTCAAAGTTTTTCGACAATAAAAATAATTTTCTGTCCCGTCCCCCTTTTCTAAAAATTAGTTACTTTTTCAATTCCTTTTAAAATTCTATCTGGTGTCGGTAGATAATGACTCTCTAAGCTGGAGAAAGGAACTGGAACATCAAATCCGGTTACCCTTTCAATTGGTGCCTTAAGATACAGGAAAGATGTATCGTTAATAATAGATACAATGTCATTTCCCAATCCACCAGTTCTTGGTGCCTCATGTATGATAACTGCTCTACCTGTCTTTTTGACGGATTCGGCAATTAGTCCCTCATCAATTGGATATAGCGTTCTAAGATCGATTACCTCACAGCTAATTCCATTTTCCTTTGCCTGATTTGCAACCTTCTCTACTAAAGGAACCATAGCTCCCCAAGTGATTAGTGTAACATCTTCACCTTCCGTGCGCTTAATGCCCTTACCTATCTCAACCGTATAATAATCTATTGGAACTTCTTCACGGAAGGAACGGTAATTATGCATTGGTTCCATATAAAGCACAGGATCTGGATCCTCTACTGCAGAGATAAGCAATCCCTTTGCATCATATGGTGTTGCTGGACAAACGACTTTGATTCCTGGCATATGTGTAAATAACGCTTCTGCACTATCCGAGTGGATCTCCGGAGCACGAACACCAGCACCAAACGGAGCACGTATTACCATCGGAACTGAAAAACGCCCCATTGTACGCATTCGAATTCGAGAAGCATGTGTCATAATTTGGTCATACGCTGGATATATAAAACCCATAAATTGAATCTCGGCAATTGGTTTAAAACCATTCACCGCAAGTCCAATTGACGTCCCAATAATCCCCGATTCAGATAAAGGAGTATCGATAACGCGGTCATCACCAAATATTTCTTGAAGTCCATCAGTTGCCCGGAAAACTCCTCCGTTTTTACCAACATCTTCACCAAGAATTAACGTAGTATCATCGCGTTCTAGTACTGTTTTCATTCCATCATTTATTGCTTGAATTAGGGTAATGCTTTTTGTAGCAATCTTCGTTTCTGTGATGTTGCTTGTCATATTACTTCCCCCTTAACAACTGCAGATAAGAATCTTTTTGATTTACTAATTGATTTGGAAGCTCTGCAAATACATGATCAAATAAATCTTCTACATTTGCCTTCGGATAGGACTCCATTTCCTTTACAGCTGCTTCAATTTCGTTTTCAACTTCTTTATGGATGTTTACAGCAAAATCATCATTCCAAAAGCCTTCATTTTTCATAAATCGTTCGAATCGAAGGATAGGATCAACTACATCTTGACCTAGACCCTCTGGTCGATATTTCGTTGGGTCATCTGCAGTGGTATGAGCACCAGTACGCCATGTTACTGCCTCGATTAAGGTGGGACCTTTTCCAGACCTTGCTCGATTAACGGCCTTTTGCATTTCAAAAAAGACAGCAAAGAAGTCGTTACCATCTACACGAACACTAGGAATCTCGTAAGCTACTCCTTTTTGTGCAATTGTAGATGAATTCATCTGTCTCTCAAATGGAACGGAAATAGCATAACCATTATTTTGGTTAAAAAAAATCGTAGGTGTTTGAAATACACTTGCAAAGTTAAGTCCCTCATGAAAGTCCCCTTCTGAGGTTGCACCATCACCGAAATATGCAATGGCAATGTTCTTGGTTCCTTTTCGCTTCTCCGCCCATGAGGCACCCGTTGCATGTAGAATCTGTGTTGCAATTGGTACCGCAGCAGGGAAAATCCTTTTTCCGTCCGGAGGTATGCAACCTTCTAATCTACCATTCCAATATAGAAATGTTCGCGTCATATTTGCCCCAAAAGTTAACATTGCCCCATGATCTCGATATGTAGGAAATAACCAATCATCTTCACCCAATGCAAGTGCACTTCCGACCTGTGCAGCCTCTTGTCCCTCAAAGGGAGGATATGTTCCAATTCGTCCTTGTCGCTGTAAGCTTTTTGCTTTCTTATCAAATGTACGGATACGATACATATGATAATATGCTGTTTGTACTAACTCTTGGTCAATCAAATCCCTATCACTTGCCGTAACCAAGTTCCCTTGTTCATCGATTACTTTTTTCATTGGAAATGATTCTACCATCGATAAACCTCCAATTCTGAGTCTAGTAAACTGACCTTGCACGCATATCTGCAACTATTGAATTAGGTATTTCGACGTAATATTAACGTCATTTTATCACTGCGCCATTACTCGGTCAATTAAATATTTTGAAATATTTTAATTTTATAAATTAATTAGTTTGGGCAATAGATTCTAGTAATGTTGCTCCCACTTGCATACGATTATTTGCTGTTTTTATCATATCTTCGATTAAATCCTTCACGCTAGGTATGTCATTGATTAAACCTACGACCTGCCCACTATTTAGGAATCCACTGCTTAGATCCCCCTTAATCGCTCCAAGAACATGATGTTTTTCAGAAGTGAATTTTCCGTAGTCTTGTAAACTAACCCCAATCTTTTCCTGTTCTATTAACTCCTGTATATAGCTTGAATTCAATACCCTCCTTATTCTCCCAAAGCTTCTACCAATAATAACCGTATCGGTACCACTCGCTCTTATGAGCTGCTCTTTATAGTTTTCGTGAAACGGGGCTTCTTTAGTTGCAATAAATCGTGTACCGATCTGGACACCTTCTGCACCAAGCATTAATGCAGCAGCTAAACCTTTCCCGTCACCAATTCCTCCAGCAGCAATAACTGGAACATTTACCTTTTGAGCAACCTGGGGAACTAGCGTAAATGTAGTCAGTTCATAAGGAGAGTTTATCCCGGCCGCTTCATAGCCCTCTGTTACTAACATATCTGCCCCAGCTTTTTCTGCTTTGATTGCATGTTTCACTGTAGCAACAATTGCAAGAACTACCTTCTCATGTTCATGAAGTTTAGAAATAAAAGGAGTAGGATTACCAGCAGATAGAGATATTACTGGTATATCATGCTTAATAGCTAGTTCGATTAACTTATCTACATTAGGGGAAACATTAATGGCGATATTCAAGGCGAATGGCTTATCCGTTAATTCCTTTGTCTGGAGAATTATTTCTTCCACTTGCTCCCCAGACATCGTGCCACAGCCGATAGTCCCTAACCCTCCTGCTTCAGATACGGCAGCAGCAAGCTTTGCATTCGAGATATTCCCCATACCACCTTGAATGATTGGATATTGGATGCTTAATAACCTAGTTACCCGATTCATGTATATACCTCCATCATTCCCCTCGAAAGTTAGGTGCTCTCTTTTCACTAAAAGCTTGTAATGCTTCTAATCTATCTTTTGTTGGAATGGTAAGTTCATATGCTTTTGATTCAATATCTAGACCTGTTTTCAAGTCAGTATTCATCCCAAGAGAAATCGCATACTTCGCTTGGGTAACTGCCACTGGACCATTCCTAAGTATTTTTTTAGCTAGATCCTCACATTCCTCAAGTAAGGAATCCTTTTCTACTACTTTCAAAACTAGCCCTAGTTCAAAAGCTTCTTCAGCTGCAATCTTTTTCGCTGTTAGAATAAGCTCTTTTGCCTTCATCTCACCAATTAACCTCGGTAAGCGTTGAGTTCCACCTGCACCTGGGATAATTGCCCAGCTTGTTTCCGTTAAACCCAATTTCGATTCCCTACCGGCTATCGTAAAATCACAAGCTATCATCAGTTCAAACCCACCACCAAAACAGTATCCATTCACCGCGGCAATGGTTGGCTGTGGCAGATTAGCGATTGAATCAAAACAGTCACGGATTGCCTTAACATTTCTCCTTACTTGTGAATCTGTTAATGTTCTACGCTCTTTCAGATCTGCACCTGAACTAAAAGACTTCTCTCCTGCGCCAGTAATAATAACTGCTCGTATTTCTTTGTCTAGATGGATCTGTTGTATGGTCTCCTGAAGTTCCGATAGCATTTGATAATTAAATGCGTTTAGTGCTTCTTCTCGATTTAATGTGATGTAAGCAATATTATGTTGTTTTTGAAATAGGATGGATTGCATTGGTTTGCTCCTTTCTAGCTATGTCAGGTTTCTTTGGTATATTAGTTCTATATCGGCGCTGATGTTTTTTTACGTTTTTATGTTGATTGTTTTTGCTGTTTTTGGAATGTCTGTTGCTTTTATTTTCACGGTTGATTAGAAATTGTGCGGTAACTTTATTAGATCTGGTGAGGCTTAATGCTACCGCTCCGGCAGAATACTCCGCTTTCCACGGGCACGGCCTCAGCCTCCTCGAGGAAAGTTCGCCTCTGCGGGGTCTTCGGACACGTGCTATTCCCGTAGGAGTCTCCGTATTCTGCCTGCGCTAGTTTAAGCTTTCTAATTTAAGGTAGCAAATGATTTTTGTGTTGGTTTTGATTGCTTTAATTTATTTCACTCAACACTATCGTAGGAAATACACGGAGACTCCTGCGGGAGGATAGGCATCGGTGAGACCCCGCAGTGCTTTAGCACGAGGAGGCTCACCAGCCGCCCGCGGCAAGGTAGACACTGCGATGGTTCTTTCAAGCAGATGTCGCCCCTGTGCTGGAAGTAAAAGCGGAGTGTATTTCCGTAGCGGGTACGGTGCTGTGACAAGCATCTTAAGTACCGCACATTTTGTATAAAATATAAGTAACAACAATCTTTTATAAAACAGCTATTCTTTTTAACTTCTATAACCCCTCCACAATCACCGAAATTCCTTGACCAACACCAATACACATTGTCGCTAAACCATATTGAACATCCCGCTTCTTCATTTCATGTATCAATGTCGTTAATATCCTTGCACCACTTGCCCCTAAGGGATGACCAAAGGCAATAGCGCCACCGTTAACATTCACAATCTTGGAATCTAACTCTAGCTGGCGGATACTTTCTAGAGATTGGGCTGCGAATGCTTCATTCAACTCTACTAATCCAATTTCAGATATGGATAGACCAGCACGCTTCAATGCCTTTCTAGATGCATGAATCGGGCCTAGCCCCATAACAGCTGGCTCAACTCCTGCAGTTGCACTTGTCACATATCGAGCCAATGGTTTCAAGCCTAACTCCTTTGCTTTATCAGCACTCATTAAGAGGAGCGCTGATGCTCCATCATTTACCCCAGAAGCATTACCAGCGGTTATCGTACCGTTATCAAATAGCGGTTTTAACTTGCAAAGTTTCTCCATCGAAGTATCTGGGCGTGGATGCTCATCTATATCCACTCGAATTTCATTACCTTTTTTATCATGATAAATTACCGGAATAAGCTCATCTGAAAACCGATTTTCTTCCATGGCTTTCTTCGCACGCATTTGGCTTTCATACGCGAATTCATCTTGTTCTTCACGACTGATACCATATCGTTCTGCTACATTTTCTGCTGTCTGTGGCATGGAATCTATGCCATACATTTTCTCAAGAGAAGGGTTTACAAACCTCCAGCCTATCGTCGTATCATAAAGCTCCATATTTCCTCTAGGAAACTCTTTATTAGGTTTTGCCATTACAAACGGAGCACGGGTCATACTCTCGGTACCGCCAGCTATAAAAATATCACCTTCACCTACTGCAATAGCACGCGCTGCATACATAACAGCATCTAAACCTGAACCACACAGACGATTAATAGTTGTCCCCCCAACCTCAACCGGGAGTCCTGCTAATAGAGCAGACATTCTCGCTACATTTCTATTATCTTCACCCGCTTGATTGGCATTACCTAAAACAACTTCTTCTATAGCTTCTGGTGTAATCGTTGGATTTCTGTCTATTAGTGCTTTGATTACGGTTGCACCTAAGTCATCTGGACGAATATCTTTAAGCACTCCTTTATATCTACCGATAGGCGTCCTTACTGCATCTACAATAACAACATCTTTCATTTTTTAATCCTCTCGCCATCATTTGTATAATCATATACTCCGCGTCCAGTTTTTCTACCGAGTCTTCCCGCCTTTACATATTGCTCTAGCAAAGGTGCTGGACGAAATTTTTCTCCTAATGTTTCATGTAGGTACTTTAAGTTATTTAGTCTTGTGTCTAATCCAACAAGGTCACCAAGTTCTAGAGGTCCCATTGGGTAATTTAAGCCTAGCCTGATTGCTTTATCAATATCTTCAGGTGTGGCCACTCCTTCTTGGAGCATATAAAAAGCTTCATTGCCAACCATGGCACTTATTCGACTCGTCACAAAACCTGGAAATTCATTTACTTCAACTGTTTCCTTGCCCATTTTTTCTGCCACTTCACGAATAACGCTAACTGTTTCTGCATTAGTTTCTAACCCTTTGACAATTTCAACTAAACGCATACGATGAACTGGATTGAAGAAGTGCATTGCTGCAACCTGTTCTGGTCTTTTGGTATAAGAACCTAGCTCTGTTGGGCTAATGGTTGAAGTGTTTGAAGCTATGACAATTTGTTTTGGTGCATGTTGGTCAATTGTTTCTAGGACGTTTTTTTTCAATTCTCGTTGTTCTGGTACAGCTTCGATTACATATTCTGTTTCTTCTATTGCGGCAACCAGATCTAGTGAGGTATGTAAATTGGAAAATAGTGCTCTTGCTTCGGAATCGGTTATTCTATTTTTGGAAATTGCTTTTTTGGATAGTTTTCTCATTTCTTGTAGGGCGTTGTTTAGTTGTTCTAGTGATATGTCAACAAGTGTCGTTTGAAAGCCTGCTTGGGCTGAGATATAAGCTATGCCTCGGCCCATTATGCCGGCTCCAACGACGGTTATTTTTTTTATTGTCATTGGTGGCCATCCTTTCTATAAGTAAAGGCATTTTCAAGAACACAATAACTGCCTAACCCGCAGCCGGAATACACTCCGCTTTCACTTCCAGCACAGGGCCGACATCTGCTCGAAAAGACCTCGCAGTGTCTACCTTGCAGTGGGCGGCTGGTGAGCCTCCTCGTGCTTTCCCACTGCGGGGTCTCACCGATGCCTTTTCTCCCACAGGATTCTTCATGTATTCCGGCTGCTCAGTGCTTTCATAGGTTCTCTTAATCCAATGAAAATTATCGTTAAAAAGCAACTAACCAACCACTAAACCCCGAATGGGTTGATTGGTTTTGGGCCGTAGTAGGAAAGAACGCTTTTGTCTTCCATGTATAGGTCTAGTGTTTCTACGGTTAGTTCGCGGCCGAAGCCGGATTGTTTATAACCCCCGAACGGTGTTCCTGGGAAGGCTGAGAACGGGCTGTTGATCATGACGATTCCTGCTTGGATTTGGTGTGCTACCCGGGTTGCCCTTGCTTGGTTTGTTGTCCACACTGCCGATCCTAAGCCGTATTCTGTATCATTCGCTCGTTTAATAACTTCCCGTTCGTCGGTGAACTTCTCTACAACGACAACTGGTCCGAAGATTTCTTCCTGTACTACTTTCATATCTGGGGTAACATCTGCGATAATGGTTGGCTCATACCAATAGCCATTTTCAAATCCTTCTATTTTCATTTCTTTTCCACCAGTTAATATGGTTGCTCCATCAACTCGTGCGGATTGAACATATCCATCAATTTTCTCTAATTGACTACGGCTAATGATAGAGCCAACATGTGTCGCTTTATCAAATGGATCACCAAGCTTTAGCTTCTGTGTTCTAGAGACGAATTGTTCCATGAACTCATCATAAATAGCCTCGTGAACAAATAGACGTGACCTTGCCTCACAGGACTGTCCCGTGTTAAAGAAGATACCAAATATGGAACCGGCAACAGCCGCTTCTAAATCCGCATCTTCAAAAATAATACTTGGTGACTTTCCACCTAATTCAAGTGTTAACCTCTTTAATGTACTCGATGCTTTCTCCATAATATCTCTACCTGTTGGAGTTGACCCAGTGAAAGCAACTTTATTTACATCCTTATGTGTTACCAGGTAATCACCAACTACTTGCCCAGCACCTGGAAGTGTGTTTACAACACCTTCTGGCACGCCAGCTTCATGGCAAATCTCATTAAGCACAATAGCAGTAATCGGAGTTAAGCTTGCAGGCTTCACGACCACCGAACAGCCTGCAGCTATAGCCGGAGCGATTTTCCAAGCTGCCATCATCATTGGATAGTTCCAAGGTATAATTTGGGCACACACACCTACAGGTTCTTTATGTGTATAGTTAAAAAATCCATTTGGCATATTATTAACTGTTCCGCGATGACCAACAATTGCACCTGCATAAAATTCAAAATCCTCAATGGCCTGATTAATCTGCACCTGTGCTGCACCAATAGATTTACCACTATTTAGGACTTCAAGTTCACATAGTTCTTTAAAACGACTACGCATAATTTCAGCTATTTTATTTAAAACCCGCGCACGCCTTCCTACTGGATATTTACGCCATTTCCCATTATCGAAAGAATTACGTGCAGCTTGTACCGCCTTTTCTGCATCCTCCGTTGTTGCCTTAGCAATAGTGGCAATAACTTCCCCTTTTGCGGGATCAAACGTTTCAAATACTTCTCCTGACACACCCTCTACGCGTTCCCCATTAATAATCATGGCATAATGGGACCGTTTCATTTCTCCAACTGTTGTGATCTTTTCTGCTACTATTTGTTCCATTAGTTTTCCTCCTTATCTCCTTAGAAACTTGATGCACCTAAGCCAACCTTATTTACCGATAAAATTCGGTTGTCGTTTTTCCGCAAATGCCTTAAGCCCCTCTTGATGATCCTCCGAAAGGCCAGCAATCCTTTGGGCAAATGCCTCTTGTTCAAGAAACGTTTCGTAATCGGTATGCATGCTATCGAGCATATATCGTTTAATTAATGAGAATGCCTTTGTTGGTAAACTTGCCACCCTCTCCGCAAATGCCTCAACTTGTACATCCCATGATTCTTCATCAAAAACTTCTGTTACCAAACCCAGCCCTGATGCCTCTTCTGCTAGAAGTGGCTTCCCTAAGACAGCGATTTCTAATGCTTTTGCATAACCAACTAATCGAGGTAGCATATATAGAAAACCTGAATCAGGAACAAGCCCAATATTCATAAATGCACTAACCAACTTTGCATTACGTCTCATCAGACGAAAATCACATGCAAAAGCTAATCCCATTCCCGCTCCTGCCGCCGTTCCATTTATGGCAGCAATAATTGGCTTAGGTGTTTCCTTTAACACTTGTAGCATTGGGTGATATCGTTCTCTTAAAAAACTTGCATGATTCGTATTCTCATCGACATCTGCTAGATCTTGCCCCGAGCAGAACGCCTTTCCACTCCCTGTTATGACAATGCATTTAACCGTTTCGTTTTTAGTCGCAATACGCAATGCTTTTACTATTTCTAGATTCATCTGTTCCGTAAACGCATTGTATGCAGCCTGACGATTAAGCACTATGGTCGCTACTTTACCTTTTTTCTCATAAATTATTGTTTCATAATTCATATGGGTTACCTCCCCTTAAACGAGGCTGGACGTTTCTCTGAAAATGCACGCATGCCTTCTTTCTGATCCTCAGAAGCAAATGCTAAGTAAAAGTTTTTTCGTTCTAGATTTTTTCCATCTTGCAACGATAAATCTACAGCTGCATGTACCGCTTCCTTAATTAACCGTAACGATATCGGAGGTTGTTTCGCTAACTGTTTAGCTAATCGCATCGTTTCCTCCATTACTAGTTCTGGAGCAATCATTCGATTAATCACACCATACTCATACGCTACGTCTGCCGACATTGGCTCTCCTAACCAAATCCACTCCAGCGCTTTTCGTACACCCATTGCCTTTGTTAAAAATTGTGTCCCGCCTGCACCAGGTAAAACACCTAGCTTCACTTCTGGAAAGCCGAATTTGGCATCCTCTGCAGCAACAATCAAATCACAATGTAGGGCCAATTCAAAACCCCCACCTAAAGCAAAACCATTAACCGCTGCTATGATTGGCTTTTTTATTCTGCCAATTTTGTCCCACTCAACAAATGGGTTTAATAATTCCAGAGTCAGCGGAGTTGCTTCCATCATTTCCTCGATATCCGCACCCGCCGCAAAGGCTTTCTCATTTCCTATTAGAACAATGACTCGAATTGTATCATTCTTATCAAAAGACTCTAACTGGTTTACAATTTCATCTACCATTACCCGATTCAATGCGTTTAACACTTCTGGACGATGCAATTGAACAACGCCTACACCATCTTCCGAAAAAGCTTTAATATACTTACTCATCTACCTCTTCACCAATCATTAGTGTGACGAGATCGCCAGCAAATTTCATAACATCTCTCCCGGATGCCTTTCCTTCGTCCGTTCTCATTGCCTTTTGTAATGAATCATGGTCGTCATAGTACATCTCACACAACAGATAGAACTCACTCTCCCCCATCGGTGAACCTACTATTCTTGTAACCTCCATTTTTCGCAAACCAGGAATCTTGCTCGTAATCGGTGCATGAGTGTTGAAATAATGCTCATCAAATCTTTCCTTATCTTCCGGTTGTTTGTATAATGCAATTAGTTTTACCATTTTAAATCCCCCTAATAATTATTGTAAGTTTCACTTTAAATGGAGTGGTTGAACCACTGGTTTCATTGCTTCAAATGGATTCTTGCATGCACTGCAATATAAAATACTTCGACAAGCCGTTGGGCCAAAGACGTTTTCCATTGAGGTGTAATCAGAGTTACAATACGGGCAATTTAGCGTCCATTCATCCCCAGGTTGGTAGTTCTCAGGTGGCGGAGCAATACCATGTTTCTTAAGTTCCTCTTTCCCCTTTTCCGTAATAGCATCTGTTGACCACTGATGTTCCATCGTAAACTTAACCCGACACAATTGAACCCACTCCAGTTCCTCTACCGCCCTTTTTACTTTGATTTCAATAAAGTCCAATGCCGGGCACCCAGCAAATGTTGGAACCATCTTAATTTCCACTTCATTTTCATTAAGCGCTACATCATGAACCATACCTAAGTCGTAAACACTAACAGAAGGGAGTTCTGGATCATCGACAGTTTTTAGAACTGCATTAATTTCTTGAAGTCTATTTATCTCGTTCATGTCTCTCCTCCTCTCCTCCTATTTCTATTCGCGAATATGCAGTGACATACCATTACCAGGCTGCAGTTTTATCACTGTTATACACTTCTGCTAGCGTATTGACTGCCTGTTCTAGATCTTGTGTGTGGTCACCATTCCGACCGCTACCATATTTCTTTCCTAACGAACCATCCGGTATCTCCACCAAAACTGTCCTTACCTCGTCTATCCACCTATCCTTCATTTCTTCTTCACCAATACTTACTAGATTATGGCTCCTTATATCATTTGCATGTTTTCCTAATTCAAGGACATCCGCAAACTCTTCCCAAGCTTCCTTGACACGGCCCTGAATTCGTTTTTTAGCTTCATCAGATGAAGAACCAAGTTGTTTTATCCATAGCTTCCAATGTGCCAGATGATAATGATGTTCCATTAGTACTTTTCTTGCAACATTTGCCAATGGTTTATAGCTACCATTTGCAACCGCTTCCAATTTAATCTTTTTGAAAGCTTCATAGAAGTAATTTCGAACTACTGCTAAAGCCCAATCATAGTACGGCTCATCTAGGTAATTTCCTTCCCCATTTCGTTTTTCTAAATAAATACCATTTCTTCGTTCTTCTGACTTTCTATCATGTGCAAGTAAATCCGCTGTTCCTATTCCAAGCTCTTCTAGCAAGTTATAATACATCACAGCATGGCCCATTGTATTTTGTGTAATCGATGAATATGCAACGTCTTCTTCTACATGAGGAGCTAACCCTAACCATTCAGAACCTCTAAATGCAATTAGTAAATCGTCATCCGCTAATTGGAAAAGAAGTTCTTTTAGTGCTAGAAAATAAGTAGCGTCCTTTTTTGCATGTTCCGCCGTTTCAACAACTTGACTCATTTTTTCTTCACCTCTTTCCAAGACATGATTTCTTTCTCATCTAACATGCCTTGCTCTTTCTCCTTCCACTTTTGCCTTAAGTAACCATAGCCCTTTGTAGTACGATAATCTTTATTATCTAATCGATTGGTCATGTTTTGTCTTTCTTCGCTGGTCATTTTTCGAATATCACTTTGTTTGACAACCCATAGATCAATTACATCTTCTCGTCGCATAAAGTTCTCTTGGGCCATCATCATCGCCATTTCACGATTTGGTGCTAGTAGGCTAAATTGATGTTGCATTGGTGCTTTATTTCCTCTCCTACTGAACACTTCATATATTTGATAAAAGTCTGATTCCTTCGTCACATTTGTCCCCCCCATTTAAACATTAACTGGTTCAGTTGCAAGTGCTTGGCGTACCCAACGATTATTTTCATAAGCGATTTCCCTTAAGCGTAGTCGTTCTTTAGAACGTGGACCATTATTACGGATAATTTGCTTAAACTCATCCCAATCTGGTTGTTTATAGATCCACTTTTCTTCTACTTCGTCATATCGGATAGTTTCATCCGGAACAGTCAGCCCTAACGAAAATACCCGAGGCATATATTTTGATAAAAATGCTTGGCGCAACTCTTCGTTTGTACTCTTGCGAATCTTGTACTTAATCATAATATCTTGTTTTGATGAACCAGTTGTTTCAGCCGATGCTGGTCCAAAGAACATGAGGAGTGAAGGCCACCAACGATTCAATGATTCTTGTAAAATATCCCGTTGGTACTGGTTTCCTTCTGCTAATGCCATAATAATAGATTCTCCATGTTGCGCATGGAAGACTTCTTCCTGACAGATTCGTTGTAATGCCCTTTGGTATGGACCATAAGAAGCATCTAGCATATTGGTTTGAGATATAATAGCTGCCCCATCAACTAACCATCCAACCATTCCAGCATCTGCCCATGTTTTCGTTGGCATATGGAAAACGTTATGAAACTTCAAGTCTCCGTTTAATAAATCTTCCATTAGATTTTCTCTAGTCTTTCCATATGGCTTCATGAGATCCTCGGCGACACGTAATAATAGTTGGCCATGGCCCATTTCATCTTGAACTTTCGCCATAATTCCTAGTTTTCTTCTTAATGTTGGTGCTTTAGGCACCCACTCTTTTTCAGGTAGAGCTCCCATTATTTCACTGATTCCATGCATAGATATTAATTTTATTAATGCCTGACGGTAATCAGCAGGCATCCAGTCATCGGCTTCAATTTTTTCTCCTGCTTCAATTCGGGCCATAAATGCATCTGATTTCTCTTGGTCGTGCTCTACATATGCGGTTGTTTTGGAATCTCCATCTTCCACATAGTTATACATCGTACCACCCTCTCATAACGTTTCTTTAACGTTATAATAGCAAAGTGTCATACTAATGACAATATGATTATTTAAAATTTTCACAATTTAAATTGACTATTTGTACTAAAATTGATTTATTTGGGCATTTGAATGTAGTATTATGTATGTTAGTATCACATTTTTATGAATAGCGTATGATTATTATCATGCTATTTAATTAGACCCATGACCCGAATACACTACGCTTTTACTTCCAGCACAGGGGCGACATTTGCCCGAAGGTACCATCGCAGTGTCTGCCTTGAGTCGGGCGGCTGGAGAGCCTCCCGCGAGAGTCTACTTGTATTCGGTTCACTCAGAGGAAATATGTTATATAGGATTCCCTATCCCAAATCAAACCTTAATAAGGAAATTCTATATTTTGTTACCTATTCAATTAACGTCATTTCTGATAATATTTGTACGAACAATAAATATAAGTAATTTGGGTCATTTATAAAGAGAGGGAGTTTTGATGGAGAAGCAATTTAATACTAGATCAATGATTTTTACCTTATTTGGGGATTACATACGGCATTATGATAATGTTATTTGGATTGGAAGTTTAATTCGATTGTTGCAGGAATTTGGTCATAATGAGCAATCAGTTCGAGCTGCTATTTCGCGGATGAGCAAGCAAGGCTGGGTGGAGTCAAAGAAATTAGGGAATAAAAGCTATTATTCATTAACCGAGCGTGGTAAAGCAAGAATGGAAGAAGCTTCTCGGCGTATTTATAAATCGGAACACCCTTCCTGGGATGAAAATTGGCGGATTCTAGTTTATACCATTCCTGAAAACAAACGACATATCCGTGACGAGCTCCGAAAAGAACTAGTATGGAGTGGCTTCGGATTATTGTCCAATAGTTGTTGGATATCACCTAATCCGTTAGAAGAACAGGTTAATGTATTAATAGATAAATATGATATTAGTGAATATGTTTCTTTCTTTAATGCCTCTTATATTGGAAAGAATAGTCCTGAAGAACTTGTCCAAAAGTGTTGGAATCTAGATGAAGTAAATGAAAAGTATCAGATATTTATCCAAGAGTACAGTCAGAAATATGTGATTGATAAAAATAAAATCGAAAAAGGTGAAATAAGTGATGGGAGCTGTTTTGTGAAGTCTGCCCTTTTAGTTCACCAATATCGCAAATTTTTATTTATTGATCCTAATTTACCACAGGAATTATTACCAAAGAAATGGCTGGGAGATTCTGCAGCATCCCTCTTTAACGACTACTATCACATGCTCATCGAACCAGCTCGACGCTTCTTTAAAGAAGTCTACGAGCAAGGTGAGTTAGATAAAATACAAGTTGACCTAAAAAAGTAGCATAAATATGCTACTTTTTTGTTATCTATTTTTGTTGTATTAACAGGGATGACACACAAGTAGCTACTTTCTTATCATTCTGAACTAAATCTGCAACTACATAGGCTAAAGTTCTTCCCATTTTTTCTACCCTCGCAGTAACGTTAATTTCCCCTTCAAATGCCGGACGATGAAAAGTTGTATCCAAATCGATAGAAACAAACCCTTGGCTCTCCGTTAGTTTAGAAGCAATTGCATACGCCATTAAAATATCAGCAGCACTAGACATAAAACCTCCCATTACTACCCCTAATCCATTTATGTATTTTTGATCAACATGCCAAATTCCTTTAGAAATTCCATCTTCTGCAAAATTAACCTTCACCTGCATGGTAGTATCACAAGGTGGAGGAGTCAATCCATGTGATACTACCTGTTGTAAATCAGATATCGTATATTTCATATATTTCCACTTCCTTATCGTTTTTGGCTGTTATCTAAATGTTTGTTGCTTTTACTTTCACGGTTGATAGATATTGTGCTGTTACTAATGATTTATGGTTAAGCAACATACCCGCTAAGGAAATACACTTCGCTAATATTGGTGTATCTTAATTAGACGCTTTTAGAGACATCCTTAAACCCTCTTCAAAATGATGTATGGCTCAATAATTCCTGAAGTTTACCGCACAGTTTCTAACAAATTATATAATTTACAACTCCCTTTAGAAAACAGCCATTTTTCAATTCAATATTTATACCGTTTTTATTACGTTATTAAAATAGTACGTTTTGTTATATTAATTGTCAATACTATCAAAATTTACCCAAATAAATATTAATTCAATCTACTAATCAAAATGTTATGATTTTCGTTTAAAACCCTAAAATGACCAAAAAAATGTAGGGGAAGAGATGGTATTTATTTTATTTTCCCAAATTAAATTGACAATTAGCAATTATATTTTTATTATTTATATATCACTAGTTAACAATACGTTTTAAAAACGTTATATTAGTATACTGTAATTATAAAAGATTCATTCTCAAAAAAAGGAGCCATACAGATGGAAAATCATGAAATGGTGGATATTACGATAATTGGGGCTGGGCCAGTAGGATTGTTCACTTCATTTTATGCTGGTATGCGAGAGGCAACTGTAAAGATTATTGATAGTCTTCCAGAGGTTGGTGGGCAATTAGCGGCGTTATATCCCGATAAATTTATTTACGATGTTGCAGGTTTTCCTGGTGTTAAAGCAAAGGACTTAGTTTTTCAACTGCATAAACAAGCACTAACATTTTCTCCTACGATATGTCTAAATGAGCAAGTTCAGGATATTATCCAGCCGGAAGATGGTACGTTTAAAATTATCACATCTAAAGGAATCCATTTTTCAAAAACCATTATCCTCTCTGCAGGTGCAGGTGCATTTGAACCGAGAAGACTGAAAATAGATAATGCGACAGAATTTGAAGGGCAGACACTTCATTACTTTGTAAAACAGTTAGATAGCTTCACAGGTAAGAGGGTTCTAGTTTGTGGTGGAGGTGATTCTGCTGTGGATTGGGCACTTGCTTTGGTGGATGTCGCAAGTAGTGTTACACTTATTCATCGCAGGTCCGAGTTTAGAGCACATGAACATAGTCTTACACAGCTTAAAGAGTCGTCTATCCTTATTCAAACACCATTTGAATTAACGAAGATATTCGGTAGTAATGGACAAGTGGAGAATGTTATCATTCAAGAGGTTAAAGGGGAACACCAAAACACTTTCGAAGTGGACGAAATTATTGTTAACTATGGTTTCATTACAAATATTGGTCCAATAAAAACCTGGGGACTTGAAACAACCAAAAATGCAGTACACGTAAACGGAAAAATGGAGACATCTATTCCAGGGATTTTTGCTGCGGGAGATATTTGTTCCTATGATGGTAAACCTAGGTTAATTGCAACTGGTTTTGGGGAAGCAACTATAGCTGTCAACCATGCTAAATCTTTCCTTAATCCAAAGGCAAAGCTTAGCGTACACAGTACCCATTTGTTTTCTGCACCAAAGCATTAAAAAACTTGGCATTCGCAAAGTTTTTAGACGAATGTCCTAGTCGCACTTTTAAAAATAGTTTACCTTCTTCGTATTATTCTTTCGCTAAAATTGTATCCTTTTTTTACGTAAAAATGAGGATGTTTCATATCGGGGTAACCCCTCCTTGAAACATCCTCATTGCTCATTTAGTGCGTCTTGTATCTACTTCATACCATTCTTTTGACGACTGATTCAAATGATCTGCTATCTTCTTAAACTTTGCTTTTGGTACTTTGATTTTAATGTAATTTGCTTCAGCTTCTGATAGTCTTAGTTCACGAACAGTTCTACCATCCTTGAACGACTCGAGTAAGAATTCATCAAATTCATCTTTATGTGATATCATGAATCTCCCCCCTTACTCAAAGTTTGGAACAACTTCTTCCTTCTTAATTTCTTTTCCGGAAAGAATGATGGATTCATTCACTAGTACTTGCATTGCATCCACAGCGTACGGTCTCAAATGTGCTGCAATCTCAATACACGAAAGCTCTGTACACCCCAAAATGACACAATCACACTTTTCCTGATGAATCATTTTTTCAATAATCTGTTCAAATCCTCGTACATCTACTGGCTTATTGGCTTTAAAGTCATAGATGGTTTGCATTATTTTTTCTTGATTTTGCACATTAGGAACAAGAGCCTTCATATTATATTTATGACATTCGTCCTGATATATACCTGTATTTACCGTTCCATCAGTTGCTAAAATACCAACTTTAGCAGTTTGTCCAAATTTCTCACGTATAAATTTCACTGTTTCTTCAATCATATTAATAATTGGAATAGAAGTCATCGCCTGCATCTCATCATAAAAATAATGTGACGTGTTACATGGTATAGATATATGATCAACCTCTGCCAATTCAAATATCTTAAAGTCCTTTTGAACCGCTTCTAAAAACGGTTCTTTATGATTCTCTAAAATAGCCCTTGTCCGATCCGGAATGGTGGCATGGTTAAGTATAACCATGTCAATATGCTCCTGATCTTTACTCGCTTCCGTATTTTCAATTACTTTCTCAAAGAATAACGATGTTGCTGCAGGTCCCATTCCACCTAACACACCGAGCTTTTTTCTATTCATTCGTTCCACCTGCTTTATCTAGTGCTGCCTACAACTATTATTTTACCTCAGCATTTTCTTTATTTAAAGCTTCAAGTGCGATTCCTGCACCATAATCCATTCCTTGACAACCAGCAAGCAATACCAAATCACCTTTAGTTGATTTGGATAATGCATCATTTATAGAATCTGGTAATTCATCATACAAGTGAACAGTAATATTCGCTTGATTCATGACTTCCAGGAATGCGTTTACTTCATCATCAGTCACTTCGTCCTTTGGTGTTGTATGGGAAACACTTCGGGTTGCAATGACTTCATTAATTTTAAGTTTTTCAGCCCATTTTACAATTACTTCTGCATTTTCACGGTTAATTGTTGCACCTCTTTGCCCCCTAATTGCATATACTAATTGCAAATTGTCATAATCCATAAAATCTAGGGTTTGAAGAGTTACATTTATATTTCCCGGATTTGCAAAGTGGTCATCCACCACTTTAATTTCATCCTCATATATAAACTCAAATCTTCTTGGTACACCAGAGAATTCTTTTAGCGTTTCCTGAATAGTTGATATTCTTACACCACTTAGAAGAGAAATGGTAATAGCGACCATTGCATTATAAACAGAATGCAGACCTGGTACAGCTAGTTCAACTTCAAATTCACTAGGCTCATACTTTATACCATTAGCATCAAACGGTTTTAAGATCTCGACTGTAAATTTACCTCTTCCGGTACTTAAATCAAGGTTTTTACAATGAAGATAACCCTCATTACTGTTCAATCCAAATGAAATAACCGTTGCTTTTGTTTGGTCTACCAAAGAAGCTGAATATTGATCATCTAGATTTAATACGGCATAGCTATTTTCTGAAGCATTTCGGATTAAGCTTGATTTTGCTTCGAAATACTTTTCAAAGGTACCATGCATTTCCATGTGTTCCTTGCTCATATTATTCAAGGAGACAATATCAAACGCTACACTTTCTACACGATTTAACTCTAATGCAGCAGAAGATACCTCCATTGTTACATGCGTCACATCATTCTCAACCATTTCGCCTAAATATTGTTGTAAATCCAATGATTCAGGTGTTGTTAATTCTGCCGGGAATGATTTATTCCCATTTTTTACAATAACTGTACCAATTAGACCAGTTTTGCGTCCTTCTGCCTCTAAAATAGCGTTTGTCATGTATGAAGTTGTTGTTTTTCCGTTAGTCGCCGTAATACCAATCATTGTCATTTTGCTAGATGGATTTCGATAAAACGTAGCACCTAATTGTGCTAATGCCACACGACTATCGCTAACCACATATTGTGGAATTTGAATATCCTCTTGGAAGTCTTCTACTACAGCAGCCACTGCTCCACGTTTTACTGCATCTGGAAGGTACTTATGGCCATCTGTTTTAAACCCTTTCACACATACAAAGAGATCTCCTTCCTCTACCTTTTGCGAATGGTAAGAGACTTTATTAATTTCCAGTGCTTCTACTTCCCTGTTATTCGTTACTTCTATTACTTTCAATAATTCGCTTAATCGCATACAGACTTCCTCCTAATTCTTTGTTCGGCCACCAAATAATTTACTAACCCTAGTTTTCATAAAGGCAACAGCTGGCTTTGGATCACTTAAACTAAAGATTGCATATGCTTTTGGTCGGAATAAGGATTTTACAACCTCTGAAGATTTAAGTTGACCCGTTTTAATATAATCTTTCACCGCTAAAAAGTCCTCGTATCCATACCAAAAAGCTCGATTGGTTGTATCTGTCACTGCTTTTGGCTCAAGTGGGGATCCAATCATTTCTCGATAGGTGATATACGGAAAATTCAAACCAACTTTATAAAGTAAATGATTAAAGTTAGTAATCCTAGCATTTATTTCAATTAAATAGTATTCTCCTGTTTCTTCATCTTTTTTAAACTCTATTTCTGCAAATCCTTTGTAATTAATTCCCTCTAAAAACTTCGAACCAATCTCAAAAATTCCAGGGGTGTATTTTTGAATCGTATAAACAGATGCCCCAAAGTTAATTGGATATTGTCGTAGCTTTTGACAAGTGGTCCAATGAGTAACTTTAGAATTCTGGTTCAAATACGCATCGAAGGTATACATATGGTCATCAAATCCCGGAATAATACGCTGTACAAACACATCAAGGTTTGCTTCTTTTGATTTGTTCAGCGCCTCGTCTAGCTCTTCCATATTATGAACTTTAAAGATCTTTTTCCTGAACTTCTTAACAAATGTTGGTGAATCAAAAGGCTTCACAAGACAAGGAAACTTTATTTCTTCTTCAACCCGCTTCTTAAAATTAGGTTCGTTTATCCGAACTGTCTCTGGCACTTTGATTCCATGCTCAACCGCTAAAGCATGTAAGGTATCCTTATTCATCACCCTACTCGCTAGGCCCGGTTCTGTTTGCGGGATTAAATAATAGTCTTTTATTTCTTCCAAATATGCATCTATTACCTCCAAATATGTATCATGGCAAGGTATTAGGACAGGCTTTTCCTCTTGTTTTTTAGCAAAATCAATTAATGCTTGAATAAATTCTTTCGTTTCTTTTTTATAATGCGGGACGAGTATCTTCTCCGAACAATACTTTGATGCAGCACCATAACGATCTTCTTCTGAATAATCAACCGCTACAGTATGGACACCTTCTTTTCCAAGGCTCCTAATTGCACTAAGTCCTATATAATAATTATTACCTAAAACAACTGCTTTATTATTCATATACTTTTCTCCTACTTTAGGTATTATCCTATTCATGGGTTTGTATTTTTATTAGAAAATATCATTAGTGTATTTTAGCTTACTATTCTCTCCTTATTATACGCGTGTATAGATATTACTTCAATAAGTCAATATGCGTGGAGAAATAACTATATGCATATTATAATATACAAATCTATTAGGAAATACTTTAAGCATGGAGATTAAAGTATGATATATTGTATGTATAGGAATTTTTACCCAGTTTAATGATGGGAGTTTACTAGATACATTGGATAAAGGGGGGTGTAATCGATGCGTGCAGATAAAGTTTTCATAATATTTCTATTTGTTACTTCAGTCGTGATTGCTGTAAGTTCCGGTAATATTAAAATAGACATGCAAAGTTACCTGATTGCACTCTTCCTTTTTTATTTCTTTTCAACGTTGTATTACCATTTGAGAGTTGCTGTTAAGCATGGTAATGCGAGGGTTGATTACACGATTCCTTATAGTCTTGCAATAGCACTTTATGGGGGACCTCTTGGCGTATTTATCTATGAAGTCCTTTATATGACGACGGTTTTTTTCATTCGTAAAAAGAAAAAAGTAGCTGATGATGAAGAATTATTACATACGTTTTATAACATTGGGTCTTTTGCTCTAAATGGTTCGATTGCATATTACCTTTTCCATGGGCTATATCCAATTTTTGAGCAAGTACCTTTTGGTTTTTGGTTTCTAATTATTCTAATTGCTATCATTATGAGCTTTTTATCTCATGTTTACTTAACCATTGTCTTTTTAGCAATGGGTGAAATAAGTAGTTTAAAGGATGCTATGGCCTTTATTAAAAGTAGAAGTATTTTAGATATGGGGAAGATCGCATTCTCAAACGGGCTACTATATTTCTTCCTTCTTGATAACCAGTGGGAAATGGTTATTGGTTTATTCCTGTTAAATTATCTTGTCAGTCGCTCCAACATCGCTATCAACCAATCTATTCAGCATAAACTAGAACGGGACAAGTTTGAACAAATGGCCTATACTGATTTTCTTACAGAGGTCTATAATCGTGCTTATATGGATAAGAAAATGGCTGAATTAAATAACTCGAAAGAGCGACTTGGAATTATTGTGACGGATATTGATTCGTTTAAACAGATAAATGATAATTACAACCATGCTGTAGGTGATCATGCTATTCAACATTTTGCGCACCTTTTACAAAGCTATCTTTCAGAAGATGACTATTTATTCCGTAGTGGCGGAGAAGAATTTACCATTTTCCTTAGAAATAGAAGTTATGAAGAATGTTTATCCCTAGTAGACGAAATCCGTGCAGGGATTAAAAACACTCCTGCTGTTGCTGAATATGAGAATGAAACCATCGATATATCCATGACCGCATCCTTTGGGCTTTACTATTACAAAACAAATGAAACTTTGGAGATTAAGAAAGCTTATGTCTATGCAGACCAGTTGTTAATCTTGTCAAAAGACCAGGGTAAAAATCGAATCTCAGCGAAAAAAGGATTGGTCGATATTCCGTTATCGGCTAGGTTTGAATAAGGGAGGAGGGGCCATCCGCAGCTACCTCCTCTTTTTTATTGAAGATGCTTCGGTACTTGTTTGTGGTGGCCATTATTTGCTACCTCAGTAAATATATTATCTTGGTTCTTCACTTTTTTAAGTTCCTGTTTTACCTGTTCCAATTGGTCACTTAATTTTGTTACTTCTTTGTTCGTTGTAACTGTTTGTTGAATAATATTCATCAGCTGTTGGAATTCCTTTTTCGTTACGGGCTGCGCCTCTTGCTTTAACACAAAACCTAATTGCCCATTTGGCTCTAAAGTTGCATATTCTATATCTGATAGCTTTGCTACACTACGTTGTCGTAGATTTGCTTCTAACTGATCAACGGTTAATCTTACTTTCTTTAGGTTCGTTTCATTTATGGTTCCATTTTCTATTATTACTTTAGATTGCCCCGTAACCATCTTTTCGAACATTGCTCCCTTAAGCTCTGTATATTCCATAATAATTAATGTAATGACCAAC
Organism: Paucisalibacillus algeriensis; assembly: GCF_000577245.1. GTDB lineage: Bacteria > Bacillota > Bacilli > Bacillales > Amphibacillaceae > Ornithinibacillus. The sequence continues at coordinate 25,869 of NZ_CBYO010000006.1, forward strand.
ATCGCACCAACACCTATGGTTACCCAGATATTTTTATCGGCAACAGGTTGAATCAATAATGACCCAATTCCAATCATGATAACTGTTTGTGGCAACGTCATTTGTGAAATTGATTTTCTCCCAGCAAATCTCAACAAAATGGTTCCCGCTAGAACAATTAGAACTGCTTTCCAAATCCAGTCAAATTCCATCTAATCTTCCTCTCATCACTTATAGATTCAGTTTCTGTAATTAGGTGGGCATTATTCCTTTATTCTCCATATTCACTCGATGCCATATCATAAACACAAGTATTGTCCAAAGCTTTCGAGCATTATCACGTTTACCAGTTGCATGGTCGATTAATAGTTTTAGGCAGTATGATTTCTCTAGTAAATGGCCCGTTTCACTGACTAAAATTACATTCTGTGCCCAATCAAACAATTCATTTCGCAACCAATTTCCAGTTGGCACAGGAAATCCTAACTTTTTTCGTTCGACAACATGGCTCGGAACAAAATCCTTTGCTGCTTTACGTAGTATTTGTTTTGTTTGTTTTTCCGAAATTTTATACTTAACCGGAATTTTACGGGCAACTAGAAACACCTCTTTATCTAAAAATGGCGCTCTTAAGGATAGCGAGTGTGCACCTGTCATTCGATCCGCTTTTACCAATATATCTCCTGAGAGCCATGTATGGATATCGATGTATTGCATTTGATGTAATGGATGTTCCTCCTTCACTTGCTGAAATAGCTCATCTGTAATTAGTTGGTAATGATTAGCTTCATGATAGGTCTTCAGAAATTGCTTTTTTTCTTTTTCCTCAAAAATCTTCGCATTTCCAATATAGCGATCTTTTAGTGGAGTTGTACCACGTGCAAGGTAACTCTTCCCTACCACGCCTTCAGGAATAATCTCTGACAGTTTGTGGAACCACCTCAGAAACGTTAATGGTAGATGTTGAAATAACTTTAAAGACTCAAATTCCCTATAAATATTGTAACCACCAAAAAGTTCATCTGCCCCTTCTCCCGAAAGAACTACTTTTGTATATTCACTTGCCATCTTAGCGGCAAAGTATAGTGGCACACAGGAAGGATCCGCTAATGGGTCTCCCAGATACCTTACGATGGTTGGCAAACTTTCGACATACTCTTGAGGGCTAATGATATAGGAGCAATTATCCACACCTAGTTCTGCTGCTGTTTTTTGGGCAATTGGTATCTCTGAAAATCCATCTTCTTCAAATCCAACAGAAAAGGTTTTAATAGAGGGATGAAATTCCTTAGCAATACCTACTAGGAAGCTGGAATCAATTCCTCCAGATAAAAAGGCTCCTATAGACTCCTCATCTTGAATATGAGCCTTCACAGAGTCAACCATGACTTCTTGAATTCTATTGATGATTTGCTTCTCATTTCCATCTACTGGTTGGAAGGTTGCATGAAAATAGCGGTGTGTTTGGAGAGGTTGTTGAGGAGTCTTTATTAGGTAATGTCCTGGTTCTAACCTAGATATTTCTTTTGTCAAGGTCAGCGGGGTGGGCACATATTGAAAGGATAGATAGTGCTGCAATGCTTGTTCAGAAAAAGATAATTCACCTTTCACTTTCATTATCTCCTCTTTTTGATAAGAAAAAAGAAATTCTTCTTCTGTTTCCATATAATAAAATGGTCTAATGCCAAATGGATCTCTTACTGCATAGAAAGTATTTTCTTGGTTATCCCAGAGGATTATAGCAAACATCCCTCTTAGTTCACGGAAGGCATCTACTCCGTTTTCCTCAAATAAAGCTGCAACTACTTCTATTTCTGAATTAGTTTCAAAGGTATACCCTTTCTTTACAAGCCGAGTACGCAACTGTTTATAGTTATAAATCTTACCATCTAGCACTAATACAAATCGTCCTTTATACAGAATAAACTGTTCCATTTTTTCATGATTCAACTCTAGTTGATAGGTTGAATCACAATATGTGCTTGCATTGTTCGAAGTTTGATAATCGAAACTGACCTGTGTGTCCTTGGTCTGTTCATTTATCGGAATGCTAATTAAACCATACATCCTAATTTCCCCTTTTTAAATATTAGACGAATTATTTCTGATATTATATTCAAAGAAAAAAAGACTGACTCATTTTCTTATAAGCCAATCTTTCTTGGGAAATCCTTATACGATTTTCTGCTTATTTATTTGCTTACTTCTTAGCTGTCCACATGCAGCATCGATATCTGCTCCGTTTTCCCAACGGACGCCGCTGTTAATTCCATTTTTCTTCAACACTTCGTGAAACTCTTGGATAGCACTCGTTTCACTACGTTGGTACTGACCATGTTCCTCTACGGAATTGTAAGGTATTAGATTCACATATGATAAGTGACGTTTACTTCGCAGTAATTTAGCTAGCTGTAATGCCTCTTCCTTATGATCGTTAACATCCTTCAACATAATATATTCATAGGTAATACGACGATTTGAATTCTCTAGGTAGTAGTCTACTGCTTTCATAAGCTTTTCGATTGGGAATGCTTTGTTAATTTTCATTATACGTGTTCGAAGCTCATTATTTGGTGCGTGTAGGGAAATTGCTAAATTCACCTGTAACCCAGTATCTGCAAACTCATAGATTTTATGAGCCAAACCACTTGTAGAAACTGTGATATGACGTTGGCCAATTTTAAGTCCTTTTTCGTCATTTACAACGTGGATGAAATTGAGAAGATTAGTATAGTTATCGAACGGTTCGCCAATCCCCATCACAACAATGTGACTTACTCGTTCATCTTTCCCTTGCTCATCTAAATGCTTTTGAACCTTCATAATCTGTTCTACGATTTCTCCACTATCCAAGTCTCTACTTTTTCTCAGTAATCCACTTGCACAGAATGTACAACCAATATTACACCCGACTTGCGTTGTGACACAGACAGATAAGCCATAATTGAATCGCATTAACACGGTTTCAATTAAGTTACCATCCGCTAACTTAAATAGAAATTTAACCGTACCATCTTTTGATACTTGCTTTATTTCCTCATCTAAAGTTTCCACTACAAAGTTCTCTTCTAATAAAGAGATTGTTTCTTTATTAACATTTCTCATATCCGCAAAATTTTGGATACGTTTTTTATATAACCAATCCCATACTTGTTCAGCACGGAATCGTTTTTGTCCGTTTTCGATTAACCAATTTGTTAACTGTTCAAAAGTTAATCCGTAAATGGATTTTTTTGTCATTGTATACTCTCATCTCCAACATGATATATATCGTACTGTTATACAGTATTATCTTTACCTAAATCACTTTACTATCATACTTGATTCATAGGTTTGAATCAAATTAATTTTTATAGCTAAGCTAATAATTGGACTCTTTCAGACAAAATATTTATTATTGCTTATTAATGATTAGTTTCGAAAGGAGTTTTTGTGATGAAAGCCGAAAAAGCTAAGACGTTTAATCATGTACCTCTATCAGTTCTTGATCTTGCACCAATTACAGAGGGTAGTAATGCAAGTGAGTCCTTTAAGAATAGTGTTGAATTAGCACGCAACGTTGAAAAATGGGGATTTAACCGTTATTGGTTAGCCGAGCATCATAATATGCCAGGCATCGCAAGCTCTGCAACCTCTGTTGTCATTGGCCATATTGCAGGGGCAACCGAGAGTATCCGAGTTGGAGCCGGCGGGGTGATGCTCCCAAACCATGCAACACTAGTTATTGCAGAACAGTTTGGAACATTGGAAGCAATGTATCCAGGGCGAATTGACCTAGGATTAGGAAGAGCACCTGGTAGTGACCAAGCAACTGCCTACGCGTTAAGAAGAACGTTAAATATGAGTGTAGAAGATTTCCCTATGCAGGTGAATGAATTACAGGATTATTTTTCAGATGAACCTGTGTCACGTGTTAAGGCTGTACCTGGTCAAGGCATGAAAATTCCTCTTTGGTTATTAGGGTCAAGTGGCTTTAGTGCTCAACTTGCGGCGCAGAAAGGGTTACCGTTCTCGTTTGCTAGTCATTTTGCTCCTGCCTTTTTACACCAGGCATTAAGATTATACCGTGATAACTTCAAACCTTCTGACGTATTGGAGAAACCGTACGTTATGCTTGGAATAAATGTAATTGCAGCTGATACAAACGAAAAGGCAAAACGAATTGCAACATCGCAACAACAACAGTTCTTAAGTTTACGCCGTGGAAACCCAGGAAAACTACAGCCGCCAGTTGATAACTTGGAAGAAATATACTCCCCAATGGAGTTGGCAGCTGTTATGGAAACCTTGGATCCAAAGACAACGATTGTTGGAGGCCCCGAGACAGTTCGGAAGGGATTAGAGAGCTTTATCGAAGAAACAAATGCAGATGAGCTGATTATTGGTTCACAAATCTTCCATCAAGAGGACCGATTACGTTCTTATGAAATAGTGGCAGGAATGATGGAATGAAGCTGAAAACACAGCCTCACGGGGCTGTGTTTTTTGATAACTTCATAACCTTAACTATTATTATTCTTTAATCTCCAACCCTAAAATCCGTGCGAATCCCAGAGCTTGCTCGGCGGATACAATACAGCCTTGTAAGCTTTCAAGAGAAACCTGTAATCTATCAAACCTGCAGGTTGTCAAATCCACTCCAGTGAGTTTTGAATTTGTAAAATTGGCTTCGTCAATCACACAGTTCTGTAAGTCTAACTTTTGAATTTTACATTCATAGAAATCACTATTTTTTAACTGACATTCAGAAAACCTCACTTGCTTTAATTTAGAGTATCCGAAAGCACTTAAGTTCATCTGACAATTATCAAATAATACATTTTCTAGGGTTGACTCTGCGATTGTTAATCCAATCATTCTAGATTGCTTAAATTCCACACGATGAATGCTTCCTTTTGAGAGGTCAGCATTAGACAAATCACAATGATTGAAGATACAGTCGGTTAATTGAATATCGGTAAAGTCGGTTCCTTCAAATGTTACTCGATTAAATACCACTTGATCAAATACCATACGATCCATATCTTCTCTGGTTATAACACAATCTTTGAAGGTACAGTTATCATAGTAACCACGTTCCATAGGTTGAAATTCTTCTTCTTGCGGGTTATTGATTATTTTGGGCGGACTCACTTTAAAAGGCTTTACCATATCATTCTCCTCTAATTTCATATAATCTTAATGGCTAGGATTTGTTTTCTAGTAATTTCTTAATTTCATTTATTTCCTTTTGCAATTCTCCAAGCTTAATATCCGTTGGCGAAGGTGTTTCTTCCCTAGATGCCTCTTCCACATTATTGACAATTACACCAACAAATAGATTAATAATGACAAAGGCTCCGATTACGATAAACGTTACGAAGTACCACCATGCTGATGGGTCTACTGCTAGTATTGGCCTCATTACCCCGCTCGCCCACGATTCCAGTGTGATAACTTGGAAAAGGCTTAGCAGAGAGTCATGCAATGTTGCAAAATATTCTGGTGCAATATCACTAAATAGCATTGTGCCAATTACAGCATATATGTAAAAGAAAATACCTAATAATAACAAAATGGTTCCCATGGATGGGATCGTTAGTATAAGTGCATTTACCATTTTTCGTAAGGATGGAATAATGGACACTGCTCTCAATACCCGTAAAACTCTCACAACCCTTAGAACCGTAACATAATGACTTCCAACCAATAAATGCCCTAACGAAACTATTACAAAGTCAAAAATATTCCAAGGGTCTCTCACAAATTCTTTTATAGATTTTCTTCCAATTAATCGAATAATAATCTCTATTGTGAATATCCATAGTAACAGTCTGTCTCCAAAGATAATCCAATCATAGTACTTACTTGCAATAGAAGTATATGTCTCTAGCCCTACTAAAATAGCATTAATCATAATTAATACAATAATTGTATTCGTAAAAATAGGGTGTTCCGATATTTTACTACATGCTTGTCTAAATCGATTCATCAGTATTTCTTCCTCCTCCATTTAATATTTTACGGTTTGTATTATTTTCTGTCATCTATTAAATGGAATCGGCAACTTCAAAATTTGCATGATACCAAAAGCGGTATTAGAGCACTTCACTCTAATACCGCTACCCTAGCTCCTAGTTAACTACCCGCAACTTTTTGTGCAACTTCTAAAGTTCTCTTGGTCTGATGTTTAACTGCTGCTTGAACATCTTCTATCATCTTGCCATCTTGTCCTTGGGTTACACTTGTTCCATAAGGATTACCACCTGCAGCCATTAATAGCGGGTCCGTATATCCTGGTGGAACTATGATAGCACCCCAATGCATCATCGACGTGTACAGGGCAAGGACAGTTGCTTCTTGCCCCCCATGTGAATTTTGGGCAGAGGTCATGGCACTAACCACTTTATTTACTGTTTTACCAGTTGCCCAAAGCCCACCTTGCGTATCAAGAAATTGCTTCATTTGTGATGCCACATTACCAAACCGAGTCGGAACACTAAAGATAATTGCATCTGCCCATTCAATATCCTCTGATGTCGCAACTGGTACATCCTTTGTTGCATCAACATGTTCTTTCCATGCAGGATTAGAAGCGATTGCCGCTTCTGGTGCTAGCTCTGGTACCTTCACAACTTTCACTTCTGCTCCGGCATCCTTACCCGCTTCTTCAGCCCACTTTGCCAGCTGATAATTCGTTCCTGTGGAACTGTAATAAATAACTGCTAATTTTACCATTATCATTCTCCTTTTCATAAATTACAAATTACGCTTCTATTATTTACCAACCGTAATTAATTATGACTAAGAGATAGCATTTTCAATTATCTATTACTCCAAACAAAAAGACTATCCACATTTTTGTAGATAGTCTCTTTATTTAAACCAACCTTTTTCCCGAAAGCGTGAAATGGCTTCAATTCGATTACTCACATCGAGTTTATCCAATATAACCGATACGTAATTCCTAACTGTTCCAGTTGTCAAGAACAGTTGATTCGCTATTTCTTTTGTGTTTTTTCCCTCTGCAATTAATTTAATTACTTGTTCTTCTCGCTCTGATAATGGATTATCTTCCTTGTTATAGGCAATATCAATTAATTCTGGAGCGTATATTTTCCTACCGTCCATGATAACCCGAATTGAGTTTGCTAATTCTTCACTAGGACTATCTTTTAATAAATAGCCACTGACATTTGCATTACGTGCCCGTTCAAAATATCCAGATCTGGCAAACGTAGTTAAAATTATGACTTTGCAATCATATTTCTTTATTTCTTCCGCTACATCCAGCCCGCTTTTCACAGGCATTTCAATATCCATAATACAAATATCAGGTTGATGCTGATTAATCAGTTCTAAAGCCTCTTCCCCATCTTTCGCCATACCGACGACTTCCAGATCATCCTCTAAATCTAGTAATGATCCTAATGCACCGAGCAAAAGCCGTTGATCTTCAGCAATTACAATACGAATCATGACAATCTCTCCTCTGATTGTTGCTTTACAACATTTGGAATCTTTATGGATAGAACCGTACCATTTCTATTTTCAATTTCTAAGCTTCCATTGACAAAATCTAGTCGCTCTCTCATTCCACGTAGTCCATTTCCTTTTGTCAAGGCAGTACTTCCAATTCCTATTCCGTCGTCCTTTACAATAATACTAACTTCACCTGGTAATTGCTGAATCATAACCGAGCACGCTGTAGCATTACTATGTTTAACTACGTTAGTCACCGCTTCTTTCAAGCACATTCCAAGAACATTCTCTACTAATAATGGTGTACGATCAAGAACAGGATTACCTTCCAGATGAAAATTCATTTCGGCAGCCCCTATTACCTGTTGGGCGTGGTTAATCTCATCCTCTAATTTAGTACTTCGCATATCAGAAACCATTTCTCGAACTTCTTTTAATGCGTTTCTTGCTGTTTGGTGAATATCCAGTATTTCTTTATGAACCTTTTCGGGATGTTTTTGTAACAACCTCCCAGCTAAATCGCTTTTCAATCCAATAAGAGATAGTTTTTGTCCTAACGTATCATGTAAATCACGAGCAATACGCTGCCTTTCTTCCATCACCATTAATTGGGAAATCCGAACATTCGCATCTTCTAATTGATGTTCAAGTTTTTCACGTTTTATTCGATTATACATGTTGAAAGGCAAAAGTATGACACCAATGACACTTATTATGATAAATGGAAGCTGTGAAAAGAAGATTTGGCTTTGCGTAAAAAATCCAAGAGTTGTTGCTGAAATAGTCGTAACTAAGTGGACTACATAAAGTGTAATAAATCCGGCTTTATTTTGGATATTTCCTATATAAAAGGCAAGAAATAATGAAAAATAGACATAGCCAAAATAGAGTGTCATCCCAATACTGATTGCCATCTCAATACCTACCGACAAATAAACGGTCCAACCTTTTTTTATATAGGATAAACGAAAGGTGGTAAAGAAAACTACAATCATTAACACCCCAATGAAAACCTCAGTTGGAGTAGAGAACCTGATGATGAAATAGAACGGAAGAATACAGAATACAACCCAAATATAGATGCTTAGACCAGTATTCTTCGAAAAAATATGATACCACTTTTGCATTTTCTTCCTCCTATTTCATGTTTAGATAGAGTATAGCAGATATCAGGCATTACAAAAACCCTTCCATTCCAAGTAATGAAGGGTTTTTCCAGAAATTACTTTTCTTGTACGCTAGTTTTCTGTGTAGGGATTTGCAAGCCGGATTTTGGTTCCTTCAAGTGGTCTTTAATTTCCTTAAAGCTCACGAATGTTTTACTTGCTTCATCATATAAACGGAATCGAATAGATTGCAAGCTAGTCTTAAGTGTAATGGTCGTTGCTTTTTGTAATGGCGGTGTAGATTCATGCGCTTTTTCTAGATTGTAATTCGGTACCCTCGGGCTTAAGTGGTGTACATGGTGATAACCTATACTACCTGTTAACCATTCAATTACCTTAGGCAACTTATAATAAGAGCTTCCGTCTACTGCTGCTTTTACATAATCCCATTCTTCTTCATTTTCAAAATAGGAATCCTCGAACTGGTGTTGAACATAAAACAACCAGATACCTGCTGCACCGGCAATAAACAATATAGGAAGTTGTATGATTAGGAAGGCCTGCCAGCCAATTGCCCAAATCAATAGTGCATAAATCCCTACGATTGAAACGTTAATAAGATACGTATTGATTCGTTCTTTCCGTTTTGCACCTTTGCGATTAAATCGATTTGAAACTAAAAACAGGTAAAGCGGTCCTAATCCAAACATAATGATGGGGTTTCGGTATAAGCGATACGCTAATCTACCCCAAAATGATGCTTGCACATACTCATCCACGGTCATAACCCATACATCACCTATGCCACGTTTATCTAAGTTACTACTTGTTGCATGATGGATAGAATGGCTCCATTTCCACTTTTCAAACGCGAAATGCGTGATAATACCTGTAATGGTTCCAACAACCCTGTTGGCTTTTTTGTTTTGAAAAAATGACATATGTGTACAATCATGGAAAATAATAAAGGTCCGAACTACAAATCCCGCAGCTAATACGATACAAGGTATTGATAGCCAAATGGAAATTGCAAGACTCTGATATGCAAGGAACCAAAGTAGAAAAAATGGAATTATCGTATTAATCATTTGAAAGATACTAGCCCTTGTATTTGATTTAGCAAATGGTAATACACTTTTTCTTAATTGTGCTTGTTTTTGTTTACTCACTATATTCCTCCTAGTCATTCAAGTTATTAGTTATATAATAGGTGGAATTCTATCGTTTTATAAGTCATACTCGTCAGGATTTTAATATGACATTTGTCATATCATTAAGGGGAAATAGATAACTTCCCCTTAATCCACAATAAAAAGGTGATGATTTTCATCATCACCACTGCTTGTACTATTCTTCCTTAAATTCGTTTCTTAATCCTCACCCTTAGAAAGATGAAGTGGTGGTGGTACAAGCCAGCCTTTATCTTTATTTAACTGAAGAAGCTTAGCACCAAATGCTGCTTTTTGGGTATGTATCTTCCCAAACAATGCTGAAATATCTTCACGTATACACTGACCCATCACGGTACTAGCTGCTACTAACCCAGCAGCGGCATCAGCAGACATTTTTCCTGCAATTTCATTATCCATAAAACGAGCACCAGTTGGAATGGATTCTAAATCAGCTGTAGGTCGTTCCGGTGGAGTTGGCGGTAAACCAACACCATTCGCTTTTAACAATGCTTCTATTTCAGTTATGTCCTGTTTCCCTTGTTCAATTGCCTCTTGAATTAGTTTTTTCAAGTCCTCATCCCCGGCATGGTTTAATAAGGTTTGGTATGCAGCGACCATTGCTTTCCCAGAAAACGCAGCTGACCAAACTCCAAAAACCTCACCATAATGCATCGGTTCATCTGTTGGATTTCCACTTAATATTCCCATTGCAATCCTCCTTATCACATTCAATCTTTGTGCCACCTTTCTAATATTGCACATACTTAGATTGTCTAATTCTAGGAATTTTAAACGATAATTAATTTATTTCCTTAAACTCTTTTATTTTCATGAAAATAAATGGTTTTATGTCGTATTTAATTAGTATAATGATACTAAAACAATTACTGGAGGGGGAGTTATGGATATACACACTATTCTAAATCGGTTGTCAGCAAAAGAACCAGGTATTATGGGAATGGAGGATTTCAAACAGTCAGCTGTTCTCATTCCACTAGTTGATGTTAATGGGGAAACACATATATTATTTGAAGTTCGGTCCATGAAATTGCGAAGCCAACCGGGAGATATATGCTTTCCTGGGGGCAGGATCGATTCAACTGACCCAACTCCAATGGATTGTGCAATTCGCGAAACGATGGAAGAACTCGGAGTTAATAAGGATACTATAGTAGACGTAACACCGATAGACTATGTAGTATCAGACATGGGAAGAATCATTTATCCTTATGTTGGAAAACTTCAACACACAAGTGAAATCACTCCTAACGAAACGGAAGTAGGGGAATATTTCACAGTACCTTTATCTTATCTACTGAACACCACTCCAGAATCCTATAAAGTAAACTTCAAGGTAATACCCGAAGAAAATTTTCCGTTTGACTTAATTGTAGGTGGAGAAGATTATAACTGGAAGATTCGCCATATTAATGAGTTGTTTTACCGGTATGAGGACCGAGTTATATGGGGATTAACAGCAAAGATTTTAACACACTTTTTAAAATTAATTAAGTGTTAAGGAGACCACGTTGGATGGCAGGTCCTTATTATTCATCTTGGATTCGTTGTGAGAGTGAAATGATGAATGGCACTACTGCATAAGTTGAACAATAATTCCTTCTAAATAGAAAGCGGCTAGGATTTCATAATCCCAGCCACTTTTAGTTTACTCCCAATTTATTTCAACAGGCATTACAGACCTTATTTCCTCTTTGTACATTTCCCATTCATTTTCTTTCATCCATATACGAATAACACCATGATCTTCATTTGTTCGGATTAAACGTCCAATACCCTGACGAAGCCTTAGTAGCATGTACGGAGCATCTACTTCTTTTTCAGGATTTGCTACATGTTTCCGCTTTGATTTGAAAACTGGGTCATGTGGCGGGAATGGAAGCGATGAAATAATTACTTGGCTTAAAGCCTCACCCGGAACATCGAGCCCTTCCCATAAGTGGTATGCACATAAGACCGAATCTGTTTGAGATTGAAAGTGATTTACGGTTTCGCTAATCTCATAGTCTCCTTCAAATAAGAGCTTAAACGGCCAATCCTTCTCTCTTGTCCAACTTCGAAATTCATTCATTTCCTCTATATTAGAGAATAAAACTAGCGTGCTTCCGTTATTTTCAAGGATTTGGTTGCCAATTTGATTCCACTTTTTCTCCTTATTTTGTTCCATATGACCGAGCAGCTGCATTTGTTCTTCATAATCAAATGGTGATTCCACCGAAAACGAATCATATGCCTCAATACCAAGGCTTGTGGCCAAATAAGAAAAGTCTCCACCTTGTGATAGGGTTGCAGAAGAAAATACAAATGGGATGTTTTTTGAAAACACCTCTTTTTTTAACACATCTTCTACAAGTCTTGGCATAAGCACTAAGGTAGTTGTCTCTTTATTTTCTTCAATCCAAAAAATCCCTTCATCTTCTTTGAGGAAAATGGATAGACCATAATGATAGAACTCCAAATATTCCTCAATGATTTTGAGATGATACCCATCAATCGTAAACATCTCCGCATCAAATACTAGCTGGTCTAGTAGCTTTTCAACTTTTCCATATAGATTTGATACTAATTCTAGCATCACCTTTGTGGCTTCTACTTCTTTACGGTTAGATCCAGCTATATCTCTAGCTGAATTGCTAAGAATATCAAACCAGTCTTCGTGCAAGGTTAAAATATCCTCAATTAGGTATAAAGATTCTTCGCGTACATCTTGTCCCATGTAGCCGGTAAGCACCTGATTAAGTGTCTCTGAATGAAAACGATAAGTAAGACCTTTTTGTGCAGAAAACTCCAGTAAATGTCCTTCATCAAAAATTACAGTGCTTGCTTCCGGGAGCAATGGAATTTGCCCTTCACGCTTTCTTGAATCTTTTGTCCATACGTGTTCCATATAGAAATCATGTGAGCAAATGATAAGGTCATTCGCATGACGATAATACTCACGATTTAATGTTTGTCCACTTCGATGTCTCAATTGACAGGTAGAACACTGTTGGAGTGGATCCCAAGCAATTTTATCCCATGTTTCATCAGACACCCATGGATATTCTTTCCGGTCGCCATATCTTTCAAAAATCTTTTTAGCTGAGCTAGTATCAAAGACGAAATCAGGTATTTCATCGTATACTCTTGTAACATCTTGATCATCTGTTTCACTAATCAAGTGGTCCAGTTTTCGAGCACAAACATAATTTTCTCTTGCTTTCGCTAACCTCACATCTACCTCAAGCCCTACTGCATTTTCAAGCTTTTCGATGTCTCCACCTGTTTTAACAAGCTGTTCAATCAAGGTTTCGTCTGCACAGGAGATAATTGCTGGTTTACCGATGTAACGAGCATAACAAATCGCATATAGTAGATAGGCAAACGTTTTCCCTGTACCAACGCCAGCCTCGGCGAATATAGTGCGCTTCTCCTTAAAAGCTTTTTCCAACTGAAAGGCCATAAAAATTTGTTCATCACGAGTTTCATAACCTTGTTCAGGTAAAATATCATAGAAAACATCGCCGACATAATCGCCTAGTTTTTCATAGAAGTTTTCAGTTTTTGAGACTTGAAATGGTAAAGCACTTTTATTATTTGGCATTTAGTTCCCTCATTTTTACATTTTTAACATAGGAATAATTCTATCATGATGGCCAACCCTTTTACTATCTTTTGCATTTTATTTAAGGAAAGTAAGTGGGAGCTGTTAAATTAAAATCTCTTTAAAGATGGAGCACTTATTACATCACTTTTAATTAATTGCTTTTAGTTCATTCAAAGCACAGTATCACTCGCTCTAAATCGAAATAATTTTTCATTCCCTGTTCTTCTAACTAATTCATTTTTAAGTTCCATGTAGTCATTTTCCGTAAGCCACTCTCCATGGAAAGTTATTTCTTTGTTGTTAATTAATTTGATTGTGATTATTTTGCGGTCATAGTCATGAAATTCAACACAATGAGCTATATCGTAATAATTTGCCCTTTTTGTTAGTAATAATGGACCTCGATTAACTTCAAGTTCATTCGGTGTTAAATAAATATAATCCTGACTGGAACTATTCATGTAGTGGATTCCACGAACCACTCCTGTTAACACAGGAAGTAATCCAAGGATAAGAAATAGTAGCTCCAAGTCATGGTATTGTTGCATTGCCATAATCGTAGAAATAATGGCAATGATTGCAGCAAAAAATGATCCAAATGCTTTTTTATACCAATCACCAGTACCTGCAAATCGATATCCCATATTCAACCACACCTTTATTTATGTATAGCTTTTATACGAAATTGTTGTTTAATTTGTTTCATTAAAAATATAACCGATTATCCTTCCTCCAGAAAGATAATCGGTTATACATGTTCTATATAATAAGCAATTCCTAATGTTCTGCAATAGGGCTATTCTACCGTTGGCAAGTAACATGTTAATGTATTATGTTTATATATCTTAAAAATACTTATAATATTATAGTCCTACTTCATCCGCTGCATAATTAGCATCTTCACTACTATAACCTTCGTATATCAATTGATCTACTAATCCGCTTCTCGAAAACGCAGTATAATCTAAGTAATCCTGAGCTGCCTTTACTGCTTGCTCTCTCCAATTTACACTAATATTCTCTACTGCATAAGTTGCATCGCTATTACTGTAGCCTTCATACTCTAACTGTTCAATTAAACCGCTTTTTGAAAATGCTGTGTAATCCAAGTAATCTTGTGCCGCTTTCGTTGCCTGTTCTGTCCAATTCACATTGAGTTTCTCCACTGCATATGTAGCATCACTATTACTGAAACCTTCATACTCTAACTGCTCTATTAAGCCAGTTTTTGAAAATGCAGTATATGCCAAATATTCTTCTGCCATTTTTACTGCTTGCTGTTGCTCCATTGTTTCGTTATTTTCTTCTTCTACTTTCTCTTCTTCTTTCTTATCCTCCTCTACTTTGGCTTCCTCTTCTTCCTTATCTACTTCTTCTTTCTCTTCTTCTATTGCCACTTCTTCTGTACTTTGATCAGACTCAGTAGTATTTTCTACTTTGTCTTCTTTATTTGCATCGTTATCCGTTTCGACACCTTCAGTACACGCAACCAATACCGTCATTACCATAAAAGTTAATAAGACCATTAATATTTTCTTCATTATAAAATTACCTTCCTTATATAAAATTGTTTTTTTACCTAGTAAATTTATAATAACACGTAATGGGTACAAAGAAGTAAAATAGTTCTTATTTACTATAAATAAAATGATGAAGATCCACTGGCTCAACTCTCAAGCCACTACTAGAAGCATGAGTGTACGATGATAATGGTGCCGTAAACATTAATAAGCCGGTACAAAAATATAGTTTTACAGTTTAATAGATAATAGAAAGTGAGGGATTACTATAGCTGTTACAATTACATTCGGAATCAGAAAGGTGGTGTGAGTAAATCTTCGACATCTGCAACCACTGCTTTTCTACTTGCTGAAAAAGGCTACAAAGTATTAGCAATTGATATGGACTCCCAAGCAAATAGTTATATTTTACCATGGTGTAATATAAAAAAGGCTTGGAGTTGCCCCCGAAAGCCCAGTGCATTACCTTTTCTGTATTAGTACTAAACTAAAGTCGCCAACTGCATCTTTCTCGTACAAATTGGTAACGGAAGTGGAATAGTTTTGGATTTCTGCTTGAAATTCTAAATTTTTTTCTGGTACTTTAACAAGAAAATCATTTTTGTATAATTCCGTGGTCACATCATGATAGTAATCATGAGTAACTTTAAATTCTACTTCTAATAGATGGAGTTTATCTTCACTCTTTTCAACCCATGTATCATTCAAGCTCTCAACTTCAATTTCTAAATCATTTAACCAGATTGTGTACACTATGCTGTTCACCTCGATTATTTTTGGATAAATGTACTTGGCATGACAACCGCTATTACTTCACCTTTAACCACGCATACGTCCCCAGCATAAACTTCTGTCTGGACTTTCCACTTCTTTGGATGAATTTCTTCAACCGTACCAACTGCTTTTAAGGCTACACCATTTGGGGTTGGCTTCAAAAAGTCTACCTTTAAAGATCCGGTAACAAATCTTGGTGGTTCTTCACCATCCCCTGGCTCATGACCATTTTTGCGATGTAAAGCAAGGGCAGCAGAACCAGTTCCATGACAATCAACCAGTGAGGCAATTACTCCTCCATACACAAAACCTGGAATTGCCATTTGATCTTCTCGAGGAGTATAAATTGTTACGGTTTTATCTCCATCCCAGCCAGTTCTTAAGTGGAGACCACTCTCATTTAATTTTCCACAACCATAACACCATGAATAATCATCTGCATAATCATCCTGAATAGCATGCTTAACGTTTTCCACCACTTCTCCCACTCCTTTTTTCTCGAATATCTTGTTCTACCCGTTCATATATATATTCCAGATGACAACAAGAGCTTTTACCCTTATAATAAACATAATTGTTTTGTAAATACAATTTTAAAAATTTAAAAATAGAAAGGTGAGAATATGGGAAAACGAATTTTTTATTTCCTGCTAACAAACGTTTTAGTACTTTTAACGATTAGTATTATTTTTAGTGTTTTACCGATTGGCAACTACATTACGAGTAGTGGAAACATTGACTTTCTGCAATTGCTAATTTTTAGTGCTGTCATTGGTTTTACAGGAGCTTTCATTTCTTTAGCCATTTCACGTTGGATGGCGAAAAAAATGATGGGTGTACAAGTTATTAATCCAAATGGTCCAATGAATGAACATGAAAAAGCTGTTGTAGAAAAAGTGCACCGCTTGTCTAGATCTGCTGGACTCATGCATATGCCTGAGGTTGGAATCTATCAATCTCCTGAAGTAAATGCCTTTGCGACTGGTCCTTCTAAGAAGCGTTCTATGGTAGCTGTTTCCACGGGCTTACTACAAGAAATGGATGACGATGCCATTGAGGGCGTTATTGCACATGAGGTAGCACATATCGCTAATGGGGATATGGTTACCATGACATTACTACAAGGTGTGGTGAACACATTTGTAGTATTCTTGTCACGAGTAGCAGCATTTATCGCTTCCCGCTTCGTTAAAGAAGAGCTTGCGCCAATCGTACATTTTATTGCCATTATTATTTTCCAAATCATTTTCTCAATCTTAGGTAGTATCGTAGTTTACGCATACTCCAGACACCGTGAGTACCATGCAGACCGTGGTGGTGCGGATTTAGCTGGGAAAGATAAAATGCGTCACGCACTTGAAAGCTTAAAAGCATATACGAATCGAATTAAAGGTGGCGAGGATACATCTATCGCCACTCTAAAAATTAGCAACAGACGTAAATCGTCATTATTCTCCACACACCCAGATTTAGATGATCGTATTAAGCGTCTTGCATAATGCATATAGGAGTGCTCCTAATTAGGAGTACTCTTTTTTCTTTACTTTGAAACACTTTTTGCCTAGACATACATATATTTACCATATAAACCTATAAAAGAGGTGGAAGAATGTATTATCAAGCTAACCCATATATTCGTAACCAATTTCCTACTAGGCAAAATAAACATAAAGTCACGGTCTTTGGGGAAGGTTCCGTTCTGGCACAGCCAGATCAAGCAACTGTAGTATTAGGTGTTATCACGGAGAACAGAAACCTGCAACAAGCCCAACAAACAAATGCCACTGAAACTACAAATGTGATTAACGCTATTCTTAGCAGTGGAATTCCTCGAGAAAAAATCCAAACAACTGAATTTCGAATTGATATTGATTATGACTTTCAAGATGGTAAACAGGTATTTCGTGGATACCGGGTAACTAATCTACTTACCGTAACCATTGACAATATTGATAAAGTCGGCGAAATAGTAGACATAGCAGTGAATAACGGGGCAAATACTGTACGAAATATTAACATGACCGTTTCGAATCAAGACCGCTATTACCAACGAGCACTTGCAAATGCGATTAAAAACGCACAGGAAAAGTCATTGTTAGTTGCGGATACGTTAGGTGTTTCCATTAATGAAATTCCAGACCAATTAAAAGAACTTACAAGTACCTCACCCGAACCACCAAGACCATTTGTTTTAGGTGTTTCTACCGAAAATGCAGCTACTACACCAATTGAGGCTGGTCAATTCAAAATAACTGCACTTGTTGAAGCAATTTTTCATTATTAAAAAGAGGAGGGACAATCCTCCTCTCATCATTAATCATGATCTTCCATATGATGTTGTAAATAAAACTTGTCGTCGTTATTTTCAAATGGAAATATTTCTAACTCCTTAGCTTCTGCCGCATAATTCTCAAAGATTTCATTTAAAATCTCTTTAGGCTTTTTGCCCTCTGTGTCCATTCCTAGTTTCTCTGCAGAGTCGTAAATCTTTGCTTCGTGAATATCCATAACAATTTCATGTTCTTTTTTTCCTTCTGTTTCCACACCATAGGATTCTGCCTCACGATCTAGAATTGCCTTTCTTACTTCATCCAAAAGGTCGTCAACTTCTTTTCCTTCTGTTTCTATCCCCAATTCCTTTGCTTTTGCTTTAAACTTAGCATCCAATACTTCTTCCGCTAAATCATCATAGTCTTTCCCTTCTACTTCAATACCTAGTTGTTTTGCTTCTTTCATTACTTTGGCCTGATGAATTTCCATGGCTAATTCTTTTATATCTTTTCCTTCGGTATCTATACCCAGTTCACTAGCTTTCTTCATTAGCTTTGCTTCTTTTACTTCTTTTGCTAGTGTTGTGAGGTCTTTTCCTTCTGTTTCAATACCCAGTTCTTTTGCTTTATACTTTATCCATGCTTCATGCTTATGTACGTCTTTCTTCCCATGCTCTTTTGGTTTTTCCTCATCTTTGTCCTTACTAATGAAGTCAAACCAAGCATTATCTGTGTTTGTTTCTCCGAATACAGTCGAAATCTGCCATGCACTAGCGATTAGTACGGTCATTAATACGATAAAGAACTTAGTTTTCATTCTTTTTCTTCCTTTCTTGTATGTTTTTTCCTTTAAATTCATTTGTTACTATTTCCCAAAATGGAAAATACATGAATAAGTTGTTGGATATTTTTGCAGTACAGCCCCTAGAATAAAAGATCATTTCTAACAGATTCTTCATTTTTTACTAGTCTAACTTCCGTTTCTTTGATACTCTTAGAGATGGAAAGCGTTTCCGGATATAGTATCCCAGAAAGACTAGCACACTAGATTTCTACCAGGGGATGGGGGTAAAATAGATGAAAAATTTAGTTATTCTAGGTGGTGGCTATGGAGGGATCAAGGTTGCTCTAGGTTTGGTCGATAAGGGCTTACCTGAGGACATTAACCTGACAATTGTTGATCGGAATCCATATCAATCACTAAAAACAGAATTTTATACCATTGCAGCTGGTACAGTTGCAGATCGGGAAGTACGTGTAGATTTTCCAAAGCATAATCAAATTAATTATGTCTTTTCAGAGGTTGACAAAGTAGATCTTGAAAATCAACAAATTATCTTCCGTGATTTGAGCCAGATTGTTCCATATGACTACCTAGTTGTGGCATTAGGATGTGAAGACAATTACCATGGTATTGAAGGGGCAGAACTTTACACGGAAAGTGTACAAACTTTCGCTAATGCACGCAAAACCGGTCTAGCAGTTGGCAATTTAAAAGCCGGAGGAAAGGTTACCATCGTTGGGGCAGGTTTAAGTGGAATTGAAGTAGCTTCAGAGATTCGTGAAAGCCGAGCAGACCTTAATGTTCGCTTATTAGACAGAGGTGGGTCAGTTCTTAAAGCATTTGATCCAAGAATTCAAGGTTATGTAGCTGATTGGTTTAATAAAAATGATGTGGAAGTATTACATCATGCGAATGTAGAATATGTTGAAAAAGATGGCGTGTGTAATAATGGTGTATGTTATGTGAATGATGTAACGATCTGGACAGCTGGTGTTCGTCCAAATCGGGTGGTCCGAGAATTACCTTTCAAAAAAGACAATCAAGAAAAAATCGTGGTCAACGAGTTCTTTCAGGTACCTCAACAGAAAAATGTTTATGTAATCGGGGATTGTGCATCTTCTGTTTATTCACCAAGTGCACAGTTAGCCGGTATTCAAGGGGAACAAACTGCGGCTGTTCTAAACTCTATTTTGCGTAATCAAGAACCAAAAGTACCAAAGGAGATTCGCTTAAAAGGTACACTTGGGTCACTTGGAAAAAATGATGGCTTTGGAAATATGATGAAACAGCCATTGGTAGGTATTGTTCCTAGATTAGTTAAGACTGGGGTTTTATGGTTGAATAAACGACATTAATGGTTAAGGCTTTTCCATGAGGGTATAAATCTTCAGGAAAAGCCTTTATCTTTATTCATCCTTCTTATTCACTTGTTTTTTCTGGTTATTCATCATTAATGTCAAAGGTTTATCTGTTCCTGTTAGAAATTTATACAGAACAGAAGATGTTAACTTGTAGCTCTCTTCTATTTTGTCTGCAATATATCCAGTCCGTTCAAATATAATGGAACGCAAATTGCTAAGTTGCAGATTGGACTTCTCCATTAATGCCTCTTGATTCTCTAATTGGTCCATCACTCTATCTTGCTTTTCATGTTGTGAAGAAACTTGATCTGCCATGATCTGCTGCTTATCCGCCATTTCGCCAATCTTGTTAGAGAATTGCTCGTTTGTCGTATCGAGCTTCATTAATTGCTGCATTATATCTTCGTTGGATTGATGAATCCGATAAATTTCCTTCAATATATCCTGGTTAACTGTACTATTTTCGTGGGCAATACGATGAAGTTCCTGACTATTACGTTCTAGCATCGTAATCCACTCCCTCGTCTGTTTTTCAAACTCCTCATGATGTTTGTTTTTTTCCTTGATTAGGTTAATATCTTGAACAACATTTCGCCATCTATTTCCCTCGTTATATCGCTGCTTTTGGAATGATATCCGGAGACTTTTCATCGACTTTTGAAACACATCATTTACTCGGTATTGTTCAGCTAATAGTTCCTTTAAGTAATCACTTTTAAAATACGATTGGTTTGGTCCTTCAATAGAGTCGTTATTCTTAAAAAGATTTGGATGTGAATTGGTATTTATAAATAAGCTCACCATTCCCTCTCCTTTTTCCACCTAAATTCAATACTTTATACTATGCTAAAGGAGAATTGGATGGGACAAAAAACCTAAAATCAAAATACAAAATTTCAACACATATCACTAGAAAAATAAAACTAGTTTAACCGCTCAATAATTTCAGAAAAATTATAATTGATGCTATAATTTAGTTGTATGAAAATATTAATCTTTCTATAATCCCCATCCGTACAGGATATCCACAGGTAGTCATCTTAATATCATTGCGCGCATTGCTATCTGAATACTCTTTCTATTTCCTTTTATTTATGAAGAAGGGTGGTCATATATGGACAATATCAAAGAAACCATAAAAGAAGTTATTTTATCTATTTTACCGATTACCATCATCATTACTATTTTACAATTTACATTAATTTGGCTCCCAATGGAGGTATTTATCCGATTTTTAATTGGTGCTCTGATGGTTGCTGTTGGACTTATCTTATTCTTATTAGGTGTTAGTGTTGGCTTGCAGCCTGTTGGAGAGTTAATTGGATCTGCGCTCTCCAAAACAAAAAAAGTATGGATGATTGTATTATTCGGATTTATATTAGGGGTTGTTGTAACAATTGCAGAACCTGATGTACGAGTGCTTGGTACTCAAGTTGATAGTGTATCTGGTGGTGCAATACCGCAATCTATATTAATATTATCCGTTGCTCTTGGGGTTGGGATTTTTGTTGGATTAGCAATGCTTCGTATTATATTAAATGTTAATATCGTATATTTATTAATTGTTGGTTATGCAATCGCGTTCATGCTTGCTGCATTTACACCGCCTACCTTTGTTCCAATTTCTTTTGATTCTGGTGGTGTAACTACTGGACCATTAACTGTACCGTTTATTTTAGCTCTAGGTGTCGGGGTAGCTACGGTTATTCGTGGTAAAACGTCTTCTAGCGACGGTTTTGGATTAGTTGCACTTGCATCCATTGGCCCTATTATTTCCGTTCTATTGTTAGGGGTGATTTATGGATGAAGCTGCACATTTTTGAAGGTTTTACAGACGTACTGTTGGAAGTATTTAGTGCATTAGCACCTTTAGCGATTCTTTTTATGTTCTTTCAGTTATTCTTTTTAAAGCTACCAATTAAACGAATAATTGATATTGGGATAGGATTTTTACTAACATTTTTAGGTCTTTCGATTTTTTTACAAGGGGTCCATATAGGATTTCTTCCTGTAGGGGAATTAATGGGACAAAAACTGGGCTCATTACCTAATAAGTGGATTTTGTTACCAATAGGATTTATTATCGGATTCTTTGTTGTTTATGCTGAACCAGCAGTTAGTGTACTAATTAATCAAGTAGAAAAAGTATCAGGAGGGTATATTCCTGGGAAGATTCTTTTATATACGTTATCCATTGGTGTAGGGCTAGCGATTATTGCTGCCTTTGTCCGAATATTTTTGGGTATTTCCCTATGGTATTTTATCGTACCAGGTTATATAATAGCACTAATCATGGTTAAATTTTCATCCAAAACATTTACATCAATAGCATTTGATTCCGGTGGAGTAGCAACTGGTCCGATGACAGCAACCTTTCTTCTAGCATTATTTGTAGGAGTTGCCTCTGTAACAGAAGGAAGAGATCCTCTTCTTGATGGATTTGGTATGGTTGCACTTGTTGCACTTGCACCAATATTAAGTGTTCTCACCCTCGGAACCTTATTCGGTAGGAAGGAGAAAAAACAAAATGCCGCGAACCAAGCTCGGGTCAAAGCTGATCATCACGATCGTTAAAAAGGAAAAGGCAAAAAGCATAGTTCAAGCTACGAAGAAAGCTGGTGCAAAAGGCGGAACAACTCTCCTAGGAAATGGTTTTCGGGCTGATGAAAAAATGCGTTTTATGGGCATCCCAGTAGAAAGAGAACGAGAAGTTATCTTTACATTAGTAAATGATGATATTTACTCTAACGTACTTGATGCGATAATAACCACAGCAAAATTAAATAAACAAAAGCAAGGGATTGCTTTTGTCTTGAATACTAAAAATGTAACAGGAATATGCCATATGATTGGAATTGATATAGAAGATGATAGTGATGAGGAGGCTTCAATCACCATGAATGAGGGGAAAATTCTTTACGATTTAGTTATCACCATCGTGAATAAGGGTGACTCAGAAAAAGTGGTTGACGCTTCAAAGAAGGCTGGCGCTGAAGGTGGAACCATTATCAATGGTCGGGGCACTGGTATTCACGAACAAGCAAAACTATTTAACATTCTAATTGAGCCAGAAAAAGAAGTTGTACTGACACTTATTACCAGAGATAAAACAGAGGCTGTTCTTGATGCCATTAATAAGGACGCCGAGTTAAATACTCCGGGTAAGGGGATTGCATTTGTGTTAGAAGTTGAAAAAACAGTTGGCATCAATCATCTACTTAACAATGTGGTTAGTGAAAAGATGAATGAGAAATAACGAGATACAAGAAAGGCATTCGCACATAGCGAATGCCTTTTTAGTTAGTCTTTGCTATTTAAGTATTCGTCTAGCTTGTCGCTACCATGAGCGGAACTATTCTTATATTGGCTTTTTCTGCCGTTTCGGTGTTCACCATGATTTTTATTTTCTTTAAACATATTGTTGAATTCTTTTTCTTTGTTAACCAATGACTATCGCCTCCTTGGGGGTAGTTTTTGAGTGAATTAAAAAGTTATACAATTTAAATGCAGAAGTCAGCATCTAATTAGGGATTATCATGATCATGTTGACCCTGAATTCTTTCAAATAGTTCTTGAGAACAGGTCTCATAATCATTTCTGCGCCTAACTCACTCAAATAGTTCTTGAGAACAGGCTTCATGATCATTTCTGCGCTTATCTCACTCAAATAGTTCTTGAGAACAGGCTTCATGATCATTTCTGCGCTTATTTCACCCAAATAGTTCTTGAGGATGGTCTTCATGAACAATTCAACTCAAATTTCCATAAAAAAGTTCATGAGAATGGCTCCTAATGAACTTTTTCAACGACGATTCCCATTCTAAATATCCTTCACAACCATCCTATAGTAAAAGACGAGCAGAACACCTACTCATCTTTTAACTAGTTACAGTTGCTATCTTTTTATTCACTTTTGCCTCAAGTGCTTCCGCTACACTTTTACCAGCAATTCTTCCACTAAATAAACAGCCCCCAAGAAACGTACCTTCTAGCGATCGATATCCATGAACGCCACCCCCACCAAATCCAGAAACCTCTCCAGCAGCATATAAACCCGGTATTGGTTCTCCATTGTCATCTAATACTCTGGCAGACAAGTCTGTTTGTAGTCCACCTAGTGTTTTTCTGCTAAGTATGTTCAATCGAACAGCAATCAATGGTCCGTTTTTAGGATCCAGAATTTTATGTGGTGAAGCAATGCGAATCAACTTGTCACCTCGATAATTTCGTGCACCTCTAAGAGCTGTAACCTGAAGGTCTTTTGTGAATGTATTATCCATTTCACGGTCTCTTGCAATAATTTGTCTTTCAATTTCTTTCACATCTAATAAGTGATTCCCTGTTAGTTTATTCATTTCATCAACTAACTCATTTAAGTTATCTGCAACAATAAAATCCTCTCCTTGATCCATAAACGCTTTCACTGGTGCGGGTGGTCCTGGTAATACTCTTGTTAACAGCTTACGAATACTTTTTTCCGTTAAGTCAGGATTTTGTTCCGAACCAGATAAGGCAAATTCCTTTTCAATTATCTTCTCTGTCAAAATAAACCATGAGTAATCACAGCCTGTTTTCATAATAGCTTCTAATGTGCCTAATGTATCAAATCCCGGAAAATTAGGTGCAGGGAATCTTCTCCCTCGTGCATCTAACCAAATGGATGAAGGTCCAGGTAGAATTCTAATTCCATGTAATGGCCAAATTGGATCCCAATTTCTTATTCCTTCCGTGTAATGCCACATCCGGTCACGGTTCACAATTCTACCACCTATATTAGCTGTAATATCAAGCATACGTCCATCGACATGGGTAGGAACTCCAGATATCATCGTTTCCGGTGGATTCCCTAACCTATTGGGCCAATTTTTCTTAATTAAATCAAAATTAGCTCCAATTCCCCCACTAGCAACGATAATTGCCTCTCCGTAATATTCAAATTCTCCTACAACATTTCGAGAACTTTCCTCCCCTCTTTTGGAACTACTTGACTCAAGTATAGCTCCCTGTATCCCGATCACACATCCATTTTCTTGAAGTAATTGATCCACTCGATGTCTAGGCCGATAATCCACAACCCCTGCATCCATATACTCTCTAATTCTAGATTCAAATGATTTCACAATTCCCGGTCCTGTCCCCCAGACAATATGAAAACGTGGAACAGAATTTCCATGTCCCTCAGCTAAATATCCACCACGTTCTGCCCATCCGACAACTGGAAAGAATCGTATTCCTAAACTTCTAAGCCACTCTCGCTTCTCCCCAGCAGCAAAATTCACATAGGCCTCTGCCCATTTTCTCCCCCAATAATCTTCATCATCGTCACGATCAAATCCTGCCGTTCCTAGCCAATCCTGCCATGCTAACTCTTTTGAATCCTTAATCCCCATACGACGTTGTTCGGGCGAATCGACAAGAAATAAACCACCAAATGACCACCAAGCTTGTCCACCAAATGATGCATCTGGTTCTTGATCTACTAACAACACCTTTTTACCTGTATCAGCAAGTTCCTTCGTTGCTACTAATCCAGCTAGCCCAGCTCCTACAACAATTACATCATATTTCATTTGTTTACCCCCTTATGTTTAAAAACGTATCATCCCTAGTATAATATTAACGAATTGTATTTTAAATCAGAAAATTCAGGTACCAAGTTACTTTCACCGATTATTATGGTAGACTAAACAAAAATAACTCAAGTATGAAACATCCTATTCTAACATCACGTCTTATATATGAGTTAGGAAGTTAGGGGGAAATAAGAGTGGCCACTCAGGAAGCTTTCCATCCGACATACGACAAAGAGGGCATAAAGGAACTGCAGTCCAACCCCGCCCTTGCCATAGAAAAAATTATGGAAATGTATGGCGATGAAATAAAACGACTAATTTTTGCTTATGTCAAAAACTCCGCAGACACAGATGATGTTACCCAGGAGGTTTTTGTAACGATCTATCAAAAGTTAAATACATTTCAGGGTAATTCAACTTTAAAAAGTTGGATCTACTCGATTGCAATCAATAAATGTAAGGATTATCTCAGAAGCTGGCATGTTCGAAACAAGCGATTAAGAGAGAAACTGATCACTTCTTCCCATACCATGGAGAAGGAAGAAAAAACTCCTGAAGAACAAGCCCTTCAACAGGACCATTCCAGTGAACTATTCCACACTGTAATGGAATTACCAATCAAGTACCGGGAAATTATTATCTTGTTTTACTTTAAAGAACTATCCACTGGTGAGATAAGCCAGATTCTAAATATGAATGAGGCAACTATCCGCACAAGACTAAAACGTGGTCGCGAAAAACTAAAAGAAAGCTTATCTTCTTTAAAAGGTGGTGTTGACCGTGGATAAGGAATTAAAAGATTTACAGAGTCAATTTAATCAAATCCCTACTTCCTTTACGAATCAAGATAAGCAAGCTATTCGTGATAAGATAGATAGACTACAATCTAAAAAGAGACTAAATAGAGTTAGCATCTACCCTAAATTATTAACTGGCTTTGCTGTAGTTGTGGCTGTATTGATTTTTGTGGTTACCATTAATCAATCACCGGATATATTTATGAGTAGTAATGATTCTAGTTCTGATGCTGAAATGAATCAGGAGTTTAGTATGCATGAAGAAAAAGCAGCTAATGATTCGGATACTTCTAATGCATTAAATAGTGATGCAGCTGGATCTGAAGAAAGTTTGGGCTTGAACATTTTTAATCCCGAAACCGTCCAATCTGAGATGATACTGCCAGTTATCGATGTACGGCAAAACGGAGATGAAACAATTATTACCTTTAAAGGGGAACGCCTAACGGGAAGTCTCATTGATGAACAACCGTTAACATTTATCCCAGATACAGATAGTTGGAAACGAATCCCAATTGCTGAAGGAGATATCAATAAAGATATTCCTGTATATTTTGCCGATGAAGAGTATGTTAGGTCAACATTAGGTTTTAAGGGTACAACAAATGACATGACCATTACACCTTATGCATTGGAGTACCACTATTCATCGGAGGGCTCAAGTATTAGATTAATCATGGAAGAATATAACCGAATAGATGGGGAAGTAACCAATTCTTATTCGGAAACAATCGCCTTATCTGATGAGCTCATGCAGATTTTCAACGAATATAAGACTAGTTTTGACGATAGTTTATTAAAAGGACTTAGTGCTTTTGATGTCTTTAAAATTTACCATTATACAAATAGTCTTAATGATTTAGATACGCAATACGCACTCTACTATAAAAAAGATTCATTTCCATATCCTGACAAAGAAAGCTTTATTGCTGAATTTAAGTCTAATTACACCATAGATCAGGCAGAAGCACATTATGAAGAAATGCTACAGATACAACAGTTTGATGAACTCAAATTGAGTGATAATGAGGTATTAATACGATACACTACCCAAGACGAAACTGGGGGCCATGATATGGGATTTAGGCTCTATCTTGATGAGGAGCTTGACGTTTATAAAATAGCATGGATGCCGATTCAATGATTATTAAAAAATCCGTAATCCTAAATATAGGATTACGGATTTGTTCACTTTACTCGAGGAGCACTTTCAAAGCCTATTTTTCGGTGTGTACCATCACAGAATGGTTTGTTTTCAGATTGACCACAGCGACATAGCGAAAAACTTTTCTTCTTTTCAAATACATTGCCTTCCCCATCTACTAATTCTACATCGCCTGTAATGCGAAGGGAACCATTATCATTTACTTTGATTACAACCTTTTCACTCACATAACCCCTCCTACAACTTTATTATCTTTAAATCTGAAAATAATTGATTAGAATACGTTGCCTTAGTACTATCTTACGTTGAAAAAACTGGGAATATGATTTAATCCCTGCCCTTTGCCATCACATGGTTTTCCATATAACCTATTTTTTCAATCTCTAAAGCTACTACATCACCCTCTTGTAGGAACTTAGGAGCTTCCATACCGAATGCCACCCCATCTGGTGTTCCTGTCATAATAATATCTCCTGGTTTTAAGGTAATTAAATTGGATATAAATTCTATTAAAAAGGAGACATCAAAAATAAATTTTTCTGTATTAGAGGACTGGCGCAGTTCTCCATTTACATAACAGCGAACATCTAGCTTTCCTGGATCTCCGACTTCATCAGTTGTGACCACCCATGGTCCAATTGGAGTACTTCTATCAATAGTTTTTCCTTGTAACCATTGGGGTGTTCTTTTTTGTAGATCTCTCGCAGAAATATCATTCCCAATTGTATATCCAGCTATATATTCGTAGGCAACTTCCTTTTTAACTTTCGATGCTTCTTTTCCAATAACAACTGTTAGTTCCACTTCATAATCTAGTTTTTCTGTAAAGGGCGTCTTCTCAATGTAATCTTCCGGTCCAATTAGCGCATTTGAAAATTTAGCAAATAATACCGGATATTCTGGAATATCACTTTTCATTTCTTGTGCATGTTCCACATAGTTTCTTCCAACACAAATAATCTTGGAGGGTTCTGGAATTGGAGGACCAAGATATACTTCATTACGTGTGAATTGTTCCACCTCAACTTGCCAATTTTCCTTCACATAGGAGGTATAGATTTCTTTTGCCGCTTGAATGGCAGGATCACCTAATTTAAAGAATAACGTTGGGTCGGATGGTATTAGTTGTTCTATTTCTTCTTGTTGGATTGGGTGTTGTCTTCGGTACGCTTCCTGCAAATCTACAATATTTTCATCGACTACCATTCCAACTCGAAGTGGAACTTCCTTATCTTTTAAACGATAACTTACTAGTTTCATCTCTTGCACCTCCATTTTCTCTATGAATAACTCTATTATATATTTTTCCAACTATTATGTAAATTTGAGCACGATAGATTCATAGAGCTTTTCTTCTCCAAATACTCGCGCCTCAACATGGAATAAACAACGGTGTCATGGAATCTCTCTCCATCAAAGTCTGTATTTCTAAGAATCCCTTCTTTTGTAAAACTATATTTCTCTAACAGCTTCCTTGAGCCTTCGTTTTCTGCAAAGATATCACCGACCAATCGGTTAAGTTTTATCGTCTCAAAAACAAATGGCAATAGACTTTGCAGAACTTCACTCATGACTCCTTTCCGTTGAAACTCCTCTCGAATAACTGCGCCCATTTCTGCCTTTTGATGCCAAATATGTAATTTATGCAATCGGAACTGACCTACCACCAAGCCGGTTTTCTTTTCAATTATTACCCAGGGTATTTCTTTTTTCTCTAAAAAACTAGATAAATATGTTGATATTAGTTCCCTCACTTCTTCTATTGATTTAACAGGATTGGAAGTGATGTATGTCATCGTCTCTTTGTTTCCTAGTATTGAAAATAATTCAGAAGAATCATCAATTGTAATACCCCGAAGTAGGTAATGTTTTGTTTCCAAGGTAGGGATTTCAGTAAAATAAGTTTCGATCATTTCTTTCCCCCAAAAAGAAAGGACTTGAATCAGGTTCAAGCCCTTTCAAATTCTTTACGCTTCTGTCGTAGATACTTGCCAAAGCACACCAAATTTATCCTGAACCTGACCATATAATGGACTCCAAAATGTCTCTTGTAACTCCATTACAACCTTCCCGCCATCTTCAAGCTTGGCAAATACTTCTTTTGCATTACCAGGGCCTTTTATCATAACTGCAATGGATAAATGGTCACCAACCTGATAAGGATTTCCAGGGAAGTTATCGGATATCATTAAGACTGAATTACCAATTTTCAAATGGGCATGAAGAACAAGGTTTTTTGCTTCCTCTGGAATAGGATTTCCTTCCATTGGATTTTCACCAAAGGTTTGAAAACTTATTACTTCAGCTCCAAATGCTTCTTTATAGAATGTTACCGCTTCTTGTCCATTTCCGTTAGTTACTAAATACGGATTAATATCTTGAATCATTTTAGCACCTCTTGTCTAATGAAATAATATTACCTTTTACTAAACTTTACCACTATATGAGGATTTCCCAACTTGAATGATGATAATCCTGTTTTGCAAAAGAATCTAGGGATTAGCTACTTCATGCTACACCCTCATTATTACGCCTCTACACCTACCCCATTCACTTGCTTAACAAACTCTTTCATTAATCCCGGTAAGTCTGGCCAAGCATGACCGGAGATGAGATTGCGATCTACGTGATTTGGCTCATTCACATATGTGGAACCTAATGCTTCTACTTCCGGCTTACAAGCGATATAAGCAGTTACCTCTCGCCCTTCCATATGTTCACGAACAGTTGTAAGGACCTGTGCTGCATGGCATACTGCAGCAATTGGTTTATCCGCTTCAAAGAAATGACTAACAATAGCAGGGACATGCTCATTCAGACGCATATGCTCTGGTGCACGTCCTCCTGGAATGATTAATCCATCATACTCCTCTGGGTTAACATCAGCAAAACTTGCACTTGCCTCAATTAAATAACCCTCCTTCTCTGTGTAGGTCTCCCAACCGATGAAATCATGAACAACGGTATGTAGTTTCTTTGATGACGAAGCAGCAATAGTAGTTTCGTAACCTTCTTCTAGGCATCGAAAGTAAGGATAATAGATTTCTAATGCCTCGACTGCGTCTCCTGCAAGAATTAATACTTTTTTGGACATAGTATTTCCTCCTTTAAATGATTAAAATTTAAAGCCTAATAAATATATTCTATAACCTGGAAAAATAATCCTCCCATTAATATTAATTTATAAAAATTAAATATACTTCGGATAAATTTAACATTTACTTTTATGTTCATGCTTAAAACGACTGTGATAATAGTACTGAATCCATATGCGCAATTCGCTAACTTTTTTCCATTACTTTCTACCTTATAACGACTTTTCCCTTAAGAACATTACCTCATTTTTAAAAATATTAAAGGAGATTGTAGCCCTCTCATCGAATAGTTTCCCTACCCAAAAAGTAAAGGAGGATTTGATATGGGACAAACCACATTCTGCCCTAACTATCAAAATACTTCTTAGTAATTATGCAAACAACTTATCAACGAATAGCTTTTCCACCTCAGAAGTTTCACAAATGCTTTTTCTATCCAAAAATATTTAGGAGGAGATTTGTTATGAAACTATATTTAGATCCTGGACATGGTGGTACGGATAACGGAGCTAGTGGAAATGGGTTGTTAGAAAAGAATATTAACCTAGATATTGCGTTACGTATACGCAATACACTTATAAACGGATATGAAAATGTTGACATTCTTATGAGCCGTTCAAGTGATATGACAAAAAGCCTCAAGCAGCGAACAGACGAAGCAAACGCCTGGGGAGCTGACTACTTTTTATCCATCCATTGCAATGCCTTTAATGGGTCAGCACGAGGATATGAAGATTATATTCATAGTAATTTATCGGATTCATCTTTGACTGCTAGATACCAAGATATTCTTCACACGGAAATCACCAAATTAAATCAACTTACCAATCGCGGACAGAAAAAAGAAAACTTCCATGTTTTACGCGAATCAACGATGCCCGCACTTCTTACGGAAAATGGGTTCATTGATAACGCATCTGATGCTAATCTCATGAAACAAGCTACTTGGCGCCAAGCTGTAGCACAAGGACATGCAAACGGGATAACCATTGCATTTAATCTACCTCCAAAACAAAGTGGTGGTGACATACTTTACAAGGTGATTGCAGGTTCCTTTACTTCTAGAGCAAACGCAGAAGACCGTGTAACCTACTTGAGTAATAAAGGAATTGATTCTTACATCGGCACCGTTGTCCTTTCAGGTACTACATGGTATCGTGTTCAAGCTGGTGCCTTTTCTAGCCGTGAGAACGCCGAGCAACGCTTGCAAGAAGTTAAACATGCTGGCATTTCTGACGCATACATTGCTGTAGAACAAAGCACTTTGGCACTGGAACCTGTGATGGCCAGCGAATAAAAAGACAGGGTGACTCTTATTCAGAGTCACCCTTTACCAACCATTCCGCAAATGTAAGTAAATCCTTAAATTTCTTATCTGCTTCACTAGATGTTTCTTCCCGTGTGCCAACTAAAATGGTCGTGACCCCAGCTTCTCTACCAGCCTCTATATCTGGATCTCGGTCTCCAACCATATAGCTTTTTTCTAGATCGATATCATGTTTCTCAGCTAAATCGATTAACATTTGAGGTCTTGGCTTTCGACAAGCACATCCTGCATGTGGTTTATGTGGACAGTATGCAATATCATCAATTCGTGCACCAAAACCAGCTAAATCATCCTGCATCTTTTGATGTACCTTCTCAAGTGCCGCTTCCTTCATAAAACCTAATCCAATTCCGCCCTGATTCGTTACAACAAACACCTTATAACCTGCATCATTTAATTGCTTAATTGCTTCACCAACCCCATACAGTAAATAGAAATCACTAGGTTTATTTACAAACTTCACACGGCGAGTTAACACTTCATTAATTACACCATCGCGGTCTAAAAATATTCCAGCTTGCATTATTTCACCTTCCTACTTTTCTATTTGTTAGTATACCCAATATTATTTCGTCATCTAATTTATATAAATTGACATCATACATAAAGAAATGTAATTTCAAAATACAAGGGATTAATAACGGATACCCAGCAATGTTGAGTTATCTTATAATCTTCCTGAAAACTGGAAAAACAATATCGCCAATACATGTACAAGAACAGGAGCATTATTATGTCTATTATTGATAAATTAAAATTAACTAAGTATAACAATATAGCTGTGCTTAACGAACCAGAAGACTATACAACTTTCAATGGATACCCTACAGAATTATCCGCAGATCATGATACAATTTTCATTTTTGTTGAAACATTAGATGAGATGGTGCAACAAACAAAGTATATAATTGAAAACGAGAAGTTCTTGAAGGAGAAAGGTTATCTTTTTTTCGCTTATCCTAAAAAGGGAAATAGACGTTATGATACTTATATTCCCCGTGATGACATGTTCCCTGTCTTAAAGGTCGATGAGGATGGATATGTAGACGGAAGCGATATTAAATTTGCTCGCATGGTCAGCATGGATGATGTATTTACAGTTGTTGGCTTGAGGCGAGAGAAAAAGAAAGCAAAGAAATCTACTCCTTCTAGCCAATGTGTTGCAGATTATGAGGGACAAGAGAATGAAGTTGAAGCACTACTAGTAGAACATCCAAATGAACTTGCATTTTACCAAAACCTAACACCAGGATACCGAAGAGACTGGGCACGCTACATATTTTCAGCAAAACAGCAAAAAACACGTGATAAGCGCTCTGAACAAATGGTAGAAGTACTTTCCCAAGGATATAAAACAATGGATTTGTATCGTGCGAAGAAAAAATAGCAGATAAAAAAGTACCTTCAAGGGATAGAAGGTACTTTTTTATTTTTCTAAAAGGATAGATTAGTATAACCCTTATAGGAATTTGACATACTACCAAATATATAGTAAATTAGCTAATGGCGAACGATTTAAATTCGCCATAAATAAAACATTCGTGTTTAGGAGTGTAAATAATGGATAACGTATTTGATTATGAAGACATCCAATTAATTCCCGCAAAATGTATTGTTCAAAGTCGTTCTGAATGTGATACATCTATCACATTTGGTGGGCGTAAATTTAAATTACCTGTAGTACCAGCAAATATGCAAACTATTATAGATGAAAATATCGCTTTACAATTAGCAGAAAACGGTTATTTCTATATCATGCACCGCTTCCAGCCTGAAAAGCGCCTTGATTTCGTTAAAGATATGCAAGAGCGCGGACTGTATGCATCCATTAGTGTTGGGGTTAAAGAAGAAGAGTACCGTTTTGTTGAAGAATTAGCAAACGAAAACGTAACACCAGAATATATTACGATCGATATTGCTCACGGTCATTCCAATGCAGTAATTGAGATGATTAAACATATTAAAAAGCACCTACCTGAAAGCTTCGTAATTGCTGGTAACGTTGGCACACCAGAAGCTGTTCGTGAACTTGAGAATGCTGGTGCTGATGCAACTAAAGTAGGTATCGGACCGGGTAAAGTATGTATTACAAAGATTAAAACCGGATTTGGAACAGGTGGCTGGCAATTAGCAGCACTTCGTTGGTGTGCAAAAGCAGCAAGTAAGCCAATTATTGCTGATGGCGGCATTCGTACACATGGAGACATTGCTAAATCCGTACGATTCGGTGCATCAATGGTCATGATTGGTTCACTATTTGCAGGACATGAAGAATCACCAGGTGAAACGGTTGAAAGAGATGGCAAACTATTTAAGGAATATTTCGGGTCTGCATCCGAATACCAAAAAGGTGAGAAAAAGAATGTAGAAGGAAAGAAAATGCTTGTTGAGCATAAAGGATCTTTACAAGATACATTAGTTGAAATGCAACAAGACCTCCAATCTTCCATTTCTTATTCAGGCGGTAACAAGCTAGATGCAATCCGAAATGTTGATTATGTGGTAGTGAAGAACTCTATCTTCAATGGCGACAAAGTATACTAAGCGAGATAATCCGACTATAGAAAAAGGTGAGCACAAAGAGTGCTCACCTTTTTTAAATACTAATCAACCATTTTTTGTAGTTGGTGTAATTGAAATGTACGAACCGATCTTGGTAAGAAACGACGAATTTCGTCTTCGTTGTACCCTACTTGCAAACGTTTTTCATCAATGATAATCGGTCTTCTTAATAAACCAGGATTTTCTTGGATTAATTGATATAGTTCCTTCATTGGAAGTTGCTCTATATCTACATCAATTTCTTTGAAAACCTTGGAACGTTCTGAAATAATTTCTTCTGTACCATCCTCTGTTAAACGCAATATCCCTTTAATTTCATCAAATGATAACGGTTCCGAAAAAATATTACGTTCCTTGTATGGTATGTTGTTTTCTTGAAACCAGGCCTTTGCCTTTCTGCAGGATGTACAACTTGGTGTAACGTATAGTGTTACCATGTAATTACTTCCTTTCTCTCTAGAAGAGATTTGACAACTCATCCCGTAATCTGTTTCCAATGGTTCAATCACTTGAAAGACTCATGTATTCCCATAATAAAAACATTATAGTTTATATTAAATATCTTTAATTCAATATAAGTTTAGTACAGCTAGACAGCAGTGTCAACCTCATATCGCTTACTAATTAACTATACATAGTTAATTATAACATTAGAAACCTGTGTTCGCTATGGCTTTTTTTATTACATATCCTATAAATTAAAACTATATTGGAAAGTATGCCCAACATGTGAGGAGCTTTATGCACTTAGTTTAGATTTTAGCTGCTTATTGATATCTTCTAATAGGTGGCCTTGCATGCTAATCATGGCCGTTTTACCTACTCCGAACCAAATTCGGATATCATTTATCATCATAGTATGGATTTCTATTTTTGAATACATTCTTTAGGAATCCATCCTACCTCTCCACTAATGTTCTTCACTAAAACAAATCCCTCACAATCATCATCTACTATTTTCACATATTCCCCGTAATGAACAGTTAAGAATGTCACGCTAAGATCATTTTTACAGTAATGCTGTCCTTTTTCTTCAATTAAATATTCATTTTTTACCCATTGGATAGTTCCTAGATTGTTATTTTCACATCGGGTGAAATACGCTTCTCGTTCCATAATTTTCATCTCGTAATTAGGATATGTAACGGTTCCTATTCTGCTTATATGATCGATGTGCTCTTTCACAATTTTTACTTCTTTTTGTAATTCATCCACATAGGTAGAAGAATATTCTTCATTATCGATAATCAAGGCATTGAGTTGCCCATCTTTCTTAATTCGATTTCCACCGTCAATAGAAATGATTCGCTTTTCATGATCCATCAAAGGGTTATGCGAACTAACCTGATGAGATCGATAGTTTACTACCGGCCAATGTCCAACTATCACCGTTTTCTCTGATTGATGTTCTTTTTCTTGGAACGACTTAGCATAAAGTGCCGTTGTTTCACTCGTATCATACCAATCTACCAGATTATCAATTCCTGCATGAATAATAATATGGTGATCTGTCTCATAAGCAGTTGCAAGAGATTCTAGCCAATTTATATCATCCTGAAAATTAGCACGGTAAAAGTTTGCTAGCTCTGTTAAATTTGTAAAGTCATCAATTGTTTTGCCATGAAGGGCCATCATTTCATTTAGGATTGAATACTTTCTATTTTTCATATAAGTAAGAATACCTTCATTTCCATCAAACACATAACGATGCACAACATCACAATTTCCCTTTGTAACAAAGACATTCTGATTGTTTTTCACTAACTCCCGTACATAATCAATAACTTCCAAACTATTAGTACCCTTTTCACAGAGATCCCCATTGATAAAGAGGTAATCACTATTTGTATAATTGACTTTTTCCAGGAGTCTTTTAAAGAGGTTAAGATTTCCGTGGATATCTGACGTAACGATTATTCTTTTGGATTTATCTAGTTTTAGCTTTTGAATCTCAATCATGTAACAAATCCCCTTTTCTATACCAAAGAAGTGCCTTTTTGTCTATTTCTAAAGCTAAATCATGCTTTCCACTAATATAGGATTCTATATCAAAAGGAAAACGTATTGCTAATTGTTCTTTAAGGCTTCCATATCGTTTAGCATCCTCTGGGTGTTCCCGCAAGTAGTTCCTGAAGGCAAGATGACGTATAATCTCCTTATTTCCCTTTCCATAAACATGTACATGATGTGTCCTCTGATCTCCGCCCTTTTGAAAATACCTACGTCCCTGTATTCCATTTTCCCCTTTGGGTTTAAAGCCTATCTTAATCATTTCTTCATCATAATTATCGATTCTAGTAATATCATAAACTACTGGCATCATATCAATGATTGGCTTTGCTGATAATCCCGGAACAGCGGTACTTCCAATATGGAAAACTTCCACTATTTCATGTCCAAAGATTTCTTTTAGTTTTAAGGCTTCCAATTGAAATTGTTTAATCCACTCTTGATTATAAGGTGTAACAGTAATCTGTCTCATAAGCACTCCTATGAATTACCATAATCTTCTATAATTAAAGTTTATCATGAATTCCTACCATTACAATGCTATTTTTTTACCTTCTACTTCCCAATATTACCCAGAAATATTACAATAACCAATAGGAACAATTGACTAACGAACGTTTAGCTTCTAGGAGGAAATGATTCATGAAACTTACATCAAAAGAAATATTTTCAATTCCTAATGTCTTATCCTACATAAGGCTACTATTAATTCCTGTCTTTGTTTATATATACATAACAGCCGATAGCACCGGTGACTATTATGTTGCAGCATTAATCATATTTCTATCTGGAGTAACGGATATGTTTGATGGACTTATAGCCAGGAAATTTGATCAGATTACAGAACTCGGTAAAACGGTTGATCCAGTTGCAGACAAACTGACACAAGCTGCTATTGTAGGTTGTTTAATGTTTCGTTTTGACTATATGTGGATATTAGTCGTACTTCTAGTTGTGAAGGAACTATTTATGGGAATCAACGGACTCATTCTTCTAAAGAAAGGTAGAAAACTAGATGGAGCAATGTGGTTTGGTAAGGTTTCAACAGCAGTTTTCTATGCAGCTACATTTATATTAATAGGTTTCCCAGAAATTAGTACTCATTTCGCATCTATTTTAATGTTAATAACGGGAATATTTTTAGGTTTATCCTTTATATTGTATATTCCAGAGTTTTTAAAGCTTTACCGAAGAGCATAATCAAAATAGGAGGCACTGCAGATGAAAAAATTTCTAAATAGAGCGGTTGAATTAGCAGTAGACAATGTAAAGAATGGCGGACAACCTTTTGGAGCAGTATTGGTAAAGGAAACCCTAGTAATTTCTGAAGGTGTGAATGAACTTCATAAAAAATATGATGTTAGTGGTCACGCTGAACTACTTGCAATAAGAAGAGCCCAAGAAAAGCTTCAAACAAATGATTTATCCGGCTATACCATGTTCGCAAGTGGTGAGCCTTGCCCAATGTGTCTAACCGCTAT
The DNA here is from genome assembly GCF_000577245.1 of Paucisalibacillus algeriensis. Lineage (GTDB taxonomy): Bacteria > Bacillota > Bacilli > Bacillales > Amphibacillaceae > Ornithinibacillus. The sequence goes on from NZ_CBYO010000006.1 coordinate 63,910, forward strand.
GTATTTTGCTGGTATTGAGAATGTTTATTACTGCCAATCCGTTGAAGATGCGGTTGAGGCAGGTTTAGGTAAATCCAATTTTATTTATGAAGAACTAAAAAAGGAACGACCAGAGCGATCAATTATTATGACAAAACTACCTTTAGAACAAAATCTAGAGAATCCAATGCAACTTTGGAAGACTGTCAATCCATGACAGTCTTTTTATTTTTGTCTATTCCCGCTTCATATTCACTGTTTTTAATACACCAATAAACCTCATATAACGACAACATTCGATTTTAGGCCTTGTCTTATTTTAGGAACCTTTGTAACGTTTCGACAAATGGCAGGACTTCAGTTTTACTATGTGGAATAAGTGATGCTAAGGTTAAAAATAATCTCGATTCTTTACGGTTAATTAACACAATTTTTTACAGCTAGTAATATCAATGGCAATTTTCTAATAAGCTACTTAAAAGGACTAGAAGATTGACATGCAGGGAGGGAAGTTAGTGTCTGATGAAATTCTAAAGATTACTAGTCTGCAAACACATTTTTTTACAGATCAAGGAGAAATTCCAGCAGTCGATGGGGTTAGTCTTACTGTACATAAGGGGGAAGTAGTTGGAATTGTTGGGGAGTCAGGGTGCGGTAAAAGTGTTACATCCCTTTCCATTATGCAATTAGTACCAAGCCCTCCAGGAAAAATAGTCGGTGGAACAATCCATTATAAAAGCGAAAATCTACTAAACGCATCTAAAAAAAGGATTAAAGATATTCGGGGAAATGAAATCTCGATGATTTTTCAGGAGCCGATGACTTCTTTAGATCCTTTATTTACAATTGGAAATCAACTTCGAGAGGCACTACAAATTCATAAAAAAATCAATAAAAAGCAAGCAAATCAAAAATCTATTGAGATGCTTAAGTTAGTTGGAATCCCACGGGCCGAAGAGGTAATGAATGACTACCCACATCAATTATCTGGAGGAATGAGACAGCGAGTTATGATTGCAATCTCAATGGCTTGCGACCCAGAAATATTAATTGCAGATGAACCAACTACCGCATTAGATGTAACGATACAAGCCCAGATACTCGACTTAATGAAAAAGCTAAATCACGAAAAAGATACCGCTATTCTACTGATTACCCACGATTTAGGAGTAGTTGCTGAAATCTGTGATCGTGTCATCGTTATGTACGCTGGTCAGGTGGTGGAAGAAGGAACAACACGAGAAATCTTAAAGAACCCCACACATCCTTATACTAAAGGGCTTATTCGCTCTATACCAAAACTCCATGAAAAAGATCAGAAATTATATTCCATTCCTGGCACGGTGCCAAAACCCAAAATGGGCATGTTAGGTTGTCGCTTTAAAGATCGTTGCGAATTTGCTCATGACCGTTGTTTTAGTGAAGCACCAGAACTATTTTCTTTAGGTAATAATCGTTATAGCCGTTGCTTTTTATTAGATGACACGGAAAGGAAGGTAGCATCAGATGCAGAGGCCAATACTGGAAGTTAGTCATTTAAAAAAGTACTTCGATGTTCGCGGTGGTATCTTTGGTAAAAAGGTTGGCGAGGTAAAAGCAGTTGATGATGTTTCCTTTACTGTACATGAAGGGGAAATTTTAGGAATTGTTGGTGAATCTGGATGTGGAAAATCTACAACTGGAAAGACAATCTTAAGATTAATCGAACCAACAGAGGGCGAAATAAAGTTCGAGGGGCAAGATATTACCAGTCTAAATTACGAAGCAATGAGAAAACTTCGTCGAGATATGCAAATTATCTTCCAGGACCCCTACGCCTCTCTAAATCCAAGGCACACCGTTGAAAAGATAATCAGTGAGCCGCTTCTCATACACGGAATGAATAAACAGGAGAGGAAATCACGTGTGAGAGAACTACTGGAGGTTGTTGGTCTGAGTAGTTACCATGCTTCCAGATATCCGCACCAATTTAGTGGAGGTCAACGACAACGTATAGGAATTGCGCGCGCATTAGCAAATCATCCCAAGTTAATTATTTGTGATGAGCCTGTATCCGCTTTAGATGTATCGGTTCAATCACAAATTCTAAATTTAATGGAAAGTTTACGAGATCAATTTAATTTGACCTATGTGTTTATTGCACACGACTTAAGTGTTGTGAAACATATTAGTGACCGGGTTGGTGTGATGTATTTAGGTAGGTTGGTAGAGCTTACGGACAAGGACAAACTTTATGACGATCCAAAACATCCGTACACAAAAGCACTGCTATCTGCCGTGCCTTTACCTGACCCGGATGTGGAAAAGGAAAGAATTATCTTGGAGGGAGATGTACCTAGCCCATCTAATCCACCTACAGGATGTGCATTCCACACGAGATGCCCGATGGCTATGGATATCTGTAAAGATATAAGGCCGTCTTTTGAACAAGTTGAGGTTAACCATTTTGTTGCCTGTCATCTATATAGTGATCCAGCGCAATAAAATAATAATAACAATCACATGAGGGGGAAGTTGTATGAGGTTAAAGTATTCATTATTATTTTCGCTTTTGCTCGCGCTATTTTTAGTACTAGCGGCATGTAATGGAGGAGATAGCGAATCAGGAGGCGACACGGATAAGCCTGCCGACAACGGAAGTAGTGAACCAGGAGATTCTGGAGATTCAACTGATACAGGAGATGCTAGTGAAGACCAGGTGTTAATCTTCGCTCGTGGTGGAGACTCGGAAAGTCTTGATCCTGGTAGTACGACAGATGGTGAATCTTCGCGTGTAACAAAGCAAGTATTAGAAGGCCTATTAACTTTTGATAAGGAATCCTTCGAAGTTCAACCGGAACTTGCACATGACTGGAAGGTTTCTGATGATGGGTTAACATACACCTTTTATTTAGAAGAAGGTGTAACGTTCCACGATGGAACTGACTTTAATGCTGAAGCAGTTAAAGTTAACTTTGAACGGTGGGCAGACCCAAGTCATGAATATGCTTACACGGATGACGGCTATGTTTATTCGATGTATGGGACAATGTTTGGTGGATTTAAAGGTGATGAAGGTCATGTAATTAAAGAAATCAATGTTGTTAATGACCATGAAATTGAGTTTGTTTTACATCGTCCATTGGGATTCTTCCTACAGAACTTAGGTATGTCTTATTTTGCAATTACTTCACCTGCTGCACTTGAGGAATATGGTGCAAGAATTAACGAAAATCCAGTTGGAACTGGTCCTTTCAAATTTGTTAGCTGGAGTAAAGATGATTCAATTATTTTAGAGAAATTTGAGGATTACCGTGTGGAGGGACTTCCGAAATTAGACAGAGTAATCTTCAGTGTAATACCAGATAACGCAGCTCGATTAATCGCTCTCAAATCAGGTGAAATCGATATTATGGATGGCTTAAACCCAGACGATGCAGCTGGCGTGGAATCAGATGAGAATTTGATTCTTTATGAACGTGCTGAGAACAACTTCGGATATGTTGGATTCAATACACAAAAAGAACCATTCACAAACAAAGAGTTACGCCAGGCAATTAGTTATGCTATCGATCGCCAAGCGATTGCAGATGCCCTATACGCTGGCTATGCTGTATCTGCAAAGAACCCACTTCCTCCAAGCTATATGGGGTATAACGATAATGTTGAACCTTACGCATATGATCCAGAAAAAGCAAAGGAACTATTAGCTGAAGCCGGGTATGAAGATGGCTTAGAGATTGAACTATGGACAATGCCTGTTGCTCGTCCATACATGCCTGACCCAGAAACTGTTGCTGTTATTGTTCAGAGTAACCTTGCCGATATTGGTATCACAGCAAATATCCATCGTGAGGAATGGGCACCTTACCTAGAGAAAACAATGAATGGAGAACATCAGATGTATATGCTTGGCTGGTCTGGTACTAACGGAGACCCGGACTACTTCCTAAGCAGCTTATTACATGGTGATAATGTTGGAACAAGTAACCGAAGCTTCTACGTCAATAATGATGTTGATGAATTGTTAGATAAAGCAAAAGTAGCGGTAGACCAAGAGGAACGTGCTCAACTATACAGTGATGCTCAAGAATTAATTTCTGAGGATGTACCAATGATTCCATTAGTACACTCTAGACCAGTCTTAGCAACAACTAGCGCTGTTAAAAACTATGTGCCACACCCTTCAACAAGTGAATCATTAGCTGAAGTTGAAATCGTGAAATAATGTAACAGATCCATAGGGTAGTAGTCTTTTCTACTACCCTTTCCTATTACTAGAATGTTAGTAATATCAGATGAACCGAGGTGAAAGAATGTTTGCCTATACAATGCGAAGATTGTTTATGCTCGTACCAGTACTTATTGGGATGACATTAATTACATTTTCAATAGTACACCTTATACCCGGAAATCCAGCTCAAGTAATTCTGGGAGAAACTGCAAGTGAGACGGCTATTAAGAATTTAGAGGAGAGTATGGGGCTAAATGAACCATACGCCCTTCAATATACCTATTATGTATCTGACTTACTCCAAGGAGATTTAGGAACATCTTTAAAAACAAAAACCCCTATATCCGAAGAGATTTGGCCGTATATCGCCGCTACCTTCGAGTTAACCTTTTTTGCCATGTTATTTGCCATTATTATTGGTGTTAATGCAGGAATTATCAGTGCTTGGAAGCAAAATTCCTGGTTTGATTTCCTAGCAATGCTCGTTGCCTTAATTGGTGTTTCTATACCTGTCTTCTGGCTTGCATTAATGGAACAGTGGATTTTTGCACAGGAGCTTAGTTGGTTCCCTTCTAGCGGAAGGCAGGACAATCGCGATCCCATGGAACCCATTACATACTTTTTTGTTTTGGACTCCATTCTTCACGGAGACTTTTCAAGAACATTCACCGTGCTAAAACATTTAGTATTACCTAGTATCGCTTTAGGTACCATTCCAATGGCAATTATCGCAAGGATGACGCGTTCTAGCATGCTTGAGGTAATGAGGTCTGACTATATTCGTACCGTACAAGCGAAAGGATCTGGGCAGTTTCTTATCATCTATAAGCACGCATTAAAGAATGCACTTATCCCAGTATTAACGGTTATTGGATTACAGACTGGTGTTCTTCTAGGAGGAGCTATCCTAACGGAAACAATTTTTAGTTGGCCGGGCGTTGGGCGTTATATTTATGAGGCGATAACTTATCGAGATTATCCTGTTATCCAATCTGGAATTCTGATCATTGCGTTTCTATTTGTCATTATTAATCTAGTTGTCGACCTGCTCTATAAATTTATCGATCCTAGGATTAATTATTAGGGGGGGCAGGTCATGAAAATAAAAGAAAAAAATCCAAAATTAAACCAAAATAATAACAACCCTATCGACCAACAAATGGAGCAAGACGACATTCAAGTTACATCACCATGGAAGGATTCCTTAAGGCAATTAAGGAAAAATCGATTTGCGATAGCTGGATTAATTATTATCTTGTTTTTTGTTTTACTAGCAATATTTGCTCCACTGTTAACATCCTATGCCTACGATAAAACCGATATTGTAAATCGCTTGCAACCACCTTCTGGTGAGCATTGGTTTGGAACTGATGATGTAGGAAGAGATATATTCACCAGAATTGCTTATGGTGCAAGAATATCACTTCAAGTAGGTATATTTGCTGTCTCTGGAGCGCTTCTATTTGGAACAATACTAGGGATAGTTGCTGGGTATTATGGACGCTGGATTGACATGGTAATATCTCGGGTATTTGATATATTACTAGCATTCCCAAGTATACTTCTAGCAATTGCCATTGTAGCTATTCTAGGCTCATCACTTGAGAATGCACTAATCGCCATTGCCATCGTTAATATTCCGATTTTTGGTAGATTAATTCGTTCTAAGGTTATAAGTCTTAGAGAAGAAGAATTTGTTATGGCAGCAAAAGCACAAGGAATGAAAAATGGAAGAATAATATTACATCACATCCTACCAAATAGTGTAGCACCCATTATTGTCCAAGCAACGTTAAGCTTTGGTACTGCTATATTAGAGGCTGCTGCTTTAGGATTCTTAGGTCTTGGAGCACAACCACCAACACCAGAATGGGGGGCAATGCTTGCAGGTTCTCGAGACTTTATTCAGCTTGCACCATGGACATTAATTTTCCCGGGAGTATCAATTATGTTGGTTGTATTAGGATTTAACCTTATCGGAGACGGACTTCGGGATGCCCTAGATCCGAAGATGAAGAATTAGCAAGTACAGAATGAATCATGCCCCATAGCTACATGTCATCGAACTTAAATAAAAAATAGTTGATAGAGGGAGTTTCCCATAACATTGGGAAGTTCCCTTTTGTTATCTTTTATGTCATACAGGACCTCCCCTCTAACCTTTGCAGGGTGTGAAAATGCTTTTGATTGTTATTACTACAATTCCTTTCTTTAAATTTCCCTGTTGACACATATACTGAGTATATATATACTCAGTATATGTACTCAGTATATAAGGAGGTGGATGTTTGGAATGAATTTTATAGTGGAGTATCAATGGGAAATCTTTATTTTTGCAGAGGTTTTATCACTTGGTACATTATTGTTATTTGGTGTAGTGCGCTATTTTTTCAGTAAACGTAAGCTAAGTCTTATATTCATCCTTTTGTTTTTGATATTGCTCATGTTAGAAGCTACACTAGCACTTTTCATCTATCGGGAAACAGGAGAGATATCAACTTTCCAAATTGTGATTATTATTTTTATCATCTATGCTTGCACATTTGGAATTAGTGATTTTAAAAAGCTTGATCGTTGGATGCGATTAAGAATCGGGAATTGGCGTGGGATTGATTTATTGACAGAAAAAGATAGATACCTGATGAAGCAGCAAAGGGATCCTAGATATATAGCAAAAAGATATCGATATAGTTCAATTATCCATTTGCTGGTATTTGTGATAGCTCAAGGGATTTTTTGGGCCTATGGCCTAAGTGGACTCGATCAAGCTCTGAATTATTTAACCGATTTAACTTGGATTGGAACTGAAAACTTTCACGAAACTCCATATCCTAATGATTTTATATATGGAATTTCGCTTGTTTGGGGATTAGTTTTTATTATTGATTTTATTTATTCATGGTCTTATACCATTTTTCCATCAAAACAAAGAGGTGAATTGCATGATTAATGTAGTGGGTTTAAAAAAGGATTACAAAACTGGAAAAGAAGTAGTGCCTATTTTAAAGGGAGTAGATCTTACAATAGAAGAAGGGGAATTCGTTTGTATTATTGGGCCAAGTGGTTCTGGTAAAACAACTCTGCTCCATTTATTAGGTGGGTTAGATACTCCTACTTCTGGAATTATTTCATTAAATGGTTCGGAGCTAACTTCCAAAAAGGAAAAAGAGCGTACTCTAATACGTCGAAAAGAAATTGGATTAGTATTTCAAAATTATCAATTATTACCAACACTAACAGTCTATGAAAATATCATTTTCCCCTTACATGCGGATGGGAGAAAAGCATCTCATGAAGATGTTCAACAGTTATTAGAAGCTGTGGATTTAGTGGGTTATGAAAAAAGATTCCCTCATGAATTAAGTGGCGGACAGCAACAACGAGTGGCAATGGCAAGAGCACTAATTCACAAGCCTAAACTCCTTCTCGCTGATGAGCCAACAGGGAATTTAGACAGACAACGCTCCAGTGATATTTTGGACTTATTAGCAAAGTTTCATCACGAACAGAAACAAACCATCGTCATGGTAACCCATGATATGTTTGCAGCTGGATATGCTGACCGGATTATTTTATTTAAAGATGGTGTCATTGAAGCAGAAGTGAAAAGAGAGGATGATGATTATGCTAAATTCCTTGCTCGTTTCATGGCGTAATGTAACCCGACATAAAAAGCGCTTCTTTTTCACGCTTGTTGCCATTGTCTTAGGTGTAGCGGTTATGACAAGTATGTTTATTGCCAAGGATACATTTTCTAATTTAATGGATGAACAAGAACGGTTATATGCAGGTGATGCTGACTTTTGGGTGCAAAGTAATGAAGGCTACTTTGCAGAGAACGAATTAGAGTGGCTAAATAAAAAAGAAGAAGTAGAAGAAGGAGCTGCACTATTAGTTCAAAAAGGTTTTCTGGAAATGGAAACAGAACTTCCACAACAAGCCTCCGTTCGTTTTACAGGGGTTTCTGATTATAATAATGATTTAATCGAATTACCCGTTAAAGAAGGCGATGTAGCAAAAGAAGGGCTTATTATAACGGAAAATGCAGCAATTCTTTTAGGAAAAGAAGTTGGCGATAGTGTTTCTTTTCTGAACATGGGGACGTTAGAAATCACGGCTATTGTACATGAAGGGGCAATGTTAACTAGTCCGAAAACGTTGGATGCTGCCTTATTTCGGGATTTTCAAGTGATGGTTCCATTGGACACTCTGCAGAAATGGACTGATATGGAAAATCAAATATCTAATTTTAGATTTAATGTAAATCAAGTTACAGATGAAGAAGAAGTGTTAAAAACTTATCAGTCTGAGTTAGCTGGGTCTAATTTATTTGTTCAACCTATTGTTGTGGACAGTCAACAACATAATGATGTAGAAGGAGTATATTATGTGTTTGACCTCATTGCCATCCTGTCCATCTTCATTAGTGCTTTTATTGCCTTTAATATGGTCCATACGAGTATTATAGAAAGAAAAAGAGAAATAGCTATTATGAAGAGCCTTGGATATACAAGCGGAAATGTCATTCGTCTTGTGGTTCGAGAAATTGGATTTCTGGCTGTGATTGGAACAATTTTTGGTTTAGGTATTGGACTTATGCTTGGAATATACGTTCAAGATATATTAATAACAGCGATTACCTCTCAAAATATTATCTATGATGTTGTAATAATAGAGCCGTTAATTATTTCTGGGATTGTAGGAATCCTGTTCCCATTTCTAGCAGCTATTGTGCCATTATATAAGGCGGGAAAAATTCCGATTTTAGAAGCGATGTTCGAAAAAAATACAACATATTCTAGTCTGAACAAATTAAATATAGTTAGAGTTCTACTAGGTATTATTTGTACTGGTATTGGATTAATTGATAATGTATGGGCATTTTTACTTTTATTCGTTGGACTTGTCCTGTTGTTTCCATTATGGATGCGAGTTATTCAAAACATTATCGGTGCGATATTAACATTCTTCTTCGGATTTTCTGGAAAACAAGCGCTTCGGTCTATCAAACAATTTGAGAGAAGAAATGCAAGTACTGCAGCAATGCTTGCAATTGGTGTAAGCTTGGCCCTGTTTATGAGTGCAGCATTAGCATCTTTACCTGAAGGCATGGAGGAAGAAATTCGGGAAACTTTTGGTGGAGATATCATAGTTGAGAAAGAAACGCCATGGACAGATTCCGATTTAGATGTTGCCAAGGGGATAGAAGGTGTAAGCGGAGTAAATCCTTTTATAGAAGTCCCTAATGTTACTTGGAATACGAAGTCCGGGGACTTAAGGGAATTTTCTATCATGTCTTTTACGGATTTAAATAGTGCTGATACGTTTGAATTAGTAAATGAATCGAAAGAAAATAGTGAATTTCCCTCTCTCTATGTTGGGGAGCGCGCTCTAATGGAATGGGGTGGTTCAGTTGGTGATGTTCTATCCTTAAATACCCCAGCAGGTGAGCAAAGATTTTATGTAAAAGGGAGTGTTCAAACCTCCCATTATTCCAATTACGTCGCCTTTATGGAGGAGAGTAATATAAGAAGCGAGTTAAATTGGCCCCATAACTTCCATCTAATGATCGATGTAGATGATGAGGATACAATTTCCAATGTACTTTTTGTACTATGGAACAGTTTTGGCGAAACAATAATAGGTGCAAATCCAATTACTGTCAATATAGAACAATCGACGAGTGCATTAGAAGGTATGGATGAATTAATGCAAGGCTTATTATTGTTAATCATTGCTATTTCGGCAATTGGTATTAGCAATACCTTATTTATGAATACGATGGAACGAGTGAAGGAAATTGGCACAATGCGAGCAATAGGTTTTACAAAACGACAGGTCCAATTTATGATTATGGCGGAAGGTTTATTCATTGGTATTGCTGGTGTACTCGTTGGAACAGTGTATGGAATTTTGGTTATTTACCTAAATTCAATTTCAGCGGATGCTGGAGGATTACTTAGCTTTATCATACCTTGGATTAGTTTACTAATAGCTATAGCGGGTGGCATTCTGTTTACACTTCTTGCTTCATGGCTACCAAGTAATTCCGCATCACGTATATCAATCAAAGAAGCGATAAATTATGAGTAAGTGGGGATCAACATGTCCGTAAAACATTCATTACTTGCCTTATTATACGAAAAACCAAGACACGGCTATGAATTAAAAACAGAGTTTGAAGAATTAGTTCAAGGAATGTGGCCATTAAATGCTGGTCAAGTATATACAACTCTTGACCGTTTGGAACGAGATCTATTAGTAGAATCACCGGGCCATGACAAGAAGGACCGGAAGCTATATACCATTACCCAAGTAGGGAAAGAGGAGCTATGGGATTGGTTAGAAAAGCCAGTTGGAAGATCCTTATTTAAGGATGAATTTTACTTTAAGTTCCTTTGTGCAAGTCATGTATCATTTGAAAATAAGCTAAGTATGATCAGGAATCAAAAGGAAACCATGCTGAAGGATATTCTGCATCTAACACAATTACGGAAACAAATGACCTTATCCGATAATAAAACGATGAAAATGTTAATAGAAGGGGCCCTGCTTCATCTAGAAGCAGATATTAAGTGGTTGGATATGATAGTGGAAAGTAATTAGGTTGTATGGTGTCATTCTCGGATATAATATCATTAGGAATTTAGACTAAAATGAGGCTGGGACAAAAGTATTAAAGTCTAAAGAAAAACCAAACTATTGGGATTGGCGCATCAGACCCGCTCCGGAAATATACTCCGCTTTTACTTCCAGCACAGGGGCGACATCTGCTTGAAAGAACCATCGCAGTGTCTACCTTGCCGTGGGCGGCTGGTGAGCCTACAGGAGTCTCCGTATATTTCTGGAGCTAATGTATTAAACCATTCGGATTCTCCCTTTTAACTTTTAGTTATGTCTCAACCTCTAATCTTATTAATTATTGATATATTTCTCAAACACATCCCCAAAGTCTTTCTTGTGGTATTGTTCACGGATGGATGTTAACCACGAGAAGCCATATTCAGTAAGTTGTTTATACTGATCTGAAAGTTGGGTGTCATTTGTTCTAGAATTATGAAGCACCGCCACTGCTTTATCAAGACTTTGTTGTGCCACTTCCTGAATGGTATTGTTTTCATGAGTTAATTCAGCGATATACAGTAGTGCTTTGTACAGATCATTTAGACGATTAATTTCCTTTTTGTCAACATCAATGGAAATGCCAACATTTCCAATTGTAAATTTGATTTCTATATCAAGGTCCACTTTACCTGCTGTTTCAAGTAAAACATTAGATATTTTATTTTGCGAATAAGAATATCTTTTTAGCACTCGTTTGGATGATACTGCATTTTCTCCATCCACATGGATTAATGCCAAGTTAGTAAAGCAATATTCATCAGACTTTGTTTTAATCAAGAAATAAATCTTCTCATTATCCTCATGTCTAACATAATCATCAGAATCTGTTTTGTCATAATCCTCAGGGCCAATAATTTTGCCAATGTCTGATAAACCTAATGCGTCAGAAGCAAGTTTCTTTAACATAATAATCCCCTCTCCTACCAATATGTATCTAAGTTCACTACCATGTTACCACATTATTGTATGTGCGAAAGGGGACTTTATGCCTATTCCAAGCCATCTTCCATCGACATATTTCATCACAATACCCCTGTTGTTTTCCCTTCCAACGTCTATGAATTGAAAGCATCTGCATTATGCTTTTCGCACTCCAGAAAGCCGTTTTCTAGCTGTTCTAATATCTGGAGTTATTAAACGATGATTCCTCGCTTTAGCTAACCCGTACAAAGGCATATTTCCAAAAACGGCTTCATAATTGCCTTTTGGAACAGAATAGGTTTCGTGGTAAATTCCAACTGCTTCATTATCGCCTATCTTCTTATTAAATTCCCTCCATGCCGTTAAGTGTCTTGGTCCCTTTGCATAAGCCAACAAATCCTCTGTCGACCTCCAATAAGTAATCATTAATGTGGTTCTCAATCCAAAAAAACTTTCCATTGAAAGAAATCCCAATTCTTCCTTATGCTCATACAGTTCTCGAATCATTGGCGGCATTGCCTTAAACACCGGTAGCCACTTTCCAAATGCCAATCTCTTATTAATCCGCATTCCGATTAAAAATACTACAATATCCTCGTCATTGTCTGTTGTGTAGCGCCCTGGAAACAATTGTTTTCCCATCTTTATACCCCCTTATGATAATTTAGCAATCGTATCTTTACACCATCCAATTTCAGCAGTTGTTATCCGCTTCCCATAATCCAAAGTGAACAGCCAATATTGCGCATCTGCACTATCCAGAGAATGCATTCGAATAGTGGATTCAATACCTTCATATGTGTCATATCTCTTTTGTAATATCTCATGGTAATTTTGTAAGAATTCAACCGTAGTATCATTATCTTGATGACGACCAAAGAAAAGCTTCAACAACACTTCATTTTTATTCACCGGTATGTCTTCTAAAGGAAACTGTAACCAATTCCTCAACTCTTCTTCTCCTTTTACCGTAAGAAAGTATTCCTTTTTATCTGGTTTTCCTTCTTGGATGGAGTCTTCAACTGTTGCTAATCCCTCCTCCACCAACTGTTTTAATGTAGGATAAATTTGACCATAGCTAATTTTCCAGAAGTGGTTCAAACTATTATCGATCATTTGTTTAATTTGATAACCTGTTCTGCATCCTGTGGTAAGTATCCCTAATATTGCATATCTGGTTTGATTTGTCTTTTTCATGTTTGCACCTATCTTTTTGATATATATCTTTATGATATATCGTACCAAAATAGACTAGTGATTTCAAATGATTTTTTGAAAATTTTAAAAAATTTTTATCATTAAAACGGAATATTTCCATTTACTTTTACCCCGATTGATTGTATATTACTTAGGGACACGAAATAAGTTTTATAAGCAGAAGTGCCTGGTTAGGGACTACGGACAGGGACTGCGATCACTCGCCCAACCGAAGACATTTGCGCCTGGCCATGCCAGGTGGGTCAACGTTGTTACGCAAAGTAACAGTTTTAGTTGATCTCGCAAGTCCCCAGGCGCTGTAGCTAGACAAAAAGGAAGGGCGAGACAACAATGGCTTTATTCTTCCAAGAATGGTCTTCGCAGCTTAGGACATATAATCAAAATATTAAACTAGCAATATGGGCCAACATTTTTTCCCAAATTGGGATGGGAATGTTTATGGTCATGTACAATATTTACATTCAAGAAATAGGACTCAGCCATGAGGTTAATGGTCAAGTTATTGCGCTAACTGCACTTGCAACAGCTATCATTCTAGTACCTGCAGGGATTATGAGTGATAAACTCGGTAGAAAACGCGTGATGATCTTTGGTGTTGTATTAACGGGACTTATATTATTTTTACGGAGTATTGTAGAGGCACAAACACTTCTATTACTAACTGGTTTTGCAACAGGTATATTCACAGCATTCCTACAGGTCTCCTCCATACCATGGTTAGCTGAAAATTCTAATCCGAAGCAGCGTGTTCATCTATTTAGCTTACACTCTGCCATCATGACAGCGGCTAATGTTATTGGTAGTTTACTAGGTGGTACCTTAACAGATTTCTTCACGTTATTTACTACAGAATTAAGTAGTATCCGGATTACCTTGATTATTGGTAGTATTTTTTATGTTCTAGCGTTTTTCCCCATTCTAAAAATGGTGGAAAGACCAAAGCAAAAACTGGATAAGAGTGAGAAGATTCCCTTTCAGGAATTCTTTCGGAGTAATAGAACAGGGTTTAAAATCATTATACTATTTGCTATATCTCAATTAATCATCGGTTTTGGTAGTGGGCTTGTTATTCCATATTTAAATCTTTATTTTGCCGATCGATTTGCTGCTTCTAATTCGGTCATTGGATTAATCATATCCTTAGGGCAAGCAGCGACTACTGTTGCCATGTTTATTGGACCATTAGTCGTGAAAAAGGTTGGCGAGGTGCGGGCCGTTGTTTACTTACAGCTTTCATCCCTACCATTCTTATTACTGACTGCCTATACCGAAAATCTACTCCTTGCAAGTCTCGGATTTCTCTTCCGACAAGCACTTATGAATGCCGGAAATCCAATTCAATCTTCTTTAATGATGTCTAAAGTAGATGACTCTGTGAAAGGGCTAGCAAACTCCATTAACCAGATGGTGTTCCAGCTCGGTTGGGCACTAATGGGACCAGTATCTACATCCATTGTTATGGTATATGGAGCTTATTGGGGATATGCACATGTCTTCTCCATTACAGCAGGTTTATATTTAGTGGGATCCTTATATTTCTTTATTGTTTTCCGCCGATTAAAGTCAACCGATGATTAAAATATATAAAGGGGACAGTCCCTCACCACTTTAACGCGCTAAATTGGTGAGGGACTGTCCCCTTCTACTCATAATCTAATTGTTATTTCTTCACCTTGTGAACTCTTTACTTCTAATATGGTTGTTCCTCGATGGTATTTTGCTTCTTTGATAGCTATCTTAAGAAGAGGTTTTAATAGTTTATTGTTGATTGGAGATTTACTAATTGGTGTTAATTCATTGGAGTAATGGTCGGATTTAGTTATTTTCTTCCAAACAAAGTTTGTTAGCATGATAGTAGTTGCAAAATTTAATGCAAAGTAAGGTACAAGAATTGTAAATTTACGATCAGATTTTACCTTTATCTTTACCATACTTTTACCCTACTCAATGAATATCGCAACTTTGTCACCATCACCTGAAGTTATATCAACAATTTGTCCTTCTACCTTTTGGTCAATTGCCTCCAAGATTAAGTCTACATCTAGATCCTGCACATACTTCTTTGAATCTGGTAAACTAGCCGCAATCCCATGACCAGCTTTAAGCACTGCATGGCACAGTCTAATAGGCAAATTAACATTTACATTGTCATTATCATGTGATTGAATACGAATTTTCAATGTCTTATCCATATAGTTGGATGAGCTTACCTTTTTTGATGGGCCTTCCTTTTCCTTTAATAAAGAAATCAATTCGGCAGCTTTATCAGCATCAATTTTCCCTTGCTCCATCATACTTAATATCCTTGCAACTTCGTCTTTCATGTTTATCCCCCTTATTCTTTTAACATTTTAATCGCTTCATCTGCTGTTATTTCTCCCCGTTCTAGCATCCCAACAATCTTACGTTCATCCATGGTGGTTTTGTCGTTAGAATCATGTCCAAGCGCTTGCACGATGTCACTCAATTTGCCTCTTACTGTTGGATAGGATATTCCTAGCTCCTTCTCCACTTCCTTTATGTTTCCTCTACAAACTAGGAAGGTTTCAATAAATTGAAGCTGCTCCTTTGAAAGTAAATGGAACTTAGGAAGTTCAAATTCATTTTCAATAACTGTATTGCAGTGGTTACATTGAAGCTTTGTAATGGTTAGTGTATCGCTACAAACAGGACAACGGGTTAATAAAGTGTGGGTCATAAATGGTTTCCTTTCCTTATTTTGGTATTATTATATATCATTATACACATATTGTAAATAACGTATTAAGATAATTAATATTTTATCTAAAAAATATTAATTAATTCAACTATCCGATTAAAATATTCAATCAACAGATATTCTGAACATACTACTCCTAGGTGAATATCTTATATAAAAGTGCTTTATTGGAGGGATCCTATGCAAACATTCTATACCATACAGTCAGGGGATACATTGGGTGCTATAGCTAATCGCTTTGGGATTGCAACTAAAGCCCTCATTGCAGCAAATAACATCACATCCCCTGATACCATATTCATTGGGCAACAACTATCCATCCCACCTGGAATAAATCGCTATAGGGTTAAAATAGGGGATACACTTTATAACATAGCTCTTCAATTTAGAATTCCAACTTCAGTCATTATTCAAGCAAATAACTTAAAAGCACCATACACCATTTTTCCAAATCAACTTTTAGTAATTCCACCTGGTCTTCCATTCTACATGGTGCAGCCTGGTGACACATTGTACCAAATCGGCTTACGCTATAATGTGATGACCGCTGGAAGAGTGAACACAGATGTTATTCGCTCTACCAACAACCTATCTTCTACCGTGATTTACCCTGGAATGCGGCTCATGATTCCATATGCTCCTCTTGGTGAAGATGGGATGATTGCCTACACCGCTGGGCAAGTAGAAGGTTTCGATATCTGGCTTTACGATCTAGCAAATGGGAATACACATAAACTTACAAATGGATTAGGAGAATCTTCCTCTGTCCCATATTGGTCACCAAACCGTGAAAAGATCGCGTTTGTGGGCAGGAACAACATTATTTATATCATTAATATTTCAACAGGTTCAGTTGCACAAATAGATCAGCTAGCTGAGGGGTTAGGTGCCTACCTAGATTGGTCGGCTGACAGTCAAACCCTCGCCTACGCAAAACAAAACCAAATTATGCTTTATAATATTAATACGCACCGTGCACAAATAATTAACCAATCAGAAGCTACGGATGTGCAATGGTTCCCAACTGGCAATCAATTACTTTTTCAGGCAACAGATGAGAATGGGTTTAGTCAACTATACCGTGTTCAAGCTACTGGTACTGGACTTACGCAAATCACCGCAAACACAGGTGGAAGATATAATAATGTCCGCCTCTCCCCAAATGGCCGGTACATTCTCTATACGACACCAGGGGTTAGCATCTCCATTATTCATATTATCGATTTAGTAACTGGAAATATATTCGAGGTTGAGGGAGGACCATTAGCGAAGAACTACTTTCCAACCTGGTCTAATGATTCCTCGTCCATTGCCTTTAGTGCTACAGTGCTAGAAGAACTAGGATATTTTTCATTTATAAGAATTGCCAACTATCAGGGGGTTAATGAACAGACAATCGCCATTTCAAACTGCTTCTCTACCCCTGTTGATTGGTCACCAAACGGTGCAAAGATAGCTTATCTATCTGGTTGTACAACCGAATCATTCGCTAGTGAACTTTGGGTAACGGATATAAGAAGCCAAGTAACAAGAAAATTAGTAACTCAACCTAACATTATGGCCATAAAATGGGCACCAATATCACCTAAAGAAACGCTAGCAACATATCGAAATAACCAGTTTCGCGTTCAATTTCAGTATCCATCACACTGGGAGCAAATCACTCCGGAGCGATACGAAGGAACCAACGGATTTTTTCAATTAGCTGCGATATCATCACCAGCTTCCATTGACATTGTTTGCCAGAATGAAGCAAACCATATGTTAATGCCCTATGGCTCTGATCCACATATCAACCCCACATTAATTCAGAACCAAGAAGCCTGTTTCATATACCCTTCTTCTGACCAGCCACCAGAAATGAACAATCAAGCGGCATTAATCATTCGTTACCCTAATCCAATTACTATTGGTGAAGACACATACCAATCCTTCATCTTATGGGCAGATAGAAAACATATTAATGTAATTGGTTCGACCGTTAGATTTCTATAAAGTTCTAGGGAGGTAAAATCCACACCTCCCTTTTCCTATGTCAAAAGCACTATATTCTTCACATTAACTTAACACTGGCTTTACATTACATTGGTATAATTTACTATATATAATTTTGGTTTGTGTGGGGGATAAAATTGAACAACAAGAAGAAAAAAACTAGTGACAGAAAAGGAATTAGTCTCAGAAAAAGATTGTTAATCATATTCCTTTCCTTATTAACAATTTCTGTTATTGCAGTTGGAATAAGCTCCTACTCCATAGCTAGGAATACTACAATGGAGGCTATTGAAAAAAGACTATTAAGTGAAGTAGATCTAACAAGTGATCTCGCTAGCAATTTAAAATTCACGTATGTTAGTGATGAAGATTACTTCTGGCAACAACTTGAAATCAGTGTACGTTCTCAAAAGGTTAAGCTTGATAGCGATGGAATGAAATCCGATTATTTTTACATAACTGAGAATAATGTAGTACCGTTTAAAATTAGTGAAGAAACCTTATTAGAAATACCAGCATCCCTAATCTCAGCCATTCAAGAAAAGGAACACGGGACCATTCATCAATCCGTTAACGGGGAAGATTATACAGTGAGCTTTGTTGAGATGGATGAAATAAATGGAACTTATGTTGTAATGGTACAAACCTCTAGCTATATGGGGAGTATCAATCAAATGGCTTATTTCATGATTGGTATTATTATTGTTAGTATTTTAATTGCAACCATCACCGTTCTTCTTTTCGTTCGCGGTATTACGAACCCATTAAGTTTGCTTAGGGAAAAGATGAAGAATGTTCGTAATGGAAACTTGCAAGAGGACACCTTTACAATTAAAACAACAATACCTGAAATATCCTCATTAGTAAAAAGCTATCATGCGATGGTTACATATATGAGGTCTATGCTAAATCAAATTAATGATACAACCACCCATCTTGAACAAACTGGAAGTGAGCTACAACAATCATCTGAAGGGACACTTGCATCGAGCCAGGACCTTATAGAGGCCATCATCGCGGTCAAAAATGGTGCCGAACAAACTGCAAGTAGTTCTGAAGGAAGCTCGGAATCCTTCCAATCCATAAAGCAAAAAATTGAAAAGATGATTAGTAGCATGGAGACTATTTTCTCGAATGCACGTGACATGGACATCTCAGCAAAGCACGGTGAAAAAAATATATCAGAACTTATTAATACCGTGGATACATTTAATCAAGACTTCGACCATCTAACTTCAACCATTCATCATGTTCAAACCTATTCTAATTCCATAAGTCAGCTGGTTGGATTAATTCAAGGTATAGCAGATCAAACAAAGCTCCTATCGTTAAACGCGTCGATTGAAGCTGCAAGAGCAGGGGATGCTGGAAAAGGATTTGCAGTAGTCGCAAGCGAGGTTGGTAAACTTGCTGAACAATCATCTAGTGCAGCAGAACAAATAACAGAATCCATTACAAATATGGACACGATTACAAATACCGCAACAAAAGAATTCGAGCAGATGCTTACCAAAACAAAAACGACATTAACTAAATCAAGTGAATCGAAACTATCCATCAATGAGATGATGCAAGAAATATTTGAAGTTAGCACCGAACTGGAACGGTTACAAGATGACCTGAAATTACTAGAACAACTCCTCCCTCCACTTGAAAGAGAGACAGTTGGATTCTTATCCGTATCCCAGGAAACACTAGCTAGTGCCGAGGAGATGTTAGCTAGTAGTGAAAGTCAAGTGAAGCAAATGGAACATACACATGAGGTTGGAATAAAGCTTACCAATATATCAAAATCACTATTAGAAAGCACCAAACAATATAAAACATAAAACAAAAGACTGGCTAAATGCCAGTCTTTTTTTATATTCATCAAGGGGGGGAAGATGAAAATTCAATATATAGTTTAACCAAAGCGACCAGAAATATAATCTTCCGTACGATTATCCGTTGGCTTTGTAAAAATAGTATCCGTAACATCAAACTCTACTACTTCTCCATTCAGGAAGAAAGCAGTACGATCTGATATCCGAGCAGCTTGTTGCATATTATGCGTTACGATAATAATGGAATAGTCTTTTTTCAATTCCTGAACTAAATCCTCAATCTTAAGGGTTGATTTTGGATCCAATGCCGAAGTAGGTTCATCCATTAAAATAACATCAGGTTCAATCGCTAATGTTCGGGCAATACATAAACGTTGTTGCTGTCCACCAGATAAACCATAAGCATTTTCCTTTAATCGATCCTTTACTTCGTCCCAAATGTAAGCGCCACGTAGACTTTTCTCAACAATTTCATCCAGTATCTTCTTGTTGCGAATCCCATGAATTCTCGGACCATAAGCAATGTTATCGTAAATGGACTTTGGAAATGGATTTGGCTTTTGGAAAACCATTCCTACACGGGTTCTAAGATTCTCAACTTTAAAGGATTTATCTAAAATACTTTGTCCTTTATAGGTTATCTCACCAGTTGTTCGCACAGTTGGAACTAATTCTACCATGCGATTTAATGTTTTTAAATAGGTGGATTTTCCACATCCAGAAGGACCAATAATTGCCGTTACTTCTTTTTCATTAATTTTTAGATTAATATCCTTTAAAGCATGTGTCTCACCATACCAAAGGTTTAAATCCTTTGTATCAAAAACAATATTTTTATTCGCTTGTACTAGGGATGCCATATCTGTATTACTATTGTTTACCATACCTATATTCTCCTTAACTGTTAAAAGACTCAAAGTTATTCATCCTCCTTCGCTTAGAAACGTTGTTGGAATTTATTACGGATAAATATTGCAGCTGAATTCAATACAAATAACAATATCAGTAGAACTATAATTGTACCTGCAGCAAGATTTGCATATTCGGCTACTAATGATGAATCAATAGTCCAGTAATAAATTTGCATCGGAAGGGCTGTAAATTTATCAAAGATTCCCTCTGGGAAAGGAATAATTAACGCAGGGATTCCGATTACAGTTAGTGGCGCTGTTTCTCCAATGGCGCGTGAGAGCGCTAAGATCGCTCCTGTTAACATACCCGGTAAGGCAGCTGGTAAAATTACGTTCTTAATCGTTTGCCATTTTGTTGCTCCCATACCATAAGAAGCTTCACTTAAAAACCCCGGTACGGCACGTATTGCTTCTTGAGCTGCAACAATTACGATAGGAAGAATTAATAGAGATAGGGTTAAACCACCAGCTAAGATAATATTCCCCATTTCCATCGCCCGAACAAATATGGTTAGTCCTAAAATCCCATATACAATTGATGGTACACCTGCTAAATTAGCTATATTAGTTTGAATAATGGATTGCAGACGACCTTTTTTGGCATACAACTCAAGATAAATTGCCGTCCCAATACCGAGGATCAGTGTAACTGGTGCTACGACTAACATCATCCATAATGTTCCTAGCAGTGCACCCATGATTCCTGCACGTTCAGCATCAGTAGATTGTCTACCCGTTAGAAAGTTCCAATCAATCCAACCAATACTATCCACTACCACTCGATAGATTAATATAGCTAATACAATAAGTCCAAAGAGAGTTGCTAGTAAGAACAAAACTTTTAATATATTATTTTTGGCAATTCTTCCATCCATGCGCTTTGTTACTTGTTCTGCATTTAAATACTTCATTTTAGTATTCCTCCCTAAATTTACGAGAGACATATCTTGCAAGTAGATTCATTAATAATGTGAATACAAATAACGTCATTGCAACAGCATACAGGCTATAATAAATCGTTGTTCCGGCTGCAGCTTCCCCGCCAGATACTTCTACAATGTAAGCCGTCATCGTCTGCATAGATTGTGTAATATCAAAGGTAAAGTTTTTCGAGCTACCACTTGCAATTGTAACAATCATCGTTTCTCCAATGGCACGTGAAATTCCCAGTACAAAGGACGCGATAATTCCTGAAAGAGCAGCTGGGATAACCACCTTAAACGTTGTTTCTAACTTTGTAGCACCTAGCCCTAATGCACCTTCACGCATTGCGTTTGGAACAGAACTCATAGCATCCTCAGAAAGAGAAGCAATCATCGGGATAATCATGATTCCCATTACAATACCAGGACTTAATATATTAGTCGCTGCAACATCTGGCCAGATGGAACGAATAAGTGGAGTCACAAAGGTAAAAGCAAAGAATCCATAAACGATTGTCGGAATCCCAGCTAGAATTTCTA
This sequence comes from Paucisalibacillus algeriensis, assembly GCF_000577245.1. Taxonomy (GTDB): domain Bacteria; phylum Bacillota; class Bacilli; order Bacillales; family Amphibacillaceae; genus Ornithinibacillus. The sequence goes on from NZ_CBYO010000006.1 coordinate 85,776, forward strand.
GCATCGGTTTTAATACTCTTCTAACTCGGTCAGATGCATATTCACTTAAATAGATTGCAGCCATTAAACCAATAGGACCCGCTACTAGCATAGCAATTGCCGATGATATAATCGTTCCATTTAACAACGGCAATACACCAAACTCAGGGTTTTGACTCATTGGTTTTAGTACAGTCCCTGTAAAGAAGTCCCAAATGGGAACGAGTTTAAAAAATTCAATTGTCTCAAATAATAGTGTCATCACAATTCCAACAGTTGTAAAGACAGTAATGATCGCAAATAAAAATAGTACTACTGGAATCAGTTTTTCCGTTAGACTAGATAAACTTTTTCCTTGTTTGTTTTTGGCGATCATTTCCTTTACATCGATGGAGGTATTTTCAAATTTGTTGTTTGCTGCCATTTTACGCAGCTCTCCTTCCAAATCGTAAAGTCAATAAGATGAGAGCATATTTGTGCCCTCATCTTATGATATTCTGTGAGAAAATCTTTCTATGTTAGTCTATTTAATTATTGAAGTGCTTTTAATTCCTCAACTAAGGTTTGAGCTTCTTCTTCTGGAATTGGAGCAAACCCAGTCTCGCCAGCTACGTCATTAGCACTTTCCATTACATAGATTGCATAGTCAAGAACTTGTGCTTTTTCTTTTGCATTGTTTACGTTCAAGTAAGTGAATACCGGACGAGTAAATCCTGCATAATCTCCATCTTCAGCAATTGTGTCTAGTGATGGAACTACTGCACCTTCACCAAAGTCAATTCCTACAGCGTTAACTTTCTCTTTATTGCTATCATAGTATCCAAATCCGAAGAAACCAATTGCATTTACATCTTCAGAAACTAGTGTAACTAGAGTTGAGTAGTCTTGTTGAAGATTGATATCACCAACTAAATCTTGTTCTTCCAAAATATTTTCATAGAAGAATTCATAAGTTCCATGATTTTCGTTTGGACCGTACGTTTGGATTTTTTCATTTGGCCAATCAGCATTAACATCAGACCAATTAGTGTATTCGCCAAGGAAGATTCCTTTTACTTGATCAGTAGTTAATTCAGTTGCCCAATCATTTTCTGGATGTGTAACAATTGTTAAACCATCTAAAGCAACTTTTAATTCTTTTACGTCAATTCCAAGCTCTTCTGCTTTCGCTTTTTCTTCATCTTTAATTAAACGTGATGCATCGTTAAAGTCTGTACCATTTTCTTGCAAGAATTTTTCAAAACCTGCAGAAGTTCCAGCGCGGCTTACTTCTACAGAGACATTTGGTTGTACATCAAGCATATAATTTTCAGCTAATTTAGACATTAGTGGAAATACAGTACCAGATCCATCAATTACTACGCTACCTTCTAATTCTTCAGAAGCACCTTCTGATTCACTTCCGCTATCTGTGTTTTCTGAAGCTTCGTTGTCTGAAGCGTTATCCCCAGAATTGTTGTCTTCTTCGCTATCCCCACATGCAACAAGCATTATTGCTAAAGCTGCTACAAATAGAAACATTAAATACTTTTTGAATTTCATCTAAAATTGTCCTCCCCAAAGTGCAATTTATGTTTTTAGAGGGTTTGTATTTCCCTCTTACAAACCTAAGTATAGGGGACGAATGTTAAGTAGATATGGAGTAAATGTAAAGGGTTTGTAAATTTATTATTCTATTTAGAAGGCTGTTTTCTGAAAGAATTGTTGTTAATTATATAGTTGATAGAAACTATGTGGTTCTTATGATTACTGTTACAGCATCTAACCCGCTCCGGAAATACACTCCGCTAGTTTAAGGTATTCAAGCTAAACACGTACCCTTTTTATGAAAGTTAACACTAGCACAGGTAGAATAAAGAGACTCCTGCGGAAATATCACGTGTCCGAAGACCCCGCAAAAGATGCACCTGCGTCTTCTAGTAACGCTACGGAGTGTATTTCCTTAGCGGGTATGTTGCTCAACCATAAATCTCTAGTTACGCACTGTTTCTATCAACCATGAAAACAAAAGCAACAATCATTTCGAAAACTGCCTTTTAGAAAGACATTCTTTTCTTAAAATAAGACTAAATTCCTAATTCACCATGGAATCCGCGAATATAGTAGACAACTTTTAAAATCGTGATAAAATTTAAATAAGAGATTAAAAGGGGAAATTGCTATGAACTTGTGGATGAGAAAAATAGCCGTTGCATTAATTGCTATATTGACTTTTGGTTTATACACACCTACTTATTTAATTGCCGATGAGGAAAGTAACGAGGTTGTTTCTCCAAAAGATCATAATCATAGTGAAATTGACGTTGAAGTTGTCTCTGATGAAATAGAAGACATCGATGTTATAAGTACCTTTACGGAAAAAGCAAAACAGCAAAGCCTAACAAAGTTTGGTCCAAAAATTTCTGAGAAAGTCGAAGTGGAATTTAACCAGATTATTTTACCCAAAATTGAACAAGCACTAGCAACCATTCTTGAAAATGAAGATACTTCTTTTATTTCTATTACAGAACAACCATCTAATGGATATGGAGAACGAATTTTTAATATCTTTAATGAATTAACAAAGGAAGATATTGCAAAGTTTCACGTAAGACGTGATAACAGACCACTAGAAGGGTATTGGTTTAACTTCCATTATCATCTAAAAGATGACAAATTTGAAACGCATCATACATTGGGCGAGATTTATTGGGATAAAAACACACCACCAAAATGGATGTCCTAATCCATATTATTACAAGAAAAACCTCCAGGAATGGAGGTTTTTTTATAGCTGTTCATATAAGTTTGTAAGTTGAACATCAAATTCATTTTGAGGATCATCAAGTGGAAAAATTCTAGCAGTATTATTTTCATTTACTTGTTGGATATATACTTGCCTACCATTGTAAGTAACTTGTTTCATCTCTGGTGACTGTGAAATCTCTTCAGCTCTCATACGATGCATTTCCATAACCCTCCATTATTTATAACGATATTGGACCAGATTCGTTCAATCCATCTAAATCAACTTCTTGTTCATGATGAATTGCATCCAAGGGAAATACTTTGGCAGTCTCCCCCTTGACCTCCTGAATATAAACAGGGATGCCATGATAATTAACATTTACAAATACCTCTGAATCAACTATCTTCTCTGCACGCTGTATATCCATTTTTTCTTCTCTCCTTCTACTTCCCCTCATAGTACAATTATTTTTAGCAAATAATAATGTACTATACGAGGTTAAAAAGGGATGATTTGATACAAATTTCCAAATCCAAATATACCTTATAAAGAGTGTCATGACATCTAGATATATTCACGCCAATACACTAATTTTCTTTTCCTCAATGGAGGATTGATACTTTTTAATAAGCACATGGAATATACTATCCCAGGACTGTGTTAAAGCATAGTTCCTACCGTTCACTCCCATTTCTTTCCGCTTTGACTCATTATATATAAGCGAGACAATTACTTTTGCAAACTCTTCACTATTATTTTTTTCACATAATATTCCTGTTACTTGGTCCTTTATAATGGATCGAACGCCTCCCGCATTTGCACATACGACTGGTGTACCACTTGCAAGTGACTCCAATACGACATTTCCAAATGTTTCTGTCGAAGAAGGAAAAACAAATAGATCCGCAGCAGCATATACATGGGCTAATTCCTGACCTGATAAGAATCCGGTAAAGGTCATATTATTCGGCGCTAGTTTTCTTAATTCCTCCTGATTAGGTCCATCCCCCACTACTAACCAATGCACTTTCTCCTTCAGATTCTCTGGTAGTTGATTATGAATAGAGGGGATAAGCATTACATCCTTTTCTGGTGCGATGCGACCTACATATAACAGTATATGCTTTTCTTTTATGTGATACTTTTCCCGTATATCGTTTGGGTTAAAGTTAGGGTGGAAAGTAGTACAATCTATTCCTCTTGGCCATATATCCAAATCCATAAATCCATGCTTCTGCAAATGCTCCATTGTGTCTATGGAGGGAACAAAAACCTTACGCATTGGACGATGAAACCACCGCATATAACGCCAAAGCACTTTCGTTAAAAATTGAAGATCATAATATCCCAAGTACTTATCAAAGTCTGTATGATAAGAACCTACTAGTGGGATATCTAACTTTTTAGCATAATGTAAACCACATAACCCTACATTAAATGGGGTTGCAACATGAATAATATCTGGCTGAAATTGTATCAATTCCTCTTTCACATGATACATATTGGGAAGCGCAAGCCTACATGCAGGATATAAGAAAAATGGGAGGCTTTTAAATCGATGAATGTCACTAGAATAAAGACTCTGACTAGAACTTTTCGGTGCAAAAACCCTATATTCAAAACCTCTGTCCTTTAAATAATCTGTAAAGCGTTTTAATGTCTTTGCTACCCCATTGACATCCGGTGCAAATGTATCAGTAAAAATTACTATTTTCATCTATAGTCCCTCCATGGTGAGTATTAAGAGAACATATCCACCGGTTAATAAATGGATACAGATAATACCAGAGCTAGAACCCAGTAAGCTAACCAATAATAATATCAGATGAGTAATGTAATCCAAGATAAACATGTGAAATAGTAACGTGAACCAATCGGAATTTAAATAACACATAGGACAGGTACATAAGAAAGGTAATTTTACGGAAGAAAGCATTTAGAAGTTTGTAAATAAAGAATTGGTTTAAATAGTTGAAGGATTTACAACCTAACCTATGCAAGTGATAAAAGTATTTAACCTTTCTACCAACTTCGTATGTTTAGTAGGTCAAATAAATTAATACTGCAGTTAGACTGACACATACTTTGAGAAGGAACTTCATTCTCCCACCCCCACCAGAAAGGTACTTTAACCTAATTATAAGGAAGAAAGATTAAGTAATTGCTAATTGAAGGTGAATTTTCTGTAAATTTAGTCAAAAAAAAACTAGCCAGTTTATAATCCAGCTAGTTTCATCTATTTATTTCATACTTGAAAATGTTTCTTTCACAATAATGGATTGTGTTACTCTTACTTTTTTATATTCTTTAAAATCTTCTTCTTCTACAAGTCCTAAATTTAACGCAGACTCTAATTTTTCTGTATCTGGAATTTTCGTTTCAATAATAAACTCTTTCAGATTGAGTTGCTCTAATTGTTTAACGGTTCCTGCATCATCGTAACTAACTGCGGAACGTATTTGGCGTTGTAATTTATAATTACCTTGCCTGATTTCCCCCTTATTCTGTTTCCCAAATGATAAATCCAAAGCCTCGTGAAATCTCTTTTTTAATTCATTCATTTCTTGTTCTATTTCTTTTTTATACATATTTAATTCTACATACCGCTTCATTTCCTCTTCCGTTATCGATAAGACTTTACCCACGGTTCTCCCCTCCAATTAATACGTATATTCATTCCTATGTACGGGGAGATAACTTCATTCCTAAAAAAATGGACATACAATGGAAGCAGTTTAGAAGCATTTTTTAGAATATCTTGAATAAAATGGTGGATAAAATTATGGAGGTGTATTTAGTTTGGGGCCAAAAATAATAAGGAAAAGTTCATTTAAACTAATTGGATTTCGCCTTCCACCAAATTATGATAAGACTAAAGAACAACACGTTATCAAAAACACCGTATCCCAGTTAAAGGCTATTTCTGAAAAAATACCCAATAAAGTGAGGGATGATGTTTTAGTCATTCAAATCTATCCAATGATGGAGCAATTTAATCCTTTTCATCATAAAGACAGTTTACTTATCGGTTATGAAGTAGAAAATACTGAAAATGGTCCAGAGCACACAGAACTTTACACGATTGAAGAAAATATGTATGTTAATTGTAAACACAACGGTTCCCGCTCAGATATTTATAAGACGTATGATTACCTATATAATAATTGGATACAAAAAAACCGCTGTATCCCATTAGGTTTTGACATGGAGGTTTGGAATGAGCAAGAGGAATCGAATGTAGATATCTGTGTTGCAATTAATAAGCCACGCTAAACAGATTATTGTTCTAAACCTTCTCTTCCAATGAAAATAATGTAATAGATACTTTTGACCTAGGATAAGCTATTTATTAATTTCATATAATTGTAAAAAATGGATTAGGGAGTGAAAAAATGGATACGTCAAAGATTTGGAAGAGAGGACTTTTGGCTTTCTTGTTAGTTATCCTGATGACTGTACCTCTTGTAGCACATCATCAATCACCATTAGTAAATGCCTCAGATGAAACCACCCAAGAAGAATCATTAGCAGATAAACTAAATCAAATATTAAATAACAATGCACTTAACGGGGCGACAACCGGTGTAAGTATTCGAAATGCGGATTCAGGAGAAGTTTTATACTCTTACTATGGTGACCACCGGCTACACCCTGCATCCAACATGAAAATACTTACAACAGTAGCAGCACTAGAAACTTTAGGACCTGACTATCGTTTTAATACAGAAGTGTTAACAGACGGCAGAATTAGAGGAGATGTGCTTCTAGGTAATCTTTATTTACGCGGTAAGGGGGATCCGACTTTATTAAAGGAGGATTTAGACCAATTTGCTGCTGATTTAAAAGCTAAAGGTATTAAAAATATACAGGGTAATTTAATTGGGGATGACACATGGTATGATGATATCCGCCTCTCGCAGGACCTAAACTGGTCAGACGAACCATTCTACACAGGAGCACAAGTTTCAGCACTAACCCTCTCACCAAATGAAGATTATGATGCAGCAACTATCATCGTTGAGGTGTACCCTGGAAAAGAAGTTGGTGATAAGCCAATAGTAAAACTTACACCTCAAACGGACTATGTCAACATTATAAATAATGCATCCACAGTTAATACAGACCATAGCAGAGCAATTTCAATTGAAAGAGAGCATGGTTCTAATAATATTGTTATAGATGGAGTTATTCCTTTAGAAGGATCTAATGCAAGATCTTGGGTATCGATTTGGGAACCAACAGGTTACGCAGTAGATGTTTTCAAAAAGTCCTTAGAGGAGCATGGGATTAAATTAAATAGAAATCCGAAAGCCACAGATCCACCTGAAGCCACCCCAACAAATGCAACTGTTCTTACATCTAAGGAGTCTATGACATTAGAAGAGCTACTAGTTCCATTCATGAAACTAAGTAACAATGGCCATGGCGAAACACTTGCTAAAGAAATGGGCAGAGTAATGTATGATGAAGGTAGCTGGGATAAAGGTCTAGACGTTATGGAAGAGATTGTCACCCAATTTGGCGTTAACGGAAATACCATTCTTCTTCGTGATGGTTCTGGAATGTCCCACAAAAACTTGATTCCGGCAAACGAACTTTCACAATTACTTTTTGAAGTGCAAGATGAAGAGTGGTACCCTGCATTTGAGAATTCCTTACCAGTTGCCGGTAATTCTGAGCGATTGGCTGGCGGAACTTTGCGTTACCGGATGACAGACGGACCCGCAGCTAATAATGTAATGGCCAAAACAGGGTCATTAACTGGAGTATCTAGCTTATCTGGTTATGTTACATCTAAAGACAGTCAAAAACTAATCTTCTCTATTATGGTTAATAATTATATAGGGTCTTCTACAGCTATACGGGGAATAGAAGATGCCATTGCAACTGAATTAGCTAATTTTGAATTTTAAATTGGGGCTACCTATTATGGTGATAAACGATAATAGGTAGTTTCTTTGTTTAGGTTAACCGTGTATGAATTTCTCTCATCAAAAAATAGCTTTATGTTCATATTTATTAAAACTATCCGCTACTCATTTCCAGCGAATTTATGAATGTAGGGTAGTTTTTTCTCTGTTCTATAATTACTTTTTGTAACTTAATAATAAATAGTTGCAATTGCTTAAAAGTCATGATAAGATTAGTAACGTTGAATTCAAATATATTGAATTAAAGATAAACTATTTCGAAACATTATGAATTATCTTATCTTTAATTCGGCTAATAAACACAACTCAGAGGAGGAAATAATTATGTTAAGAATTGGTATTGTACAAGGAAGTGTACGTGAGGGACGTAACGGTGCTGCAGTTGCAGACTGGATGTTAGACTTCGCAAACAATCGTAATGATGAAGGAGTAGAATATGAGCTAGTAGATCTTGCTGATTACGATCTTGCTTTCTTAGGCTCAAAAGCATCTCAAGCTGAGGAAGCTCAAGCTGCAGCTAAAGCTTGGTCTGAAAAAATGGCTTCATTTGATGGTTATGTATTTGTAACTCCAGAATATAACCACACAATTGGTGGTGCATTGAAAAATGCTTTAGATTACTTAAACCCTGAATTAAACAACAAAGCTGCTGGTTTTGTAGGATACGGAAGCCTTGGTGGTACTCGTGCACATGAAAACCTACGTCTAATCTTAGGTGAACTTCAAGTGGCAGACGTTCGTACTGCTGTTACATTCTCACTAATGGCTGACTTTGAAAACTTCTCCGTATTCAAACCAGCTGATTACCATGCAGATAATGCTAACGGAATGTTAGATCAAGTTACTGCATGGAGCCGTGCTTTAAAAACAGTTCGTTAAGAAGGATAGAGGAATATACTATGGGATTATTTGATAAATTATTTGGAAAATCAAAAAAGAAAGAGGTAGAAACCATGGCTGAAACTTTAAGAATTGCAGTTGTACAAGGAAGTGTACGTGAAGGACGTAATGGTGCTGCTGTTGCTGACTGGACGTTAAACTTTGCAAAGAATCGTAATGATGATGGTGTAGAATATGAGCTAGTAGATCTTGCTGATTACGACCTTGCTTTTCTAGGTTCTAAAGCATCTCAAACAGAAGAAGCTCAAGCAGCTGCTAAAGCTTGGTCTGAAAAAATGGCCTCATTTGATGGTTATGTATTCGTAACTCCAGAGTACAACCACGCTATCGGTGGCGCCTTGAAAAATGCTCTAGATTACCTAAACCCTGAATTGAATAACAAAGCTGCTGGCTTTGTTGGGTATGGAAGTCTTGGTGGTACTCGTGCACACGAAAACCTACGTCTAATCCTTGGTGAACTTCAAGTAGCTGACGTACGTACTGCTGTTACATTCTCACTAATGGCTGATTTTGAAAACTTCTCCGAATTCAAACCAGCTGACTACCATGCTGACAATGCTAACGGAATGTTAGATCAAGTTACTTCATGGAGCCGTGCTCTTAAAACAGTACGTTAAATAGACAGATTGTTTTAAGTGCCAGACACAGGTGGTGTCTGGCACTTTTTTTGGTTAAGGTATTCTTCTTTTCAACCACTTTTGAATATCCAAATGATGTAGCTTAGATAAAACTAATGACGTTTACTAGGTAGATTTGCTTTATTTCCTCCACCTTGCTTCTTTCTGTTTTGTTCATCTTTTCTTTTTCGTTCATTAAACCTCGCTACAAAGGTAGACGTATCTTCCACAGTCTATTCCTCCTTTATCATTTTTAACTTAGTATTTCCCTAAACAATGGAAATATGCGTGAGATAATCCCATAAGGCCTCTAAACGAATCTAACGCAACAAAAAAAGCCCTCTGTTTTCACAAAGAGCTTTTTCTGTATTAAAATAGATCTAGCAAATCAAGCACTGTTTTTTTCTTCTTTTTCTTATAACCGTATGGACCATACTTTGGGTCATATCCCTTATGATAATCCTTTTTATAATCTGGTCGTTCACGAAATTCGCGTTCATAGGAATCAAATGTTTCTTCATAATACTTTTGTTCTTCTTTTAAACCAGCAGTTATTTTCTCTAACTCACCGCGATCCAACCATACACCTTTACAGTTCGGACAAACATCAATTAAGACATTCTCTTTTTGAACTTCCCTCATCCTAACATTATCACAAACTGGACAATTCATATTATCCTTCCTCCACTTCGACTAGATCTTCTTTTACGATTTGTATTTGTTTTAATGTTCTTCCATCTACTTCTAATATTTTAAAATGAAGGTTATCCTTTTCCAGTACATCGCCTTGCTGTGGGAATTGATTAAATTCCGTTAAGAGATAACCTGAAAGAACGTCTTCTTCCTCTGGTATATCGGTATTAAATATCGAGTTCAAGCGATGAAGTGTAATTTTTCCATCACAAATAATTTCCGTGTCGGTTAATTTTTCAACAAGCTTTTCACTTTCTAAATCCATCTCATCTTCAATTTCCAAGCCAATCATAGCCTCAATGATGTCCTCATGCGTCAGGATTCCTTCCGTACCACCATATTCATCAAGTACAATTGCCAGGTGTTTACGATCCCTCGTCATTTGTCGAAAGACCATTTCAATCGAATGAAATTCGAAGAACACCATTGGATCTAAATCACAATATTCCTCTAGTCTTTTCTCCGGCTCAATCGACCAGCTTAATAAATATTTCGAATGAAAGACACCTATAATATTATCAATTTCCCCATCATAAACAGGATATCTCGTATATTGATTTTGAATAACTATATCCCGGACTTCCTCATAAGTAGCATCATGTGGTACAGCCACAATATCAATACGTGGTGTTTTCAAAACATCCTTCACATTTAAATCTTGGAAGTCAAGAACACCTTTGATTCGGAAAGACTCTTCACGTTTAAAGGTACCCTCTGTACCCGCAATATCTACCATCGTTCTTAAATCTTCTTTTGATATAGATATGTTATCTTCATTATTCTTTGATAATACTTTGATAATGAATCCTGTCATGCCATTTAACAGAAGTGTTAATGGCTTAAAGAGAATGGTAAAAAATCGAATTACTGGATATACAATATATGCAATTTTATCCGAAAAAGCAGCTGCAATAGATTTTGGTAATACCTCAGAGAACACAATAATGGTTATCGTCAAGATAGCAGATGCTATAGCAACATTCATTCCATACTCTAATGCGACCATCGTCACAAGCGTCGGTAAGAGTATGTTTGCAATATTGTTCCCAATTAAAATAGCTGTAATAAACTCACTTGGTTTGGATACCAAATCCAATAATTTTTCAGACTTTTTATCATTGTTACTTGCTTTTGTTTGTAGCTTCATCTTATTTGCAGCTGTAAGAGCAGTCTCACTTCCTGAAAAGAAAAACGATACAAACAATAATATGATGATCGCAATGATCACTAGATAGTTCCCCCTTAAAAAATCTACAATCCTTGATATTAAATGGTTACTTTTACTTTAAAATATTTAGAACATGGATTAAAGAAAAATGTATTGGCTTTATCATTTAGGTAAGTCGATAGTTACTTGTAGCCAATTTCTAAAATCTTGGAAGTTCTGTTGCGAAACTTGATGCCCAACCGTGTAGGCATGAAATTCAACCTTAGCTCCCAATTGATTATATAAGTCTTTTGCTTCATTTGCCCAATCAAATGGTAACACCGGATCCAGTTCACCATGTGAACAAAAAAGCGATAACCCTTTTAGATTTTGATCTCGATAGTCATGTTTCATAAAATCAGGTATATAACCACTTAATGCAGCTATTCCTTTTATTTGTTGTCCTAATTTGAGACCGATACTCATGGATAGTATTGCACCTTGGCTAAATCCCATTAAAAAGATTTGAGAGGAATCGATTGGGTGCTCTTCACACATCTCTCCAATTAAACTAATAATGTTTTGTATCGCCTGATCAAATACAGTCCTATGTGGCTTACCAAATCCTTCAATAGTGAAAAATGCATAGCCTGGTGGCTGTTCAATTGGGCCACGCACACTAAAAATAAACGTTGAATCAGCTAAATCATGAACCAATGGTAATAAATCATCTTCATTACTACCCATTCCATGCATTAAAAATATTGCCGGGTACGTTTTCCCCGAATCAATCTTATTTGGCTTAAGTAGCTTATAGTACAAAGGTGTTCCCAATATATAATCATCCTTTTTATATCTTTACATATGGACAGCAGATTAAAAATTTACATTACAAGTGTTCGATAAATAATCGAATGACATCTGCTCCACCAATAAAAGTTCCAACAGAGCTTCCGATATTAGCAAAAATCACAACGAGTAGTACTCGGGTCACCTTGTTATTCCAAAAGCCTTTTAGACTATGAACATCATCCGATAATCTTTCAAAATCGTTTACACTTGGCCTTCTAAAATACGCTTGGACAAATCCAGCAAACCATCCAGCAGCAAGAAAAGGTTCGAGTGATGTTATTGGTGCTGCAACAAACGCTGTTAGTACCGCAAGTGGGTGTCCAAATGCTATAAGTGTTCCTAGTGCAGACAGTGAACCATTCCATAGAATCCAACTGATGATTTGTGCCATACCTGCTTCTGCATTAGTTATAAATGTATAAATAATTAACGAAATAATAAAGATTGGTATAGACCAACCGATAATCTTGGGAATTTTTGATTTAGGTGGGAGCTGTGCTAAATGCTCTAGATTATGATCCTGATTAATTTGCTCCTTAATTCCAGGTACATGAGCCGCACCTAATACTGCAACTACCTTATCACCTGGTGCTTCTTTTATCTTTTGCGCAAGATATTGGTCACGCTCATCGATAAGAGGCTTTTTCAGTTTTGGAAAGTTATCCGTAAACTCCTGTAGCATGGAATCAATCATATCTTGAGACTTCATCTTCTCTAGCTCTTCTTCGGAAATCGTTTCCTTTGTAAAAATACTTGCAATAACTTGTGCTAGCAGCATTGCTTTTCCTTTTAGGCCGATTCCGCGCCAAATTCGAGAAAATGTGGTTTGAATATCACGGTCTGCCAAAACTAGATTAGCATCTATTTCCTTTGCTGATTCAATTCCTTGAATCATTTCTTGTCCAGGATTAATACCAAACTGGTTTGCCATCCGTTTTTGAAATGAGGATATAGCAAGATTCATTAATAATAATGTTGCTTTGCGATCTTTTATTACTTGAAAGATATCTGTTTCTTTCCATTTTTTACCTTCTGTAATGGATTTATACCTCTGCTCATCTAGCTCTATACAGACGGAATCGGGTTGTTCTGCTTCGATTACTTCTTTTACTTGTTCGGCGCTGTTTTTGGAGACGTGTGCTGTGCCGATTAAAATGATTTCTTTACCATTTATATCTAAACGGGATATATTTTCTTCCGACATATGGTACCTTCCTTTTATATAACTGTATAGATATAATAATAAACTAGTTTGGTATAAATTTGAATAATTTTAATAAAAACATACTTTTGTTAACTAATTATATTATTTCGCTCACTAATCATTTACGCGGCCCGAATACACTTCACTTTAACTTCCAGCTCAGGGGCGACATCTGTTCGAATAGACCTCACAGTGTCTGCCTTGCCCTGGGCGGCTAGTGAGCCTACTCAAAGCTAAAACTCTTCCGGGGTCTCACCGATGCCTATCCCCCATGGGAGTCTACGTGTATTCGGGCCGCTCCGTGCAATAAACCAATTTATTTTTCAAAGCTTAAAACAATCATTTCTTTCTTAACAATTCCTTAATAATATAAACCCTACCCTTACTTCACTATCTCTGTCATTGGGAGGTAGTTCATGCGCCAGTTGTTCCATTGTCTTTCGCGTGTTTTTCTTGGTAGGAATTGTCTTATGTCGTCGATGTGAAATCCTACTTGTAATCTTTTTTCGTCTAGCATGATTGGGCTTCTTAAGAGTCTTGGGTGTTTATGAATTAATTCTAGTAATTCTTGAAGTGGAAGGGAGTCGATATCCACATTAAGTTCTTTGTATACCTTTGATCTAGTAGAAATTATTTCTTCTGTTCCTTCTACAGTTCTACTTAAGATTTGCTGTAATTCTGGAACCGTTAATGGTTCTTTTAATATATTTCGTTCCACAAAATCTATATGATTCTTTCTAAACCATTCTTTTGCTTTTCTTGTTGATGAGCATGCAGCACCATAAATCATAACAGACATAACCATTCCCCATTTCTATCTAAATTCGAAAACTTAGCGAGTTATTTTTTAACATACTGCTTAAAGACTTCTATAAATGGCATTGGAGAGGATTTCACCGTATATGAGTAAACGCCACGAGTCGTATGTAAGTAAAGAAGACCAGCTCCTTCACCACCTATTTGACGATAGGACATATCGAGCACTTCTTGGATGGGAAATTCACGATGGTAACTCGTGATTTTATCGGTGTAAAGACTTAGAAAGCGTGTATGCTCGATATCAATTTGCTCAAGGCTATTAACTTTGCGTTCTATCTTTATATATTCCTGTTCCGCTAATACTTCCACCAAATCCCTCCAAAGACTAAAGCTTATTAATCCATTAAACGATTTTCTTCTTCTAGGAATCTAATAAAGTGATTCATTGCGAATCCAGGTTGCTCTTTAACATTCTGGATATAACGATCTTTTACTGTATCTGTCACAACGTCACTTCTCTTGATGCGCTTGACTATAAAAGCTTCACTCACTTTAAGAATTTCTTTACGCTGATGCTTTGCCTCTTTTGATAGAGCAAATCCAAATGCTCCCATAACAGCGTAGAAAATTAGAGCTACAGTTGTTCGTGTATCCGGCATGATAACCAGCATGAAAAATAGATTTATTAATGAAAAAGTAATTAATGGAAATGCCCAAAATGAATATTTGGATACTTTTTTTATGAAAGGATAAATGGTGTCATTCAATTTATCTACTTCTTTTTTGATAAAACTTGGCATATCAGTCATTGGTAGATTCATGTCAATCCCACCTTTTTTTTAATTTTCTCTTTCTCTGAATATCATAATATATTTAACGAGCTCCAGTACGGCAATCAATGTGCTAGCTACATAGGTTAAAGCTGCTGCATTTAAAACCTTTTTAACGCCTCTCTCTTCTTGGTTTGTAATCATACCAAGCTCAAGTAACTTATTTCGAGCACGACTCGAAGCATCAAATTCTACTGGTAAGGTTATGAGTTGAAATATGACAGCTGCCGAAAATAGTATGATACCAATCCCAATTAAATTCAGCATATCTAATAGAAATCCAGCAATTAACAAGAATGGTGCCAGTTGCGAGCCAATATTCGCAAATGGGACAAACTTATGTCTAAGTACTAGCATGGAATAGTTATTGGCATGTTGAATCGCGTGCCCAACCTCGTGAGCAGCAACTGAAAGTGACGAAATAGAATTCCCTCGATAAACTGGCTCAGACAAACGAATTACTTTAGCGGTGGGGTCATAATGATCTGATAGGGCTCCTCTTCTGGAAAGCTCTATCCTTACATCTGAAAGCCCCTCACTATCTAAAATTCGTCTAGCCACCTCTACCCCTGTCATTCCAGATGAAGCCCTATTCCTGGAACCCTTGTTGAAATTACTCTTCACTTTTGCTTGTGCCCACATGGCAAGTCCAAAAGCGATAAGTATTATAAAATCCATTGGATGAAAGAACACGTCAGATCCCCCTGGTGTCTCATATTTCTATATATAAGGCTTGACAATATCCTCCCAGATTTATACATTAAATTATCTCCTCATAGTTATATACGATATAACTTTGTGTTTTGTTGCACATATTTAAAAATAATTTTATTTTTCTGGGTGTAACATGATTATAAAAAAATAATATGAACTGAATATGAACTATAAAAGACTAAAAAAATTTGTATAGATTTTAAGTGAATACTACTATTCATGAGATATAGCAGATGATTTATCATTAGTTGTTGAACTGAAAGTTGATGATGGGTATTGTGTTGAATTTTCTAAAATGATACAATATATAAAATTTTATATGTGTGACATGCAATGAAGAGAAGAGTAAATGAAATCAAGTCATGACAGAGAGCTCCAGATGCTGAGAAGGAGTATGAGTTATTTCATGGAAGCAAGCCTCTGAGCATCACGTTGGATTCTAGTTTGATGATGGCGTGACAGGAGCTCCTGTTAAAGAGCTAAAGTATAAGCATTTTTATTGCCGTACTTAAAGAGGTTAATATGGTGACATATTAACAAATTGGGGTGGCACCGCGAATATAAACAATTCAAAATCTCGCCCCCAAGACTAATGTCTGTCTTGGGGGTGGGATTTTTTTCGTTTGTTGATTTTACTTCTTTGAATAGGAGGTCTGTGATTGGTGATGAGAAAGATAGTGGATTACTGGAAATATCCTTCCATATTATTATTTGGAATGGGGATATCAAGTATTGGGTCATGGATATACTTTCTTGCATTAAATGTAATCGTATTTAATATGACTAGTTCTGCCCTTGCAGTATCAGCTCTTTATATTATTAAACCCTTAGCTACTTTATTTACTAACCTATGGGGTGGCAGCGTTATTGACCGTGTAAATAAAAAGTACTTAATGATCGTGTTAGAAATGATACAAGCAACTCTTATTGCTTTTTTACTCTTAACCATCCATTCATTATGGATCGTTTATGTACTTGTCTTTTTAATTAACATAGCTACTTCTCTCTATGAACCAACTTCTGTTAGCTATATAACAAGATTGATTCCAAGAGAACAAAGGCAACGATTTAATTCCTTAAGAAGTCTACTAGATTCAGGAGCATTTCTACTTGGCCCCGCGATTGCTGGGGTATTGTTTTTAAATGGAACACCCCTTTTTGCTATTATGATTAATGCAATATCTTTATACTTTTCTGCGCTTGTCACCTTTTTTATGCCTAATGTTGAAAAGCACAACCTAAACAATGAAACAACTCAAAAGTTATCATTAAGTATAGTAAAGGAAGACTTAAAATTAGTGTTACTATTTAGCCGTCGTTTCGTGTATGTTATGACTGTTTATTTTTTATTTAGTGTGTTTATCGTCATACAAACGGCTGTTGACTCACTTGAGGTAGCATTTGCAAAAGAGGTGATTTCTCTTTCAGACAGTGAATATCATTTCCTTGTAAGTATTGCAGGCTCAGGAATATTAATCGGTTCATTAATTAACGCCATTTTCACGAAAAAATTAGCTATTTCTTTTATTATTGGTATAGGATCATTAATGGTATCAGTTGGATACATTATTTTTGCGTTTTCTAATACATTTATGAGCGCATCCGTGGGAGTCTTTGTTTTAGCATTCTCACTTGCTTTTGCCAATACTGGCTTTTACACCTTTTACCAAAACAATATTCCAGTAGAGGTTATTGGTCGAATCGGAAGTTTTTATGGATTTTTGGAGGCACTGTTAATCATAGTAGTTACTTCTACATTTGCCGCTTTAACTATCATTTTATCTATTAAGTTAGTTGTTATTTTAGGGGCTATTTTTATGTTATTGCTAACGAGTGCTTTGCTATTCATTAATCTGCAGCCATCCAAGGGATCATACTATAAAACTGTTTCATGAAAGCATATGAAGGTGTACACTCAGGTTAGAAGTGCTTTTAGAAAAGTTTGGCGTTTTGGTGGTAAGCTTGGCTCGTGATCAAGCGGACTGGTTTTTGAAAAGAATATTTGCTAAAGATTAATAGAATTTAGGAGGAGAAAAAATGCAATTTGATTTTTACTTGCTGATGGCCATTTTATTTATTGGACTTATCATTTACGGTATATATGATACAAAAAAGAAAAACGAGGTCAAACTTGAAGAGATTAAATTAGAACGAGAAAAGATTGCTTTAGAACAAAAAAGAATAGACATAGAAAATCAATTAAAGTAATGTATTTTATTGCAGTTTACTTACCCTAGAGATAAGATTAGTCGAGTCATAATTTAAGAAACGCTCTGAGTTTTTGAACTCGGAGCGTTTTCTCACTGGAAGATTCTATTGTTAATTCTCTTTATATATAATTACCATTAAAAATTTAATCTGTTACATCTTTTACATAAATAGTCTTTTCTTACTGACGCAATGGAATATTCACTGTAAATGTAGAGCCTTTTCCTTCTTCACTATCAACCGTAATACTAAATTTATGGATGTTTAAAATCTTCTTTACAATAGATAATCCTAAACCATTTCCATCGACAGATCTATTTCTTGAACGATCCACTTTATAAAAACGTCCAAACAAGTTAGGGAGTGCTTCTTCCGGAATTCCAATACCAAAATCCCTAACACTCACTTTAATTTGACTAGAGGTTATTCGAATTATTATCTCCATAATACCTTCTTCGTCCGTATACTTAATGGCATTTGTAATTAAATTTAACCATACCTGTTCCATTAAGTCCTTATCTGCATAAATTTCTACAGGTTCTATTGACAATTGCATATCAATTTTCTTACCACTCCACAAGGGCTCTGTAGTTAACACAGAATTTCTAATTTGTTCATCTAAGCGATAGGACCTTGGATTATACGGATGATGTTCTGAATCCAATGAGGCAATACGTAGTAAGTTATCGCTTAATCGAGACATTCGCTCAATTTCCTGATAAATAATTTGTAAGTATTCCTTCTGGTTATCTTTAGGAACCACATCATCCATAATTGCTTTCGTAAAACCTTTAATTGAAGTTAGTGGTGACTGGATTTCATGCGAAACATTACTTACAAAATCAGCTCGCATCGCATCAATCTTTTCTATTTCTGCTGTCATATGGTTAAAACTATCAATCAACTCCCCGACCTCATCTTGATTCTTGCGGTTCGTTTTGTCGACGCGCACAGAAAAATCACCTTTTGCTATCTTACGCGCGGCATGGGTTAATTTTCGAATAGGATTAACCAAATACGTTGATGAAAGTAGAATTAATATACTACCTATTAATAAAACGATTACTAAGGAAATGAAAATACCTTGCTGGATATCCTCAAACTCATCCTCATAATCAATGCGAGTTATTAATGCAAACTTTCCACTAGATAGTTCGATGGGTACACCAATAATTCTTGCCGACCTGTTATTCCTATCTATTAATACCACTGGATCATCGAACGAGTGCCTCAGAATTTCCTCTACAACTTCTATCTTTATTGGGATTGATGTGTTACCCTGCTTTTCATATATTACATCTCTCCCATTTGTTATTAACACATCAAAATCCATATTATCAAAGTCATCCAACAATTTCGGAATACTTTCCGGTCCCGTCATTTGAATAACTTCAGCTAATCCAATTGATATTTTCGATAATTCTTCTCGGAAAATTTGCTCCTGATTTAAGGAGAATGGCGTCAGAAAGTAAGAAAGTAAAATACTGACAATAACGACACTAATAAACGTACCTACAATTTTTAAATAGAGGCTTTTAACCATGACTTTTCTCCAACCGGTAACCTAGGCCTCTTACAGTAGTTATGGCAATATCTTCATAATTCTCTAGTTGTTCGCGCAAACGTTTAATATGCACATCAACCGTGCGTTCGTCCCCTTCGTAATCATATCCCCAAATTTTTTCAATCAATTGATTACGTGTAAATATCTTCCCAGGGGAGCTTGCCAGGACAAATAAAAGTTCACATTCCTTCCTTTTTAGGGTAATTACTTTTTCACCCGATTGAACGGTAAGTCTGTCCTTATCTATGATTACTGAACCTACTTTCACCTTCTCTTCCACACTTATATTGTACCGTTTCAATAGTACTTCGACCCGTAGAATTAACTCAACCGGATCAAATGGTTTTACTAAATAATCATCCGTCCCAGCGCGAAACCCTTTTACTTTGTCTTGGGATTCACCTTTAGCAGTTACCATCAATATCGGAATATCTAGAAAGGATCGTATATCTTCCGTTAATTCATAGCCATCAATTTTGGGCATCATTACATCTACAATCGCTAAATCTATGGAATATTTCCCGAGGAGGTCTAATGCTTCCTGACCATCTGCAGCTTCAACCACTTTATAATTACTATTTTCTAAATATAGTCTAATTAATTTTCGAATGTGAGCATCATCATCAACAACAAGTACCGTATTCATCATCAATCACTTCCTATTATTATCTAATTTAAGTTTAGCGCAGGTCAATGAAACCGTAAAACTAGAAACCCTCATTTTTCCAAAAAATAATTATCAATATTTTTCCAGAAAAAACAAATACTATGACTAAACGATAAAAGGAGTGATTTTTATGATAAAAGGAATATCAGTTAAACTGTTTTTTACATTTTGCTTGGTTATTGTTCTTGTTGCTTGTACCAATGATAACGCGGGTGATAATAATGATAATAATAATGGTAATAATGGCAACAATGACAACATCTCTAGTATGAGCACAGATCAATCTAGCAATGACTATCCGGAAACACAACCAATTAAAACTCAGGATGCTAAATACGAATTTCGTGCTGCACCACAAAGGGGACAAACTCAAAATGGGGAAAATGTTCCGAATACGAATAATACACCAAATAATAAACAACAGCCTGCTCAACAACAGCAACAAGCACCACAACAAACGGAGAATCATGGACTTAGTCAATTTGAGAATGATGTCGTGACATTAACCAATAAAGAAAGAAGCCAAGCAGGTTTATCAGCATTACAAATTGATGCTAAACTAAGCCAGGTAGCTCGAGAAAAATCAAATGACATGCAACGCAATAGCTACTTTTCACATACAAGTCCAACCTATGGTTCTCCTTTTGATATGATGCGCGATCACGGAATTACGTATCGATCAGCAGGTGAGAATATTGCCCAAGGACAAACATCACCTGCAGAAGTTGTACAAGCATGGATGAATAGTCAAGGACACCGTGAAAATATCTTAAATCCAAACTTCACACATATTGGTGTTGGATATGAATCACAAGGACAGCACTGGACACAGATGTTTATAACAAAGTAATTACAAAAGCCTAGACGCCGTGAACTTATTCATGGCGTTTATTTTTTTATAAACTCTACCGTCAGTTGAATCCCATATATACTATCATTCAACTAATAGTTGATAGGCGAATGAACCCTCCTGTGCTATTCTCTAATTAACAGAGCGCACTGTTTAAACTATTACGGAGGTTCATTTAATGTTAAATAGCCAATTAATCGGATCGTATATTTCTAAACTAAGAAAAGAGAAAGACTTAACCCAAGTAGAATTAGCGGACAGACTAAATGTTAGCCACCAGGCTGTATCTAAATGGGAAAAAGGAGATTCTGTACCGGATGTTGGTACATTAGTGTTACTAGCAGATGAATTTAATATATCTGTTGACGACATTTTAAATGGTGGTAAAAAAGGTGATAAGTCATTTAAAAATGTTGGATCAATTGTTTATAACATTGCTAAAAAAGATACCAATAAAGCTGCAGAATTATTGAACACAGGGGAAACAGAGGTAGATGACCTTATATCAATCGCTCCAGTGCTAAAGACAAGTTCATTAGATCATGTAACGAAAAATCTGGACGATAAAAAATTTACCATTAAACATATCGTTCAATTGGCTCCATTCTTGAGTGAGGATTCACTTGAAGAACTTTTTAATAAGATAAGTGACGATGATTCCTATTCTATTAAGGACATTGTCCATCTAGCCCCATTTTTAAGAAGTGAGCTATTAACAAAGCTTTTAATGGAAAAAAGAGATTCACTAAGCATCGGAGATATCGCACATCTCGGCCCTTTTATTGGTGGAGATATGGATGAACTTATTAAAGAGATTCCTTTAAAAGATATCCGATTTGAATTTATCATGGGGCTCGCACCTTTTGTATCAATTGATGTTTTGAAATCCCTTGTAGAAAAGGCAATGGATGAGGAAATTTCCTTTAATAAAATCGTTGCTGTCGCTCCGTTTCTTGATCAAGAAACGACCGACCAACTCGTATTACGTATCAATGATCAAAAGGCAGAAAGTCATCAATTATCTGCACTAGCACCTTTCGTCAGTAAAAATGTACTTCAAGAAATTGCTAAGTCAGTTGAAATAGATAACCACACCTTAGTTACCATTGCACCATTTATTGGACACAACGAACTTGAAAGATTAATAGAAGAAGCTGATTTAAATGAATTAAGCCCAAATGCTTTAGCGAATCTTGCACCTTTTCTTAGCCAGGAAACTTTAGTAAAACTAATAACAAAGATTAAAAACTGAAAGGAGCAGCCAGTTCATTCTGGCTGTTTTTTTATTTCTTAAAAAGTTTCGGGACTTTTTTTGTGTACAATCGTCTTTATTAGTACAATCGATTGTAAAGCTAAAGAGAGGTGAAAGCCTTGAACGGGAATATGGATTATCCCATCTATATCCACACCCTAAGTCGCGACGAAGCAATGGAGTGGATTATGGATGAGTATGGGGAAAGTTTAAAACGTTTTATATATACCTATGTTAAAAATAAAGCTCAAACCGATGATATCTTTCAAGATGTCCTTTTTACAGTTTATCAAAAGATAGATACCTATCAAGGTCGTGCGTCCTTCAAAAACTGGTTATATCAGGTTACAGCAAATAAATGCAAGGATTATTTACGTTCTCCCTTTCATCGGATTTTCATATGGAAGGAAGAGATAACAGGAGTAGTTTCTGATTCAACTCCCGAAACTAGGTATCTTCTCGACGAACAGAAACGATCGGTAATAGAAGCTATTCTTAAACTTCCAATTAAATATCGCGAAGTACTTGTTTTGCAGTACTATAAAGAGTTTAGTATTCAAGAAATTAGCGATTTATTGAAAGTAAATCCATCGACGATTAAGACCAGAATTATGCGGGCCAAGGAAAAGCTGAAAGATTTGTTAAAGGAGGATTTTCTCAATGAGTAATCTTTCAAAAAAAGACTTTGAAGCCTATTTCGGAAAGAATTCTTTATACTCTGAGGAAGATAAGAAAAAGTTCTTTAATCGAGTTAATAAAACAAGTCGCAAAAGACATCTCATACCACAACTATTAACAGCAGCATTACTGTTAGGCTTTCTAGCAATCGGAATTTCCTTGATAAAAGATGGTTCCTTATTGCTTACACCTGGTGATAAATCTTCTCATGAGTTAGAAATTGAATTAGAGGAGATGTATTCATTAGCTGAAATAGAAAAGTATTATGAGGATTTGACGCCTGGACTAGCTAGAGCAAGTGAGCTTGGATTAGTCACGAATATCAATAAGACCATTCCAATTAAAGATGGCTACAAGATTCATATTGACAGAATCTGGTATACATCTGAAGATATTCACATGTACTATAGCATTGAGCTACCTGGAAGAAGAACAACTTTTCAAGATGGAATACCAACCATTTCTAACATTCAAATCCTAGAGGATCCAGACGCTCAGTACCAAGAGTTAAATTTCGATACGTATGATATCCATGCGGTAACATTTAACAATCGAATATATGACCATGTAGCATTACCACCATTATTAAATGACGATTTAGAACCAATAAGTAAATTAGAAGAGTTAGTAGCAGTAAAACTTACAGCAGCTTTACCTAACGAGGATTATTATGAATTAGACGAAGTTCAAATCCCGATTAACTATGATCAAGGTAATGAAAGTAAAATTTCTACACCTATTGACGAGACAATCCCATTCCCCGGGGGAACAATTAATCTTCATACATTTGAGATGGGCACTACTAAAAATCGGATGTATGGAACCGTTGAGCTAGAAGACGATATTAACATATTAAATGGAGATGGAACAATTGATATCGGTGGGGATAATCCATTAATCTCACTTTACTTTTATAATGAAGACCCAGATAGTAATACAATTATTATGGAATCAGAAGCTTTTAATCAAGTTCCTGATGATATTACGATTACCATCAATAATATACACTTATATGGAAACGACTCCTATCAGTTTTCCATTGATATTTCAGAACTTAACGATTCAGCCACCCTGCCTAGAAAGGATATGCGCCAAAAGATTACTGAAATTAAAGACACCACTATCTTTTTAGATAGAGCATCATATACAGAAGATGGACTGCAATTCACTATTGTTTATGAGGCTAAAAAAGAAAATCAACCGATTGAATTAGCAAGCTATTCCATAAACGAATACCTTGGTGAAGAGAGTGCAGATTTCCCAAATTTAATAACCGCTAGGAATAATAACGGGGATATTGGAAAAGTTCTCGGAGGAAGCATAGCTGAAGGAATCTTCTCCCAAACTTATTTAAAAAGTTTTGCCGAATCCTCGGAATATATCGATGTTACCATGGAGAATTTATTGTACCTTGTCCGAGTTGATGAATCGGTTAACATTAAGCTTATAAATGAATAGCGAAAAGCCCTCTAATTGAGGGCTTTTCATCTCGATTTAGTATAGTATTCCTATGACCTAGTCTATGATTCTAGTTGTTTTCAGTATTATTTGAAACGTCCTAATTGTGAGCATTCTTATAAAAAATATAGTACTTTACAGTTTATCCCACAAATCTCTTTGTGGGATTAATTATAATTGCTTTTATATTGGATTGGATTTTTCCTTTGTTATTACATGTAGGCAAATAGCAGTAAAGATAATACCACTGATTAAATTACCAACAGTAACTGGTATTTGATTCCATAACCACAGAATATGTAGTACGGGTAAGTTAGCTTTCTTCTCTGCAGCAATTGCAATTGATTGAATGACTTCATTAGGTTTTATGTAATCCAATTTAATTTCCTCCCAAAAAGGAAATTTTTATTAATTTTATATAGGGAGGAAATTTTCACCTGTGAATAATGTCACAGATAAGTAGCGAAAATGCTTTGCGTGCAATATTGTTTAAAATAAAGTCAAATAGTAGTACTACCAGTGTTATTGGTATGACCAATACTTACTTTTTCTTTTTTGCTTTTATGATAAAGGTTGTTGGAAGTAGCTTCGCCTTTTCAACAGAATACCATCTTAGATGGTTATCCTCTGGAACAACATCTGGCAAAGCTACGTCATCTATAACTTTTTCAATCTCAAATCCTACTCCAATTAGTGTATTGATATAAGTAGTTAATTTCCGGTGATAGATAATAACGGAACGATTCCATGCTTCATTAAATTCTGGTCCTTCGATTAGATAGGATTTTTCCAAAACAAACTTGGAATCCTCACGCTTCATACGGTCATGCATAGGGTGCTCCCAACTGAAGATAAAGATTCCACCTGGTTTTAAGTAGCTATGAATGTTAGCCAGTGTTCTCTCTAAATCCACTGTCCAACCAAGCGCATAAATGGAATAGGCAATATCAAAGTAATTTGTTGGTAGGCCAGGGTTTTCTTCCATTGGAGATTCGAACAAATTCACCTTTACTTGTTGCTCCCTAAGCAATTCAGTTGCAGTCTCAATTTGTTTTGTTGTAAGATCTATTCCCCAAAGTTCTTCTGCCCCTTTATTTCCCATGTACTGTAGTGAATGGCCGCTTCCACAACCAATATCAAGTACTTTTTTACCCTGTATTTTACCAAAAAGGTTTAGGTCATCTTCAGTTGGCGCAAGTGGTCCAAATTCAGGAAGGGCAGTTCTTCCAAAAAAGCGTTCGGCGGACTTTTCCCATCCATCTTTATTGATTTGAAGCATTTCTAGTGTTTTCACTCCGTTACCCCCAAATACTTGTTTCTAATATTCTAACAAATAGTTACAATGAAGGAAAAGTTATTTTGTTGCAACCAAAATCCAATTCCGTATGTCTAACATTAAAAAACAAAGAAACAAGGTGGTTGCCATGCATAATGTAAAACCTGAATGGGATTTTGAATTGATTTTAACAGAGTATGGCGAGAAGTTAATTTATATTGAATCGAGGGCCAAATAATGAGAAGCCATTGGCTAGTATTTTTGTTAATAATCTTGGTAAGCCTTTATGGTTGTAGCAACACAGAAATGGATTTGGATTCGACCACAAGAATTGACATAGAATTTACTACAGGCGAAAATAAGATGATTATTGAGGAAGATACAATCAATCTTTGTACATCAATCTGGAAAAAAATACAATGGAATCTGGAAGAGGGAAAGCCGGAAGAGATGGAACCTGTAAAGTTAACTCTATTTATTTTAACCGATAAAGATATGCCCGAGAGACTTTACGAGTATTCCATTTGGTTTACAGAAGCCGGTGCTATAATTTTGGATCATGAGACAGCTAGTTTGGGAAGACTTGAATTAGATTCAACAGTAGAACTAAAGAAAATTCTGGAAAATTATTCGAAACCTGGTGTATAGAATGTTACAATTACTTTAAAAGCTAAATAGGGGGAAATAATTTGAAACTTATTTTAGTGTCTATCAGTGGATTCCATGTTGGGGACATGTTAGTACAATTATTCTTTTTCCTTTTTATCTTATTAATGGTTGTTTTAGTTATATCCTTAATACTTTCCTCTAAAAAACGTAAAAACAAACTGGATAGATTGGAAGAAAAAATAGATTCACTTCACTCCAAAATCAACAAGTAGGTTTATTTTACCATTTTGCCACTTATGACTAATGAACGATTACCTAAAGGTTGTTTTAGGCTACAATAGAAATAGGCATGGTAAGTCGTTAGGGTGGGATTTTCACTCCCCTCTGGATCCAATTTATTGGTGAAAGGAGGGGTGCCTTTGGAGAATTTAGTAATATCAATTTTGATGTTACTAGTTGCAGCGGGTTCATTTTTGATATCTTTGCTGGAGTTCGTAAGGCGGTTAATTGACGATAAGATTAACAAAAAGTGAACCCCCACCCGTGACGGCTAAATCACTATAGGGTGAGGGTTCTTCTGTTCATTTTTCAATTGTAAGGTGTTCAGAGGGGATTCCACACCTGAACTTCTAACCATGCGGGGCCGGGGATGTACGGTAGCATCCTCGGTTCATTTTATGCTGATTTTAGTCACATTATACCCACAACTTCCTCAAATGTCTACACCTCTTACTATTTCTAAAATAACTAACACCCACTTAATAATAATATTCAAAATATTTATGATATAATTTTTATAAAGTATTTTAGGGGGAAGAATTGTATGAGAAGTTTGGAAGAAGTTATAGGAGAATATTACAATAGCTGGAATAATGGTTTTAGATTGAAGCAAGATGATGGAGTTAGAAGCTTTATGTCAAGAAGTTTTACTGGATACTGGGCTTTTTCTGGTATTGAAAAACCGGAAGAATATGACTACAACTATGATATTATTTCAGTCTTAGAACAATACGACGAATCAACACATAAAGAATTCGAAATTATCTCCACAACAACACGAAAGGGTGGAAAGAATTATTTAATCTTTGGTACGGAGACTAGCACGATCCAAGGGCAGCTACACAGGGCTAAATGCATGTATATCTGGGAAATTGAAAATGGGGAATGGAAATTAGTTAGGGAATATATTGAAATGGAGAATTAACGGAACGGTGATTGTTTAAAACTTATTATGGAACTTTTGGCTCTAACAATAAGTCCGACTAAATAATGAAGGTAGTAGAAAATGATGAATAAATTAGATCAAGCAATTTCACTAAGAAAACAGAAAAAGTTAACCGAATCCAATGTACTAATGGTAGAACTTGTGGAAAGACACCCAAATAATCCAGAGATAAATTATCAGTGTGCATGGAGTTTTGATGTATTGGGTGAGGAAGCAAAAGCTGTACCCTTTTATGAAAAGGCTATTGAATTAGGTTTATCTGGTGCAGAATTAGAAGGAGCCTTACTCGGGTTAGGTAGTACATACCGTACACTTGGAGACTACGAAAATTCAAAAAGAACGTTTGAAAAAGGAATAGAAGCATTCCCTAGAAATCGCGCATTTCAAGTCTTTTATGCGATGACTATGTATAACTTAAAGAAACATGACAAGGCAATGGAGTTATTGTTGAATTGCTTAATAGAAACCACTTCAGATAAAGACATTTTGAACTACGAGAAGGCAATTCGGTATTATGCGGATAAGTTAGACCAAGTATGGTAGCAAATAAAAAGAATCCTCACTAGTGCTATCAATAGCACTAGTGAGGATTTTATTTTCTCTAAAAAGAAATTCCTGCTTTCATTATCTTTTTTTACTGGGTGGCAATCTCTAATACGATTTGCGTATAAACCGCTCCGGAAATTAGAATCTCTTCTCAAGGAGAATAACATCTCTCCATATTTCATCTAACTGTGCAATTTTTTCGCGAAACCCAACCTCACGAAAGCCAAACTTCTTATGCAATGTAATGCTTGCTAGGTTTTCAGGAAAAATACTAGATTGTAGCATCCAACAACCACTATCTTTAGCGGATTCCATGATAATGTTCATTAACTTAGAACCAATGCCTTTTCCAGCATGATCCGGATCAATATAAATACTTAGTTCAAGTACACCTCGATAAACCGAGCGGCTTGAATATGGTGTTAGAGCACTCCATCCAACTATAGCTCCATTTTCAGTAGCAACGAATCGGCTATGTGATATATGATTTGCATTCCAAGCTTCCCAGCTCGGGGTTTGTGTTTCGAAAGTAGCATTTTTAGTTCGGATACCTTTTTCATAAATTTGCAGTACCGCATCTCCATCTTCATTTCTCATTGGACGAATCAATATATGGTTATCATTCAAAGACATATTCAAAGAAGGATTAACAGCCACAGCTTCCATCTCCAAATCCATGAACACTAACTATTTGTAATTGATTTTTCGGTGCTAAATTTACTTTACACACTCCTGTTTCTGGCAGTTCTAACTCAACTTTTTTGGCTGCTTCTAGGTCACCAGAAATATACGCAACAATGGAACGAACTTGTTCATAACCAGTTGTCATAAGGAAGGTAGGTGCACGTCCATAACTTTTCACACCAGCAATATAAAAGTTATGTTCCGGATGACGCAATTCTTCCTCTCCATGAGGTCTAACCGTTCCACAACTATGAAGGTTAGGGTCTATTAAAGGAGCAAGTTTTGGCGTACTTTCAACGGCCGAATCCACTTCTAAACGTAGTTCCGTTAAGAAAGAGAAATTTGGTCTCGCCCCAGTATTAACAATAATTTCATCTACACCATGTACTTCAATACCTTCTGTAGATAGAATGTTATACCCTTCATCACCTTGCTCAATAGCTTCCACGTAAAAGTTTGAAAATAGATGTACTACACCATTGTCTACGATGTTGTGCGTTTTTGTTCCAAGTGCTCCTCTCGCTGCTAAGGTGTCACTTTCTTCTCCACCAAATGCTTCCTGCGCCCGTTCTTTCCGTACTACCCATGAAATTTTTGTTTTTGGATATTGTTCCTTTACATGAGATAAGTCAATTAGCGTATTTAACGCTGAATGCCCACTTCCAATAACTGCAATATGCTTATTTTTATATTTCTCTTCTTCCGCTTTAATGTTAGGAATGGTTGTAATGACGCGTTTTTTTAAATCCTCATCTCGCCATACACCATCAGCAAACGGAGGATTCGGATTATTCCATGTTCCACTAGCATCAATAATTGCTTTCGCCTCTAGCTTCTTTGTTTTGCCATTTGTTTTAGCATAAATAACAAACGGACTTTCTTCACGGAAAGAAGATTTCATTTTATCTTTGTTTATTCTTGTAATCGCAATTACCTCTGTAAGGAGAAGAATTTTCCCTGAAAACTGGGGAAGTGATGATAATGGTTCAAGGTATTCCTCCACGATTTCCTTCCCAGTAGGAAGTTCATCTGCTGCAGGCTCTCTCCAATCCGTAGTATGTAGTAGTTTTTTTGCAGCCGAATTGATGTTATATTCCCATGGTGAAAATAATTGTATATGCCCCCATTCTAAAAGGTTACTTCCTACTCTCCCTCCTTTTTCTACTACTAAGAAGTCCTCATTTCGTTCATAAAGATGCGCTGCTGCAGCTAGCCCAATCGGCCCTGCCCCGATAATCACAGTAGGTAAATGGTTCATGATTTCATCCCCCTTGAATTTAGCAACCACAAGTTACATTTGTTTTATCACCGTTATCTGATCTTCGGAACAAACAACATAACTCTTCCGAAAGTATATGGTTCATGACCTCATTGTTTATGGAGTAATAATGTAAAGTCCCCCTCTTTTCTCGTTGGATTAGACCTGCCTGCATAAGAATTTTCAAATGATAGGAAAGCTTTGATTGCGCCATGACCATTACTTCTTCAAGGTCACAAACACATATTGATTCTTCTTTGGAATCTGCTAACAAATTAAGGAGTTTGAGTCTCTTCTCATCAGCCAATGCCTTAAATATTTTTTCGTATTGCTGGAAAGTAGCTTGTAATTCCTGTAGATTTGTTGCCATTTCCATCCCTCCTCTCTTACATCAAATATTTTTGATATTTACAGTATATATCAATTTATTTTGATGTTCAATCCCTAAATCAAATTTATTTGATGCTTAGAACAGAGGATTTCATCTTAACGGTAACGAATTAATTGATAACTAGAAAATTAGTATCATATATTTTACAAATAACTATTAGAGAAGAGGGAGTTCATGGATATTCTTGTCTTAGGAGGAACACGGTTTTTAGGTAGATTTATTGTGAGTTATGCACTGGAAAAGGGACATCAGGTAACACTTTTTAATCGCGGAAATAATCAAGATGTTTTTCCTGATTTAGAACAGTTAACAGGTGATCGCTTTAGAGACCTAGATGTATTGAAGGGGAGGAAATGGGATGCGGTGATTGACACATCAGGTTTTATTCCTCATACAGTAGAAAATTCTAGTAGAGTTCTTCAAGATGCGTCTCATTACACATTTATTTCTAGCTGTTCCGTTTATAAAAACCATTATGACCCGGGGACAGACGAGAATGATGTGGTATTAAGCTTATCCCAAGAAAAACTAGCTGAAATTACTAAAACTGCAGATGGTCCTCTATACGGAGAATATTATGGACACCTGAAAGCTATGAGCGAAAAAACAATTGAAAAGTCATTTCCAGGTAAAGTATTGAACATTCGTCCAGGCCTAATAGTCGGACCCTACGACTATACAGATAGATTTTCCTATTGGATAAAACGTGTTGCTGAAGGTGGCGAAGTGCTAGCACCAGGTAGGCCAGAACGTTCCATTCAATTTATCGATGTTCGTGATTTAGCGAAGTGGACAATCGAATTAGTTGAGAAGAACGTATCTGGAACGTTTAATGCCATTGGACCAGATTATGAATTGTCCATGAAGAGTTTTCTAGAAGAGTGCAGAAAGGTTTCAAATAGTGAAGCTACATATACTTGGGTTCCAGAAAAATTTTTAATGGAAAACAAAGTTGGTCCATGGGGTGAAATGCCATTATGGATACCGGAAGAATTCCCATTAGAAGAGGGAGGCAAGCCTTGGAAGGGATTTATGGCATTTTCCAATAGAAAGGGTATTACAAATGGATTAACATTCCGCCCTATTTCAGAAACAATTCAAGCAACCTTGGAATGGGAGAATCTCCGGTCTGGTGAAGAAGATAGGAAGGCCGGAATGAGGGCAGAACGCGAGCGGGAACTGCTACGATTATTTAGACAAACTGTCAGATGAATTCGCAGGAGCTTGGATATTTCCAAGCTCCTTTGTTTATAAACAAAACCTTAGGAAAGGCTATCTCCCTACCACACGACATATTTTACCTATTATTGGAAAAGCTAGTATGTAGATTGGAAGGAGACCCTTTTATGAAAAAATATCGTAACAAACTTCTATTCGCTGCTCCAATAATGATGTTATCTATAATGTCTACTGGTTACTTGAACATCGTACAAGCCAATAAGACGAGTCAACATAATGAGTCCATTTTTGAATTGGTTGGTGATGTTGGTGAACAACATGCTAGTAAAAAAGGTCTAACAACATCTGTAAATGAAACCTTAACAATAAATGACCAAACGATACTGATAACCGAAAGTCTCTATGATGGATCCAGTATTCACATAGCCTATATCATTACGTCTCACAACAAAAAAGAGGCTACATTAACAAATAGATTCTTAGACGAGATTATATTCACGAAAAATGGAGCACCTCTTACTATTCATCGTATGAGTGCTGGTGGTGAAGTATTAAAAAGTGGGGACTATGCAGGGACAATGACCATTGATTTTTACGACAATATCCCTGATTCCTTTATGTTAGGCATGACGTCACCCGAGAAGGATTCCGCAAAGATTGAAATCCCTATAACACTAAAAGGTGTAACCAAATCCTTCGCTATCCATGAAACCAAAAAGAAGGGCGATAAGGTTATTACATATGATGAAATTAACTTTTACCCGACCGGAACCGAAATACAAGTACAAAATATAATTCAGGAAGAACAAAAACATTTTCATATAGATTTAAACTTAAAAGTAACGGATGAAAAGGGGCGTATACTTCAACCTATAAGGGGTGGAAGCTCATCTGAGCCTTTAAAGAACGGGAAGATTAAGGTCAATACTAGCTATTTTTTTGAACCTTTAGATCCAATACCAGAGTCGTTACTCATTCAACCGTATCAGGTTGACCTGCACACTTATAAACCCGAAAATGCACGAAAGAAATGGGAAGGAGAGCCATTCACACTTTCCCAAGGTGATGCCGGTACACTAACCGTTTTAGATGTTAAAGCAGAAAAAGACCTTCTCATCGTTACTTACGAAATAAACGGAGAACAAGATTTTCAACAGGCAGCTACTATTTGGGTTGAAAATAAAGAAGGGAAACTACACTCAGGTAATTATCCACCAAAACAACTACGTAAAAATACGTTCCAGCTTACTTTTTCAACCACAGATACTATAAGTGAGCTCTATATCAGCACAGCGAAGTTACGTCCTTTGAATTATGTTAAGGAACTAGAAACTACTGTAAAGTTTAAGAACTAGAGTATTTCAAACAAAAGAATATCTCCATAGTGGAGCACCTAAAATAATGAATTTATTTTAGGTGCTTTTTAATTCTAAAAAAGTTGAATTATAAATTCTAATAATATAGAATATTAGACAAGATAATAACGAGGTGATACTTGTGGATGTATTGCATTTTACTAGTAGGAAAAGAACAACTTATCAAATCAAATTAGAATACTCTCTCTTATGGGAATGCGCCTTAGGGATAGCCGCCATTACAAATACACCCATTATGAACACACTAGAAAAACCACTAGATTATTGGAGTAGTATTAAAAGCAATTTACCCGCAGATCTATTACACGAATTGGATTATGTAGAAAAGAATAACACGTGGAAAGCACTACTTCAGTTGCTCCACATGAAAAGATTTAAAGATTTAAAGGAGTTTGCATGTTATATTCAAGAGCTTCCTGAGGATAACCTGAATTTTTTCTGTCTTCCATTCATTGGATATGAGTTTCAGGATTTGCGAAATAAAGTAGCTTTAGGGAATGATTCCGCTACTTCCGAAATGAAAAGGCTAACAAAAGACAATCCATTTTTCCCTCAGTATATAGATTATATCTGTATGGTAGATTCTACTTATCTGAAAGAACACCTCATAACGGTTATGGTGGGATGGTATAAAGCAGTGATTAGGAAGGATTCTGATGAACTTCAAACCATGTTACAAACGGATTATGAAATGAAAAAGGATATGCTAAACAGCATGGAGCCCGAAGCACTGGTTGAATGGGCAACTGGCGGGATAAGCTACATGCCTGAACCAAGTGTGAATCATGTGTTACTAATTCCCCAATATGTTTACCGGCCATGGAATATTGAAGCTGATATAGAGGGTACAAAAGTGTTCTACTATCCGATTTCAAATGAAAGTATCTCCCCAGATGATAGATATATGCCTGACCACTTTATGGTTCTAAAGTATAAGGCTTTAGGAGATGAGGCTCGAATGAGAATTGTTAAATTGCTGTTTGAAGAAGGACGTACACTACAAGAAATTACCGATCATCTAGATCTCGGAAAATCTACCGTCCACCATCATCTTAAGATTCTTCGTTCTGCCAAGTTAGTGGAAATAGTAGATTCAAAGTACTCTCTTAAGAAAAAGACAATGGAATTTCTAGCAGAGGAACTAAATCTCTATCTAAATAAGTAAGGAGAATATATGGTGAATAATCGCTCTAGCTTTCGATCCATTTGGCTAGGCAATGCCACTTCTGAGCTAGGAGGGGCTTTGTTTACTGCCTGTAATTCCATCTTAATCTATCAACTTACCGGTTCGGCTACAGCACTAGGATCTGTCTGGCTGGTTTATTACATACCATCGTTCTTGATGCAGCTCTTCATAGGACCCTATGTCGACCGCTGGAGTCGTAAATGGATCATGATTAACTGTCAATTTGTACGTATGATCTTAGCCTCAATTTTGTTGATATCAATATATTTAGATACCTTCACAATTGCCTTCATCTTTCTGGTACAGGTCATTGTTGGTGTGATTATGCCGATATTTGCTCCTGCAAACCAGGCTATCTTACGTACTGTTATAGAAAGAGAGTACCTTTCTAAAGCAAATGCATCTCTAGATAGCACCCGCCAAGTAATGGTCATTATGGGACCAGTAATTTCTGGGGTATTTGTAGATTATTTAGCGGTGGAATGGGTTCTTCTAATTATTACGGTTGCCTTTCTATTAAGTTCCGTCATGTTACTAACGGTGAATGAGGACTATCAACGAATAACAATCAGAAAACCCTGGATTCATGAATTTCGTGAAGGTCTTCACACCTATTTTAACCATAGATTACTAGTTTGGCTTGGGGTGTTTTTTGGTTTTGTACAATTTGGAGTTGGGGTGACAGTCGTCACCACGCTTCCTTTTATTACGGCTACCCTGGATCAGTCTGTCTTCTCCTATGGAATATTTATGGCTGGTTTTCCAATTGGTTATTTAATCGGTGCCTTCATCCAGAATCGACTAAGTAACTTAGATGGAGTGGGAATTCTTTTCACTGCCCTTTTCATTGGTGGTTGTACCTATCTCTCTTTAGGTATCACACCATGGTACGTACTTGCTGTTGGTACAGAGATCATTGCAGGTATCGTTATCGCCATATTCAACATTTATAACATCACACTGATACAGCAAGTCATCCCTAACCATTTAATGGGAAAAGTTACATCGGTACGGTTATTAATTATGCGAACCATGATGCCGCTTGGTATCTTGTTTGCAATGGTTACCGTTCCTTTTATAGCAATCCGATTTCTGTATGTATTGATTGGTAGTGTAATTTGCATTACCGCTCTTGGTGGTTATTTATATTTAAGAAATAAAAATCTGATGGCAAGTAAAGTTTAAACATTTTATGTGCGATAACTATATAGGGTATGTCGTCTAAATAGATAGATTGATAGAATAACAGAGGGGTCGTTTAGTTATGGACCGAGAAAAAATAATCACCGATTGGTTTTACCAATACAGTGATGAAATCTATAACTTCCTCATCTACCGACTTGGGGAAGCCGATGTTGATGATTTAGTACAAGAAGTGTTTATCCGGGCAATGAACGGATTATCTAGCTTCCAGGAAAATGCTAGTCCAAAAACATGGCTATATAGCATCGCCAAAAACTTAGCCATAGATGAAATCCGTAGAAGAAACCGAAAAAAGTGGAAATCCCTTATTCCTTTTTCCTCACACCATGAACCAAGAAACGACGTAACACCAGAGCTATTACTTCATCTTAATGAGGAAAACAAAGAACTCTATCATGCTATTCTCTCTTTAAAGTCTGGATACAAGGAAGTGCTCTTATTAAGAGGAATAAGTCAATTTTCCGTCACAGAGACTGCTGAGATTTTGGGGTGGAGTGAAAATAAAGTTCGCTCAACCTATCATCGCTCGAAAAAGGCATTAAAAACAAGATTAGGAGGTAACTTCCATGAGTAAAGACAAACTGGAAAAGATGCTAGAAACAATGCCACAAACTAATCTTACTCCTGAGAAGAAAAAGCAAATGCTGGACTCCGTCATGCAACATAGTGGAAAGAGCAAAGGATTATATATGATATTTTTCATCCTCCTATTATTGGTAAATTCTTATCTTTACTACCTACTTTATAGGAACTTTGCACATTTCGTGCCCTGGCATCCTCATTATATAGTTGACATAATTTATGTGTTACTGTTCTTTATAGCTGTTATTCCAGTATCTGCATTTTTATCGGAGAAACTTGCTATATACGCCATAAAGAAGGGACTAGGAAATGGCAAATACTTTAAAATATTTATTACTGTGATTATTATTGTTCCTATACTTTTATTCACGTTTATGATTTTCAATGATTATAGGGAAAAAGGGTTGGAAGATGTCATTGGTTTTAACACAGCAAATGTTGATTACATCATCATTAATGATGATGTAAAAACGGATAAAATGGAGCATGCAGAAGCCTTAAAGGATTTTTTAAGTCAATATCGAGTTAAGAAGATGAAGGATCGTGAGTGGGATGGTGATGTTTCAAACGAAAAGGGCTTTCGTATCACTATCTATTCAAACGGAAAACCTATTTCAGCTTCCATTTATGAGAATCACCTACACTATAAAAATAGTGGTGAGTATTATAAGGTGTTAAATGGACCGATTGATATGGAATGGATTGAGGAATTTCAACAATAAGAAATTAGGATGTTATTTTATAAAATATAAATACACCTATGACATATTACCATAGGTGTATTTTTTCAATATAAGAATTAACTATTCTCCCGTTTCCGCAAATCGCTTAATACGCTCCCCAATCTCATCACGAACACGACTAAATACTTGCCACTTCTCCTCATCTGTTCCTTCAGCTTTCGCAGGATCATCAAATCCCCAATGTTCTCTTCTCACATGTGGTGGTGTCATTGGACAACGGTCAGCAGCATCACCACACAGTGTAACAGCCATTGTTGTATTATTTAAGTATTCACTATCAATCATTTCAGATTCTTGGTCAGAGATATCTATCCCCACTTCCGTCATTGCTTTCACCGCACTTGGGTTTAAACCATGTGCTTCGATTCCAGCACTTCTTACTTCCCACTCGTCTCCTAGAAGTTTTTTAGCCCATCCTTCTGCCATTTGGCTTCTACAAGAATTACCCGTACATAAGAAATAGATTGTCTTTTTAGCCATGATGATTCTCCTTTATTAAAATATAGTTAGTGTTAAATATAGACCTAATAAGGTGATAAACAGGATTGGAATGGTTAGTACGATACCTGTTTTGAAATACGTTCCCCAAGAGATTTTTACACCTTTATTCGATAAAACATGAAGCCATAATAGCGTTGCTAATGAGCCGATTGGAGTAATTTTCGGACCCAAGTCGGAACCAATAACGTTTGCGTACACTAATGCTTCTCGAATAACTCCTGTTGTATCTGTTTCGGCAATTGCAATCGCATCGATCATAACAGTCGGCATGTTGTTCATAATGGAAGATAGGATTGCCGCAATGAATCCCATTGAAATCGTTGTAATAAATAATCCTTGTTCTGCAGCAAGCTGAATTACTTCTGCTAACAGGTCTGTTAACCCTGCATTTCGCAAGCCAAATACAACCACATACATTCCAATCGAGAAGAACACAATATTCCATGGAGCTCCCTTAATAACTGCCATTGTATTAACTACTTCACTTCTTCTAGCAACTAGTAGGAAGAAAATCGCTATAACCCCAGCAACAATAGATACTGGGAGATTAATAAACTCACTAATAAAGTAACCAATTAATAAGACTGCAAGTACATACCAAGACATGTTGAACATTTTTTTATCTCGTATTGCCTCTGATGGTTGCTTTAGTTGTGATATATCATAATTCCTTGGGATACTTTTTCTAAAGTAAATTAATAGAACCGTAATGGTTGCAACCAATGAAAAGATATTTGGTATAAACATTCTCATCGCGTATTCTACAAATCCAATATTAAAGAAGTCTGCAGAGACGATGTTTACTAAGTTACTAACCACAAGTGGTAAGGAAGTTGTATCCGCGATAAAACCACTGGCCATTATAAATGGAAATACCATTTTTTCTTTAAAGTTCAAGTTACGAACCATCGCCAAAACAATCGGAGTAAGTATTAGTGCAGCTCCATCATTAGCGAAAAACGCCGCTACAATGGCACCGAGGATACTGACATAAACAAACATTCTAATTCCGTTACCTTTAGCAGCCCTTGCCATATGTAGGGATGCCCACTCGAAAAAGCCAATCTCATCTAATATCAACGAAATAAGTATAATGGCAACAAATGCCAATGTCGCATTCCAAACAATTCCTGTTACTTCCATAACATCTTGAAAATCAACGACTCCCACTAATAGTGCCAGGATCGCTCCGCCACAGGCGGACCACCCAATATTTAATCCTTTTGGCTGCCAAATGACTAATATAAGCGTTGCCAAAAAGATAAGTATTGCTAGTATAACCGTTGCTGACAAAGTTGTTCCCCCTTAAGTTAACAACAAGAAATTCTTGTTCCTTGTTCTTCTAAATCTTTTAATTTATCATCTTGACTAGGCAACTGTTCGAGAATCTGTTGAATAAATGGATAATACTCATTCGATTTATTAATTGAGTAAAATATCCACTGTCCTCTACGTTCTTCTTTCACCAATCCTAAGTCTCTTAATTTACGAAGATGCTGACTTATAGATGGTTGACTTGTTTTGAAAATCGCTACAAATTCACATACACAACAATCATGCTTATCCAGTATTTTCATCATGGCCAAGCGAGTTTTATCTCCCAATAACTTTAAAATGGTTGCAGCTTTTTCCAGTTCAATGGTTGTTTTTAGCATAACTTTTCACCACCTAATGTATTCGCCCATTAGTATATAATGATATGCTTATATATACAATAGATAATACTTGAATATTGCATAGGATTAAATAAACGTAAAAAGAGCTTACAAGTAGTAAGCCCTTTTATCTTTATCTCCGAAACACCCGATCCCCATCATACGAATACACTGACAACTTATCATCTACATAAGTCTCCATGTACACCTTCCGACCCCACAACTGATAAAGATAAGGCAGCACATTTTCCAAATAGTGTAGATCAAGCTCTGTCCCTTCATACCCATGCACTAAATACAATTCTCCATTACGCATATAGTCACCATCTACAACCGTAATATATGGAAACCCTCCGTTAACACGCATAGAAACTAATTGGTCTCGAATATTCTCATAATCTTTATCAGAAATCCGATAATATGCACCTTGTTTCTCAAATAAATACATATCCTCTTGCTCAACCAAATCCTTTGTGAGGTAGTTGCGAATAAAAGAGATGTCAGATTCAATTTCCCGTACTTCAAACATCTTTTCTCTCCCTGAGCCAGGTTTGACTCCTCTTGCCTTCATTTCTTCTGTTGGGTTGTTATAACGTTCTTCTATATCCTCAAAGATTTTTAATCCTAAATAATATGGGTTAATCCGTTGTTTAGATGGCTGCACAACGCTTGAGTTTAACTTTGCAAACTCAACTGTTTCACTAGATGTTAAATCCAATTCACGCATGATTCGTTGATGCCAGTACGAAGCCCAGCCTTCGTTCATGATTTTCGTTTCAAGCTGAGGCCAGAAGTACAACATTTCCTCCCGCATCATGGTTAGAATATCACGCTGCCAGTCTTCAAGCTCCCTACTGAATTGTTCAATAAATAGCAGAATGTCTTTTTCTGGTTTGGGGGGGAACTTTTTTCGGCGTTTTACTCTTGGCTTTGTATCTTCTGTTTTATCGTCCAACCCCCATAAATCATCATAAGGAGATTTTGCTTTCTTCATCGGCGACTCCTCTTCATCCCAAACATAGGCTGGTAGCTTAGGACGAACAATCGATGGGTCAATATGCTCTTGGATGGCTAGTACTGCATCTAAAAACGTTTCTACTTCTTCTTTTCCATGTATTATTTCATACTCGGCAATTCTTTCAGCAGTTGCAGTCATACTTTCAACCATATCTCTTCTTGTATTGGAGAAGCGCACATTGTTTTTAAAGAAATCACAGTGTGCTAGAACGTGTGCAATAATAAGTTTGTTTTGTATTAAGCTGTTTGTGTTTAACAAAAACGCATAACAAGGATCAGAATTAATTACTAATTCATAAATTTGGCTTAAACCTAAATCATATTGTAGCTTCATTCGATGAAATTGTTTTCCAAAGCTCCAATGGGAGAAGCGCGTAGGCATTCCGTATGCACCAAATGTATAAATGATTTCTGAAGGACATATTTCATAACGCATCGGGTAAAAGTCCAACCCAAAACCTTCTGCAATTTCCGTAATTTCCGCAATCGCTTTATGAAGCTCTTTTGTATCTGTCAATGATGATCCCTCCATGTGTGCTTTTTACAGTTTATGAGCTAAAAGAGGAATGATGAACATGATACCATAATAAACTAAATCGTAACGGTTCCTATTTACAAATCGTAATCATTACGATATAATCATTTTTGACTTAAAAAAAGGGAGAGTGTATTTGTGAAAGGAAATTTATTGATTACTAGTTTATTAGGTTTGCTATTATTATTAAGCGCATGCGGTAATAATGTAAGTTCTACAGACTCAGAAGACGAAGATACTTTATCAATTTATACATCGATTTATCCATTAGAGGACTTTACAAAAAAAATTGGTGGTTCTCACGTAAATGTAACTACCCTTATTCCTCCTGGTGCTGATAGCCATACATATGAGCCCACCTCGAGAGAAGTTCTGGATATAGCTAAGGCAGATGCATTTATCTACAACGGACTTGGCATGGAATCCTATGCAGAAAATATCCATGATACACTTAAAAATGAGGATGTTTTAATGGTTATCGCATCAGAGGGTGTGGAAGCATTAACTCATGAACATAATCATGAACATGAGCACGGAGAAGAAGAACACAATCACGAACATGAGCATGAGCACGGGGAAGAAGAACACGATCATGAACATGAGCATGAGCACGGGGAAGAAGCACACAATCATGAACATGAGCATGGGCACGGGGAAGAAGAACACGATCATGAACATGAAGAAGGCAATGAACACGAACATAACAATGGAGATGAGGACCCACATATTTGGCTAGACCCGCACCGAGCTATATTGCTTGCTGAGAATATAAAAGATTCCCTTGTAAATCTAAAGCCAGATGCAAAAGAAGAGTTTGAGAAAAACTTTGAAGCTTTAAAGAGTGACCTAGAGGCTCTAGACGAACAATTTCACCATTTAGTAGAAACAAAAGAAAACCCGGAAATGATTGTTTCCCACGCAGCCTATGGTTATTGGGAAGAAAGCTATGGAATTAAACAAATACCTATTGCAGGATTATCGTCAAGCCAGGAGCCTTCTCAAAGTGAATTGGCACAGCTAATAAAACTAGCCAAAGATAAAAATTTCAAGTATGTTATCTTTGAACAAAACGTCACACCAAAAGTAGCAGAAGTTATACGGGAGGAAATTAATGCTGAGCCACTTTACTTGCATAATCTATCGACTTTAACAGCTGATGATTTGGATAATAATGAAGACTATTTTAGTTTGATGAAGAGGAACCTAGAAACTTTAGATAAAGCATTACAATAAGATAAAAGAGCCCAGTGTTAGAATGCAGATTCCAACACTGGGTCTTCTACTTAAGATTGAGCAACCATTACTTTACACATATTATTTGTA
Source organism: Paucisalibacillus algeriensis (assembly GCF_000577245.1). GTDB lineage: Bacteria > Bacillota > Bacilli > Bacillales > Amphibacillaceae > Ornithinibacillus. The sequence goes on from NZ_CBYO010000006.1 coordinate 127,096, forward strand.
AATTCCACTGGATCCTCAACAGGCAATCCTTCAATTAGTAGTGCTTGGTTGAACAGAATATTTGTATAAAGATCAAGTTTTTCTTTGTCATTTTCAAAGGATTCCTTCAACGTTTGGAATACTTCATGATTTGGATTAATTTCTAGTACCTTATCTGCCTTCACATGCTGATTATCAGGCATAGCGTTAATGACCTTTTCCATTTCAATGGAGATTTCACCATCTGCAGTTAGACATACAGGATGTGATTTTAGACGTTTAGATACGCGAATTTCTTTCACTTTTCCTGTTAGTTTTTCCTTCATATAATCGAAAAGCTCTTTATTTTCTTCTGTTTCTTGTTCAGATACCTTTTCTTCTTCGGTATCAATTCCAAGGTCATTACTTGATACAGATTTAAATTCTTTTTCCTCATAATTCATTAATACACGAATAGCAAATTCATCAATTTCTTCGGTGAAATAAAGGATTTCATATCCTTTATCGGCTACAAGCTCTGTTTGAGGAAGCTTGTCTATGCGATCAATAGACTCACCTGTTGCATAGTAAATATACTTCTGATCCTCTGGCATTCTGGATACATACTCGGCTAATGTTACAAGTTTCTTCTCTTTAGAAGAGTAGAATAACAAGAGATCCTTTAAGGTGTCTTTATTAGCACCAAATTCATTATAAACACCGAACTTCAATTGGCGACCAAACGCTTGAAAGAACTGCTCATATTTTTCTCTATCATCTCTTTGTAGACTTAGTAATTGTTGCTTAATTTTCTTATTAATATTTTTCTCGATAAGCTTTAATTGTCTATCGTGTTGAAGCATTTCTCTGGAAATATTTAATGATAAATCTTCTGAGTCTACTAGACCTTTTACAAAACTAAAATGATCTGGAATTAAGTCTGCACATTTTTCCATGATCAGTACACCGCTGGAATACAGTTCAAGACCTTTTTCGTAATCTTGTGAGTAGTAATCAAATGGACGATTTTCAGGAATAAACAAAATAGCATTATAACGAATATTTCCATCCACACTTAAGTGAATATGCTTTAATGGTGTATCAAAGCCGTATCGCTTTTCACGATAGAAGTTTTCATAATCTTCATCGGTTAGTTCACTTTTATTTTTTTTCCAAATTGGTACCATGCTGTTGATTGTTTCTTCTTCCTTGTAATCAACATATTCATCACTATCGTCTTCTTTTTTACTTTTTGTAACTTCCATTTTAATTGGATAGCGAATAAAATCAGAGTATTTCTTAATAATTTCTTTTAATCGATATTCTTCTAAGTACTCATCATAATTGTCGTCTTTCGTATTTTCTTTTAACTTCAGTGTAATTTCTGTACCCACCGTTTCTTTTTCTGCGGGTTCAATAGTATAACCTTCTGAACCAGTTGATTCCCATTTGAATGCTTGTTCGCTACCTAATGCTTTACTTACAACAGTTACAGTGTCCGCAACCATAAATGCCGCATAGAAACCAACACCAAATTGACCGATTATATCATGGCCATCTTTGATTTCATTTTCCGTTTTGAAGCTTAATGAACCACTTTTAGCAATGGTTCCAAGGTTCTTTTCTAACTCTTCTCCTGTCATCCCAATACCAGTATCCGCAATTTTCAACGTACGGGAATCCTTGTCTGCATCAAGCTTTATAAAATAATCACTTTGATTAAATGTTAAATTTTCGTCTGTCAAAGCCTTGTAGTAGATTTTATCAATCGCATCACTTGCGTTTGAAATTAATTCGCGCAGAAATACTTCTTTTTGTGAGTAGATTGAATTAATCATCAGTTCCAATAATCGCTTGGATTCTGCTTTAAACTTCCTTTTTCCCATTTCCAACAACTCCTTTTAAGCATTTATAATGGAAGCATTACTTGGATACTTATATTTTAGCACTCTCAGTTCGAGAGTGCTAATTTTATTACTACCAAATAAATATCATATCTTATTCGGAAATGTCAATTGGTAAGTTCAATTTTAGAATGGAATTGATAACCGCATATTCCGTTTGTTTTAGGAGAATTTAAAATCAGGAGGGATAGAATGGAACACCAATTTTTGTCGGTTGAGGAATTTAATCATTTAATACAACAATGGAGCGGAAGAAAAGTTAAAATTACAAAGCATGAAATGGATGATGTCGATCAAACGACGATGAATCTACAAAGTATAACTTATGATCGGAACACACGCAGAATTGATGATTATGTACCAATGCATAGTTTACTTTTAAATGGAGAAGGAAACATAGAAACACTGGCAGCCATGAGCAACCAGCCACTTCCATCAGCCGTTTATGAAATTCCACTTCAGGATAATTCACTTTATGAATTTGATGGGGAGAAGTTTTTTATTACGACTGATCGCGGGGTTTATAAGGTCGAGTTAGCTTGATCAAACGTACAAAGGGCTAAAGAGCCCTTTTTTGCTTGTCTAGTGCTTTCTATTCTCTGTTACCTTTTTGACTTTCACCTAATCAAAAAATAGCATATTACACAAGTTTTAAAAGACCCCTAGGAAGGCGCTTATAGGGAAAATATTACTATCTCTTCTTTTATAGATAATATTTTTCACGTTTCCAATTTTCATACCAATTTGTAATTACTTGACTTGGTACTACATCTAGTTCCCTGGATAACAATTTACATAGCATCAGATATTGCTTCTCTACTGCTGTTATTCTATTCATTGATGCATATATTTTCATCAACTCAAAGTAAATTTCCTCATTTTCAGGATACACTTTCTGCATTTTCTGGAGTATATTTATTGCATACTCATTGTTCCCTTTCTCTTGGTAAAATCTAGATAATCTGAGACCATGATTCAGCCATAAACGTCGATATCTTTCCTTTTCTCCTTCAGCCCATAAGTATCCATAATCCCCAAGATAGTCACCTTGATAATCATTAAAGACCTGTTCGTGTTCCATTCTATTCATACTAGACAATGGCTCCAATTGATACAAATTATGTTCCCATTCCTCTATATCAATTCGTATATTTTCAACAGATAATATATATCCACCATTACTGCTTTTAATGGAAACTGAACCTAATCCATACTTTTTAAGGGTTCTTCGGATTTGGTATATCGTTGTATAAAGTTGCTGTGTATTATTAGTATTTGGCCATAACAGGTCCATTAATGTCTCCCTATTAACGATTTTGTCTCTGTTATGAAATAAGTATGCAAAAAGCTCTTGTGCCTTCGTTGTTCTCCACTTTAATACTTCTGCTTTTCCCCCGTCTTTTATAACTTTTATTTGATTAAAGCATTGAATATAGATATCCTTATCTTCTTTTAAAGGCAAAGAGTCATTTTTTAGACGCTGCTTTAATCGATTTACAGTTTTATTTAAACGGTTAATCAGGATAGGTTTCAACATGTAATCAAAAGCAAATAATTCAAATGCCTCTATTGCATATTTATTGTAGCCGGTAACAAATACAATTTCTATCTTATGATCTATTTCCTGAATTCTTTCAGCCAACTCTAACCCATTTACTCCAGGCATTTCAATATCTAGGAAAACTACATCGGGCGAGTTAAGTTTGATTTCTTCATATGCTTGCAAAGCGTTTTGATACACCGCTATGACTTCTACTTCGTCGAAATTTTTTTTAAATATATCTTCAAGTCTCCTTAATGCTAAATACTCATCATCGATTAAAATTACTCTCATTCATTTATTCTCCCCTATCAATGTATCATATAGCATATATTGATAAAAATTTCATTTTATTAGATATATATTCTTTAATTACGTAAAATTATTTCATAATTTAGTAGGATATAACTTTAATCATACACTACACCATAATTACATCAAAGAATAACTTTCATAAGGTAGTATCTGGAGGAACATTGCAGATTCAAGTTCAAAGAATTTAATACTATGCTTCTATTATTATATCTATTGATGAGATTGGAATTAATAAAACTAAATTAAAGAAATTTTAGAGGGAAAGACTCAATAAAGAAAAGGAATAGGGTTATTAAATTCGAACCGTCGTCTAAACAAACAGATAAAAGGAGAAAGATTACATACAGATTGCAAGATAAATGAAGTGACTAAGATAACCTATAGCGTTCCAATAAACTAATAAAAAAGTTACTAGCAAAAAAGGATAAACAGGAGTGAATATAATTATTCCATTCCTGTTTTAGACCATTCTCAAATTATACATAAAATAAATGGACTGCCGGGATATAATTTCGGCAGTCCATTTATCTTAATTCCTAATAGATTAACACTTATTTTTCTTGTAGGTTTACTTTACGTCTTAACACGGCAAAAAGTAAAACACCTACTAATAGACTAGCAAGACCTACAGCTAATAAAGTATATAGATTGGTAGCCGTCTTCGGTAAAAGATTATCCCCTTCGACCGGTTCTAATCCGTCCTGGGCTTTCTTTAATAATACGAAAGCTTCGTCTACTTCAGCCTGAGTTGCTAGTGAATCAGCTAATACATCCTTAGCGTAACTTAAAGCGGTATGATAAGCTTTCCAGCTCTCTTCCGTGTAATATGAAGATTGATAGTCCGCTACTTCATCTATCAGGTTCTTTAATCCTGATTTGTCTACCGTCAGTTGATTACGTGCCTCTTGTAATCTTGCAAAGGCTTCGTTTATTTCTTCTTGGGTTGCGTTTGGATTATTCAATACTGATTCGGCATCCTCTAATGCACGTTGATATGCATCCCAGCTCTCTTTTGAATAATCCATAGAATGATAGTTCTTGTCTTCGTCCACTAAGCTTTCTAGTGCCGATTTGTCAACGTTCAGTTGATTACGTGCCTCTTGTAATGTTGCTAATGCTTCATTTACTTCCTTTTGGGTAGCTTGTGGATTATTCAATACTGAGTTTGCATCCTCTAATGCACGTTGATATGCATCCCAGCTTTCTTTTGAATAATCCATAGAATGATAGTTCTTGTCTTCGTCCACTAAGCTTTCTAGTGCCGATTTGTCAACGTTCAGTTGATTACGTGCCTCTTGTAATCTTGCAAAGGCTTCATTTACTTCCCTTTGGGTAGCTTGTGGATTATTCAATACTGAGTTTGCATCCTCTAATGCACGTTGATATGCATCCCAGCTTTCTTTTGAATAATCCATAGAATGATAGTTCTTGTCTTCATCCACTAAGCTTTCTAGTGCCAATTTGTCAACCTTCAGTTGATTACGTGCCTCCTGTAATCTTGCAAAGGCTTCATTTACTTCCTTTTGGGTAGCTTGTGGATTATTCAATACTGAGTTTGCATCCTCTAATGCACGTTGATATGCATCCCAGCTTTCTTTTGAGTAATGGTTTTTATTTAGTTCAGTTGATAGTGCAGATTCCTTCTGAAGATTAACTAGACTAACTAATTCTTGATAAGCCATTTCTAAGTATTCATTCGCTAATTCTACTTCTACTTGCGTTGAACCTGGATTATCTGTAACATTTTGTGCCTGGTTTAATGCTTCTTCAAAATGAGCCCATGACTCCTCTGTATAGTGACCTGCTTTAAGATTTTGTTCGTTTAGATAGTTTATATCCTCATTAAGCTTTTCCTTATCAACTACGATAAAGGTGTGAATCTTTGTAACATCAGAACGACCTTCTAATGTTGTTGTAACTTGAACTTCATATTCACCCGGAGAAAGCTTATCAGTTACCTGGTATGTCCAAGTGCCATCAGGGTTGACTATAATGGCAGCATCGGTAACGATGGTTTCTTCTCCATCTGGCCCAATGATTGTTAAAGTAGCTCGTTCAGCAGTTGGGTCAGCTGTTCCTTCTATAACAGGAGTTGTGTTATTGGTTATCCCATTTGGTTTAGAAAATTGTAGAGCTTTTCCAAATTCATCATTAGCTTGGAATACAAAATCCTCAACAGCTGTTCCGTTCGGCTCATTGCCGGTAAGGACGGAATTTCCTGCGGCTTTATTGTATTCAATTTCAATTTTAGCATCACTTGATAATACCGTATCCTCTGACAAGGTCAACTTCACTTTGTTTGTTTTTCCTTGAGAGTCTACTTCCACTAATTCCACTGCAATTACCGAAACTTCATTGTCATCTATGGTTACCTTAAATCCAGCTTTAGGATCTACTTCACTACCTACAAATGTTATATTCTTATTAAATTCCACGGTAATTTCATTATACCCATCCTCAAAATTAGCTTTCTTAGCTTCTGGGGGGTGTTTTTCAAGAGCATCCCTTTTTGTTTCAAGGTCGGTTAAGGCTTCATCGACCTCAACCTGAGAAGCTATTGGATCATTTAAGACTTCCTCTGCATGATGTAGCGCCGTTTCAAAATCATCCCATCCTAAACGATAATCCCCTTCCGAAAGCATAATGACTTCATCAAATAAGGATTTTAGTGCATCTTTAGTAACAATAGTGAATGATTCGGATTTTATAACGGTTCTACCACTTTCTGTATCGATAGCATTTACTTCAAAAGTATAATCCCCTTGAGAAAGCTCACTGCCCTCTGGAATAGTATAGGACCATTGACCTTCCTGATTTAAAGTTGCATCAACTTCAGTTAGCACAGGATTGGAGCTGCTATCATAAATCGTTATGAATACTTGATCAGTATCTAGATGAGTGTTTCCTGTAAATACTGGACGATTATTGTCTGTATTACCAGTAGTTGTTTCAATTTGGAGTTCTTTCCCGAAATAGTCTGTTGCAATTACTGAAAAACTTTCATCTGCTGAACCATTTTCTTCATTACCAAATAGGTTGGGATTTTCTTCATTTTTGGTATACAAGATTGTGATTTCCGCATCACTGTCTAATGGCTGATCAACGGTTATGACAACTTTATCACCATTAGCCACCACTGTTGTCACATTATATTCAACACCATCTACCAATACTGTAAATCCTTCTACAGGATTTTCCGTATTAGTTAATAACACATTTTTATCGAAATCAACCGTGATTTCAGCCCCTCCATGTTCAAAAGTTGCTGGATGTGACTCTATTGGATAATGTTTTATTAATGCTTCTTTAGCTTGTATTAGATTTTGAAGTGCTGTATCAATAGCTGCTTGATCAGGGTGTGAACCATCACTAGTATTTGCAATATCTTCTAATAAATCTTTTGCTTGTTGTAATGCACTAGCAAATTCGATATCATCATCATCGTCGTCTTCCCAACCAGCGATATAATCCCCTTGTTTTAAATCATTAACACTTGCTACATAATCTTCTAGTTCCGCTTTACTTACAAAATTAAATGTAGATTTTACTGGTGGATTGGTATCCAATTCTCCAGTAGTTGCCGTAACACTAACTTGATATTCCCCAGGTTCAGTTAATTCATTCAATCCATCTATTTCCCAACCGGTTTCAGTAAGACTAGCATTACCAGTATAGGAATAACCATTCGGTCCGGTTACCGTAACAGTTACAGTTGAACCACTCATTACTTCTCCCGAAATCACAGGTACAGATTCATATACAATTTGACCTTCATTAGGTACCTTAATTGTTAATGATCTTTCTAAGCCATTGTCTATCAAAATAGGAACTGTAGCTGTATTACTTACTTCACCAACTCCATTGGTAATAGTGATGTCTACATGTCGATCTCCTAGTAATTCAGTAGTTTCATAGGTAACTAGTTGACCAATTTGTTCCGCTACACTTGCTACAACTTTTCCACTAAGAATACGTATGTTATCAATACTTAATGTTGCACCGTGTGTCGTGCCATCTGTTCTATTAAATGAGCCAGCAACAAAACGAAAACGATACATTCCATCTGCAGGAATGACTCCACTGTTTGTTGTCCAGTTTTGGGCGGACCCTCTACCATAAAGGATTTCTATATGATTTCCAGTTGCTTCATTCACTAAAAATCCATAAACCTCGTAATCATCGCCACCATCATTTGCTTTCCAATCAAAACCTAGCTGGTCTCCAGCATTTGCTTCGAATGGATCACTTATTGCTTCGATTCCAAATGAAGACGCAATTTTACCATCTTTTTGTGCATAATCTCCTTGCTTAAGTAAAGCACTGAGAAAGCCTATTTCAAGTGCTTGACTATTTGAATCAGTATCTGTATAGACATTATTTACATATTTATTAAGGCTATTAAAAACGGCTTCATAACCTTCGACACTCTGTGGATCCCTTGTAGATGCTAGGTTATTATAATTCACATTAGTCACATAGTTGTAAGCTCCATCTGGACCGACAACAGTATAGGTACCATCTCCATTACTTGTAACACTATCATAGGAGCGTCCTTTAGTTTTTGAAGCTTTATCACCTAACCAAATCTGATTGATTTGACTTCCATCTGGCCCGACACTTGTATGATTAATTTGCCAGTTTGGAACTGGTACAAATTCTCCAACCGCTCCTTCTTGAAAGCTCCCGTTGGGAATAGGAATGGTTAGGAAATCTATTTGAAGTGCTGTCCCATTACCATTAAATGTTTCATTTACTTTCGCAATGCCCTCACCTGGATCATCAAAATCATTATCTCCATTAGAATCCATATATACTACACCATCTAGTACATTAATTACTAGACCACCTTCAAGAGTGTATGTCCCATTTGGAAGACTAAGTTTTTCTGATGGGTCGTTCCCTTCAGCAATTTGAAAGAGGATATTTCCTCCTGAGAACACTTCGTTTTCCTCGGGAGTAATCTCTAAATCGGGGGCTACCACGACCGGTTCTGCCACTTCACTTGGTACCTTCTCATTATAATTAATTTCAGTACCTGATGTACTTATTCCTGCTGCAAATATTGCTTTTCCTCCAACTCCTGGAAACATTGTTCCAAAAAGTAAGAGTGCTACAAAAAAGATTGATATTTTACGTTCATGATTTTTCATATTTCATAACTCCTCTCTTTTTACTAAGTGGTTAGATAACTAATTTACCACTTCTTAATGTCTGTGTTGGTTTACTATTTAGACACATTGAATTAATTTATAGATTATCAGATAAATCTATACAAAAAATATACATAATTCTACACTAAACTACTTTTTTCGCTATTTTTTTTATGTTCTAAAACACAAATAACCGTTGATGAATCACTTGCAAGATTAATCAACGGTTTTCGATTAATTAGAATAATAAATGGTGCATAAACATCTAGCTTAAACAAACAAAATGGACTATATTAATTCACTCTTTTGGCTGTAAAGATAAAACGTTCTGGCGCATCTCCGATATATCCAAAAGGATAGCAAGTCGTAACAGTTAAAATTTCTTCAGGAGCAGTAGACTTTATAACAGTTCGATCATCAGCATCTACAATTTTTGTATCTACAATCTCGTATGTAAATTCCCCATATTGTAATTTCACAATAAAATGATCGCCAATGTTTATTTCATCGAACCTTCTAAACAAGGTGTCACGATGTCCGGATAACACAATTTGATCATTTTGATTAGGTAAAGCAGTCCCTGTATAATGCCCAACTCCTTTACGAAGTTCTTCACTATCTGTACCTTCCACTATTGGTAGCTTCTCGTCAATTTTCGGCACTTCCAACACCCCAATAGGGTCCCCTTTTTGAAATTTGGGTATTACCACTTCTTCCTCTGAGGAGTACGTTAGAAGCTCCTCTGCTTCGACTAGTAATTTATCCGTCTGTTGATTATCGTTCCATATATTAAATATCGAATATCCAGATAAGGAAAGCCCCCCGATTAATAATAAAATAGTAACAAAAGAGAGTATCTTTTTTGCCATGTTTTCCACCACCTATCATTCATACAATTCTTACTTCTTATCATAACTTATTTCATCGTTATTCGTTTATGAATATGGTCAAATCAGAAATAATTTCTCATAAAAGTAATCTAGTTGAAGATAAAGATAGCCACCCGGTTGAACACAACCAGTATGACTATCTTGTAAAAGCATAATATTTAGTGTCTTGCCATTTTTCTCCTTGTAAACCATATGATTAACCCTATTAGTGTTAATATTGCACCTAAAAGAAGGATATTATAGTTATTAGTTGCTGTTTTTGGCAATTCATTTCCACTTTCTGGTTCTTTTATCTCGGTGTCATTGTTATTAGGTGGATTTGAATCATTATCTGGATTATCCGGCTCTTCTGGTGTAACCGTTACTTCCTTATCAACTATAATTTCTTTGCTCGGACTTACAGGTGTTTCGATGTTACCTGCATCGACCGTTGCAATATTTTCGATTGATTTTCCATATTGATTTGAATTAATTTGGGCTTGGAAGGTTACTGTTCTCCATTCCGTATCCGTCACATCACCGAAGCTTGCCATAATAGTACCGTCTTTATAGTCGACAGATCCTTCATGGCTTACTTCGATACTTCCTTCGACAAAGGTGAGCCCTTCAGGTAGTACATCCGAAATGACAAGATCTTCAACAACACTATCTTTCACGGTATTTCTAGCTTTAATCGTATAATGAACCGTGTCACCAGCTTCGTAGTTTTCCTTGCCTTCTTTCACATTAACAGCTGTTTTCTCAGCTTCTAATACTGGATATCTCGGATAGACAAGCAATTCGTGCTCTGGTTGGTCTGGCGTATCCACATTATCACCTTCGACTACTGCGGTATTGATAATATCCTTACTTGCTTGACCTTCCCCAACGACTACTTGGAAGGTTACCGTATGCCATTCGGTATCTGTCACATCACCAAAGTGTCCAACTACTTCTCCGCCTGCGAATGACCCATTGTCCTCATCTTCAGAATCTGTAGCTTCCTGTCCGTCTACCGTCAATGAACCTGCAACATACTCTAATCCTTCTGGGAGAGTATCCGAGATTACTAGATTTGTGATAAGACTATCATCCTTGGTATTTCTTGTTTCTATCGTGTAAGTGAGAACATCTCCTACCTCTGCATGCTCGATGTCGGTGTTCCCCTCTGTTTTTTCCGTAAGAGTTGCTGTTTTTCTAGATTCTAGAACAGGCTCTTTCGGGTCTACGGTAATTTCATTTTCCGGTTTATCTGGAACTTCTAAATTGTCACCGTCTACTGTAGCGATATTTTGCAATGTATTTCCAACTTGACCGGAATCAATGGTTGCTTGGAACGTTACAGCTCGCCATTCCACATCGGATACATCTCCAAAATTAGCTATGATTGTTCCGTTAGCGAAATCAGCCGTTCCTTCATGGCTGGCTTTCAAGCTACCTTCTACAAAAGTAAGTCCTTCTGGTAACACATCCGAAATTACCAAGTTAGTCACAAGACTTTCTTTCAAGGTATTGCGTGAGCGAA
>NZ_CBYO010000007.1 GCF_000577245.1 Paucisalibacillus algeriensis
AAGCACGCTAGCTTTTAGAATTTCTTTTAAAATAGAAAAAACAGGGTTGTTTTTTCTTACATACTGGTTGTTTTGTTCAGTTTTCAAGGAGCAAATTCTTTGTCGTTGTTTTAGCGACAAGAAATATCTTACCACACTAGCAAACTTAAAGTCAATCATTTTTTGAAGTTTTTTTTAATAAGTTTTAACTAGTTATTGCGGCAGAAATATAATATACCATGAATAAGTACCTACCGCAACACTTAAATATATCCAATTTTATCCATTACTATCATTAGTCCTTTTACCAATTATGAAGATACAATAATTTTAATGTATCTATAAGAATGCAAATAGCACTATGAACCCCTAACACTTCTGAGAAATCTACGATACATCTTTAGAACTTTTACCATAAAGTTTGAGGAGGTATTATATAGAATAAACTAAAATACTTCCTCAATATCTTCTAAATATATATCTATTTATCTTGATTTAAATGAACCCTGTCCTAAGATCCCAAACATATGAACATCGATTCTATATTATCTTCCTACCCAAAAATCGCTCCATCCTAACAACCGCTTCCTGCAACTGCTCAATCGAAGTAGCGTAAGAACACCTAACATACCCTTCCCCACTCGCACCAAACGCACTTCCAGGGACTACGGCAACTTTCTCTTCCTTCAGCAAATTCTCAGCGAACTCCTCAGAAGTAAGTCCTGTTTTCTTAATAGAAGGAAATACATAAAAAGCTCCACCAGGCATATGACAATCTAAGCCAATTCGGTTTAGGGATTGAACCAACAGATTTCTTCTACGCCAATAGCTTTTCTGCATTTTATCGACTTGCTCAGAACCATTCCGTAGTGCTTCAACCGCACCAAGTTGTAGCATATGTGGAGCACACATGGTTGTATGTTGGTATATTTTCAACATGACACTCGTTAACTCTTTTGGGGCCGCAATAAATCCTAGTCGCCAGCCCGTCATCGCAAAACCTTTCGAAAACCCGTTGATTAATATTGTACGTTCGAACATTTTCGGAAGTGATGCAAAGCTGGTAAACTCTTGATCATATGTTAATTCCGCATAAATCTCATCAGAGACAACAATTAAATCATGCTCTTCCACTACTTTTGCAATGGCAGTAAGTTCTTCCTTATTCAGACATGTACCAGTTGGATTGTTTGGTGAACAGAGTAAAATTGCCTTTGTTCTTTTTGTGACAGCTGCTTCTATTAATTCTGGTGTTACTTTAAATCCATTTTCTGCATAAGTTGCAATTGGAATTGGAATACCACCTGCCATCGAAACAAGCGAAGAATAGGCGACAAAAGCAGGTTCTATAATCAAGACCTCATCACCCGGATTTAATAAAGTTCGAAACGTTAAATCTAATGCCTGACTTGCTCCCACTGTAACGATTACTTCATTCTCTGGTTGATAGGAGACATGAAATCTTCTGGTAAGATACGCACTTATCTCCTCACGTAATTCTAGCAATCCCGCATTTGCTGTATAGGAGGTATACCCGTCACTTAATGCCTCGATGGAACGGTCACGAATATTCCATGGCGTAATAAAATCTGGTTCTCCTACTCCTAGGGAAATCACTCCCTCCATGCTAGCAGCAAGGTCGAAGAATTTTCTAATTCCAGATGGTTGTAATTCAAAAGCCCTTGTTGATATGTACTTGTGATAATCTCTACTCATGGAGTAATCACCATTCGACGGTCGTCATCTTTGTCACCTTCCATAATCACGCCATCATGCTTGTACTTTTTCAACATGAAGTGCGTGGTTGTGGAAACAACACTATCTATAGTAGATAACTTTTCGGAAATAAATAGCGCGATATCTTTCATTGATTTCCCTTCAACTGATACCGATAAATCATAGGTCCCTGACATTAAATATAAGGATTTCACTTCCGGATAACGATAGATTCTTTCAGCCACTTCATCAAAACCAACGCCACGCTTAGGAGTAACCTTAACATCCACCATCGCTACAATTGCTTCCTTACCTTCTATTTTGCTCCAGTCAATAAGCGTTGGATAACTAACAATAATTCCTTCTTGCTCTAATTTCTTAATATGGTCCTTTACCTCTTCCTCGTCCAATTGAAGTTGTTCTCCAATAGACTTTGTGGAGACTTGATGATTTTCTTCCAGTACTTCTAGAATATCTAGTTGTTCTTGTAAAAGCTTCATTGTATTTTCACCTTTCGATTGGAAAATTAACCTTCAGAAAATAGTATAATCTATAATTACACCCTCAACCATCTTTTCTTTGATTTCATTTATATTTTCTAAAACATAACCCATTCGACAAAATGCGATAAAAACCGTGAAGTGACAGGCACCACTAAACTCCTTCTACCGCTTCATTAGATAGTCGGTATATTATTTGATACAATATTACAAGTTAAGACATATAATGTGAATTTAAACGGCGCCGTTTTTTTGGTGTTGTTTATTGTAGAGGAGAATGACGATGGAAGTAATTAGAGTAAAAGATTATGATGCAATGAGTAAGGAAGCAGCTTCTTTCTTAGTAGAAAGAATAAATCGCCTTAAGAATCCGATATTGGGATTAGCTACTGGTTCCACACCTGAAGGACTTTATAAATGCCTTATCGAAGAGTATAAACAAGGTAACGTGTCATTTAAAGATGTAAAATCATTTAATTTGGATGAGTATGTTGGCTTAGAAAAAAATGACCCAAATAGCTATTACTATTTTATGAAGGATAAACTATTTGACCATGTGGATATTTCACTAGACCATGTTCGTGTTCCAAATGGTGTTGCTACTGATTTACAACAAGAATGTGTGGATCATGAAGAAGCTATTAAGGCTGCGGGTGGAATTGATGTACAGTTATTGGGTATTGGTGCAAATGGTCATATTGGATTCAATGAGCCTGGAACACCATTTACTAGTAAGACACAGGTGGTTGATCTAGAGGAATCAACGATTCAAGCAAATTCTAGATTCTTTAACTCCATTGAAGAAGTGCCAACACAAGCAGTCTCCATGGGGATTGAAACCATTATGAATAGTAAAGAAATTTTGTTACTTGCATCTGGTGCAAGTAAGGCAGGTGCTCTTGCAAAGTTAATCAATGGTGATGTGACAGAAGACGTTCCAGCATCTGTCTTGAAAAATCATCCAAATGTAACCGTGATTGTGGATGAAGCAGCATTTGCTGTAGTAGATGGGAAATAAGATTTCATATTAGCGCTCCGGCTGAGGCCAGGGCGCTTTTTTTATGGAATGATATACAACTGAATTGGAAAGCTAATAAGAAACTCCGTATTATCCTATTAAATTTTGTCAACAACTATTTTGCCAAATTACGATTAACATTCCATTGCTCCTATGGTAAAAAACTCCTACGATAATAGTAAGGATTTATTATAAATACTACATGTTGAAAGGGGTTTATTTTTATGGCTGAAAAAAATGGTTTACGTGCTAAGACACAGCGATTTGGTAGTTACTTAAGTGGAATGGTTATGCCAAATATCGCTGCATTTATTGCTTGGGGACTAATTACAGCGCTATTTATTCCAGATGGCTGGTGGCCAAATGAAAGTATTGCAACATTAGTTGACCCAACGATTAAATATTTACTTCCACTTTTAATTGCGTTTACAGGTGGACGAATGGTTTATGATTTACGTGGTGGTGTTGTTGGTGCCACTGCTGCAATGGGGGTAATTGTTGGGGCAGATGTTCCTATGTTCTTAGGTGCCATGATCATCGGTCCATTAGCTGGTTATTTAATGAAGAAAGTCGATCAATTATTCCAGCATCGAGTTCGTCAAGGATTTGAAATGCTTTATAACAACTTCTCTGCAGGTATTCTTGCTGCTATTCTGGCAATCTTCGGTTTATGGGGAATCGGACCAATTGTAGCAGGATTAACAAACTTACTTGCATCAGGTGTAGAAGTAATTGTTGGTGCTGGTTTATTACCACTAGCAAACATTATTGTTGAACCTGCCAAGATTTTATTCTTAAACAATGCGATTAATCATGGTATTTTAACACCACTTGGTTTAGAGCAAGCAGCAGAAGCTGGTAAATCCATTCTATTCCTAGTGGAAGCAAACCCTGGTCCTGGATTAGGTATCTTGCTTGCCTTTACAATCTTTGGAAGAGGTGCATCAAGAGCATCTGCACCAGGTGCGGCAATTATTCAGTTCTTTGGTGGGATTCATGAAATTTACTTCCCATATGTATTAATGAAACCAGCATTAATTTTAGCAGCAATCGCTGGTGGTGTGAGTGGTGTATTCACATTCCAAATCTTTGACGCTGGACTTGTAGCAGCATCATCACCAGGAAGTATTATCGCGGTATTAGCCATGACTGCAAAAGGTAGTTACGTTGGTGTAATCCTAGGTGTGGTTGTTGCAGCAGCTGTTTCCTTCATTGTTTCTGCAATTATCTTAAAATCAAGTAAAGCAGATGAAAAGGACTTATCAGAAGCAACTGGTAAAATGGAAGAAATGAAAGGAAAGAAAAGCTCTGTATCCGGAGTGTTAGCGAACAATACAACAGAAGCAAAAGAATCTGAAGTACCTGTAAAAAAAGAAGAGGATGTTCAGAAAATCATCTTCGCCTGTGATGCCGGAATGGGATCCAGTGCAATGGGAGCTTCTTTACTAAAGAACAAATTCAAGAAGGCTGAGATTGATATCTTTGTTACGAATAAAGCAATCAATGAAATTCCAAGTGATGCCGATATCGTTATCACTCACAAAGACTTAACCGATCGTGCAAAAGCAAAAATCTCCTCAGCAGAGCATATTTCAGTTGAGAACTTCTTAAATAGTCCAAAATACGATGAGTTAGTGAATCGTTTTAAAAACTAAAATTAAATAATCATGCAAGGGGGGTGAACAGGTTTGAATTTTTCAAGTCGAGAGCGAGAAATTATCACGTTTCTATTAAATGCGGAGAAAGACACTACCGCTAAAGCAATAGCAACAGAGCTAGGCGTTAGTATCCGAACGGTCCACCGTGATCTAAAAAGTATTGAGGGATTGCTTTCTCATTACAACTTAGAGTTAAAGAAAAAATCAGGTGTTGGCCTGCATATTAGTGGGAATGATGTTGATAGGGTTGCTTTTCAGCAGGTCATTTCCAATGTGAATATAGTTGACTTTTCACCAGAAGAAAGACGGACCATTATTCTAGCGACACTACTAGAAATGAATGAACCAATCAAACTGTTCACCCTTGCAAATGAATTAAAAGTAACCGAAGCAACAATCAGTCTTGATTTAGACCAGTTAGAACAGGAAGTATCCCTGTTTAATCTAACGCTCATTCGAAAAAGAGGCTACGGTGTTGAAA
Organism: Paucisalibacillus algeriensis; assembly: GCF_000577245.1. Taxonomy (GTDB): domain Bacteria; phylum Bacillota; class Bacilli; order Bacillales; family Amphibacillaceae; genus Ornithinibacillus. The sequence goes on from NZ_CBYO010000007.1 coordinate 5,353, forward strand.
TAGTAGGAAATGAAACGGATAAACGAGCGGCATTAAGTAATTTAATTGCCAAATATGTTGATCCGTTTGAATTTGTTTCGTTAATAAAAGAGAATATCCAGAAAGAAACTACCCATCAATTAAATGCGATTTCTAGTCGATTATTGGATTTCATTAATCCTGAAAGACTGAACATAATTGAAAAGGTAGTAGAAGATGCACGCGATGAATTACCATATGAGCTTGCGGATAGTGCTCATATTGGCCTCGTTGTTCATCTTGCTCTAGCTATAGAAAGGCTGCAAAAAGGAGAGACAATTAAGTTTGACCAAACCTTTTTACAGCAAATTGAAACAACAAAAGAATATGCGATTGCAAAAAAGATGATAGAAAAACTGGAAGGTAAGTTGCAGCAATCAATCCCAGAGGATGAAATTGGCTACATCACCATGCATCTTATGGGAGCAAAAGTACGAGTGGATCAGGACTATTTATTAGAAGAATCTAGCATTGACATTGCATTTCAAGCAAGATCTTTAATTCACTACGTAAGTATCGGTGTTGGTGTTGACCTTACAAACAACTCAAGCTTATTACATGATTTAGTCGCTCATTTAAAACCGGCAATCTACCGGTTACAGCAACATATGCGGATTGTAAACCCATTGCTTAAAAATATAAAAAATGATTATCAGGATTTATTCCAGCTAATTCAGGAAGGTGTACAGGAAACATTTCCAGATATGGAGTTCCCAGATGACGAAATAGGCTACCTTGTCTTACATTTTGCTTCCACCCTATTACATGATAGAAAATCCGATTTGCGAGCTTTGGTCATTTGTTCGACTGGAATTGGAACGGCAAAAATGCTCTCGACAAAACTCATACAAAAGGTACCAGAAGTGAAACAAGTTGATAATCGATCATTTTTTGATTTGAAGCATTTAGATCTTGATACATATGACCTCATTGTTTCAACTATTCCGCTTAATGGGTTCGAAGGAAAATATATTCAGACCTCCCCCATGTTAACAAATGATGAAATTCATCGAATAAGGAAAATGGTTAATCAAAAGAAGCTTACCTTCCATTCGAAAACGAACAACTTGCCTTTTACCAGTGCAAATACGGATAAGCGAGATATGATGACGGATTTGGAAACATTAGCGAATTACTCGCAGGCAGTATTAGACCTATTACGCTCCCTACATATTCAGAAAATGAAAGACAACCAAACACTAGAATCTATTTTACAAGAGGCTGCGTCGAGATTAGAGCAGGAAGAAAGAATCATTAATCGAAATAATATTATTAAAAAGTTGCAAGAGAGGGAAAAGCTAAGTGGACTAGGAATTCCTGGCACAACTGCTGCGCTATATCATACTCGGTCAAAGGATATTATCAAGCCGACATTTAGTGTCTATACTCTAGCATATCCATTAACGATACAAGGAATGGATAATGAAAGCATGACAATCAACACTATTTTATTGATGCTTGCCCCAGAAAAGGCACAGCAAGAAGTACTAGAAGTATTTAGCTTTCTTAGTAGCCTACTAATTCAAGATGAGAATAGCCTCAAGCTATTTTCTTCAGGTGACCAAGAAAAAGTGAAGTCCTATTTAACAGAGGAATATCGAAAATTTCTTTTAGAAAAAAATCTATTATAAGAGGAGTGCATCATGGTATGGCAAACGAAATTTTAAGTGTAAATAATATAAAGTTAAATCAATCATTTAGTGGGAAAGAAGAGGCGATTCGTTTTACCGGTCAGATTCTTGTTGATAACGGACATGTAGAAGCACCGTACGTAAAGAAAATGCTAGAAAGAGAAAATTTGACATCCACCTTCATGGGAAATAACGTCGCAATCCCCCACGGTACAGAGGATGCACGGGATCTCGTTCTAAAAACAGGTCTATCGGTCGTAACGGTACCTTCTGGCGTGGACTTTGGAGATGGAAATATTGTTAAAGTATTAATTGGAATTGCTGGAAAAGGTGACGACCACTTAGAGGTACTTTCCAATATTGCAATTGTACTTTCCGAAGAGGAAAATATCCAAAAAATAGTGAATGCCAGCTCAGAAAAAGAAATCATTCGCATTTTCGATGAGGTGAACTAAATGTTAGCAGTTCATTTCGGAGCAGGTAATATTGGCCGAGGCTTTATCGGCCTCTTATTATCCCAAGCAAACTATGAAACCATATTTGTCGATGTAAACGCAGCTATTGTTGATGAAATAAATCATAAACGGGAGTACAATGTTGTGCTAGCAGCGGAAGATAGTCAAATTGTAACCGTTAAAAATGTGTCCGCCATTAACAGTGTCGCCAACCCTGAGAAAGTAGTTGAAGCAATCTCCAAAGCAGACTTGATCACAACTGCGGTTGGCCCAAATATTCTCGCGATCATATCTGAACTTATCGCAAAAGGATTAAGTGAAAGAGCAAAAACAAACAAGAAACCCTTAAACCTTATTGCATGTGAAAATATGGTCGGTGGTAGTACCCTATTAAAAGAAAAAATCTATGGTCACATTTCCAATGAGGAGCATTCAGTATTCGATGAGCTATACGCCTTTCCAAATGCTGCCGTTGACCGAATTGTACCGAACCAAGTAAATGAAGATCCTTTAGAAGTGTCAGTCGAACCTTACTTTGAATGGGTGGTAGAGGAACCAGCATTCAAAGGGAAACCACCTAAGATAGACGGCGTAACTTATGTACGAGACTTAAAGCCTTATATTGAACGAAAATTATTTACCGTTAATACAGGTCACGCAGTACCCGCTTATGTAGGTCACCAATTAGGCTACAAAACCATTTATGAAGCCATGCATGATCAAAAGGTACAAGAAATTATCAAAGGGGCATTAGCCGAATCCGGCGAAGCAGTCATCCAAACATATGGCTTTGATCGAGAAGAACATCAATCATACATCGAAAAAATTATTGACAGATTCCAGAATCCATATATCTCAGACGAGGTAACACGAGTTGCCCGCGGTCCAATCCGCAAACTCGGAGCCAACGACCGTTTAATTCGTCCTGCAAGCATGTATATGGAAGTAACAGGTGGAAAAGAGCCTATTTATTTAGCTAAGACAATCGTTGCAGCCCTTAAGTTTGAAAATGAACAGGATGCTGAAGCAGTAAAATTGCAGCAAGTGATTGCTGAGCAGGGTGTTGAAGCAACACTTAAAAAAGTTTCAGGACTAGATACAGATAGTCCTTTAGTAAAGGTGATTTTGAGGGAGATTGGTTAGAATGACGCTTGGCAATCGAAAAGTGTGCACATATAATTAATTGCATTTTACTGGCCCAATTTACTTCAATATAACCCCCTATTGATTGATAATTCGTCGTATGAATTACCAATCAATAGGGGTGTTTTAGTTCAGAAATCTAAATTTTCAATGAAACTGCATGAGCTATCTCTTATGCTTCAATACTTCGTTCTCCATTTCCGCGCTAATCATTCTGAAACTCGCGCGGCATGTACAGGTTGATGCGGGAGACTAGAGCTTTTGTGCACTTTAATGTATACCTCGTGCGATTCTATACACCCTCCAATTAATTAGCTAACGGAGGATCGTCATACAATGTGAAAAAGTAAAGTATTTTTCACTGGTCTTGAACCAACTCTGTGTTTCATCCCAGAAGTTAGCATCTTCTGTTTCTTCGTCTATCATCCATTGCCCCTAGCACATCATCATCTTTTTTGTTCTTACGTCTATCATCCATTGCTCCTAGCACATCACCATTTCTTCTGCCCTTACGTCTATCATCCATTTCTCCCAGCACATCATCATCTTTTCTGTTCTTACGTCTATCATCCATTGCTCCTAGCACATCATTATTTCTTCTTTTTCTACATCTATTAGACCTCACTCCTAGCACATCATTATCTCTTCTATTCTTACGTCTATCATCCATCGCTCCTAACACATCACCATTTCTTCTGTCCTTGTGCCTATCATCCATTTCTCCCAGCACATCATCATCTTTTCTGTTCTTACGTCTATCATCCATTTCTCCTAGCACATCATTATTTCTTCTATTTCTACATCTGTTATTTCTTGTTCCTAGCACGTCACCGCCATTGTTTCTTCTTGTCATGATACCTCTTCCTCCTTTTCTATTTGCTTTTACCATATTCAATTTCTTGTAATATGAAACGATATTCATCACGACTTTAACGTCTATTTATTGATGGTATCGCCGTAAGTACTGGAATCTAAAGCACAAATACTGCACCTTTCTCAACGAAGAATAATCACCGTCTGCATACTTCCTCAAGGATTTTGTTAATTTAATCTTGATAATAGTTAGAAAATTGTATATAATCAACCTAAGGAAAATTGTACTACAATATTGTAGTTAAACATATAATATTGTAAACGCTTACTTTTACAAGGGGATGAGGTTATGGATGGTACGACTACATTAGGCTTTATATCGATATTGCCGCCACTAATAGCGATTGTTCTAGCTTTTTGGACGAGGGACACCATTTTTTCCTTAGCAATTGCTTGTGTGGTTGGGATACTTCTAGCCGGGGAAGGATTACTAGGTTTTCCAAACCTAATGAAAGAAGCATTAGGAAATGAGAGTTTTTCTTGGATTTTTCTATTAGAGATCTTTATTGGTATTTTAATTGCATTCTTCCAACGGACGGGTGCAATTGAAAGTTTTGCTAATTTAGTTGGGAAAAAACAAACATCTAGGAAAAGTATTGGAATAACTGCATGGTTTATGGGGCTATTTGTATTTTTTAGTGATTATTTTAGTCCTGTATTTGTAGGGTCCACCATGAGGAAAGTGACAGACAAGGTAAAAATATCTCGTGAAAAGCTTGCCTATATTTGTGATTCAACTTCCGCACCGGTCAGTGTTATTGTACCAATTACGGGTTGGGCTGTATTTATATCAGGGCTTTTAATTGGAATGGGACCAATTCAGAACGAAACACAGGCACTGGAAGTATTTACAAAGTCTATCCCATTTAATTTCTATGCCATTCTATCTGTATTATTAGTTGGTCTATTGGCCGCTGGATTCGTAAAAGACTTCGGACCAATGAGAAAGGCAGAGGAACGAGCGTTGAAGGAAGGAAAGCTCATACGTGATGGCTCTACACCTTTAATTTCCAAAGAGTTGACAAATATTAAACCATATTTCCAAGATCGACTTTTAAGTATCAAATGGAATTTCATTCTACCTGTCATAGTCATTATCACCATCGCGGTTGGTACATACATTGGTCTTGGCTCCGCAAAAACGATGGAGGCATTTTTAGCTGCGGTTATTCTATTAGGAATTGCCATGCGAATTCAAGGTATTCCGTTCAAAGATATTATGGAAACAGCCATGAGTGGTATAAAAGGAATCATGCCAGCCGTTATGATTTTAGCTTTTGCGTATACCATTAATTTACTGAGTGAAAAGATGGGGACTGCTACTTATTTAATTGAAGCAACAGAATCCTGGTTAAATCCAGGATTACTTCCTGCAATCACCTTTTTATTAGCTGCTATCATATCCTTCTCTACTGGTTCGTCTTGGGGAACATTCGGGATTATGATACCAATTGCTGTACCAATTGCGATTGGTTTTGCAGGTGGCGATATTAACACCGTTGTACTAGCAACTATTGCTGCCGTTGCAGGTGGTGGAGTCTTTGGTGATCATTGTTCTCCTTTATCGGATACCACTATTTTAGCTTCTACTGGAGCTGCAGTTGACCATATTGATCATGTTCGCACGCAAATACCATACGCTATTATTGTTGGAATCATTGGATTAGCAATCTACTTAATGTTAGGTCTATTAGGATCATAGTTTAGGAGGATATAAGATGAAAATTATTGTACTAGGTGGTTCGGGTTTACAGGGGCGTGCGGCTTTACTAGATTTAGGCAAAAGTCCTCATGTTTCCGAGATAGTATGTGCAGATGTTTCGTTTGAGGGGATTAAAAGTTTTCAAGACTATTTAAATATGGATATCCTAACTCTGCGAAAAACTGATGCCAAATCAATGGAAGATCTGGTAGCGCTTTTTAGTGAAGATGCTGATGTAATCATTGACTTGCTACCAAAGGGATTTAATGAAACTACTGCACTCGCCGCAATCGAAGCCGGGGTGCCTCTCGTCAATTGTTCGTATGCAAGTGGACTATCCAATACCGTATACGAGATGGCATTAGAAAAAGGGGTAACCATCATGCCAGAAGCAGGGCTTGACCCTGGAATTGATTTAGTATTATGTGGCTATGGTGTTAGCCAGTTAGACCAAGTAGATGATTTATTTTCCTATTGTGGAGGTATTCCAGCTAGTGATGCAATTGATAATCCACTAAACTATAAAATTTCTTGGAATTTTGATAGTACCCTAATGTCTTACCAACGTCCGGCATTGATGCTACGGGATAAAGATATTATTGATATTGCTGGGGAACATCAACATGATGAGGAGTGGATTCATCCTATTTCAGTTAACGGAATTGAAGGACTTGAAACGATTCCAAATGGGAATGCGATAAATTTTGCTAAACAATTAGGTATTGAAAATCAAGTTCAAAATACAGAGCGAAGAACAATTCGTTGGCAGGGGCACGCTAACTTTTGGAGAAATATGGTTGGGTTAGGATTTTTAGAGAAGAAGGCTATAGAAGGACTTCCTGGAGAAGTAACACCATACCAGTTTATGTTAAAACATCTAGAACCTCGACTTCAATACAAGGATCATGAAAAAGACCTAGTTTTAATGAAAAATATTATTAGAGGGAAGAAAGATGGGAAAGACATTGAAATCGTTTATGAAATGATCGATGAACGCGACATTGAAACAGGATTATTTGCCATGAACCGCACGGTGGGCTATACAGCAAGTATCGTGGCGCAAATGATTGGTAATCAAACCATAACAAAAAAAGGAGTACTTTCTCCAACCACGGATATTCCGTATGAATTGTTTATTGAAGAAATAGGAAAAAGGGGAATTATAATAGAAGAAAAGAAACGTCAATTAAATAATTCCCCCGCTTGATGAAACTTTTTAACTCTAGATTTATACTCATCTATTGTTCCAGTAATATGTTTTGCTAATAAAGATGAAAATAAAGCTTGGTTTTTTTCGACAAGATAGTTCACTAACATCTGATGCTCCTCAGGGCCTCGGGTGTCTTTTTTTTGATAAAAATGATCGTATAGTGCTAAGTAAATATGTGTTTGATTAATCATTTTTTCGGTGTTGTATTTTAAAAATCGATTGTTACAACCTTGAATTAATATAGAGTGGAACCTTATATTTATATGAATATAAGCTAGAAAATCTTTTTGCTGATGGCTAGTTTGTTCAGCCTTAATCAGTGCTTGTAATTCGGCAATCTCTTCTGCCGTAATCCATGCCATAATATTCGCAGTTGCCAGTCCTTCTAATTGTTGACGATGAATGAATGCCTCCGCGATCTCATCTACCGATGGATTAACCACTTGAGCACCTTTATTCGGCAGTATCGTAATAAATCCTTCATCCTCCAATTTAGCAAAAGCTTGACGTATTGGTGTTCGGCTAATGGATAACGATTCAGAAATATCATTTTCCACTAGTTTTTGACCGGGAGCGAGCTTTTGTTCATATATAGCATGCTTAATTGTTTGGTATACATGTTCCTTCATCGATTGCCTAGTCATAAATAGCCCCTCTAAAGAAAAAATATATTACTATAATTATAGATGAAACTTAGATAGAAATCATTAGGTAAAATTTACGAAGAATGGAAACGATTACGGTAATAAGATTATGTTTATGCTATCCAAGCAAAAATCGAGCAATAATTCTCTAGTCGATTTATGTATACTGTGAGAACTGTAGAACAATTTCACTTGTCCCTGTAACTGTTCATTCTTCCACACTACAAAAAGAGTAGACAACATGATCTACTCTCCTTCTCAAACTATAATTTTAGGTTTTATAATTGCTATTGACGATTAAAAATAAAACCTCCTTATTCAATAACCTGATAACTTCCATCTTCATCATGCACTTCCTCCCCAGTAAGCGGAGGGTTAAACACACAAACTAGGCGAAGGTCCGCAGTAGTTGCTCTAAGAAAATGTCTATCATTCTCGTTCAATGCATAAACTGTTCCTGGTGCAATTTGATATACTTCTCCAGTTTTATCTCCATTCTCATCAGCCAATTCTACTTCGCCTTCCCCTTCTATGCAGTAACAAGCTTCCAAATGATTTTTATACCAAATGTATGTTTCAGTTCCCTGTTTTACAAGCGTATCTGTCATCGAATATCCCATTCCATCTGATTTAATTAATAATCTTCTACTATTCCATGTTTCACCATGTACATCATGTTTTGTGTTAAACACTTCAGCAAGTTTTTTTACGATCATAAGACTCATCCACCTTTTATAATTTTAAGTTAATTTTGATTATAGACAATTTTACAACTTTAATTTATAATCTGCAACAAGAACATCTTTTTTATAAAACATCATTTCAAATAGTGAAACGAGGAGGAGATTTAGTTGGGCACAAACGCAATACTGATAACAGAATTAGTTATTTACTTTGCACTAATTTTTGGGGTTGGGCTGTACTTTGGTCGGAAGAAACTTGATCACGCTGACTTCTTACTTGGAGGTAAAAAGCTTCCCGGTTGGGCACTTGCTTTTTCAGAACGGGCAACTGGTGAATCATCTTGGCTATTACTAGGGTTTACTGGATTTGTATTCGTAAGTGGACTATCTGCTATATGGGTAATTGCCGGAATGGGACTTGGAATTATATTTTCATGGGTGTTCTTAGCGCGAAAATTTATGGAAGAAACGGACAAACATAAAGTACTAACCCTCCCAGACTATTTAGCTGTTCGCTTTCCAAGACACGGGAACAGAATTCGTTATATGGCGACTCTTTTAATTCTCGTATTCTTCACCTTCTACTTAGGTGCTCAATTAGCCGGGGTAGGAAAAACATTGCTTACTACTTTCAACATGCCTCCAATAGTCGGGATTCTACTATGTGCTTCAGCTATAATTGTAACCGCTTTCGTAGGTGGGTTTGTATCTGTTGTTTGGACAGATATGGTACAAAGTGTTCTTATGTTATTAGCTTTAGGGATTATTCCAATTCTTGCATTTATTCAAATTAGCACAAATGATATTTCTATAACTAGCGCGCTTCAAGAAGCAGGTAACGGTGTTGACTCATGGACAGGTGGAGTTACAGGATTTGCTTTTGCCCTCCTATTTTTCAATAACTTCACTTGGTTCTTTGGATATTTAGGAGGACAACCACAACTAAGTTCACGCTTCATGGCATTAAAAAACAAAAAAGAGGTAAAAACAGCAAGTATTACAGCAATCATTTGGATTTTCATTGCGTTCTTTGGTGCATTTTTAATTGGAATTACCGGTATCGCATTATATAATGCATCCGATTTTACTGATGTGGAAACATTATTCCCTACTATGATTTTAGACTTAACTCCACCATGGATTGCCGGAATTCTATTGTCTGGTATCCTTGCCGCAATGATCACCACTGCCAACTCACAAATAATGGTTATTGTTAGCTCCGTTAGTGAGGACATCATGCACAAAGGTTTAAAAATGAAATTAAAAGAAAGAGATTGGGTACGCGTTTCACGTATTGTCGTTGTTGGTGCTGGGCTATTAGGATTAACCATCGCCTTAACTTCCGAATCACTTGTATATAGTGTTGTAAGCTGGGCATGGGCTGGAGTTGGCGCTACATTATCACCAGCCATTCTACTAACATTTTTCTGGAAAAAATACTCTGGTGCAGGGGTGCTTGCAACCATCATATCAGGTTTAGTTGGAACACTTATATGGATAAACTCACCACTAGAAGAGATTATTAGTTCACGCTTTACCACATTTTTTATCGCAGCAGTATTCGGGATTGCTTTCAGTTTAATATATCCTGAAGTTAAGAAATCACAAGCTGATAACGAATTAATAGAAAGTGTAAATTAAGAGGGAAGACAAGATGCATCTAGATAATGAATTAACAAAGTTAGATATCCTAGGGCTACATGAGGCATATAAAAAAAGAAGCTTATCACCAGTTGATGTGACAGAATATGTATTTGAAAAAATTAATCAAAACCGTGATTTGAATTCTTTTATTACATTATGTGAAGAGAAGGCAACTTTGGAAGCAGCAAAAGCTGAGAAAAAGTTCATGAGTGGTGAATATACCAGTATTTTACTTGGAGTCCCAATTGGGTTAAAAGATTTAATAAATTTAAAAGGTGTCAGGACGACAATGGCATCCGGTGTTTTCCAGGATTTTATTCCTAGAAAAGATGCTGTGGTGGTAAGTAATTTAAAGTCATCCGGTTCCATCATCATAGGTAAACAAAACTTACATGAACTTGCTTACGGGACTACTGGGGACGATTCCTTCTATGGCCCAACAAAAAACCCATTTCATCTACAAAAAATAGCCGGTGGATCAAGCAGCGGTTCCGCCGCTTCTGTTGCAGCAGGATTATGTTGGGGATCAGTTGGAACAGACACAAGTGGTTCTATCCGGATTCCGGCATCTCTATGTGGTGTAGTGGGAATGAAGCCGACTTTTGGCAAATTGAATTTATGTGGAATTTACCCACTTAGTTACTCTATGGATCATGTTGGACCAATGACAAGAACGGTAATGGATAATGCTATATTATTTGATGGGTTATCAGGAATACTTGACGCTGAGAAATCTTTGTACAAAAGGCTGTTAAAAAGTGCCAATTATGATCTTAGTAATGTAAGAATCGGCATCCCTCTAACCAATTTTTATAATGACCTTGACTCGGAAGTTGATACAAAATTAAAAAAGACCATCCAATTATTTAAGGATTTAGGTGCTCAAGTGTTAGAAATCCAGCTGGATATTCCAGATTTAGACGAATTAATGGCAATCAGCAGTGCCATTGATCAAACTGAATCATACTTAATTAACCAGGATATCATTCATGATAAGGCTAACCTATTGGGAAAAGAAACCAGAAAAAGAATTTTACGTGGCTCAGAATATAAAGCATATGAATTATTGGCTGCTGAGAAAGTGAAGAAGGAAATAACAGAAAAGTTTATGGAGGTGTTTCGTAATATTGATATCCTACTCACCCCTACTGTCCCATTCCTTGCTACAGATATTGGGGTCGAAAGGACTTCGGTTAATGGGAAACAATACCAGGTTCGCCAAGGATTAATGAAGTTTACATTTCTATCTAATTATATTGGTTTACCTTCGCTCACCTTGCCTTGTGGAAAATCTGATAGTGGATTACCGATTGGGGCTCAGTTAATCGGGGGATGGAATCAGGAGGATTTGATATATCAGATTGCATATACAGTTGAAAGAGCACTTTGAGGTATTGGGATAGTTTCACCTTATTGGCGGAACGTCCTAATACATCATTAACCCGCAATGTAGTAAGGACCTAACTTTTACAAAGGTGTTATTAATATCAGAATTGTTTGAGGTACCTAAAACAATCTCCTATATTTTCTCATCTTTTGCAATTGGAATAATCATCGTACCCTCATTTTTACCACCTGGTCTCAAATTTAAAGTATGACCAAATGTAGTATTTTCAAACGTTACAGTGTTGTTAGTTTCTATCTCTAGACCGTTTTCATTATAAAACGAAAACATACTTGGACCAAAGTAATAATTGTTACTTTCGTGGTAGCTAATATTTTCTTCAATCACATCGAGAAGCACATAATCGTATTCTTCATTAAAACTTTCATCAGACGATACTTTCTATTCTAGAGTTACTTATCGTCAAAGAACGTTCATCAACAGGATTAAAATCAATAGTTGGTATGACGTATCCTAGTAAAACAATTTCTTTCGTATGAACCCATATAAATTTGTTCTTGGGTATCGCTGATTCACTTGAAGATAGTTTCTTATCCCGCTCAAATTGATACATGATAACCGTCCCCATAGCTATTAATAATACCAAAAAATCTTCCTAACTCAACTTGCGAGCTAAGAAGATTAAATAACATTTATCTATTCCTCAATATTTACCAACACAACATCATCACCATCCTGAACAGCGGTGTATTTCCAAACATAATCATTTGTTTCTTCTTCGCCACTCTCATAGATAACTTTGATTTCTTCATTAGTAGTGACAATCCAATTTTCCCCATCTTCTTCAATATTGGTAATGGAGACACTGATAACTTCTTGTGTCACACCATTATCATTTAATCGTGCTACCAAATCCTGTTGCATATCATCCAAAGCACTTCCATCCTTAATATACGGTCGAACTTTATCATAGTCATTCGAATTAATAGCTTCTACTAATTGGTACACGTATTCCTCCGTAACTTGACTAATGAGATCAGTGCTAACAGTATCCGTCTTAGACACAGTAGTCACATTGGATTGGTGTAGTTCCTTAGAACCCTCTAATGTTTTGGTAGCTTCAAAGTCGTCACTATACCATACTTCTTCACATGCATTAATAAGCCATGTTTTATTTTCCTTATCATAGTTTAATTCTATATAACAATGGTCAATTCTTTCCTCTGTTTCTGCCTTTTCACCAGAATCGTAAAAGTCCGCAGTAAAATAAAACTTCGCTGGTACTGTAGCACTTGTTTCATCATTGAAATAGAAATTATTAAAATCTATTTCTACTGAATCTAATTGCCCTGAGAACAATTCTTCATAATCACGATAATAATCGAAGTTTGATGTAAAAATATCTCCCAATCGATCAGTAATATTCGTAAACAATGCCACATCATAGGCTGCATGCGCCTTTACATAGTCTTCACCATACAAAAGAATAGAATCTGAAACCGAAGTAGTGATCTGCTCTGGTACCGAATTCACTTCGATTGAATGATAAGATTCTTCTAGTTTAATAGTATCATAATTAATTGTTCCCCATTCCGTCTCAATGACAGGCTTTACTTCTGTTGTGCCATCTAGGCTAACCGGTCCAAATCCCTCTATATAGAAGTCTTCGTTAAATGGCACCTGCTGATCATTAACCTCTATATAAGCATTTGTAATTGGTATATTCGTATAGTTATCAAGCTGCAGAAAAACATAATCTGCTTCTAGATTTATGTCATGGACGGAATAACCATTCACAAGTGAAATACTATCTTTGCTATCAACTTCTGTATAATCACCTTTGAAATTACTATCTATGTCATACACTCCTGGAGCAAATGGCCCATATACAACCATCAATCCATCTTGTTCACTAGGCTTATATTCTTTTCCATTAAATGTAACCTCAACACCTTCAAATGGAAAATATAATTCTATATATTGTGGTTCTAGACTAATACGATAACTATCAAATACTCCTAGCCATTTTCCATTCTTCTCTATGTCAAGGAGGGAATTGTACTCATAAAATTCCTTCGTAGTTTTAAAATCCAAATCTATGTATCCATAATCCTTATTATCTAGTAATACAACAGCTTTAGCCTCTTCTTCTGTAATAGATTTGTTTTCAACCAATACCAGTTTTTGTAGTTTCTCATAATCATCTTCTACTAAAGCATCGATAAATCGCTCCATAGTTTTTTCTGGAGAGGTGTAGGACTTACCCCATACAAAGAAACCTGAAGCCAATACTACTACGGCTGCCACAATGCCATAAATCACTTTCTGTTTCGTGGTAAGCTTTTTTCTCTCTTTCTGCTTGACATCTGTCTCGCTTCGAACAACCGGACTGTCTTGCTCTAGCGATGCACCACAATGTTTACAAAACTTTTTTGCAGATTCAGCAAGTTCCCCACCACACTCTTTGCAATACTTAACCATTCTCTACTCCCTCGCTTCAGATAAGTTATTATAAATTTGTAATATTTCTTCCAAATTATAATGTAATAATAATTATTTGTTAAGCCTTTATACCTATTTTTTTCTATAGTGCATCTAATTACCTAAAAACATTTACTATAACTAAGCAAAAAATCCTAATATTCTATTTCAAAAAATACTATAATTGACTATAATTGACTATAATTGTCATTGTAAGAAAAAAGTATCAATTCAAATTACCTAATAGGAGGGTAGAAAAAATTATTATCGTGATTGTCATTCATGGGGCTGGAAATATTTCTTCATAAATTTAAATGTCTTTATATCTATTACATACTTTTTACCCCTGAAACCAATCCAATTAGGTGGATATTAATATCCAGAGAATATTTATATGAGGAGAATACACATGTTAACTTGTTCAAACTGTGGTACAAAACAGAATACAGGAAAGTTCTGTGAGGAATGTGGTGGTGCGTTACAAATAGAGCAAGCATCAGCCACAATTGCAACATCTAATCAAACAAATGAAGCTACTCAAGGATCTCAACAAAGTGCAGCATCAACTGCAGTAAACTCAGCGCAAAGCTCTAAACAAACTCAAGAAACTGTTGAAGCGATCAAAGGGGGATTATCCCATTATTGGTCCTATCTACTAGAACTAATTAAAAATCCAACAACTGCTTTCCAAACAGGTAATAGTAACTTTGTGAATGGGCTAGTAACTATAATCTTATTTACTATTACATACTCCCTAAGCTTATATTGGTTAGCTAATTCATTTTATAAACAAGCATTTGGTGGATTTTTGGAAGAATCACTTCCTTTCTTTGCGATAAATGCTAGATTAGTATTCGGTATCCTAATCATGTTTGCTATCACGCTTGGAAGTGTTTTTGCGGTTACCAAGCTTGCTAAGCACCAAGATGGGTTTAAAACAGTATTGGCACAATTTAGTGGGCTTGTTGCTCCACTATTAGCAGTAAACTTAATTGCTATTATTGGTGGTTTAACATCATCTGTTGAATTAACAATTTATCCTTTAGTCCTTTCTAATATTTTAGCCTTTGTCATTATTCCTGTTCTATTTGTCTATGAAAAGTCTGCTCAGGTAAATAGTAAGGGACAAAAGGTATATCATAGCTTCTTAGTATTGCTCATGATTACTGTAGTGACTTATATCATAAGTAGCTCATTACTATCAGGCACATTAGAAGAATTAGAAGAAATAATGTATTACTTGTAATGGTTATAGAGGCAGGGGTATAGGTTTTTTTACCTTCCCTGTCTTTTTTTGATTGATGCCATAGGGACAGGTTTTCCGCATATTATTAGCCAATACCAAATACATATGCTATAGTAGCACTGTAAAATAGTCGCCAAATAAAATAACTAAGCAAGGGAGCTGGGATTGACCAGCTGAGAAAGGGCTACAGCCTTTGACCTTTTGAACCTGTTAGGGTAATGCCTGCGTAGGGAGCATTAGTAAGATGAATTAGCTATAGCTTAATGGACTTTTTTCCACATGGATTGAAAACATTTTCAATTCTATCGGTAAAATTGGTTCATTGTATGTAGTTATTCATGATGTTACTTAAAGTCGCTCCGCTTAGGCTGGGCGGCTTTTTTGCGTACTTTATAGATGAGGAGGTTCTTAGATTGGTAGAACAAAAATGGAAATTAAGGGATGTTGTTTTAATGGCCGTTCTTGGCACAGTATTTGCAGCAGTTTACTTAGGTGTTTTCTATTTAGGATTAGGCTTACAAACCGCATTAACCCCTTTTGGATTTGCACCATTTGGATTTGAAATTATTTATGGAGTTTGGTTTATGGCCGCGACGATTGCAGCTTACATCATCCGCAAACCCGGGGCAGCACTGATTACAGAAGTATTGGCTGCGGTCATTGAACTAATGATGGGAAATGCTGGTGGAGTAACGCTTCTTCTAGCGGGATTTATACAAGGTCTGGGCGTAGAACTTGGCTTTGCCTTATTCCGTTATAAAAGGTTTAACTTGTTTTCTATGACAGTCGCTGGCATATGTGCTGCGGTCTTTATCTTTATCTATGAACTGTTTTATTTGCAGTACTACCTTTTATCACCTGTTTTACTGACAGGTCAGTTAATGATTCGATTCTTAAGTGCTTTTATCTTTGCAGGGTTAATTAGCAAGCTTACCTGTGATGGTCTAACCAAAACAGGTGTATTAAAAAGTTATTCTATCGGTAGAGGTCGGGTTGAAATAGAAGTACTTCAAGACTAAGAGGAGGAGAATTTTTCATGAATACTATTAGAGTGGTACTAGATTGGTTTCCAAATACGAACCATACTGGGTTTTACATTGCCTTAAAAAAAGGATATTTCCAAGAAGCTGGGTTGGATGTAGAAATTTCTGGTGATGTCCATGGTGTCCTTGAAACACATGGAGCTAACATTGTGGTAGCTCCACAGATTTCCATCTTAGAAAAGATTGCAGAAGGTAAAACATTGACCGCAATTGCAACACTGACACAGAAAAATGATTCTGGCATTGTCTCATTAAAGGAAAGTGGGATCACATCACCAAAAATGTTAGAAGGTAAACGCCTAACACATTGGGAGCCTGAATGGTTCCATGGCATCATTGGAAATGCAGTGAAAAAAGATGGAGGAGATTATAGTAAAGTCAACTTAGTTCCAATGGATGTCGGGGATATTGTTAATACACTAGGCCATACAGCAGATGCTACATGGGTGTATGAAAACTGGGAAAATGAAGAATTGATTGAGGCTGGGAAAGAAATTAACTATTTCAACCTAGCAGATATCGATCCATTATTTGATTTCTGTGCGCCATGCCTTGGAGCAACCCACCAATTATTGCAAGAAAGACCAGATGATGTAGAAAACTTCCTTGCATGTCTGGACCGCGGCTATATCGAAGCTGCCCACCACCCGGAAGAAGCCATTATGTTTGTCAAAGAATATATGCCAAACGTATCCGATGACCTATTAATTCGTAGCCAAAAACACTTGGCAGGAATTCTCCTAGATAAAACTGGCCACTGGGGATATATGGCGCCAGAACGATGGAATCCGATGGCAGATTGGATGATTGAACAGGGCTTATACGATAAACGCCGCTCCACAGAATTCACCAATAAATACCTGCCGACTCTTGTGAAAAAATGAGTAAACTGGCATTTCAATCCGTCACTTTCAGCTTTTCTGAAAGTGGCAAAAGCAACATGATTCAAGATTTATCCATAACGTTTGATTCGGAAAGCATCACCGTTATAACAGGTCCCTCCGGCTGCGGGAAAAGCACGTTTCTAAATCTTGCAGGCGGAATATACCCACAAAATGCTGGCGTTCTTCATAGCGGACACATATCGGTAAATGGTCAAAATTTGGCGGAACTTGCACCCGATCAACGAGCCCCGATGATTGGGGTAATGTTCCAAAATCCCGACCTACAATTTTGTATGGATACGGTAGAAAATGAGCTTCTTTTTTGCTTAGGAAATGTTCAAACACCTCCAGAGAAGATGCCCAAAATTATTCAGGATGCTTTAGAATTTTGTGGTATTACGCACTTAAAAGATCGTAAATTACAATCCCTATCCGGAGGAGAAAAACAAAAGGCAATGCTTGCTTGTCTGGTAGCATTAGACCCAGAGTGGTTGTTGCTGGATGAGCCATTTGCTAATGTGGATGAAGATTCTAGTGCTGAATTGGTTGCCAAGATTGAAGAACTTCATCAAAAAGGAAAAGGTATCTTAGTGGTGGACCACCGCTTGGAATATTGGCTTCCAGTCTGTGATGAGATTTGCTTTTTGGAATCTAATAATGATATGAACATAACAAGATATAAAATGGAAGCTATTTCAGATGAAATGCTAATGGAAAAGGGAATTCTTCCGCCAAGTATCCCATATAAACAAAAAGGAGATGAATCTATTGTTAAGCCAGTAAATCCTATACTAGAAATAAAGAATCTAACTGTATTCCGTGGTAAGCAGCAAATACTGAATACTATCAACTATACATTTGAACGTAGCAAAGTTTATGCGCTACTTGGTACTAGCGGAAGTGGCAAGAGCACTCTTTTTGGAGCAATTAATCGACTATATAACTATCAGGGTAAGATTCTATTAAACGGAAATGATGTTAAAAAGCGAGTAATCCGGAAGACAGGTGCAATCGGGTTTGTAACGCAGAATCCTCAGGACCAGTTTGTCGCGAGTACCGTGTTAGAGGAAATCACTATCGGTCTTCATCGTACAAAATCGCTTTCCGAGACTGAACCAATTTTAAGGGGAATCGGGTTATGGGGATACCGTAACTTCTCCCCCTATATGCTTAGCCAAGGCCAACAAAGAAGACTTGGTGTTGCTTCCCTTATGGCCTATGACTGCCAAGTATTGATTTGTGATGAACCGACCTATGCACAGGATTGGAAAAACACGACCGCTATCATGGATTCCTTGGTGGAAGAAATGATGGAACGTGGGATGACTTTGATATTCTCCACCCATGATCGAAAGCTTGCCAATGATTATGCGGATGTCATCTTAACGTTGAAGGAGGGTGAACTAATTGAATGCTCTAAACCCAGTCTGTAAGCTAATTGGCATATTCGTACCTACGCTAATTCTAGCAGCAGTACATCATCCAATTCTCAATATTTCCGTGTTTGTTATTTGTCTGTTGCTCCTACTGATGTCTCGTGTACGGGTCAAATTGCTTTTACTCTTATTCTTGCCAATTATATTAGCTTCCATCGGGATGTTTTTCACTGGCTACCATTTCCAGGTGGAATCTGGTGCTCCCGTTAATGCGGATAACTGGCAGATGACGGGTTCTGCGGTGTGGAATGGGTTGACGTTATCAAGCAGGGTTCTGGTTTATGCTGGTCTTGGTCTCCTTTTTGCTCTAACAACCAACAAAATTGACTTGATCCGTTCCTTACAGCAGCAACTTCATCTTCCATCCATATTCGCCTATGGAATCTTAGCAGCGTGGAATATATTCCCGAATCTCATGGAAGAATATCGAAAAACTAGATTGGCTTTTCGTGCCAGGGGTGTTTATACCAGCCCGGTCTCCCCTACTTTGCTGAAACCAATGCTAGTAAAAGCAGTGCTTTGGTCTAATGCTTTGTCCATTGCGATGGAATCTAAAGGGTTTAACGGGAGTGTGAAGCGTACGGAGTTTTATGTAATAAGGGTTGGGTGGAAAGATTTGTTGTTCCCGGTTGTTACGATTGGTGGGATGGTGGTGTTTGTTTTTTAAACTCCATGGGGACGGTACCTTATCTCATTGAGCTAAAGAACCGTCCCCATGGCTTTTTCTTTGGCATATTAGTTTTTAATAGTGAGCTGAAGAAGCTGTCCCTATCCCAATAACACTTAGCGTATCCCTAGCAATCATCAACTCTTCATTGGTTGGGATAATATATACATCTACTTTCGATTGATCACTACGGATTTTCCGTTCCTTTGGTATCCGATATACTTCACCATCCGATAGACATACATATCGATAGCTAATTTACAGTTTTCATCGCCTTTTTCCATGCGGTCAATGATTTCCCGAACATCATGACTCACACCAGAAATTCCATATAGTCCGCTAAATTTATTCAACATCGAGTTTACCTCATCGATAGTTTTCTGTCTATATTTGCGAAATGCAAATAAAAGAATTTATCTTTTCAATTTAATCATAGCATAATTCCATGTGGATAATTGTTACTGGTTTGTGACCAAGAAAGACAAACGAGCCAAGGTACCTGTCCCCGTGGATCGTCCTCATTACTAAAACTACTATTATCTGGTATAATGATTAGAAGTTAGTATCTAGTGCTAAAAAGGTGGAGAATATATTGTTGAATAGAGAAGATCTAATTGCACCCGAAAATTATAATATTGTCATGGAATTTGAGAAATACGCACAAGAACCCAATCGAATTGCGGTTATTTGGGAAGATGAGCATGGTGAAAGAAGAGAAATTACCTATAAAAGACTAATTGAAAATGCCAATAGAATTGGCAATATTTTTTTAGAAAAGGGGCTTAAAAAAGGCGATAAACTACTCGTTATGCTGCCTCGCCTAATTGGTACCTACGAGGTATACATTGCGGCGTTAAAAACCGGAATTATTATTATTCCTAGTTCGGAAATGTTTAGAACAAAGGATTTACAGTACAGAATTTCGCATGGTGAAGTAAAGGCCGTCGTATGCCATTCCGATTTTAGTGAAGAATTTACAGGGATTGAGCAATATGATGAGCTTGTGAAGTTTACCGTTGGTGACTCTATCATTGGATGGAATCATTTAGATAGTTTAAAAGAATCTGCATCAAACCAGTTGGAAATCATTCCAACTTCCAGGGATGATCTTGCATTTTTACCATATACATCGGGTACAACGAGTAATCCAAAGGCTGTGATGCACACGCATGCTTGGGGCTTTGCCCATATGAGTTCTGCTCCTGCGCATTGGCTAGGAATTAAGGATGGCGATACGGTTTGGGCAACGGCAGCACCAGGCTGGCAGAAATGGGTATGGAGTCCATTTTTATCCGTATTAGGATCAGGTGCTACCGGTTTTGTTTATAGTGGCAAATTTGACCCTAAAAAATATCTATCATTAATTGAAACAAATAAGATAAATGTATTTTGTTGTACACCGACGGAATATCGCCTCATGGCGAAACTAGATAATCTACATGATTATGATTTATCTGCAGTCCACAGTGCAGTTTCCGCTGGTGAGCCGTTAAACCGTGAAGTCATCGATCAATTTGAAAAGTATTTTAATATTACGGTTAGAGACGGCTACGGTCAAACGGAAAATACATTGTTATTAGGATTCTTAAAAGGAATGAAAGTAAAACCAGGCTCGATGGGGAAACCTACTCCAGGAAACAACGTGCAATTAATTGACGAGGACGGAAAGCCTGTAGAAGTTGGAACTGTTGGCGATATTGCAATCCCACTTGATACACCTGCATTATTTAAAGGATATTACAATGACGAGGACCGTACTATGAAGACACGTCGTGGTAATTTCTATATAACTGGTGACCAAGCTTCATTAGATGAAGAAGGCTACTTCTGGTTTGAAGGTAGAAATGACGATATTATCGTAAGTTCTGGCTATACGATTGGGCCATTTGAAGTAGAAGATGCGTTGGTCAAGCATCCGGCAGTAAAAGAATGTGCCGTTATTGCTAGCCCTGACGAGATTCGTGGCAATGTGGTGAAAGCATACATTATATTACAGGATCATGTGGTGGATGCAGGGGATGAATTAGTAAAAGAACTGCAAAACCATGTGAAACAATCGACGGCACCATATAAATACCCAAGGAAAATTGAGTTCACCGATGAACTACCAAAGACATCATCAGGCAAAATCCGTCGAGTTGAACTTAGACAGCGTGAAAAGGAAAAATAAAAATAAGAAAAACTTCCATCTATCGAGGTAAATTCCTCTGATGATGGAAGTTTTTCTTATTAAGAATTTAGCAATAATTCAGCGTCAGCGAGTCAATTACATCTTACATCCTTTTATCTACAAAGTTATAGATTTCTTCAATATTCCTGAGTACTGCACAACTCCCTGAATATATCCATAAAATTCGAAAACAATAATCTTATGGAACTGCCATTACAGTTTGCGAAAAACGGAGGGAAGATCATGGTTAAAGACTCACATGCACCAAAGGAAAAAGGTAATAAAGCCAAAAGACCTGATGAGCAAAGACGTAATAAAGGTAGGTCTAATGCTAGAAATACAGAAAGTTAATTTACCATAAGTGTGGGGCAGTCCTTAAAATTTGGGCTGCCCCGTCATTTCAATTTACTATCCCATGAATTACTGAAACGATTTCTTGAGCATCATTAATTACCCTGGAACTACGTTACTGTATCCTATCACTTTGAAAATACAACAAATATAGTATTTACCTTCCCCATATTTCCCTCAAAATAAAATAACTTTCCCTCCCCCATACACTTCACACCAACACAACAGCAAGAAGTGACACCACAACAGAAACAACTGTCATAGCAATAAGCGGTCTCATTGCCTTATTCTTCACTTCTATCAGGCTTACACTCAACCCTAGGCCAACCATAGCTGCCGTTAAAAGCCATGTAGTAAGTGTATATACCCCTTCTAAAGTTTGGTCTGTAACAGGGATAACGTCACCGAGGATGAAGCTTCCAAATATACTCATTGCGATAAATCCTAGTAAAAAGTATGGGAATGCAATTTTTGTTTTGTCTTCAGCACCCTTACCAGCCTGCTTGCGTTTCATAAAATAAATCAAGATAAAACATAATGGCACAAGCAAGAATACACGGCCTAGTTTTGCCAAGAGCGCCATTGCCAGCGCATCCTGTCCTGCTGGTGCCGCTGCTAAAGCAACGTGTGCAAGTTCATGCAAGCTCATTCCAGACCAGATTCCATAATCCACTGCAGTAATTGGCAAAATAGGACGTATCAAGGTGTAGATAATCGAGAATACCGTACCCATCAAAGCTATAATCCCAACACCAATTGCCGTGTCGTCATCATTGGCTTTCACAATTGGAGCAACAGCTGCAATCGCTGCAGCACCACAGATCCCTGTTCCGACACCTAATAATAAAGAGATATTGGCATCAGCTTTGATTACTTTAGCAATCCAAACCATCAATAAGATAGCAACAATAATAATTATGGCATCTTTTAATAAAAGGCCTAATCCGTCACTTAATACAATCCCAATATTCAAACGGAGACCGTACAAAATAATGGCTAATCGTAGTAACTTTTTAGCAGAAAATGTTATTCCAGCTCGGAGAAACTCTGGGTATCCGAAGATTTGTCGGTAAATGATAGCAATAATAATGGCACATCCTAGCTGACCAACGTATGTAAGTCCCGGGATGAGGGAAACGACATACCCAACTCCCGCTAATAAAAAGGTGAATAATACTCCACCTATCCATAGTAACTTTTTACTTTCCTCTGGTTCATGTTGCACTCTTTCCTGTCCAACTCCCAAACCGCTCACCTCCATTGTAAAAACCATATCATACTCAACTGTTTCAAGAAAGATGTTTTATAATAGTAAATAGAGCACATAAGAGCGCTAAACCTTACAAATGACATTTCTTCCCATTCCAAATACATATTTAAATCTCAGAGAGGCATAATGATGATAATTCTAAATAGTAAGGTGATGAATATGGGAGATAATTTCAAACCAGGTGAAGTAGTTTACATTATTATTCGAAATCCTCATGCACAAGATGTTGCGCAGGTTCAGCAGGCTGCAGTAGTTGAAAATCCGGATAATCCTTCAGAGCTAGCATTATTTGCACATGAAACGTATTTTCCATTCTCTGAGGAATTTGCCGTATTTAAATCGGAGGATGAAGCAGAGATGGCATACAAGGAAGCATTTGGCACACCAGAGGAGTTTGATGAATTTTATGGTTAAACCATTTGTACCTCAATTAGTTTATGTAGAACCTCGTGCCTTGGATTACCCACTAGGTAAAGAACTTGTACATAAATTTGAGAATATGGGGATTGAGATCAGAGAAACGACCTCTCATAATCAAATACGAAATCTACCTGGTGAAAATCATTTTCAAAAATATCGGATTGCAAAATCAACGCTTGTGGTAGGGGTTAGAAAAACATTAAAATTTGATACATCCAAGCCTTCAGCAGAATACGCAATACCCTTTGCAACGGGATGCATGGGTCACTGCCATTACTGTTATTTACAAACCACCATGGGAAGTAAGCCATATATTCGAACCTATGTGAATGTGGAAGAAATATTTGATGCTGCAGAAGAATATATGAAAGAACGCTCACCCGAGATAACAAGGTTTGAAGCATCATGTACATCCGATATTGTTGGAGTCGATCACCTCACCCACACCCTCAAGAAAGCCATTGAGTATTTTGGGAAAACAGAACATGGAAGATTGCGATTCGTAACCAAATTTGCCCATGTGGATCATCTACTAGATGCCGAACATAATGGGAGAACCCGTTTTCGTTTTAGTGTGAATGATGACTATATTATTAAGTATTTTGAGCCCGGAACCTCTAGATTGAATGAAAGAATCGAAGCTGCCGTAAAAATAGCAGAAGCTGGCTATCCATTAGGGTTTATCATCGCTCCTATTTATTTACATGAAGGCTGGAAAGAAGGCTACCGGGAGATGGTAGAAAAGCTAGAAGCAGCACTCCCCAGCTTTGCTAAGAAGGATTTAACCTTTGAAATGATTCAGCACCGCTTTACAAAACCTGCCAAGCGAGTAATTCAAGAAAATTACCCCATGACGAAATTAGAGCTTGATGAGTCTAAACGTAAATGGAAATGGGGCAAATACGGCATTGGAAAATATGTTTATACAGATGATGAGCAAGAAAGTATTAAGGATACTATCGGGGGATACATTGATAAGCATTTTCCAGAAGCTAAGATTGAGTATTTTACATAAAGCAGGGACAGAGGGTCAGATTTACTGTCCCAAGAGCTATGTAAGCCCCCCCAATCTATGGGACAAGAGTTCTGACCCCACGTCCCGCCCATTACCTAATACGATCGATGACACTTTTGGATATGCCGGTTATTCTCGCTAGTTGTCTTATGCTTATTCCTTCTATTTCTTTTAGTTGCAGGAGCACTATGTTACGCTTGTCCTTATTCATTTGTTGTATTGCACTGCTATTTGGGATTCCTATACGAGTAAGAAACTCACGGACATCATCATCTGAATACTTAACGTTTACATCGTCATCTAAACATATATCGTCATTGGGTTCTTGGATAAACTGAATGAAAGTTTTTATAGCTTTGTGGCTATCAGAGGAAAACATGCGAAGTACATGATGAACATCAACTAATTTAGGACGATTAATATATTCATGTATACTTGTCCATCTATAATCAAATACATTGGAAACAATTTTTGCCTTAAGAGGATTTTGATGAATGTAGCGAAGAACTGATTGGAAATATTTATATGTATCTACACTCTCACGTCTGTATCTCCCTTGAAAAAGGTGACCTACTCTATCATATTTAGCATTATACCAGTACACATAGCTAGCGCTAATTCTTTGGATAGCCTTAGAAATTGACTCCTCCTTTTCTTGTACTAATAAATGAATATGATTATCCATCAAACAGTAACAAAACAACCTAAATTTACTTACTTTCTTGTAACGCTCTAAAGTCTCCAGTAGTCGTAACCTATCCTCATCATCCTCAAAAATCGTTTGCCTATTAATACCACGTAATATCACATGATAAACCCCCGTATATCCCTCTCTTCTACGCTCCCTTGGCATACTACCACCTCACTTGCGGGACAGAGGGTCAGATTTCTTGTCCTGCCGTCTCCCATTATATCTACAAAATACAATACATACTGTTTTATGTCATATCATATTAATTTAATTTCTAGGAAATCTATGTACTCCAAAATAGAACTACCTATAAGACAATAATAAATTTCTCAAGTGAACGGTGCATGTTAAATACAATTTTGATAATATTTGAAATAATTGGGACAGTGCTTCTGACCCTTTGTCCCGGTAATCCTATTTCTTTTCATCCAGAACATCCAATATAATCTCAATATGCAAAGCCGCCCATGCTTTCTCTCTAAAATGGGAAAGGGTACTTAACGTTAATAGAATCAGGTAAATGGAGATAAACACCACCGCCCAAAGCATACTACCATCCCTGAATAAGTAGTCTTGTACCTTATTTGAAAATAAAAATAAAAGCCAAGGAATCGATGTAACATATAGAGGAATTATTCCCGAACCATTTTGTTCCTTTATCATCCGATAATAGGCTAATTTTAATGTTTCTTCGTCTAGGGTTTCATAGAAAGATTTAATATCAGATACTTCTTTTAACTTCTTATTTGTACTCGTGTTAGGTAGTTTTTGTAACTCGAGATAAAGTTTATGTGCATCCCCTCGGAATGGCATTATTATTTCCCCCCTTATAAATTGCTCTTTTATTATCAGTATTAGCAATAGAATGTGGAATTAGACACAAGGGGTCAGACTAACTGTCCCAATTCCTCAGGCAGTGGGACAAGCTTTCTGACCCCATGTCCCTACTGACCCCATGTCCCTATAAAAATACTTGACGGATTTGCTTTGATAGAATAGATTGAAGTTAATTGAATATAGAAAATTTAGGTTGATTTGACAATCTTTATGTCAAATCATGAAAAGGGAAGTCCGGTGTGAATCCGGCGCGGTCCCGCCACTGTAAATGGGAGTTTTCTATTTATTATCCACTGTCTACTGATGGGAAGGAAATGGAAAGCGATGATCATGAGCCAGGAGACCTGCCTATTTTTTTCACCATTAAACCTACGAGGATAGGGAGGTGTGTTGATACTGAAGGCTTTGGTTATTGGTTACTTTTAATAATACATAGCACAGCTTAAAGACGCACATGACATCTCTCAAGTAGAGATGTCTTTTTTATTGTTCACGACCAATCTACAAGGAGGAAAGAAAATGAGGAAGTCATATAAACTAGTAAACTATTTAATTGTCATTCTAATGCTTGCTGCACCATTTTTCACACTAGGAACCAAAGTAGCAGCGGAGGAAAATCAAACAAAAACAACTAATACTGAGCAACAGAATACAATTGAGCATTCTATCATTATTTCAGAGGAAACGAATGAGATTCCGCTTCCATTGATAGATTTAGAAATTGAGGAAGGCGATACGGTATTAGACGCATTAATTAAGGCAACCGAGGAAAATCACATTTGGCTATCCTACCGTGGTCAAGGCGCAGGAGCATATGTAGAAGGGATTGATGATGTATTTGAATTTGACCGCGGGTCTGGAAGTGGTTGGATGTACAAGGTAAATGGAGTTTTCCCTAACCGAGGAGCTGGGGTAATTAAATTGGTACCAGGTGACCGAGTAGAATGGCTTTATACAACAAATCTTGGTCAAGATATTGGTGCTGAACTAAATCCATTTCGTGAAAACTTAGAACCTACTATTCTTGTTAACGGTTTTACAGATGGGGATACTGTAAAAGAAAAACACCTCTCCTTCACCATAGATGCAACTAGTTATTTTGGTACGCCATTAGTACCAATCGTTAAAGTCAATGAGCTTGAAATTTTTCCAACAGAAGAAAACCACTATAATGTAGCGTTACATGAAGGAAACAACACGATTTCCATTTACGCTGAAGATAAAGAAGGACGTCATGTTTCCCAATCCTATACAATCCAGTATGAAAAAGTTAAGGAACCCGCCCCAACACCAGGTGATAAAAATGAGGAAACAGACTTCGATCATGTGCAACTCACTGCTGCAATAGAAAATACAAGTGCCTTTATTCTCGAAAATGGTGTGGATAGTGAATGGGAAGCAATTGGACTGGCAACATCGGGTAAAGTGATACCGGAAAATTATTTAAGCGTTTTCCATGAAAATGTAGAAAACCAGATTATTAGTGGCCTAGAAAATGGGCGTATTAAGATTACCGACATCCAACGTATTGCAATAGCAGCAGTTGCGATTTGCTTAGACCCGAGGAATATTGACGGCATGAACTTATTGGAATTAATTTATAACAGCCCCGAGCGTCGTGGTGGATTCGATACCATGACATTTCAAGGAAATAACGGTCCGATTTTCGCATTAATTGCACTCGATACAAAAAATTTTCCTGTACCAGAAGATGCCAAATGGACACGACAAGCGTTAATCGATGAATTATTACGTACTCAAAATGATGATGGAAGCTGGTCGCTGAACGAAATGTTTGATACTCCGAGTGTGGATATTACAGGGATGGCACTAACTGGGCTAAGCCCGTATAAGGATCAACCAGCCGTTCGTGAGGCATTAGACCGAGCAGTAAACTGGCTATCCAGTGTTCAAACAGACAACGGCGGGTTTGATGGTGGCGATTTTGTAGGTGGAATTACCAGTGAAGCAACATCACAGGTGATTATCGGATTATCTGCGTACGGTATTGACCCAACTTCTCAAGCATTTACCAAGAACGGAAATAACATTATCTCTCACCTACTAGCATTTCAAAATCCAGATGGTGGTTTCAAACACACGATGGATTACGATTATTCCGATGCAATGGCAACAGAACAGGCTTTACAAGCACTCGTAGCCTATAACAACTTTCATAACGGAAAAGGTAGCCTGTACCACTTTGGCGAATTAGAAGAGGAATTGCCGGATGATAATGGAGATAACCCCGGCGAGGAGGAAAAGCCTGGAAATCAGGAAGATGAACAAGGAAAAGACGAAGAACCTAAAGATCAGGATGAGCAAGAAAAAGATGAAAACCATGGTGATAAAACTGACGACCTTGAAAAAGGCGGAAATAATACAGATGAAAAGGAACAACAAGGTAATCCTGAAAACAACAAAAATGATCAAAAGGATAAAGATTCACTAAAGGATAACGGGAAAGAAAGAACTGTTACAGATCAGGTATCAAATGAAATCGGCAAGAAACTACCAGATACTTCATCCAATTTCTATAACTTCATCCTTATCGGTGTTATGACCATGTTAGTTGGTGGTCTCTTATTAATCCTCCACTTCAGACAACTGCATAAAAAAGTTTCTTAAGAAAGGATGGTTCCATGTCAAATTGGTTGAAGCGCCTGTCACTAATCGTTTCCATTTTCTTGATACTAATCGTTGTCGGTTGTAGTTCATCGATCAATATGCCTTTATCTAAGGAAGAAGCTAGTCAGTTAGCATCATCCCAAGAAGAAGGGGCTAATCTCTCAACAGCTTTAGAACAAGAAGAGGCACCATTAGCTGACGATACAACCCCTTCAAAAAAGAATGATAATCTCATAGAGTCTGAAGTAATGGCAGATGACGCTTCAAATAAAGATGCAGAGGAAAGTAACACCTCTATGAAGCAGCACAATGAACCTTCTAATAATAAGGCAGAAACAAAGTCAAAGAAGGAAACAACGAAAGAGCAGCAAGCAGAGTCAACTAACGAAGCAAAAAGTTCTGAGAAGAAAACAGATAAAAACACATCCACAAAGAAGGAAAATAAACAAGATAACACCAAAAAAGAAAGCAATACTTCTTCTGAGAATAATAAAAGTGAGTCAGAACCAAATAACACAGAGACTGAATCAAATCCATTAAATACCATCGTTTACTCCATTGTCATATCGGAGTCAACCAATGAAATCCCGCTACCACCGACCGAGATGGAAATAGAAGAAGGCGATACGGTATTACAAGCATTAATCAACATCACAAAAGAAAAACGTATTCAAATGGATTACCGTGGTGGCCAAGGGGCGACAGCATATGTAGAAGGTATTGCCAATGTCTATGAGTTTGACCGTGGACAAGGTAGTGGCTGGATGTATCGGGTGAATGGAATTTTTCCAGACCGCGGGGCAGGTGTCGTGCCTCTATTACCAGGGGACCGCGTCGAATGGCTGTATACAACCAATTTAGGTGTAGATTTAGGAGCAGACCTAAAGCCTTTTCGTAGATAATAAGATTTTTAGGCGTATTGGACATAATAGAGAGCTGATGAAGTCGAGCTGGCTTGAGTAAAAGTAACTTGGGCTAAAGTGAAAACCGCTGGGAAAACTGACGGAGTGGCGCTAGTTTTTTCCCCATCCCCACTCCCTTCTACACCAAATTGCCTACTTAATAGCTTCCTAGAAAGATGGTGATGTTAGTGGAAAATGGATTTCGTAGCTTCCATCCTTATGTACAGATTTGCTATTACCTATTTATTGGTTCTTTACTCATGTATTTTAATCATCCAATATTTTTAACTACTGCTCTTATATTACTAATCTTTGTCAACCTATCACATGATAGTGGGAAAGCATTAAAGAAATGGATTGTAATACTAATCCTTATGAGTTTGATTATCATCCTATTAAATCCTTTCTTAGTTTCGCGGGGAACAACTATATTGTTCTATTTTCGTGGTAAACAAGTAACACTCGAAGCAATCATCTACGGAATAACAATGGCGCTGTTTATCGTAAACATTCTCATGATGTTTGTTTCCTTTAATGTAATATTAAATGGTAACCGATTTTTATACATATTTTCAAAGTTTCTTCCCCGTACAGCATTTTTAATCATGATGTCCATTCGCTTTGTACCTCTGTTTAAAAGAAGGTTAGACGAAATTAGCGATGTCCATCACATACGGGGAATGAGTATGGCGGTAGGAAGCATTAAAAATAGGATGAAAAATGGCATGTTACGATTGCAAATAGTCTTAACATGGTCGTTAGAGGAAGCAGTCCATACTGCCGATTCCATGAAGGCAAGAGGATATGGCTTAGGAAAGAAAACATCCTATATTCCATACTACATGAAAAAACAAGATTGGGCCTGGCTTGTGACATTATGCCTCCTCTTTGCCCTTTGTATTGCTGGCGGTACATTAGGCTATGGAAAATTAATCATCTATCCGAAGCTCGGTACTCTGCATTTCTTTTTGATCGATTGGATCGTATTCGGATGTATGATGATACTATTTTCATTCCCGTTATGGGTAGAAGGGAGAGAAAGATTAAGATGGAAATTTTGAAGATAAAAGACTTGTCATTTCAATATCCCGACACAAAAGAGTATGCACTTCATCAATTATCCATTTCGATCCATAGCGGGGAGTTTGTAGTCATCTGTGGGCCAAGTGGCTGTGGTAAATCCACATTACTCCGATTGATAAAAAAAGAGCTCTCCCCCTTTGGCGAACTATCTGGCGACATCATGTATGCAGGAAAGTCTCTTCATGATTGGGAGGAGCGCCTATTAATAGAAGATATTGGCTTCGTCTTTCAAGACCCGGAAAACCAAATAATCATGGAAGATGTATTACAGGAAATTGTTTTCGGGCTCGAAAATCTGGGATATTCCAATTTAGAAATGAGAAAGCGTGTTGCTGAGCTTGTACATACATTTGGGTATGAACAATTATTGCAGAAGAAGGTTTCCGAATTATCTGGTGGGCAAAAACAAATTCTTAACTTGCTCTCCGTTCTATTATTAAAACCAAAAGTTCTTTTACTGGATGAACCAACATCCCAACTGGATCCCATCGCTGCAAAGGACTTACTACTAATTTTAGAACGAATAAATAAAGAACTGGGCATTACTATTTTACTGGTAGAGCATCGCTTGGAAGAATTATTTGATTTAGCAGACCGTGTCATCATGATGGATGAAGGTATGATTGCCTATCATGGTGAACCGAGAGAAGTAATACACGCTATTCACAAACAAGCAGATCAACGTTTCCAAATATATCTACCATCTGTTTCACGCCTGTATTTAGATACTGAGGATTCAGTCTTCATGGAAAAAATCCCACTGAATGTGAAGCAATGTAAAACATGGATTTCAACCATACTGTTCCATCAAACTACCTATGATACCGCTCCAGAACAGAGTGAGACAAATGATGTACCTCCCGTCATGGAGCTAAAGGATATATATTTCCAATTTGCTAAAGATTTACCAATGATACTCCGAGACCTTAGCATAACGATTCATAAGGGTGATTTTTATGCTATTGTTGGTGGAAATGGTTCAGGAAAGACCACTTTATTAAAGATCTGCTTACATTTATTGAAGCCTCAACGTGGCAAGGTTACCGTTTTCGGGCAAACGTATCACAAGAAAAAAGCAGTCGAACACCATAAAAAAGTTAGTTATGTACCACAGAATCCCGTTACTTTTTTCATTCACGATTCTATTGAGAAAGAAATGCTTCATATTGCAAAGGAGCAAGAGTGTAGTGAAGTAGAAGCCAAAATAACGGAGCGATTACAACAGTTAGGAATTGAACATATCAGAAAAAGACATCCCTATGACTGTTCAGGTGGAGAACTTCAAAAAGCTGCCCTCGCCTGTATGTTAATGGAAGACCCAGAGATTATACTAATTGATGAACCAACAAAAGGACTTGATCCAGTTTCTAAATATCAGTTGGCAGCCATTCTCAAACGATTGCACCAAGAAGGGATTACCATTGTCATGGTGACACATGATTTAGAGTTTGCTGCTCACCATGCAACGAAATGTGCGATGATGTTTAATGGTCAAATTACCGCAGAAGCAACACCAGAAAAACTATTTAAAGGAAATTACTTTTATACCACTACGATGAATCGTGTGACGCAAAACAGTCAATATCCGGAAGTGCTAACCTTGGAGGAGGCAAAATCTTTATGGAAAAAAACAGAGCAATTCTCTTCCTAACGGTTATTGTTTTATTTATACTATTGTTGTTTTCATTTATCCTATTTCCACTTCAACATTATCTAGTATTAAGCGTGGCCATCATAGGCATGATATCATTACTTTTCTTTAAACGCTTTGAAAGGAAGAAAGTAAAAGCAAGAGAAATCGTGATACTAGCAATGCTTGCAGCCATTGCAGCGATTGCTCGTGTGCCTTTTGCAGGTTTACCAAGTATCCAACCAACCTCTTTTGTTATCATAACAGTTGGCCTAGTCTTCGGAGCAGAATCAGGTTTCCTAGTTGGAGCTGTTGCAGCGATTGTTTCCAATATATTCTTAGGCCAAGGCCCCTGGACACCATGGCAAATGTTTGCCTGGGGAACCATGGGACTCAGTGCAGGATTATTGCGACCATTACTAGGAAAAATCTGGATCCAGTGTATTTTCGGTTTTGTCTGGGGATTTCTCTTCGGATGGATCATGAATCTATGGATCATCGTTAGTAACATGGAGAATTTTTCATGGGAAGTCTTCATTGGCGTTTATGCCTCAAGCTTCTCCCACGACCTATCACACGCAATTTGCAACGTCATCTTCATCGCACTTTTTAGTAAACGTTGGGTAAAGATACTTGATCGATTTAAAAGGAAGTATGGTTTGTTAGGAGGGTCAGTCGGGGACGAAGGGTCAGTCTAACCGTCCCACTTCCTACGTCTGTGGGACAGTTAGACTGACATGGTAAATCAAAAAACCAATATTAGTAACATAGTATCTCACTGGAACGAGGTACCAGCCCTTGAGGTACATACTAGGCTACTTAACTGAGAGGATGAAAGTCTATGAACTACGATGTTATCATTATTGGGGCTGGATCAATGGGGATGGCAGCAGGATATTATTTATCCAAAAAAAATAAGCAAGTCTTATTAATAGACGCCTATGATCCTCCCCATTCAGAAGGATCCCATCATGGAGAAACACGAATTATTCGTCATGCATATGGAGAAGGAGAAAACTATGTGCCCATGGCCTTACGTGCACAAGAGCTATGGTTAGAATTAGAGCAAGAAGCGAATAAAACGTTATTCCACCAAACTGGTGTACTAAACATTGGGACAGAGGACTCTCCTTTTATACAAAATGTCATAAAAAGTGCTGAAAAACACGCTCTTGCTATTGAACAATTATCAGCCGAAGAAATAAATGAACGTTGGAACGGATATGACTTACCCAATGACTTAATAGGGTGTTTTGAGCCAAATTCTGGTGTTCTTATGAGTGAAGCATGTATCCAGGCATTTCGCGACCTCGCACTTCAAAATGGTTCAACACTATTAACACATACGAAAGTAAAAAACATGACAATTCATCAAGGTGAAGTTATTGTTACGACAGACTCACAAACGATACAAGGCAAAGAACTAATCATAACTGCAGGGAAAGGTACCAACAACATCCTTTCTTTACTCGGAGTAGAACTCCCATTACAACCTACTCGTAAGACTTTTTCATGGTTTCATTCGGATGAAGATATATACAATAAAAATGCATTTCCAGCTTGGTCTTACGATGTAAATGATCGTATATATTATGGATTTCCAAGTATAGACGGGGCTGGGGTAAAAGTAGGAAGGCATGATGGCGGCCACCCAACCTCACCCGAGGAAAAACTAAGGGTATTTGGTACATATCCTGAAGACTCACAAGATGTTGCACATATAACAAAAAAAATTATGTCTAGTGAAATGCCACTAAAAGAAGGTAAAGTATGCACCTACACCAATTCTCCTGATGGTAATTTTATCATTGACAAACTAAAAGAATTTCCTAACGTTACCGTAGCTTGCGGATTCTCAGGTCATGGATTTAAATTTAGTACAGTTGTAGGAGAAATATTAAGCCAAATGATAATAGATAGAAAGAGTAAATTGGATATAAAACAATTCAGAGTGGATAGATTTAGATAGGAACAAGGGGTCAGAAACCTTGTCCCCTCCCCCTGTTCCGCAATTTAAATATAATGTTGAAATAAGGTATCAAGAGATGATTTTTTTGTCCCTTTTATTTATCCTTCTTCGATTATATATATAGATAAAGTAAAAATAGAAACAGATAGAGATTAGGTTCTAGCTCCTTCGAAAAATACACCATGTATCAAGTGATAGGCATCAAAACCCCAGTCCCCTCAAAATCAAATTAAAAATAAATTCCTTTTAATTATTAATTTTAAAAATAATTTTTAAAATCCTTGCTATAATATTCCGAACCTATTAAAATAATACCTAGAAAGCGGTTACAATTTAATGCACCTGCTTTCATAAGAGCACTATAAAAAAGGGGAGGAATTATAATGAAGAAAAGGAAGCTCACTTTAGCCTTGGGTACTGGTTTAATAGCTTTGGGCTTAGCTGCTTGTGGTGATGAGGACGAGGGCACTTCAAAATCCGGAGAATCAGGAGAGCTTTCAGGAGAAGTAACCATGTGGACAGCTTCACTTTCCGGTGAACCATTTGATAGTTACTTTGCAGATCTTGAGGCTGAATTTGAGGAAATGCATCCTGATGTAGATGTTATTATTGAAGACATTCCTCAAAATGAAATACAACAAAAAGTTCTTACTTCACTTACTGGTGACGATGTTCCAGATGTAGTTAACCTAGCTCCTCGTTACATGATCAATATTGCAGAGCAAGGTGGTTTACTTGATTTAAATGATCTAGTTAGTGACGATGTCAAAAATTCATTCTTAGAAGGTCCATTTCAAGCAGGACATTACGATGATGGATTATATGCACTTCCATGGTACTTAACAACTACTGTTGCCTGGTATAACAGTAACCACTTTGAACAAGCGGGTATCACCGAAACACCTACTAACACACAGGAAGTGTATGATACTGCAAAAGCAATCACAGATTCAACAGGAAAGCCATCCTTCTATCAAATCATAAATGCAGGTGACACTGTCATCCAAAAAATGATTACGCTTGCAAATGGTGAATCAATTGTCGAAGAAGGTAAAACCGTTTTAGCTAATAATGAGGATATCTTAGAATTCTTTACACTAACCCAAAAAATGTATGAAGAAGGTATCATGCCACAAGAAAACGCGGAAGGTTCTTTCTCTACAGCCCAAGAACTATTTATGGCTGAAAACCTATCACTTGTGGAAACAGGCGTAACTTTCTTAGGTCCAATTGAATCAGGTTCACCTGATGTATACGCTGCATCAAAAGCTGCACAGCCGTTAAATGATCCAAATGCACCGATGAATGTAGCTGTCATGAACTTCTCTATTCCATCAAAATCAGATAATCCAGATGCAGCAGTTGCTTTAGCTGAATTTGTTACAAATGCAGAAAACCAATTAGAATTCGCAAAAGTAGCAGGAACTGTACTTCCTTCTACAACTGAATCACTTGAAGATGATTATTTCACCAATCCTGGTGATTCTCCAAAAGCACTCGGAATGTTAGAAGCTGCAAAATCACTTGAACGTTCAAAAGAACTGATTCCAGCACTTGAGAATGTTTCTGAACTTCATGAAATTGTGAAGAATGCATACGTGAAAAACCTACAAGGGGACCTTACTCCTGAAGAGGCCCTACAAGAAATCACGGATAAATGGGATGCATCTTTTGAAGAAGCAGGTCTAACACCAACATTCTAATAAAAAACCTTAGAGACTAGCATTTTTTGCTAGTCTCTATAATTCAGGAGGAATACCAATGAATAGACAGCCATTCTCCATTATAAAACGAAAATGGACGAAAAACTTGACTCCCTGGGTATTTTTACTGCCATCCATCTTAATATTAGGGATATTCCTAGTTATCCCTATTGTGGAAGCATTTCGCTGGAGTTTCTTAGATTATAAAATTATTGCGGACACTAGTGACTTTGTGGGCCTAGCGAATTTCAGGGAGATATTTTCTGATGAAATATTTTGGAAAGCTCTAGGTAATACCATTTTATATGTTGTCATTGTACTTCCATTAAATATTCTCTTGCCATTATTCTTAGCCGTTCTTGTTAATCAAAAGATTAGGGCAGTTGGGGCCTTTAGAGTTTTATACTATTTACCGGTTATCACACCGATTGTCGTAGGTGCATTAATGTGGAAAATGCTCTATTCCCAAGAAGGAGCCATTTCTAATATCCTAGTTTCACTTGGAATACTAGATGAATCTATGAACTTCCTTACGAACTCAAGTACTGCAATTGTTGCAGTTGCCTTCATAACCGTGTGGAAAGGTCTTGGGTATTATATGGTCATGTATCTAGCAAACTTACAGTCTATTTCAAGTCAATTATATGAGTCCGCCAGTATTGATGGCGCAAACGTCTTTCATAAATTCACAAAAATCACCATGCCAATGATGGTACCTTCGATGACATTGGTATCGGTATTAACGATTATTAATGGATTGAAAGTCTTTGAAGAGATTGCATTAACAACAAACGGAGGACC
Source organism: Paucisalibacillus algeriensis (assembly GCF_000577245.1). Classification (GTDB taxonomy): domain Bacteria; phylum Bacillota; class Bacilli; order Bacillales; family Amphibacillaceae; genus Ornithinibacillus. The sequence continues at coordinate 41,928 of NZ_CBYO010000007.1, forward strand.
TGCAGGAGCCACAACAACACTCGTTATGTATATTTATGATAAATTTATCGATTTAGATGTCTCCATTGCATCAGCAGCAGGTTTAGTCTTATTAGTATTAGCTATTGTTGGTTCTCTCTTACAAATGAAGCTATCTAGCAAACGTGAAGACGACTTGAAGGCTTAAAAGGAGCTGAAAAAAATTGAATTCAAAGACTAAAACACAGAAAATATTGGTATATCTAATGATGATCACTATTTGTGTCATCACAGTTGGACCATTTCTATATACACTTTTTATCGCGTTAAAATCTGCAACACAAGGAATTTATGATGGTTTATTACCAACTAATCCAACACTATCAAATTTCATTGATGCATTTCATAAAACTGATTTTCTATTGTACTTATGGAATACTGTAATCGTTACAGGCATTGCTGTAGTATTTAACTTATTATTTAGTAGCATGGCTGGCTATGCACTTGCACGAATCGAATTTAAAGGTAGAAGTATCGTATTAACACTGATAATCGCAACTATGACAGTTCCTTTCCAACTATATATGGCACCACTTTTCCAAATAGCCGGGGAATTGGGTCTGCGAAATACCCATGTTGGGTTAGCCATCTTACAAATTTCCACCGCCTTTGGTATATATTTCATGCGCCAAGCATTTTTGAATGTACCAAAGGAATTAGAGGAATCTGCATACCTTGACGGTGCAAATCGGTTTGTTGTCTGGTGGAAGGTGGCAATGCCACTCGTTAAACCAACCGTCATTTCACTTGCCATTTATACCTTCACATTTACATGGGGAGATTATTTATGGCCACTTATCAATACTACAGATAGTAGCATGTATACAATTTCGATTGGTTTAGCACAAATGTCACAGAATTTTGATGGTGGTAATATGAAATTAATTAGTGCCGCTTCTATCCTAACAACTATCCCAAGCTTATTAGTATTCATTTGGCTACAAAAATACTTCATTTCTGGCCAAACAGATGGTGCTGTAAAGGGGTAATATAGACTGGTAGATAAGTATTTTATACTCCCAGTATGACAAACTAGAAACAAGCGAACTCACTAAGTAAGGAGATAAACCATGAGAAACTTTATCGCATTCGATATAGGGGGCACGTTAATTAAATACGGCGTTCTTGATGAGAATGGAGGAATTATTTATAAAAGTGAAACCCTAACCGATGCCCACCTGGGTGGCAAAGAGGTTATTCGTAAGGTAAAAGAAATTGGTGACAATCTATTAGCGAATCATGACATAAGTGGAATTTGTATTAGTACAGCTGGCCAAGTAGATTCACGAAAAGGCACAATTCTATATGCTTCCTCCCTTATTCCTGAATATACAGGAATGCCTGTAAAACAAGAGTTAGAAGAGTACTTCCAATTACCAGTAGCAGTAGAAAATGACGTGAATTGTGTTGGTCTGGCAGAATCATGGATAGGAAAAGGGAAAAACACCAAAAGTATGTTTTGTCTAACAATTGGAACTGGCATAGGTGGAAGCTATGTTATAGATAACAAGCTACACACTGGCCATAGTTTCAGTGGCGGAGAAATTGGTTACATCCCAATGGAAGGAATTCAATTTCAAGACCTTGCTTCTACTCGGAATTTAATTAAAAATGTAGCAAAACGAAAAGGGATTTCAGAAGAAGAAATTAATGGAAAGAAGATATTTGAATTAGCAATTACAGGTGATGAAATTTGTATAGAAGAAATTAACCGCCTTGTATATTATCTATCAAAAGGTATCGCTATTATCGCATATATGATGAATCCAGAAATGATAGTTATCGGTGGAGGAATCACCTATCAAAAAGAGTACTTATATCCAATTATTTTGGAACAGCTAAAGAAAGATTTGCTCCCAACTATTTTAGAAAAAACAAAAATAGAAATCGCTAGCAATCTTAATAACGCAGGCATGATCGGGGCGTTAAGGCATTTTTTACTCGAAGAATCCATACAACCATTTAATCGAATAACAACAATGATTGAATCGAAAAAACATAAATTGACCAAAGGTGAAAAGAATATTGCCGATTACATCATCATGAATCTGAGCGATGTACCAAACCACACCATTTCTGAGTTGGCAAAAAAAATCAATGTATCCGAATCGATGATAACAAGATTCTGTCAAAAACTTGAAATTGGTTCTTACAGCAAGTTAAAACTAATGGCAAAAGAGGCTATTATAGGCACAAGGCTTCATGACAAGAATGAAGTAACAAGCTTAGTAAAAACGAGAGATGAATATCTTACTGTCCTAAGTAAAATAGATACCTTAAATCTTGCAACGAATTTATCAAAACTAGGGAGTTTGCTATCCACTTCAAATAGAATTGTACTATATGCTTCCGAAGAATTGGAGTATATTACGAAACAATTAAAATATAAGCTTATGGAGTTTAAAATACCAGTTGAGGTCTTTACCAATCAATTTCAAATGGAGAGTTCCATTCACCTGTTGGATGAACACTCCGTAGTAATCGGAATCAGCAGCTCAGGTTTTAATCAACATATAATGAGATTATTTGATACCGCTAAAAAGCTTGGTTCTATCCTTATTGGAATTACTAGTCAACAAGATTCACCTATTTCTGAATGCGCGGATATGTCTTTCTTCGTCCCTGCTACAGAAGATGGTAGAAAGGATTCTGCCATAGAGATTTCTATTCTTTATCTAGTGGATGTAATTTTGAACGAATTACAAACTGAAAGCACTAATGTAATTAACCTATGATAATTGGAAATATTCGAATAGGAGACAAAACAGATGCGTATTATTTATCTTCCAATCGATGAACGACCTTGTAACACAATATATGTTGAACGAATAGCAGCCTCTACCTCTGATGTAGAACTGCTCTTACCTCCAACTGAGTTACTTGGAAACAAAAAGTCCCCAGCTGATACCGAACAAATATGGGAATGGATTTTAGAACAGGCACCATTGTCCGAAGCTTTGATTTTAAGTATTGACTTGTTGGTCTATGGAGGACTACTCCCTTCTCGCCTTCACTACCTGCCAGAGGAGACAGGTTTAAAGTGGATGGATCGAATGCGTATGTTTCATAAAAAGTTCCCAAACATTCGTATCTATGCATCCAATCTTATCATGCGGACGCCAAAATATAGTTCAAGTGACGAGGAACCTGACTACTATGAAGATTGGGGTAGAGAGATTTTCCTTAATGCCTTCCTCCAAGATAAAGGGCGACATATTGAATTAACTGAAGATGAAAAAAGAGAACTACAGCACATCAAACAGAATCTACCAAAACAATTTGTAGATGACTATGAATCTAGAAGAAAATTTAATAGAAACATAAATCTACAAGTGTTAGAACTAATTAATGAAGGCGTTATTAGTTTTCTAGTTATACCACAGGATGATAGTGCTGAGTATGGTTATACAGCACAGGATCAAAATATAATCGTTAAAAAAAGAGAACAGTTGCGTCTATTTCATCAAGTGCACATCTATCCTGGTGCAGACGAAGTAGGGGCTACTTTACTTGCTAGAGTATACAACGATTTTCATCAAAAATATCCAAAAATTTTTCCTATATGGAGCAGCACTTTAGGTGCACAACTCATTCCAATGTATGAAGACAGACCATTTGGCGAAAGTCTAAAAGCACATATTCTAGCTAGTGGTTGTCACGTTGCAGATTCTGCTGAAACTGCAGATATTATTCTTGCCTACAATACACCAGGACGTGTTATGCAAGAAGCATGGTACCAAGGTAAAAAAGATGTGACCTATTCTAGTTTCAGAAATCTTCTACTTTTTGTAGAGCAAATGAAGAGCTACTTAGACCGGGGAAAACATGTCATTGTCGCAGACTCTGCATATGCAAATGGCGGTGATGGAAACCTCATTACCTTATTGGATGAAGCAGGAATACTAGAACAACTTACCTCCTATAAAGGATGGAATACGAACTGCAATACGTTAGGTTCCACCATCGCTCAAGGTGTTCTAGGTTTAGATGGTCTTGAACAACAAATGAAAGAAAACATCATCTACCACATACTCGATGACTATTTCTATCAATCCGAGATTCGAATGAAAATGGTTGATGATTTCTTACCGGAGCATAATTTAACTTATTTTGATTTAAAAGATAAAGCAGATATCGTGAACCAGGAACGCGATCGTCGTCTATTAATCTGTTTTGAAGAAACACTGAAAAATAGTTTTCAACAGGTGAAGTTTGAAAACCTAGGTAGCTACGCTCCTTGGAATCGAATGTTTGAGCTTGGCATTGACCTAAAAGTGAAATTCAACTAATGAAGACAGGAGACAATAGTATGAGTACTTCAGATTTTCTATCAACCATTCAAGGAAAGCTAATTGTATCATGTCAAGCACTTGAGGATGAGCCACTTCATGGTTCAAGCCTAATGGCAAAGATGGCTGAAGCAGCAAAAGTCGGCGGTGCAAAGGCAATTCGGTGTAATACAGTAAGTGATGCAGTAGCTATCAAGAAACAGACAGGACTGCCAATTATCGCGATTATAAAACGTGATTACACTGATTCAGATATCTATATTACTCCAACATTAAAGGAAGTAAAAGAATTACTTGCTATTAATCCTGAAGTGATAGCCTTGGATGCCACCAACCGAAGAAGACCGAATGATGAGGGTTTAAAGGATATTGTTCATTATATTCATGAAAATAGTGACACACTTGTCATGGGTGATATCGCTACGTTACAAGATGCAGCATATGCCAATGATTGTCAGGTCGACATCCTCTCCTCCACCCTCTCTGGGTATACAGAGGAAACAGCACAGAAACATGGTCCTGACTTTGAACTGGTAAAAGAGTTAACAAGAAAATATAACATTCCTATTATTGCTGAAGGAAAACTGAACACCCCAGATGATGCTAAGAGGATGCTAGATTTGGGAGCTTGGTCTGTCGTAGTAGGTGGTGCCATTACAAGACCACAATTAATTACAAAATCCTTCGTTTCCGCTATTAAAGGAAAGGAGATATTCTAATGAAACATAAAACTGCTGACGTCATTATTATTGGCGGAGGTCTCGGTGGCTGTATGGCAGCACTATCTGTAGCAAAAAGTGGATTTTCAGTTATTTTGACAGAAGAAACGGATTGGATAGGGGGCCAGTTAACTAGCCAAGGAGTTCCACCAGATGAACATCCATGGATTGAAGAATTTGGTTGTACTTCTACCTACCGTGAATTTAGAAATAGAATTAGAGCTTACTATAAATCAAATTATCCTTTAAGAGAAGAAGCAAAAAATGACGCTATTCTCAATCCAGGTAATGGCTGGGTAAGTCGACTTTCTCATGAACCAAAGGTGGCATTACAAGTGTTAGAAGATATGTTAGCACCCTATGTAAACAGTGGAAGTATCCAGCTTCTATTGAACTATCTGCCAACCGCAGCAGAGGCTTCAGAGGATATGGTTCGATCCGTGACAGTGAGCCATACATCAAAAAATGAACAAATTATACTCTGCGGAACCTATTTTTTAGATGCTACGGAATGTGGGGATTTACTTCCACTTGCTGGGGTAGAATATGTCATTGGTGCTGAATCTAGGAAAGAAACGAATGAACCTCATGCATTGGAAGAGGCTAACCCTGAAGATGTTCAATCCATTACTCATGTATTCGCTGTTGATTATATAGATGGTAAGGATTTTACTATTCCAAAGCCTAAGCAATATGACTATTGGAAGACTTATATCCCAAGCTTTTCCAACCGGCCATTAATTAGCTGGCATGCAGTGAATTCAGCTGATACATCCACATTGAAAGAATTTACGCTATTTCCAAACAATCAGAATATCCCTTCCCTCTTTACCTATCGAAGGGTACTGGATACAACCATATTAGAAAATCCTATTTACCCAGGTGATATCTCACTAATTAATTGGCCACAGAATGATTATTTTCTTGGTTCTATTATAGATGTATCTGCGGAAGAAAGAAAAAAGCATTTAGAAGGTGCGAAACAATTAAGCCTATCCCTATTATATTGGTTGCAAACGGAAGCACCGAGACTAGATGGAGGGAAAGGTTTTCCAGGTCTACGATTACGTGGTGATGTCCTAGGAACAGAAGATGGCTTTGCAAAGTATCCTTATATTCGTGAATCTCGGAGAATTAAAGCGGTACAAACCATTAAAGAACAAGACGTAAGTAAAGAAGCACGTGGAAAAGAAGGAATCCGAACATTTTCAGATAGTGTCGGTGTCGGAAGTTATCATCTCGATTTACACCATACAACTAAAACAAATCGAACCTTTTATATTCCAAGTTACCCTTATGAAATTCCACTTGGAGCGCTAATACCAATCCGAATGAAGAATTTATTACCAGCTTGTAAGAATATCGGAACAACCCAGATCACTAATGGCTGCTACCGATTACATCCAACAGAATGGAATATTGGTGAATCTGTCGGTTACCTTACCACGTACGCTTTGAAACATAATATTGAACCAAGGGAAGTGCGGAAAAATCCGGAACACCTTACCGCTTTCCGAGAGCTCCTGAAGGATAATGGAATTCAATTACATTGGCCAGATTCGATGAAACTTTAAAGAGAAAGGATTTGGAATTCGTGGCTCTTATTAAACATGTTTTTCCTAGTCAAATACTAGAACGGGATTTCGAATACTATATTCTCTCTAGCCATACACCTACAGAGGAAACATATTTGCTATACGTACAAGATGGTCAAGACTACCTTGAGCTTGGGTCGATTGAATATACCTTTCAACGATTAATAGAAGCTAAACCAGAAATCGCAAATAAGCTTATTTTGGTCCTGATTCATCCAGGAGATTCAATGGCAAGATGGAATGCTTATCATCATAAAGGAAAGGACTTTAAACAGTACATTTCGTTTATGACGAAGGAGTTTATACCTAGCGTGGAGGAAAAATTAGAAAGTAAGATAACCAAACGGGGGCTTCTTGGAGATTCATTAGCGGCAAATATTTCGCTAAATATAGCCGTGGAAAACCCAGCAAACTGGACCCATCTATTACTCCAATCCGCTGCGGTGTCACCTACCGATGTACAACAAATAGAAAACACAGAACAGCTTAATTGGAATGTTCATCAAACGGTTGGACTAAAAGAAGATGAGTTTGTTTCTTTAATCACGAATGAACCGCTATATATCTTGACTAGAAATCGAATGTTACACCAGAAACTCATAGAAAAAAATGCTCGAGTTCATTATGCCGAAAAAGATTCAAAACATGAGTGGGTATTTTGGGAGAATGAATTGGTGAATGTGCTGGATTATTTTGTAAGTAATTAGGAAGGTAACACGATGTGACTTCTTTTTTAAGATTGTAGGATAAATGGATGGTCACCATGATAGCGGCCTAAACTTAGCACTGGAATTTACGTTAAACGACCTTTAATGGTTCTAACTACTATGTGATCTTTGTATTAAAAAGTGAATGCAATCTATTTAGGAAGTGTAAACTAAACTGTTTTAGCAAGAGACAGTACGGATTTTACTTCGCAGTCTAGTTTACACTCCCGTAATAGAGTAATTCTCTCTCCGATTAGCCTAGCTTTAGTTCATCAATTTTTCCTCAAAAATAGTTCTCCACAGGAGTGTCCCCTCATGATGGAATACAACACCACGATCCTGGAAGCCCAAAAGCAATATGTCAAAAAAACAGCGTTCAACCTTAGGTATGAAGCTTGCTTACATAACCTCTCCTGCTTTACTGGAAGAAAAGTGGCAGTTATTGACCAGAATAAGAATGACCTATAACAATTAAAGCTTCCTCAATATTGATTTGTTCCTTAAGCGATGTTTTTTACCCCTTAACAACATTATAAATATTAATCAATATCATAATCACGATTACAATATTAAATATCCGCTCTATCCTCCTACTTGTGAGTTTTTGCACAAATATACTTCCGATTAATCCCCCTATACTTCCGCCAAGAATCATATACCATATAATCGATAAATCATAGGAACCAAATCCGGTTGTAGTACCAACTAGGATTAATGAAGACAATTGGGAGAAAAAGATAATATAGATAGAATTGATACTTGCTTGCTTAGCATCCATCGAAAAGAAAAATATGAGTAACGCCATGTTTAAAGGCCCACCGCCAATACCAAGAAAGGCTGCGATTAACCCTAGCAACACACCCGCCAATAAAATACCCAGTTTATTTTTCATTTGATAAGTAACCATATTCTTTTGAAACTTTATATAAATAAAAATAATTAAGAGTAAAATCGCAAGTACACTAGCTTGAATTTTACCAATTAGTTGTTCTAAGCCAATCTCTAGGACAAAAAAGTTAAAAATCCACTTCCCTATAAAACCTCCAAGAATAGATCCAAAAGCAATAATAAATCCGTTTTTCCTATCAATTGCAACCTTAGATATTCTCAATTTAATAAGGGACACGGTAGCCATGGCCAGCACAGTCGCTGCAGACAATACCCCTATGGTTGGCAAGTCATAATCATTAAAAAAATCAAGCAGAGGTTTAATAATAATTCCTCCGCCTAATCCTGCCATTGACCCTACTACAGATGCTAGTAATGCAATTAGTAAATATAATAGTATAATAGTAATCATCTCCGGTTGTGTAAAACTTGGGGACGGTTGGTATGTTTCTCTACTATGGAGCACACTAACTGTCCCCTTTAGGTGTCATCTTTAAAATCTAATAATACGTGAAGCTACTACTTGTATTACGACAGATTTGTTCCATTGGAGGCAACTACTTTCTTCATCCAGTCAAAACTATCTTTTTTGATACGTTCTAAGGTTCCATTTCCTTCATTATCTTTGTCTATATAAACGAAGCCATACCTTTTCTTCATCTCTCCAGTACCTGCACTCACAATATCAAATGGTCCCCAATACGTATAGCCCAGGACCTCCACCCCATCTTCGATAGCACCGGCCATTGCTTGGATATGATCTCTAATATAATCAATTCGGTATGGGTCTTGTATACGTTTTTCCCCATTTTCCACTACTACTTCATCTGCTGCTCCAAGACCATTCTCCACAATAAATAGCTTTTTACCATAACGGTCGTAAAGCTTATTAAGAACAACTCGTAGACCAAGTGGATCAATTTGCCAGCCCCATGGTGTATTTCCAAGGAATGGGTTATCGATTCCTTTTATTCCTCCTGTATGGCCAGTAGTCATCATTCCATCTTTAATGGTAGTACTCCGGTAATAGCTTAGAGATACATAATCATTGGTATAGGATGAAATTAGGTTCAGATCTTCTTCTAGTATTTCTAACTGAGAAAATGTATTTCCTAGAAGCTTTTCTGCGTAATATGGGTATGCTCCATTCATCATCACATCAGCAAAGAAATAAGAGCGTTGTTCCAATTCAAGAGTCCTAAAGACATCTCGAGGATCACATGAATTAGGATAGATTCCACTAAAGGAAAGCATACATCCGATTTGTGAATCCGCAATAATCTCATGGCCCATCTTGACAGCTATTGCATTAGCAACAAACATATGATGTGCTGCTTGATATCTCATCCGTAAACTTTCCGCTTCATTCTCAGCTTTATCTTCTCGGATTGCAGCTGCTGCATAAGGCATAGTGTGCACATTATTAATCTCGTTAAAAACAATCCAATATTTCACTTTATCTCGATAGCGGTTAAATACCGTGCGGCAGTACTTTTCGAATAAAGGTATCAATTCACGACTTTCCCAGCCGTTATATTTCTGACTTAGATAGAGTGGTGTATCAAAATGAGAAATCGTTACAAGTGGAGTCATCCCATTGTTGATAATTTCATCTAATAACTGATCATAGAATTTAAGCCCCTCTTCATTTGGCTCTTCTTCCATACCGGTTGGATAAATCCTTGTCCATGCTATTGAAGTTCTAAAAACATTGAAATTCAATTCTTTCATATAAGCCAAATCTTCTTTAAAACGATGATAAAAATCAACCGCTCCATGACTTGGATAATAGACATCCTCTTCTACCGTATCAGTTGGTGTAGAATGAACCCCATTCGGAAGTACATCGATAATGCTCAGGCCTTTTCCCTTTTCACGATAAGCACCCTCACATTGATTCGCTGCAACAGCTCCACCCCACAGAAAGTTTTTTGGAAATGTCATGTTAATTCTCCTCCAGATTCCATTAAAGTTTTTCGGATATGAATGGTTAAATAAACAATTTCTTGATGACTAATGGTAATGTTATATTTTTCTTTTATATAATCGGCAATTTTATCACTACAATTTTTTTCCTTTGGATAAAGAGTCGAAACTTGCGTATAGAGATGGTCATTGGGATCGTCATCCGTCATCAGATTATGGATGAGACGATGACTGAAGGATTGCAAATGAATAATAAAGCGATTAAAGGAAATCTTTCTCACATCGAAATCAATCTGGAATGTATCTTTAACTATTCCCAAAATAGAATTTACAAAATACGATATTTCATTATCATTTTTTTGATAAGCATTATCTTTTTGCGCATTGATAAAATGGATCGCAATATTTCCGATTTCTTCATCAGGAATGGAAACTCCTGTTTTTTCCTTCATTAATTCAGTAGCAAATGCCCCAATATCATACTCTCGAATATTGAATTGCCTAATAACTGCATTATATAGATTAGGAATTACAATTCCAGATTGAATCCGCTTCACCGTTTGGGCAATATGGTCTGTCAAAGATAGATAGATATATTCCATCAAATTCATTTCGTATTTATCTATGGCATAATCGATAATCATTTTTGCCATTTCAAAATATTCCACATCAATCTCATTTGCCAGTTGGATAATATTTCTGGAAACGTCACGATTCTTGAGCACGAATGTTTTTTCAATATCTTTATCCCCGATTTTATGACCAATAGCTTTATTGAAACCGATCCCTTTACCCATGAGTACTACTTCATAGCCTTCCTTATCTACAGCCAAAAGTAGCGAATTATTTAATACTTTTATAACTTGCATACCATATCATCTCGCATATATTAGAGTCATACCAATATCCTTTAAATCAGCTTTATTATTTTCTTTAGGTGTAATTTCTGCAAAATCACCCGAATTAATAACTACAATTGCAGTAGATGTGTCATACCCAGCTTTTTTAATATTTTTGATATCAAAGGCTAATAGTTTGTCCCCTTTTTCTACTCGTTGACCTTCTTCAATAAACTTTTCAAAATGTTTTCCTTGTAATTCAACCGTATTAATTCCCACATGAATCATAAGTTCCACATTATTATCTAGTTTTATACCAATTGCATGTAAGGACGGGAATATTAACGAAATAACTCCTGAATCAGGTGCATAAACAACACCCTCTGTAGGCTTCACATAGATTCCTTTTCCAATAGATTCAGATGAAAACACTTCATCATTAATATCCTTAATATTAAATACCTCCCCTTTTATAGGTACATTCAAAGCTAGGTCTCCAACCATCTCTTGCTCCTTATTAGCATTGGTTTCCTCGGTTGGGGATCCTTCCACTTCATCTTTATAGCCAAAGAAGTATGTTAGGACTGCGGCACCAACAAATGAAATTAATAATCCAATAATAAACAGGATAAATAGTCTCATACCTGGTTCTGCATAGACTGCTAATGTCAGGACACCCTGATTTGCAAAGGTCGTACCATACGTACCTGCCCATCCAATAACGCCTCCACCAATAGCTCCACTAATGACTGCGAAGAGCATTGGCTTTTTGTATCGTAAGTTAACCCCATATATTGCCGGTTCAGTAATACCAAATAACGCTGTAATACTCGCGGATAACGAAATTGTTTTTAAACCTTTGTCTTTTGTTTTTAAGAATACACCTAATGCAGCTCCTGCTTGAGAAAGGTTAGCAGCAGTTGTAAAGGCAAATAGTGTTGTTCTTCCAGTTGTCGCAATATCATTTAAACCAATAGGTACAATTGCACGATGCGCCCCAAAAATAACAAAAATACACCACATTCCACCAATGAAAGCGCCACTTAATGCCGGCGAAAAGTCTATTAAACCTTTGTAACCCGCACTGATAACATTTCCTATATATATTCCAATAGGACCGAATAATAATAGAGTTGCAGGAATCATAATTAACATGGAAAAAGCAGGAACTACAATTAGCTTAATAGCCTCTGGAATATATTTTCTTAGAAACTTTTCTACATAAGATAATATTAATACCGCAATGATGATAGGAATTACAGATGAAGTATAGGTTGCTTTAGTAACTGTAAACCCTAGTAAGGTTACTGCCTCTTCTGAAGCTAACATCGATACGATACTTGGATAAACCAACGTTCCTCCAATAATCATACCTACATAAGGATTCGCTTTAAAGGTTTTTGCACTCGTATAACCTAGAATAACCGGCATAAAATAGAAAATTGCATCTGATGCAGCAAATAAGATCTGATACGTATCTGTTGCTTTAAAATCATAGTCAAAATATGAAGCACTTACTAGTGCGATAACGGCTAGAATCCCTTTAATCATCCCTGAACCTGCTAATGCAGGAATAATTGGGGTAAAGATGCTTGCAAAAGTCTGTATGGCTCTATTAAATAGACTTCCATCGGATTGCTTAGATGGAGCTGGTGTGGTTTCATCATCTAACTCTCCAACGATATCAATGACAGCATCATAGACATCATTTACCTTGTTTCCTACCACAACTTGAAATTGCCCAATACTTTCAATAACAGAAATGACTTCATCCTTCTTTTCTATCGTTTCTTTATCTGCTTTTGTTTTATCTTTTAAGACAAAACGCAATCTTGTAACACAATGTGACAGAGAAGATATATTCTCTTTCCCGCCAACTAACTGAACAATCTCTTCAGCTAACTTTTGATAGCTCATAAAAATTCTCCCTTTTATTAGTAGATTTCAATTATATACTCGGCCAAGTATTTTCCCTATAAAAACAAAAAAAGACCAAACCAAATAGAAAGTCAAAGAGACCTCTATTTAATCTGATCTTGCCCGCTTTACCGGTAACACGTCATTTAATAGAATTATATAATTTTCATATCTACATAATAAAATAAAAGCGCTATCATGTCAACACCCCAAGTCCCAGACCCTACGTCCCAACTTATCTATTCAATTATTTTGAAAATTAATATACACTGACAATATAGTATTTTACCAAAGGGGGAAGTTGGCTTGTCAAAGATTGCAATTATTTCAGATATTCATGGTAACTTAACTGCATTAAAGGCGGTCCTTGAGGATATTGAAAAACGTGGTGTGGACCAGATATTTTGTTTGGGAGATTTGGTCGGGAAGGGTCCACGTGGTTCAGAGTGTATTGAACTTGTTCGAATGCATTGCGACAAAGTCATTTATGGAAATTGGGATGTGTTTATCCGCGATGAGATTGATAATGAAGCTATTAATTGGATTCAGAATCGGTTAACAGATGAGGATTATAACTATTTGTCCTCCTTGCCTTTTTATATTGATTTTGAATTAAACGGGAAACTATGTCGTTGTTTTCATGCATCTCCGAGGAGCGTTTACGAGCGAATTGCACCGGAGTATCATCCAACAGAAAAGTGTTTATCCCTTTTTGAAAATAGCGAAGAAACCGATTCACTTCACTCTACTCGAACACCAGATATGATATTTTATGGAGATATACACCTGACTTGGTTAAGAACTTATGAAATTGGAATCCTTTGTAATGTAGGAAGTGTTGGTTTAGATGTCGTGGACGCTACATATGTGATTCTTGATGGCTCACATGGGGCAAATTCGATTAACTTTGTCAGAGTTCCTTATGATAGGGAGACAGAGCTTAGGGAAGCTAAGGAACTGGGAATGGTTGGTTATGAGGGATATTATAAAGAAATTATGTATGATCAATTTATGTGAAGTAAAGGGACTGTTCTTATGCTTCATTATAGATAAAATTAAAAGCTCTCTTTAGAAACAGGTTGGCACTTAGATTTATGAGTACCTTCAAAATATAATAAAAAGAAGGTACAATAAACAGATTATACCTGCAAATTGTGCCTTCTTTCTTACAATACCCGATTATCCCCGGTACCTATATCTGTGCCAATCTATTCTCGAATTCTCGAGAACTTTCAACAAATAACCTGGCTAGTTTCTCTAATTCGTCCCATTCTTCTAACTGTAATAAGGAAGAATTAACTAAAGACCCCCCAACACCAACTGCAATCGATCCTACTTCAAAGAAACTCTTAATATTTTTTAGTGAGATTCCACCCGTTGGCATGATTGGTATATCATTTAAAGGTCCCTTAATGTCTTTAATAAACTGTGAGCCGAGTGTATTAGCGGGGAACACCTTGATAATATCTGCTCCCCATTCGTAACCTCGATAGATCTCAGTTGGAGTAAATGCACCAGGGATCATTATTTTACCTTCTTTTTTTGTATATTCGATGGTTTCCCTATCTAATATTGGTGCAAATATAAAATCTGCTCCAGCTGCAATTGCTTCCTTTGCCTGCTGTTGTTCAACAACTGTTCCGGCCCCAATAACTGCCTTATCTCCATAAAGTCCCTTTAACTCATAGATTTTCTCTAATGATTTTTCTGAGTCCATTGTTACTTCTATTCCAGTAACACCACCAGCAATGAGGGATTCTACAAGCCGATTTACTTTACTTGGCTCTACTCGTCTAACAACCGCAACAATACCCGATGAAATCAGTTTGTTTAATTTAGAATTACTCATTTTACCCCTCCTATAAAAATATTATTCTATCTAGTTACCCGAGTATTAGAGTGGTTTGGGTCAATTTCATCCCAGTATGGATAGCCTTCAAAATCTCCTTCCACAGATAAAGCACGAGCTCCTATTCTGTTTCCTAATCTAATAGAATCATAATAATTCCAGCCTCTTAATAACCCGGAGATAACACCTGCAGCGAAACCGTCTCCAGCACCTACCGTATCCACTATCTCTTTTACTGGAAATCCAGGTACATACCCATCTTCACTTTGGGTAGCAAAGTATGCACCTTTTGCCCCTAATTTAACCACAACCAGGCTTGTACCCTTTTCTAAATAGAATTGTGCGATTTTTTCAGGTTCACTCTCACCAGTTAGAAGTTTCCCTTCATCAATTCCAGGCATGACTATGTCACATTCCTTAGCTATATCATTTAAGACCTCTTGCGCCTCTTCCTCTGACCACAATTTCAATCGAATATTTGGGTCGAAAACAAGATACTGATTTTCATTTCTTTTCACTAGATTTACTACCCTTTTAATCGCTTCTTTACTTGTAGAACTTAGGGCAGCTGTAATGCCAGTAAGATGTACAAATTTAGCCTGTTGAAAATAGCTAGGAACTATATCTTCTGCACTTAACTTGCTAGCTGCAGAATTATGTCGATAATAATAAATATTTGGGTCCCTACCAACAGTTCTTTCCTTAAAGAAAACACCAGTAGAATAATTCTCATCAAACAAGACCTGGGATGTATCTACTCCCTCACCACGAATCACATTACGGATATATATCCCAAATTCATCTTTTCCTAATTTACTAACCCATCCAACCCGATGACCTAGTCTAGTTAATGCGACCGCGACATTAGATTCAGCACCACCAATCATCTTGTTAAAGCGATTTATATAGCGGAGTGGTCCATTGGAATCTGGGGAAAGCAAAACCATGCTTTCTCCTAAAGTAATAACATCCATCTTAACCCCTCGATCCTGAATTATTCATAAAAAGATCTGTCATAAATCTGCCATCCAATGTTGAGGTATCATTAATTCCTAGTAAATCACCAATCGTTCTTCCAGCATCACTCATAAAATATGGCCCTGAAACTTGGGAATCACGATGATATCCTGTCTTACTAGTTCTTCCAGAGGCAACAAATATCCCCCAATTAGAAGAATGTTCTGTTCTAGCACTAGGAATCTGTGGACCATGGTTTGCCCCCGGTGAAGAAACCTTTGCAACTACATCCTTCTTATTTGTTCCCCATACAAACCCTTGACTATATGCAAATATTACATCTCCCATTAAAGGTCCCCAGTAACCAATTATAGATGCGTCTTGTTTTTTCAGAGTTAGTGCGCTAACTTGCTTACCTTCATAACTCCAAGTAGTTATAGCACGGAATACTTCCTGTTGAACAGCTTCATAATCTTCTAATGCAACGATACCATTTGGTTCTCTACCTTGAAGATTGACATAAATCTCTAATCCGCCTCTTTCATCTTTCAAGTAGGCCTTTGACTTCTCAAGAACCGGAGTTCCATATTCATCTAATACACAAAGCCCGCATTCTTCTAATCGTAAATAAACATCACAAAAATACGTATTTGGAACATCACCATGGTCAGAAGCCAATATTAAAGTCGTATCATCATCTTTCTCCTTCATGATCTTACCAATGGTTTTATCTAATAAGATATAGCTTTTCCACATATTTTCTTCATAAAGAATGGAATCCTTTTCAGAATAAAATGGAGATGCTGGATCATATTGTCCTAAACTTGTATGATGTGTTTCATCATTTATACGAAATACAGTTGCAAACAAGTCAAATCCCTTTTCATTTAATAAACATAGTGCAGCATTTGCTAACCAAGTAGCTTGATAGTTTGCTTCTTCAAAACTAGTCTCATGGTACATTTCAGTTGGTGATGCTTTGACTGTCCACGATTGTATAAACGGACCATTTCTATCGACTAATTCCATAGCTAAAGTATTATCACTAGAAATCTTAGCTAAATCTAATATTTGTGTTTGTATGATATCTAGTTCTTCTTGTTCCCTATTATAATGAACTAGTTTAAAACGAACTGTTCCTTCTACAGCATCATCTACATCAATGGTAACCCAATCTGACCAGCTATTAACCTGTACAGGAATTACCGTGTCCTTGTCCAATATCAACTTAATCTCTTCATCATTTACTAGATTAATGGATACTTCTTTATCCTTACCATTTGTTAACTGAATAGTAAAAGTAAATTCATCGTTAACTTTGGTAATAGAAGAACGATTATTTTTTTCATGGTGTGCAACCGTAGCTATTGGTGGCCAGCCTAATGATTCCTTTACCTCTTTTAATGGCCATTTATCTAGGTTCGTACTAAATACTCTTGGGGATGCCAGTTCAAAAGGGGCTTTTTCCTTCCCACCATAAAATGGTGCAAAACTAAAATGATTCGTCTCATCCACAGAAATAGAATTCGGAAAATGTACCAAAGCACACTTCTTACCCTCAGCTTGTGTAAGTCCAATTAAATGGTCATTATTTTGTTGAGGTAATGATTGACCTTTCCACGAGTTACCAGGAGCCTGTCCTGTTAGAAAAGAAACCCAGTTCACATCTCCCCATGTAGATATATAAGGAAGCAGTTCCGTTGTTGCTCCCTTCTCCATCATGTCTGATATGTTTGGAAGGTACCCCTCTCTAGCAAATTTATATACTAATTCTGGTATTAAACCATCCACTCCAAATAAAACTACTTTTTGTTCTGCCACTTTTTCCACACTCCTATCATTTAAAGACTTCAATCTTATATTCTTCGATGACTTCCCGATTAACATCAACCCCGATGCCTGGCTTTTGTGGAACAGCTACTTTTCCATTTTCCATGTTAATCGCATGAAAGATTAAATCCTCTCTGAAAGGATGATCTGATTGGTCATATTCAAGATAAGGCTGATCCGCATTAAGTGATAAAGGTGCAGGTGGTAAGGTTGCGATATACTGCATTGATGCCGCTAGTCCAATACCAGAACCCCATACATGTGGGATAACCATTGTATTCCATGCTTGTGCCATAGCGGCAATTTTTTTACACTCCGTAAAGCCCCCGGATGAACAAAGATCCGGTTGCAGAATATCTACTGCCTTTTGAGAAATCCAATGACGATAACCTATTTTTCCAAATAGATTTTCTCCAGTAGCCACGTATGTACTAGTTAGATTTTTTATTTCTTTATAACCTTCTATATCCTCTGGAGCTAGGGGCTCTTCGAAGAAATGAATATTAGCATCTTCTAATTCTAAGAGTAATCTTCTAGCTTGCGAGGAATTATACGCACCATTCGCATCTAGCATTATTTTAGGTTCGTTCCCTACTGCTTCCCGAATGGTATAGATATACTCTAGGTCGGTTTCTACACCGAATCCAATTTTCAACTTAAATGCCTCAAAGCCATTTGAAAGGTGCTCATTTGCTTCTTCAATTCCTGCCTGTAGGTATTCTTTTCCTTCTTTTCGATAAAATCCTGTTGCATAAGGTGTAATTTCATCGCGAAAATTCCCACCAATTAACTTACTAATCGGCTTGTTTAAGGCTCTTCCAATTACATCCCATAGTGCAATATCGACACCACTGATGGCATTAACAGCTGCGCCTCCACCAAAAGGTCTGGTAGCATTGTACATTTCCTCCCACAGCACTTCTACATCAAATGGGTCCCGTCCTAATAACCGTGGTTTAAAGCAATGCTCTACGAAAGATGCTGCAATTTCAGGAGGTTGTAAACCATGACAAAGGGATTCTCCCCAACCTACAATCCCTTCATCGGTAACAATTTCAACAATCATAGTACTTCTGTTTTTTACCCATCCTTGTGAAAAAGCAAATGGTTCATCTAATGGTTTCCTTAAAACATGAGTGATAATATCTGTGATTTTCATGAAACGACTCCCCCATTTATGATTTTTGTGTCTTGTTTAAATGTGATTTTGAAATTAGCACCTTAATGATCGGTAATAAAATGGATAAAACTGCAAGTACAATAAACACAAGTGAGATAGGCTTAGTTAAAAAGATCATATAACTTCCATCACTTATTGCAAGCGCCTGTCTAAATGATGTTTCCGCTATCGGACCGAGTACAATCCCTAGCAACATTGGTGTAACTGGAAAACCAAATTTCGGTAAAAAGTAACCAATTAATCCGAACACTAACATGACCCTAACGTCAAACATTGTATTATTAACTCCAAATGCACCTATAAAACAAAGAATTAATAACATAGGCATTAATAAATTGGTAGGCACTAGCTTAATCTTGGCAAATACCTTTGTAGTAAAAGAACCTTGAATAAACATAAAAATGTTAACTAGTAGTAACCCAAGCATAATGGTGTACATCATATCCGCATAGTTAACAAATAATTGTGGTCCCGGTGCCAATCCTTGCATCATAAGTGCACCTAACATGACAGCTGTGACAGTATCACCTGGAATCCCTAATGTAAGTAAGGGAATAAGTGTTGCTCCAGTCACACCATTATTCCCTGACTCAGCAGCAGCAATCCCATCCAATGAGCCTTTACCAAATTCTTCTTTATTCTTTGATGCTCTTCTAGCCTCGTTATAACTTAGGAACGAAGCAATCGCAGGTCCTGTACCTGGTATCGCACCAATAATCGTTCCAATGAAACTTGACTTTAACATGGTCTTTTTGAATTTCTTAATCATTGTTCGATAAGACATCACTACCTTATCGATATTACTAATTTTTTCATCTTTATGGATATGAGCTGTTTGTGCTTTTTTAACAATCTCAGAAATGGCAAATAATCCAATTAGTGCAGGAATAAGATTAATACCACCCATCATATAACTATCACCAAAAGAAAAACGAGGTAAACCACTTATTGGATCTAAGCCGACAGTTGCAATCAGCATCCCAAGGAGACCCATAATGATCCCTTTTCTTAAATTATCTCCACTAACACTGATAATCATTGTTAAACCAAAAAAAGCTAATGCGAAAAACTCTGGTGGCCCAAAGTTTAATGCAAACTTCGACAACTGTGGTGCAATTAATAGTAATGCTAAAGCACTAAATAATCCCCCTACAACAGAAGCAAGCAATGCCATTCGTAAAGCATCTGCAGCTTTTCCTTTTTCAGCAAGTGCATAACCATCAATAACAGTAGCCGCAGAAGCCGGAGTTCCTGGTGTATTAATTAAAATTGCGGATGCAGAACCACCATAAGTTCCTGCACAATAAATCCCTAATAGAAATAACATAGCTGTTGTTGGTTCTAACCCATATGTAACAGGTAGCATAAGGGCAACTCCCATTGTTGCAGTCAACCCGGGTAATGATCCGAATATAAATCCTAATACCACCCCCAAAATCATAAACAGCAATGTTTGGAATTCAAATATTGATAAAAGACTATTTATTAATACATCTCCCATATTATTCCCCCCTTACTAAGGTAGATTGATATACATAATATCCTCAAAGATAAAATTAACTAGAAAAATAAAAGCTACCATTATCACATATAAATACCATTTTCGAACGGAGAGCACCCACATTATGACAAACATACAAATAATAGATGCTATAATAAAATGAAAATAATCAATAATAAAGGAATAGAAGACGGTTATTAGAAAGACGATAATACCGGCAACCGGTTTTCCTCCTTCTTCCGAATTTGTTTCCCCTTCTGTTTTTGTTTCCTTTATAAAAAAAGTACTAATAAAGGAAATCCCACTGATTATCAAAATAAGGATTGCCAGAATACTAGGGAAAAAGTCTGGTCCAAAACTACTATTAGAATTAGCATTTGTTTGGATTTGCGCAGGAATAAGTACTTTCCAAAGCAAGATACTCCCTACTAGAAAAAACAACCATATATAACGTTCCCTTTTTTGTTTAGTTATCATGTTATACCACCTACTTTTTTTCAGTATAGAAAGGGTGATAATTTCTATCACCCTTCAAGATAAATTATTACTTGGAAAGCCCCATTTTTTCTATTACTGCTCCATGCTCTTCATGCTGAGCTTGCAATCGCTCCATTACCTCATCCCCACTAATTTCTTGTGGTGTTAGATTAGCAGTTTCTAAGAATTCTTGGTATCCAGGACTTTTCATTGCTTCATCAACAATTTCCTCTAATTTAGCAACCACATCATCTGGAGTTTCTTTTGATACAAGCAAGAATTTCCAAACACTCATATCAATAGGGAAACCTTTTTCTTCAAAAGTAGGTACATCTGGTAAGTCTTCAAAACGTTCTGGAGAGAAAATTCCTAGAATTCTTAGGTCCCCTGATTCAACGTGCTGCATAATTCCACCTGGGTGTGCAGCAGCTGTGTCAACATGTCCACCAAGTAAAGCTGTTATTGCAGGATTTTGACCTTCATATGCTACACTTTCAGCTTCGATTCCGGCCTGGTGAAAAAATCCAACTTGTGCTAAATCTGGTAATCCACCAGCCCCAGAGTGTGCATAGGTGATTCTAGTATCTGTATCAGCAATTAAATCATCTAAGGTTTCCCAAGGAGAGTCTGCGTTTACTACTAATACTATAGGTTCGTAGGTTAGCCCTTTTATTGCGCTAAAGTCATCAATAGAATACTGCACTTCTGTTAGGTGTGGTTGAGTTGTGAATACTCCTACCGCATCAAATAAAATCGTATGGGCATCTGGTTGTTGTGTTGCAACTTCTGTAGTTGCAATCGTACCACCAGCACCCTCTCGGTTTACGACTACTACATTTTGATCGACAACATTACTCATTGCTTCTGCTAATGCTCTAGCCGTCTGATCACTACTTCCACCTGCAGACCACGGTACAACAATTTCAATTGTTTCTGATGGAAAATCTTCACCAGATAACTCCTTATCACCTGAAGCATTTGAACTACAACCTATCAATGAAATAATTAATACGAATAATATCGGTAAAAATATCTTATTCATTTGAAAACCTCCATTTTTTTATTAGCCTGAAATTAGTTAAGTCATGTCCCCAATAATCTAGCTTTCCATCTTGTACTATCCATCACCGCCTTAAAAGAATTGACGTTCCGTATTAAGGAACACCGTTCCAATGTATATGTAAAAAATAAGTTATCGGAGTTTCAACTACTTTATCTGTATAACTTACTGATATCGCTTTCATACAATAGTAAAAAAATTGCCCAAAAGCTCCGATATTTTTTGAGAATAATAGAGAACCTCTTGTTTCATCAACTCAAACTTCTCATCATTTAGACGCATGATTGGTGCCGAAACACTAACAGCAGCAATGATATTTCCTTTATAATCAATTATCGGTGCCGCTATACACTTTACACCTACCTCGTGTTCTTCATTATCAATGGCATAGCCCTTACTCTTAATTCGCCTTAATTCAATAAACAAATCCTCTTTAGTAATTAATGTATTCTCTGTAAACTTAACCATAGGCTTTTCCTTAATAATTCTTTCGACATCCCACTCAGGCAAGTGAGCTAAGAATACTTTACCTACCCCAGTGCAGTGCATGGAAGCTCTTTTCCCTACTCTAGAATACATTCGAATTGTCTCAGGACTCTCTACTTTATCGATATAAACTACCTCATTATATTCCATCACTACAAGGTGGACGGTCTCACTTGTTTTTGTAGAAAGTTCCTTTAGTAAAGGTGAAGCAAGTTTACGAACATCTAGGTTCTCGCTCACGATATCTCCCAATTCCAGGAACTTTAGACCTAACTGGTAGCGTTCTGTTACAGAATCTTTTTTTACATAATTACCCTGTGATAAAGACATAAGTAATCGATGTACAGTACTCTTTGATACGCCTAACATGACAGATAAGTCTGTCACCCCTATACCATTTGGGTTATCTTTTAACTTTTCAATTATTTCTAATGCCCTATCAACCGACTGAACTGTCAGCACATTTGACATTACCATCATATGTCCCCCGATATAATGTCACCAACACCTCCCATGGTAAGCGGATACATTTGTGACTATTGTTAATTAAATCTATAGTTTTGATATTAGCATTATTTATAGTAAGATAAAAATAAATAATAGTTATAAGGTATAACCAAAAATTATATAAATTTAAACTTCAATCAGTAGAGGTATTACTGCCCGTTACATGTGGGATAAATATTGCTTTTTGTTCATATTAGAACATACATGTCAAGTCAAATAAGGGGAGAAAAATATGAACATAGAAACATTACGTATGTTTTGTTTAGTAGTAGATTTGGGTAGTATTAGTCAGGCTGCTAAATTATCTTATGTATCTCAGCCTGCTGTAACCAAGCAAATAAGACAATTAGAAGAAACCTATAAAGCAACTTTATTTAATAGAGTAGAAGGACGGCTATTATTAAATGAAAATGGCAAATTACTCTATCCAATAGCAAAATCAATAGTTTCAGACTTTGAACGTTCCAAAGAAGCTGTGCTAGATAATATCAACCAGCTAGAATCACAACTAAAGATTGGTGCTAGCTTTACTATCGGGGAATACTTACTACCCAAGCTATTAGGTCAATATAAAAAGCATTACTCAGATACAAAAATCACACTTATAGTGGATAACACACCTAACGTACTAGAGTCATTATCTAATGATGTAATAGATTTAGCATTAGTAGAAGGAAACGTGGAAAATAAAAACTTTAATGTAGAAGCTTTTGAGGAAGATCAACTAATACTCATTCATCCTATGGAACATAAATGGTCGAATAGAAATGTAATCAATATCCAAGAACTTGCAGAAGAGAAAATGATTTGGAGAGAACCTACTTCAGGAACAAGACTTATCATAGAGAGCTTTTTAAAGGAATACGGGATTTTAGATAGCCTGGAAAATTATATGGAATTAGGTAGTACGCAAGCAATTAAAAGTGCTGTAGAGGCTGGTCTTGGAATTAGTATTGTCTCAAGGGTCGCGGTACAGAGGGATTTAGAACAAGGTGTCTTTAAAGAAATTGAAATTAAAGATGCTTATTTCAAGCGAAATCTATGGTTAGTCAGAAAGAAAAGTAGATTTAGTAGACAAAGTTTGGATACTTTTGTTGAATTAATAAAAAATGTTCCAGTTATCTAGGGGTTATACCTATTAGTTATGGCCTATGACAAATATTAAATATGCAGTTTCATTAAAATTTGATACTTTGAGAGTATAGATTTTTTTGGAGGCTATTTTATGGATATAATGATAGGTATTTTGCTACTCACTATTGGAATATTCGCTGGTGGATATGGAACAATAGTGGGTGCTGGTGGAGGGTTTATTTTTGTACCAGCACTTTTATTATTGCTTGACCTAGATCCGCAGATTGCAGCTGGTTCGGGATTAGTTATTGTATTAATAAACTCATTATCAGGTATGTATGGTTATGCAAAACAAAAACTAATTAATTACAAAGTAGGAATCAAAATAATCATTGGTGCAATTCCCGGTGCAGTAGTGGGGGTATGGCTACTTTCACAATTATCTTCTCAATCCAATATATTTTATTGGACTTTTGCAAGCTTATTACTTGCACTCGGAATCTTTCTTTTCTTCAAAAATTCATCATCTAATTCGGATATCAAGAAAAAAGAAGAATCATTTACTCTTAACGCGAAGTGGTTTATTCCCTTGGGGCTTATAATGGGAATAATCTCGAGTTTTTTAGGTATCGGAGGAGGATGGCTTTTAGTCCCTATTCTCATTTACATATTTAAATTAAAAACTCACCAAGCAGCAGCAACATCTATATTCTCCTTAGGTATATATTCATTTGTTGGCGTCTCTTCACATATTTTCCATCAGAATATAGATTGGGTAATTGTATTATGGGGAGGTTTAGGTGTCATAGTGGGTTCACAACTAGGAGTTTTTATCGCAAAGAGATTACCTGGTAAAGTAATAATAAAAATGCTTTCCATTCTATTATGTATTATAGGTTTTAGAATGTATTTTAGTTAAATGAATAAACTATCTTAGTGGGGACGGTTCTCTTGCTTCTTTTAGAGGTAATTTTTACTTTTCCTATTAATGAAATATGCTGTCCGTTAATATTGAGGGACCTATCCGAGACCGGCACAGCATTTATTGGAAAATCACAAAAGGGAGTATAGTTCACTTTTCCCTATACTTCCCATTATTCAAAAATATTTATTTAACAAACTCGTAGCATTCAATCTAATACGCCCATCCTGAAACATTTTCTAATAATGTTGGAATACTTCACTTCACAATAATGTCTAACCTGGATAAGAATCATCAGGTGATCGAAGCAAATCAAACTTAATGATTGAAGTTAAGTAGATTATGGAGAAGTTCAGTTCCATTTTGCTAACACTGGTTACTTTGATGGTGAAGCTGTAAAAAAATACCAAGCAGCGCACAAAAAGAAATACGCTAACTCGGTGAGATAAGTTATAACCTCTATTCTATTTTCTACAAAGTGTAATCCTTTAAAAATTGCCTGGACTTTGTCTCACTTCCAGTTGTTACCAACCGCTTACCAAACGTATATAATAAACAATTCTCGCCTCGGGATTTGATCCAATGCGTAATATGGCCCTACCTAAAAAATCAGTTACTCACATAGGTCTTAAACCCTTCCAACGCCTCATCTAATTCTTCGTCAGTCAAAAGTTTAAATTCACTTAATAGTTTACTTCCATACGCTAACTCTGCAACCTCTTCAATAGTCTCAGCCCTACGATAAGCATCATCTAAAGTACTCCCTACAGCTACCACACCATGGTTTGCCAAAAGTACGCCATTAGTTTGGTTCTTTTCTAAAGTTTCAACTGCGTACTTTGCTAATTTTTCTGAACCATATCGTGCATACGGTGCAACAGGAACCTCTCTACCGATATCAGCGATAGTATAATGTACCGGTGGAATTGGCATATGAGCACAAGCAAACATTGTAGCAAACTTTGAATGTGTATGAACTATCGCTTCCACATTTGGATTTCCATAATAAATATTCGAATGCATTGGTGTCTCAGAGGAAGGATTTCGTGCTCCTTCCACGATGTCACCACTTGTTAAATCTACAACTAATACATCCTCTTCAGTCATTTCATCATAAGGTAACGCAGACGGAGTAATATACATTAGGTTTCCATCTCTTACACTTACATTTCCTGAAGTTCCCACGGTTAAACCACTGTTATAACACTTCTTAGCAAAATGAACCACTTCTAATTTAAAAGTCATTTCCTATCCACCCTTTATTCTAATATAATTGCATTTTTAATTACTTTTCCTTCACGATGACTAATAATTGCCTCTTCAATAAAATCAAGAGAATACTCTTTGTTAACGAAAATCTCTTCATCAATTTTCCCTTGGCATATTAAATCAAAAGCAGCCTTAACATACTTTGGTGTTGTATGAAAAATACCCTTAAGTGTTAATTGGGAGTAGTGTAATAGCTTGGTATCAACGGTAATAGTTGTACCTGATTTAGGTCCACCAAACAAGTTGACAATGCCACCTTTTCTTGCCATGAGAATAGTATTTTCCCATACTTCGGGTAAACCAACTGCTTCAATAGCAACGTCTACACCTCTATTGTCCTCCGTAAGTTCCTTAACTGCTTCAACAACGTCATCTACTTCAGAAATATTTACAATCTCAGATGCCCCTAACTTCTGGGCAGTTTTTAATCTTTCAACATTCAAATCTGTAGCAATAACACGTGCACCCTTCAAATTGGCAAGTGTAATAAAAAACAAACCAATAGGACCCGCACCATTCACGACAACTGTATCTCCAAGTTTTATATTTGATTCTTCAATGCCATACACCGCACAGGCTAATGGCTCTGTTAAAGCAGCGCTTTTAAAACTTACATTATCTGGAATACGGAAAGTATTTTGACTGACTATTCGTTGTGGAATTAATTGATATTCTGAAAAAGCTCCCCAATTAATAATTAAATCCTCGCACATCGAATGTTGTTCCTGTTTACAGTAGTAACATTCTTGACAAGGTGCAGTATTATGGGCGACAACTCGATCGCCTGGTTTAAATTTATCTACTCCTTCTCCCACAGATTCTACTATTCCTGCAGCTTCATGCCCAAATGGAATTGGGGGTTCTAATAAAGGATAGCCTCTCACATAGGTTTTTACATCTGTTCCACAAGTTAGTGCTACCTTATTTCTGATTACAATCTCTCCTTTTCCAGGTCTAGGAACAGAAATTGTCTCTAATTTTATTTCTCCGGGTCCATAGAAGGATGCTCGCTTCATTAACTTTTTTTCTTCTAATGTTTGCATATCAAATTCTCCTCTGTAAATATTATTACAACCATCAAATATTTGTTGGGTTGTTGGTACAAGTATGTTTATAAAATACATTCAAAATTATCAAAAAGACATCCAGGATAGCTGATTTGTATCAAGTCTCTACCACCTGGAACAGCAATCTTTTACATAGCTTTTTTATTACTTACCTCTCCTTTTTCAAACTCTCTTTTTCTCTGTTTAGGAATAAAGAACATGATATAAGAAACAATCGTGATAATAACTACTACAGCTACAGCTATTGCTAATCCCGCTGTCCATCCATTAATAGATACAAATGGTAGCATGAATAACCAAGCTAATAAGAATGACCCCCCTGCAATACTTGAGACTAAAGAAGATCCCTCTGGCATTGCAAAATTTGCCGCTTCTGCTAGTGCAGTTTGTAATGGAGCAATGAATGTTGCAATCATGAGCATCGTGCCCATGAAGAAGGCACCAATAATAGCTCCTCTTATAATATTTCCTCTACTCCAGACAATCGCCCAAACTGCATAGAAAGGCAATACGCTTAAATCAGCAAAAGGTAATAACTCATTAACACCAACAAAACTTAAAACTACAGCTAATAGCAAAGTAATCGGTACTAATAAAAGACCTGTGGCAACTGCAGCAGGATGACCAACAACTGTTGCAGAATCCAAACCAATTAGTAATTCTCTCCCAGGAAATCTCTTATTTAAGAAATCCCTTGCAGCATCGGAAATTGGTAACAAACCTTCCATAAGTAAACGGATCATACGTGGGAAAATTAACATAACTGCTCCAAGTGAAATTGACGTAGTAAGTATTGATCCAATTCCCTCCTCAACATTCCCATTTATTATCATCGGGAAAAATGCCAATAGGCCAATTACTCCACCTAGGATAGTACCTATCATAATTGGTTCCCCCATCACACCAAACCGTTTCTGAATTGTATCTGGATCCGCATTTAATTTGTTTAACCCTGGAACTTTGTCAATTACTTTATCAAGAAACATTCCTATTGGTGCCCAAGCCAACGTCTGCATATGTGGTAATGAGATACCAGGCATTCCAAAGAATTCCTGGACTTTAGGAGCAGTATAGTCTGCAAGCTTCAGTGTGATTAACAATGTTAGTAAAGCTATTCCAATCGACAATATAAAATTGTCTGTTGCTGCATAAATAAATGCAGCTCCAAAAATAAATTGCCAGTAATTCCACATGTCAATATTTAATGTTTTAGTAAACTTTAAGGCAATTAATACTATATTCAGTAATATTCCCAATCCAAATATCCAAGGTACAATATTTGTAGCGGAGAATGCTGCTGCAGCTGCAGTTGGCCATCCAGTATCCATAATAGATAAATTAATATTCAAATTTTCTACCATGCTACTAATGGCTGGGCCTAATGTCTTGACCATTAAATCAATGACTAAGTTTATCCCGATAAATCCAATCCCAACCGTTAGACCTGCTCTTAGTGCTTTACCAACCTTGACCCTAAATATAAGGGCCATAATAAATATAATGATTGGCATCATTATCGTAGCTCCTAAATCAAGAATGAAATTAATAACATTCATAATAGCATCCATAGATATTTCCCCCAGTAAAATTTAATTTTTTAAGGTTGAAATGATCTGTTCTTTAACCTCATCAACACCCAATCCCGTTAAAAAAGGCAGCCCCTTTAAAATAGGAACTTCAGTGTCTATACTTACAGGTGTCGTGCTTACCACAAGAGTCGGTTTTACAGAATCAATTTCATATTTTAGGCTAGATGCACTACATTGATAAAAGTCAACTTCTAAACCTGCATTTCTTACAATATCTTTTATTTTTTCTAAAACTGCAGTGGATGTTGCTACTCCAGTTCCACACGCTACAATTATTTTCTTCTTAGTTGACATCTAAATTACACCCTTTCATATATGACTAATGATAAGATTGGTTAGTTCTTCTGATGTTTTAAGTAATTTGATTTCCTTCATAATTGATTCTTGTTGCAATAGCTCCATTAATTTAGATAGAGAAGCTAGATGATCTTCGGGTTCTTTTAAAGCAAGCACTAACACAATATTTGCTGGTACAACCTCTTTTGGATTTTCCATGCTTTGAAATGGAATCGGATTGTTAGAGTAGGTCACAACTATAGAGGACTTAAATATATGTTCACATTCTGTATGCGGTATTGCTATTCCATAATCCCCCAACATAATTCCAGTGGGATATTTCTCTTCTCTTTTACATATGGATTGAAAAAACGTTTCTTTTACGTATCCTTTTTTAAAAAGCAGCTTAGCTACAGATTCAAGAAAGTCCTGCCTATTGGTCCCTTCAAACTGAAAAGGAATGTAATTTTGAATGACAATAGTATTTTCCAAATAATAACACCTCCCAACCGTTTTTTTGTAAGCGTTAACATTTAACGGTATAAAACATCAAAATTATCAATCTATTTTGATTTGTTTTATTGTACCATTGTTGTATTGTTGGGTCAACCTAAGTTATTAAAAAATTCTTATAATAATTCTGTGTAAAATCTGCTTCGATCTCCACGAATTATTGAACGTAAAAAACCTATTGGACGCTTATTATTATCATAGTCAATCCGATCAAGTAATAACGCAGGGTAACCTGTTTTAACTTGTAAATACTTACTTTCATACTCACGAATAAGAACCGGTTCAAAAATTTCTTTTGATGAAGATACAACAATGTCATATTTATCTCTCATATGATCAAATAATGAACTTTTCTCAATATCCTCTTTTTTCAGAGTTGGAACTATCTTTTTTGGTAGATATGTTGTTTCGAATATTAAAGGTTCTTCATTTGCACACCGAACCCTTACCAGTTCTAATACCATTTCATCAGTGTCCAGTTCCAGGACTTTAGCTACACTCTTTTTTACCTTTTTCTCCTCAATACTAACAATGATATCAAAAGGATTCATTCCAAGTTCCTTCATTACTTTACTAAAACTATAAAATTTAGTTAATGGTTGTTCATACTTTGGTCTCGATACAAATGTCCCTTTACCTTGCTCTCGATATAGCATCCCCTCATGAACAAGGTCTTCAATCGCTCTTTGTACAGTATTACGGCTAATATTATATTCTTTTGTAAATACACTTTCCGAAGGAATTTTGTCACCGTAGTTCCACTTGCCGGACTCTATTTCCTCTTTAATTATTTCTTTTAATTGATGATACAGTGGTACAAAAGAATCATTAGAAAGGCTTTTCGACATAATATCCTCTTCTTTCATTTATATTATTCAAAATAATTATAACAAATTTCAGACTTCCTTTGAAATATGAGAACATTTCGAAGCCTTACCTTCTTGTCCTTATAAATTAATTCTCACTTATTCAATTTAGGAAGCAAAAGGAATCTTCATTAATATACTTTAAGAAAACTTGCAATATCATTAATTTAACAATGGAAATAAAATAACTTCGGTAGGTAAAACCTGAAAATATTGACTAATTGCATGCTTTATATGACTTATCACACCTTAGATGAATAACCGTAAGTAAATCAACGAGATAGCCTGGTCTTTCAGTCTATACAGGCTATTACCCAACGATATATATTCTATTATTTCAACATATAGTTCCAAATTCCTGCTTAAAATGATAAATTATTCTGTAGACTCCCAGAATTAACTACCATGTATCTAATTCAGAACCCACATAAGAAACAAAACTAGATTCTACTACAAAAATATTCAATATAAAATATTTAGTTACTATTCATTATACAGAATGAACAATATCTAAAAAGGAGTTTAATAAATGTACAAGTGCACCAACTGCGGTAAAACCATCAGCATCCCTTCCCACAATGCAATATGTCAGGATTGTCAATTTGCTACAAGTAAGCGGAAAGACTCTGACAGATATGGAGTGGGATTTTATGCTACACGTAATGAAAAGAAGCTACAGCAAGAAAAAGAAAAAAGAATGAAAGAGTTGTCAAATAAGTACAAAAGCACCTATACTCCAACATATCAGTATTGCCCAGTCTGTCATACAAAAGAATTAGAGCATCAGCCCTATTGTAGTAACTGCTCTTACTCGTTTCACAACAAACAAGCTCAATTTTGCCCAAACTGTAAAGGTATGAGAAAGAACAGATATTGCTCATGCGGATATTCGTTTGTTCATAACAAAGAAATCAGGTTGACCATTGAAATAATTTCTGTTAATAGAAAGAATACCTATGGAGTAAAGCCACTTGATCCTTTGTATGTTAACAAAGTAAGAAAATATGCTTCTTCCTCCTATGAAACGGTTGTATCTTTAAAGAACAGAACTTATCTGACTACACTCGAAAAATCGACTAATTCTTATAAGAACATTTTAAACGGCTATGTAATTGAAGTGGAAAAAGATAAGGTTGTAATAGGTATATCTGATGTACCTTCCGATTATCTTATACCTGAAATCAAGAAGCTTTTTGATGAAAGAAATAAAGCAAAAGAACAGAAAAAAATGGAAGAATCTATTAAACATCAAAAACTAATAGTTCAAAGAAGTAACTTAGATAAAATAGGAATAAGACACACATATTGTTGGTCTTGCCCTCAACATCGCTCTCTATCCACACTAACACATTTAATCTGTAATAGGTGTAATTGGTTGGTTTGTGATTGTAGTGCATGTGGGTGTAGTAAATGAGAGATTACATATTTTAAAGATTACTAGAGCCTTTATCTTCCATTTTCCATAAATATAATCTAATAATGAATTACCGTAAAACTTCAATGCTAATAGGCTCACTTTTCTTAAAGTTTGTTAGAAAATAAAGAGATTGCCAAACCAACTATTAAGCAAGTTGGTTTGGCAATCTTCTTTAGTTATTAATAGTTAATTATTAATTACTGAGGAAGTAACTATTAATATATCTTTCCTAAATTTAATAGAAGCTATTAAGCTCCGTTCTGTCCGCCATTTTGGTCGGGGCCATTGTCATTATCATCAATTGGGCATTCTTGGATCAATAGAACTAACAACTGATTCTTCAAGAAGATAAGTTTCAAAATCTTCTCGATTGTTGGTAAATCATTTGGTATAGAGCTGTTATCTGTAACAGCTGCTAATAATTCAGCTAAAGCATTTTCCATTGCTACTACAGGAGTAACTAATGGACATTCATCTACTGGTGGCTCTGGTGGAACATTTGTACATTGCCACGTATCAGAAGCACAACCACTTGCATCATTTGGACCTGCACTTCTTACGTGTACTGCTGCAAGAGTACCCTCTAGATCCTCTTCAGTAAATGTTCCTGTTGTCCGACAAACTTGTAGGGTTGCGGATTGACCAAATCCAAGTGGGGTACTTGGATCTGTACTGAAACGATATCTTAGAAAGTTCATAATACCTCCACAACCAGGGAATGGTCCACCTACGGTAAAATCCCAGTTAGCAGTTGTATCTGGACCCTCTACAAGCGTAACACCAAGGCCAATGTCTAAGTTAAAGTAAAAATCACTGATTGCTGATCCTGGAGTGGTGTTTGTTAGCGTAAAAGTAATACAGGTTCCACCATCTGATATGTTTGCTGTTACATTTGCTGAAATGGGAAATGGGTTCTGTTCATCAGTAAAGCCTGATGGAGTTGTAATACATACCATTTACTTTTTCCTCCTTATTAAAATAATCAGGATCTTTTTCATCCTGTTAGTTTCAAAATATGTAAATCTTTCATTTTGGTTTAGTTGATTGGCTCACTAAACTGCCTTTTTTCCAAAAAATAGATAAAGTAACTAGATTTTACGCGTCTATCAACTTCTCCATTATTTGCAATATCCTCAGATCGAGTACCGAACACTAATAAATCGGCAAGTTAATTTTTTTTGTTTTTTCTACTTATAGATTGATAACACGAAATGGTAAGGTGAATTATTTAAAAAAATGGTTTGAATCTAAATAAACTATTTTTTTTAGGCAAAATAATCTATTATTTTTAGGCAAAGGTATATGCAGAATCTAATAAGGGACATATGATGTAATGATAATGGAGTAGAGAGGGGAGGAATATAATATGAGCTTAATTCCCCATATAGGAGGGTTTGAAGAGGATGAGGAATCCTTTGATTACGAAAGACTTGGCAGATCCATTAGTTTACCAGAAAGTATGTCAATTCACGAGTCTATTGCTGGGATGGAGACTGCTTTAGCTAGCTTACTTCAGACCGAAGTAGATATCTTAAACAATCATTCGACGAAATGGTCAAAGGAAGAGATTTCAGCTTATACAAAGCATCTCGAAAAAATAATGAAGAAAATCATACTAAAGGAAATTGTCATGATTTTATTACTAGATAAAGAGGATAAACCTAAGAAAAAATGCAAAAAACATGATCATGATAACCATCCAAAATGCTGCAGAAATCACCATAAGCACAAGGATCACAAGTGTTGTGATTGCTTTTCTTGGTAAAGTAGAACCATATTCAACCATCAACTATCAACTAACACCAAATCCATTACTATATACGAACGATAGTAGTCTATATTCTACAATATAACACCCTATGGACGCGTCCCACTCAGAATTATTACTTTTTAAAAATGCTATTGGTAGAAAGGAGTGTACCTATTTTGGATTCTTCACACAAATGTACTAAAGGCAAGGGATGTATTAAAGATACATTAAAAGAAATATTAGAAGCTCAACAAAAAGTTCAATGGTCTCATGATGTTGCATGCGATGAAATTGATAAATTATTACATCCTGATCATGGAAAAAAGAACCTCAAAAATACAGTACCATTTATTCTTTATACAAAAGAGGGTTGCCCATTCAAAGCTGACGGTGTAACGACATTTGACTGTAAATGCTGTAATAGTGAAAAATTTAAATGTATCTCAACTTTTATATTTCGATTATCAGGTCTAAAAGAAGATTGTGCTATTCTTGAGTTATTAACCTTTAAACATGACCAAAAATGTAGTCCAAGTAGCCCATGTGATCAACTCGATTGTGAAAAAGTTGAAGATTTAATTCGTACAGGGATTTGCATCAAGATTGATCTAGACTGCTTATGTTCAATTTTTTGCTTACCAGCTGTTCATTTAGACCCAAGAAAAACTTAACATACAGTTAAATCACTTGGCTTTTTAGAGTAAGGTATAAAATAATTCACTTATGTTAGGTGCTAAAGTTTCATAAGTAGTCAATTGAACTTTCCGGGGACAATCGGAGGTTTTACGAGGAAGAAGGCACAATTAGTGGACATATCTGCTTATTGTGCCTTCTTATAGCTATATGAAACCGACTACTTCCTTCTATGAGCGGTGATATCTTTAAAGAACAGATATTATTTGAATACATTCGGATAAACTACTAATTCTTATAATTAAGATGCTAAATGGCTATGTGATTGCAGTGGAAAATGATAAGTTTGTAATAGGTATATCTGATTATCTTTTGCCTGAGAAAAAAATCAAAGAATCTATTAAACATCTAAAACTAATCGTTCAAAGATGTAAACTAGATAAAATAGGACTACGACACATATATTGTTGCTCTTGCCCCCAACATCGCTCTCCATCCACATTAATTCATTTAATCTGTAATCAGTGTAATGGGTTGGTTTGCGATTGTGTGCATGTGGGTGTAGCTAATGACACTTCACTGATGTTTCAAATAAAAATAGACGTGATTCTTATCATTATAAAATGATAAAGATATCACGCCTATCTTTATTTACTCTACCATTCTATCTAAAAGATGACGATTATGGCCAATACCAATACTGTGCTCCATATGGATATTCTATCCTGCTATCTATGTGGGTGTAGGTACTTCCATTATAAACTCCACTAAAGCCCGAAGACCTGGCTGCACTCCTAAGAGTTGTTAAGGAAACACCGGAAGATTTAATATCCGATGCAATTCCGTATGTGTGTTGACTGTTTGAAGAGCTACCTGGAATACTGTTATTGTGGGACACGCTTCTGAATCCAGAGTTGATTGTTATTGGCTTGTTTCCTATCTTAACACGTACTGCTTCTAGCTTATACATCATTCTACGTACATTTTCTTTAACCGTGGTCGATGAGACTCTCCCACCGCTAAAACCACTTCCATCCTTTGAATAAAATTCACTATAATTAAAATGTTTCGTTCCATTTGAACGTTCTAATTCATTTAGTTTTGCTTGTGTAGCTGGACCAACAATTCCATCAGGTGCTAATCCATATGCTCTTTGAAAACGGATTACAGCAGCTTTTGTCGCAGGACCAAACTGGCCATCGGTAGCAAGATAGGTCCTTGTAGGAGAATCGGCTACCCATCCAGCCACTCTAATTTGTAATTCCAGTACATCAGAACCACTGGAGCCTTCACTTAATGTACGAGTCCAATTATAGGCAGATGCTTCATCTGTACTTATAATGGACATGGCTAGTGTAAACATTAGCGTAAAACCAACAATAGTAATGAACTGTTTAAAAGCCTTTTTCATCTTACTTACCTCCTAAGATTATTTTTTTGTTAAATCTCGGAAGTCCATATTACATTACTAAACTATTATATTTTTTCATTACACCCCCTTACCATAATTGAATACATTGCATTATGTAATTCCGGGTGTCTATGAATAGGTTACCATGCAAAGGACAAGTAAGATATTCGTCAAAGGTGCTAAAAATACATAAGGACTTCTGCTTGATTGACAAGACCTGGGTAAGACTAGGGGACTAAATTTTTAGAGGAAATGGAACTAGTCTAGTTCAAAATTTTAAAAGGAAAAGTTGGACTATGGAGCACTTCTTAGTTTTTTCATTTTTTTGGCGAGTTTATTTTGAAGTGACAGGTAACAATTCGACAAATTCTTTGAAGCTGAAATACCCTTTATAGTCCTATTTCAAGGACAAACTACATATCTTTTATTTAAAAAGAGTATTCACTGATGTATACGATGGAGGTATTCAATGTACAAATGGACTGGTTTGCTAGTTATTTGTTTGTTCATTCTTAGTGGATGTATGGATTCAGCATCATTTAATGATGAAGATATTGCAGCAATAGTAAGGGGAGAAGAGATTACAATTGGTTACTTGCGTATGCTATATCCTGATGAAGAAATAGTTAGTATGATGGATGAGGTTGTTATAGCAAAGTTGGCTGAACAGGAAGTAAAAAAGATGAAAGTCGACGCATCCGAGCATATTAATAAAATTGTAGAATCATATGGTCAGTATCCTCAGGAAGAAACACAAGGGGCAGAAGCTGAATCGATTCGTGCATTTGCTGATGCACAGGCTAAGAAACTTGGAATGGATCCGAGCGATTACTATAAAAAGTATACCGAAATTTCTACTGAAATGGTTGGGTATATTAATGCTTATACTTCAGAGTTTTTGGGTGAATTAGGGGAAGATGAATTCGGTATAGAAGAATATGCCGAACATGCTAATCAGTTGTTGGAGGATTTAGTAGAGCAAAATCGAGATAGGATTGAGATAATGATTAAATAAATATAGGGAATTTGCGGGATAGTACCTTGGCTCATTATGCCAAGGTACCTAGCATAGTAAAAAGGTTATAATCATACAAAATGCCACTGTTTTCCAAAGACTTCCAACCCCAAATACCTGATAAGAAGGCGAAAATATTGGTAAATTTATAGAATCATATTCAAGGTAAAAATGGAAATAGAAAGGTGATTTTTGTAAAAAAACTGAAATAAAAAAATATTTTAATATTAGCGGTTGATGCAGCGCGATACACTACGCAATGATTTGTAATTATTATGGGACATAAAAGTCATTGCTTTTTAATATTGATGCAATCATGACAGGATTTGAAAGGGTTAAAAGTATATAAAGCTGAGCAGTTCCAATGCAAAACTTGTCTACCCGTGGTCCTTTATAAAAAACTTCCATCCTCAGGGGACTGCTCCTCTGGATGGAAGTTATATCTATTCCTTTTGTTTCTTCTCGTCCCTATATCCCTCTCCATCAAGTAGCTCTTTTAAAGTCGTTAAGAATCGGGGATGTTCCAAAAGTGACACCAGTCACCTAAAACTCAATGAGAGTATACAATCTCTCGTTTCATTAGCGATTCAAGTCCTAATCTAACTAGTTTAACAGCTTGTTTTCCATCCTCTCCAGTGACAAGAGGTTTAGTATTATTACGAATAGCATTTACAAATCCAATAGCTTCATTTACATACGCTTCTCTAAATAGATATGTCCAACTATGCATCGATTGGCTAGTTAGTTTCCCTTCCTTTGTTGCTGTAACAACACTATGTTTATTTTGTTGTCCTAACGTGATATTACCATGGGTTCCCAAAATTTCAACTCGCGCATCATACCCATATTGTACATATTGTGCTCCATCTATTGCACCGATCATGCCATTCTTAAGCGTTAAGTTCATAGAAACTGTATCATAATAATCTGGATATTGCTCTTTCACTTCAGGTGATCTAAAGTTTCCACCAATGGAGTAAATACTCTCAACCTCACTTCCAGTAAACC
This sequence comes from Paucisalibacillus algeriensis, assembly GCF_000577245.1. GTDB lineage: Bacteria > Bacillota > Bacilli > Bacillales > Amphibacillaceae > Ornithinibacillus. Next base: position 79,483 of record NZ_CBYO010000007.1, read on the forward strand.
ACCGAAGTGTATCTAAATCATGACTATTCACTTCACCAATTGGTCCATTGCTCTTAAGAATATCAAACATCCAAGGTTTTGGCTCACTAGGCCCTCTAGTCAAAGATTTCACAAGTACCACATCACCGATTTCTCCAGAGTCAACGATATCCTTTGCTTGCTGAAAGTTTTCGTCAAAACGTCTCATAAAACCAACCTGCAGTTTAATATTATTGTTATTAGCTGCTTCAATAATCTCATCACACTCGGCTTCATTCATAGCCAGTGGTTTTTCACAGAAGATATGCTTTTTAGCATTAGCAGCTGCTAATGCAATTTCTTTATGACTAACAGTTGGTGTAACGATAATCACTGCATCAATTTCTGGATTTTCAAGTGCCTCTTTATAATCTGTATAAAGGTACTTTACATTCAATTCATCATGAGCAGCTTTTAAAGATTCATCATATGGGTCACATAAAGCAATTAATCTTGCATTCGAAACTCTTGATGCATAGTTGCGCCCATGAATCATCCCTGCTCTTCCAGTTCCTATCAAACATATATTCACAGTACTCATGCAGCCTCACCTGCATTAGCAGCATTTTGTGGTTTTGCCTTATCAATTGGCTTTTTCCACAACGTTACAAGCACTCCACTGATAATAACACCAATCGCTAAAGCTAGTACATACATTAGAACATTTTGAACTGCCCCAGGAATAAAAAATACAAAGAAACCACCATGTGGTACTGCGATTCCAGAACCAAACAACATAGATAATCCACCTGATATAGATGCACCTACAGTAACAGAGGCTAGAACACGAATTGGATCGGCTACTGCAAATGGGATAGCGCCCTCTGAGATAAATGAGAACCCAAGGATCCATGCAGATTTTCCTGCCTCTCTTTGTTCTCTTGTATAACGGTTTTTACCAATAATTGTTGAAGAAAACGCCATTGCTAATGGTGGAACCATTCCGGAGACCATGACAGCTGCCATCACATTACTTACATCACCTTGTGATAGGTTTGTTAATGATGCAACTCCAAAGAAATATGCTGCTTTACCAATAGGACCTGCTAAATCAATTGCCATCATTCCACCCAGAATCAAACCTAGTAGCACAGAATTAATACCTGTTAATCCGTTTAACCAATTCGTTAGCCCATCATTTAATGCTGTAATAGGGCCTCCGAGAACATAAATAAAAATTAGACCAGTAATAAGTACGGAAAACAAAGGTAAGATTAATACTGGTAATAATCCCGAAAAATTTTGCGGAAGACGGATATACTTTTTCAGTACATTTATTGTATAACCAGCTAGAAAACCACCTAATAACGCTCCCAAGAAGCCAGCATTCATTTGAGAAGCTAATAGACCTGCAACCATACCAGGGACTAGACCGGGTCTACTTGCAATAGAAAAGGCAACATATCCACCTAAAGCTGGCCACATAAGAGTCATTGCTAGATCTCCAAGTTTTTTTAAGGAAGAAGCCATTTCGCCCTCTGCATTTATTCCACCAAATGCAAAGGCTAGTGCAATTAGTAAACCTCCAGCCACAACAAATGGAATCATATAAGAAACACCTGTCATTAAATGACTGTATACTTTTTGAAAGCCACTTTTATTAGAGGTCGTTTTGACATCATTTACATCGTCTTCTTCACCTTCACTTTTATATATTGGGGAAGTAAGCGACTTTTCTATTAATTTTTTGCCATTTTGAATGGCTTCGTTTACGTCAACCTCGACAAGTTTTTTTCCAGTAAATCTATCTTTATTTACTGATGTGCTAGCAGCAATTACTACTGCGTCTGCTTGTTGAATTTCTTCCGCCGATAAAATATTCTCCGCACCAATTGAACCTTGTGTTTCAACTTTAATTTCATATCCCATTTCTTTTGCTGCCACTTCTAAAGCTTCAGCAGCCATGTATGTATGGGCAATACCAGTTGAACAAGATGTGATAGCAACGATTTTCTTCATATTATTCATCTCCTTTTAATACTTCATATATTTCATCCTTTGTTACCGCTTTCATTAATGAATCACGAATATCTTGATGAATGAGTTTTCTAGATAGTTGACTAAGAATTTTCAAATGCTCATTATTAGAGTTTTCTGGAACTGCTATTAAGAAAATGAGATGTACGGGCTTCCCATCCATAGAATCGTATGAAATGCCGGATTTACTTTTTCCAAAAGCAATACTTGGTTTTGTAACAACATTTGATTTTCCATGTGGAATTGCAACTCCATATCCGATACCTGTTGTAAATTCAGCCTCCCTTTTCATGACTGCTTCTAAATATAGCTCTTCATCTTCTAAAATTTTACTTTTTTGCATTAGGTCTGCTAGTTCTCTTATTGCAGTTTCTTTCTCATTGCTTTTCAAGTCGAAACATATTAGTTCTTCCGTAAGTACTTCCTGAATTCCCATTTCCCTTCCCCCATTTTTTACTGTATTGAGCTGAAAGATAATACTATTGACTCTTATTTCATATATGCTGCTTCCTCTCAAATACTAATTGCATTGAAAGGATTAGTAACCAATAATTTATGAATGGTTTCTTTATTTATTCCATATTGGTATAGCTTTGGAACAAACATCTTCAGTAGGTAATCTATGCCGATTTCACCACCATAGGAACCAATTCTAGCCCTTGTAGTGTCCAGACTTAATAATATGGAATTAGAAAACCCATTTTCCAACATGTGATAAATTAATTGCACCTCTGTATCATCATCATGATACTTGAAACGTCCAATTGTATCGTATTCTAAATAAACCCCAGTTTGGGCAATTTCTTGATGAAGCGAATAATCATGATGTGTACGATCCAAATGGCATAATATAATTTTTTCTGCTGGTATATTTCTATCTAATAAAAAGTTAATAATTTCTAACGGGTTTGACCCTTTTTCGACATGAACCATAATTGTTGCATTCGTTCTAAGTGATGCCTCTACTGCAGCTTCAAACTTGTATTCATATTCTTTTGAAATGCCTTCCTTATCTACTGCTGTTTTAATAAGACCAGCCTTATTATGAATTTTTTCTTCAGGGAAAGTTATTTGATTTCCTACATACATCCCATGGAGAATCTCTGAAACAAATACTTCTGCCAAACGTTCACTAGATACTTCCTCTATCCAATGATCTGGCCAGTAAAACATGGATTTATGGAACCCAGTAGAAGCAACAATATGAACATTTGCTATCTCCGCAACCGAAACTAGTTCCTTAGTCATCCTCCCAGCCCCAATAGGCTGTGCATCAACAATAGCTGTGTGAGCAGGTAATTTGTCTAACTCCTTAACCGTTAGGGAAAAGTCATCAATACATAGATTTTTGTCAAAAATAGTTGCCTGTCCCTTTTCTAACATGATGTGTTCATGTGGTTGGAAATGCTTTACTTCATTTTGTTGCACAAACCCTCGAACAGTTTGAATTTGTAATGTGTCCATTAACTTCCACTCACTAGATATTTTGCTTCTGAAACTTTTTCGACCAGTAATTTAGCATATTCGGTTATCTTGTTGGTATCAAACTCTGGTCCACCAGCTTTTTTGAGATTACTTCCAATCCCTACTGCAAAAGCACCTGCCTGAATCCATTCATCTATGTTATTTTCATCAACACCACCAGTTGGCATAATGTTAATTTGAGGGATAGGTCCCTTAACATCTTTGATATACTTTGATCCAGTAAGACTTGCAGGAAATAGCTTAACAATGTCACATCCCGCTGATAAAGCTTTGACCATCTCCGTTAATGTCATCGTCCCTGGCATTATTAACGTTTTATATTTATGACAAGCAAGAATGATGTCCTCATCCAAATGTGGAGAAACAATAAAATCTGCACCTGCATGAATTGCATTTACAGCAGATGTGCTATCTAGTACTGTTCCCATCCCAACATTTACATTTGAACTACCAAGTTCTTCTTTTATCCTTTGTAGTACTTGAAAAGCATTGGGAACAGTCAACGTTACTTCGATATTTTTTATTCCACCTAGAAATGCTGCTCTTGCCACTTTAACCACTTCTTCTTCAGTTCCTCTTAAAACAGCTACAATACTATCATCTTGGATTGATTTTAAAACTTGCTCTTTTTGTGCCACACCATTCAACTCCTCACATCTGATTTAACACTATTAAAATAGTCCAGAACATTTTTAGTAGAATCTAAAGTCATTCGTTGTATTGCTTCTTTACTTGAAGCTGCATTATGTGGTGTCAAAACAGCATTTTCTAATTCGAGCAAAGGTGAATTAGTTGGTGGCTCTACAGAAAACACATCAAGTCCAGCACCTCGTATTTTTCCTTCTTTTAAAATACGATACAAATCATCCTCATTAATGATTCCACCCCTGGCAGTATTAACAATGATTGCTTCTTCTTTCATTTTGCTCATTAATGAATAGTCTAATAGATTTCTAGTTTCCGATATTAAAGGAACATGAACGGCAATGAAATCACTTCTGCTAACAACTTCTTCTAGCTCTGCATACGTTATATCATACTGTTCAGCTATATCCTGATTTTGGAAGACATCATAGACTAAAATGTTCATTTTAAACCCTTTTGCACGTTCAGCGACAGACCTTCCTATTGCCCCAAATCCAATAATTCCTAGAGTTTTTCCAAACACCTCTACTCCAACATGCTTGGACCATTTACCTTCTTTTACATTCTGAGCAGATGCAGCGATGTTTCTAGCAACAGAAAGCATGAGTCCAAAAGTATAATCCGCAACTGCTTCATTATTTACAGATGGCGTATTAGTTACAATAACTCCTCTTTTTTCTGCATATTCTTTAGGGATGTTATCTATCCCTGTACCGTATTTAGAAATTACTTTTAAATTTTGCGCTTGGTCAATAATCTTCTCTGTTAGTTCATCGGTGCCAACTATTAATGCATCAACATCTTGAATAAGCGAAATCATTCTCTCCTCTGACAGAGGCCCAACTTCCCGAACAACTTCAAATCCTTCTTTCTCTAAATTGTTTAGAATATCTCTATTAAACATTCCATACGATCTCGGAGTTATTAATATTTTTTTCATACCCGTTCTCCTCTCTCGTAGTAGGTATTAACGATGCCCTAACGCTTGTTTCTAACATGAACGGTAAAACGATTTAGATCTCCTCTATACTTTGCAATAGAATATTCAAAACTGGTGTCATCATCCAAATAGGCCACTGTTTTCGTTACTTGTATCGCATCAAAAGGATTTATATTTAGAATTTCTGCTTCTTCTTTAGAAGCATTAAATGCCTCAATAATACGTTTTGCATGACTTATTTTAAAATTGTATTTTTCCTCCAGGGTTCGATACAGGGAATCACTTTCCAAATTTATATTTTCTAATCCAGGTGCCATTTCAGCAGGGATATAAGTTGTTACTAATACATAAGGTTCTCCTTCAACTGACCGTAAACGAATAAATTTAATTAACTGATCGACTTTTCGTTCAAAAATAGCATCAAATTCTGGATTACTACTAATAAGTTCTGTTTCCATCAATCTTGTTGTATAGTTTAATCCTTTACTTTCCATTTCATCTTGGAAGTTACTGAGGCTTTCTAGAAATGTTTGCTCTATTTTCTTTTCTGCAACAAAAGTTCCCCTACCATGCTCTCTTTTTAATATCCCTTCTGTTACAAGTTCATTTAATGCTTGCCTTACTGGTGTTCTACTAATACCGTAAATATTAATTAACTCTCTTTCAGGTGGAATCATATCACCTGCCTTATATACACCATTCTTGATATCCCTTTTAATGACTTCTATCAATTGATAATAGAGTGGAAGTGGAACATCTTTATTCAATTTTATTTCAACTAAATCTTTTTCTCTCAATTCCAGAACACCTTTCTAATTAGAAAAACATTGACCACTATAGGGTTGTTATTATGGTTAACTGCTTTTAAGTTGTTTATTCAAAGCTAATAACTGCTTTTAAGCCTTTTGAACTTCTGGCATAATTAATTGCATCTTCAAATTGTGAAATTGAAAAATGCTTGCTGACTAACTTGTTAACGTCTAATATTCCAGAAGAAATAAATTTCATTGTTTCGCGAAAATGACTGTTATTTGCTTTCGTCGTACCAGTTAAAGTAATTTGTTTATAGTGAAGTAGGTTACCATTGATACGTATATACTCACTACCCTTTGGAAGTCCACCAAAAAAGTTAACTTTACCGTATACACCAGCTAACTCAACAGCTTGTTCTTGCGCACTAGGTGAAGATACTGCAACAATGCATACATCAACCCCTTTACCATTTGTATGTTCTTGAATGGTACTCTCAAGGTGAGCAGATTCAACAGTGATAAATGAATCATCCAACTCCTTACAAATCTCCAGACGATGTGTAGAACGGTTACTAATGATGACTTTTGATGCACCTGCTAATTTAGCTAGTAAAGCATGCATCACGCCTATAGGCCCAGCACCAATCACAAGCACTACGTCACCAGGTTTAACTTCTGTTACGGACAAGCCATTATACACACAAGAAAGAGGTTCATTAATTGACGCTTCCTCAAAGGATACATGGGTAGGAATTTCTACCAGATTTCCATTTCTGATAAATGCTTCTGGGATCCTTACATACTCAGCAAATCCACCATCAAGTTGAACTCCTAGAGCAGTATAATCTTGACACATATGAAAGTCTCCTGCTACACAGAAATCACAAACACCACAGCCAACGTTTGGGGAAACTGCTACACGCATTCCATCTTGATAATAACTAACATTTTTCCCTACCTCTACGATAACTCCGCTGATTTCATGCCCAAGAATTCTTGGTGAACTCTCAGATATCGTTTGATGCCCATTTTTAATAATTCGTAAATCTGTTCCACAAATACCTACACTTTTTACTTGTAATAAAATTTCATTTTCATTAATATCTGGTTTAATTACTTCTTCTAACCTAACATCTTCTTTTCCATACATAACAGCTGCTTGCATAACATTCTCTCCTCTCTGTAATACTGAACTACATTTAGACTTAATTAACCTTAGCAGTTCTACTATCTGAAGCTATTTTTTCAATATTTTCAAAGTGCTTGGAGATGTCTACTTGAAATACCTCTGCAATTACTTGTGTCCACCCATGAATGAAATAAATCCAACCATCTTCGACAATTAGATTTTTCTGTTCCCTTTGTTCCATTGCTTGATGCATGAAATCTAGTTCACCCCGATAGTTTAATTCCCAAACTAGACTTTGCTCCGGAAATTCACATTGATTTGTCAATGGAGATCCAGGACGGTCCTTACCTAATCCAGTAGCATTCACAACTAATGAATATGGTTTTAATTTTTCCAAAATCTTATCATTTTCACTTGGATTAGGACATAAATGATATTCAAAATTAACAGGGGTATCTATTTTGCTTAATAATTCTTTAGCTGATTTCAGTCTACCCTCACTTCGGTTGCTAATTATTATTTTGGAAGGTAGATTATCCCCATGCTTCTTATCTGTTAGATATGAACTTATGGCAAGAGCGCTTCCACCAGCACCCATAATAAATACTTCGCCACCTTTTTTCCAAAAATCTGTTGGAATAAATGCTTCCATTGCTAATCCACTTGTAATTGGATCTTTTGCATGAGCTTCAAGTCGTCCATCCTTCTTTGAGATAGAGGAAACTTCATGGAGCATCTTTGCATATGGATCAATATAATCAAAGCTTTCTTCCACTGCATGGAATAAATCGATTTTATGGGTAGTAACTAATGCGCCCATTGATAGTGGGTCTTCTTTTATAAATTCAACATATCGTTGGTAGACTTCTGGCTCTGCATGGATATCAATATCAATACCTTGAATGACAGCATCATCCAATCCTAATTCTTCTGCCCAAAGTGGGAAAAGTTTCATTATGGATGATTGGGTAGTAGTAACACCGATAAAGTACATAGTAGGTTTTACTGCACTTGGTGGTAATTTCATTATCAGAACTCCCTTTTGATGTTAATTTAGTTATTATGAAATAATCTTTTACGATTATCGATTATTTTTCCATTTTGGATTATCAACAATTTCCACTTTGCCACTATTATCGACAATTAATTTCCTGAACCCTTTTTCCTCAATCGTACCGTAGTCATGACCAGCATCTGCCCTAAATACAAAGAAGGTTACTAGTGGTTCATCCCCTATATTGACACTTCGGTGCGCATATCTTCCCGGAGCATATACTGCTTTACCAGGAGTAAATTCTTCAGCTGCCCAATCTCCCTCTGGATTTTCCATTAAAAGATACCCTTCTCCACTTAAGCAGTAGTACACTTCTGCAGTATCTATGACATTATGAAAATGTCCTTTCGTCATAAAAAATTCATTTCCTACTTTACCAGGATAAACAATACTAGTTCCAAAAAGTAAATTATTATCCTCATTTGGTAGCTCAAGCTCATAAAATTCATAAGCAAGTGTATCCTCTTTTTCTAGAATACTTTCTAATGCTTCATTATCAGCATACATACCTTTCATCTTAGAAAGATTTCTTTTGGTCGATTCAATATCATCAGATAGACCATTTTTTAGATCAAATAATAAACTAAAAGGTTTTACTAATTGTTCAATATTCAACAAACTCACTCCTAATAAAGTAGATTTTCAAAAACAGTTAATGATGTAATGATGTAATTACCAATATTATTACACTCGATTGCAAGCGTTGTCAATCTAAATATTTTAAAAGTTTATATTTTATTAAATATTTTTTCGGTACTAATAATCTTGATTAATTAATAGATTATAAACAGGAAGACTGGGCAACCGGCAAAAACTTAAATCTGCTATCGCTCTACGGTACCCTAAACTCACACGAGATGGTTGGCTTCCGCACAAGACTAAATCTATTGCGTGATTTTACGGATTCTCCCATAATTTCATGTCACTAATCATTCATCTCTCACTCAAATACCACCCCACCATCCAGTTCACTAAATCAATCCAAGGAACCTATCCCTATCGCTCTTTTTTTGTTAAAATTAGTGTATGTTCTAGTAATCTATGAAGGATGGTATCCTATGGCGATTCTTTTTGGTCTTTGTGCGGTTAGTTGTTTTCTTTATGTTTTTTCACTTATTTATGTTAGTGGGAATATTGATTTTGGGATTATCATTATTACGGTGATGGGGATTGTCTTTTTATTATTAGCTATTTTTCATAAACGTTTTTTTTCATTTCTCCGGAAGAAAAGGTGGTTACGATACATGGTCACAGGGGTACTAGTGATATCTGTCATTACTATCATGTTTTTCGAAATACTTATGTATCAGGCACAAGAGGATTCACTTCCCAGTGGCGATGTTCCAATTCTAGTACTTGGTGCTGGTTTAATAAACGGGGAACCATCTCCTACTTTAAAAAGACGATTAAATAAAGCTTATGATATATATCAACAGAATCCAACTACCATTGTGACATCTGGAGGGGTGGACTACAATGAGGAAATATCCGAAGGCGAAGCGATGAAAAGGTACTTAGTCTCTCTTGGGGTAGAACCAACTGATATTTTAGTAGAAGATAAGTCAACGAGTACCCATGAGAATTTTCTTTTTTCGAAAGAATTACTTGCACCTTCTGAGCTGAAGCCTGAAATCATTGTTATCACGAATGATTTTCATATGTTTCGGGCCAAAATGATTGGTGGCCGAGTTGGATTTACGGTGTATGCAGCACCTTCTGAAACACCAAAACATATTCTTGTTCAAGCTCACATTCGTGAATACTTTGCTATCATTAATACCTATTTATTTCAGAGATAGTGGTATAAGGGGCAGGGAATTGTTTCCTACCAAAATGCCCTATCTAAATTCGGGGAGTATAAATTCACTACTAACATCGCCATAGGTTTACAACTTATAATCGTGATAAGACGTACTCTTCCTATACCAATTGGTTATACGAGAGCGTACCGCTTTGACTAAAAAATGGGTACAATCAAATTAGTAATTTGATTGTACCCATTATAGTGAACATACCCTGGATAAATTTATCCATTATTCGTTAATTCTTTCCCATATTAGGCTCTTTTAGAACACCAAATATGTTCAACACCTCTTTGTTTAGCCCACCTGCTCTCCAGATAGAGATGTCTTTATACCCATTACTCACTAACTTTTCAGTCCAAAGTTTTAGTGTTGTTGCATCAGCATACCATACTTCAACATCTTGACCTTCCTCTTGATATATAAAAGAAAGAGCTCCACTTTCTTCGTGTCTTATTGGTTCAATATGGAAATGGCGAATGACTTCACTTATTTGTTCATAGGTCATACTTTCCACATGGCCGTCCTGCCAACTGAAACCTCCTGTTGATAATGCAATATCTATATTCCCAGCGTGATTAGGAAATCGCTTCATCAAACTATCTAAAAATACATAATCTGCTTTTGGACCAGGCCCACTATGATATCCATACAGATTGTAAGCCATCACAACAAACTGTAACTTTTCCGGTAATGGATAAGATTCAACGGGAAAGCCAGGTTCAAGAATGATTCGTAGGTAGAGACTAACTTCCTCCAAAGCAACTTGCAGCTCCTGTGCAAAAAGAATAAATTCATCTTCTAATCCAGCTGGTATATTTTCATAATCAATTTCAATACCTTCAATTGGATAATCTTCCACAAATTCTATGATTTCATCCACATGATCCTCTCTAGTAGACGGCGAATGAAGTATGTCTTTCAGTATTTCTGGATCCTTTTGAATGATCGATCCATCATCTTTAAACAAATCATTCACAATTGTAATATACACATTACTTCCATCAAAGTGTGGATTCCCTACTACATCATCAATCAATTGCCTTGAATCCTCCACCTGATATAGTCTACCAATCTCATCAAAATAAGTTGCGAATAATAGAATGTTATCTATATCTTTTAAAGCCTCGGTTGCTTCTTCAATGCCCTTTTCAGATGCCCAATCAACTAACCATAAAGATGTGCCGATATCCACTTTTGCAGTTTCTACTACGGTTGGCTGCTCCGTTTTATTATTAGTATTAGTACAGGCTGTTAATACTATAAATGCGACAGCTAGTACCATTATCCTTTGACGTCGACGAAAGAACATTCTCTAGTCCCCCTAGTTGATTAAAATACTTCAATAAAAAAATCAATAATATTGGAACCCATCTTTGAAATCGATTGTAAAAAAGATTCCATTTGGGACTCTTGAACCGTATACAAAACTTTATCAGGTGATTGAATCACTATATTTTCAAAGATAGAATCATAGATAGTATCCACATCCTGTTCATGAGATCTTTTTCTAGGAATATTAGAACCACCTAGCGCTAACTGATAAGTAGATGAAGTTATAGGTAACGCTACTTCTATTAAATCCTCCTGGTCAACCTTAAGATGCAATGTACCGTTATCTAATGTCATGCTCATGTGACGATTATTCAGTAATGTACTAGGATAAGCTTCCTCATCGATACGAGATCCTTGTTGTGTATCGAAGTAATCATACTGGGTTGCTTTATTAAAGGCATAGTCCTCACCACTCCAGTTTAACTCATCTAGTTGCTGTTCAAAAATTAACTTCGGCTCTTTTTGATATATTTTTTCGTATACATGTAGTTTATTTCTCTCTATTGTAATGTAAATTTGTTGCTGATCATCTTTACCTTGTAAGGAAACAGACTGTTTGCCCATTACACCGCCCTTTAGATCAAAACTCGCTGTAAATTCCGAAGGTAGGTCGTCAACAAGTGTTGCCTTCACTTCTTTTCCCGGTTCTGTCGTCAATATCATTTTCTGCTGATTAAACTCTCCAACTCCGTCCTTGACTAACCACTTGCTGGCAATAGATTCATCACCCTTTTCAAAATCCATCGACCATTTCGAATCGTTCTGTATTTTCATTAATAAATGGTTTACAGGCCAATTAGGAGATACCTGAAGTCTATTCAAATTATACAGGTTCTCATCTTCAGCAATACTATTGTATGCATTCAAATCACGGTTGAAATGAAGTGAAAAGTATTTCTTTATCATCTTGTCATTAACCGATTCTACAGTAGTGTGCATATTATTGTATAGTGAATTTGCATGCATAATCGCGTAGGCCTTAGGCATGCTAGATAAACTCTTAGTATAGATTTCATCCATTAGCTCATAGTCTGTTGTGATACGTTGCTGCATTTCAAGACTGGTTTCCTTTGGAATCATATATTCATCTCTTAGAAAATCCATCAAATAATGGTTGTAATATTCTATGGTAGTTTTATCAGGAACATCATTTTCCTCAATTTCCCCTAGGTATTGGCCTTTACCATTAAATATATTGATGTATGTTAACCGATAACCGTTTGACCCAAGTTCCCAATATCCACTATCCACCATGTCTTCTAAATGTCTTGGCTTCAAAAACTTGGTATCGCTTGTATTCATCTTGTCTGCATACGTAAACATGGTAGCTTTATAATTCAAAGCCTCCAATACCTTTTGTGAAAAGATACTTGAATCTGTTCTCCCATCTTCAAATGACAAAAATAATGCTTTTTCAGGTAAGGGAATGCCCTTTTCGTAGAAATCAATAATCTGTTGTTGAGAAATAGTTTCGAATCCTTGCTCTTTAAGTACCCCTAATTGTTTCTCTAACTCGTCCTTGCCAATATATTTTGGGGACCCATTTCGATCCACCCCAAAATAGGAGAGAGCTATAAAACCATTTTTGTTGTTCATCTCTTCGGGCGAAAGAGCAGTATACCTTTCAGTTATAAACACTGCCTGTATCATTATATAAGTCAAGAACACAAGAACTGCAATTTGACAAACAACAGCTATATGTTTTTTTCTTTTTTTCTTTTTATAGTTAAACGTTGCTTTTTTTGAATAAGGTGGCATTATGAGCCTCCTCCGTCCAATTTGTTTTGATTTACTTTCCACATTCTTTTTCGTTTTTTTGCTTGTTTCTTCTCTTTTTCTAGTACATCTTGCGGCGTTTCACGGGTACCCCAAGTTGATTTCCAAAATGTCACCCACGCAACAGGCATTTGCCATAATAGAATAAATTCATAATAGAGTACGAATATAAACCCAAAAAACCATAATTTACTTTTACGGAAAAAAAGATGCGCAAAACTCATCAATAGTGCCATTAAGAGTAGGCCTACTATGAAGGTTGTAGGAAAAATCCCATGTACAAGTGGTATAAACAGAAGGTTATAAACCACTACTATTGGTGCAGCAATAGGCACAATTAAACCGATTATAAAAAATACCATCATAAAAGGTTCTTTCTTCCAAATAAAGGTCAATGCACGTAACGATTCTCGTAACCATGATCGTTTCCATCGCATCTGCTGTTTTAAAAATAGTTTAAAACTTGATGGTACAATGGTAGAACAAACTGCTTTATCTTGATACCCTGTCCTGTGCGTTTTTAGTATATAATTGGTCATACTTCGGTCATCACCAAAAGTAGCAGGGTGTCCTAAAAATTGCTGATTCAACCATGCTTCCGCATTATCCAAAACCAAGCCTTTTCGGTAACAGGAAAGCGGCCCGGAAAGACATGTCACACAATCAAATGTTGACTCAGCAGCCTTCATTATTCGAAAAGCAATGTAATATCGGACGGTTTGTAATTTCGTCAACATATTAGTAAACTTGTTTTCCACTTCTGTACGCCCTGCAACACCACCCATTTTAGGATCTTGGAATGGCTGAACAATATTTCGAATTGCATTTGGTTCTAGAAAGCTATCAGAATCCACGAACACGACTAAATCATGTTTTGCCATCTTTACGCCGGCAACCAACGCTTCACGTTTCCCTCCATTTTCCGACATTTTATGAAACATAAGTCTTTCTCTTGTATTAAATCTTTCCCCATCCTTATTAATCCTATCTATTATCTCCTTCACTTTAAGGGCGGTTTTATCTGTGGAACAATCATCAACAATGATGACTTCCAATTTGTCTATTGGATAAGTTTGATCGATACAACTAAGGATTGTCCGCTGAATCCACTCCTCCTCATTAAATACAGGAATTATAATTGAAACACCTGGTTCATAATTCATATTCACTGGAACATTCCTGTAGAGTAGGCCAAATACATATCTACTTAGTAGAAAGGCCGCTGCTATTAAACTGTAAAAATATAAAAGTTTATTAAACTTAAAATATATAACACTTTCTGCCCTCATTAAGAGGACTAATAGCATGATGACAAGTAATAACAAACTCGCCATAAATACAGATAATCCCCAACGCCTTTTTTTCATGTAACTTTCCAAGGACTGTTCAAATTCCATTGCACAAAAATATTGGATCTCTCCATCTATTTCTTGACTAAAATGGCGAACAATCTTTGCCCGTAGAGATACTTTAAATTCATACCCTTCAGGCATTGCTCCAGCTGGAAGGTTAAAGGATAACTTAACCATCTGTTTTATCTTCAAATCAGATGCAAATGCCTTATTTGGCAATTGAACTAGAATGCCTGTATTGGAAATATCAGCACTCGTTACCCTATTCACTTTTTTTATAGAGGGAATGCTCATCTTAACAGGAAAAGAAGCAATGTAGCGCTTTCCATAAAGTCTTGCTTTATACACACTATCGGGATTTACCGCCTCATCCAACTGAACATGTAGTCCTCTTCGGTCAAATTTTGTCCTTACAAGTTCAGGATCAGGAATGTTGGACAAAATTCTACGGTCTGCTTTTGTGTTCGTAATAATTTCTTTAATTGACATATGCTCACAGCTAAACTATCAGCTTCCTCCTACTCTATAATCACTTATCATCTCTGAAATTTTCCTAAAAACATATCCTTGTTGCTGTAGATGTTCAATAATTTTTGGCAATAGTTGTACGGTGTGTGATTCATCCAGAATATGCATATTAATAATACTGCCTGGGCCTGTCTTTTCTATTACACGATTAAATACTTCTTCTTCTGTAAGAGATAAATTCCAATCTAGTGATGCAACATCGTAAAGAACAATATATTCAACACCAGTAGCTGTGATAACATTTGCAGTTTCATCATCCATAATGCCTTGAGCAGGTCTAAACATATTGAGTGGCTTTTCTTGTAATGCATAAGATAATATCTCATCATTCTTTACAAGATCTTCTTGAAGTTCTTCGGGATTCATTGAAACGACAACCTTGTGGTTATAGGAATGACTAGCCACTTCATGGCCTTGTTCTACTATTAATCTAGCTAATTGCGGATTTTTTTCTACGCCATTACCAATTAAGAAAAAGGTCGATTGAATTTGGTAATCATTTAGAATATCTAACACGGCTGAAATGGTTTCATCGCTTGCCCAATCATCAAACGTTAGCGCTATTTCCTTTTTGGTGGTAGAGAACTTCTCAATAATGACTGGTTCTGTATCTTCATACGCCCGATTAACTACGAGATTATTTGTATTTATTGTGTCTTCAACTAAATAATTACCTAATTTTACTTCTTCTAAGGTTGTTAGCGTATATCCAGATGCAACTGCATCTTCATAAATCAATTCAATTGCACGGATTACCTCGGGATTCGTATAGGTGTTTAGTTGAATGATTGCCCCTCTAGTGGAAAAACGTTTTATATAAGTAGCAATTTCCTCCGCACTCTGCATTTGACTATCTCTTGGGTTGATCGTGTTGGATACGACACGCATTCCTAGTTGTGCTGAGGCCTCCTCAAGAGAAAGAGAGGAATCACCTGAACGACTTCGTACATATTCCGGCACTATATCTAAGTGTTCTTGGAATACTTTATTCGCTAAGTATAGTTCCACATAGGCACTCTCATAATCCAGCTTGTCAGGCAAGACATGATTCAATGTATTATTCTGAATCATGTGTCCCCTATCCAAAATTTCACTCGCAAGTTCCGGTTCCTCTGCTACCCTCATGCCTGGTAAAAAGAAAGTTGCTTTTATACCAAAACGATCTAACTCGTTTAGTAAATCGATCATGGTTTCCTTATCAGCCATTCCATTAAATGTTAAGGCCATCTTTTTTTCTGTCGTATAAATCTGATTCATGGCTTGTTTAGATGCAACTTCTTTAGCTGGTATCGTAATTTCTGGTGTAACCGATGTCGTTTGATGTGCTTCCTTTTCACCTATACACCCTGACAAAACCACAATAAGTAAACCTATAACAATAAGTTTCAATTGCTTCATTCACACTTCCTCTTTCTCACAACTGTTGATTTGAAACGGCCATTAATAAAAACAATTAATTTTATTAAATTTCGTTAGAATACGCAATAGTTTTTTTAGTCTCGTTCCACAAAAGTATTATACATTTACAATCTTTACAATTTCTCTACATATAATCCTAGAGCTTAGTAAAGTAGAAGACAATTAAATATGATAAAGGCCGATACTTCCTAAATTCAGAAAGTATCGGCCTTTATATTTTGCTATAAAAATTTATCTTTACTATGACTTTGCAAATCAGCAAATTTTAGAGATTTCTTATGTGACTGGTAGATTCACTATTTCTTTTGTAGAGTGTGGATTTAAAACTTACTTACTATTTCATCCCAAAACCCAATACATCATAAGTATGTGCATTGCGGTACCAACTAGTTGTTATACAATTTGATGCTGCTTTCCAAAAAGGCGGGGCATTACTCCTCCCACTCATATCTGATATCTAGGATCATTTGGTTTCGGTGGTATGCTTATTATTTGACTCATGTAGATTGCTCCAATTTCATTGGATTGCAGTAAGTATTTTATATCTTTTCCTTTTAATTTCATTGCAACACCGTTATATGCCTCTTTGTACCGATTTAAAATGACATATTCAATTTGATTTTTATAAAGGTAATTCACTACATCTTGCTGAAATTGACGATGACTTTCTTCAACCAACTGTCTTGCCTTCTCTATTGTCAGATTCGGTAATAACTTGACTTGAATTACTGCTGGCCTTGTTTTAAATTGAACAATAATTTGTACGTTTTCCTCACTATCAAGATCTATTTTAGGATCTATAAATATAGATGAATTCATAATAAGTTCCTTTCCATTTAGATAACCTAATATTTACTATACTTTCATATTTATTACAGTACTTGCTCCCATATGTATGAAAGATTATTCCATCCTCCTATTTACCACCTACTAGGAAGGACATGATAGCATCATCATGTCCTCCAATTCCCATCTATTTACTCATTTTCATGTTCTGGATTAATAACTTCCTCCGTATCGTTAGTCTGGTTCTCGGTCTCCAATAGGGAAGTATCTTCTGAATCTATCAAAGCCTCATCGTTATTACAATCAATTGGAATTTCTATCATCTCATCAATATAACGGTTAAAACCGGTCAAAGGAACTTGAATCTCATTTAAGCCCTCAGAAATTGCTGTGGATATAGCTTTAGAGAAAGTCTCACCCGGTAATAAATGATGATGAGTTTCCTGTAACTGAATTGGTATTTCTATTTCATAGCGATTCATGATACTAACATTGACTTGGGCTTGTCCATTCTCACAAGAAACTAGTGTGGATGAAACGGAAATAAGGTCATCTGTAACAGCATTTACCATATTCCCTTTAGCCTCAATTCCACTAACGAACCATGCAGATGTTCCTGTTTTGGAAAGGAAAGATAAAAGGTAACACATCGCCAAAACACCTATCACAAGCAATATCCTTTTTCCTTTTATCATCTACTCACCCACCTGTTATTCTTAGTACTCTGCACCATTATCCGTTTGTTTTGCATTTATCTTTAACCCTGCATCATATTTAGCACCTTGGTATTCGTTCCCAGCACTTTCGTCCAACTTAATGCCAACCATAATATCAATATATTGCCCTTCTTCCAGTTGCCAGAAAGAATCATCGTCTCCTTCACCAAGCTGGATCTCCCCAGAATCTGCCACTGCTTCTGATAATACCTTTCCAACAACTTCCACTCCTTCTGGAAGGTTTGCCGATGTAACAGAACGTTCATTGGTAGTACCGTTAAATAAGTTTTCAAGGGCAATTTTTGCATCTTCATAAACATCCTGCCCCGGTGTTACTGTATATTTCATCGCCATGTACCCGATAGCATATTTTTCAAGAGAAGCTTTATCTACCTTATGGGTATAAGTTGCCTTTAAAATAGTATCCATATCACCTGTATTAGAGATGCTAACCCAATTTCCATATTGAAGCTGTGATGGTGCAAATTTCACACCAGAAAATAATGTTTCTTCTATATCTGCACCATTATTGATTTCTAACGTACCATTTTCCATATCCCCTTGTGCATTTGTTTCTGATGTAAACCACGAGTAGGTTCCCATACTAGCTGTTGCAACAATCATTCCCACAATAGCTGATCCTAACAATAAATTCTTCGTCTTCTTCATCCTTAATTCCTCCCTTTTTTAAGTGCTAGATTTTCTTGAATGATATCTTTTCCTTGTATGTTCCCAAAGAGTCAAACCAAAATAGCCTATGAGTGGTAGAAAGACAAACAGAATAAGCCCGATTGGACTACCAACAAATTTTGTTATAAGCCCACCATTTTTTATATGAAGTACTTTTTTCCCCACAACGTTTTCAGAAGAGACAACATGATCATCATTCACATTATTGTTATCTCCTTTTGTTACAAATCCAGGATTCCCATTTTGCTGGATAACCTCCACCACTCGGTGTGTAACAAATTTATCGTTGCTCTCGCGGAATGTGATAACATCTCCTTCTTTGACAGATGAGGAGGCAACTTTTTTAACAATAATCAAATCACCTGTTTCAAAGCTCGGATTCATACTATTCGATAGCACGGTAAATGGCTGATAACCAAAAATGGATGGGGGTGCATCTGGATGCCTTATTAATTGGATGGCAAGGAATAAAATAAATAGGAGTAATACGATGAATAAAATACGGAAAGTATTTGCTAGAGCTTTTTTTAGGTTAGCCATTTTTCATCCCCCTTCCTAGTATTAAGCTGGGGAATTCGTACACATGTGACATGTGCACGAATCCTCCTACTTTAATCATTTATTGGCTCAAGACCTAGTGCCTGTAAGAACTCATTTAATCCTTTTTTCCCTAACTTTTCCATTGGACGTTTATTTATATTAGGTTCAACTTCTAGGAAGTTCTTTTCAACAAAACGGATATCAACCTCATCCACTATGCCATCTTTATTAAGATCTGTATGAACGTCATTTTTTCCGTACTTGGCAACAACACGCATGACATCCAAAATATCAATGACTCCATCGCCGTTTACATCACCGGCTAAGTTCATCGGTGGTCTTATCCGTAACATTTCACCAAAGATTTCTCCATCTTTTTCTTTGCCAATTTTAGTTTTGACCGTACTGGTTAGATGGCCAGGAATTTCAAAGAAAATCTCATATTCTTCTTCTGTAACAGGTAATCCTTTAATTTCAAATTGTGCACGATCATCAAAGGTACCTTTGTAGGTTTTTCCGTCTGGGCCTTTTGCATAAACCTTCACCCCGAATCCCTCATAGTCTGCTCTAATAGGGAAGCCATCTGGATGCATAAAAGCCTCAGCAGAAAAACTTCCATTTACTACCGAGTGTTTCGATATAAAACGGTACTTATCATGAGCAAACACTGGGATGTTGTTCTCTGAATCATCACCCGACTGTTGATAAGTAAATTGTTCAATCGCATCGAAACGTAACTGAGCCTTATCTCCATAATAGGTATCACTAATTACTTCAAAGGTAACATCGATAAATGGAATGTTTCCGCTAAACCCATTAGTCTCCTCTTCATTTAGTGAAGCACCGACATGTACTACCTTTGTCCAAATATCCTCATCAAATGTTGGCTTATCAAGTGTTACATTTAAGTTATTTTCTTCCGCAAAATCAACAAATTCTTCATTTAACTGTACATCTTTAAATTGATAGGTTTCCTTATCATATCCTAAGTCAAATTCGCCTGATATAAGCTCCTCCACATTGTTCAAATTCAACGTAAATGTGAGACTATCTCCTAATTTGACTTCCTCTTCTTCATAAGTGGCTTCCCCATAGGCTGTTCCCTTTTTAATAAATGTATATTGGATTCGCTCTCCAGCATTGGTTGCTAAATCAATTGGATCTAGCCCTAAATTTAATGGTCCATCTTCAATTTCTTCCGGTAATACACCAAACTTCATTTCTCCATCTGCCGAAACTGGCAGCAAACCAGGGAAAGGTGAATTTTGGTAATAGGCTACGACATTCGCAGATTGATCGTAATCTACCCCATTTTCATTTAAAACATCGATGGTTGAATCATATACATTGGTGTGAACCCACAATGCATGGTACCCGTCTTCGTCTGTATACATCGATTCATCCACTTCGATAATACCAGGCTCAATATCATTAAAGACTATTTCTGCTGGTGTGTTATCAACAACAACAAATTGTTGAACCGTATAGTTGTTTCCATCTTTGTCTGTTCCAACCATCTTAAGATTATAGTTACCCTCAGGAAGTTTCGTTATTTCTTTATCAATTGGATTAGCTGGATCGCCAGTAAACAGATTCACATTCCCCATAAATGCTTGGATTATATACATGCTTCTATCCGGAATTATACTGGTTGCATTCATCGACCCTACATATCCAATAGGTTCATCCGTTTCGCTATCGGTTACAATAACATCTATCGTTTCCATTGGACTTTTAATTCTGAATTCCATGCCTATAAATGGTCTTAGGAACGAGTGAAATGTCCATTCATTAGGTACAGCATGTCTATCTAGATTCATAAAATCAATTCCCTTTTCCGTCACACGGATTGCAAAAGGAATTTGATAGGTTTCTTCTGGGTTATGTTCATTGATTACCCGAAGATACCCTTCATAGTATCCTTGCTCCGCATCACTAGGGACAATCAACATTGGCTCCAAATCAACTTTTTGCTCTGCTGGTAATGTAACCCGTTGCTCCACGTTCAGTTCTACACCATTTTCCGATGCATCTTGGCGATTATCCAATGCTTGCAAAAATGCAACATCGAGTTGATACGTTTGTTCTTCCTCCGAACGGTTTCCAATCGTGATTCCCTTCGTTACCTCAATGGATTCGCCCTCTTCAAAATAATGGCTTCCGAATACTAAAGAACCTTTCTCCAGATCAAGAACAACTATTTCTTCGCCCTCTACCATATCCGTTTGATCCTTTACTTTGATATAAGTAGTGGCATGTACCGCATCATACGCATTGATACGACCTGCACCAACCTCATAAACAGAATAATCTTCTTGTAAGTCAACAGAAGTATTCATTAATGCCGCTTTTACATCAAAAGGCGAATACGCTGGGTTTTCCTGTAAAATCAAGGCTACAACACCAGCTACATGTGGTGCAGCCATAGATGTTCCTTGCATTCTGTTATATGCTACATCATACGACTCATTTTCATGGTCATTGATGTACCCAGGAACTGTTGAATAGATGGCAACCCCAGGTGCAACAACATCTGGTTTCATATCATAAGTCCCTTCTACAGGTCCCCTTGAACTGAAATCAGCCAAATGGTCGCCGACTGTTTGGGTATTTCCAAGCTCACCAAAAGTAAACTGTGCACCATTTTCAACTGCTGCTTTCAATGCCTCTCCATCTTCATTAGACAAACGAAACGATGGAATATATGCTGTATTTTCACCGACATAATGCGGAATTTGACCTTCTTCATTGTTATACACAATAACAGCAACGGCACCAGCATCTTTTGCATTTCTTATTTTTTCATCAAATGCAAGCTCACCACGTTCAATAAGTGCGATTTTACCTGTCACATCCACATTAGCAAAATCATTCACTGACCCTAGTCCTACATAAACAACTTCAAAAGATTGATGTTGATAGTTTGCTAGATTATCTGTAAAGTGTTTCGCTAGTAGTTGTACATCATTAAAAGTCGCCCCATCTGCTGTAGCAGTAAATGTAGGGATAGTTTGTGATACATCACTTGCCCCTACCGTAATTGGCAGTGCCGCGGAACCAGGCGATCCAACAGTTTTTTCCCCTGGACCAGCATTTCCAGCTGCAACCACCGTAACAACATTTGAAAGCATAGCATTATTAACCGCAACAGATGTAGGAGATAGTGGGTCATTGACATTCATTCCTAAGGAGAGATTAATAACGTCCATTCCGTCTTTTACTGCCTTATCAATACCAGCTAATACCCAATCTGTTTGCCCACTACCATATGGACCTAGCACACGATAACTATATAAATCAACCCCTGGTGCAACACCTTTCACCGCAGAATCCACAGGATTATCCTTTTGTCCGGCAATCGTCCCCGATACATGTGTTCCGTGTGAGGTGTAATAACTATTTCCATAGTAATCAAACTCTGGTTGATTAGAAGACTCCCAATCTCGATACGTCGTTTCCATTGGGTCGGCATCATTTTCTACATAATCCCAGCCCAGTACGGTGTCTGGATCAACATTACTAGCATCTTCCCCTTCCGTATTTCGATATCCTTCATAGACATTTGTTAAATCAGGGTGATTATAATCAATGCCTGTATCAATGACACCTACCTTGATACCATCGCCCTTAACACCTTCTTCATGAAGTCGGTCTACCCCAATCTGTGGAATGCTATCGATCATTTTTGGTTTTATTTTTTCACCATTCATTTCAGGGAACGTTAGCTGAACGGTTTCATTTTTCCAAATACGCTTAACAACCCCTGTCTGCAATAGCTCGGCAACCTTATCCCCCGGTATTGTCATGGCAACACCGTTAAAGGCATCACGGTATTCTTGCGTTATGATTGTTTCCTCTTGATTGGCTGATTTAACATTCTTCCATTTTGAAATTGCTTGTTTAAATTCCTTATGGGATGCGTCCACTAGTTTAGTTGCATCAGCTAGTGTAACAGCGGAGCGCTTTTTCAGAGCTTTTGCTTTTGCAACGGCAACCTTTGCCGGATCCTGTTTAAATTCAACAATGATATCTACAGGATCTGTGCTTTCAAGGTTAATTTCCGGATGGATAGTAAATCCAGAAGTTGTCTCCAATTGATTCAAGGCACTACGCTCTTCGTTTGTCAGATTCCCCAACACTTCCTCCACACTGGAAGTTCCCTTTTTGGCTAGAATCAATCCTTGAGGAAGCATGGTACTAAGAATTAAGACAATTGACAATATCATGGTTAGTAATCTCATTCTTCGTTTTCTTTTCATCATAGACCCCTTTCTAATTCCTCATCTAAGCCTAATATTGGTGTTAATCCTCACTCTCCTTTTTAGCCGGTAATTAGATGAATTATTAAGAACTATCATATAGGCAAAAATATCAACCTGTAAATTGGGGTTATTAATCTGTTTTTTGAATATTCAGTATGGTAATTTAGTCATACCATTTTACACTAATCATCCGGGTGGATAATAAATTGATAGACAAAACAGGATGAAAGTACTAATAATTAGCTCCCCAAATTAAAGCACTTTTGAGTTATAATTTATAAAAGTCAGAAAATAAAACAGGAATTGCAGTTATTTTTGTAGGATTTTCATTCTAATCGATTTAGAAGCAATCACAGGAAAGGAGAAATAATCAATGTATGAGGGAAAAGTCATCAAGTTTTATCGTGAACTGGCTGGTATTACACAAGAACAGTTAGGACATGGAATTTGTTCCACAACCCATATTAGTAAAATTGAGCGGGGTCTAACGGAATACTCTTCTGAAATCACAGATATGTTAGCAAAGAAGTTAGACATTAACATAGAAAAAGAAGTCCGTAAATTAACGGAGATTAAAGAAAAGCTTGATATGTGGCATGAAATGATTATTTCTTTTAATATGCAGGCAGCAGCAGACCTACAAAAGGAATTAGCAAGCAATCAGTTAATAGAGATATCAGATTATAAAACGCTCTATTATTTACTTTCGTTAAAATATAGCTTGAAACAAGGAAACCTGACCAATATTTCTAAACAACTCAAGAAACTTCCAAAGAACCAAAACAACTTACCTCCATACGAACAAAATTTGTATAAGCATGTCATGGGCATCTATCAGATGATAATGGAAAACCATCCAGAATCCATTCAAATTTTAAAAAAGATTGATTTTGACAAGTATACCAATGCACTTGTTTTTTATGATTTGGCCACTGCCTATCATTATAATAATTCACCCGTTCTCGCCTATTATTACGCAGAGAAGGCATTACAATTATACAAGCAAAAAAATTATTTTCTTGGGATTATTGATGCAGAAAATTTGATGATTATTCAAATTGAGTCTAATCAATACCGAGATTTTAAAGAAACGAAAGAGAAGTATCAAACCTTGCTGAATTTATGTGACCTTTGCCATTCTCCTGATAGAAAGGCAAAGCTTCTGCACAACTTTGCCTATGAAAATCTAAGAAGGCAGAAATATGTCGAAGCTTTAAGGCTGTATGAACAATCTATGGCATTAAAAGAAAAGGAAACAGGCATTTACCTCCTTTCATTAGAGGGATATATACGTACAGGTTGGGAAGGAAATTTATTATCACAAGAAGAGCTACTAAAACATGTACATGACGGACTCTTGATCGCCAAAAAAGTCCAGGATAATATTTACACCATTGTGCTAACCATTCATAAATATTCCATCCTTCAGCGTGAAGAACAGTACTATAAATATATAGCCACAAAAGCACTGCCCTATTTCAGAGAACATGGCCATCTCATAGTCGCTGAACGCTATGAGAAAGAACTATTCCACTACTACACTAGGGTAAACGAAATTGATAGAGCGTTGCAAACAGCGGGGTATGTTTTTGAGCGTATTGGAAAGTAGATAGTTGGCTAGTGTTCAGGCTCTTTTGCCAAGAAAGATTTCATTATAGTTGCAAGGGGAATGCTATAATTAAGCGAGAAATCACAAATGTCTCGCGGCAGGAACTACCTGTCGCGAGAATTCTACTCTGCAAAGGGTTACTACATGACTCTCTCCAGAGTGAAAATTATCGCACGGCTTTAATTAGTTTCGTATACCCTTAATCTTGGGTACGCTACTACTAGGGATTCCTGCCTGCCTGTCTATACCACACGCCATAAAAGCCAACTCAAGTGAAAAACAAAAAGCCGTGGAATGTGTCCCCATCTCCCGCTTCTCTTGTTTCAAAACACCAAATAGTTTTTCCCATCTACTAAAACAATCCAAAGATTTTCCTTTTTTTCTCTATCTGTTCCGGTTCATGACTATTTACATGCTGACCATCAATTAATAGCTGAGCATTCTCCATAAACATGTAAAACGTATCATTTCCATGCTTATTCTTTAATATTTTTATTGCTTCCTGCATAACAAAACCTCTTGTGCTAGTATTATGTGCATCCGAAGCAATAAAATGAGTAAGATTATAGTCTACCAGTAGATGGGTTAACTTCTGAATGTTTTTCCCGAATTTCCCCACTAAGCTTGCTGCCGTTATTTGAGTAAGCGATCCTTTTTGCACGAAATCAAATAAAATCGAAGGATGCTCAGCAATTTGACGGTTACGCTCGGGATGGACAATAATCGGTGAATATCCTGCAACTTGAATATCAAATAGCATTTTCTCCGCGTAGCGAGGTACTTCTGCAGATGGAAATTCAACAAATACATATTTCGTATCATTCAAGGTTGCAATTACACCGGATTCAAGCTCGTTGATCATGTCAATATTTACTCGAGTTTCTTGACCAGTTAAAACAGTAAGTGGAATCTTTGCTTCTTGAAGTCTTTCATTTAATTGAGCGACATAGGTTAAGATGTTCTGTTTTTCATTTATATAACGGCCATTTTGATGATGTGGGGTTGCAATCATGGTATGAATCCCTTGTTTCACTGCCGCTTGCGCCATAGCAAGACTTTCTGTCATCGTTTTTGCACCATCATCTATTCCTGGCAATATGTGGCTGTGTATATCGATCATCTGACTCTCACATCCTAGTTATATATGTTAGATAAATCTACTATAATAAATTCATATTATACAAAATTATTTTTATGTATGGGTGATGATTATGAGTGAAAACCCGCACAAGACTTGGGTAATCCAGCGCGGGTTTTCATTCTGTTCGGGACAGATTCCCTGCCCTAAGGGGATTTAACAATCGATTATGGCTGCAGAGAAAAAGGTGGCACGACATTTAAGTAAAGTCACGCCACCTTTTCCTATTTTCTCGAGAGCTGGCAGAATCTCACAAGGTTTAATCCAATTACCGCGTTAAATAGGTACTCCCTCGCGACTTTCAGTAGTGCTCGCCCGATTGTAACTATGTCTTGCTCGGTTTCCTAGAATTTTCGCGTGACCATAACTATTTCTAGTGCGTTTTCCAAAACTATTGCACGCCCAACTTAAATCACATTTAAAGGAAATCAAAAAAACTCCCCGAGCAAATCACCTTTCTTGGAAGTGTATGATTCTGGTCAAACTTGACCAAATCCTGGTAGAGTGACAGACACCCCAAAACGATGTATAATCTTATACAATATTAATCTGTATTGTTGGAGGAATTAGTTTGGACCATATAGTAGATTTAGTTCAGTCGCAGGTGATTGCTTCGGTTAAGAATAAGGAGCATTTAGAATCAGCAGCAAAATCACATTCCAATATTATTTTTTTGTTGACTGGTGACTTAATGACTACACAGCAATACTTGAATGTATTGAAGGAGAATAATAAAACAACGTTTGTCCATGTTGATTTTATTGATGGGCTATCCAATACGAAAAGTGCCATTAAATTTATAGCCGAGGTATGGCAACCGAAGGGAATCATTACAACAAAGAGTAATCTCATTAAATTTGCCAAAGAAGAAGGATTAATGGCGATTCAACGGATTTTCTTAATTGATAAGAATGCTATGAAAAAGGGAATTGAGATTGCCCATTCCTGTAGGCCGGATGCCATTGAAGTTCTTCCAGGAATAATGCCAAACATCATTGATAGTTTAACAAAACTAACCCACCTGCCAATAATTGCAGGAGGGCTAGTAAGTACTAAAAAGCAAATTAATGATGGTTTAAAAGCAGGAGCATTAGCTATTTCTTCTGGAGACCCAAAGCTTTGGAATCTAGATCTCTAGTTATCGCTGGCAATTCTTTAATACTATTTAATATATAATGTGGTTGATCATCGGCATGCTCAAGCATGCTTTTTTCTGTGATGCCTGTTAATACTAGAACAGAATTTATTCCATAGTCATTTCCCATACGGATATCAGTCTCGAGCCGATCGCCAACCATATAACAGTTACTTGCTGGTAATGACAAAATGTCCTCAACGATAAATTTTGCTGCTAATGGAGAAGGCTTACCAAGGATAAGTTCCACTTTTTCCCCAGTTGCTCCTTCCATCGCACCAATCATGGCACCACAGTCCGGAATTTGTCCACCTTCTACTGGACAGGTTCTATCTGGATTAGTTGCGACTACAATTGCACCATTTTTCCAGGCTTGGAAAGCACGATTCAACTTATCATAGTTGAATTCCCGATCCCAACCTAGTACCACATAGCTGACATCTGTTTCATCATCAGAAATATTAATCCCCATACTCATCAGTTCATCATAGAGTGGTTGTTCGCCAATCACCATGACTTTTTCACCTTTACTTAACTTAGACGCTAAATACCTTGCCGCAAGAAAGTTAGAGTTTACTACATTTTCCCGCTCGACTTCAATTCCAAGTCCAGTTAATTTTTCAACATATGCGGTAATCGTTTCAATGGATTTATTCGTTAAGAAAACAATCTTATCTCCGCGATTTTTAAGCTCCTGTATGGCTTCCTTTGCCCCATCTATTAACTTATTATCCAAATAAACCGTTCCATCTAAATCAAAAATAAACCCCTTTTGCATCATAATCCTCCTTATGTGGGACAGGGGGTCAGGTTTACTGTCCCAAAGATATGGCTCACTTGGAGGGACAGGGTTCCTGTCCCTCCGTCCCACGCGGGACACCTTTCCTGTCCCTATGTCCCTATGATTTATTTCCCCCAGATAGTTTATTCGCAAGGGCCTGTAGAACAAGGACCATAACTACTAGAATGACTGACATTGCGGCAGCAGAGTAATACTCTGCTCTCATCACATTTTGGAAGATTGCTAAACTCATTGGGGCCCATTCTGCAGGGGCCATTAAAATTGAAATACTTGTTTCTTTTATTACTGTTACAAAGACTAGAATTGAGCCTGCTGCAATCCCTGGTAACATTAACGGACCAATTACTGTGATAGCTGCCGTTAACGTGGAAGCCCCAAGATTAACTGCCGCTTCCTCTATATCTTGTTTAATTGCCTTCATCGTACCTACTGTAGAACGGACCATATACGGTAACCTACGAATACTATAGGCAATAATTAAAATAAACGCTGTGCCTGTTAATTGTAGAGGGGCGGTGTTAAACGTTTGGATTAACGCAATACCAAAGGCAATCCCTGGTACAATTAATGGAACAGTTGTCATAAAGTCCAATGTTGTAGAACGCTGACGGACAACGAAATAAGAAACGAATGTCGCGATGATCACACTTAGGATTAATGCCCCAGCTGCTAATATTAAGCTGTTCTGGATATTCCCTAGAGAAGACGTGAAAATCGTTCGATAATGTTCTAGTGTATAGCCACTAGGTAGTGGGTCTTTCCCCCATGTTGTCGCGATAGATTGTAAGAATACCGTTGCCATCGCAAGGATTGGAATTAATACGACAAATCCAGAGAAAATAGATATTGGAATAGTCAGTGCTTTATTTTCACTTAACTTAATTTTCTTCGGTTTACCCGATAGCGTGTCATAGTTTTTCCCTTTTAATAGGTAGTTTTGCAGCCAGTAAATAACTCCAGCAACCGCAATCATAATAACAGTTAGAATGGCAGCACCACCCCAGTTAAAGAATCCTGCGATTTCACGATAGGCATCAACCACGATTAAATTCAGATCACTTGGCGCCAAAATGATAGGAGTACCAAAGTCAGAAAAACTTACTGCAAAAATAACCAGAGCAGTAGACAACATACCTGGTATTGCTAATGGGAAGGTGACTGTAATAAATGTCAACCAACCCTTAGACCCCATATTTCTTGATGCTTCCTCCAGTGAGACATCACTGATTTTGAATGCCGCAACCATTGGCCATAACGCATAAGGGAAGAAGAAGAAAATCTGCACAATAGCGATTCCTGTCATGGAATACGGATCCAGTAACATTCCTTCCCCACCTAATTTTTCATAAATATACGTTACCCACCCAGCACGACCAAACATAATAATGAATGCATAAGCAGAGATAAACGTCGGGATTACCAATGGAATAGTACATAATGCACTAATCGTTCTTTTAAATGGCATTTTTGTACGGGCAATCCCATACGCTATCGGAATACAGATCACAAGTACCCATAATGAAACAATGAAAGAAAGCTTCAAACTATTAAGCAAGCCCTCAAAATAACTACCATAGGCAAATATCGATTTAAAGTTATCTAACGTTGCATTTTTAAACTGGTCAATCGTAATCTGCATTTGTTCCCAACTGATAAAGGAACCAAATACATTAATAGGTTCATTCGTGAAACTAACTAGAAATACCGAAACCAATGGGATAATTAGAAATAATAGAAAGAATGCATAGACAAGTAGTTTAACTAACCCAATCCCGGTAAAATTTCGTTTGAATCTGTTCATATGATTAACACCCTTTCAGGTGATACGCCTAATCTAATCGTGGAGCCATTTTTCTTAATACTGTCACCTGATTCATAGGTAGTATCCACTACTAATTGGTGTTCGCCAACTTTCACATCATATCGAACCGTTGACCCAAGATAGGTAGCAAATTGAATTACTCCTTCAAAGGCATTACCATTATCATCAGAACCTTCACTTAATACATTAATATTTTCCGGACGGATAATAACTTGAATGTCTTTCTTATCTGTTTTGGTAACCGATTGAATCTTTTGATTGCCAATTTGAACAGTAGTCAGACCATTTTCACTAGCAACGACCTTACCAGGTAGAATATTGGATGTACCAACAAAGTCTGCAATAAATGAGGATTTGGGATTACTATATAAATCGGTTGGTGTCCCGATTTGTAGAATCTCCCCATCCTTCATTACCGCGATCCTATCCGCCATGCTCATGGCTTCTTCCTGATCATGGGTAACAAAAATCGTAGTAATTTTCATATCCTGCTGAATTCGTCGAATTGTGTTACGCATTGTATGACGAAGCTTCAAGTCTAGATTGGATAATGGTTCATCCATTAGTAATACTTCTGGTTCCATCACAAGTGCTCTCGCTAACGCAACACGCTGTTGCTGTCCCCCAGATAGCTCACTAGTTAGCTTCTTCGCATGGTCTGTCAATTCTACGTACTCCAGAATATCCATAACCTTTTTCTCAACTTCTTTTGGGTATTTCACAAGCTTACTATTTAGCATCCTTGTATAAACCCCAATTTTCTTGAACAAATTAGCCTTACGCAATTCCTTTATATTTAGACTGTAAGCGACATTATCAAAGACATTCATATGAGGAAACAGGGCATAGCTTTGGAATACCATCCCACAATTCCTCTCATTTGGTGCTAATTTCGCAACATCTTTATTACCAATCTTAATTGTTCCACTTGTAGGACTTTCAAAACCAGCTATACATCTCATAGTAGTTGTTTTTCCACAACCAGATGGACCAAGGAGGGCAAAGAATTCGCCCTCTTTAATGTCCAAATCAATGTTTTGAAGTACAGTTACTCCTGAAAATTCCTTCCTTAGTTGCTCGACTACAACTGACCCCATATTATCAACTTCCTTTAGTTAATTTTACTTTTCCACTCATTACGAATACGATCATAGTTTTCATTTACCCAATCAATATCTAAGTCCACTGCATTTTCCTTTATTGAATCGATATTTAATGGTGTTTGAGACTCTACTTCAGGATTGATTGGAATGTGTTGCCAGTTTGCTAGAATTTGTTGTGCTTCTTCGCTTAACATAAAGTCCATAAACTTCTTACCACCCTCAGGGTTTGGACCACCCTCAACAAGTGATGCTGGATTTACTAGAATAGGTGTTTTATCTGGCACAATAAAGTCAACAGTTTCCCCTTTTGTTTGATGCTCGTAAGCCATGAAGTCAAAGCCAATGGCAATATGTGCTTCCCCCATTGCTACCGCTTTTGTTGGCGCTGAACCTGAGTCAGGAATGGAGTTTGCATGCGAAGCTAGCTTTTGGAAAAATTCCCAACCTTCTTCCTCTCCATGCTGCATCATGTAGCTAAGTACCATTAAAGTTGCCGTACCTGATGCCGCTGGGTTAGGGAATTGAATTTTGCCTTCCCACTTTGGATCTAGTAAATCTTCCCAAGTTTTAGGTGCTTCTTCTTCTGAAACTAACTCTGTGTTATAAGAAAAACCAAGCACGAATAATTCTGTACCAACATAATACCCATCTTGATGTTTCATCTTAATACCATTTTCTACAACTTCCCAATCTTCTGCACTCTCGGGTATGTAAGACGTAATAATTCCTTTGTCAACTGCAGATTCAAATGGAAGAATTCCTCCACCACCATACCATACATCTGCTTTTGGATTGCCTTTTTCAGCCATCATTTGGTTTACCAATACGTTTGTCCCAGCGTACTGAACATTAACCTTTTGTCCATATAATTCTTCATATTTTGCTGCAAGCTCCTTGGTTAAATCTGGAGTTTCAGGTGAATATAGCGTAATTGGGTCACCAGATGCACCCTCTCCATCTCCGGATGATTCACCTGCACATGCAGCTAGAAATCCTACTAAAAATACTAAAGATAACAATGTTAATGAAATCCTCTTCATGAGTTTTCCCCCTTTATATGTTCCGATTACCCTTCAGAAAAGAAGAAAAGAGAATGAAAAATAAGCCCTATTCATAGGGGTTTCATTTCATCCTCTTCTCTTCTATTCTCCGAGAGATATTCGATTAAGTATAATATTAGCAAACGTTTACATTTTTGTAAATAGAAAATTTACAAAAAATTTACTTGACACACAAATAGTCAATGTTTGGGACGGAGGGACAGGTTTGTTGTCCCTAACAGAGTTGGGACAACAAACCTGTCCCTCCGTCTCCGATAATAATACATTTTACCTATAGACGAAATTAACTATTGATTGCATACTAAATAGTAATTTCATATTCTGGTAGGAGCCTAAGAGAAGATGCCATGAATATCCCCCTATTTCCATAGGGGATATTTCGGCATCTTCTCTTTTTTCTCTGGAATAACAAAGGAGGGATCATAATTAGTATTGACCTGACCTCTTTAGAATTCACTTACGTAAATACCATTTTAAGGAGGAATTAATTTGAAAAAGAAGATTCTTTGGTTTTTACCAATTCTAGCTGTGACCATTCTTTGTATTAGCCTATTTAATATAAAGTCTGCCACAGCAAGTGAAGAGATTTTAGTAGATGAGAACTTTGAACAAGGAGTATTACCAGATGGCTGGGAAATCATTGAAGGAAATGCCAGAGTTCAAGATGGAGCCCTGGAACTAACGTCACCCAGCACTTCTAATCCTTCAAGAGTTATATTTCCAACACCAGATGGATTAGGAGACTATACCTTTGAAGCTGATGTAACCTTTAAAACAGCTGTAAATGATGCACGCTGGGCTTCTTTAATGTACCGTATTCAAGGTGAGGACTATCCGTATTACCAATTTGCAGTTCGAAAAGGAACGTCTGCTTTAAATGGTTTAGAATTTGCCATCCGTACAGCAAGCAATACATGGAGCGTCCCAATGAAGACTTTCTACCCCGAGGACTTCGGATACAATGAAACATATCGATTAAAAGTTATTGCCAAAGGAGAACGTGTTCAGCAATTTGTCAATGGTCAACTTGTGATTGATACCGATCTTGCTGATACGTATCTAGATGGGGATTTAGGCTTCCAGGTTTCTGGTGCCACGGTGGAATTCGACAATGTATTAGTGACAACTAGAACAAATGACTTACCACCACTAGAAGATTCCAATGCGTTTTTACCAATAGAACCTGAAACTAATATGATTAATGCACCAACTATTATATCTAGTTCCATTCCGGGTGATTTTGAATTACAACAAGGCGTATCTTCCGTCTTACTTCAGACTGAATTAAATGAAAGCGGTAACATATATGTCGGAGAGTCACTTTTAAATGATGCTTTATCTGCAACGAGAGGTAAAGTCATTCCAATTATTCAAGTGGAAGAAGAAGAGGCAGTGGATGGCATTATTAATGCCTTGGAAAATGCTTCCCTAAAGGATGTTCATATCCTATCTTCTAATCTTGATATACTCACGCAAATTAAAGATGCTTATCCAGCAGCACGTGGTGCAATACTATATAACAACAATCATTTAAATAAACATGATCTAAAGCAATTAGTAGAAGATGCCAATAGAAATAGTTCCTTTACCATCGTTCTACCAGAAAATCTGGTATCGGTTGATACGGTACATTACTTCCATGCACGTGCTATATCCGTTTGGGGTATTGGTGAAAATACTCACTCCCTCATACATGCTGGGGTAGACGGGATAGTTACTGGAAATCCAACTGAGGTAGTAGCTGCCTTTGGACAATATCCTGAAAACACTATTGTTCAAAGACCTCTTGTTGTAGCACATCGCGGTGTTCCATCTCTTGCACCAGAAAATACAATGACCGGGTATCATTTATCCTATGAATTAGGCGCCGATTTAATTGAGACTGATGTTCAACTTACAAAGGATGGATATTTAGTTGTCATGCATGATTATACAGTTAACCGTACTACGAATGGTACAGGTGCTGTCGCTGATTTAACATTAGAAGAAATTCGTGCACTGGATGCTGGTATCAAATTTGGAGAGGAATTTGTCGGTGAAAAGGTACCAACATTCCGTGAGTTTTTAGAAGGCTTTAAGGATAAAGATGTCGTATTACTAGTCGAATTGAAAGCAACAGGTATTGAAGAACAAGTATTAGAGGAAATCATGGAAGTAGGCGTTGAGGAGCAAGTTGTCCTACAAAGCTTTAACATGGAAAGCGTAAAAAAATACCGTGAAATTGCACCTCAGATCAGTGTAGGATATCTATATTCTGCTTCTGTCCCTGGTTCATCCGAGCAACGAATTAAAGATGCTGAACAAATGTTAAACTATGCTACAACCATTGGTGCACGTCTGAATGCAAGTTACGGAAGTCTGTCCGAAGAGTCGATTACGTATATGAGACAGCGTGGTTTACTTAATATGCACTGGACTTTCCGTAGCCAAGAACCTTTTGAAGACCTACTGAAGAAAGGGCTTATCGGACCAATCACAGACTATACACAATGGCTAACGGATGGTCCAACCTTAATTGATACGCCAATCAAAAAGAGAAATCTAAAGGTTGGAAAATCAGCAACCATTCAAGCAAAAACCTTTGTAAACTATCGGGTTGATAAATCCGAAAATATCGAAACAACACTGTTCGTTTCTGGAAATCAAGAAAGTGTTGATGTAAATGGAAATACCATAACAGCAATAGCGCCAGGAGAAGCTAATGTGTTTGCTGTCCATACATTTACCATGCTAAATTCACAATGGAATTTAGTTTCTGAACCAATTAAGGTCATGGTAAGCGAATAAAGTAATAGAGACGGGTTAATTCTCCCGTCTCTATTTTTTGGTACCTTATTGAGTGTGCTCCATCTGCCTTGGATTCGTTAGAATTAACTTTTTTTGCGAGGGCTGGACCTTTACTCATGCGAATTCTAGGAATTCCCACGTGAGTTAGCAGATTCCAATTCACCAGAACTAAATCCTACTTCATTCAACGCCGATTCAAGCTCCTTCTTATAAAGTTCACTTGTGGTTTCATCCCATTCCAAATAATCCTTCATATAGCTTATAACATTATCTTTGTAAACTTTTACAATTTCAATATCAAATAGGATCGCACTTATTCTACGATTGAAGAAGTCAATTGGTGTTGCTGCTAGTTCATGTTCTAAAGCATATTGAAGTTTAGCATATAAAGTTAGAGGCAGACTATACTTTTCCGCTACTGCAGAGCTCTCTTTAATTATGTTGAACAGGACATTAACATTCGATCCGTATCTAGATGCTAAATGTTCCGCTTCAGATTCTGTTAAACCAACCATTATTCCTTCTCGGGTTTGTTCTTTAATAAATTGCTTAAATTGACCTGATCCACCTACATCTCCTCCTGAAATTTTAAGATGTTTTGTTTCACAAGTAGAGAATAGTTTTTGTTCCTCCGCTTTAAACTTTTCCGCTAACAAATCAACTATTTTCTCCGCCATTTTACGGTATCCAGTTAATTTACCACCGGCAATTGTTATTAAACCAGAATTGGACTCCCAAATTTCATCTTTGCGTGAAATTTCGGATGGATCTTTTCCTTCTTCCCAAATTAATGGTCGTACACCAGCCCAGTTGGATTCTACATCTTCCCTCGTAACTTCTACATCTGGGAACATAAAATGGATAGATTCTAGTAAATAATCACAATCCTCTACGGTCATTCTCGGATGGATAGGATCATCACTATAGAATGTATCGGTGGTACCGACATAAGCCTTCCCATCACGAGGGATAGCAAAAACCATACGACCATCTGGTGTGTCAAAATAGACAGCTTGTTTTAAAGGGAACTTCGATTGGTCGATGACGATGTGCACCCCTTTTGTTAACTTTAACATTTTTCCTTTTTTCGAATGATCTTTTTCACGAATGGTATCCACCCATGGACCTGTTGCATTCACAATCTTTTTGGCATGTATTTCATACTCTTCACCTGTTAATTGATCTTTCACAACAACTCCAATCACTTTTCCATCGTTATAAAGCAGGCCATCTACTTTTGAATAATTAAGGGCATACGCTCCTTTATCCACAGCCGCCTTTACAACCTCCATGGTTAGCCTTGAGTCATCCGTACGGTACTCAACGTACATACCGCCACCTTTTAAGCCCTCCTTTTTAACAAGCGGTGCTTTTTCGAGGGTTTGTTCTGATGATAGCATATACCGTCTTTCACTTTTCTTTACCCCAGCTAAAAAATCATACATCCGTAATCCAATGGATGTCATAAATTTTCCAAACGTCCCACCTGTATGAAAAGGAAGAAGCATCCATTCTGGAGTAGTGACATGTGGTCCATTCTCATAAACTATCGCTCTTTCTTTCCCCACCTCAGCAACTTGTTTAACGTGAAATTGCTTTAAATAACGAAGCCCACCATGTACGAGTTTCGTAGAACGACTGGAAGTTCCAGCAGCAAAGTCCTGCATTTCTACCAAAGCAATTTTCATTCCTCGGGTTGCAGCATCTAACGCAATACCGGCACCGGTTATTCCCCCACCAATTACAAGAACATCAAAATGGTTGTTTTTTAATGACTGGGTCAACTGTTGACGATTTTTATTTGAAAAGTTCATCACGTACTCTCCCTTTCTACATTTAAGAATGTTAAATCAAGGTATTTATACGCAAAAAAAGAGACCACAACAACATAGTCGAATTCATATTCGACATGTATTGCGGTCTCCAAGTCTCTACCGTGATATTAACTTGAGATAATTATAACATAGAGCTTTGAAATTGTATAGAGTCAGGCAGGTCTGTTTGCGTCATTCTATAACCATTCAGAGGTAATGTTCGATTATATAGAAAAGGAAACATTTTAATAGTTGTTGCTTCAGCTTTGAGTAAATCCTTCCTTTTCATATATAAAATAAGCCTTCTAGATTTTTAACATTTCTAGAAGACTTTACCTGATAAACCCTTATAAATATTTTGCACTAAAGATACAATTAGGGTACTTTATTAACAAATTTTACGTTCGCTTTTTGAGAGTTGACTAAAGCCACAAGGACACACCTAAGTCACCAACGTTATTTATCGACAAAATATGCCAAATTTCGGATAGACTGGCATCACAATCTAACTCTTATTTAGATATTTCTGTCTTATGAACGATATCAACTTGTATTAGATCCTGGTTGATAGTTTTTCTATTCACTAATCTCCATTGATGTATAAGCATAGTTTCTAATGTTTTCACTTGTCCACTAGGTAATGATACACCATAGAATTTGGTATCTTCCATTTGATAATCTTGCCCTTCATGAAGTCCAAACTTCAATCCAAGTAAATTTTTAATTCCATACACAGACACATATTTAATCGTATAGTCTGATGTAATCGCTTGTTCCAAATTGGAAAAATCCTTTTTACTAGCGCTAATTAATTCGGTGTAATCATAGGAATCATCAAGCTCATTTAATCCCTTACTATCTTCATTTTTCAAATGCTCTAGAAGATTCGCAGAAGACATCCCCTTAGAACGAAGGGTTTCGATTAGGTAAGTTTCCCATAATGAAATAGAAGCTGTCATGTTTTTTCACCTCCATTATTTGGGGGATCCCACTCCGTAGGGCAGGAATCCCCTATTAATTATTCACTTAATGTAATTTCATCTACATAGTACAGTTCATCTAATCTTGGAGCGTAGTTAATTCGGTCATTTACGCCATAACGGCCTTCTAGTTGGAATAGATAAACAACAGCACGGTCTTCTGCTAGAATTTGTTGAACTTGCTTATATTGATCAGCTCGTTCTTCTTCATCCATATTATAAGCCGCTTCTTCAAGTAGTGCATCTACTTCCGGATTGGAGTAGCTTGTGACATTATCCGATTTGAATAGTTCTAATACACTACCATCAAACATGTCATTCCCCCATCCAACGAAGACTCCTTCATCGAGATCTTCACCAAAGAGACGATTCGCAAATTGACTTTGCTCGATAAGTTCGATATCTGCTGTTATTCCGACTTCAGCAAGCATTCCAACAACTACTTCCGCCATTTCCGTATAATAGTTGTTTACGGAAATTTCTACTGTAACACCATCTTCATAGCCGGCTTCAGCTAAAAGTTCTTTAGCACGTTCCGGATCATAAAGATAGGTATCATAAAGAGATTCATCTGCTCCAAAGTTACCTGGTGCAACATGGGTTCTAGTTGGTGTTGCGGAACCTAATAATATTTCATCGATAATTACTTGATTGTCAATGGCAAGCTCAATCGCTTCTCTTACTTTAGGATCAGCTGTTGGTTCTCCTTCTTCCGTGGAAAGCCATAATTGAATCACACGTTGTATTGGTGCAAGCGCAACATGTGTACCATCATTTTCATCAATACGTTCCATGTCTGCAGTTGGAATATTAAAGGCAATATCAATTCCACCAGTTAAAAGTTCAGATACGCGTGTAGAATCTTCTGGTACTACAGAGAAGTGAACCGTTTCCCACTTTGGTTCCCCTGCAAAGTAATCAGCAAACTTCACTAATTCCACTTGGTCATCACGTTCCCATGCACTATATTTATAAGGGCCTGTACCAACTGGATTTGCAAAAAACTCTTCTGCACCCACTTCTTCAAAATGTGCAGCAGGGAAAATACTTGCTGCTGGAGTTGCTAGGCGACTTAACAGCTGTGGATCTGGTTCTCCAGTAATAATTTGAACAGTTGTATCATCTAGTACATTAACACTTTCAATTTGTCTAAACGTCGAATTTTGTTGTAAGGTTGTATCCTTTGCCACACGTTCTAAGGAGAACTTTACATCCTCAGCAGTGAATGCGTCCCCGTTATGGAAGGTTACATCTGGATTAAGTTTAAATTCCCATGTTGTATCATCTACTTTTTCCCATTCCGTTGCTAATTCTGGAATGAATTCACCATTTTCATCACGTGCTACTAATCGATTATAAATATTAACAAGTACAGCAGATGTCGTAATAACATTATTATTATGTGGATCCAACGTAGTTATATCTGCCGGGTTAGCAATGGTTAAAAGCTCATAGCCATTTGTTTCGCCTTCCTTATCGGAAGTAGAATCAGGGTCTGAAAACCCACAGGCTGATATAATAATGGCAAAAATCATCAGGATACTAATAACTTTAATTTTCTTCATGAATATTTTCCTCCTTAGGATTGGATGATGATGCTTGTACTGGAGAATAACAAGCAGTTATGGATTATTCGTATATTGCATTCTAGTGCCGATTGTAAAAAGCATGGTTGCTTTCTCATTCTTCATTTCAACCACACTCTAGTCTTCCCTTACCATCCTATCTTTTCGATATTTAGGATGGCTTGGAGGAATGGCATCAATTAACTTCTTAGTATAAGTATGCTTTGGTGCATCGAATATTTCATCACTGCTTGCCATCTCCACAATCTTTCCTTTATACATAATTGCGATACGATCACTAATCTGCTTCACAGCTGGCAACCCATGAGCAATAAAAATAAACGCAATACCATAAGTCTTTTGGAGCTGTTTTAATAAATCTAATATCTGCGCCTGAATCGAAACGTCTAATGCGGACACTGCCTCATCACAGACAATAAGGTCGGGCTTTAAGCTAAGAGCACGTGCGATACTTAAGCGTTGTCTCTGTCCACCACTAAATTGGTGTGGATAGCGATTGAGATGCTGTTTGCCAAGTCCGACTTCTTCAAGTAGCTCTAATGCCTTATTATCCACTTCTTTTTTGGCTATCTTTTTGTGGATAATCAGGGCTTCCGTTACAATTTCTTTCGCAGTCATCCGCGGATTAAGGGATGAATAGGGATCCTGGAAAACCATCTGGACCTGCTTTTTGGTCTCTATCCGTTCTTTTCTCGATTCTTTGAATATATCATTTCCATGAAATAATATTTGTCCTTCATCCGGTTCGAGTAATTGCATGACTAGTTTTGCAACCGTTGATTTTCCAGAACCTGATTCGCCAACAATCCCCAGTATTTCGCCTTTATGAACATTAAAGCTTACACTGTCCACTGCTTTTACAACAGCTTTCTCCTGTTGATTTCGATGTTTTGCTACTGGAAAATGCTTTACCAAATCCTTGACTTCAAGTAGGACATCGTTAGTTGGCATGAGAATCACCTGCCTTTTTTTCAATCGTAGGCATTGCACGCATTAATTTCTTCGTATAGGCATGTTGTGGATGATCAAATAATTGAAAGACATCTGCTTCCTCCACAATTTTCCCCTGATACATCACAACAACCCGGTCAGCTATATCGGCTACTACGCTTAAGTCATGGGTAATAAAAATAACTCCCGTACCTCTTCGTTTATTTAAGTCTTTAATTAATGCTAATATCTGTGCTTGTGTTGTTACATCTAATGCGGTTGTCGGTTCATCTGCAATAAGTAATTTCGGTTCGCAGGCAAGTGCAATGGCAATCATGACGCGCTGTCGCATTCCGCCAGATAATTGATGGGGAAACCGATTGGCAACCCGCTCTGCATCAGGTATTTCTACTTGTTTCAGTAAATCGATCACTTTTTCTTGTACTTGCTTCTTACTTTTCGCCGGCTGGTGAATGTTGATGGCCTCCGCAATTTGACTCTTAATCCGTAACATTGGATTAAGAGAGGACATTGGTTCCTGGAAAATCATCGACATTTCTTTTCCACGCACCTGACGTCTTTCTTTTTTTGAAAGCTTTAACAAGTCAGTTCCTTGATAAAGAATCGCACCGCCGGTAACATGTCCACCATTTTTCAACAATCCCATGATAGATAGAGAGGTGATACTTTTCCCACTGCCTGATTCACCAACAATAGCTACAATCTCACCTTCATTCACGTGAAAAGAGATGTCATCAACAACGGTTATATTGTTCTTACCCCTCGTTTCAAATTCCGTTACCAAATGATTTACTGATAATAGAGGGCCTGTATGATTTTTACTCATCAGCGTCTCCTCCTTTTTTCAATTTAGGGTCTAGAATGTCTCGTAGCCAATCCCCTAAAAATGTTATCGCGAGTACCGTGATAGTGATAGCTAGGCCAGGGAATGTTGCAATCCACCAGCTTGTTGCGATATAGTTTCTACCATCATTCAACATTCCACCCCATGTGATATCAGGAGGCTGAATCCCTAGTCCTAAGAAACTTAAGGAGGATTCTGTCATGATTGCCGTTGCTATCCCAATTGTTGATACAACAATAAAGGAAGATAGAACGTTTGGTAGGATATGTTTTCTAATAATATAGCCTTTCGATGCTCCCAATGTTGTAGCCGATTGGACAAATTCTCTTTCCTTCACACTCAAAACTTCTCCTCTAACCAGTCTTGTATACTGGGCCCAACTGGTTAGTCCGATTACTAAAATTAGGGTGACTATTCCTGGTTCAAATACAACGATTGCCACTAGTACAAGGAGTAGTGTTGGGATTGCAAGCATAGCATCTACAAAACGCATGATGAATTGGTCAATCCAAGTTCCACCAAAATAACCAGAAATAAGTCCTAAGAAAAGACCAATAACACCTGCAATTAACACAGAAAGGAATCCAACCAATAGGGATACTCGTCCACCGTAAATTAATCGACTTAAAATATCTCTACCAAGATGGTCAGTTCCAAGGATATGATTCATCGAGCCATCCACCACCCAAAATGGCGGAATGAGACGATTGGTCGCATCAATTTTAAAGGGATCATGCGGTACAATCCATGGTGCCAGTATAGCAAGTATGATAATCACACTAACCGTTATCAAACCAATAAGGCCAAGTGGTGAAGAGTTTTGAATGATACCGGAGCGAACCGTTCGGAATGATTGTAAGATTTTATTTTGGACCAACGTTATACGCCCCTCTTCGTAATGTTTTCTTAGTTATACTTAATACGTGGATCTAGTACTCGATAAACTAAGTCAGTTAGTAAGTTGACAACTATCGTGAATATAGCAATCACAAATACAATCGTTTGAATAATTGCCATATCACTAGTTTCGATTGCCGTTAGAAGCAATCTCCCAATTCCTGGCCAAGCAAATACAGTCTCGACAACAATTGCTCCACCAATTAATTGCGGAAATTGTAATCCCACAATCGTCACAACTGGAATTAATGAATTAAGAAACACATGTTTTGAGATAACAATGGACTCCTTTTGCCCTTTGCTTCTTGCGGTTTGGACATATTCTTCTTCGATTACCTCTAGTACACTTGCTCGAACAAGCCTTGTCATTTCTGCAGCTAGAGCCACCCCTAGCGTGAATGCCGGTAAAACAAAATGTGCCGGCGTATCCGCACCAGAAACAGGGAAAATCTGAATTTGTACGGCAAGGAATAAAATAAGCATAATTCCAATCCAAAAGTTTGGCATCGCCTTACCTACTATCGAAATTCCTGATACTAGGAAATCCACAAATGTATTACGTTTTAATGCAGCAAGGATACCAAGTGGAATCGATATTATAATAGCAATCAGCATAGCCATTAAGGATAGTGTAAGCGTTGCTGGTAATCGCTCGAGTACCAGTTCTAATGCAGGCCGCTGATATTGATAAGAAGTCCCAAAGTCTCCAGTAACCATACTCCTGAGATACTGAAAATATTGAACGTAAAAGGGCTCATTTAATCCTAATGATTCCGCTAGTATTTCACGATCTTCAGATGTCGCATTTTCCGGTAGCATGGAAGAAACCGGGTCCCCAGCTACATATACAAGCGCAAAAATGATGACTGTTAATAGTAGTAAGCTAGGTATAACCTGTAGTAGTGAACGCTTTAAATAGCTCAATCGGGCACCTCTTTCCTTAAAAAAACTCACAATTGCTCTAGATTAAGCGAATATGTTAGTTTATGTTGGCTGAAAATTTTTATACTTTCACGTCTACTAAAATAAACCTATAAAAAAAATGGTTGCTAACTATTGAGAAAATAGATTGGTATTTTCATAGAAAATCATATTAAATTCTTAAACCAATAATCCCAATATATTTACTAGGGATTAGAATGTCAAGTTGATTGTTTTAGCATTAATAATGAGAATATTGCCACAACAGGGGGGGCGGTTTTGCCGGGAATCAAGTTGGAACCAGATGACCACAACATCCTGTGGTGGTATCCAGTACTTGTAATACAAAAGATGTATAAGCTGGGCAGAAGAAATATATGAAACATATAATCTTTCTGTACTTATTATTATTTCAGAAGCAGAGGGAAGTTATGTCTTGGACTTAAGGGTAAAAAGTTAGAATTCTTACGAAGGCAAGGTTGCAAAAAACAGGGTCAATAACAGATTTCATACAAACGTACCCAATCAAAAATTAGCAACTGTCATCACAGATTTTAAATGTTCTGACGGACTAAAAATTAATTTAAATCCAATTAATGAATAAGCAACGATTTTTCCGTCGGCATTCTCAAACTTTAATTCTAAAGTTTTCATTTATGGACCTCCTTTCCCCAAAATTTCTATAAATCCTTACTGTACTAAACGGATATCAGAACTGTCCTTACGCTCAATATTAAATCATGAATCATACCAATCCAATTCATTGGTAGGTGATATTCCACCAAGTGTATCTACTAAATCGGACAAGCCTTCCAGTTTTAACTTATACATTTCTATACTTACTTAAACCTAAAGAAAAGCGGAACAGTTTCCTGTCCCGCTTCCCTACTACCGTTTAAATACTAGTTTACTAACTACAGGTAAATGGTCTGATGCCTCTGTCGATATTACTTCCTGATTAGTAGCCTTTACAGATGGTGAAGTTAGTATAAAATCAATTCGCTTAATTGGGTTTTCCACAGGGAAAGTATTCGCATGATCTAATCCTTCAAAGACATCAACGAAATTCCCTTCGTTTAATAGGAGTTGGAATTCTTCACTATGTGGTTCAGCATTCAAGTCACCAACAAGTACATTTGGCCCTTCAAAGGAAGACGAAATATCAATAACTTCTTGTACCTGTGAAATTCTCTCCTCTACACTTAATCCTAAATGCGTATTATAAAAATTCACATGTATTCCACGAACATTAATCTTTGCATGTAGTAATCCTCGTTGTTCATTTCCAAAGCTATCTAAATGTATATTTTCGGAATCAATGATTGGATATTTACTAAGAATCGCAGTTCCATATTGTCTATTTTCCTCTTGCCCTTCAGCTGGTGAGCGGTCTAAATTAGCTCCATAAACGTAATGGTAGCCTAGAATTTCAGCTAGTTCCTTTGCCTGATCTTGAAAATCGCTTCTTGAGCTCCAAAAACGATCTACTTCTTGGATTCCAATAATTTCTGCACCTGCATCTGTAATTACTTTAGCGGTTCTTTTCAAATCAAGCACACCATCAAGACCTACACCATGATAAATATTAAAGGACATAACGTTTACATCTACTTCTTTTCCATACCCTTGTGCAGAAACATTACCTGTAACAGAAAATACCATGACTATACTTAAAAACAATCCAAGTAACTTTTTCTTCAATTAGCTTCCTCTCCTTTTTGTTTGAATAAATACAAAATCTACTAAAACGATTCCTCAATTTCACCCCCTTTTCAACCAAGGTGATATGTGAGCGCTTTCTTGATGTAGTATGTTCGGGTCCCAACCTTTAGGAAAGGAACCTTACTTTATGTAAACCTTTGTTAAACGACTAAAAATAGTCTGCAAAACATAGCGAATATCGAGGCACTACCTATATAATTTGAACCTTAATATAAGTTCTGTC
Source organism: Paucisalibacillus algeriensis (assembly GCF_000577245.1). Lineage (GTDB taxonomy): Bacteria > Bacillota > Bacilli > Bacillales > Amphibacillaceae > Ornithinibacillus. The sequence continues at coordinate 124,084 of NZ_CBYO010000007.1, forward strand.
ATCAAATGATAGATTCTCTTTAGCTATACCTTTGGTTGATCTATTTTCATGAATACAAAGTGGATCATTTTTTAAAATACGAGTCAGTTCTTCCTCGGATGCTTCAAGACTATCCAGAATTGTAGGATAACCATCTGAAGCTAATGATAGAAATTCTAGACCCTCTGGTAAATCTATTGTCTTAATTAATTCTGATGGTATCGGAAACCCATTCACTACAGCATAACTTAAATCACATTTCGGAGTTGTATTTTGAAAGTTGTACTGCTTTTTAATAAGAGGCCTAATTAGTTGGAACCCAGTATCCTCACCGTCTAACAATTCCTCTACTGTTTTCCCGTTTAGTAACTCTCCCTGCAAAATAATACTACGAACCTCACTAAAAACTTCATCAATATGTTTTATATTTTGATAGAGTTTATTTCCATAATAAAGTTGGCAATCTCCAACCATCCAAACTTTATGATGATATTTACTATAGATAATCATCGAAGCACTTGGACGAAGGTAAGGATATTCAAGTACTTCCTCTTCCAATTTCAATGCCTCATACAATGCTTTATATTCTTTGTTAATAACTGTAACGATTTCATTAATTGTCTCTTTCCCATCTAATGTTGACATCGCTTCTCGAATCAATTCCGCTGCTAATCTCCCCTGTGTCTTTCCGTTGTATAAACGATCAGATACACTAGTTGCCCCGTCTATTACAGCAGCAAAGTGTTCATTACAGAAATACGCATCCTCACACAAGTCCATATTGCCACTTTTCGATTGAGTAAATTCCTCAACAAGCTTCATCCTATTCACCCCCTAATCAAAATAAGCACTATTCGTATCGCTAAAAGCCACACTCATCGCCATATCTAACTGTTCCGCAGACATTCTTTCCAGTGACAATGGAGGTAATGAAGAATAGGAAAAAAATTGAACATCCTCTGTTTCCTTACTGCCACGAAGTTCCCCAGAATCTCCCTCCACCATTTCGCATAAAAAGTAAGCATTATAGATATGTTGCATGGTGATAGACGGCCTTTTCTTAGTCTGATCATACAATGCTAGTAGTCGAACTGCTTTAGTTTTTAAGCCCGTTTCTTCATAGATTTCTTTTTCTATGTTTTCACTAGCAGTTAAACCTATATCACACCATCCACCTGGTAGACACCATAACCCATCAGCAGCTTCCTTAACCATCAGAAGCTTGTCATTATGTATAACTAATCCCCTTACAGCAACCTTTGGAGTGTGATAACCTTGTTCAATAGGTAATAATTGATTAATCGTTACCTTTTCTTGTCCAGAAATATAGGACAACATTTCTACAGCTAAATCATTCAACTTTAGATATCTTTCTTGATCAAATTGATCTTTACCATACGCTAGCCCTGTTTGGGACAAGCTTTTAATTTCTCTTGCCCAGTATTTTATTCTTTCGGCAGTATCCATGAAATTCTCCTTTATTCAGCGCTCTCCTCAATTTCTTGAGCCTTTTCTTTTATTCTATTCCAAATGTCTCTTCTTCCGTTAGAAACACCTTGTCCACGAAAATTATTATTTTCCCGAACAAGATTGCTCAAATATTTAGCCATTGGTAATTGATTTATAAAGGAAACATTGTTCATTGATGTTTTCATTGCTGGGATCCAACCCGTATTTTGTAAAATTTCTAGTTGAACATCATCATGAGCTAGAAATTCATAAAATCGTTTAATCTTTTCCTCATTCCCAAAAGCAACCAAGCCATTTCCGGATACAAGCAATGGTTGCCCATTTTCAAACAAAGGCAACACTTCAAACTCAAATGTATTACCAATAAGTTCTTGAATCGTTTGTAATTTACTTGTGGTAGTGATAAGTACGCCAATCTCCATATTTGAAAATCGTGTAATGGCCATATGCTCATCAAGCGGTGGAACTAACCCATACTTTTTTACCAAGTCAGTCCAATATACTTCAAAGGAAGTTACGGAATCCATTCTTGTTTGTTGATAGGCATCCCAATAGTACGGAATTTCTTTATCAAAATGGAATAACCAAAATGGCCTTACCTTATTGTTATTGTTTATTCTCTCTTGTATGGATTGGTATGTTTCTAAGGAATCATTAGAGTCAAAAGGTGAAAGAAATTGTTTCTCTGAAAAATGATGATTTAAAACAGTTCGATTAATAATTATGATTGGGAGATTAACTCCTAAAGGATACCCATACAGTTCATCCTTATATTGAAAGTTTTCTAATGTGGCTCCATGAAAAGAAGTAAATAGTTCTTGGCCAATGTCCTCATTTGATTTAGGTTTTTCAATATTCACCACTTCATCTAACCCATAACTTGAATGAACTTCAATAATATCAGGAAGATTACCCTCTACATTGGAGAGTAGTAATTCATCTATTAATGTTTCCCAATTGTTAAATTGTTTGATATGTACCTTAATCCTAGATGCTTCTTCAAACCCATCAATAGATGATATTAATCCGGGAGTAGTAATCCATATCGTCATAGTATCCTCATATTCATCCTCTTTGTTCAATACAAAGTCTTGGTTGATTAAATTCACAATATATATTACAGATAAAATGACAATACCAATAGATAAAAAGAAAAGAACTTTAAGTTTCATGGTTCACAACTCCCGGGGTAAGATATTAATGATGACTCAAAATACTAGATTCAATAATCTTTAGTACGTTTTGAATGATCTCTTCTATCTTATCATCTGCCGGGGATTCAACCATAATTCTCAGTACTGGCTCTGTTCCCGAAAAGCGAACAAGACACCACGTATCATCAGCCCACTCCCATTTCACACCATCATAGGTTTTATATTCCAAGAGATCACCTTGACGGATTTCTTCAGCAGGAGTATGGGAAATAACTGATTTAAGATACTCCTTATACTCCGCTTCATAACTATAATTGTATTCCTTGAAATATCGCTTACCAAACTTTCCATTTATTTCCTGACGAATTTCACTTAATGGCTTCTTGGTGTGGGCAAGCATCTCCAGAAGAATTCCTGCTGAAAGTATCGCATCCTTTTCCAAAAGATGTCCTTTAATCGTTATACCTCCGGAACTCTCCCCTCCTATAATCGCATTAGACTGAAGCATTCCTTCTGCAATATGCTTAAATCCAACCGGTTTTTCAATACATTCAAATCCATAATGCTCTGCAATATCATCTAGTAGATGTGTAGTTGAAATGTTTCGTACCACATTTCCCTTTATTCCTTTATACTCTATAAGATAATAATACAAGAGAGTTAATATCTCATTAGCATCAACATAGCAACCTTTCTCATCAATAATAGCAATCCGGTCTCCATCACCATCCGTTGCAATACCAATATCATATTGGCCTTCTTTCATCATCCCAGTTAACCTCCATAATGATGACTCGGTTGGAGCTGGTACTCGTCCCCCAAATAAAGGATCTGCTTTGTCATGAATGATTTTGACCTTTGTTCTAGAATCTACCAATAACGTTAGCAAGGAATTAACTCCGGTACCGAACATTGGATCATATAATACACTGATGTTAGCTTGTTTAATTAACTCCATGTTGATTTGTGATTCTATAAAAGTAATGAATTCATTCGTGTAATTTTTTCTAAGGACTAGATTATTCTCCAAGGCACGGTTATAATTCACTCGTTTTACTTCATCAATTTGAATCACATTGATTGCTCTTTCCAACTCAGATGTAATATCTTCCGTTGCCGGTAAGCCACCTTCACGAACATACTTTATGCCATTATAAATATATGGATTATGACTTGCTGTAAAGGTTAAACCTGCTGCAGCGTTTTCTTCAATAGTGACAAAGTTTACTAATGGTGTTGGGACGGATGGTGTAAGTAAAATAACTCGGATGTTGTTAGCTGCGAACACTTCCGCTGATGCTTTAGCAAACTCCTCTGCCATAAAGCGATTGTCATAACCAATTACAATACTCCTCTGTGACTGCTTACGATTTTGCAAAACCTGATTAGCAATTCCTTGAGAAAACTTTCTTACATTATCAAAAGTAAAATTCTCACCGATAACATCACGCCATCCACCTGTTCCAAACCGTATCATGTAACTCCTCCTATTTTAATTTAATAATTGCTTAATTCCATTTCTTTCAAGAATCACTTTCAAAATGATGTTTAGAGCAGCTCTATTAATTATTTCTACCTCGATTTACGTTCCAAATGATGGTTATAACTACCCTATTAATCATTTCCTACCCTTTTAATCTTTTTCCCTCTACATTTAACCTCAAATTACCATTATAAAAATTATGGCCCGAATTCAATTCGGGCCTTACTGGCTAAGGACCGGATTAAACTGAAATCTCCTTCTTACCAGAAATAATTGTAATAATAATCAATGAAATAATCGTGGCTAACGACAGCATGGATGCTAACGCCGCTGCTGTTCCGAAGTTTGATGTAAAAACTTCACTATAGATTGAAACAGTAATCGTTGCAGTAGCCCCATAATACAACACGATGGTTGAACTTAATTCGTTAATGGTTGTTACCCAACTTAAAATTGCACCAGATAACACTCCCGGTATCATCAAAATAGCTGTTGTCTTAAAGAACGTTTTCATAGGGGGAACACCTAAACTAATAGATGCTTCCTCAACACTCTTATCAATCTGATGCAATATGGCAGTACTGGAGCGCATCGTGTATGGTAGTTTCCGCACGACGTATGCAATAACTAAAATTACCCATGTACCGGTTAGCACAATTGGTGGTTTGTTAAAGGCAATGATTAAACTTATACCTAGAACAGTACCTGGAATAACGTAAGGAATCATAATTAAGGCATCTAGGAAAGAGGTAATCTTAGATTTTTTTCTAACTACCACGTAAGAAAGTAGTAATCCAGCAATAACCATAATCACAATCGCTACACTCGCATACATAAATGTGTTTTGAATTGCTTTAGGAACTTTGTAAAGCACTTCTCGATAACTATCTAGACTAAATCCACCGACAAAAACAGGTCCATTCGTTTTCAAGAATGAAGTCGTGATTACTGTCGCCTGTGGAATAATCGATAATGTAACGACACCCATTACCATTAACGTTGCTAGAATTCGTTTAAGTGGACTTAGTTTAATAACTTTAGGTGGTCGTAATGAACTCATTGTATACGTTTTTCTATTTACGATATGGCGTTGGAATAGTAATACGGATGTAGTTACACCAAGTAAAATCATACTTAACGTACTAGCCATTGCTGGATTAGATCCCATTTCACTAATGAACTGGTCATATGCTAGAATTGGTAGCACTTTTTCCCCTTGACCAATTAGCATTGGTGTACCGAAGTCAGCAAAAGATGCCATAAATACCATCAATGCCCCCGTTGAAATCGTTGGGAAGATTAATGGCAATGTTACTTTGCGAATACGCTCAAAGCCAGATACCCCAAGACTAGCAGATGCTTCTTCAAGAGATACATCGATAGTTTTCAGTGCACCGGATACGTATAAGTAAATATGCGGATAGAACTGTAATGTAAATACCCAGATCATTCCGTGTAATCCATAAATAGATGGAATTTTAATTCCAAAGTCAGCCAAAAAGTTTGTAATAAAACCGTTATTTCCAAGCATTAAAATCCAGGAATAAGCCCCAATAAAAGGTGGTGACAATAGTGTTAAGATAATTAAAATATGGAATACACCTTTGAACGGGATATTAAATCGTGACATTGCATAAGCAACTGGAATACCTAATAAACAGGCAAAGAAGGTTGCAGATATCGATACAATAAAACTATTAAATAATGCAGAATAATAGTATTTATAGCTAAAAAATTCCTTGTAGTTCTCTAATGATACTTTTCCGTCTTGCCAAAAACTATTAATAAATATATTAAATAGGGGGTAAATTAAGAAAAAACCAATTAGAATAAATGCCGCTATAGTAACGTAATTCCAGAAATCTAGACGAAGACTAAACGGTTTCCTTAAGGCTTGTGTTCTTGTGCTCATTTAGTACTTCCTCCCCACTCTCATTAAAAATAACCGCTTCTTCCGGATTAAGATCAACCTTGACTTTATCCCCCGCCTTCCTAAGCATGTTGTAACGAATAGAATGCTCATGTGCACTAATAAGAGTTCCAGAAGTAAACCTAATCTTGTACACAACAGACTCTCCAAGGAAGGTAGCATCAAGAATTTCCCCATCAACTAGAGTAGAACTCTCATCACTAGTTTCTTTGATATTAATTTGTTCTGGTCGAACCGAATACACTGCTTTTCCTTTTGCATTCTGCAACAGTCTTGTTTTTAGCGTTACACCCTCAACCGAAACAGTTGCATTTTTCTCAGAATCTACTACCTTTAAATCTGCATCTAGGAAGTTAGTTGTACCGATAAAATTCGCAACAAACTTATTAGAAGGGCTTAAATAAATCTCATGAGGTCTACCAATTTGTTGTACTTTCCCATCGCTCATTACAGCAATTCTGTCTGATACGGCTAGAGCTTCTTCCTGGTCATGAGTAACATAAATAGTTGTGATATTTAAGCTTTTTTGTAGACTTCTAATATCCTCACGCATCTTAATTCTTAATTTTGCATCAAGATTGGAAAGTGGTTCATCCATCAATAATACGCCTGGATGAATAACGATTGCCCGTGCTAGAGCAACACGTTGTTGCTGACCACCACTCAATTGAGAAGGTTGACGGTCTTTAAGATGGGAAAGCTCAACCATGTCTAATGCTTCTGTTACCCTTACTTTTATCTCTGTTTTATTAATCTTTCTTGCTTTCAAGCCATAAGCAACATTCTCGAACACGGTTAAATGAGGAAAGATAGCATAGTTTTGAAAAACCATTCCAATATTACGTTTATGTGCTGGAACATTGTTCATGTGTTTGTCACCGAAGTACAAATCACCTTCTTCTTGTTGATAGAATCCCGCAAGTGTACGAAGTAAAGTAGTTTTACCACATCCACTTGGCCCAAGTAAGGTGAAAAATTCTCCTTTTTGGATGTCAATATTTATATCGTCTATAGCTTTGTTTTCGCCAAAGTATTTGCTAATTTGTTGTATTTTAATATGATTTTCCAATTTAAGTGCCCCCTTCAAAGAAAGGGATCAAGTGAGTACATGATCCCTTAAAAGCTATCTACTATTCTTGCTCAACTAAAATTTGTTGGAACTGTTTCATAACATCATCTTTATTCTCCGCAGACCAACCAAAGTCATAATCAACTAATGGGATATCATCAGAACCTATTAATCCTTCCGGTGGATTTACATCATTACGTATAGCACGTCGACTGAAATCCTCTACAATCATTTCTTGGACATCTTTACTTACCAAGAAATCAATAAACTTTTTCGCGTTATCTGCATTTTTCGCATCTTTAATTAATGCAACACCATCCGGAACAGCGGAAGTTCCTTCTTCTGGATAATTGACATTTACGGAAGCCCCACCAGCGATATAACGGTAAGCAGCTTCTTCTAATGTGATACCAACTGGGAATTCACCGTCAGCAACACCTTTTGGCACAGCACTTGAGCTAGATAGAATGGTTCCATCTAAATTTGCAACAAAGTCTTCTACAAATCCCCAACCATCATTATCATCTTGATATGCAGTTAACATGGTTACTAATTGAGTATAAGCAGAACCTGATTTACTTGGATCAACATAAGCAATTTTTCCAGTCCACTGCTCATCTAATAAATCTTTCCAACTTTTTGGTGCATCAGCATCAGCAACCATTTCTTGGTTATACATGATAACCATTGGTAGCGCTGAGAAACCAGTCCAGATATTAGTAGGACTCTTAAATTCAGCTGGGATTACTTCATCTTCAGCAGTTTTATACGCTTCAAAGCTGTCACCAAAAGCTTCTAGTGATTCGGCACCCCCACCCCAGAATACGTCTCCTCCTGGGTTACCTTCCTCAGCTGTTACACGGTTTAATAATTCACCTGTACCACCTGTAACAACATCCACTTTAATTCCTGTTCTATCTTGGAACTCTTTTACAATTGGATTAATAATTTCATTTTGGTGAGGTGAATACACGGTTAATGAATTTGAATCTTCGCTAGTTTCTTTATCATCAGAACCACATGCAGTAATGACGATGAGAAGCATAGCAGCGACTAGAAAAGTCAGTAATTTCTTCATCTTGTAAATCCCCCTAATATTTGATTTATGGTACAATATTGATAATAGCAAACCTTTGAAAGCGGATACAATCATATTTTTTTCATAAAATGTATAACTTTTTTCTTGATTGCGGGTGGGGTAATGATAGGGAAGCTTCATAGTCTAAATTTACGCAGCAAACTAATTATCATTATTATCATTACTTCTCTCATCCCATTATTACTACTGGGCTTTTTTACGTTTAATTATCTCTCAGAACTACTTCAGGAAGAAGTTAGTGAAAATGAATTAGAACGATTAACATCGATTAACAATCAAGTTTCCTACTTTTTAAAGGACATTGAGCAAATGACGCTTTTCTTTTACAAAAATGATACAATCCAAGAAATCCTAATGAAAGATAGTAATCGTAGTTTAAAAGAACAATACGAGGACTATGAATATGTGAATGATGTCTTTGATACTGTCATGGGGGTTAAGGATTGGGATGTTAATATTTATGTTATTGGTTTGAACGGAGATCGGTATTTTTCAAATGACTATCTCCCTAACCGATATAATTCCATCCGGGAGTCATGGGGGGTCTTCAGAAAAGCACAAAATGCTCGAGGTTCATTAGTTTGGGATACGAACTATTCTGTTAATCGAGTAGATAATCAAGAAATCGTACTTACAGCAGGTAGAATTCTAGTAGATTCTACAACAAACGAAAAAATCGGTTACTTAATGGTCGATGTCTATGAATCTGCTTTTTCGGATATCTATGAAAAAAATAACTTTTCTAATGGAGAAAACTTTCTTCTTCTTGATCATCAAGGTTACATCATTTCGAGTCAACCTGATAAAACTGACGTTGGAACAAGACTTGAGACAGATTATTATAATCGTATCGTGAACGGTGAAAAAGGATTCTTTAAATTCAATTGGCATGAAACCGATTCAATTTTAACCTATCAGACAGATGAAAGTACGAACTTCAAAACGATTAGTATTATTCCAATGGATATCATCCAACAAAAAAACTACCTTGTTCGTAACCTAACCTTAAACTTTGCATTAATTGGAATTATTTTTTCGATATGGCTAGCTTATTATTTGTCAAAAACAATAACAAAACCACTTTATAAGTTGATTTACTTAATGAAGGAAGTTGAAAAAGGTAATTTCGATGTTCGATTTTATACTAAATACAATGATGATATTGGAATCTTTGGCAAGCGCTTTAACCGAATGCTAGAAAGGCTAAAAATATCAATACAAGAAAACTATGAAAAACAGGTTCGTATGAAGGATTCTGAACTGAAAGCATTACGTGCCCAAATAAATCCACATTTCCTGTATAACACACTGGAAACCGTCAATTGGCTTGCGAGACTTGAAGGTGTTCATGATATTAGTAAAATTGTCGTCTCCCTTAGTGAAATTATGAAGTACTCTGTACGGAAAGGCGAGGATTTGGTAACGATTGAGCAGGACGTTAACCAGTTGAAAAACTATTTAACAATCCAAGAATTCCGCTATCGGGATAAATTCGATGTCCATCTTACGGTTGAAGAATCTGTATTACATCAAAAAATTCCAGCCTTGTTGCTACAGCCAATCGTCGAAAATGCGATCGTGCATGGATTGGAAAATAAAGTATCAAAGGGACAAATTGATATTACGATTAGTAAAGTTCAAGAATATATTCAAATTATCGTTCAAGATGATGGGATTGGAATGGATGAAAAAACATTCGCTCAGGTTAACCGAGAAATAAAGGAAGGACTAGAATTTGAGGATTTAGGCATCGGTATTGAAAATGTACGTAAACGATTGTATTTGAGCTACGGAGATCAATTTCAGTGGACACTCACTTCTGAAGAAAAAGTAGGTACAAGAGTGGAAATATTAATACCGTATAAGGAAGGGTAAAAACATGTTTTCCATATTAATTGTTGATGATGAATGGACCATTCGAGAAGGCTTACAAAGAACAGTACCTTGGGGGGATTGGGGTATTGATGTTATTGGGGCAGCGACGAATGGTTACGAGGCCTTGGAAATACTGGTCAATTCCCATGTTGATATATTGCTAACCGACATACGAATGCCCGCAATGAATGGATTAGAATTAATAGATAGATGTCGCACACTATTTCCTGGACTTAAAATGGTCCTTTTAACGGGACATGATGAATTTGAGTATGCACAAAAGGCAATCAAACTTGGGGCTGATGACTTTTTACTAAAACCAACCAATATAAATGAGTTAAAAGCGACTATGCTTTCTATTACAAGTGAATTACGGTCCGAACAGCAGGAAAAAGATGCACTTATAACCTTACTAATTAAAGATATTATCGAGCATAATTCGGTGGAAACTATTACAAAATTAAAAGCTCAAGAAGGTATCCATTCGAGATTCGGATTCATCATGATTCGCTATAAAAATGAAAAGCCTTATCAGTTAATGATAGACCATGTACACTTAATTGAAGATAAGGTTGGTCAGCAGGTCTATTTTTGTCACTCCATTCCTAGTGAGGAACATTGGGATGAAATGATTAAAATGGTGAAGGATAATTTTGAAGGTAAGGATTGCAAGCTTACCCTTCATGTAAGCTTACTTACCGATGAATTAGAACAGCTTGTTAATAGTTTTAAACAAGCTAGATCCGCTTCCGACACCTATTATGATGGAAAGAACATTACCATTTATAAGTATCATGACGAAAAGTATACCATGCGTTTTGAAGAAGTTATCCGCTATATTCATCGCCATTATCAAGAAGCAATCAGTCAATCTGTACTGGCGGAAAAGCTAAATATGAGCAATAGTTATTTCAGTAAATTATTCAAGCAGCACACAAACATGAATTTTGTTGATTATATTACATCAAAACGAATCGAAGAAGCAAAACAACTACTTCATTCCACAACACTAAAAACATATGAAATCGCACATGAAGTTGGATATACAGAATCAAGGTACTTTAGTCAACTATTCAAGAAATTTACGGGCCAGACTCCTGTTCAGTATCGTGAACAGTCTCAAACTAATGAAGATAATTAGAGCTCCTTTAAAGAAAAGGAGCTCCTATTATGGACAAATCGTTCTCAAACTAATGTAGTAATTATAGAGGCATTTGAGATGGTTGCTTGGCGTGCGACTGGTACAGAAAGTCGCTCATATTAGCTAATTGTCACCCGTAAGTTACAGGTATTCACCCGGTGTGGTTGGATCCTCATGGGGGACTAATAATGTCGAGCTGCATTTTAAGGTTACCGCATGGCAATAGACACATTCCAGCATATTCATATGACCATCGCTCTACTCTAATTTCTCATGTGAAATCTTCAGAGTTCAGCGCAACTTCCCCTAGCCTCGTGCAAGTTAGCACACCACACATTTAACGCCAGATGGACTATCCCTTTAATTCTACAAAACTTAGTCAGTATATGCCTCATTAATCATCCCTCAAAAATATCCGCAACAATTCGCTCCGTTGCTTTTCCATCCTGATAATCAAAGAAACGGTTAGCAAATTGCTTTTTGTCATACTGATCATAGGATTCATCCCCCAATATTGTTTTGATTAAGGATTCTGTATCGACTACCATTGGGCCTGGTATCATTTCTTCATAATCATAATAAAAATCACGATCCTGTTTATAATCTTTTAGGTCATAGGGATAAAATATGATTGGACGATCCAGCAAGCTAAAGTCAAAAAATACAGTCGAATAATCTGTAATTAAAATATCTGTTAGAACTAATAACTCCTGTATCGTAAACGCATTATCAAGATGATAAACGAAACCATCCGCTTCAATCTTCCTATCTGTCCTCATGTATGGATGCAAGTGAACAAGTAAGGCATGATTATCCTGCAGTCTACTTCTCATATCCCATGTATCAAATGGTATTTGAAATGCTTCTTGATAATGACTCTTCCCTCTAAAAGTTGGAGCATAAAGAATTATCTTTTTTTCTTTTAGCAATGGATATTTCTTATAAAATTTTCTGGTTGTTTTATCTTTCCATTCTTGTTTATAAAAAAAATCAGTCCTAGGGACACCTAATGGCTTTATCTGATCATGTGCCATACCAAATGCCTCTGCAAAATACGGGATTACCTCCTTAGAACTAACATAGGTCTTTGAATAGTTTCCATGAATGTTAACCTGTTTGAGATAAGTAGTACTCGGCCCAAACGATTTCCCGACAGTACTTAAACCAAACTTTTTAAACGCACCAGAGCTATGCCATAATTGAATGATGTCCATATCTTTCCTTGGTTTTATCACATATATTGGAAAATAATAATCGTCTATAATAAAATACCGTGATGTTGCTAAATGGAAGCATGCCTTTACCATATGAATCAAATAGTTGATTTTTCCGAAGCCTGAGGAATCAAATTTTTTTAATAAATATACAATCTTATAAGAGGAATAGTTCTTTTTTATTTCTTCACTTACGTAGAACAAGTTATCTCTTAAATGATTAGAACGATAGGAAGCAAACGTTATTTTCTTCCTATTCACTTTGAACAAAAAGGAAAAAAAACCATGCAAGCCTCGTAAGAAGTATTTTACTAGAATAGTAGGCATAAGTCGTAATTGCTTCATCATTTACTTCCCTTAATCGTTGTTGTTTGAAGAAATTTATTATAGATAAAATCTATTTGTTTTTGTAAAACCTCCTGTTGATTTTCCTTAGAGTAGAAAATATCAAGCACTCGTTTTCTATCTTCTTTAAACTTTTCCGGGTCTTCTATTGCACTTTCCAATTCATACAGAAAAGTGGTAAAGTCATTAGCCTTTGGTCCAGGAGTTACATCAAAGTAATTAAAATACATTTCATTGGACTGTTTTAAATACTTATCTAAATCATAGCTATAAAACAGTACTGGACGATTCAACAATAAATAATCTGTGTAGCAGCTTGAATAGTCCGTTACAAGAATATCGGTGTACTTCAATAAAAGCTGAGGATCGTAGGAAGAATTACTTATATCTATAATATTTTCATAGATGGTTGGCACTTGCCCGCTACTAAACATATGACGCTTAACCAAAAATTTATATCCCAACCTTGTACATAGCTCATTTAATCTCTGGAAATCTATTACTAGATTAATATCTGTTTCAAGCTTACCAAACTTACGGTGGGTCGGCATATATAAAATTACCTTTTCATTTTGCATCCATTCTGGAATGCCAGCATCCTCTTCTGTTGTTTTGAAGAAAACATCATTCCGCACTTGGCCAAGTTCGATCACGTTTTCTTTCGGAACAAGAAAGGTTTCAGGATAATAGGATGACACACGTGGACTCGTTGAAATAACGTAATTCTCTTTCGTTAAATTTAGATTTACTACAAATTTACCAAAGAATCGTTTGATCTTACTTTTTTCATGTAAAATCTTATAGGAGAAAGTACTTTTATTAGCCCCCCATACCTTTTTCAACCCTACTCCATGCCATGTATTATAAGAAATTGCACCGCCTAGTAATGCCTTCTCAAAATCGTCGTTAATAGAATGGGAATGAATGATTAATTTAGCACGTAACTGATAATAAATGCCTTTTAAACTATGATGTTTGTACACTTCATATCCAAGACTAGTCATTTGATTCACAACTTCATTTGACTTAGTAATCCAGACACATCTAATATGGGGGTTCTGATTCATCTCCATAAATAGATATTTCGTATTCCCACGGAAGCCGCGCCCACTTTCACCACCAAATACGACTAGATTTGTCTTCCGAGGTATTAACTTTGAAAGGAAACGTATGAAAACTACAATTGTTCTCTTTCCTATTAATCTGCATTTCTTTAAAAACTTTATATTTATAGATAGGAAGATTAATACAAGTAATAATACTTGAAGGTATTCCATTTGAATCGCACTCATAAAACTATCGCCTCAATTAAGTTGTTTGTTTAATCTGTAGTTCTTTCTTATTACTAACTTGCTTCCGAACAACAATGTTTTGACCATCTAAACAAATCCCGTTGTCTGATAATAATTGATTGACAACCTCTCCTACATGCTCGGGTTGCATAATCGTGGATGGATCCTCATCCGGTGCTAAAACTTTACGAAGTTCCGTTGCACAACGTCCAGGAGAAATGCAATATACAAGGATGCCATATTCGGATAGCTCCTCCGATAAGGTCTGAGAAATATTAATAAGTGCTGCTTTAGAAGAAGCGTATGCAAGCCAACCAGGTCTTGCAGAGCTACCAGCAGTAGAAGCAACATTTAATATCTTTCCACCGGTCTTTTTCATAAATTTAACGGATTCCTTTGTTATATTGAATAACGAATGTACATTAATCTTGTACGTTTTTTCCCAATCATCAATAGATGTTTCGAGTATTGACTTTGGATTGGCATAGCCTGCAACATTTATAAGCATATCAATGGTATTGTACCTGATTCCTACATCTTGAATTAATTGTTTAACTTCATGATAGTCCGTCAGATCTAGTGGGTAGTATTCAATATTCTTATTGGGGTTCATCATGTTGGAGGTTTCTTCTAATCCTTCTGCAGTCCTTGAAAGTAATACAAAGTTAGCTATGTCTTCCCTTTCGCTAAGAGCAATTGCAATAGCCCTTCCTATTCCTCGACTTGCACCAGTAACAATAACCGTCTTTGACATTAATATCCCTCCATTAAAATAGAATCTTTATAAATTGCCTCTGCAATTTTTCGATCAATTGGCTTGGTTATCTTGATGTTATATTCACTTCCCTTTAAAATCCTTATCTCCGAACTAAAGTAATGAAAATAAAGGCTAGCATCTTCAGTAAAATCTAGGATATCCTCCCTAGCACATTCATGGGCATACAATAATTTTTTTGTATTAAATTTATGGGGTAGCTGTACGTTCACTAATTTATTGCGTTCTAAATTTTCTTCAACAATTGTATTTCCTTTTAGAACGGTAAAAGGAATGTCTAGCCCATAGATTACACTTTCATTTTCCGCTTCAATTAATGCTTTAAATTCTTCCCGAGTAACAAATGGCCTTACAGCTTCATGAATAATGACCTGTTCAAAGGAGGTCTCTTTCAATCCCTTATAAACCGATTCCTGTCTCGAATCCCCCCCAACTATACAGCGAATAGGTGTTGAAAACCCATATTCATTAACGGTATCCATTGTTTTTTCTAGAAAATCATCAGGGCATGGGATAATGATTTCCTTTATTTCTTCAATGGTATCGATTTTTTCCAGTACATGTATAAATATTGGCTTTCCAGCAAGTAACAGAAATTGCTTTGGAATATTTAATTGCATTCGTTTTCCAATACCACCTGAAAGTAAAATAAAGCTGAACTGTGACATCTATGTAACCTCCAAAGTTAGGAATAGTGTGAATATTTAATTTCCATTATACAGATTTAACAAAAAATTTACAAAAATTTTACAAAATAATTTTTCGACAAATTTCTCCCTATCTATTTTTATAAAATTTATAATTTACTAATAACAGATGAAATAGTAAACTAGATTTAATATATAATAATGAGGGATTATTCCATGTTTCAAAAAAAACCAGAAAACGTAAAAACTAAGGACCCAATAAGTAAGAAAAAGAAAATATGGCTTACAATCCTGCTCTCACTTTCGTCTATCGTCTTTGCAATTACTATCTATGGGGTTTATTTGTATAGTAAGGCTGAGGCAGTTGTACAAGATTCTTATGAAGAAATTGAAAGAGGGACTTCGGAAAATAACGCCGCTTCAAATTTACGGGAAGAAGCCGTAAACCCGATAGAGGATAATGTGTCTATTTTAATTATTGGTGTCGATGATAGTGCAAAACGTGGCTTTGAGGAAAAAAGCCGCTCAGATGTCCTCATTCTTGCCACATTTAACAAGGAGCAAGGAAATGTTAAATTAGTTAGTATCCCCCGTGATACACATACATTTGTACCAGAGATAAACGCCTATACAAAAATAAACCATGCACACTTTCATGGTGGACCGAAAGCATCAATTGAAACAGTTGAAAATTTTTTAAATGTGCCAGTCGATTACTATATTCGTCTAAATTTCGAAGCATTTATTCAAGTAGTAGAAACATTAGATGGAGTTTACTATGATGTGCCATTTGAATTGTATGAGATGGATTCAAAGGACCGAGCAAATGCTATTCATCTCAATGCTGGCTATCAAAAGCTAACTGGGGAAGAGGCACTTGCTTTAGCCAGAACGAGAAAATATGACAGTGATATTGAACGTGGACAACGCCAACAGGAATTAATTAAATCCATTGTTAAACGAACTGCCTCCATTTCATCCTTATTCAAATTGGGTGATCTTATAGAGGCGGTTGGGAATAATATGATAACCAACTTACAATTTGATGAAATGAGATCATTCCTATCCTATGGATTAAAACAGAACCTCGCTATTCAGTCGATCACTCTAGAAGGAAATGGAGGCTATATGGATGATGGGTTATGGTATTATCAAGTTCATGAAGATAGTAGATTAGCAGTCGAAAAAGAACTTAGGGAACATATGGATTTACCCATAGACACAGACCGTTATCCGAACGCTAGTATGGAACTGAATTCAAGTGGAAATTACTTGAAGGAGTGAATCCAATACTCACTCCTTCTTCACCATAACCAATATTAAGAATGCAAACGAACGTACTATTCTCTTCAAGCGAAATGGTTGTTTCAGCAGTCTATAAAGCCACTCAAGGTTTAATTTAATCCATTTATCTGGTGCCCGCTTCACCTCACCAGCAATCACATCAAAGCTTCCTCCAACCCCCATAAATAATCCCTTCGAAAATTGTCCATATGTAGAAGTAATCCATTCATCTTGTTTCGGTGATCCCATTGCTACAAATACAATATCGGGTGTCGACTCGGAGATCTGCTTCACAATCATCTTATCATCTTTAAAATAACCATGATGAAAACCAGCAATTTGAATATTAGGATAGGATTTATTAATTTCTCTTATAAACTTTGAACTTGTTTTTTCTGTTGCACCAAGAAAATAACAGGAAAGGTTTTGTTCATTAGCAAATTCAAGTAAATCTAGCATTAATTCAAACCCTGGAATTCGTTCTTGAATAGGTAGCTTCAAGTATTTTGCAGCCATAACAATTCCTGCTCCATCTGGTACGACAATGTCAGCTGATTGAACAATCTGTTTATATCCCGGTATATCCCTAGTATTCATTACAATTTCGGGATTTGCAGTTACAATAAAGCATTTGGACCTACTCATTAATACAGGAAACAAACATTCTGTTAACAACTCCTGCTTTGATAAACTAGTAAAGTTAATATTCATAATGGTAACTGGCTTACTATTACCAATAATTGGATCTACTCTAGCCTGTTTCAAATTTACTGACATAACAAACAACCTTTCATTGGTAAGTTTATTTAATCGCTCTGTCAGATTCTTAGAATGCTATTATTAAAATATATACAACTAAAAAGAGTTAATATTCAGATATAAAATCTCATACATGGACAAAGTCACTTTACAATTGTTGGCAGTAATGGTCCCATTATTTACTTAGCAAAAATTCCATAACTTAAAGCTTCTTCCTTATATTTCTCTTTTTCTACCTTTGTCATCGTTTTATAGGTCGTGATAAATGCTTCGTATTGGGGTAATATTTCACTGGTTGGTCCATATGCTTTTACCCTACCAAATTCTAACCATAGAATTTTGTCAGCAAATTTTTTCATATCCTTGATAGAATGACTAACAAAAATAATAGTCTTCCCTTTTTCTTTAAACATGTTCATCTTCTGAAAAGCCTTTGCAGAAAATGCCTTATCTCCAACTGACAATGCTTCATCAATGATGATAATGTCTGGATCGATGGTAACAGAGATTGCAAAACCCAATCGTGATTTCATTCCACTGGAGTACGATTTGACTGGCTGATCAATAAACTTCCCAATTTCAGCAAATTCAATAATTTCGGGTTCTAAGTCCTGTATTTCTTTCTTAGAAAATCCAAGCATGAGACACTTCAGTTCAATATTCTCTCGACCTGTTAAGTTACCTTTTAATCCGGATGAAATAGCGATTAACGATACTTCCCCTTTCACTTCAACAGTGCCTGAAGTCTCAGGAAGAATTCCAGCAATAACATTGGATAATGTTGACTTCCCTGCTCCATTAATTCCTACAAAACCAACAACTTCTCCTTCATATGCCTCAAAATTAACATCCTGTAATGCATAAAAATCCTCTCCGTAGCTCTTAGGGAGGAAAATATCCTTTAACTTTTCCGAAGTTCCTTCATATAGTTTGTGCTTCTTGGTTACATGTTTAACCGAAATAGTTTTCTCCATATACAACCCTTCTATCCTCTTAAATAAAATCTATAAATCTTCGTCTAAACGTCGTATGCAGCTTAGCCCCTACTACTAAAAGTAGTAGTGTAATTCCCCAAAAGTATAGGGAGTATCCTAAGTTTTCTAAGATATACCATTCCTTACCTAACAATGCTGCTCGATACCCTTCCACAAGATAATACAGTGGATTCAATTTCATCACACGTTGAATCCAGTCAGGCAATGAAAATGTAACCCATAAAATTGGGGTCATATATAAAAGCATGCGTAATAATGCCTGAAGTAGCATCTGCAAATCACGAATAAACGTGTTTAATGTGGAAGTGATTAAGGATAAAGAAAAAATAAAAAGATAGGTTGCAAAGATAAATACAGGTAATTGCAGGTAATAGATTGTTACTGGATAACCGGTGAAGTTCAATATTATTATCGTGATTATGATTAAGCCGATATGGGAATAAAACTTAGAAAAAATAACAATATTAGGAATTAAGCTCATTGGAAAGTTCATTTTCGATAACATCTGCACACGTTGATAAATCGACTTTGAGCTTTCGATAATCGATGGGTTAAAGAAGAACCAGATAATAATCCCCGATAACATCCATTGAAAGAAAGGATCTCCATCTACTTCCTCACCCTCTCTAATACCATAGCCAAAGATAAACCAATAGATAGCTATTTGAATAGCCGGATTTATGACCTCCCATGCCAATCCTAAGTATGTCATTTTATTGTTACTTTTAATTTCATACCAAGAAAGTCTTCTCAATAAATAAAAATATTGTATTTGTTCTGCTAGCACCTTAAATACTGCCTTCATATGCGAATCCCTTCCAAAATGTATATAAGATCTTTTATTACCTATCTTAACTCAATATTATAACAATTGTAAATTTATTGTTAATATTTTGTAAAGTTATGATATGATTAAGACAAAATATTTACCTTCACCCGGAGTAGCGAAATGGAGAATTGGGGGAAATGACTAATGAAAAAAGTTATTACGTACGGTACGTTTGACTTAATTCATAATGGCCATATCAACTTATTAAAACGTGCCAAGGAACTAGGCGATTATCTAATCGTGGGCGTTTCCACTGACGAGTTCAATGAAATTAAAAATAAATTATCCTATCATAGCTACGAAAATAGAAAAGTCATCTTGGAAGCCATTCGTTATGTAGATGAGGTAATACCAGAAAGCAATTGGGAACAAAAGGTTGATGATGTGATGAATCATAACATTGATTTATTTGTAATGGGGGATGATTGGAAGGGTAAGTTTGACTTTTTAAAAGAATACTGTGAGGTTATCTATTTGCCTAGAACAGTTGATATCTCAACGACCAAAATTAAGATAGACTTACAACAGGTGAAAAATGGTTAGAGAAATTTTAATAACGTTCTACCTTTTCGTATTCCATATGCTCTTTACGATGGCAAAATTTTTTCCAATCCAAAAGAAAACCGTTTGCGTTGCTTCTTTTGGAGATAATATTTTTTATACTACGAGAGCCTTAAGGAAACTTTCTGAAGAAAAAATTGTCATTTTAAAAGGAAGATCCTGTAAGTACCCATTCAATAATTCAACTGGTATTGTTATTTCATTTACCCTTCATCACCCGATTTCCTATTTACGTTCCATTTATCATCTCGCAACAGCAACAACTGTATTGGTAGATAATTATTATGGTTTTTTGGCCGTTACAAACTTTAAAGAGGAAACTACATGCATTCAGCTTTGGCATGCAAATGGGGCTATAAAGTATTTTGGATTACAGGATCCTTCAACTGAAAAGCGAGGAATTAAAGCAAAAAAACGTTTTATGAGGGTTTACAGTCGTTTTAATTATATAATTGTTGGCTCCGAAAGAATGGCTTCTATATTTCGTAAAAGCTTCGAAATACCCGATGAGACAATTCTTCGTATTGGTATTCCGAGAACGGACATTTTTTATGACCCTTATGAAAAACTAGTAATACAACAACAATTACGTAAAATCCAATCAGTTAATGGAAAAAAAGTTATTCTCTATGCACCAACTTTTCGAGATCATGAGTTAGAGAACTATAATATTCAGTTGGACTTATCATTATTGGAGGAGCATTTATCTTCCGAGTATGTACTTTGGCTAAAAGTCCATCCAGCAGTATCTTATAATCTAGCAGAGTTCCATTCTGACTTTGTTATTGATGTATCTGATTACCACGACGTGAACCATTTACTCTTTAATACCGATATTCTAATAACCGATTATTCATCGATACCATTTGAATATGCCCTTTTAGGGAAACCCATCTTATTTTTTGCTTATGATTTAGTTGAATACCGATCAATTCGCGGTCTAATGAATGATTATGAAATATCTATGCCAGGACCTATTATCCAAACAAACGAAGAAATTATTGCTGCCATAAAAGAAAACAAATTTAGTAGAAGCATAATAAAATCCTTCGCAAACGATTGGAATGAATATTCAAAGGGTAATTCAAGTATGAACTTGGCAAAGTTTATAACCCAAACTGATAAGCAGACGGATGCTATAAAAATTAGTTAATAGAATAGCGGATAAAAAATGTACTAACATATTTGCTACCTTTTAATAATATTAGAAACCACTGATAAAAATTTCAGTGGTTTTATGAATTACCAAAAAGTATTTCATTGTAATAAATTTTTTCCCCTTTTGAATGATAGTCTCTCATCAATCTATAGGAACTACTCTTACTTCATCCTCTCGGGCAACGCATGAATCGACTCAATCAACGTATTGAGTTTTCCTTCGATCCGGTGTAATAAATAAAATGTCACCGCAATAGGAAAGCCCACCTCTGTAATGATTGATATCCAATTTTCCAAGTTTATTCACCTCCTCCTTTAAGAAAAAAGGAAGCTACTTAGGGGAAACTCCCCGAAGCAACTTCCTCCCTCCAGCATTAAACTAATTCAATATCTTCAACATTACGTTCCACAACGCGAGCGCTTTTCTTAGCGACTAAATTACCGCCATTAGATGTAAAAGCATTTTCTGCAATAATCGTATCCATCGCTGCAGTTACAGTGACAGGGTCAACCGGTTCAATTGGTTGCTCCAATGAATAAGTAACGATTTTGCCATCAGCATTTTCAAACTTTAATTCTAAGGTTTTCATGAATGGACCTCCTTTCCCCTAAATTTTTATGAAACCTTACTCTCCTGAACGAATGTCAGAACTGTCTTTACGCTCAATATTGAATAATGGGCGATCTTGCAATCCCGCAAAAGCGTTTGCGATTGCATACAGTTGATCTGCAGTTGCATCTGTCTTCACGTTATTAAAGCTTTTCGCTTTATATACTGGATCACCAGAAACCGGATCGTTGCCATCGTGAAGCACAAGACGCAGCTGAGAATTTTTCATATCTGCTACTGCCATGGTTAGCACCTCCTTTCACACTTATAATCGGTGGAAGGCTGAAGAAGGTGGCAAAAGAAATTTATATAACTAGTTACACTTTGGTGAGGAATAATCGATTATATAGATAGAAGGTGAAAAGTTCCGTGAATATTTCTTACCTTATTGAAGACGGCATAAAAAAGCCTTCTAGAAATTTAAACATTTCTAAAAGGCAATATTATTATTACTTATAAATTCTATAGTGGGTATTACCCTAAAGCATCACTAGGATCATAATTTCCAGGGCCACCTTCTGGGGAGTCACCTGGATTCGGTGTTGGGTCTGGTGTCGGTTCTGGTTCCGGTTCTGGTTCTGGTTCTGGTTCTGGTTTCGGATCTGGCTTTGGCTTCGAATCTGGCTTTGGCTTCGAATCTGGATCTGGCTTCGGATCTGGCTTCGGATCTGGCTTTGGTTTCGAATCTGGCTTTGGTTTCGAATCATCCTTTGTGTTTCCTGAAGATGACGATGTTTTACCATCTTCCTTTCCAGTCTCTTGTTTAGGAGATGATGAATTAATTGGTGTTTCCTTTTGCTCCGTATCAACAATAACTGGGGAGCTTGAATTAGTTGATTCCTGACTATTTGATATTTGCGGGTCTATTTTAGGCTCTTCTTCTTCTTCGTTTTCTACCAAATTCATTTGTTCATCATTATTTTGTTCGGCATCTATACTGTCTTGTTTCTCTATACTTTTTTCTAGCATTTCTTCATTATCTACTATATCGCCCTTTTGGTCATTATTATTCTCAGGATCTTCATCAATAGTTTCAGATGGCATATTTCCTACAACAGTTTTAACGGGTTGATCCGCTAAACTTTTGATAATCCAAAACCCTCCACCAAGTAACGGAATTGCTAATAAAATCGATGCAAGAATCCCCACTGCTTCTTTATTAATCTTCAAGTTATCCCCCCTAGTTTCTAAGTTTTATGTATGAATATAAGTAATTCTATTTAACTATAGTATAAAATTACTATTATTTGAACCATATTACTATCAGACTTAATTTCTGTATAAAGAAAGCTAAGATATACTGGAAATAAGTTCTTCATACCCAATAATGCCTCAAAAGTATTCTAACTTTCACTAGTTTTGCAACATATACCCGATAGATAAAATTGCCTTCTAAATAGGAATTGCAAACTCCTGACAAGTAAAAATCTAGCTTCCCCTACTAATTTACCATATAAATAACATACTGTCCTTGAAGATTTTATAATATGACAGCTTAATGGATAACTGGAAACAGGACTAATGTATATTCTCATGCAATTGAATTGTCCCCAGTATTATCAATACTTTGTAACATTACAGCACTAAGACATGTTTAGAATGAACCCCCAATAAATTGCTAATCCTATAGGAAAGATATTTTTTAGGGAGTGGCATGATGAATCTTTTTATTAACCATTCGATCGAACAGAAAAATAATGCAGTTGTTGTTACATTATATATAGATAACCGCTTTGGTTTCGAAGAGTTTAGTGATGAGTTTCAATTTAAAGAGAAAAAACGTTCACTTGAAAATGAAGCCAAGAAATATATAGAAACTCATTTACCAAATTTGAAAAAGGGAATTGTTAAGATTGCCTTTGGAACGATGAGTTTAACGGTATTACCTGTACAAACATTTGCAGAGGAAAATCCTACTTCTCCATCAACATCATCAGCATCAGCATATACATTTCAAGTAGAGGATAACACAAATAAAGCTATGGATGAAGCAACCATATCTAAAAATAAAGAAGATTCATCAGAATTTGATCCAGATACTAATGAACAAAATACCGATGCTGGTATTACCGCGTTTGAAGCTAATGTAGAACCTTCTACGACAAATAGTCAATATAATGTAACTAATAGTGCTGCTGATAGTTCGTTCACTACATCTCAACCCGCTGTACAAGATACTACATACATCGTAGTACCAGGTGATACCTTAACACGTATTTCTAGACTATATGATGTATCCATTAATCAGATTAAAACGGCCAATAACCTTACCAGCGATACTATCTATGTCGGACAAGTGATAGTAGTTCCAATTAAAGCTAGTTCTGAAAATGGGATTCCTGACACTCAGGATGATACACAAGATTTAGAAGATCAACCAACTCCAGAGTCAACAACAGAACCACTTCAAAAAGGCATGTACCGAGATGATGCTATCACAATAAAGAATAACCTTGAGCGATTGGGATTTGCCCAATGGAAGAATCCACCTAATAATTATTTTGGGAGTTCTTCAGAGCTAGCACTAATGGATTTTCAGGCTCATTATGGTCTTCAGGTTACTGGGATTGCTGATAAGATAACCATAGACCAAATGGAATCAATAGTATCAAGCCCGCTTCAGGAGGGTGGACGTCATGATGATGCCATTCAACTGAAGAAGAATTTAGAAATTCTCGGATATGTCAATTGGAAAAGCGAACCTACAAATTACTTTGGTTCAGGGACAAAAATAGCCCTTCAAAATTTCCAGAGAGATAATGATTTTCCTACATCAGGGATTGCCGATAAGATTACAATATCCAAGCTAAACGAATTAGCCTCGGCACCGCTACAACCGGGAATGAACCGCGCAGATGCCATTAATGTTAAGAAAAACCTCGACATACTTGGTTATATTAAATGGAGTAATCCACCAAATAGCTATTATGGTGCACAGACGGAAGCCGCCGTAAAATCTTTCCAGAGCGATTATAACTTACCAGCCACTGGTATTGTAGATGCTGCTACGAAATCAAAACTAGAAGCGTTGGCAAATGTTCCACTCCAAGAGGGGATGCATCGAACTGATGCGATTGAACTAAAATTGAATCTCGAAACACTTGGTTTTATCAATTGGAAAAACCATCCTAATGACTTTTTTGGTAGAACATCTGTTGAAGCTCTTAGGAATTTTCAGACTTATTATGGTTTAGAAGCAAATGGCACTGCAGATCAGGAAACAATAAATAAAATGAAAGAAATACTATCTAGCCCCCTTCAGGATGGAAAAAGCCATGTTGATGCAATTCAATTAAAGAAAGACTTAGCAAAAATCGGAATTGTCAACTGGAAGAATCCTCCGACGAATTTTTTTGGAACTAGTACGAAAAAAGCCGTACAAGATTTTCAAAAGACACACAATCTCCCCATAAGTGGTATTGCTGATTCAAGAACACTGCAAAAAGTTGCAGAAATCGCAGAATCAGTTGCAGAGGTTAATAGCTTTTATATAACAGGGAAAGGATATGGTCATGCTGTTGGGATGACCCAATGGGGTGCTTATGGAATGGCTCAATCTGGGTACTCTTACGATGCAATATTAAAGTACTATTATACAGGAACTGAAATTGGTACACGAGACACTGAAAATCAGATTGTACGAGTTCTGCTGACACAAAATGCAAGTACCTTAAAAATTTCTAGTAATCAGCCTTATCAAGTTGGAGATAAGGAGTTTTTAGCGAATTCAGAAACAACTATTCAATACCAAGACGGTGAATACATTATAAAAAATAGTGATAATACCTATACACGGACAACTCAATTTCAAATTTCTTCGTCTAAGGACGGATTATTATATTTTGACAATATGCAGTATGAAGGCATATTTTACGTTTCATCAAACAGTGGAACAATGGATCTTGTAAACCACTTAAGTGTGGAGAATTATCTAAAAGGTGTAGTCCCTTATGAAATTATTCCAAGCTGGAATAATCTCGACTTATTCAAAACCCAGACACTAGCAGCTCGTACCTATGTCTTAAAAGAGATCCAACGGAATTATAATGGTAAATTTGATGTTTATGATACGGTACGCTCTCAGGTCTATAATGGTATTCCAAAAGATATTCCCGAGGTATATGTAACCAAAATTAATCAAGCTATTTCTGATACAAAGGGAAAGGTGATTCTTTATAATGGTGGATTAATTGATGCTGTTTATTCCGCTTCTTCGGGAGGACACACAGTTGATGCAGTAGAGGTTTGGGGGAATAGTGTACCATATCTAGTTGGAAAAGAGGACCCATACGACACATTCAAATACTCGCAAAATTGGTGGAGTTATACCATATCAAAGCAAGACTTAGAAAAATTATATCCAAACGCCGGAAAAATTATCGATGTAAAAGTTGAAGAAACCAAATTCAATCGACCAACTGTAATTTCTATCGTAGGAGAAAATGGAACCATCACCATATCAGGAAAAGAGTTTAGAAGTAAAATTGGAATGGCTAATATGCTTTCCAATACATTTACAATTGAAGGAATTCAATGAATACCAAAAAGACATAACTAGAGATTCCCTACTCCTAGTTATGTCTTTTCCTATTTATCTAACAGTGGTACGGACATTCTAACAACCTTTCAGATGACTATTTTATCGTTGTATAATTTGTTAAGTTATACATTTTTAAATTTTTATAAAATTGGGGTACTAACAGGAGGATAACACATGGAGTTTATGATAGCCTTTGGTATAGCTAGCATCATGCTTGGTATAGCTATGATCATTCGGACGAAGGTTCGATTTATTAGGAATATGCTCGTACCTGCAAGTGTAATTGCAGGTGTTATTGGCTTAATTGTTATGAATACTGGTCTTATTACATCGACAAGCTTGGATATTTTTGTGCAAATCGTGAACCATTTGTTTGTTATTGTCTTTATTTCAATTGGGTTAACAAGTAGCTCTAAACATAAAAGTTCTTCAAATTCTACTGGAAAGAATATTGCAAAAGGTTCATTAGGTATGGGATTTCTCTGGAATCTTTTGTACGCATTAACACCTGCTGTTGGTGCAATTATAATTCTTCTAGTTGGTGGATTCTTTGGAATGGATCCCCTTTATGGATTATTAATTCCGTTTGCATTTACACAAGGGCCCGGTCAGGCATCAACATTTGGAACCATTTTTGAACAACAATATGGAATTGCAGATGCAGCAACAGTCGGAATAACCTTTGCTGCTATTGGATTCCTTATTTGCTTCTTGGTTGGTGTTCCATTAGCCAAACTCGGTGTAAAACGAGGATTGGCAAAGGAACTAGGAAAAAATAAAGTGGAAGGCTTTATTGAAAGAGGCTTCTACGCAAAGAATGAAGAAAAACCTGAATTAGGAAAGGAAACCATGTTTAGTGGAAATATGGATACCATGACATTCCATTTTGCCATTATTGGAATTTGCTATGTGCTAGCCATCGGAATGTCACAGATTTTCGCACTAATACCTGGTATAGGTGCGACCATAAGTAGCATGTTATTTATTTACGGTATGCTGGCAGCTTATCTTGTTAAATTTATTATGAAGAAACTAAAAATCGACTATATGTTAGATAACACATTTCAATCCAAGATCACTGGATGGGCTACCGATTTCCTAGTTGTTGGCTCCTTTATGGCTGTTAAGTTTAGTATTATCCAACAATGGTTAGTTCCTATCATTACTGTTTCGCTTGTTATCACCCTCATTACCGTCATCGTTTCACTTTACTTTGGTAAACGTTTGGGCGGGGAAAATGATTTTGAAAGAACACTCGGATTCTTTGGAACTGCAACTGGCACTGTTCCAAGTGGAATGGCATTAGTGAGAATTGTTGATCCTTCATTGCGAACAACTACAGCGATTGAACTCGGAATGATGAACGTACCAATGATGGCTTCTTATGTAACATTAATGACCATATTTGCAATGGCAGCAGGGACACTATCCTTCGTATCAGGAATACTTCTTCTCCTTGCTCCTATTCCAGTATATTTAATCATTTTAAAGGTATTTCGTGTGTGGGGTAAGAAAACATATGATTTTAAAGATAATACTGGTTTAGAAGAACAAACGAAGAAAAAGGAATTTGTTGCTGTCTAAAAAATATTAAATGAATTGGGGAGTTTACTATGCAAAGATTATATTATGGTGGAGACATTATCACTATGGAGAACGAAAATGACCATGTCCAAGCTGTACTTGTAGAAGATGGTAAGATTAAAAAAGTAGGCACGTTAGATGATGTAGAATATTTATTAAGCAAAGAAAAAATAGAAAAAATAAATTTAGAAGGTAAAACCTTAATGCCTGCCTTCATCGATGCACATGGGCATATTTCTATGGTTGGACCAATTTCCGTTCTTGCCGATTTAAGTGGATGTGAAAGTTTTGATCATATCATTTATACCATGAAGGCATATATGGAGGAAAAAGGGATTTCTAAAGGAGAAATGGTTGTAGGTTTTGGGTATGATCATAATAATTTATTAGAAGAGAAACACCCAACAAAGGAAGTATTAAATCAAGTTTCAACGGAAAATCCTATCTTTATCTCCCATGCTTCAGCACACATGGGGATTGCAAATGATGCAGCATTGAGATTAATAGGGATTGATGAAAATACCCCTGACCCAGAAGGGGGTCACATTGGAAGAATAGAAGGTAGTAATGAACCAAACGGCTACTTAGAAGAAGGCGCTATGATGCCACTTCAAGAAAAAGTTTTCAAACAGTCAGGAATGGATACTGCTGAATTAGCATTAGTAGCACAAGACATTTATATTAAAAATGGTATTACTACCATCCAGGATGGGGCTACATCTCTAGATACTATTAATCTATTTAAGACCTTATCCAAACAGAAAAAGTTAAAAGTGGATGTAGTGGCATATCCACTTGTATCAGACGATGCAAGAGAAATCTGGAAAAACAATCAAGACTACACAACCAACTATAGCAATCATTTTAGAATTGGTGGCTACAAAATGTTTCTAGATGGTTCTCCACAAGGTAAAACTGCATGGTTGACAGAGCCCTATGAAGGGGAAGAAAGCTACCTAGGTTACCCCTGGTTTAAGGATGAACAAGTAAAAGAAATGGCATCAATGGCTATCCATGATAATGTTCAACTTCTGACACACTGTAATGGAGATGCTGCATCTGATCAACTATTACGAAACTATGAAGCAGCATTAAAAGAATCTAATAACCCTAATAAAAATAAGTTACGTCCAGTAATGATTCACTGTCAAACTGTTCGATATGATCAGTTAGACAAAATGGTTGAACTAGAGATGATTCCTTCCATCTTCGTCTCCCACACATATTATTGGGGCGATGTTCATTTGAAAAATCTTGGAGATGAACGGGGAAATAGAATTAGCCCTGCAAAATCAGCATTCGATAGAGGGCTTTGTGTAAACTTTCACCAAGACGCACCTGTAATAAAACCTGATATGCTTCATACATTATGGTGTGCAGTGAATCGTCAAACTAGAAAAGGTGTAACGATAGGTCCTGAAGAACGTGTAAGTGTTTACGATGCATTAAAAGCATTAACCATTAATGCAGCATATCAATATTCCGAAGAAAATATTAAGGGAAGTATTAAAGAAGGAAAGCTTGCTGACTTAGTTATCTTAGATGAAAATCCTTTGAAAGTTGCGAAGATGGAATTGAAGGATATTCAAGTAGTGGAGACTATAAAAGAAGGCAATACCATT
Organism: Paucisalibacillus algeriensis; assembly: GCF_000577245.1. Classification (GTDB taxonomy): domain Bacteria; phylum Bacillota; class Bacilli; order Bacillales; family Amphibacillaceae; genus Ornithinibacillus. The sequence goes on from NZ_CBYO010000007.1 coordinate 153,499, forward strand.
TATAGAGCCTCTTTTGATTCGTTTCAGACTGCTTGGTAGGGTTAGAGTAATTTGAAGGCGTGTTGGCAGTAGCGCCTGCGGTGGAGGGGCATTGAGTTATCTCCAGGAAAAATGAGTCCATTGAATTCAGTCATCCACCCATTTTATTTCTGAAATTATTATTATTACATGCAACTAAAGCTATTCAGAAATAGAGCATAGTTTCATTAACTGGTACGAATGTTATGACCTCATTGTACTCTCCCATTCTACCCTTTATAATTTACAGAAATGTCAGTTAACATCAAGGGAGGAATTTCGAATGCTACGCCTAATGTGTAAAGGAAAGATACACAGAGCAACAGTTACGGAAGCAGAACTTGACTATGTTGGAAGTATAACAATTGATTATAAGTTAATGAAGGAAGCAAATATTAAACCATATGAAATGGTCCAGGTTACAAGCTTGAAAAATGCAACTAGATGGAAAACATATGCAATACCGGCTCCGGAGGGTTCTAAACGTATTTGCTTAAATGGTCCACCTGCACATTTATTTTCAACTGGGGATATTGTAATCATATTAAGTCTAGGCTTGATGACGGATGAGGAAATAGAAAAACTAAAACCTAGAGTAGTATTTGTTGATGAAAATAATCTGATTACTAGTGTCGAAGAGCATGACCTACACTGGCCAGAAGGAGTAAAAATCTAATCACATTTAAATAAATAATAAATCCAACTGAATTGCCAGTCAGTTGGATTTATTTAAATTGAATAATAACACAGTAGCAAATATACCAGCTTATCTCTTAACAACACTCTCTTTTTCCTTAAAACTAAACCATCCATTTAATTTTGCAATAATGAATATAATAAGTGTACAACCTAAAGTAATTGCAATGAATATCCAAGATTGGGAGTTAACTACCAAGATTGGTGCAAATGTAATAAGTAAAATCTCAACTGGAGCAATTGGTATATATGCTAACCCATAGTCATCTAGTGTATTACTCTTCATGTCTGGATCTACAATTCTAAGAAGAGCAATTCCCATAGCTACTGTTCCAGTAGTCCATCCCCAAGTAAATATACCTCTTTCAAACCAATGTTGTTTAAAGAATCCTTTTGAAAGTATAAAGAAGTAAGTCCAGGCAACAACTAAACCAAAAATAAATAACAATACTAAAGGAACGATATATTGAGCAACTACTGACACGCTAATGGACGCAATACCAAATGCAACTAATAAATCCGTTGCCCCACCACTGATGCGATTCACAACTTCTTTTGAAACGTATTTATCTGACTTTGTTACAGTCATTACTTTCTTAGCAAGCAAACCAACTAAGAAAGCTAATGAGAAGGCAGGAATTGCTACGTTAGGTAGTAGGCTAGCACCTAATTGACTTAAATAGTATCCAATTAAAGCAATACCAGTAATCAAAGAAATATGAAAAATAAGAGGGTCAATAGAAATTGAGGAAACTGTATCAACTTCTATTTCTTTTCTGTTTTTTACTGGAATTAATCCTGTTCTAAGTTCTGTAGGTAATTGATTAAATGATGGTAAGAAATTTGTATCTCCCTTTGTTGCACCACGTTTAATAAATACCATACCAATTAAAATAGAACTAATAATCCCCACAGTAGCTGAGGTCATTGCAATTGAAGTTGCTTCCTCCCAGCCATTTTGAGCAAAAGCGTCCCCAATTGCTGCAGCTGTACCATGTCCACCAACAAAACCAGCAGCGAGCAACAAGCCAAAACCAGAATGAAGTCCATCCCAGAAAGGATTTAGTATTAGTAATGCAAAAAGAAGACCTGCACCCCACATAAATAGCATTGCAATTTGTGAATATGACCACATACTTCCGACTCTTCTTGAAATTTCTTTCCAGTTAACTTTTGGGGATGTAAGAGGTAGTGCTCCAAAAACTACTGCAATAAGTATTCCAGGATATGTGCCTAATTGATTAGAAAAAGGGAGTATACCAATGCCATTTGGCCCAAATGCAAGCGCTATGACACCTGCGATTATTCCAGCGGGTAAAAATAATCGTTGGACAATTTTTACCTTAGCTCTTATATAAACACTTAGTAACAACAATAAGGAAATAAGACCTAAATCAGTAAGTAAAGTCCATGGTGTAAATTCCATCTATTTTCCTCCATTCAAATTCATTAAGTATATGTAAAAACACGTATAGTCAAAATATAATTCTCCAACAATTTTAATTGAGTACTACATTACTAATTATTAAATTACATTTTAGTCCTGAGAAATCTTGTCCTTTTATAAGATGTTTCAACGAATGGGATATATACAGATTCTTAGCTCTGTGGGAAATCAAAATAATGAATGAGGACAATTCTAGAGAGTTTTTATACCCAAGGATATTGGATGTCTTAACTTAATACACAGTAGAGTTACTTTTTAAGAATAATCTATTTCCAACAACGGTTCAAGTAATACATTTTTGTTAAAATCATTAAATTATTCTGTAATTCATTATGTTGGATAGTAATCATTTCAGGTAAATATATTGTGGCTGTATAGAATTAAAGGGACATATAGCAGTGCCCTAGACCACCCACCAAAAGAACAGGTCTCTGGATTCATCATATATCCAAAGACCTGCCACTTCTATATAAATTCCATTATTCTGACTGCCAATGACCGATTAACTCTTCCACACTTTCATTTAACCAATTCTTTGCCTCGGGAGAAATTATCTTAAATCCATTTAATTTTAATTGATATTCAATAAGATCACCTTCCACAATCGAGCCATATTGTTGAACATCACATTTATTTCAGCGATATAGAGATCATATCTTTGAACATTCAAAATTGGTGTCTGTTTTTCTATTGACTAAACGTTCATTCATTGGAAATAATAGGAGGGATTGTATTGGATTTAAATTTCGAAATTACTGGTGCTGGTCATCCTGTTGTTCTTATTCATAGTGGTGGGTCTGATATAAGGCTGTGGAAATTATTGACACCCCTTTTATCTAAGAATTATAAAGTAATTGCTTTTGATGGCCGCGGTGCAGGGAAATCACCAACCCCTTTAAAACATACCAACTACGTTGAAGACCTACTGTCGGTAATGGATTATCTTGAACTTAAACAGGCAACACTTATTGGCCATTCCATGGGTGGACAGATAGCAACCGATTTAGCCCTTAATTACCCTGAGAGAGTTTCAAAACTCGTATTAATTGCCCCCTCATTAACTGGTTTTATCTATTCAAGGGAGTTTGAACAATATCATTATAAAGTATTAGAAGCTGCCCCTAATATAGATAGCATGTTAGAACTTGCCCTTCATTCACCGACATATCAAGTGGTAATCGATACTCCACAAAAAGATCTAATTGTTCAAATGCTTAGGCATCATTTCGAGCGAATGTTTAAGTGGCCTGCAGATTTCTGTATGCAATGGCCACAACCTCCAGCTATGGAACGATTAGGAGAATTGAATACCGAAACTTTATTTCTGATAGGCAAAAAGGATTTACCAGATAATTTACGAGTTGCCGACCAATTCCATAAAGTTCCAAACATTCGTTTCATCGAAATAGAGGACGGCGATCATATGATACCCCTCACCCATTATGAATTTTTAAATCAAGAAGTAACTACTTTTATAGAGGATGAAAGTTAATATGCCACGTTCACCTGAGGAAAATGATCGTATTCGCCAATCAACCAAAAAGAAAATAAGCGCTGCAGCTATGGAGTTATTTATGAAACAAGGATACTACACTACTTCAATAGGTGCTATCGCTAAACATGCGGGCATTTCGAAAGGGTTACTCTATAACTATTACAAAGCAAAAGAAGAACTGCTTTCTGAAATGGTCGAGGATAGGATCCAGGAAGTGGTTGGAGTAATGACAGAAGCAATCTCCAAAGAGACACCTAGTGAACAACTTAAATTCATAGTCAACGGTGCTATTGATAATATACACAAGAAACCTGAAGTCCATCGGTTTTATCTTCATCTGCAAACACAACCAGAGGATGATGTAGAGTTAATTAAATTCAGTCAACGCATTATCGAACAAAACTCTCGACAGTTTGAGTTGCAATGTAAAATATTTGAGAGAATGGGAGAAACAGAGCCAAGGAAACGATCGTTATATTTTTCCTCCGTGCTACAAGGTATTATGTTGATGATATCAACTTATCCACAGAAGTTTCCCAGGGAAGAAATAAAGAAACAAATTATAAGAGAGTTTTGCAAGGAGTCTGCCCTGTAAAAGAGGCTAGTCCTTTATATACTCTTAAGTAAGCCATTGGAGACCGGTTGGGACTGCTTAAAATAGCACCATTTTCAGCAGTCCCTATACTCACCCATAGGCTTTTTTCAATTATTCAATATCCATCGTCTTAACAGTATGCTCTCCTGCTATCCACTCAAACTCCATCTCAAACTCGTGTTTGTCACCTTTTACCTCATACTCGTACTCCACCTTTAGTTGATTGGTAGGAGAAACCTCAATATGTTCCGTCCCCCGCACAAAAGTGAATTTACCGTCTTCCTTTAATTTTTTTGCCATTTTCTCCAGTATTGTTGCAAACTCGATGACACTTTGCTTCTCTTTGTGTTTAATTACCTTTTGTGATGTAGGTTGTTTCTCTTCCATAACAATTCCTCCTTTATATATCGGTGAAAGGAGTATCCGTGCAGTAAACAAAATGTAAGACACCATTTCCTTTTCTTGATAGTCTTATACCCAGTTCACCATTAACTTCTTGATACCACATCTTAACAACTATAGCAAATATATCTGGCTTCAAACGCGAATCTATAATTTTATTTGTAATCTCAGTAGTCATCAGGGTTTCATGTAAATCCAATTGAATTTAACAACTGTTCCCTTTCAAAAGAATAAACCCTATTTGTACTTAATGATTATTTTCCCCCTCGAAAATTTACAATATAATCATTGTCAGAATCATCACTTAGTGGGTGTTTTTTACAGGCACAAAAAATAACAACTTTAAATAAAAAACTGTTAGAATGATGTCTGCACCAATTGGTGCATTCATTCTAACAGTATCATTAAACTTATTTACTTAATCCCTATTCTTCACAACCACTTTTTCATTCCCTAGAATCAAGTAATTCAATTCTTTCTCAGGAATACTATTAAATTCTTTCCTCTTCATAATATAGAAGATAACCCCTAGCACTATCCAAACAACCAATGCAATTCGTGACTCCACTCCTAAGTAAGCTGGTGAACCAGGGATTAATAATAATCCTAAGAAGATTAAGCTTACAACTGCTCCTATACCAGATATTGTTTTCTTTACTGGAGCAACTACGTTTATGTCCGCATTATATTTTTCATCCTTATTCCACTTAAATAGTTTAAAAGCCGAAAAACAAGTATAAAAATACGCAATTGTTACTCCAACTGAGGACATATCAACTACCCATAATAATGCTTCTCTTCCAAACCACGGTGCTAATAGGGCAACCACAACAACAAAAACAATACTAAAATATGGTGTTTTGTATGTGGTATGAACTTTCGAAAACGCTCCAGGTAAGACTTTCGCTCTAGACATAGCAAATAAGAGACGACTTGTGGTCATGATAAAACCAATCAAACCAGTAAAGATCCCCATTGATAGTGCAACAACTAATATCACTAATCCGAGCGTACCTAGTAATTCCTCAATAGCAAACCCAGTCCCCCAGAGATGTCCTGCTGCTACTAATCCTTCCCAAGGGGTAGCCATTGCAGTAGCAAGAATCATCAAAGCATACAATACAAATGCAAAAAATACTGCGTAGATAATTAGGCTAAATGCTTTTTTAGAAGAAAAATTGAATTCTTCTGCGGTTTGAGGTATGGTATCAAAACCAACATATGCCCAAGGTGCAATAGCAACAATGGATAAAATAGCTGCAATTGCAGTTGTTTCAGGATTGAATAGAGGTTGTACATTTGCTAAACCTGCATCTGGTTGTATGCCAACCATTAGCGTTAATGCCACCACGCTAATTACCATCACACAACAAAAAATAAACTGGATTCTCCCTGACATACTAGAACCCTTAATATTAAAGTAACCAAAAATTAATAAAGCTGCAGTTGCAACAATTACTTCTGTTAAATAAACATCCCAACCAGCAATTTGATATAACTGGAAATTCTCAATGACTTCCGGAAAAACAAACTTAATCATCAAAGCAAATGCCGATGCATTAAGGGCTACGATACATAAATATCCAAATGTTAAAAACCATCCGCATATAAATGCATGTGTCCTCCCTAAACTAACAAATGTATATGCGAATGATCCGCCTGAGACAGGAAAACTTTTTATTAGAAAACCGTAGCTGACTGCTATGACCATCATTAATAAAGCACCGATACCAAAACCTATCATGACACCCAAAGGTCCTGCTGTGGACATCCAGGTAGTAGGTTGAACAAAAGCACCCCACCCAATGGCAGTGCCCAGGGCAATTGCCCATACCCATTGTGGTTTTAGGGATTTTTTTAATGTATTTCTTTCTTCCATGCTGAGTCTCCTTTAAGGTTCTTTGATGTATAGTTTTGACAAATAACTACAATATCCTACCATAACTTTCTTCCAAATGTAATGAGGTCCGTACCAGTTGCTTTGTTTAGTTCCTACATATAACTAATCACTATTGCTTGCATGTCAAACCTCAATTAATACTCCAGTCTTATCATCCCGCGGCTTCAACCGAGGATACACCACACACTCCGGATCACTCTCTTCCCTTTTCGAAACTTCCTCTAGCAACGCATCCAATCCATGCTGAAACGCAAATTCCACAGATAATTTCCACCCATCCTGATTAGGATCTTGAGTTGGCATTGTTAACCCATCACTTAACAGTAGAATTTTCTTCACTCGCCGCATTGATACTCTACCATATTCCAAATTTTCCATTGCTTCCTTACTACCATCAATGATGCCATATCCTTCAAAGGTATTTAATTTATTGCGGTTTGTAAGTAGTATCGGTTTTACCTTTTCTAGTAATTCTTTTATTCCTAGGTCATGGTTTCCGCTACTATTGCGTAATTTAATAATTTCACGTACTGCCATTTGATCAAGTTGTTGAACGTGGTCAAACGTAATTGTTCGAATATCACCATTTTCATATTGTAAAAACAACATACAATCTCCAGCTTGAATATAATCAAAGTAATGCCTTGCTTCATCTAATTGAATGGCAGCTAGGCCAGTAGAGCTTCTTTCTTCTTTATGTATTTCTTCAAACTCATTAACTGTTCTAATGTGTTCATTAAAGTATTCCATAATCTTTAATGCTAATTGTTCATTAGCTAGTTCTACACGATCATGTAATGTTTTATTTGTACTTTTTTCCTCTAACTCATGTTTAACTACTTGTGAAGCGATTTGGCCAGGAACACCAGCTAATCCCGTTGCACCATCTATGGCTGCATAAATTCGATTCGAGCCATTAATAACAAAGTTATCTTCGTTTATAGTTTTGTCTCCTGTTTTATATACCTTTGTAACTTTCATTTATCTATATCTCTCCTATCCACAAGGTAGCCTAGTAATGTAAATTCAATGATAAAAATTACGGTTATTGAGATCAATATTTCAATCTAACCGACAATACTTAAATTATAAAAGTTTACTCACAGTTGAAACTCGAGAATGTATTCTCTTTTACTATCGAATAATTCCGTAAAAATACCCACTAAGTTCTATAGCTTAGTGGGTTTAGTTTTCATTAGTTTACTGAGTATTCATTCAATTAGTCTCGACTAAATACATCCCTAGTATAAACCTTATCTTTTACCTCTTTCAACTCATCAGACAGTCTGTTAGCAACAATTACATCACTAATATCCTTAAACTCCTCAAAGTCATTAACTACTTTAGAATCAAAGAATGTATCATCTGTAAGAGTTGGTTCGTGAATTATAACCTCAACCCCCTTGTCCTTAAGCTGACTCATAACATCCTGAATAGCAGATTGTCTAAAGTTATCAGATCCAGTTTTCATTGTTAATCTGTATATACCAACTACTTTAGGGCTTCGCTTAAGAATCATATTGGCAACATGTTGTTTTCTTGTGTCATTTGAATCAACAATTGCCTTAATAATATTATTAGGCACATCTGCATAGTTTGCTAACAACTGCTTTGTATCCTTAGGTAGGCAGTAACCACCATAACCAAATGATGGGTTATTGTAATGATCACCAATGCGAGGATCTAAACCAATACCGTCAATAATTTGCTTAGTATCTAGACCTTTTAGTTCAGCATAGGAGTCTAATTCATTAAAGAAGGATACTCTCATTGCAAGGTAAGTATTGGCGAATAGTTTGATTGCTTCTGCTTCAGTTGAATTAGTAAATAATACTGGAACATCCTTTTTAATTGCCCCTTCAACTAACAGATTAGCGAATACTTTTGCTCTATCAGACTCCTCTCCAACGATAATACGAGATGGATAAAGGTTATCATAAAGAGCTCTACCTTCTCTTAGAAACTCTGGTGAGAAAATAATATTTTCTGTATTAAACTGTTTTCTGATTTTTTCAGTGTATCCAACTGGGATTGTTGATTTGATAACAATTACAGCATCTGGATTAATAGGTAAAACATTTCCTATTACTGTTTCTACACTACTGGTATCAAAATAATCTTTTTCTGGATCATAGTTCGTTGGAGTAGAAACTATAACATATTCTGCGTCTTGATAAGCTACTTTATAGTCTGAGGTAGCCGTTAAATTTAGTTTTTTGGTTTCAAGGTATTCTTGAATTTCTTTGTCCTCTATTGGTGACTTTTTATTGTTAATCATGTCTACTTTTTCTTGGATGATGTCTAGTGCTATGACTTCGTTGTGCTGTGCAAGCAAAACAGCATTAGATAGACCGACGTATCCCGTTCCTGCGATAGTTATCTTCATACTTAATCCTTCTTTCCTTCTTGTAATAATATCCTCATTAAAGATCATTTATACTTAAAGTCATAATCATCAACAATCTGCTAATCTCACTAGGTTCAGCTAGCAAAGCATTCACTCAAATTCCACTTCATTATTAACATTATCTTTGGCATGTTCTAATGTAGTAATTATTTCAAAGGATTATTGTTTCCAATATATATTTAAAAATTTACATACACTCAGTTGCTGGAAGAATATTAAATAGCCTTACATCCTCAACAATACCATATATAGAAAAAAATATTAAAGATACATAGGATTGTCCTTATATAGTTTGACAGAAACTTTTCATATATTCAATATCTCACATTAAAGCCAGAAACTCCATATGCTTATCTCTTCCTAGGGACACATATTATAAATCTGAATACTGAATATACATAACAACACATAAAACCCCATCTAATTTAGATGGGGTAGTTAAAAAATATAGAAGTATTACTAGACATTATTAACTTCTCGATTTGACTCAGAAATCTAAATATAACTTGCTAGATAGCTATAATGCTGTCTTCAGAATATCAAGGAATATCTGCGTTTTCGAGCTATATACAAAAAACGTCAATATAGTTATTTATTAAAATATTTAACAATCGCATCTGCAATTCTTCTTGATGCTTCTCCGTCTCCGTATGGATTTGAAGCTTTAGCCATTTTTTCGTGTGCTTCATTATTTAATAGTAATTCGTCAGCTACATTAAAAATTGTATCTTCATCAGTACCAACAAGTTTTAAGGTTCCAGCATCAATTCCTTCAGGTCGCTCTGTAGTATCGCGTAAGACTAGAACAGGTACCCCTAATGAAGGTGCTTCCTCCTGTACTCCACCAGAATCAGTTAGTATCAAATGTGCTCTTGCTGCGAAATTATGGAAATCTATAACATCTAAGGGATTAATTAAGTGAATTCGATCATTATCGCCCAAGATATCATTTGCCGTTTGTTGTACAACAGGGTTTAAGTGTACTGGATAAACTATTTGAATGTCATCATGTTTATCTACTAAACGTCTAATAGCCCTGAACATTTGCTTCATATTTTCTCCTAGGTTTTCACGACGGTGTGCAGTCATCAATACTAAACGCTTGTTACCAAGACTAGCCAAGATTTCATTAGAATAAGATTGGTCTACCGTGGTTTTTAAAGCATCAATGGCAGTATTACCTGTTACAACAATCCGATCTGCTGGTTTATTTTCATTCAATAAATTCTCTTTCGACTTCTCAGTAGGCGAAAAATGTAAATCAGCCATGACACCAGTCAGCTGACGATTCATTTCTTCCGGATACGGTGAATATTTGTTCCAAGTACGTAGTCCAGCTTCCACGTGTCCAACTGCAATTTGATTATAAAAAGCAGCTAACGATCCAGCAAAAGTAGTAGATGTATCACCATGTACTAAAACTATATCAGGCTTTGTTTTCTTCATAACCTCGTCAAGACCTTCTAAAGCTCTAGTCGTAATTTGCGTAAGAGTTTGTTGCTTCTTCATTATGTCTAAATCATAATCAGGAGTAATGTTAAAGGTTTCCAATACTTGGTCCAGCATTTCACGATGTTGTGCCGTTACTGTTACGATTGATTCAAATTCATCCGAACGCTTATTCAACTCCAGCACTAGCGGTGCCATTTTAATTGCTTCTGGTCTTGTTCCGAAAATAGTCATAACTTTAATTTTTCTTCCCATGTCCTTTTCCGCCCCTTTCCGTTAATAAGTTTCAAAACGTATTGATTCATTAGTTATGTCAAGATATATTTGGTAAGTATCTGTTAGATAATAGTAAAGACCTTCTTCCTGGGATTCTAAAGAACCGGTGATATTGACCTCATCTAGCTGTTCTAAATCTAGATTATCTATTTCAACCACGTATGACTGGCCTTCATCGTTTAGAGTATAGGTAACATTTTCATAACTATATTCTAGAATAATATTCCCGTTTCCATCCTCATATTCATCCGTTAAACCTTGAAGACTATCTTTAATAGTATCACCTTCAGCATTTAAAAAGCTAAAAAAGAATCCGTATGTCTGCTGAAGAGATTCAGGAAACAATGGAATAAATTCATCAACAGATACATCTACTTGTACAACGCCTTCATCATCTATTATTTGAACCTTATTCTTTTCAACATACCCTAATCCATAAGTAGATTCGATTTTAAACATAGAATCATTTATTTCTTCAACTATGTAAATTTGTGTAGCAAATGGAAGTTCAGCTAATTTATCGCTGAACTCCATATCATTATATATAGCTGCACTTTTTACTTGTATCAAGCCATTTTGATTAATTCCTACCGTTTCTAAAGTATTCTCTTCTTCCTCTGGAACATTCAAAGTTGGCTCTTCTGCTTCAATCACTACGTTATCCGAATGATTTAGACCTGTAATCGCACTTATTGGATTATCTACAAACATTAGCACTGTAGCAATAATAAAGTAAATTAGAATTAGAGAAAATTGAATAGTGGTATTAATTCCTGCCCAATTCTTCTTTCTTTCTTTACGAGAAACTCTATTTCTCGAACTGGAAAAATCTTTCTCAATTTGAGTGTATAACATTTTCTCCCGATATTCTCTTTTCTCTTTTTTATCTAAATCATTAAACCATTTAATAAATGTGCTATATTCATTAGCAACAACATCTTTATCATCAAACATATGAACCTGACCAAAATTTAACCATAGTATACGATCAGAAATTGATTGGACTTGAGATAATGAATGACTAATAAAAAAGATTGTTTTTCCTTGTTCCTTAAACTCATCGAATTTTTCTAAGCATTTTTGATAGAAAGTTGAGTCACCAACAGACAATGCTTCATCTACAACTAAAATATCTGGTTGAATATGCACAGATATAGCAAATCCTAACCTAGATTTCATACCGCTTGAATAGCTTTTAATTGGTTGATTTATAAAATCACCAATATCTGCAAATTCAATAATTTCAGGAGTAATCTTTTCAATTTCCCTCTTATTTAGCCCGTGCATAAGACATTTTAATTCTATATTTTCAAGTCCTGTTAAGAAGTTGTTTAAACCCGCCGAGATAGCAACCAAAGATGTTTCACCTTGAATATCTATTTCTCCTGATGTAGGAGGTGTGACCTGAGCAAGAATACTAGAAAGTGTTGATTTTCCGGAACCATTCACCCCTATAATTCCAATTGTTTCTCCTTTATAGACTTCGAAAGATATTTTTGATAAAGCTGAGAACATTCTTTTATTTCTATTAAATGAAAATAGTTCTAACAGCTGATCTGATTTCTTTTTAAATAAACTATACGTTTTTGAAACATTTTTAATGGATACAATTGGCTTTTGCATAATAAGCCTCCAACTTACAAGTAATCAACAAATTTATTTTTAAAATTATTATGAAGAATAGATCCAATAAATAATAATACTAATGTAAATGACCAAAAATAAAACATATAGACCAAATCTTTATAAAACCATCCAGTTCCCAAAAATGTGTCTCTAAAACCATTAATCAAATAGGTAAAGGGATTTAGTTCTATGATTCTTTGGAATTCTTTTGGGAAAGAATCCAAACTCCAAAATATAGGAGTTAAGAAGAATAACATTTTCATTAAAGATTGGATTAATAACTGAAAATCGCGTATTAATACTGATACAGTAGAAGAAAGTAAAGTAAATGCAAATACAAACATAAGCAAACAAAACATGTAATAAGGAAGTTGCAATAAATAAACACCTGAATTAATATCATAAAGCACCAAAATAATTACCAATATTATTAGCATAACAACAAAGTTAAACGCATTAGAGATAATAGTAATCGATGGTAATATACTTACAGGGAACTTCATTTTAGATACTAGGTTAACCTTACTATAAATACTATTAGATCCTTGAACTATTGTCGGACTAACAAAAAACCACGGTACTAAACCTAATAGTAAGTACACAATATAAGGAGTATTCCCAATAGGTGCACCATTCCTTAAACCTATACCAAATACAAACCAGTATACACCTACTTGAACTAGTGGATTAAATAGTTGCCACAAAACACCTAAATAATGCATTTGATATTTACTTTTAATGTCATATAGCGCTAGGCGAAAAATCAAGCCTACATGTGTGAACTGTTCTTTTAATATAGAAAATATATAAATCATACCAATACTTTCTCTTTTTTAATAAACTGATTAAGATTTCCAAAGTTGATATATTGAATCTCTTCTGACGTACTTGAAACGACGTTTTTCGTATCAAGGATTCTAGCATTTCTCATAGTTTTAAACTTCATAAAATCAATATCTTTGAATTCATTATGGTCAGTAAGTACAACCACTAAATCAGAATCTTTTATTGCATCCTCCATATTCGCTTCTACAAAATCTTTGTTTACATGTGGGTCAAATGCCCTTATCTCATAATTACCCTGTAATTTCAGTAATTCATAGATTTCCATTGCTGGACTTTCACGAATATCATCTACATTTCCTTTATATGCTAGTCCGAATAAAGTTACTATTTTGCCATCTATTTGTCTCATTAGAGCGTTAACATTTTCAATAACATAATAAGGCATGGAAGTATTAATTGATCTTGATAGACTAATAAGTTGTGCTGATTTTGGTGCTTTTGCAATAATAAAATACGGGTCAACTGCTAAACAATGACCACCAACACCCGGTCCGGGTGTATGCAGGTTTACTCTTGGGTGTTTATTTGCCATTTCAATTACATCTAAAGCGTTAATATCTAACTCAATACATACTTTAGTTAGTTCATTTGCTAAAGCAATATTTACGTCTCTAAAAGTATTTTCCATTAACTTAGACATTTCTGCAGTTTTTGCGTCAGTTTTAATAATTTCCCCTTGTACAAAAGTACTGTAAACCATTGCCCCGGATTCTGTACATTCTGGTGTAACCCCGCCAACAATACGGTTGTTATGAATTAATTCATGCATAATTTGACCTGGTAAAACTCGTTCGGGACAATGAACTAAATATATGTCTTTTCCAATAACAAACCCAACTTCTTCTAAAATTGGTTTAACAATATCTTCTGTTGTTCTTGGAGCGATTGTTGATTCTACAATTACAACATTCCCTTTTTCTAAATAAGGAATGATAGAATTCAATGCACTAACTACATATGATGGATTCATTGATTTATGCTCATCATTATTATTTGGTGTTGGTACTGAGATAATAAATGCATCTGCTTTTTCAGGGGTTAGGGATGCTCTAAAAGTTCCTTTTTGAATTACTTCTTCTAAAGCTTCTTGTAAACCAGGTTCTTCAATGTGTATCTGTCCTGAATTCAATGACTCTACTACTGAAGATACAACATCCACCCCTACTACCTCAACATTATGCTTTGCGAACATAATTGAAGTTGGTAATCCTATATATCCTAATCCTATTGTAGTTACTTTCATTTTACATACCTCCAAATTTTTTTAGTCCTTGCTGATTTTAATAATAGTTTTATATATATAATTTTTTGCAGTAACATTGAATCTAACTAATTGATTATTTTCAACTTCATAACTTTTTCTGGAATAAATAGAATCTTCTACTACTAGGGCATTATTGTTAGCCTCTTGAGAGATAACAACTTCAATATTATCTTCACTATTTAACCATATAGTATTTTTATCTATCTTTTTGATTGTAAATTCCGGTGAAAGGTGGAATAACAGACTGTAGTCGTTACTATCCTCACTATTAATTTCATCCAAAAGTATTATTTCTCCATTATTATTAAAGTTTATTTTCCTAGTATGATTTACATTATTAAAACAGCAATTACTAATAGTAATATCTGCTCCATCTTCCCATTCATTAAAATAAAGGATTTTACTTTTACCAATGTTAGATTCATCCAATATCATATCTTTATTGTTAACTAATAAAGTGTTGTGAGCTAGATTTGATAACATATAACTTCTTTCTTCACTTCTACTATAAGAATATTTACCCGAATCGACAATTATATCCTTACCATAAGCATATAACTCAAAGCTTAAATTATCGGGATGTTTGTGTACTTTAGAATTAAAATTCACAATTCCAGCCATATAAATTTGCTTTTCTTTTTGCAATGTATTTCTAAAAACAAAGTATCCAGCTTCATTCGATACCATATTTAATTTAGGAGGATGACCTGATTCTTTATTAAAAATAAATAATAACTCGGGAGTTTCTTTATAATTTTCAATAGACTCCAGCTCGATTTTATTAGCTGTAGTATCTCCAAATAAGGGTAATGTTCGATTAGGTTTTAACATGTAAGCAAAGAATAGAGGCATTTTTTCAATTCTTTCGATAATATCATGTTCAATTTTAATACCATTGTCACTCAACCATCTCATCACCTTATATAAGAAGTTATATATTTGTAACTGGTATTCAGGTGAGTGTTCTTTATGAATACCATCACTACTTATAGTGTTTCTAATTTGTTTAAATAAACGGTTAATTCCTAAATTAAGGGAAGTCATTTTACTGTCATCAAGATTAGGGTATTTTAATATAATTGATATCAAAGCAACATCTTGGAACATTCCATGATTATTATTAAACTTATAGAATTTACTAGTTTCAAGTATCGACTTATGTTCAACGAAGAATTTATATAATATTCTATTTAAATTTTCATCAGTTTTACATACCTTTTCATATTCTGATAAAAATTCAAGTAAATATAATACCCTTAACGCTGTACCTTGATCATAATAACTCCAACTATTTTCAGGATAGTACAAAAATGAGTTATTATTAAACCAACTTTTAAATATTTCAATACCTTTATTTAGATATAAAGTCTGATTAGTTGCTCTAAAAGCTTTTGCTAAATGTTCTAATCCTTCAATTGTATGAATTCTAAATTTATAGCTATTTTCATTAATTGGGTAGTTATTCCAATTGTAATTTTGAAAATTAATTTGTATAGGTTTCCTTCCTCTGCTAGGAGTATACAAAGATTCTTTAATCATCTTATTAGAGTAATTAATACATATATCAAATTGTTTACTATTCGGTTCATTCTCATAATAAGGAATAAAACTTGTACTTCTTTTCAAAAATTCTTTAGTATATAACGTTATTTTTGTTTCCACTTCCAAACTATTAGTTGTGGAATTGATAATAATTGTTGGAACTTTCTTTTTATATCGGAATTGTTCAAAATGCCAACCTAAAATATTCTTTTGATCCTCAATACCTTTTACAATGCTTGTATTAAGCTCATTGGAACTTGTAAATTCCATTTTTCCAATTAAAAGATCATTTCTATAAAGAAAAATAATATTATCATATATTAACGGAACAATATCTTCTGCTAAGTGAAAGTGAAGATCATATTTATGACTCTTATCTGAAATTACACTATCTATAACTTTAATTACTTGGTTCTTATCATAACGAACTGTTCTCTGATGTACTACATCTGAATAACGCTTATTTATCCCTGTTACTTCAGAGTAGGACTCTGTTAAACAAAATCCCATAATTTTTGTTCTATCATATTTATTGTCAACTCTAGGTAAACTAGTATTATCTACAATCAAAGTATTGTGCGATTGTGAGGAATATCCATATTGAGTAAATCTATCTTTATACTCATATCCATATGGTCCAGAATCAATAAAGATATCACCCTCTGAGTACAATATGAAACTTAAATCATCACTATGCTTATGATAATCTGTATGGTAAGCAGCATTGAAAAGAAGATAAGTCGCCTTATCCTTTTCACTCCATTTATCCCTAAAAATAGCATATCCACTATCTTTAAAAACAACAGAGTCATTCATTGGGGGTATTCCTTTTTCCCCTTTTGTAATAGCATACTTATAATAGTCATCTTCATATAAGTTAATATAACCCATATCAGTTGGTGATTTATTTTCATTATCTCCTATTTGAGGAAAATATCCATTTGGTTTAATAATATGATAGGAAAAAGGTAAAGTAATTTTATACTTTTGATTTAAAAACAAACCAAATTCCTTGTCTATATTCATAAATATTTCACTATACTTTTTTAAATTTGCAGCAATAATATAATGATACACTGGAGTATGTTCCTTATGGACACCTTCACTTGATATGATATAGTTAAAATATTTTATTAATCTACCTTTAGCAATTTCAATAAGTTCAGAATCTTGGTTACCGAGTAAATAAGCATAAGTTAATAATGCAAAACTCTGGAACATACCATGATTATTATTACCCGCATAAAATTCCGTACTTTCTAATACTAATACATGCTCATTAATGATTGTACAAAGTTTCTCAAACTCTATCTTATTAATATGTTTTTCAATGACAAAAACGAAACTAACCAAATTTAATAATCTTACAGCCGTAGTCTCATCGTGCCACCCCATGTTTTTCCTGGGGCCTAGGTAAGGATTTTTACTGTACCAATCAAAAATTAAGCTTAAAGACTTATTAATTAAAGTAGTATCTTTATTGTTTTTTAGATACTCCGTGAAGTCACCCAACCAAACAAAGCCGTTTAATAATCTGAGAAATCCTCTACCCTTCCCCTGTTCATTCAACCATTCAACATTTTCCAAATAAGTAACCTCACCAAAGTTCCTCAGAGTAAAGGTATTACCACGACTAAGCTTATCTACACTTTCCTGGTAATTATTAGTATGATTTCTAGGCAATACGTTAATAAAATTATTATACAAATCTCGATTTAATGTAAGATTACTATTTTCTTTCTTTTTTCTAGATTTAGAAGTTAGTAATATATTATTAATTTCAAGTTTTCCATTTCCCTCTACTTTAAAAGCAAGTTTATATAATTTTGGTGAAGTTAGTTGTATAGACTTCTCTTCATTAAGTTCCAATTTTATCTTTTTGCTTAATAAGTTTTTATCGTACAGTAAAAGGTATAATTGAATATCAACTGTTTCATCTTTACTACCTCTAATTAATATACTGTATATGCCTTCTTCAATTTTAAGTGTATCCGCTGAAGACCTCGGTGGATTTTCAAACCCATTATTATCCCCATATATTAAATATCCATTACCATTATCTGACATAACTAAGAAGGTATCTTGATTAATAACTTTAATTTTATTTGACTTAGGGAAAAACCATTTATTTCCTTGACCCAAATGTTTCACTAATTCCACCGTAGCCACCTCATAATTCAGCGTCTAATAATTTATTTTATAAACTTGTTATTAGATGAAGTATTTTTTTAAAAATAATATGTTTATCAAAGGAATGTTTTGGTAATTCTTTTAATTTATTATTATCTTTATACATATTTGACTTACCATTTTTATAAATAAATTCCACTATATCTTCTTTCGAATTAAATAAAAATTCATCCGGATAAATAGTTTCAGAACCTGGCCATTTTAAAACAACTGGTATACTTCCAGAAGCCATACCTTCCATCGGCGCTAAATGAAAACTTTCAAAATCACTAGTGGATAAAACAAAACCAATCTTTTTTAGCCATTCTTCAACATCGTTACCATGTTTATCGAAAATAACATTCTTCTTCCATGATGCACTTTCAATTCTATCAAAAACTTTTTCAAAGAATTCTTTCTCTTCTTCTCGATTCATAAGCCAAGGTAAATCTTTTGGTAATTTACTCTTTATATATAATTTGTATCTATTATCTTTCTCCCAAAGCCTTTCAAATATATCTAAAACCTTATCAATTCGTTTACTTTTAGGAAGAATACCACATATACCCAAGTTAAACATTATATTTTCATCTTTATATTTAGGTTTGTCAAATTTTGTAGTATCTACCATATTAAAGATCATAGTCATTTTTTCGCGTGGTATTTTACATAATCTAAAAAATTCTTCAAATATAAACGGAGAAATTGCTATTATTTTATCAATATTAGCCAGATTAAATTTGCTTGGATAGTCTGTTAATCTCTCCTGCGCATGCATTCTTACTATTAGTTTCTGGCCTTTTCTTTTATTATTTGAGTACCAAACAGCATTTCCAAGACCCCACTCACAGAATATAATATCAGCCCATTCAAGGCACTTTTTCGAATATTCTTCATCATGCTTATTATGACCCTTCCATTTATCTATCTTGACTTCAAAATCTGAATTACCTTCAAAAAATTCTATTGCCGTATTAATAAATTTCAAATCATGTCCAACAAAGACTATATTCGTTTTCCTAGTATAAAAACTCCATAACACAGGCTTTAGTCTTTTATATGCTTCATAAAAAGTAAACTTTTTACAACTTTCATAAACTGATTTTGCAGATTTTCTATATAACTTACGATTATTTAAGACTTCTATCGACTTACTTATAAATTCTTCTTCTGTATCAACAAATAAAGGGTATTCTTTTCCAAGCAATTCTTCGTGCATTATTGTTCTTCTAAGAAGTATTGGTTTACCTAATCGTCCATATTCCAGTAGTTTAGTAGATAGTTCAACACTATTGTTATTATCAATAGCTTTACTCCGCCAAGAAACACCTATATCAGACGATTCAATGAATTCTAACGAAGCCTTCCGAGAAACCCCACCAACCCAATTAATACCACTCTCACCTTTTAAAGTGATAATGATATCTTTTTTACGCGCAATTAACTCACCTTGGAATTTATCGCCAGCAATATTTAATTTAATATTAGTATCTTGTTTCTTAATTTTTTTATAAGCATCAATAATTTCTTCGGTATACCAATCTTGCGCAAATTTCCCGGAATAAACCAAACTACTATTTCTATTTTTAAATTCAGGTACTTCATTGTAATCTGGAATCATGGGAAGTAGTAGATTCAGCTTTTCACCATTTACATTTGCAACCTTTTTAAAGGCTTCTCCCATCTGAGGAGTTTGTACAAATATTTGTGGGAAATGTTGATAAATTGAGTTTAATAATTTTGCTTCCCTATCAGTAATTATATTTTCATCATGAGTAAAATCGGTAATATAAGGGATTGTTATACGAACTAAGCTAGGTGATTTAAGAATACTCTTTACTAGTTCAAAACCCCTTATAATAATACAATCATAATTATTTTCCGAATGTAGTTCCTCCATTAATTGAACTGCTTCTGTAGTATTCATTCGGTTCCCATTATTAAACTTTTTCTTTCTAAATTGATTATAAGTATCAATTATATTTATCTGATCTAAATCTTCAATCTCAGAAACCAAATTTTTATTTTTTATTTTCGCTTTTAATAGTAAGTCTACATTAATATTTTGATCGTAGTTAAGAGTATTTGCTATGGAAGTTAGCCATACAGCTGATCCATCCAAGAAATTTAAATCAACATCTCCATATAATAATACTTTCAATTTCTTACACATAATTATCACCTACTATAGTTCAATAATTTCCTTGTACTTATTACTAATCTCTTGACCAGATTGTATATAGTTAAATTTGTCAATACTCAACAGCTGATGACCTTTTTTGAAGAATTCGTTTAAACTACCAGCATGTTTAAGTTTTTTTATTACTTTTTCTAAATCGACACCATGAAAAACCTTCTTGTTTACTATAGAACGAGTAATTGTCAAGTCATTAACAAATTCGTATTCATGCCCTGGGTTTTTAGATACAAGCTTTTTTTCAAATTCAAAAATAGTACTTTTACCAATAATAGCTGATCTACTATATTTTGTTGCTATCATTAAATCCATAAGATAATTTTCCCCGTAATAATCCTTAGAGTTAAAGAATGCTATAAACTCTGAGTCTATAATTTCCGAAACTCTCTTATAATGGTTCATATAACTTAGAACAAAAGATGAAATATGAGCACTGTTATATTTATTCATCACTTCGATATACCCATTAAAATTATTGAGCAGTATGATTAATTTTTTTTCTCTCCATGACTGTAAATTAAATCTCTCAACTAAATATTCAACCTGTTTTTTCGAATTAGCAATAGCTAATACTGTAACTGATGGAATTGAATACTCAACACTAATTCCGACTTTTTCAAGTATGAATCTTATTCGATTTTGGTACGTATGATTTAAAAATACTTCCCGAATACCTTCCAAGGATTTTTCATTATAAAACAGGTCATCATTCATTAATTTATCTAAATTTCTTTTAAGTTCTTCTTTATTCTCAGAAACAAGCACAATATCATTAAAAAGATTCTTAACACCATCAGAATAACTACTTACTATAGGAGTTCCAGAAGCTAAACCCTCGAAAACTCTTCTTGAAAACATTGTTGGAGAATTCTTAACACTGTTTACATTTAGCATTACTTTATAGCCCTTATATGCCTTCTCAATTTCATCGTATTCCAAGCTTCCTTTTATATTATTTGTAAATCGCTCAGGAAATCTAAAATCCGATTTTTTAAGGATAAGGTTTTTCTCATAATTTCTATCATATATGTCCAAACCTTTGGCTGCAGCCAGGTCTAACATATCATCCATATCCCTCTTTCTGTCTTCATGTCTATTAGCATAATATGACCCTGCGAAAGATATTTTATTAATACGTGAATCTGCTATTTTTATAGGATTATGCAGTTTTGGTTGAGCAGAGAATGGTAATGCGTAAACATTCTTATGTCCTGCCATTTCTTGATACTTGCTAATCATATTGGCATCTGTAGTAAAGATATAATCAAATAATCTAGCAGAATCAATAAATTTTTCAAAATGAATTGGGTCTTCTTTATTCCAGAATATTGTAGGAATACCTTGCCTTTTACACCAATCTACTAACTCTGAAATTGGCTCTTTATCACCATTATTGTATTTAGCAATTTTATATTCCCATGACCCTTGGTTCCCTTTCCAAGCTGATTCAACCATTAAAACATCAGGCTGATTTTTTATAAGTATTTCTTTCCAATTATTAGGAGTAAAATTTATTAAGTTTACTTCTTCTTGATAGCAAGTAGTTGTAAATTCGTCAAAGATACATGCCATTTTCAAATCTGAAATATTTTTTAATTTTACAGGCGGATTTTTCTTGTTAGTCTTAAGAAAATCATAGTCTTTGTTAAATTCCTTTTTTCTTTCTAGCTTTATATTATAAATATTAGCTAACCCAATGCCTGAAACTTTAAATGCAAACCTGAGTGCATTCGCATGTCTTGAAGTTATGATTTCAGTTGCCTTGTTTAAATGAACAATATATGAATTAATTTTTTCATTTGAAGAATATTCAACAATAAACATATCGATACTGATTTTTCCGAAAGTATTTCCTTGAACTTCAATGCGCAAAGTTTCATCAGGTAGTACTCTTATTTCATTTTTAGGTAATAAACTAAAACTATTATTTTTTTCTCGGAAAGAAATATAATCTCTTTTTGCATTTTCTCCTGCTATATATAATTTGCCCTTTTGGTTATATAGAAAAACATTATTAGAATTTGTATACCAATTTTCTGCTTGTAAAAAGTCATCATTGCCAACAACATAAGGTTTTAAATCATTTAGTATTTCTTTTTGGAAGGTTAATATTTCTTTTTTGAATTCCTTGATGTTATTCATTATCTTTGCCCTCCAATTCTTTTTTTAGCGAGATATTGCCAATATCTAACTGTAATCTTTCCTAGTTTTGATTTACTCAAAGCATTATATTTTCTGTTAACTATAGCCAACTCTTTTTCTATCTTGTTTTTTTTATTTTGAATACTCTTTATACCTTTTTCAAGCTTATTCGTAATAATTCTTTCTTTCTCCAATAACTCTAGTATAACTTTATATTCTTCTAATAAGTCATAAGTTCTTTCTTTGAATAAAATAAAGTCTTTTTCTAACTTCTTATAATCGCCATTAATTTCATTACTTTTATTTCCACTCAAGTTACATCACCTTTTCATAGATTGAAAAAAATAATTTCTTTTCAATTTCCCAATTATAATTTTCACTTGCCTTTTTACAATTCGATTTCATTAGATTATATTTTTCTTTATTGGAGAGTAGAAGGTTTACACCTTCTGCAATAGACTCATGATCATGCGAATCCACACAAACTCCAACCTGCTCTTCCTCAACGACTCTCTTAATCTCCGGAAAACTACAAGCAACTACTGGAACACCACTCATCATATACTCAAATAGTTTATTCGATGATGCCGAGTAATGATTGAAATTCGTATTATTTAAAACTTGAAATCCTAAATACGCATTCTTTGTATAGCTAGGAAGCTCTTCTACCGGAACTTTAGGAAGGAATTTCACTTTTTCATGAAGATTCATTTCATCCACCATATTAAATAGCTCCTGCTTAATTCTCCCATCACCAATAAAAACTAGTGTTCCTTCCTTAAATAGGGGTGCAGCTTGAATCAACTTTTCCAATCCTCTTCCAGCTTGAATACCACCTTGATAGAGTAAAATTTTCTCATCTTTTGGTAAACCAAGTATGTCATGTAGAGGTGCCTTCTGGACATTATTTTCATCTTGTTTAAACGGATAATTATGAACAACATTGGGATAAAAGCCATACAGTTCCTCGTTGTATTTCGCCCTTGTATGGTTTTCTACAATCATAGTATCAATTTTATTAATAAAGAACTTTTCGGATTTCCCATAAGCTCCACTATCATAACCAGTTCGACTAGTTTGAACTTCATGTGAATCATAAATAAGTTTCTTCTTTTTAAAGCGGAGTTTTGAGCAGATATATCCTTGAGGTAAAGTATTTAAATCATTTGAATGATAGAAATCATATTTTTTTTGGAAACCTCTGGCTATCATCCGAGCTATAATAGTTCCTCTAACCCAGACAACTTTTGCTTTTGTTTTTAGGAGAATTAAAGCGAATAATGTTATGATTCCAATTAATATTGGGCTAAAATACATTGCGGCTAACCAGAGTACAAATCCAAGTAAACCGATTAATTTATTTTGCATCAGCTTTCTGTAAGATTTTTGCATCAATTCAAGTAATACTGGGTATCTTCTAACTCTAATCACACGAAAGTTATCATTTCTTACTTCATATTTTGATAAATCTTTATCATTTGGATCGTGAATACAAATTAGATCCACATTATATCCATTCTCTGAAAGTGCAGTACACTCTCTCAATACACGTGCATCATTGGTAAAATGATTCCACACAAACATGCATACATTTTTAGTCATTACGTACCACCCTATCTAGCATTACAATTACCTAACCTTCAAGAATATTTACTAAAGAATCTATATTAGATTCCCATAAGAAATCTCTTTGGACATACAAATTTCCATTTTGACTCATTTCTTGTCGGAGTAACGGATTGTTTTTTATTGTATCAATATAATAGATCATTTCTTTCACATTATTATCCTCTGACACAAACCCGACTTGTTCGGATAGTATAACTTCTTTGGCGATTCCGGAAACGGAGCCAACGATTGGTACTCCGCATGTCATATAATCAATGATTTTTCCTGGTAGCACTGTTTTAAATACTTCTTTATCTTCTAACGAAACTACACCAACCTGATGTGTAGAGATTATTTTAAGACATTCTTCTCTTGTAGTTGGGCTCAAGAATGAAACATTTACTAGATTATTTTCCTTACAATACTCTATGAAACTATCTTTTTTTAATCCATACCCTATAATAGTTAGTTCAGTCTTTCTTTCATTAAGCTCTTTAGCTAATTTTTTTAAAACTAAGTCATCCTGGGCTAATCCAATATTTCCTGCATAAATCACCTTAAATGTTTCTACATTATTAGAGGTGATTTCATCTTTTCTAGCTCCATTGGGAATATATGTTATCTTGGTACTACTAGCTGAATGCCTTGAGACAATATACTCTATAAATCCCCTACTATTAACAATTATCTCATTTGCTGTCTCGTACATTATTTTCTCTATCTTTTTAAAAATCTTTATAATGAAAGGACTGTTAAAAACTCCTACACCCTTTAAGGACTCTGGCCACAAATCACGAATATCTAATATTAATTCGGCCTTATAATACTTTTTAGCAAACAAACCAACTATCGCTATAAATATGGGCGGTGATGTAGTTATAACTGTACTAAACTCACCCTTGTTTCTCAGTATATAAACAAACATTTTAATAGCTACTTCAAGATAGTAAAATAGGCGGTTTAATAAGCTTCTAGAATACTTTTTATTTTTCACATTAATCCGATATATATCAGGATCTTGATTAAGTTCTTCGTCATCCCAAAGATTTCCATTTTCATAGAACTTTCTATTTGGATAAGTAGGCTCTGTTGTAAGGACTTTTATATCATAGCCAAGATTTTTTAATAGTACATAAATACTTTTCATGCGATTTCCAGCACTACCAATCTCCGGATAAAAATTTTGGGAAATCATTAATATTTTCTTCATAAGAGCCCTCTTTCTACAACCATTATCCAAATAATTCCTTATACTAACACAATTCAATAAGCTTCTCCATAACAATATATCGTTCATTCACTTTTAGTTTAGAATATATTTGACTTACATGCACCTTCACACTACCTTCAGACATTCCAAGTATATTGGCAATCTCTTTATTTGTGTGTCCAAGTTTCATAAGGGAGGCTACTTCAGCTTGTTTTAGAGTTAAATCCCATTCTCGTTGAATCTTATTGCACAATTGGTCATATTCAACACGTTTCAATTGAATTACCTTCTCAATAATATCCTTTAGTACCTCGCTTGGTAAAAAGAACTCCTTGTGTTGAATTCTTTCAATTATTTCAAGTGAACTATCTAAGAATTGCTTACTTTTAGGAATAATACTACATACTCCTGCATCAATTAGAGGAAAAATATCTAATTTATTATAACTCTCAGTAATAAGAATTACTTTTTCTGATTTCAGGACTCTAAGTATACTAACCATATCTTCTTGTGTCATGTCTGAATCATCCAACAAAGATAAATCTGCTGGTAAATTTGTTACAATCTTCACATAAGTGTGCTTTTTTAATTTTTCTTCTAGCAATAGAAAAAACTTGCTTTGTTACAGTAAACAAATTCGCATGATAAAAGACTTCCTCTTCATAGGCCGTATTATTTTGGTCCTACTTTTCTTAACTTATAACTATGGTACTAGATACCTAGTCATGTTTTTAGTGACTTAGCAAAATAAAAGTCATATGTTTGTAAGAAATAGTCGAACTTTGTTTTCTTTATAGCAAGTCTTCTAAGAATGTTATCACTTTATTACGATGGTTAATACCTATTTTCAAATAGATATTACTAATGTAATTTTTTACAGTACCCTCAGTTAAATGGAGGTATTTAGAAATCTGATTATTGGTATACCTTCTTAATATTAATTGAACAATATCCATCTCCCGCTTGGTGAGATAAATCCCCTTATGCTCTAGCCGTTTTTCCAGTATTTGGCTCTCACTCATTGATAATTTTCTAATATGATTTACGATTATTTTGGCAATTTCTCCAGAAATAACATTTTGTCCCCTGGAGGCATCGCGGATAGCTTGACATAACATATCAGGAAATAATTCTTTAGACAAAAAACCATCTGCTCCGTTAACAATACCCCTATAGATAATATCAATATCATTGTTTTGTGTAAGATAAATAACACTTGTTTCTGGACTAATATCTCTAATTTGGCTACAAGTCTTAATTGCATCTAAACCAGGCATTTCAACATCCATTACGACCACATCTGGTTTAACAGAAACTACCCTTTCAATGGCCAGTTCTCCGTTTTTAACTGCTTCTACTACTTTCATGTCTGGTTCTGTATTGATTAGCGTTCGAATCCCTTCCCGGTACAATCTTAAAGGGTCCACGACTAATACCGTAATCAAGAACTTCAACCCCTTCATATTAATCATTCTTAGTATTTATCAATCTCATCTGTAACATCTTGATTCCAGTGCAACAATAGCCATATATAGATGGATTATATAGGTGTCACTAATTTAGAATTTTGTAAATTATTGTCTAATAATAGTAATTACAGTATAGCAAATTGTAATAATAAATAACATATCATTAGACTAATATTTACAATAACTTCTCATATTTATAGTTTTTGACGTATAAGTAATCTCTTACATTTTGAGGTTTATTTATAATAATAAACTTTTATTACCTAATAATAGGAATTAACGTTTCACATTAGTTCCTATTATTATTTTATTTTAAACATTAATTAAAATTTACTTGGATAAGTCAATAAATCATTCATCCTCTAATACATTAACTACTATTCTAACCCCATTACATGCATCTAATGTATACACTAAAGCTTTTTCGGAGAAACCAATACTGTACCCTTCACACTAAAAATCTAATTGGAGTTTTTATATGGCTAAAGCGAAACGCAGCAAAAAATGGGTAATCTATAGTATTATTAGCATTATTTTACTTTTATTAATAATAGTTGGTTATGGAATATATCTTTATCAAAAAACACATAACATTGTTGAGGGATCATATGAAGGAATAAATCGAAAGCAATCTAATCTTAGAGATGAAAAAGTGGATCCAGATATTCATAATGTTTCCGTTTTATTTCTCGGAGTAGACACAAGTGAGTTCAGGGGATACGGTGAGAAGAGTCGGACTGATGCAATTCTTTTAGCTACTTTTAATAAGAAAGATGATTCCATTAAGCTACTTACCATCCCTCGTGATACATATGTTTATGTACCCGTTATGAATACCTATACCAAAATTAACCACGCTCATTTTTATGGTGGGCCTGAAGCAACAATGGAAACAGTGGAGCAATTTCTTCATATTCCTGTAGATTACTACGTAAGAATGAATTTTAATGGATTTATTGAAGTGGTGGATGCACTTGGTGGTATTGAATATGAAGTGCCATATGAAATAGTTGAGTCCAACTCAATGGATAAGAAGAATTCCATTCACTTATATCCTGGGAATCAACAGTTAAATGGAGAAGAAGCACTAGCTCTTGCACGAACTAGAAAATATGATACAGATGTTGCACGTGGAAAACGTCAGCAGGAAATTGTTAAGACCATAGCTAATAAGGCTTTATCACTATCTTCTATTCCTAAATTAGATAAAGTTATCGAAGCAATAGGAAATAACATGAGCACAAACTTAACCTTTGATGAATTGACGAAATTTCAGTCGTATGGATTATCGCATGATTTAACTATTGAAACGGTGAACTTTGATGGAGTTGGGGATTATGATGATGGTGCCTGGTATTATCAAGTAGAGGAAGATAGTAGAATACAAATTCAAGAAGAGTTACAAAACCATCTAGAATTAAACCACTTAAGTAATGGGCCGACTAAGAATAAGATTAGTATCATAGAATGAATCTTAGAAAAGCTCGCATTCACTCGTCCTTAAGCGAGTCAGCTGCTTGCGATACTCCAGGAGAGACTTCTTAAATCGACTTCATACAGCTTTGCGAGGAGTAATGCTCAGTTGATTAATCTTTCAATACTACGAGCACTTTCGGAGTTTCTTATGTCGGCGAAAAGTTCTTATACTTTCCTAACTACTAAAATTATCTGGGAGTGGGATTTTATTCTCTGATTACCGTTATTAATGCAGTTTTGTCAGTAACATCAACTTGAACTATATTTGAATAATCATTAGGAAAACGAGAAGTTCCATAAGCAAATATATTTGGCCTTTCGCAGTATTTTTTGAAGGAATGGGAAATTACTCTGAGAATGCAAGAACTGGATTTTTTTCAGGTGATACTTCTTTATCCTCTTATGTTAATGCGAAAATAAATGGAGAACATGTATAAAATAGTAAACTTGCAATTAGTAGTTTGTAAATAAAAATACTTAGTTACTAAATACCACAGGGACTTTCCCTCCTTGTATAAATTTAAATATAAGTATAAGGCCATTCTACTCTATGTAATGGACATATGCTGTATTTATAAACATAAACATTGTAATATCTTGTTGAACCTTGGTGGTTAGCAGTCTCTATGTATGTTAGAATAGCATATATCCGTAATCTGGGGTGAAATGATGAAAAGAGTGCTAACTTACGGGACTTATGATCTAATCCACATCGGGCATATCAATCTTTTACGTCGCGCAAAGGAATTAGGTGATTACTTAATTGTTGGCATATCTACTGATGATTTCAATGCCATTAAGAACAAGAAAGCTTATCACCCTTTTCATGATCGAAAAATGATATTGGAATCTATTCGTTATGTAGATAAAGTTATTCCTGAGCATTCATGGGATCAAAAAATTACAGATTTAAAAGAACATGAAATTGATTTATTTGTAATGGGGGATGACTGGGAAGGGAAATTTGATTTCTTAAGTGATTATTGTGAAGTCATCTATTTGCCAAGAACCCAGGGTATCTCTACTTCAATAATTAAAACAGATATCTCCACTTCATTTGTTAAAAATAGTGAAGAACGAAACCTTTAATTTTAGAATACGTCTAATATAATAGGACTTTTCAATTTCCTATATTTTGTTATGTACGAATGGACTATTTAGTAGTAAAATAAAGGTTGAATTTTCATTATGAGAGTATTACAACACATTTAGATATTAAAGGGGAAACAAAAAATGGTTAAAAATCATTCTGATCAATCACGAATGGTAAAAAGGAAGAAAAAGAGAAAGTTACGTAAACGTGTGTATTTAATTTTAATACCACTATTAATTATAGGTATTGGAGCAGGATATTTATGGTCCTTATATATCAAAGCTGACTCCGTTATTAGTAAATCATATGAGGATGACGATAGAGGAAAATCAGATTTAAGGGAAGCAATGGTAGATCCTGACGTTGATAATATTTCCATCCTTATTATTGGAGTCGACGAAAGTAATCACCGTGCTAATGAAGGTAACTCTAGGTCTGATACCCTAATCCTTGCTACATTAAACAAGGATGATAAAAGTGTTAAACTAGTGAGTATACCACGTGACTCGTATGTAGACATCCCAGACCGTGGTATGGATAAAATAAACCATGCCCACTTTTTTGGCGGGCCACAATTAACCATTAAAACCGTGGAAAACCTAATGGATATTCCAGTTGACTACTATGTAAAGGTTAACTTCCACGCATTTGTGGAAGTAGTAGAAGCAATTGGGGGTATCACTGTTGATGTTCCTTATGAGTTCTGGGAATCAAACTCAGAAGATAAAAAGAACTCGATCCACCTATTGCCTGGTGAGCAACTATTAAATGGCGAAGAAGCTCTTGCCTTTGCACGTACAAGAAAGCTAGATAATGATATTGAACGTGGAAAACGTCAAATGGAAGCTGTAAAAGCTGTAATTAAAAAATCAATATCAGTCGGTTCTGTTCTTAAGCTTGGCGATGTTATTGAAGCAGTTGGAACTAACATGACCACAACAATGACATTTGATGAAATGAAGAGCCTAGTTTCATATGGATTAAATGGTGGTGGTCTTGACATTGAGTCTATGACATTAGAAGGAGAGGATTATCAACCTGCTAACATTTATTACTATAAATTAGATGATGTCAAACTAGCAGAAACTAAAATGATACTTCAAAGCCATCTAGAATTAGAAAACACAGAAGTCGTAGATAATACTATTGAAACTGTCGATGGAACCTATTAAACAATCAAATAATAAACTAAAAAACTGCTAATCTCTCGTTGAGATTAGCAGTTTTTTACTTTTGTATTTTAGTCCAATAGGATAGCTTTTTTAGACTGTTCAATAGTGGTTGTCTTTTCTCTGATGTAATTCCAGCTAGTTCAGAAATTAATTGAATCGCTAGTATGATAAAGAAAAAGATAACGAGTGAATTAAGTAACCTTGTACTATTGAAGATTATAGCCATGCTGCCAAAGAAAGCACTAAATGCATATATAATGAGCACTGCGGATCGATGAGAATAACCCATAGCTAACAACTGATAATGAATATGTTTTCGATCGGCAGTTGCTACACTTTGTCTATTCAATATTCTTCTAAAAATCGCTAGTATCGTATCAAATACAGGTATTGCAATCACAATAATCGGGATTATAAAACTAAAGAAAGCTACATTTTTGAACAAGCCAAGCATCGATATAATGGCGATAGAATAGCCCAAAAATAATGCCCCTGTATCTCCCATAAATATTTTAGCAGGATAGAAATTATGATATAAAAATCCTACACAGCTTCCAATTAAGATTACACAAAGGGAAACTACGATGAGTCTTGCATCCATAATGCCCATAATCAACATGCTAATTAATCCTATACCTGACACTCCTGCCGCTAGTCCGTCTAAGCCATCAATGAAATTAATTACATTGGATGCTGCAACAATCCATAGAATAGTAAGGATAATTCCAAAATGATCAATATATACTGTTCCCATAAAAGGAATGGTCAGCTTTTCAATTATTAGTCCAGATGAGACAACAACAACCGCTGCTGCTATTTGTCCGGCTAGTTTATATAACGGTTTTATACTATAAATATCATCAATCATTCCAGTAATAATCATAATAATTGCACCAAGTATAATGGCATTCATATGAGCTTCATATGGCTGCAGGTACAGAAATCCTGCGGCAGCACCCATAAAAATTGCTAACCCGCCCATACTCGCTCTTGCATCACTATGCATTTTTCTATTTCCATCTGGTTTATCAACAGCATTTAATTTAAAAGCTAATTTTTTAATTAATGGCGTCACTAATAGTGTAGTGACAGTTGAAATGCAAAAAGCAATAGATAATTCAACTACATTAAACATAATGCACCTACTTAATATGATATAAATTCATAGACATTGTACCATATAATACGGATTGGTGCGTTATTTTTGTGGGTTGGTTTGATAGTTGAGTTATTAATTAAAGATTGTGG
The DNA here is from genome assembly GCF_000577245.1 of Paucisalibacillus algeriensis. GTDB lineage: Bacteria > Bacillota > Bacilli > Bacillales > Amphibacillaceae > Ornithinibacillus. The sequence continues at coordinate 185,246 of NZ_CBYO010000007.1, forward strand.
ACGCGAGAGATACTCTCTAAAGCGTATGGCTAGCCCATAATGTCTGGCAAAAATCTTTGATTCTTTATTCAATCGATAAAAAAAGCCTAGTTCTTCATTTTAGAAGAACTAGACTACTAGATATTACTTATAGACTGGTACGTCAAATATTAAATTATAAGTACCTTTATCATAGATCTGTTTATAATTGTATATTTGTTTAGATGCCCAACCAATGTCTGTTGCATACTGATGGGTAGCATAGCCATTTTTATCCATTGCAGCTGGGTTCCAGCGCATTTCATATAGAGTATTTTGCCCAGCATTAATGTATTTGTCTCCGGCAAATTTGGCACCGCCTTTGATAGCATCATCAACTGTAAACCAACCCTCTTGGATTGCTCTTTGTGTACCACATTCTACAGCACACTTATCTGTTGCACCAATTCCAAAGAAGTTATAAACAGATTTACCATTATGTTTAATACTACCATTTGCTAAAACGGATTTGCCTCTTCCTGTCTCTAAAATAGCATGGGAGACTAAATATACTTCATTAATCCCTGCATCTTTAGCTGCTTGTCTAAAGACTTCTCCCTTACCTTCTAGAACTCCAGCTCCTTCTAGAAGCTTGTTCAACTCTGAAGCGGGAACGCCAGTAAAGTAACGTAAATCTAAGAATTGGAACTTCTGATTCGCATCATTTACATAGTTAGTTGGATCTAAATAATTACGAGTATCTGCAGAAGTAGCATTTCTCCAATCATATGTTAGCTTGACCTTAGTCCAACTTGTTCCTTCTTCTAAAATAGTAAATGTTTTTCCAGCATTAACTGTTTCATAGATATGAGTATTTGTTCCTTTACCAGCTCTTATCCTAACTCCATTGGCTGTAGTTTTACCAATTCTAGAATCTATATCAGCTAAGGAACTATGAACGTAAAGCACTTTACCATTGTACTCAATTTTGTACCAGCGAGTACTGTAACTGTATATGTCCCCTTTAACATTATCATCCAATACCTTAAATGGTGTTCCAGCTTCTACAGGAGTAGAAATATTATTGTTGTTGCCATTAATTAGGTATGGTGATGTACGTAGGTTTACATAGTATCCGGTAATTGTACCACCATCATAGATATCTAATAAGTTACTGCTGATATAACCAGTATAATATTTATCAGATTGAGGGGTTACCTTCATCTGTAAATTCAATGCTTGACTTAAAGTTATATCATATTTTGTATTGATGTAAATTTCTTCTGCTTTTGCAGCCTTTACAAGTAATTGGAGCGTAATATCATCAATTATTCCACTGATAGGTAATTCATAATCAGCTTGGAAGTCTTTAACAGCTTGCTCAGTACTTGCACCGTAAAACCCATTTGGTGGGTTTTTCCACTCAATATAACCTAACTTTTCCAGATACAGCTTAAGCTGTATAGAATCATCATTTGTTTTCCCAGTTTGGAATGGACTGGACAGGATATCATTAATTTTTTCTGTTGTTTTCGGATTAACAACACCACTAGCAATAAGACCATAATGTTGTTGGAAGTCAGTTACAGCTTTTTCAGCTTGATTTTCAAATTCTGCCGATAAGTCGGTTATTGGGAAGCCCAATCGATTCATCTGTTCTTTTAATTTAACTACTGCCGAACCGCTATCTCCAACTTTTAAGGAATTAGCAAGTACCTCTACCAATTTTTGTTTAGTTACATCTTCAATGATACCAGATACTAGTAAATTATAATCCCTTTGGAAAGCTTCTACAGCCGCTTTTGTTCCAGCACCAAAATAATTTGTAGGATTTTTAAAGTCAGCATAACCTAATTGTACTAATTGTTCTTTCAGTGCAATAGAATCTTTATGACTTTTTCCGTTTTGGAATGGACTAGCTAATACCGCTGCGATTTTATCCAAAGTTGCTTTATCGGCTTTACCTGTTTGAGAAAGGCCATAATACTTCTGTAGGTCAACTACAGCCTGCTCAGTGGAAGCTCCATAGAAATCATTTGGAGGGTTCTTCCAGATTACAATACCGAGTTTTTCCAAATTCTCTTTGAATTCAATTGCATCACCACGGCGCATTCCATTTTCAAGTGGTCTAGTTGCCAATTCCGTTAACTTTGCTTTTGTTACTGGTTCAATGATACCAGATACCGCTAACCCTCGAGCCTTTTGGAATGATTTAACCGCAGCTTCTGTTGAAGTTCCAAAGTATTCAGTTGGATTTACAAAATCGGCATAATATAACAGAGTTAAATACTCTTTTAACTGTATTGAATCAGCATGGCTCTTACCTTTTTGGAAAGGACTAGCTAATACCTCTGCCATTTTATCTAAGGTTGCTTTGTCACCTTTACCAGTTTGTGCAAGACCATAATATTTCTGTAGGTCAACTACTGCATCCGCTGTAGAAGGTCCAAAGAAATCATTTGGAGGGTTCTTCCAATTAGCAAATCCTAGCTTTTCCAGATTCTCTTTAAAGCCAATTGCATCTTGGCGACGCATTCCATTTTCAAGTGGTGCAGTTGCCAATTCCGTTAATTTTGCTTTTGTTACTGGTTCAACAATTCCAGATACAACCAATCCGTTTTTCTTTTGGAATGCTTTTACAGCAACTTCTGTCTGAACACCATAATAAGTAGTTGGGTTCACAAAATTTGCATAACCTAAGTTAGTTAAATACTCTTTAAGTTTAATTGATTCATTATGTCTTTTTCCGTTTTGGAATGGACTTGCCAGTACCTCTTCTACCTTGGCTAATGTTGCTTCATCAACTACACCAGTTTGAGATATGCCATAATACTTTTGTAAGTTAATTACTGCTTGCTCCGTTGAAGAACCAAAGAAATTATTCGGCGGATTCTTCCAATTGACAAAGCCAAGCGTATCTAAGTTTTCTTTAAATTCTACTGCATCATCACGATACATCCCATTTTGTAATGGCCCTGTTGCTAACTCTACTAATCTAGCTTTCGTTACTGGCTCAACGATACCAGATACAGCTAATCCTTGATCCTTCTGAAATTCCCTGACAGCATCAGCTGTTTGGCCACCAAAATAATCAGTTGGATTTGTAAAATTTGCATATCCCAAAATAACTAGATATTCTTTTAGCTTAACAGATTCAGCATCTCTTTTTCCATCTTGGAAAGGACTAGCTAAAATTTCATCCATTTTAGCAAGAGTTGGTTCATCTGCATTACCTGTTTTAGATAATCCATAGTAGGTTTGGAAACTAGTAATTGCCGTTTTAGTTTTTTGATCTAGGTTTCCTGTTATATCTTGATTGGTTAGAAAGCCTAATGTAACTAATTTACTTTGCAATTCACTAAAATCTTCTGCTTGTTTTATTTCTAGTTGAACAGTCTCATCAACCTCTTGACTCTGTGTTTCCACTGGGTCATTATTTACTTCCTCTTCTCCACTCGATGTTGCTCCTACTGTAAGTGGACTAAAGTGGAAAACAGATATTAATAGCAAGAAGGCCATAAAATGTCTAATCTTCACTTTAGTTTCACCTCCTCTATTAAATTTATATACTACTCTAGTATCTGATAAATCAAATGATATTTCAATAAAATTAACTAGAATTATAGGTTATTAAGTCGAATTTAGAAGGTTATTGTTGAATTTCGAAATTTGACCTTAATATGATGCGTAAAAAGTAGAATAACTTACGATAAATTTTGATATTTCTGCGAGAGAATTATGACAAGTAACACCACACGGCATTAGCATATGAATACAAGTTTAATAGAAAAAGAGATAAACCATAAAAATGATTTATCTCCTCTTTAATCCATAAGCATTAGCAATAGCATCTGCAGTTATAAGCCCTAAGTAATTTCGGTAACTCTTAGATCCTAACAACCGATTTTCTGTCTTATTATCAATATACATATATTCTAGTAGTATAGCAGGCATGTTCGTATTACGTAATACATTAAAGTTTGCATCCTTCATGCCCCTATCGTTAACATTGATACGTTTTGCTAGGTAATTATGTATGTCTGCTTGTCTAGATTTCTCTTCATTTGTAACCTTGCCATTATAGATATAGGTTTCAAAGCCTTTAGATAGTCCTAAAAATGCGTTTGTATGGAAGCTTACAAAATAGTCCGCATCCCAATTGTTTGCCATTTTACTTCTATCAGTCAACTCAATGAAAGTATCTGTTGTACGTGATAACATAACATCAACACCAACATATTTACTAGATAAGACGGATGCAGTTTTTAATGCTATGTCTAGTACTAGATCTTTTTCTTTTAATCCATAACCTTGTCCACCAGGATCCTTACCACCGTGACCAGGGTCTAGGAAGACTTTTACAATCCCTTTAGATTCTTTATTGATTGCTTTTAGCGTTATCTCATCAACTATACCAGAGATTGGTAGTCCGTTTTCCTTTTGGAATTTCTTCACAACATTTTCTGTTGATTTCCCAAAGAAGTTATTTGGAGGGTTCTTCCAATCTACATAACCTAATAACTCTAAATCTCTTTTAAGTCTTTTAACATCAGAGTTACTTCTACCATTCTGCATAGGACTATTCTTAATAGAATCAATCTTGGCTAAAGTAAATTTGTCAGCTATCCCATTAACTCGTAGTCCAAAATGTTTTTGAAAACGGATTACTGCATTTTTAGTACTTGAACCAAAGTAATCATTTGGATTATTTTTCCAATTTATAAAACCTAATTTTTCTAGATCTTTCTTCAATTGAACGTTTAGAGGATCTCTTTTTCCTGTTTGGTAGGGAATATTCAATACTTCTATAATTTTATTGAATGTAACTTCTTCTGCAATCCCACTTATTGGAAGAGAGTAATCTCTTTGAAAAGCTTGTACAGCTTGTTCGGTACCTGCTCCAAAATAATCATTAGGGTTGTTTTTCCAATTTACATAGCCTAATCTTTCTAAATCTCTTTTCAATTGAATAGTATCGGGTTGTCTTTTTCCATTTTGAAGTGGGTTGGATAATACGCTATCCATTTTCGTTATTGTTACATTATCTAAAATTCCAGTTTGCTTTATCCCATAGTAGCGTTGGAAGTCTTTTAATGCTTTTTCTGAAGAAGCACCAAAGTAATCATTCGGTTCATTTTTCCACTTAATAAACCCTAATCTAGCTAGATTCTTCTTTACATGTACTGCATCAGACCGGTACATTCCAAGCTGAAGAGGCGCTTCTGCCAATTCTACCAATTTGGTCATTGTTGTTGGATCAACTATTCCGGAAGCTGGTAAACTATTATCTCTTTGGAACTTTATAATTGCAATCTCTGTTTGTTTTCCAAAATAATCATTAGGTACATTATTCCACTTTACATAACCTAAAACAGCTAAATCCTGCTTTACTTTTACTGTACCCTCATGGATTTTTCCATTTTGAAATGGTATCGCCAACATTTCTTCTATTTTATGTAATACAGGTGTATCAGCTATACCGGTTTGATTTAAACCATAATAAACTTGGAAGTCCAGTACTGCCTTTTCGGTGGAATCACCAAAATAATTATTCGGCTCATTTTTCCAACTTACGAAACCAAGTTTTTCAAGTTCTTTCTTAAGCTGAATAACGGATTCGTGACGAACACCATTATGTAACAATAATTCTGCTGGTTCATTTTCTTTTACTAAATCCTGATTTTGTTCATCCTTTTGAACATTCTCAGAAAGGACTTCTGGTTCAGCACTTCCATCACCAGGCTCCGAGTCATTAGCAGATTCTGTTGCCTCGATGCTCTCTAATTCTGCCTGCTGTTCTGTTTCACCCTCAGTATTTACAATAACATCTTTGGGAATCACATTATCAGATTCTATCTTATTATCTAATTCTGTATCTTGTGTTTCTATTTCACTCTGTTCAACTAGATTATTGCTCTCTTCATTTACCAAATCATCGGCACTATCATATGTATCTTTTCCGGTAATTTCTGTAGCGAATACCTGTGGAGTAAAGATAAAAAGATAGATTAGTAGAAATGAAAAATAAAATAGGCCTCTTTCCCTCACTATCGTTTCACCTCCAATATAATATTTGTAATTAGTGATACCTTATTAGTATCGGTCAACTATCCCCTTTTTTCAATAGTTTATTCGACTTTAGATAACAAATTTCGCAATAAGTTGTAAAGGTCTTTCCTACATAAAATAGGAAAGACCTTTTATCATTCTTAAAGTTCCTGAACACTAATAATACTTTTCTTACGATGTTCAGTACCAACCTTTATGTCATCTATGAAATGATACAACTGTTGTCTTGTTCCTTCTAATTCAACTTCCACTTTTTTAATAGTTGTGTTATAAGTCACTTCTTCTGGAAGTCCACGTTTTTGAAACTGTTGCTTAATTTTTTCGATTAAATTGTTCTTTTCTTTAACTGGAATAGCAATTGTCAGTTTGTACCGTTTCTTCGTGTTATCATTTGGAAATGAAAAGTTAAATAGTATATCATTTCCTTGTTCACCAAAACCTGCTAGATGTTTTGTGTACATGATATTGGTATGATGTATATCAAAGTATACATCTTTTTCCCCAATTTTATTTGCTAAAGAGTCATCTGGATATCTACTATTTATTTCAATAATCCATATCTTCCCATCTTTATCAATTACGAAATCGAAAGCTAACTTCCCTAAATTCAATCCCGTACGTTCTAGTAATTCAGCTACAAGTTTGGCGTTTCTAACTAACTCATCCTCATAATATTGAACTTTATCTTCCGAATAACCATAAATACTTCTTAATACATCCGAAACTCTTTGGATTTCTCCACCACTAACAGCTCTATTACTAACAATGCTATTTTCTCCACTAACTCTTGAAACGAACATGATGTTATTCCATTCACCATGCTGATCCTTGTCCATCCCTACACGGATATCTAACACTTTTTGATTAATATTAATATCAATCGTATTTTGCATAATATATTCGGATTCTGCGAGCTTCATGTTCATAAAGTCAGCCAGCTCTACTTCGGTCTTAAACTCCCACTCAATGTTACCTTCTTTTTCACGGGTTCTAACATAAAAAGTATCCGCTTCTTTTACAAGATTGAAAATACCTAATCCTTTTTTACCATCTATTGGTTTAATATATACATCATTGTATGTATTAATGAACTCCAACATATTGTGACTGTCCTGGTATAACACTGTTCTAGGCAACAATTCCAATGCTTCAGGAAACTGTTCTAATCGATTATACATATTCCATTTATCAAAAGTGTTGTAATTAAATATTTTGTTTCCATAGAAGGTACCGAAATACTCCCGTAATTCTAATGAAAATGGACTCCTTTTGTAAATTGAGGCTGGATATGGTAACGTTGCTTTTTCCCATATGTCTTGTTTAGGGTTGTAGAAATAACCATCAACCAATAAATCTGCTTTATTCAAATTTTCTAATGTAAAAGCAAATATCACACCATTTATTTCATTATATTTTAGGACATAGCTATTTAAGAAACGTAATTTTTTTAACACAACAGATTCTCTTGCACCTAGAAATATTCCAATAAACGGTCCAAATATTAATTCGTTGTCCTTTAAAAGGATACTGTATTGGCAGTCCAAAGGAATTTTTAACTTCTCTACAATAAAATTAGGTAATTCAATTTCATTGTTATTAAGTGTATCGTCAATTTCAATTCGGATTTCTGCAATCCGAAATCCAAATCTAATATTCGTGTACCTTAAGTGATTAACCTTTAACAGCTTAGAAAGTGAACTATTCATCTTCAGTATCTTTTCATCAGTATTGTTTAAACTAATGTTGTAAAATCCCATTTAAACTTCTTCACCTACTAACTTCCCGTCAAATACGGGATTCTGAGTTATTTTCTATTAATTTTCTTTAGCATGTGTACGTAGTACTGTGTACGTAGTAATGCAGCTTCTGCTTTTAGTGCTGCGGTTGCAGGCGCCCCATTCACTTCAAAAATAGATAAACTTCCATCACTGTGTACCGCTACATCCATACCCAAGGACATTATAGAAGTTCCTCTTAGTTCCTCAATCTTGTAGGGGAGTGTATTACCAAGTTCGTCCAGTTTTAATTCAATTTCCTCCCATAGATCAGGAAAATTAGCTTTAAAGAAAACATCGGAATCAGCTATTCCCCCACCTTGGTTAACATTAGAAATGACCTTTTGTCCAATCCCAATCCGGATATACTTCCGAGCAATTTGCCATTTTCCTTCTCCATTTTTTTCAACATGGACACGGCAGTCGAAAGGATCACCATTATTCGTTCTCGAATTGATATACTTTTGCATAATATATTTTCTTTCTTCAGTTCTTTCTTTAACAAACATCTCTAAATCTTTAAAGGAAATCTCCTTTTCTGACTTCTTGTAACCGAGAATATAGCTCTCCATTTTTTCAGTTAGGATGTAGACGCCCTTACCACGTTCACCTCTTAGAGGCTTTAATACAATTGTTCCATACTTTTGAACAAAATTCTTAACAGTTGTAACGTCTTTCACATCCTCGGTAGGAATAACAAGGTGTGAAAATTTTTCGTCCTCAACTAATTTGTCTTGTAATTTCTCTTTTGAAAGCAAATTTGTTCTATCATCTGATAATATAGTGTTTTTTCGAAGGTAGTTCATTATTTTGCTATTTTTCGCTTTAAAACAATATGGAGAAATGTCAAAGAAAGTAGGTAAATCAGTTGTTACATCAATCCACGTATCATCAATCAACATTTTTCCCTTCACTTTATTGTTCACCATATCCACGCCACTAGGAAGTGCATAAACCATGTCTAATCCATAAGCCTTACAAAACCTCGCTGTAATCTCGGCCATTATTGGTGGTTTTATAAAATTCCTCATATATCCAATTAACATATTACATCAGCTGCCTTAAATTATATTAGGTAAAGTTTTGAAACTACCTTTTGAATAGTCTTCCTACTCCACGCAACGGTTTCGTTATTTTCCATGAAGTACTATTGATGATCTGCTGGTATTTCTTCTTTAAATGTTTATTATTTTCTTCTAATGATCGATATTTTACACTATTCGACTCGTTATTTAATTTTTTGACTATATTTGTATTTTCTACTAATTCAAAACCTACTTTAACTGGTTTACTCCAGCTTTTTTCCACCACATTTTGGACACGGTGTTTCTTTAATGAATCTTGCTTAAGGACATTGCGGAATTTATTAATTAAGTCGGGGCTGCCTATTGCTACAACAGAGGTTCTCCCATCCTTAAGCAATTTAACATAACCATTAATCCTTAATTTACGAGCTTGACTTCTCACCCATATTCTAAAGTCCTCTGTCTTAACCGCATTCATATGAAAACGGGTGGCAGTCATATTTCCAGAGGGAATATTTGGGATAGTTATTTCTTTAGCATAGCCATTACGGAATGCTTCTAAAACATTCTTAAAATCAAAATAAAAGAGTTCGGCATGTTCTTTTTTCTTATTGGTCGTCTCTGGGAAATAATAATCGATGACTGCTTTTGGGATATCTCTACCCTTTCCCTGCATTGGGAATAGATGTGAAGTAATGTGAGGCCTTGAGTTTACTTCTAGAATAACACCATTCTTTAATGACTCATCTACAATCATGTCGACTCCACCCTGGACTAATCCAGGGATTGCGTTGCAGGCATCAATCGCTATCTGCTTTAGTTCATCAGTTAAGAGATCGGTGACATCGATGGGGTCTCCACCCGATGACACATTATTCTTTGTTTTAAGAAATACTTGTTCGCCATCTTTCGGTACTGTGTCTAGCGTATAGCCTTTTTCTTCTAAAAGTCTAGTCGTTTCCTTATCTACCTTTATTAAACGGTTGTGAAAGGCTGGTATACTATCCCTTTCACCATTTTTAAATTGTAATAATTCACGGATTGAGCGAATACCATCTCCGATAACATTAGCAGGTATTTTTTTAAAGGCACCAATTACATTATTATCAATTACGTATAGCCGGTAATCCTCTCCTTTAAAAAATCTTTCCACAATAATGTCCGAATAATTTAAGTCATATCTAACATATTCTAATGCAGAAACAAACTCTTTTTCATCTCGAATATTGGCAATGACACCATGTCCACCTGTACCATTGACTGGTTTTATCACTACTGGATAACCTAATATATTGGAAGCATATTCGATGATTTCTGTATCAGCCGATGCTTTTGTAAAGACATTTCCTTTAGGTATAGGAATGTTATGCTTTTCCAAATATTCCTTTGTTAAATCCTTATGTATACAGATTTTAATAGCTTCTTTTGGTACTCGATCTCCTCTAGCAACGGTAAAGAAATGCTCTTTTTCTCCATTCGAGAGAGAATAGTGTGTCTGAGCTGGTGCTGTATTTTCATTGATGAATTTTAAGGTTAATCCTCTTCTCCACCCTTCTAATGCAACACTATACATACTAATATTATAGCCAAATGCTTCCGGTGGAACGGCATTTTTTAGGCTAGGTAAACTATCCTGATAACTATTCAAGCCCAATCACCTTCTTATTAATGTATCAATCTAATCTATTTCTAGATTAGTAATATTGCTACGCATTCTTTGTTTCACATTTTCATATACTTCTAGTGAAGGGAATAACCCATCATCTGTTTCAATATTTTTATTAGACTGTACCCAATCCTTCAATTGGTGGATGACATATTTCATCTTCTTTTCCCGATGGACATATGTTAGGGTATATCTTGGGTTAGTAACCTCAATCGCACTATATTTACTACTTGGTTTACTAATGTTTAATGTCAATGATGCGCCAATTTGACGATGGAGCCCATTCTGTCCAGAGAAAAAGTTACCTAATGAATACGCAACAAATGTCTTCGTTCCACGAGAGGTTTCAATATATTCAGGTGGTTGAAGTACATGAGGATGATGTCCTAAAATAAGGTCTGCCCCAGCATCGGCAAGGGATGCACAGACCTCTTTTTGTAAGTTAGAAGGGTGTAAATGATACTCTTCTCCGTGGTGCAGATTGATTGCAAGAACATCTACCAAGTTTTCTCTTTTTATCTTTCTAATTTTTTTAACAATATTCAGTACCGAGTTATACTTAATACTATTAACTAAATATTGTTTATCGCTTGGCACCTTAATTCCATTTGTCCCTCTTGTATACGATAAGAAGCCGATTCTCAGACCATTTTTATTTACTACACGAAGCCTTTCACTATCCGCTTCTGATTTATATGCACCATCATATTCGAGGCCAATTTCCTGTAGTTTTTCAATGGTCTTTAGTATTCCTTCTTCTCCAAAATCAAACACATGATTATTAGCTAACGTCACTAGGTCAACACCCATCTTTTTAAGTGTATAACCAATTTCCGTAGGGGCATTAAATCTAGGAAAGGAGGATAATCCAATTTCATTTCCGGCAATGATGGTTTCTAAGTTAGCAACCGTAATATCCGTTTTACCTAGTAAACCTTCGACATTTTTCAACTGGCTGTCGAATTCATAATTCGATTTTTTATTTAATCCTCCATAGACCCTTCCATGTAATAAAATGTCACCTACTGCCGTTAATGAAACTGAGCTTGTACTTTTTCTTAAAAAGTTCAAGTGAAACCCATCCTTTCCCAATCTTAAAACATTATTTTTTTACCACATTTTTTACCATATGGCCTATCGCACGAGCCGGTGCCATTACCTTCCATGACGTACTATTTAAAATATGACTATTGTCTTTTTCCAATCTATTTTTCTGTTTCATCATTTGTTTTAAATCTTTGTCCATTTTACGAAGTGCATACTGTACAGATCGCAAACTAGAAGTATTGTACTTTTCCGCAATTTCGAATCCAACGATTACTGGTTCTCTCCATATCTCTTCTTTTATTTTTTTGATATGGATGTTTTTATATTGTTCAATAAGGGTTCTAAATTCATTAACCTTCGATTTATCTGTTCCGCCAACCACAATTTCAATTTCATCAAAGACCATATTTTTTACATAGCCATGTAATCCATTATCTAATGCTTGTTTCTTAAGCCACAAATGAAAGCTATGGCGTTGAACATCTCCGGATACGACATAGCGTTTTGCAAAAAAATCCCCCATTGGTGCTGGTGCTACTTCCACTTCAAGTGCTGAACGATTTTCTAATGGCTCTAGTACTGTGGACATATCAAAATAAACCTTCGAATTCGTTGTATCCATCCCTTTAGTTTCTGGAAAATAATAATCAATAATTGCTGCAGGGATATTTCTTGCTTTCCCTCTTAATGGGTATAACGCTCCACCTATTTGTGCAGTTGGATTTAATTCAATGACAACAGCAGGATCTTTAATAGATTTATCTTCATTTACAATTATATCAACACCACCATGATATAATCCAGGAACTGCTTTCAGTGAATCAATCGCAATTTGCTTAATTTCATCTGGCATTGTATCTGTTACATCGATTGGATCACCGCCAGAAGAAACATTAGTTTTTTCCCTTAAATAAAGAAGTTGCCCTTTTTCTGGAATATCCTGCATGGTATACCCAGCTTCTTGAACAAACTCTAATATTTCTTTATCCATTTCAATGAGACAGCTCTTTAATCGAGCATTCCTTCTACGTTCAATATTCTTTAATTCAATTAGCTCCTCTATCGTGTGTACACCATCACCTTTAATGTTTGCCGGTACCCGGTTATAGGCAGCAATAACTTTATCATCCACTACATAAACTCGGTATTCTTTCCCTGCAACATGTTGTTCGACGATAACTTCCGGATATCCCAGTTCCTCTCTTACATACTTTAATGCTTTTATAAAACTACTCTCATTCCTTATGTTAGTAACTACACCGTTCCCCAAACTAGCATTAGTCGGTTTTAATACTTGTGGATATGGAATTGTTTTACTATAATTAATTATTTCCTCGTCTGTTGTATCCTCGTCAAAGCCTTTCCCCAATGGTACAGGTACCCCTGCTTTTTCCAGCCAGATCTTCGTGTCATCTTTTTCTGAACCAATTTCAACAGCCTGATTAGTGACTTTATCTCCTCTGGAACGGAAAAAGAAATGAGTACGCTTGTCAGAACTTAAGGAATATAATCTTCCGGGTGGGTTCACTCCAAAAATAATCATATCCTTGTAATATTCAGAATCCCTTGTATACCATTTTAATTTTAAACCTCTTCTCCAACCTTCCAATGCTATAGCAAACGCATCTAGCCTCGTTTTTTGAGCATGAACAACGATTTCATTCGGTAGTTGAGGCAAGCTGATACCCTGCTCCTCTTTCATGGATGAATTCCTCCTATAAGAAACAATAAAATTATTTAAACTTCTTTAATAAAGTTCCTGCTAAACGTACTGGTTTTGAAATTTTCCAGGACAAGCTTTGTTCAAATTTCCGATTTTGAACCTCTGCTTTTTTCAGTGCGAGCTCTGTTACTTCTAATTCTTGAAGAATTAGCTTCAACTCATCCAATTGAGTTTTTAGGTCTGCTTTGATTTCAAACCCCACTTTGATTGGTTCTTCGTATATTTCTTCTTGTATTTCTAAAACTGTAGCCCGCTCAGTGTCTTCTGTTAGTCCATTTCTAAAATCATTAACCATTTCCTCATCCGTACCAGCAACAATTACTTCAATATCACCATCTTCCAGATTACTTACAAAGCCATGCAAATATCTTTCAAATGCCTGCTTTCTGAGTCCACGATGATAGCCTATATCTTGTACATCCCCTGATACCGTATACTTCTTAGCATATAGTTTTCCTACTGGTGATGGCGTTACGGTGGTGATATACCCTTGTCTAGAATTCAAAGGATCTAGTACATCATGAAAATCAAAGTATGTTTTTCCTTTATTCTCTAACACTCCTTTAGTTTCCGGGAAATAATAATCAATAATTGCTGCTGGAACATCTCTTGATTTTCCCTTTACAGGATAAAGAATACCACCTAACTGTGCTGTAGGGTTAAGTTCAATCACAGTCCCACTAGTAGAATTTGGACTATTTTCATCATACATTATATCCACTGCAGCATGAATAAGTCCTGGAACGGCCTTAATTGCGTTAACAGCGTTTCTTTTTACCTGTTCTGGTAGCTCATCCAATACATCGACTGGGTCGCCGCCTAATGAAACATTACTTATAGAACTTAGGAATAAAGGTTCGTTTTGGCTAAGGATAGAATCCAATGTATATCCTTTACGCCCAATAAAATTCGTTAATTCTTGATTGATTTCAATCGGACAACTTATTAGTCGGGGGTTCAGGCTTCGTTCCTCATTCTTTAGTTGTATTAGCGCTCTAATTGTATTAACCCCATCCCCAGTAACATTTGGTGGGATACGTTTAATCGCTCCAACAACTTGATCATCCACGACATAAATTCTATAATCATCGCCAGTAACAAATCGCTCCAAAATGACATCTCTAAAGTTTAAATCAGAACGTACATATTCAAGGGAGTATTCTAATTCTCCAGAGCTAGTGATATTTGCTATAACACCTTTACCAAAGCTTCCATCAGTTGGCTTCAAGACCACTGGATAGCCTAAAGCATTAGCGTACTTAATGATTTCTTCATTTGCTTCCGTTTCTGTAAATCTTCTACCTTCAGGAACAGGTATTCCTGCTTTATTTAGTACTTCTTTTGTTTTTTCTTTATCTCTACCTATTGCCACCGCTTCGTTAGATACCAAATCTCCTCTGGTTCTAAAGAAATAATGTGTTTTATCTTTTGAGCTTAATGAAAATAATTGACCTGGTCTGTCCACAAACCATGTGGTCATTTCAGCAAATTTCTCTGAATCCTTTACATGCCATCGAAGCTTTAATCCTCTTCTCCAGCCCTCTAAAGATACTGCATACGCGTCCAAAAGGTTACCATGTGCATCTGAAACAAATTTACTAGATAAGTGTGGTAGCCACTGCTTGTCATCTTCCATCGGATATCCTCCTAAATCTCTTCCTCTATAAACCCATCTTCAAACTTATTTATCATTTCGTCAAAAAAAGTAAATTCTTTATCATTTAATAAATCTTGTACTAATCGTCCTTCCGCTTCCATAAAATAATCTCCTAACCACTTATCAGTGGCTTCATCGAATTCATCATAATTACCGGGCTTTGGTGTAAATTCTCCAAAGACTAGACCTTTATTTGAACGGAGGAAGTCAATCCTAATAAATGGAGCTGGAATTGTTAAACTAATATGATTAGCTAGCTCAATTTCTTCCTTTGTACATCCCTTCCCTTTAAATGAATCATTATTGTATTTACCTGTATTGACTCGCTTTCCATCAGCTGTCCACCAGCAGTATTTCAATTCTGGATAACGAGATATCTCCAATATAAGACCAACCTTACCATAAAAGCAATAAAATTTTATATCACGAGCAGGGACTTTTTCCTCATGGTTTTCTAAAATTAATTCCTCTATCATCCATTCGTCTTTATAAACCCAGCCTGAATCAAGATCTTGCTTCAAAGAATCCATTAATCCCTCCCAGCTTTTTAGGGATTTAGAGCGCTTTATATCAAAAATATCTGTAGTAGTATAAACCAGATATACACCACGGGAACCAGCACCGTCAGCTGGCTTTATTACTATGCCATCCTTTTTAGGTATTGTTTCCAGTGTAAAGGCCTCATCTATAACCCCTGGAACTGGAACATTAAGACTTTTTATAAATGAATAAGCATTCCGTTTATCATCAAGCTTCCATTCAGGGAGTGTACTTGTTAATTGCATTTTCCTCATTCGCATATTCAGACTTGCTCTGAACGAAGATGCCTGTCTCAGTTCAATTGGCTCTTTTCTCAATCCTTCTCTGATCATAAATTCTGGTATATCTTCAATTTTCAAAGCAGGTAGGACCTTTTGGTAAATCCAGTCACGATATTCTTCTTTTTCTTTCATGAATAATCTAGCTGAATATTTCAATGCATTATTATAGTTTTCTTCATGCCGTTTTTTATTTTCGATGATTTTATCTAGAAAAGGAATTAGTTCCCCCTCTTCCTTTTTATCCTTTATCACACCGTTCATCTTATAGCTATTTAGTAAACGGTCGTTTACCATTAGCTCATTTAGCTTTTCTTTTGTTTCATAAAGCTCTTGCTGAGCCAAGGATAGCTTTTCCTCTAATTCAGCTATTTTACTATCCTTATTTTTCCGTTTAGAAACTGGCTTAAAGATTTTGTATGTATTACTTTCTAGTATTTGTTTTGATTTCTTTTTATCTTTTTTTATGGTTCTTTCTTCTTCTTCTATTAATGCTTCTTTTTGAATAATACTTTTAATTAATTCTTCATTATCCTGCACTATTTTTTTTACTTCTGCTGATTCTTCTATACTATTTGGATGTTGCTCATATTTGTTCATCTGAACCGTCCCCTTTGCCATTTTCTAAATGAAATGGGTTTTCTTCAACTATCCAATCATCTAAACGGTTGTAATATGACTTATCATTAGTATTCCAATTTTCCTTTGATAACTTAATGTACTTCAATTCGGTCTTGGCTTGTGACTTGAGAGTCTCTCTAATTTGCTGATTGGTAGGGTACCATTTACCTGGATTACCGAAGTACTCAACTAGATGTTTGGAACATCTTCTAAGATTATAGCGTAATTTATTATTTTGAATTGGGGCTTGATAAATTACTACCTGAACCGAGTTCGCCTCAATTTTTGGAAGGTATTTTTGCTTTTCATTAAGAATTACAGGATCCTTGACTAGAAGGATATCACATTGAATCTTCTCACCATATACTAAAAATTGTACATCTTTTCCATTTATTATATCTCTTATATGTGTATTTACTTCCTTCTGACTAGTAAAATCGTATTGATTGAGCTGCATTAATCCTGTAAGAAGCCCCCTCTCCTTATGGATCTTTATTTCCTGTTTTACAGAGTCTAAAATTTCCCCTGTTATTCGGAAATCCGCGGCAATAACAATATCCAGATGCCTTTTACCAATTTGCTTAGGTTCCATATTTATCTTCAACGGTTCAGGCACTGTAAACAATCGATTTTTCATCGGGAAATTATAATAAAGTGTATTAGCCTTTTGGTGGTAATCCTGATAAGCCTCTCGATATTCTTTTCTAATTCCCATTAAGAACCCATTATAACCAAAGGCAGAGCTACTCGTTAGGGAACCTGTTGATTGTCTAGCAAAGGAGAGAGGACCTGTTTTTAAATCCGCGATACTACCTTCTCCAAACACTTTCAAAATACGTTGTTTAAATTCACTGTCGGCAGCAAAGCGAACACTATCCCAAGCTCCCAGTTTCTCTAAAATCGGTTCTCTACGAAACATTAATGATGACATATTGGAAAATATATATTGACCTGGTGTACCTCTTCGGTAAAATTGAATATCTTCCGTGATCCGAGTGTGCTCTGAAGTGTTGGCAACAAACGACTTATTTTCCATTAAGTGTTGAGCTTGTCTTTCAATTTTTTCTGCGTGGGACCAATCATCAGAATCATTTACTGTTACAAACTCACCAGTTGCCTCCATTAATCCTATATTTCTAGCTATGTATGGACCACTATTTTTACCGGTTGACAATAATTTAATCCTGGGGTCCTTTTTCATGTAGCTTTGAACTACCTTTACTGTAGCGTCTTTGCTACAATCGTCAACAACAATGACCTCGAGATTTTGCCATGTCTGTGACAATATTGATTCAATTGCAATTTGGATACCTTCCTCCGCATTATAGGCTGGAATAATTACGGATACTGTTGGACCATTCTTATGTTCTGGCTTACTTGTAATCGTATATAGGTTGTCATATAGATTAGATTGGCTTTTCTGTGATAACCCAACTGGTTGAAGGTCATAGTGTCCAAGGGCCATATTAACCCACTTTAGTTTTTCTGTAGTGTCCGTCTCTAAATTAACTAGGCCAAAGTATATATCTGGATGTGTTTGTTTAGACAACATATTGGTTAGATCATCATGTGCCTGTTCTACTTGATTACATAATAACAAGCATTCAGCCTTTATTATGATTGCTTTTCTTTGTTGATTCATATCACTGAAGTCTTCTAAAGAATCAAAATATCCTAAAGCAATTGCTGAGTCCATGACTGTATATTTATTTGCATGCCAAAGAGCAAGCTCCCATGCGACAGCTTGCTTCAAATTGCGATTGTCTGTATCTCGATAGATGCTTTCTAATTTCTCAAGTGATTTTTCCGTAAATCCAAGTGTGTATAAACGATACTTGTCATTCTTTAATATATTGGAAGCCTTCTTTTGTTTATATACTTTACTATAGAGCTGCCTTTTATCTCTTTTCCCTAGAACATAGGCAACCGATTCCTTAGTAAAAGACTTCCACTTAGTTGAGGTTTTCATTAATTTATATGCACGACTATTTATGATATCTCTGTAATCATTTTCTAAGGAAACACGTTTTTGTCGTGCTTCCTCAGCAAGTGATTTTTTTTCTAACCAAATCTTTTCTAATCGAGATAACTCATCTTGTAATACTGCATGTTGTTTTCTTAGCTTTTCCACTTCATCGTTCATCCCGCATCTTCCAATCTTCATCTATTAGATGGAAATCAACTTCATTTGGATATTGTTCTTTTATAGATGTAAATATATCGCCATTGATAGCAAACCATTTTTGCAATCCTGAGAAATACGCATCAAGGTTTTCTTGGCTTGATTTTAGATCTATATTTTCTTTATTTTTAATCAGAATCTTTATTTGATTAGCAACTACCTTTGGAATATACCGTTGTTTCTCTTCTAATACTGTTGAATCTAGAATAATTAGCTCATCAGTTTCGATGGTCTCTCCAAAAACTAGCATCTGTACTTGACTACCGTCTATTAATTGTCGTATAGATGAGTCAATTTTTGAATTAGTTAATCTCAAATCAAATTTATTAATTTGTACTAATCCAATTCTTGAATCAGGGCTGACGAAATCTTTGATTTGTTTCACTGTATCATTAGTTACTTCCCTGAAATCAGAGGCTACAACAACATCGAAATGTCGGCTTCCCATCTGTTTTTCTTCTCTTTGTGGCCACATTGGTTCCGGGACCGGGTATATTCGTCTGTCCGTTGGATAAGGATAATATAAGGATTTACCAGAATTATGATAAAACGACAGACTTTCAACATATTCTTTACGAGCTCCCATAAAGAATCCATTATATCCAAATGCTGAACTACCCGTAAGTGAATTCACGGATTGCCTTGGTAACGATAATGGTCCTGATTTAAGATCTACATATCTATTTTTCCCAAAAACTTGGATAAGTCGTCGCTTAAACTCCCCATCTGCTGCAAAACGTACATTATCCCAATTTCCAAGCTGTTCTAAAACGGGTTTTCTGCGAAACATCAAGGATGACATATTAGGAAATATATATTTACCAGGTGTCCCTCGGCGATATAGTTTAATTTCCTCTGTCAACCTAGCATGTTCCGACGTATTAGCAATGACCGGGCTATTTTGCATTAAATGACGCGCTTGAATTTCAATTTTCTCGGAATGTGACCAATCATCTGAATCATTAACTGTAATAAACTCTCCAGTAGCATGTATTAAACCTATATTTCTGGCAACATAAGGACCGCTATTTTTAGGAGTTGATAACAAGGTAACCCTGGAATCCTTTTCTACATATTCTTCGACAACCTTTGCTGTGTCATCCGGACTACAGTCATCCACTACAATTAATTCGAGATTTTTCCATGTTTGTGAAAGAATTGACTCTATTGCAACACGGATTCCATCTTCTGCTTTAAAGGCTGGTAAAATGACGGAAACTTTTGGACCGTCTGTAACGGTATGTTCTACCTTTTTGGTTTTTAAATCATCATAAGTACTATCGTTACCATTTTCAAAGAGAATCGGCGAGAGATTATACTTTGTAAATGCTTTATTAATCCATCTCAATCGTTCTTCTATTGTGTCTTCAAGATTTGCCATTCCTAAATATAAATCAGGATGGTCTTGAAATTGCAAGACATGATTAAGAGTCTCTTTACCTTTTTCTTTTTCATCTAAAATGTCATAGCACTCCGCTTCTACTATTGCAAATCTTCGTATTTGATCTTTATTTTTCTCTTGAGACTTTGCAATCGCAATATATTGGAGAGCCTTTTTAGCTCCTTCTTTTGAATAGTCGTTTGCATACCAGAGTGCTAACTCCCATGCAGCCAACTTTTTTATATATGGATACTTATTATTTTCATAAAAATTCTTGAGATCAGCTAAGCCTTTTTCCGTGAACCCTAAACTATATAGATGGTGGCGAATTTGTTTTAGCTTCTGTCTCTCCAATTGTTGTTTACCTAAAATAATTTGTTTTAATTTTTCCTTCTGGTCGTCCGAGAGCAAATTCCCCAGATTTTTACGTTGCTTTTCATTTAGGATATTAAAAAGAAACCAATCTATTGGACCGGTTATTAGCTTTTTCATTCCCATTTTCTCCACCACCTAAATCGAAGCACTCTAAGCTTTGTTGTTTTTATTTGCATTGTTATTATTTGGTTTCAACTGAATCTTTCGTTTTGCTCCGTTTTCCTCACGATATTTAGCTACTGCCTCTTCCGCTGTTCCATCAAAGCGAATCTGACCTTTTTCCATCCAGATTCCCCTTGTACATACCTTTTCAATGAAGCCCATACTATGAGAAACAATAATTACTGCTTTTGCTTGCTCCATCATGTCCTGAATTCGTTCACTAGCTTTCTGTTGGAAGGCCATGTCACCTGTAGATAATGCTTCATCTATAATAAAAATATCTGGTTGCAGTACCGCCGCAATACTAAAACCAAGCCTTGATTTCATTCCCGCAGAGTAATTTTTGACTGGCTTATGGATCGCATCGCCAATCCCTGAAAACTCAACAATCTTATCGAAATTCTTCTCTACTCTTTTCTTAGGAATTCCTAATAACATCGCATTTAAATAGATATTATCTACACCAGTAAGTTGAGCATTAAAACCTGTTCCATATCCAAGTAATGCTGAAGTATTACCGTTTACTTGTAAAGTACCAGTATCAGGTGCTAGGATATTGGTTAAGACTTTACATAACGTACTTTTTCCTGCACCGTTATGACCAATAATCCCTATTACCTCTCCTTCTCTAACTTCAAAATTCACATTTTTCAGTGCCCAAAATTCACCCGTGTTTAATTGATAGGAAACACCTACATTGTTAGCTTTAATAATAATATTATCTTCAATATTCGTTTCTGTTTTCTTTAATTGGAGATTCTTATTTCTTCTAAGCGGTCTCGGTGGTACAGTTGCTCGATATTTTTGAATAATTTCTTTGGGATCTCCAATTTCTCGCACTTCACCTTTATCAAGCCAAATTAAACGGTCACAATTTCGTTGTGCATAAATTAGCCCGTGTGTCACGATAATTACCATTTTTGCTTTCGTGACCAATTCTTTCATCTTTTCTGCTGCTTTTCTACTAAAACGGGCATCACCAGTATTTAGTGCTTCATCCAATATTAAAACCTCTGGTTCAAGATGAGCCGCTACACTAAACCCTAGTCTTGCACGCATGCCGCTTGAATAATATTTCATCGGTTGGTCGATGAAGTCACCAATCTCTGAAAACTCATGGATATCATCGATGTATTGATTTATGATTTCCTTATCAATCCCTAGCATCATGCCGTTTAAGTATACATTTTCTCGTCCTGTTAACTCTTGATTAAAGCCCATACCAAAAGAAAACAAAGCTGTTACTTTGCCATCAACCTGAATATTCCCTTTATCTTCTTTAAGGATTCCTGAAATAATTTTACTAAGCGTAGTTTTACCCGCACCATTTGAGCCAATTATCCCGAGAATCTCACCTTGGTGCCCATCAAAGCTAATATCTTTTAAAGACCATACTTTTTTATTCTTTTCTTTTTTTCCTTTTTCCTTAATAGCTCCAAAGACAATAGATTTAAAATCATCTCTTTTTCCGGATTGAAAGGAGACACCGATATTTCTAGCTCGAACTACTTCTTTTTCATTTTGAATGGGATCTTTCTTATTTTCCAAATTAAAAACCCTCTTCTTTAAAAGTCATCTCACTATAATGCTTTAATAATCTTATGTTCGTTTTTGCTGTAATGATGAAGCATAAAAATTACAACTATAATCGAAACTAGGAAAATGATACCTAGCCCAATGAAATTTGGACTTAAACCTTCTCCCATTAAAATAGCTCGATAGGAATTAATAAGAATTGCAATCGGATTATAATCAACAACAAAGCTATATTTTTCAGGCAACATGCTTCCTACCCAAATAATTGGTGAAGCATAGAAAAAGATTCGTGTGACATAGGTAAGCAGATTATCAATGTCACGAATAAAGACTGTAAAATACCCTAAGAATAATCCTATTGCTAGTAAAAACACCAATGTAATCATAATGAGTACTGGTAGATATACAATTTGCCAATCTGGCATTACACCAAAAAATGCTAAAAACACACCGATTACAACTAAGCCAAATGCAAAGTTAAACAGCTGTGTAAGTGTAAATGCTAGTGGAAAAATAGACTTAGGTAAGTAAACTTGATTGATTATGGAACGGTATTTTAAGACAGACCTTGCAGAAGAATTAATAGACGAACTAATCCATCTCCATACAACCAACCCAATAACTAAAAAAGTAGGATATTCAGGTCCACCTCGTTCTAGTATTATGACAACCACAAAATAATAAACAGCCACATTTAACAACGGATCAAGTAGCCACCAAAAATACCCCAAGAAGCTATTTCGATGCTCCGCCTTCAATCCTGACTTTACTAGATAAAATAATAAATCTTTACGCTTAAATAATTCCCGCAAATACGATTTCATTAGAATTTTACACCTTTCTTCGCACTGCCCTAATTCTTCCTTTTAGAAAGTTTAAATTTAATTAAATTTCGTATCCCCTTACTTGCATAATGCAAAAAGTACCAGATACTTTTTAGTATTGATTGATTTTCAACTTTTCGATAAACATACCACTGTCTTTTAGCAGCTTTTACTTTATTGCTTGAAATGGAATTCTCTACATTACGATACTTCGCAAGTACTTCTGGTAAACCATAGGCTCGGAAACCCTTCTTCGTTATAGCTAACCAATAGGCATAATCCTGGCGCGTCCGAATATTAACCATCTTTAAATCTCCAATTTTCTCTCGATCAATCATAACGGTTAGACATCCAATCACACAATGTTTCATTAAATCTTGATAGCCTACAGATTCAGGGGCTCTCGATACAGCATCCTTTAGTGTACCATCTTCTTCCATTCGAACATATTTTGTAAATGAAAATGCAATATCTTTTTCTTGCATAAATTGAACCTGTGTTTCTAATTTTTCAGGAAACCAAAGGTCATCACTATCTAAAAATGCAATGTATTTCCCCTTTGCATTTTCCATTGCTAGATTTCTTGCAACCGCAGACCCACTATTTTCTTCAAGTTGGATTAAATGGACTCTATTATCTTTTTGGGTAAACTCATTAATAAATTCCACCGTTCTATCTGTAGAGCAATCATCTACAATAATCATTTCCCAATTTGTGTAGGTTTGTGCAAGCACGGATTCAATTGTTTGCTTAATGAATCTCTCGGCATTATAAGCAGGAGTAATGACTGAAATTAATGGGTTATGATTTTCTAACAACTTCTCCCCTCTTTTCTAATACCTTTCCTTGGTAAAATCTTTCGTTATAATTATATCCATTAAGGTAAAAACTAAGTTAGCAGTTCTTCGTACCAGCTAACAAGCTTTTTTTCTTCCACATTCCAATTCAAGCTTAACAATACAGCTTTCTTGCCGTTTTCTCCCATCTTTTTTGCTTCCTCTGGATGAGATTTCAAATAATCAATAGCTTTTTTTATTTCCTCATCATTATATGGATCTACTGCTATCCCACATTGATAGGTCTCGATAAAGTTCTTCCATACCGGAAAGTCTGAACAAAGCACCGGGAGCCCCGCACTCATATACTCAAAAAACTTGGTTAATTCTTTTTTCATGTAATGTTCTGTCGGTGGAAATAGAGCAATTCCCGCTAACCAATTCTTACTTAGATAGCACTCTTCAATTCTTTCCTTCTGGACAAACCTATCCAAGCCTTCTATGACTAGTTTTTCCTTTTTATTATTTGCTACTTGATACATTTCATTTGCTACATTTCTGGAACATTTACCAACAAAATGCACCTTAATAGACTCATCAATTAAGGGTAGTTTGGCATGAATTAGTGCCCCTCTAACATGTGTCACATTTCCCGTGTACAGTAATTCATTTTCTAGCATACCATTATCCCTTTGTTGATTAAGAATATTTTCATTAATAGTAGGGTAGTTTAGTATACATTTTCCCCTTGGATAGATATCTTTATAATACTTTTCTGCCAAACAAAGCTCTAATTTGTGACTAAAGAGTGCCTCCATAAATTTATACGTTTTGGCAATAATCTTTTTTATGGGTTTACTCAAATAATCTTTCTGCAAAATACTGGTAATATAGTCTTCATGTATGTCATAAATGACGATATTACTTTTCTTCTTTAATAGCCAACCCACTGGTAAAAGCTCTGGATCGTGAAAATGATAAACATCAGCATCAAGTTTTTTAGCTTTTTTATATGCATCAAAAGTTCCAAAAATCATTCTCTTCAAGCGACTATCGTATTTTTTTAGTTTTATATGTTTTATATCTCTAGTACTTGAAGGTTCGTCTGCCTCTTGTGCAATAAGTGTAACATCAAAACCAGCTCTATTCAGCGATTTACATTCTTTATGATAAATTCTCGGGTCATATGGGTGATGCACAGTTGTTAAGTGTACTACTCGTTTAGGAGTACTCATATTATCAGCTCCTACCTGCTAACCTTTGTTCCATCTTCAAAGTTTGACGGAAAACATCCTCATATTGTTTCACAATTTCCTCTGCAGCAAATTCACTTGCTCTACTTAGTCCGTTATCAATCATGATAAACCTTTCTCTTTCAGAAAGATTCAACACGTCATAAATTTTCTCTGCCATATCCTTAGCGTTTCCTATTTCACATAATTTACCGTATTCACCATAATTTAATACTTCAACCGCCCCAGGTTTACAATCCGTGGAGACAATTGGCACCCCTGTTGCTAAAGCTTCTGCTAAAACATGACCAAATCCTTCTCGTAATGAGGATAAGACAAATAAATCTGCTTTGGAAAAGTAAATATAAGGATTTTCCATAAAACCTAAAAAGAATACACTATCTTCTATATTCAACCCTTTGACTTGTTGTATAAGTTGTTCTTCTAGTTCACCTTCACCAAGAATGACTAACTTCACGTTCATTTTTTCTTGAACCTTGGAAAATGCATTGATTAAGGTTTTATGGTCCTTGTCGTTCACTAGTCTACCCGCGGTGATAATTACTTTTGATTGTCCATCGAAAATCTTTTGATGTTTCTCATTGATTTGTCCATCCGTTATATTTTTTGTAATAACTTCAATATCAACAGGATTATAGATTACTGTAATCTTTTCAGAAGCTACTTTATAACGTTTAATAATATTTTCTTTTACCCCTTTTGACAATGAAATAACCCGACTTGAAAACTTGTATAACAATCCAACTAGCCTTAATTTCATATCAGAAGAAGTTGTTCCTCCTAAATAAGCCGCTTCCCTCACAACATTCTTCGCTCGCGAAAAGGAAAGTAGTCTAGCTAAAATTGCTACTATATTGTAATTCGGAATTGTACTAAATACTAAATCAACTTTTTCCTTCCGTATTAGTTTTGCTAACGGAAGAATAGCTGAACGTAGTCGTGTTGTTTGTAATTTAATAAATTTTATATCTTTATTTAAGTAACTTTCATAGCTACCATTGTAATTTAAGGTTACAAGAATTGGTTCGAAATTTCCCCTGTCCATATGGTTCACTATATTTAATATTGTTCTGGCTGCACCACCGGCTCCCATTTGATATATAAAAAACAGGACTTTTTTCTTTTCCATTATTAACAGCCTTTCCATTCTGTGGCTTCCAAAAATAGCAAATACTCATGGAATTATAACACAGCTAGCGAATTTTATAAATTATTGTCAAACCCTTTTTACAACAAAAAAGGAATCTGGTGTCCTTACCAAACTCCTTATTCTTTAACTATGAACTGTAGCCCGACCAAGTGAGTGATATTTAAGTTCAGAGAATAGCATTTATCACCACCAAATATCCTCATAAATTTACTACAATTTTTTAATAGATATTCCTTTTATTCCTTCCATTTATTAAGATGGTTGCTACATCAACATCAACTTAATGATTTTAGTTTTAATTCCATATATTTTTTTACATCATGATGTAAATCAGGACGATTCAAAGCAAAGTCAATTGTTGCTTGAACAAATCCTAGTTTATTCCCGACATCATATCTTCTACCTTCAAAATTATATGCTAACAGCTGCTCTGATTGATTAAGCTTTACTAATGCATCTGTGAGCTGAATTTCATTATCTTTTCCTGGTGCTTGATTTTCCAAAATAGGAAAAATATCTGGTGAAAGGACGTATCTACCCATGATTGCTAGGTTAGAAGGTGCTTCCTCTCTATTTGGTTTTTCTATTAAGGTTTCTATAGCTGTAATTCTAGGTCCGTATTGTGCACTTTCTAATGGTTTAATTACCCCATATTTAGAAATCTCCTCCATCGGAACATCATGCACTCCGACTACAGAGGACTGATATTGCTCATAAACATTTATTAGTTGTTTTAATGTAGGCTCATTTGATTCTACGATATCATCACCTAGCAAAACAGCAAATGGCTCATTTCCTACAAAACTATGTGCGCATGCTATTGCATGACCAAGTCCCTTTGGTTCTTTTTGTCTAATATAATGAATATTAGCAAGGTTAGATATAGCGCGGACCATTTTCAGTGTCTCATCATCACCTTTGATAGATAGTTTTTCCTCGAGCTCATAAGAGATGTCAAAATGATCTTCTATTGCTCTTTTTCCTCTTCCGGAAATAATGATAATATCTTCAATACCTGAAGCCACCGCTTCTTCTACGATATATTGAATAGTTGGTTTATCTACAATTGGAAGCATTTCCTTTGGTTGTGCTTTCGTTGCCGGTAAAAAACGTGTACCTAATCCTGCGGCTGGAATAATTGCTTTTTTTACTTTCATACCGTTATCTCCTCTATTAAAAGTTCATATACTGGTAGTTTATCATAATGAATTTCCTCAACCAATTTTTATGAGACATTGTAATAAATGCATTCATAATACAAACATTGTATAATATTAAATAGAATGAATGGTCACTATAAAGTTATACGATGTAAACAATAAAAAAAGGTAGGCAAAATGATGAATTTATATGAAAAAATAGAAGCTAAAGAAGAAAAAATTTCGGTTATTGGGTTAGGATATGTTGGGCTACCACTTGCAATAGAGTTTGCAAAAAAATATGATGTTGTAGGCTTAGATACCAACATAGCAAAACTTGATAAATATTTAAGTGGTATAGATGTAACGGATGAAGTTGGCGATGAGGCAGTTAAAAATACAACTATGAAATTCACGAGTGATGATAAAGAACTGCAACATTGTAGATTCCATATTGTAGCTGTGCCTACTCCAATTAACATCGACAAAACACCTAACTTAGCCCCTGTTATAGGCGCCAGTGAAACAGTTGGACGAAATTTAACCAAAGGCTCTATTGTGGTATATGAGTCTACAGTATACCCTGGTACAACAGAAGAAATATGTATACCTATTTTAGAAAAAGAATCCGGACTAAAGTTTGGAACTGACTTTAAGGTTGGATATTCTCCAGAAAGAATCAATCCTGGGGATAAAGTGAACACATTAACAAAGATAATGAAAATTGTTTCTGGTTCAGATGAGGAAGCACTACAAGAAATCTCGAAAGTATATGGATCCATCATTGAAGCAGGAGTTTTTGAAGCAGAATCCATTAAAGTGGCTGAGGCTGCTAAAGTAATTGAAAACTCGCAGCGTGATATCAATATTGCATTTATGAATGAACTGTCTATGGTGTTTAACAAGATGGACATTAACACAAAAGCTGTGCTTGAAGCTGCTGGTACCAAATGGAACTTTCTTAAATTCACACCTGGACTAGTAGGTGGACACTGTATTGGAGTAGATCCTTACTACTTTACCTATAAAGCAGAACAACTTGGATACCATTCGCAAATTATCCTATCAGGAAGAAAAATCAATGACGATATGGGAAAATATGTTGCTGGCAATATCATTAAGCAAATGATTAAAGCAAAACAAGATATAGACGGTGCGAGAGTTGCCATCCTTGGTTTAACCTTTAAAGAAAATGTTGGAGATGTTCGTAACACGAAAATCATAGACATTGTTGAAGAACTAAAAGAGTATGGCGTAAACGTTTTGGTCCATGACCCTGTGGCTGAAGCAGATGATGTTTATCATGAATACAACATTACCCTTGTCAATGAGGAAGAATTAAAGGAAATAGATACTGTTGTTTTGGCAGTTCCACATAAAGAATATCTTGAAAACTACGACTTAAATAAATTAAACGGACTTTACCGAAATGATAAGAAAGTTTTGGTTGATATTAAAAGTGTATTGAATCGACAAGAATGCGAAGCAAAAGGCTTCCAATATTGGAGTCTATAATAAACATAAAACCTGTAAGCAGCTACTCCTTGCCTACAGGTTTTTTATTTTTGCTATTCTCTTGTAGCCTTAATTTCCTTAGTTCCTAAAATCAAATAGTTCAATTCTTCCTGTGGAATATTTTTTAGTTCTTTTCTTTTCACTAGATAAAAAACTAAACCTAGGACAATCCAAGCAACTAAAGCAACACGTGATTCAATTCCTAGGAATGCAGGTGAACCAGGGAAAAGCAATAAAACTAAAAATGTTATACTAGCTACCATCCCCAAAGCAGCAATCGCCTTTTTCCAAGGTGAATCTGTATGAAGAGATGGATTAAAGCTGGTACTATTCTTACTCTTAAAGAATGAAAATGCAGCATAACAAGAGTAAAAATATGCAATAGTAACTCCTACTGAAGACATATCAACTACCCAAAGCAATGCTTCGCGTCCAAACCAAGGAGCAAATAGGGCAATGATAACAGTAAAAATAATTCCCCAATAAGGAGTATTGTATTTAGGGTGTACTTTTGCAAACGCTTCTGGAATAAACTTTGCACGAGCCATTGCGAATAATAGTCGACTTGATGATAGAATGAATCCATTTAACCCAGTAAATATCCCCATTGAAAGTGCAACTACTAATAATACTAATCCAGTGGTACCAAGTAAATTTTGGATTGCAGTACCTGTTCCCCA
This sequence comes from Paucisalibacillus algeriensis, assembly GCF_000577245.1. Lineage (GTDB taxonomy): Bacteria > Bacillota > Bacilli > Bacillales > Amphibacillaceae > Ornithinibacillus. The sequence continues at coordinate 214,578 of NZ_CBYO010000007.1, forward strand.
TAAATGCCCTGCTTCAACTAAGTCAGTCCACGGAGCTGCCATAGAAGTAGCAATAATCATTAAGCTATAAAGTACTGCTGCTGCAATTATCGCGAAAACAATTAGACCAAAAGCCTTTTTAGTAGAAAAGTTAAATTCCTCAGCAGCCTGTGGAACATTATCAAATCCCACATATGCCCATGGCGCAATAGCAACTATAGAGATGATAGCTGCAAACGCTGTAGTTCCTGCAGGAAATAGTGGATCAATATTAGCAAGTCCTGCATCAGGCTGTGCTCCAACCATAAATGTTAGCGCAACTATTGCACCGATCATCACACAACAAAATATAAACTGTAACCTTCCTGAAAAGGAAGTAGCTTTTACATTAAAGTAACCAAATAAAGCTAAAGCAACTGTCGCTATAATGACTTCAGTAAAATAAACATTCCAGTTTGCTACTTGATATAGCTGCATATTTTCAACAAATTTTGGAAAGACAAATTTAAACATTAGTGCAAGTGCAGAAGCATTTAATGCTACGATACATATGTACCCTAAGGTTAAAAACCAACCACAAATGAATGCATGTGTACGCCCTAAACTTGCAAACGCATATGCAAATTCCCCGCCAGATACGGGAAAACTTTTTATTAAAAATCCATAACTTACAGCGATTAATATCATCAATAATCCACCAATACCGAAGCCAAGGATGACCCCTAGTGGACCAGCTGTAGACATCCAGTTAACAGGCTGAACAAAAGCTCCCCAACCTATCGCAGAGCCTAGCGCTATCGCCCAAACCCAATGGGGCTTAAGGGATTTATTTAAAGTAGTTCTCTCTTTCATGTGTACTCTCCTTTGAATATCTGAATTATTTCATTATTATATGTTAAGTTAGATTTCTTATCGATACAATATTGTTCGGACGTCCGTACCAGTTCCATTCATCTCAGCTGGTACGAACATTCTGACAACCTTTCCACACAGAATTGACTCCCGTAAAATTTCCAATAAGTAATCCCTTAATTATACGGGGGAAAAATTCGAAAGGTGTGTTCATATTTTGAATTGGTATTTAATATGGATAATTACATTTATCCTTTTCATTACGGCTATAGGAGTTTATTATGCAAAGAAAATAAAAACGGCTGATGACTATACAATGGCTAACTTCAGTCTAGGTTTCTTTCCAATTTGCGGTAGTATTATTGCCACCTCGCTAGGATCAGCTGCTGTTATCGGAAGTTCGGGTAAAGGTTTTGAGATTGGCTTTGGTTGGTTTTTAACTAAATTCCCGGTTGCTTTATTCTCTATCCTGTTAGCAGTTCTACTTGGTTCCACAATTCGAAAACTAAAATTATATACTCTGCCAGATTTATTTGTAAGGAGATTCGGAAAGGCATCTGGAATTATCCCATCTCTAATCATTAGCATTCTATACATGACACCGACATTTGGAATGCAAATTGTTGGAATGGGGGCAATATTGACAACAATAATCGATATCTCCATGATCAACGCAATGATAATCGGATTTGTAATTTCCGTTGTTTTCACCCTTATGGGAGGATTACCTAGCGTTGCTTGGACAGATGCTATACAATCCGTCTTAATCCTTGTAGGGCTTATTGTTATGTTTTTAATGGGCCTCCATTATGTTGGTGGTATGGATGTTGTTATTCAAAATACCCCTTCTCAGTATTTTGACTTATTTAGTATGGGATCTACCGAGTTAATTAACTACTTAATTATCTTTGGTCCATTTTATCTAGTATGGCAAACTACCTGGCAGCGTATCGCTGCTGCAAAGACTGAGAAGATTGCCAAAAGAGGTGTTTCCATTGGTTTCATTATCACATTTTTCGTTGCATTATTCTCTATAGGAATAGGAGTAATTGCACGGCAATCAATACCTTTAGATACGGATCCTGATCTAGTATACACTGCATTTTTAACAGAGGTATTCCCTCCTGCAGTTGGTGGTTTTTTTATGGTTTCTTTATTTGCAGCTGTACTTACTGGGGCTACATCTTTTCTTCTTAGTGGTGCTCTGAATATCTCCAAAGATATCTATCAAGGGTGGATAAATCCTAATGCTGATAGCCAAAAGGTATTGAATGTCTCTCGGTTATCGGTAGGTGGTATGGCTATTGGTGGATTACTAGTTGCGCTACTAATTAATGATGTTATTGAAATTTACTCCTTTGCATTAGCACTTTCAGCTATCACAATGGTCATGCCAGTTTTAGCTGCAATGTTCTGGAAGCGTGCAACAAAAACTGGTGTTATATCTAGCGTTATAGGTTCCTTAATTATAGCTGTTATATGGAATATAATGGGAGAACCATTTGGTTGGCATATGATTATTCCAGGAATTATATCCTCTTTTATTATCTTGTTAATAGTTAGTCTGTTAACCAAGCATTCAACTGATGAGAATGTAGATGCCTATTACTTTTCTGTGAAAGATGTCAAAGAAAGTGAGTCTATTCAAGATGTTATCTAAAGAAGGAGGAGAATTAGTTTGAAAGATATCTCACTGCTTATCAAAAATGCGAATGTACTTACATTAGATGATAACAACCGAATTGCTGGTTCTGTTGCTGTAACAGATGGGAGAATAGTTGGAATATGGGATAGCCCTGAACCCCCAAGAGGGGCTATATCGCTATCCGAAAAGACAACTATCGTTGATTTAAAGGGCGAAACCTTAATACCTGGTTTCATCGATACACATAACCATATATTGATGTATGCTTTAATGCGTTCACAGGTTAACTGTAGTTCACCATTAAATAGGTCCATACAAGACATTCTTAGAAAGATTGAGGAGAAGGCAGAAGATACACCGGATGGAGAGTGGATTCAAGGGTATGGTTTTGATGATACTTTAATTTCTGATCAACGGCATATAACCAGGGATGAACTTGATAAAGTTGCTCCACATAACCCTGTATTTATTAAACACATCTCTGGACACTTAGCCTATGTTAATTCCCAAAGTTTGGCGCTTGCCGAGCTCGCTGAAATGGAACAGGATCCAATTGGAGGTCACTATGGCCGTTATGAAAACGGAAAGTTAAATGGGATACTTTATGAAGGTGCAGCAATGGCACCTATTACTTCAATTATTCCTAAAAAGTCGGTAGATGAGATGGTTAATTCTTTAAAATATACAGCCCATGAATATTTAGTCCAGGGAATTACAACGAACACAGATGCGAAAGTCAATAATATAGAAGAATTGACTGCACATCTTATTGCAGCAAAAACAGGTGTGAATCCAATGCGTACAAGGCTAATGGTGATGCATCCCCTGCTAAGAAAAGGAGAAGCTTTTAGCCGTTACACACCTGAGGAATTAAACCAAGAGTTAATGAATAAATCTAATAATCTAGTTAAATTAGATAGCATTAAGATGTTCCAAGACGGATCCATTCAAGGTTTAACTGGCGCTCTAAGAAAACCTTATTTTAATAACACACATTTACTTGGGGATTTGATCCATTCACAAGAATTATTCCAAGAAGAAATATTGGACCTACATAAAAGGGGATTCCGTATTGCCATTCACGGTAATGGTGATCGAGCTATTGGCTCAATACTGGATGCGTTCGAATATGCCCTATCTAAATTTCCTAGGCAAAGACACCAACATCGTATTGAACATGTCCAAACAGGAACAACTGCTGATATAAAAAGAATGGCTAGATTAAACGTAGCAGGCTCATTTTTTATTAATCATGTCTATTATTGGGGAGATCGACACGAGAAACTATTTTTAGGGCCGGAGCGCGCAAGCCGTATTAGCCCTTTGGCTGATGCCATTAAGAATAACCTATTATTTACGTTGCATTCGGACTGTCCTGTTACACCTATTTCTCCCTTATTCTCAATTTGGGCAGCAGTAAATCGTAAGACAAGTTCCGGAAAGGTATTAGGACCTGAACAACGTATAGATGTTATTAATGCTTTAAAATCAATGACCATATTTGGTGCAAGATTGAATTTTGATGAAGCAAATACAGGAAGCATCGAAATTGGCAAGCTAGCAGACTTTGCTGTTTTGGAGGCTGACCCTACTATTGAAAGCAACATAGAGGGGATTAAAGATATAAAGATTAGAGCAACTTTTATAAATGGTACACCTGTTTACGGCGAGAAAATATTAGTAAGCATATAGATAGTTAGCCCGGGTAACCAACATTTGTTTACCCGGGCCAATACCTTTAATTACTTTTTCTAGATAAATTTATTTTAAACGAATACATGTCAGAACGGTAATAAGCAATTTCAAACTCTACGAAGTTGTCATTAACATCTGTAATTCTTCGCTCAGTATTTAGCACACTAAATGCGGAGGAAACACCTAGTAATTTGGAATCCTCTTTAGTGACTTTACTAGATTTAATTATCTGTTCTGCTGCAAACGTTTTAACACCCATTTTTTGTTCTAAGAGATCATAAAACGCTTCTTTATTTAAATCGTATTTAACTAATTCTTGACCGATTCTCACCGGATAGTAATGTCTCTCAATACCAATAGGAATCTTATTAGCATAACGAACTCTTTTAAAGAAATATGCTTCTTCCAACCCTGTGATATCTTTTAGTCTATCATCTAGTTCAACAATCTTATGCTCAATTAATCTGGCACCTGGGACCATTCCCATTCTTTCTATAGTTTCTGACGTACTACTTAGATTACCTAGCCAATCATTAATAGGTTTAAGCTTAACATAAGTACCTCTACCAGGTCTTTTTTCTAGGACGCCCTCTCTAACCAATTGAGCAATTCCTTCTCTAACAGTACTTCTACTTACATAATATTCATCCATCAATTCCCTTTCACTAGGAATTTTCTCAATGTATTCACCTTTAAATATCTTTTCTTCGATTTGATTTTTTAGTTGAATATGAAGTGGAACAGAATTTGTGTAATTTAGTGGCATAAGATTTTTCACCTCTATATAAAGTATAATACATTTAGAAAGTATTCAAAAGTAGAAATTCTTCCCTGTGCACTTGAGGAAATAACATAGAATTAGTAATAAGTTTAGTTACTATTCAGAAATAATAAACCCACATGATATCATGCGGGTTTATTAATAACATATCTTTTTAAAAGTTATTACGGTTACAAATCACTTTATTCTCACTTGAATTCAAGTCTTCTAATGCTGTTCTTGTTTCGAACCCTTACGTTTAAATATTTTCCCAAACATATCCAGGACTGGTCGTTTCCCTCCAAATACCAAACCAGCGATCTCGGCCAATATGTGCAATAAAAAGATTAATATGATAATGATATATAAATTTGTTGTAATAGTGGCCTCGTTAAATATGACAGCAAGTGCACCAAATATTGCACTGATTCCATAAAGAATGAGTACAGTTTTCCGATGACTATATCCAGACGCAAGTAACTGGTAATGTATATGCTTATTATCTGGCATCATAATGTTCTGTTTATTAAGGAAGCGACGCAATATAGCAAATAATGTATCAAATATTGGTACCGCTAAAACAATAACCGGAATAACGAAACTAAATAACGCAATATTTTTAAACAAACCGAGTATCGAAATGACGGCAATCATGTATCCAAGAAAATTAGAACCAGTATCCCCCATGTAAATTTTTGCAGGATAGAAATTATGGTATAGGAACCCCAGATTAGCTCCAATTAAAACGACACAAAAATAAGCAACTAATAAGCGTGAGTCAATTATTGCCATGATAAATAAACTAATTAATGCGATGGAAGTAACCCCGGTAGCCAACCCATCTAACCCATCTATTAAATTTATAGCATTCGTTATCCCAACAACCCATAACACTGTTATTAGAACACTAAAAAACCCTAGTTCTACTTGCCCGATAATTGGTAGCGTAATACGCTCAATTATCAGACCACCCGATATCAAAAAGGATGTGGCTATTAATTGCCCTGTTAGTTTTGCAATTGGACGGATAGTAAACCTATCATCGAGTGCTCCAGTAATTACGATGACAATAGCACCACAAACAATCTCAAGTAAATGCTCATCTTGTGGTAGTAAATATAATGCACCAAGAAAAGCACCAATAAATATTGCCAGGCCCCCTAGCCTTGGTGTCACTTTCTTATGTATCTTTCGGTGATTAGGCAAATCAACTGCACCAATCTTAACCGCAAACTTCTTCACAGGAAAAGTTAACACAAAAGTAGAAAGCAAAGCTATGGTAAAGGCTATTCCTAAATCCAAATAATTAAACATAGCATTCTCCCTAATAGTTTTGTCGTATTATCTATGTAGCATTATATCGGAGCAGACAACTACTGGCAAATTTGTTTGCAAACGGACGGAGGTGTTGTACATCATGTTGTACATCCTTGTTCCTCTATTTTTCGAATTAATAGCGTATCCGAACAAGGTGCACATACGGTTCACGTGATTCAACTTCTATCTTTGTTCCCTTTTATACTCCTCGTAACGCTGTTTATATTCTTCTTCGGTAACTGCATGAAATAATAGGTTGTGGGTACTTGCCCAAAAGGACAAATCAAAACTGGATGCATCTTCTTGATGGAAGTTTCCTTCTAGTTTCATTGTTTTTCCTTCTACTGTCGTGTGGAACTCTATCATTAGCCCATCCGTTATTCCGTACAAAACATAAGTAGATTCTTCGTAGGAATTATCTTTGTTTGTCACCATAAGTAGGGATCCTGTCAACTCCCCTTCTAGAAGTGCCTCGTCTATCTTTATGAAAAGTTGGAAGGATTGGTCCTCACTCGTGTAAAGAAACCCGTAGATACTTTTTAAATCGTTAAAAAAGTTTCTCTACCGTTCGTATTCTTTATGTTCTGCATAATACATTATGTTATCAAACTCTTCTTTCAATCCATTTATATGTGTCTGTAGTTCTTCTTTGGTAGCAACTTTATAAAATATGCCATCACTATTCCCTTGAGATCGTACAAACAGATCTCCTTCTCTAAGTTTAGCGTTATAAATCGTAATTTCTTCACCCTTATTTACGGTAATCTCATACTCATTATTATGTTTTTCACCCTTTAATTGGTATATCTTCTCTTCCAATACTGGAACTTGTCCGGGTTCATCTATTATCATCTGCTGGTGGAATCTTCCTTCCAAATTTTCTTCTTGTATGGTTAGCTCAAACCAGTGTAGTTCACCTTGATCATGGAAAATAAAAATCTCGGGTTGATTCATCGCTGCCTTTTTCTCATTAGCCTCAGATATCAACCACCATAGCGATACAATAATTAGCATAGTTGCTAGAAAACCTATTGCCCTATTTTTTATTGTCTTCATTTCATTTCACCCCGTAGAGTTTATATTTTCAACTGAATATAATTATTGGTTATAAGCAGTTCATTTTTTATAGTTTATATTAATTCAACTAATTATCTTTTAATGATATGTATATTACAAACAATATAAGTGTAATGATTACTATTTTACAAATCTCCTTTTTTACCGATATACCATATAGAACTAATTTTAATAATATATAAATTTACTTTCCATTTGATACGGTAAAAATCCTGCTTCATCAGATGATTTAATAAAAAATAAATATACTCCAAGATAGAGGAGCATGATAATGTGTTCAAAAGCAAACTAGCTAAAAAAGAATACCTATTTCGTAGAACATTCTTTATGATTTCTAATGAAGTATTAGTGGAATTGGTCGCTTTACTTATAGAGCCCGATCAATTTACTTATACAGAACTTCATGAGAGTAGTAATACGGTAGCCACCGTCTCAAGAGAAATGCGGATTGCAGCGCTTCCTAGAAGAAAGGCAAAACTATTACTAAGTAGTGAGTATCTTATCGAACAACATCCTATTAATCATTATCAATTCAACTATTTAGTAACTAGTTATAGGGAAAATCTACTTGATGTAACAAACGAAGTGCTTGACCGCGTTAAAAAAGGCCGATAACGTTTCGTTATCGGCTTATAATTTTCTTCTACCTCCCAAGAATGGATCAATTCAGTTATCTTAAATAAATACAACCGACACCATTCAAGGTATCGGCTGCACACTATACTCTCACATACTCTTCACGACGGAAGTTCTTTAAAACTGCATAAATCATAATAGGGAAAAGCATCAAATAAATCATTAGTTTCAAGTAAGACCTTCTCTTTTTTATCAACACTAACAATCCTCTCTATTAAGAAAATACTGCCTTGTATCTCTCCAACTCATCTGTTGTCACCAAGATAGAAGGATATTGCTTAATCGTTTTCATCTGCTCCACTGTATTTACTGTCCAAACTACCAGTTGAACACCCAATTCCTCACATTTTCTAATATGCTTCTCCTTCACGGAAGAATATTTCACCGCGAAATATTCTGCATTTAACTTTTAAATGAGCCGATAATGTGACGGACGAATTCTATTAGCAAGTGGACCAATCTGAATGTCATTCGATATGCCTCGTAATGTTTGTAAGGATTCATGATCAAAGGAGATCACATATATCTGATTTTCCATGTTGAGTTTTTTGATTACCTTATAGACCTTTTGTTCAATACCTGGATAAAGGTTTGGGTTCTTTAGTTCAATAGATACTATAATGCGGTCTATCGCTAATTGTAGCGCTTCTTCTAATGTAGGGATTTTCTCATTTGGAGCGATTGTAAATTGCTTCAATTCCTCCAATGTATATTTGCGGATCTCGCCATTTCCATCTGTCATACGGTCAATCGTATGGTCGTGCATCACAACGGGAATTCCATCCTTACTCATATGCACATCAAGTTCCATATGTGAAAAACCTAAATCAATCGCTGCCTGAAAGGATGATAATGTATTTTCCGGGTAGTTCACTGGATAACCACGATGGGCAATGCCTCGAATCGTCATCTTAATCCTCTTCCTCCCTTTACCTACATGTTATACCTCTTCAATTTACAGTATACAGCTCCAATGTTAACTGGATATTAGGGGAGTGTGAAGTAATTGTAAAACAAGATTTCCTTCTTCCAAAACCTAGTACATTTATGTTTCCCTTACACGTATATCCACCACCACATAGGAAATCATGAAATTAATAATAAAATTTGCCATGTTCGACAACATTCTTAATTGAGAACAACTATAATGAAACTAGAACATACTTTTTAGGAGGGATAGGATGAAGAAAAAGATACTAACAGCTGTACTAGCAGGTGCTTTATGTATAGGTACACTGCAACTTGTTCCTGTTATTGCAGGAGAAAAACAAGATAACACGTCGCCAAAAGAAAAACCGTATACATCCACAAGTGAGTTGCGAGCAGATAGAGATACTAACGTTAATAACGATCGACTTACATCTTTAGCCGAGGAATATGGTATTTCCTTAGAAGGCAAAGATTTAAAAACCGTTCAAGAGGAATTACGAAATGCCTTACTCAATGCAAAGGCAAGTGAGTTAGGAATTTCAACAGAGGGTAAGAGTTTGGAAGAGTTAATGAATGAATTTAAAGCAGCTACTGGAGAAGATTTCAAATCCAACAAGGAAGAAAACACATTAGCTACCGATATAAACGATTACCGAATGAAGCTCGGGAACCGAAATGACTTGCTGAAAGACATGGCGAAAGAATATGGAATCGAATTAGATGAAAAGAATCCGCAAGCTACTCAACAAGAAGTTTTAGAGAAAATGATAAACGAAAAAGCTGCGGAATTAGGTATTTCAACTGAAGGAAAAGATTTTGATACATTAAAGGAAGAGTTACAGGAAATTATGGATCGAGGTAGGTAGTATATTGGCTATCTACATAGAGATAGTAGAGCAAACCTCGTGAGGTGCTCTACTATTTTTTATTGTATTAACTGATATTTGTTGCTTTAATTTCTTTCTACTAGGACAAAGGGTCAGGAACCTTGTCCCAACTGGGACGAGGTTCCTGACCCTTTGTCCCCGCACCACTGTTAGTAGTAGTGCGGAGTTGTTTTTTTAATTATCTAATTTTATCAAACTTACCGTTTCCATTACCTTGTGGTCCCATTACTACAGAGTAAGAAACGTTACCAGCATAGTCAACGGTTGTAACTTCTACTATTGAACTTGGGTGAACATTCTTTAATAGATACGTAGTTTCACCTTCTGGAACTTCTACAGTCTCACCATTTACTTCAATTGTGAACTCTTTAATTCCGCTTCCTTGTCCATCACGTACCATAATCACTGCTTCACGTTTACCACGTTGAATCACGGAGCGAACGGATGGAGCAAGTGTATCAACCAATACAGGAATTTCAATAGACTGTGCTTCTGCACCTTCATAGTCAATTACCCCTACAGCTTGAAGCTGGTACTCGCCATCACGTGCTACCTTACCATCAATTGTTCCATCCCACATCCAGTCAGACGAAACCTTGTAAGCAGTACCTCGACCATTGTCATAATAGTCTTTACGTAGGTATGACTCTGTCGCAATGGTTTCTACTACATTACCATTTGCATCTAGAACATTAAATGAAACTTCCTTTACGTTTCTTAAAAACGATAGGATTAACCCTGCATCATCTAGTGTGCCATCTCCATTTGGAGAGAATGCAAGTTTAGATGGATCTTCACTAATATGCCCAAAACTTCCCTCTCCAAGAGACGTAACGACACCTGTCATTTCATAGAAACTTGTACCACTCCATAATTCTGTATCAAAAATTGGAGCGTCATCCCACTCACCTTTAAATCCAACATATGGTACTGAAAGTTCAGGGTTTGTGTCAGTTGGGTCTGTTAACGTAACATAACCTTCTAACCAGTATCCGTTTGTATAGATTGATTTCAGATCTGCATCCCAATCACTTACATCAATGGAAACTTCAAATGTAGCGGTACCGTTAGCCGGTACTTCAATCGTACTAACTGCTTCACCATCAACAGTCGCAACTCCTGGCATGTCTAATGCACCAAATAGGTTTGGCGCTGTTACCGTCACACCAGCATTTACTGGCGTATCTGTTTGTGCATTTGCACTTACTTCATAGCTTACCGCTTCATCTGTGAAGTTTTCAGCTGTTAATTCAAATGTTACTTGGTTTTCACTTACTTCTTTCAATGCTACTTTTGCTTCACCTGTTTGCGAGTCAGTCACAACGACTGGAGTGGATAGTGCAGCATGTAGTTGCATTAGGCCAGCACCTTGACGACGAGGTGATACAAGAGCACCATCAAATTCTACTAGATCAGATGTGTTCATTAATAGTTTCTTAGCAAGTTCTACACGATCTCTTCCTTCTAAACCGAATTCAGAATCAACGCGTTCCATTACTAACGCACTACCACCAGCTACGTGTGGAGCAGCCATAGAAGTTCCACTCTTCACACCGTACTCACCATTATTAATAGTAGAGTAGATTTGCCCTCCAGGAGCCGTAATTTCTGGTTTGAAATCAAGGTTCTGTGTTACACCCCAAGATGTGAACGTACTCATGTTTCCAGCTTCCGCATTTGGAACTGCTGTTTTTCCACCAGTGAAAGTTACCGATGTAGCTTGCCCTTCTAAAAGAGCTGCTGCTAGAGCATCACCATCTGTCTTCGCTAAGAACAATTGTGGAATCACAATTGCAGGATCAGACGCCATATTAATCATGCCATCTGTATTGTTATACACAATCACACCGCTTGCACCAGCGGCTTGTGCGTTTAATGCCTTCGTTACGAAATCTAATTCACCACGTTGAACGAGAGCAAATTTACCTTCTACTTCTTTTCCTTCATAATCCTCTGGATGACCTAATCCAGCTTCTACTAATTCAAACGTTGTTCCCGTTGTTGGGGCAACTGCACCTGCTGACATAAATCCAGCTGCGACCGCTTCCCCACCATCAATATTATACTGAAGCTCATCAACAGAAACATGCGAGTTTTCAAATGATGCTACTTGTAAAGAATCATAAGAAATACCAGGTGAACCTACTACGCCATAATCAGGGTTAGATGCGTATGGATAGAAGAATCCACTACCTAACATATCTGAGTTACCAGCGGAAATAGCCATCATAATTCCATTCTCCACAGCACGAGAAACTGCTACTTGATCTGGAGATTCATGATCAACAAATCCAGCTGGAGCACCTAGACTCATATTTAGCACATCAGCACCTAGCTTAATGGCGTCATCAATTGCCGCCACATAGATATCACTGTATGTACCACCAAATGCTGGATCGTTACTAAATACTTTTAAGTTTAAAATTTGTGCCTCTGGAGCAATACCAGTAATTCCACCATTAGCTACATCACCATTTGCACCAACTGTACCTGCTACGTGCATTCCGTGTGCGCCTGAGCTATCGTTAAAGTCTGTATACTCATGGTTTTGGTCAAAATAATTGTATCCATAAGGAACCTTTTCTGTATAATACACCCCAGGAAGCCCTTCAGAACCAATCACAGAATTTACTTCCGCTTCTGTTAAAGCAACCTCGGTTTCCTCTGAAACAACGAGATCCTGGTGATTATGATCAACACCAGAGTCAATAACCCCAATGACCATCCCTTCACCTTTATAGCCATATTCGTTCCAAGCAAGTTGTGCCTGAACTAAATCCTTTGAGTAAGCCATGTCTGGTTCAACAATTGGCTTTTCATATAATGTAGAAATCACTACGTTTTTAACGTTAGGAAGCTTTTCGATTTTTTCAATATCACCATATTTAACTTCCGCACTAAATCCATTCATAACTGCATCAAATTCTTGAAGGTACTTCGCATTAATATTCTTATCCTTCATCGCCTTTTTTGCAGCATTTTTCTTTGCTTTTGCTTCATTTAGAAGCTTCTTTTTCTCCGTAACACTTAAGTCGCCAAACTTAACCCCTTTTTCTGTTGCTTTTTCGATTGGGGCATCACCGTCTATTTCAACCGTGACACGTACTACTTCATCTACATCATATGCTTTAATTTCTTCTTCCGAAAGGGTTTCTTTCTTCAGATTGGTTCTATTAACGACAATATTTCCCGGTGCAGCATACGCAAAGGTACTAAACGCTAATAGAAAAATTAAAGATAATACCGAAGTCCTCTTCAACATCTTGCGCATTTTCTTCCTCCTCTGTAAGTTTGACTAGATTATTTAAGTCTTTAGTCTCTATTAATCTATTAGACTAAAAACTTAGATTATTATAATGATAGATAATTCCTAAAACTTAGACAAGATACAAAGGTCGTAGTACATTATAATTATAGATTCCTGCGATTTCGCTAAAGTTTGCAAATTTTCTGTGATATACCGCATAAGATTACGGGTATATTTACCTATTTTTTGTTGAAATATAGTACTAGAAAAATACCTAGAGTCTGTTATCCAAAGATGTTTTTCTTCTATTAAGGGGCTTTTTTGAGAGTTGAGTAGAGGGGCTACTTATGCTAAGATACCCATGAGCAATTTAAAATTTTCAGAATGAGGTGATTTTCCATGAGCAGTCCTTACTATTTCGCATTTGCATCCCTACTAGCAGTCATTCCAATTCTATTACTCTTTAAAGTTAACATTGAAAAAATCAAAGAGAATCCCGCGGAAATCGGTAAAGTTCAAACCAAATTTTTCATCGGGGTTGCGATCGCAGAAGTAATCCCTATCATCCTAATAGTCTTAGGTATGATGGACCTAACAGCCGTTTCCACCATGGAAGAATTGTACATACCTGGCCAAATCGTGATCCTATCACTTGTGTTTTCACCATTTTTCATCTTCCTACAAAAGTCAGTAGGAGTACCAGAAGAAGCAAAACAAGTTGTTAACACCTTTTCCTTTATTGGGATGGCAATGGCCAATGCTATTCCTTTTATTTCGTTGGTTTGTTTAATTATGTTGTTGCCTTAGAGTTGAAGCCTTCCTGTAGTGGGGAGGTTTTTTGTTATGGTTAGGTGGTGGTTGGTTAACTTTTGGTGGTGTTAGGGTGGTTAGTTGCTGGGTTGGACTCATGCTCTCTTTGGAAGGGAGCATGGTTGTTGGGTTTGGGCTCATGCTTTTGTTGGAGAGGCACTTGGTTACTCGGTTCTGGCGCATGCTCTGGCTAGAGGGAATTATGGTTTCTATTCCCGGTCAGATCATTCATCATAAACAACGTATCACTTTCCATTGTTTACAGAATAAAAAGCTCACTATTCAATTAGAGAGCTTCCATTTGCATTTATTTATTATAAATTTCCTTATAAGCTATTACTTTCAGTGCAGTTATTTCTTCTTCGGTTAATTTTTCTTCAATATTTTGAAGGATCTCCTCTTTGGAAACTCGCCCTTCTTGAACCTTAGTTTGTATGTCTTTTATTCCTGAGATGCCAAATTTTTTCACGATTACTCTTGTTGCTTCTTCTTTTGTGGTAAATGGCAATGTGCTTGCATCTGCTGATTGTGCATCATTAATAAAAGCCCGCAGTTCGGGGTCACTTTCAATTGCTCGTTTGATGTTTTCCATTTCCCCACTATTCTCTAATTCAGCCATAAGTGCTTCCATTAATTTTTCTGAAGCAATTTTTGTTCCAAAATGGTAAAGCCCATAACCAAGACCACCTAGAATAATGATGATGATCAGAAAATATTTAATAATTTTCATACTGCCTCTTTCACCTCTCGAGGACTATTATACCTGTTTTTTACCTGGATAGGGATTAAAATTTTGGGAAACGGGTTGGGTGCATGCTTTAGATTGTTGGGTGGATGATTGCTCGGAATGGGTTCATGCTCCAGCTTACAGGTGTCATGATTACTTAGTTCTGCCACTTCCCCCCCAATCCAACACAAAAACTTCCATCTCTCCCCATTCCCTACTATAATAGGAAAAGACAATACAGTTCGGGGTTGATATAATTTGGAAAGACATGAGTACATTACAAAACTTTGCTTGCTGACTGGGAAAATCATGTTAGAGAGTAGTGCGGAGACGTATCGGGTGGAGGATACAATGAACCGTATTGCACGGGCTTTTGGCGTGGAGAATCCCCAGAGCTATGCGACACCGACTGGGATTTACTTTTCTATTGACCAGGCTGAGCCGGCTAATATGATGCGGATTGTGAAACGGACGACGGATTTAAATAAGATTGCTGAGGTTAATAGTGTTTCTCGGAGGATTGCTGCTGGGGAATTGAATATGGAAGATGCGTATCATGCATTAAAGGAATTGGAGAAACAGAAATCCTTGTATTCCAACAAACTCATGGTTTTCATTGCTGCGCTTGCGAGTGGATGTTTCACCATTATGTTTGGTGGGATATGGGCTGATTTTCTTCCATCGGCTATTGCTGGTGGGATTGGGTTTATTGG
Source organism: Paucisalibacillus algeriensis (assembly GCF_000577245.1). GTDB lineage: Bacteria > Bacillota > Bacilli > Bacillales > Amphibacillaceae > Ornithinibacillus. The sequence continues at coordinate 229,853 of NZ_CBYO010000007.1, forward strand.
ATTTTTGTGGTTTGATAAGCTGGTGGAGATCCGCTTCATCTCTGAGTTTGTAGCTGCCTTCTTTATCGGCCTTCTAGCAGTCTTCTTTATCCATACTGGTTTAGGTGTTGAGCTGGATAAGATTATCATAGGTGCGGTTATGCCCCTCGTACCGGGACTGCATATTACGAATGCTGTCCGCGACTTATTAGCCGGGCATTTGGTTGCAGGGTTATCAAAAGGAGTCGAAGCATTGCTGACGGCTTCGGCGATTGGTGCTGGAATTGCTGTGGTGCTTGCTTTTGTATAAAATTCATTGGATGGTCTGTCCTCAAATTTATGAGGGCAGGCCATTCTATTTTTGAAAAAAATAGATTTACATAAAACTTTTATCCACCCTTTTTCGACTATAAGGATAGAGGGGCATGGAGAGGATTACGTGGTGAGAAATGGATTTAGAGAAAAAGTGGATTAGAGAGATTAAGAGAAATGCAAGTTCGGATGCTGCTAATCAATTGATTTCCAAATACTACAAAGAAATCTATGGATTTGTATACAAACAAACGACAGATACCGAACTATCACTTGATTTAACACAAGAAATCTTTATTAGCGTGCTGAGGTCCATTCGCCATTTTGAAGGACGGAATGCAACGTTCCGGACATGGCTTTATCAAATCGCTTCCAATCGAGTGGTGGATTTCTATCGTTCTAAACAATACAAAATGAGGCGACTATCCGAAACCATTGAGGAAATTAAGTTGAGTGATCAAGAAGATATGATGCTTTCCCTTGAATATAAGGAAGATATAGAAAAAATCACTTCGATTATCAACACACTAGAAGCAAGCTACCAAAAGGTCATTCGTCTAAAGTTATTTGGGGACTATCGTTTCAATGAAATAGCGGAGATGGAACAAATCCCGTTATCGACAGTTAAAACAAGGTATTATGCATCATTAAAGTTAATTAAAAAGGAAATGAAGGTGCATCGTGATGAGTAAGGAAAAATTTCATATTCAACTGCCTAGTGAAGACCTGATTCAATCCGAAATTACTACCATAGTTGCTAACGGATTAAAGCCTAAAGAGTCGTTCTATGCGTATTTAAAGCGGTTATACAAACAAATTGGTTTACGCAATCTGTTACCAAACCGTTGGGAAGAGTTCCTTATTATTTTTTCCGTATTATGTCTCTTGATTGTTCTGCCATTCAATTTAGTGGAGAGTAATAATTATCTGATTAGAGACTTTTACATGATCACATTTTTACTATCTCCTCTGTTATTTATGGTGCTTTCTATTTATCAATTGGTAAGTCGAATCCAAGCTGCTACCTATGAAGTGGAGATGGTATGTAAGTATAATCTCTACCAAGTTGCTGCTTTTCGCATGTTAGTGTTTAGCATCATTGCTATCGTGGTCAATATTCTCAGTGTACTTTCTATTTTCTTGATAATTGATGGAATTCATCTTTTCAGAGCTTTGATGATTTCGATTTCATCTCTGTTTCTTTTTTCTATTATTTTCTTGTATGCCTATATGAAACGGCAATCGAGATTGATTATTGCCTTAGTCATTTGTGGATGGATTGCTGTAAACATTGGTTTAAGCTATGTGAGCCATGAATTCTATCTTGATATGTTAATAAATGTGCCAATCATTGTATATGCCATTGTTTTAGGCTTGAGTGTTGCTATTTATTTCAATTTTTTAAGAAAATTGGTGTATTTAAAACCAGTAGAAGGAGTTCGATAATATGTTGGTCATACAGGATGTAAGTAAGAACTACGGTAATTTCACAGCTTTAAAGGATATTAATCTTGAATTCAGTGCCGGTGTTTACGGTCTACTTGCTCCTAATGGTGCTGGTAAAACAACATTAATCAAGATGCTTGTCACACTTATTTCACCAAGTAAAGGAGAAATCTTATATAACGGAACAAATATTACTAATTTTGATGAGGAGTATCGCGATATTCTTGGGTATCTCCCCCAGCAATTTGGCTATTACAAGCATTACACACCGAAGAAGTATTTGATGTATCTAGCCGCACTTAAAGGAATAGACAAAAAGGTTGCACATGACAGAATCACTGAACTTCTAAAAAAAGTAGCATTGTCCGATGTTGCCAACAAGAAGATGCGGAAGTTTTCTGGAGGAATGATTCAACGTGTTGGTATAGCACAGGCTCTGTTAAATGATCCCAAAATATTAATATTAGATGAACCAACTGCTGGACTGGATCCAAAAGAGCGGGCACGTTTTCGTCAGTTATTAACCGAATTATCTCGGGAACGATTGATCATAATTTCCACACATATTGTCTCAGATATCGAGTCCATTGCTAATGAAGTGGTCATGATAAAGAATCAAGAGCTTTTGTATATGGATTCTGTCGAAAATATTTGTCACACGCTTGAAGGTTCTATCTACGAAACGTCCATTGCTAATGAAGAACTGGAATCATTTAGAAAGAATCATGTGCTACTTTCAGAGAAACAAGAACGAGGAAGTATGCTTGTACGATTCGTTCACAAAGGGAGTCCTGAACCAGAATGGACATTAAAGAGTCCTCATCTTGAAGATGTCTTCCTATTTGAATATCGAGATGACCTCTCGTTGGATGTGTGATGGCCATGCGTATCTCATTATACGAAAGTAAAAAAGCATTAACATCGCCTATTATTCTATTTTTACTGGTCCTATTTACCGTCTATAACATTTTCTTAATCTATAACTCTTCTGATTTTAAAAAAGAACTACATATCGCTAATGATATTGCTAAAAACTATGGATTAGACATTACAGATGAATCACTACTTAAATTAGAAAACGATATGCAGGAAGATCTTTCTTATTTAAATGAAATTACTTCTGAAAAAGTCGGACAAACGTTTACGAGTTCAGGAGAATTTTTCACTAATTTACGCTTTGAGGATCAGGAAACATACACGGAAGAACAATTAAATTCTTTTTATGATTTGTATGTAAAGGAAATGTATTTGGGTACGGCAAAAGGGATAGATGATTCTTACAATAAAATCGATATAGCGACATTGGGAGAAGACGGTATTCGTAGCTATGGATTGACTGGGTCAGCTGCAGATACCCTTAGAAAGCAGTTTGAGGTGTTTGAGGATCGGTTTGAGCAAATGAAGGCAAATGCTGAACATAAAGAATGGTTTTTTGCTGGAAAGATGTATTTTATGCATAGCCTATTATTTAAAAGCTTGTTCCTATCCATTATATTAGAATCTATTATTCTAATAGTCCTTTCAACCGCTTTAATTACCAACTACGAGTTTGAAAACAGGACACAACTTGTCACCTTTGCAACGAAAAGAGGACGGCGATTGATGGGGGATAAATTGTCAGCTTCCTTAATTGTCTCCACATTCCTTTCTGTGTTTTTGTTGGGTTCTTCTTTATTCATATATTTTATAGTGTATGATTATAGCCATTTGTGGGGCAGTTCTATTAGTAGTGCATTTAACTGGGAGTATCAGTTTCCTTACGTGTCATGGTGGGACATGTCTCTATTAACCTTTTTAATTTGGTCTATCGCACTGTTTTATGCTTGTATGCTTCTTTTTGCAGGGGCGACATTCGTTATTTCGGTACTGATTAAAAATAGTTATTTTACATTCTTTGTATTTGCGGCGATTTTTGCCATTCTATTCTTATTGCAGGGATTCATGCCGAAATCCTCTAACCTTTTGTTTGCTGCAGGATTCAATCTATCTAGTCTCGCCTTAAATCCTCATCAGTGGTTTATGGCAAGCAAAGGATTACTCATCTTTAAATACTACGAATGGATTACGGTATTGGTCTGGATGGTTTTCATTACGGTCTTCATTATTTTGGTTATCAAGCATTTCAAAAAACGGGAAATTGTCTAAGGGGAAGTGTATATGCGAATCATCTTACATGAAATCAAAAAAATCTTAAACTGGAAAATCGCCTTGATGTTAGTAATTGTAAATGTAATATTGTACTTTTGGTTCATCAGTTTTCATATTGATTATTTCCCTAATGGAAGGCCAGCATTAGATTCCTATCGAATTGGTGTGGAAATGGTCGAGAAATACGGGACTTCTTTAAATGAGGAGGAGATGATGGACTTTGAAAAGACATATAAAGAGCGAGTAAAAGATGCCGATGAATATATTCAATCAAGACAAGACTTTAAAGAAGCAGAAATTGGTTCTTATCAAGAGTTTAAAGAAATTGATTTTGAAAACCAGGCACAAGCTGAAGTACGCAACAAAGTAATATTTGAAGAATATATCGATATTTTTTGGGAGCTTCAAGCACGTGAATCATTATTAGAATTTCATGATGAACATGGTATGATCATGGCCAATGAAATGGAAAGAGCTAATACGAAACAGAAAGAAGTTTTAGCGAGTATTAGTGCAACCGGTAACTATTATATTTATCCTGAGGGAGCGTTTTATAACTTCCAAGAATTTATTAAAAATGTAGCAATTGCAATTATCATTAGCGTTGTATTGGTCGCTTCACCGATTTTTCTAAAAGATCGTTCTTTGCGGTTAATTGATCTGCAATATTCTTCAAGGGTAGGGAGAAATGTATTTAAGAAAAAGGTAATTGCGGGATTGGTTTCAACTTTAATAGTAGTAACAGCGCTATTAGCTGTTTACTTTAGTATTTATTCGTTAAATGATACGGAAATGTTCTTTGATGTCCCGATTAATTCCTTTATCGGAGGATTTCATTGGTATGATATTACATTCTTCCAATACATTATGATAACTGTTGCTGCAATTTACATATTGGGAATTGTTTTTTCTGTACTGGCTATGGCATTTTCCAATATTATGCCTAACTTTGTAGCCTTAGTTGGTGTTCAAATTCCGATTGTTATCGGTTTGATCATCTATGCCCTTTCCATGTTAGTGAATGGTATTACGGTCCTGTCTAGTTTTCCACAATGGTTTGTTCCGACATGTCATATGGTTCTAGTTTTTGTGGGTACCGTATTTATGTTTTTTGTTTGGAGAAGAGAAAGGAAATTGGATATTGTACAATAGTTATATTTTCACGAAGTGTTCATTGAGGAATTTATAAATGATTACTTAGATTCGTTATGCAGACATAACGAATCTTTTTCTTTTGCTAAATTACACTATAATTGTAAATTCTATGTGAATAATTCCAGTATATACTTGATTCAAGTATATACTTCTGATAATCTTATGCCATGGATAAAACAAGTTTAATAAAAGGTCATTTAGAAATGTGTGTCTTATCAATTTTATCGAATGGAAAAAGTTATGGGTACGAAATTATGAAGGAGTTGGAAAAGCATCATCTAAAACTGAAAGGAGTCGGAAGCATTTATCCCATTCTAACTAAATTAAAGGATCAGGAATGGGTTGATACTTATCGTGAAATGACGGATAGCGGTAAGGTTAGGGTCTACTATGAAATTAACGAAAAAGGAAGACTTCGTTTACAACTCAAGATTAAAGAATGGCTGGAGCTACAGCATGATATTAAATCGTTATTGGCCAGTGGAACGGAAGGAGATTTACTGAAATGAATGTTCAGCTTACGATGGAAGAACAACAATTTTTACAGGAGGTATTAGCGGAGTTAGAGGAGCTTCGGGTAGGTTCAAAGGAACGCGCTATAGTGAAAGAACAGCTACTAGAACATTTCCAAGAAGCCCATGAACATGGGGATGATAGTATTTACCGATTAGGTGATCCATCCACGTTTGTACAGGACTTTTTGGAAATCAACGGAATTAACATACAATCCAATACTAAACAAACAAAACCCAAATCGGTTCGTTTAACTGTGATTGGCTTTCTGACATTTGTTGCTACTTACATCATCTCACAGCTTTGTTTTTCTCTTTTTCTTACAGACTCATTTAGTCAAGAGAGGGATCCGACACTTCAATATAATCTCTTCTATAACATATCCAGTAATACTTGGTGGAATGGTTTATTGATATTGATTAGCATTACCATTTCAGTAATCTTGACCATTCTAGCAATCTATTATACTAGAAAATCACTACATAAATAGGAGTGAAGAAGGTTGAAAACTAGAATTTCAGTAATATTAATAACTCTTTTGATAGTTTTAATACCAGTTTCTTCAGCAGTTGCATTGGATGAATCGATGAAAGACGATTTAGATTCTAATATAGAAGAATACTTAGAAGAATATCGAGTTCCCGGTGCAGCTGTTGCTCTTGTTAGGGATGGAAAAGTCTTTTACTCCAACACATGGGGTGTAACAGGTGAATCGGAGGAGCCTATTACATTAGAAACTCCTTTTACACTTGGCTCGATTAGTAAATCCCTTACAGCCCTTGCGATTGTGAAACTAATAGATGAAGGAAAAATAAACCTAGAAGATCCTGTCCAGACTCATCTATCCTGGTTTACACTTCCAGACGACCAAGCCGCTTCTCAAATTACGATTAAACACCTTCTTAGTCAAACAAGTGGATTTAGTCCTTATACTGGTCTAGCCATCTCTGACCATGAATCCAAGAGTATGTCCGCTATTCAGCATACGGCAAAAAGCCTAACTGATGCGAAACTTAGCGCAAAACCTGGCGAGATACATCAGTATAGTAATGCTAATTTCATCATTCTTGGTGCACTCATTGAAGAGGTTTCCGGTCAAGTATTTACCGAATTTATGGAGGAGCATATATTTTTACCGCTAGGAATGGAGCACGCTGCTAGTGACTATGAAAGCGCGGTAAAAAAGGGTTATCAATTGGGCTATCAATCCTGGTTTGGATTCCCGGTTAAAAGTAGTATAACCTATGATAACGGTGGAGTTCCTTATGGATACATAACTGCAAATACACAAGACATGCTTGCGTACTTAGAATTTATCCGTTCAAATGAAGGACTTCTTTCCGAGGAAAATTGGGAACTCTATCAAACTCCCGTAACAGAGACCGGTACAGACAGGTTCTATGGTTTAGGATTACGTATTACCTCTCCTGGAACAAAAGATGAGATGATTTGGCATTCTGGATCGACTGCGGATTCCCACTCTGAGTTCTTTTATTTTCCAGAATCGGATTGGGGCGGCATCATTCTAACGAATAAAAATCACATACTTGAAGAAATTGGTCTAGTACAGCTTAAGCAAGGAATCATAAACATCGTGAATGAGGATGAAGCCGTTGAAATATCTAAAAACACCCCCACCGTTCAACTTATCATACTGGGAGTAATCCTGCTTTTGGGAGTATTATTTATCTTACTCGTTAAAAAGAGAAAAGTAGTAAAACGGAAAAAGATTTGGGGAATAATTGGTTTCTTACAGTTGGTCGTAGCAGTTGCCATTATTCCACTACTAACCTTTAGTACTAGTTCCCCATGGCATGCCATTCATGTCTTTGCACCGGACCTAGCTTTTACGATTATTGTTTTAATCATAATGTTAGTTATAAATGGATTATTTTTGTTAGTTGTTTCACTAAGAAGAAGTACAGGTGCCAGGAGCTAGGCATCTCTGAATTGGTTCATACTCTTCTATTAAAATATGTAAAAAGAACGATTTGCACTACTACGGCAAATCGTTCTCCTTATTAGTTGATTTTCCTTTCCTAAACCGATCCTTCTCCACCTTCTCCGGATCTGGCTCTAATACACCTTTTACCAATATTTGCTCAAAATCCGCTACCGGAACTGGTCTTGAAAATAGATATCCCTGAATGAGATCACAGTGGCGATTTTTCAAGAAGCGATATTGTCCGTACTCCTCTACACCTTCTGCGATGATCTTCATCTTCAGGCCTTTTGCCATTTCCATCACAGAGCCAACAATGATATTATCCTTTTCAACTTGACCGTCACGGCTTTGAATAAATACTTGGTCAATTTTTAAGGTGTCCGCTTGATACTCTCGTAGGTAGTTTAATGATGCAAAACCAGTGCCAAAGTCATCGATTGCAACTCGTACCCCAAGTTCTTTTAGCTGAGCAAGTGTGTCGATAACACCTTTTTCGTTTTTCAATAGTGAACCCTCAGTGATTTCCACACCAAGGTAGGCAGTTGGCACTTCGTATGCTTCCAGCTGGCTCTTCACATATTCAGTAAACCCCTTCTTCATGAGGCGAATTGGAGAGATATTGACAGAAACCGGGATAAGTTGTAATCCTTTATTCTTCCACTCTCTAATTTGGGCACATGCTTTTTTAATAACCCAATCACTGATGTCGTTAATTAGGTGGTTTTCTTCAGCGATCGGGATGAATTCACCTGGGGAAATCAAGCCCCATTCTTTATGATTCCAGCGAATTAATGCCTCCGCCCCCATGATCTCGCCAGTTTGTGTTTCCACCAATGGCTGATAATACAGTTCAAAATCTTCTCTTTCCATTGCTTCCAGCATCTCATTTTCTAGTCTAAGTTTACGTTGGAATGCTGTATCCTTTGAATAAGAGTATAAACGGAATGTATTTCTTCCGCTTTTCTTGGAGTATGCCAGTGCTGAATGAGCTTTTTCCATTAAGGTTTTACCGGAGTCTCCATCTTCCGGATAAAAGCTTACGCCAATGCTTGAGGTCATATTGATTTCGTATTCATCGATCGTGATTGGTTGCTTAATATCCTGGATTAGATTTTCAATTAACGAAACAAGAATTTCATTTGACGAATAATCCTCAAAAAGAATGATAAAATCATTGCTCTTTAAACGTGCAACGAAGCTACTCTCCGGAAGGATTAATAATAGCCTGTTGGCGATTGTTTTTAACACTTTGTCCCCAACATGATAACCAAGTGATCCATTTATTTGAGAAAATCGATCTAAGTTTAAAAATGCAAATGCAAACGGCTTTTCCTCCAGAAATAAACTATCTAGTTTCTCATCAAGACTTCTTTGATTCGGAAGTGTTGTCAATAAGTCGTGATTCGCTGTGAATGTAAGTTGTTCCTGAGTTTTTACTTCATCTGTAATATCGGTTTGCATCCCAAAAATATGCGTTATCTTCCCATTGTCATCATAGTAAGGAGCAGTATTACACGTCAACCACTTTTCCGTTCCATCCTGATGAGTGATTCGGTAGCGCATGTTGACAGACTCACCATTTGCTAGTACTTCAATCGCTGTTTGTCGAACATATTCCTTATCATCCTGATGAACATATTTCTGGATCACAGACCGAATATCTAATTTGTCTTGATTAAAGGATTCAATTGGATAGTTATAAAGATTTGTCAGCCCTTTAGATGCATAGACTAATTTCCCAGTCTTAAATTCACTTACCCAAACCCCAATATGTAAATGATCAAAGATTAGTTTAAAGCCTTTATTTTCATTTTCTATATCCATATGATGTCGTTTACGTATGGTAATATCCTTGATGATTAGCCCAATTCCCTCTACATCTACCCCTTGGCTTTGTATGGGAACCATCAAAATCTCATAAAACTGTTTTTTACGCTTTATTTCAACTTCACACTGTACTGCATTACCACCTCGAGCACCTTGGAAAGCAGTCTCTAGTTCCTGATAAGACTTTTTCAGTAAGATTCGCTTAAAGTCGACCATATTCACTATGTTCTTGTATGGAGTCGTCTCATTATCATTTCTAGAACGTATTTCCCCATCTGAAGAGAATATCATAATTACATTAGGAGAATTATTTCCCAATGAAGCATAGTGATGTAATAGTTTATCTGTATGAGCGTCTCGACTAATGGTTGTATCGGTTATATTATTTTGAAATAACAATCGTAAGGTGTCGGATTGTGTCGAATCTTTCATAGCCATAATCGCTCTCCTTTAACTAAAATAAACAGCAACTACTCTCTTTCTAATCTAAATTATAGTATAAAGGTCCCATATTTCAAACAGTTTTCTTAATATTCTTTAGTCATTTCGGTTATTGAAGAACAAAATACGATAAATTTTGTCAAAATTTCCTGTGTTTTGGATGATATTTACACATAATAGTCCAACATTATTGAGTAATAGGACGCTTATGTCATGAATTGCAGGCGTGGTCTGGTTGGTTTACAATAGGTAGCATGTAAATGAATCGGAGGTTATTGGAATGGCAATATTAGCCCAGCTTATCACGAGCTTTATTTCTTCAGCAGGGTTTGGCATTTTGTTTAATGCACCAAAGAAAGTATTACTTCAATGTGGCTTTAACGGGATGGCTGGTTGGATTGTTTATTATTTGTTGGTTGAAAATGGAGTGGATGCTGTACCAGCTACCATAGTCGGAGCAATTCTAGTTGCGATGATCAGCCGCTTCTTTTCCAAAATGTATAAAACACCAATCATTATCTTCAACGTATCCGGCATCATCCCTCTCGTACCAGGGGGAATGGCATATAACGCCATGCGCAGCTTTGTACAAAATGACTATTTAAATGCTGTCCAGTACTCAGCTAAGGTCATGCTGCTAGCGGGTGGCATTGCAATGGGCCTGATGTTCTCAGAAGTGTTGAATCAGATTATGTTGAAGACAGCTGGAAAGAGACGGCGGACGCAGTTGTAGGGATTAGGGGGGATGATTATGGGGTTTAGCCCATCTTCTAGGGGGGTTAGGCGCATGGCTTGGGTTTTAGGGCAGATGCTCGCCGAAGTTGGGCACAACCCCTCGTGGTTCGGGCTCATCCTCTATTAAGTCGGGCTCTTCGTCAAAGTTTTTGAGCGCAACATTCCCTCGATTAGGCACATGACCAGGGCTTTCAGTCGCATGACAAAAACATCCAGCCACCACAACAAAAATAAAGAGAGATTGTAGACGCTCTCTCTAACAAAACGGCTCCAATCTCTCTCCAATTCATCTATTCATCCTCAGATTCTAATTGTTTTATCCGAGTTATCATCACTTTATCCACGCGTGCACGATCCATATCCACCACTTCCAGATTGAAATCTTCTACTTGGATTGAATCAGTTACTTTTGGTATATCACCGATATAAGTAGTAATGTAGCCTCCAAGGGTGTGTGATTCACTTCGTAGTTCTTCCAATTCATCAATATCAAAGTAACGCTTGAATGTTTCCAGTGAAATTAATCCGTCAGCTAACCAAGATACTTCGTCGCGTTTAATAATTTTAGGATCGATGTCCTCTAAGTCTGGCATATCACCGACAATACTTTCGATAAAGTCATGTAGGGTTACAAAACCTTCAATTCCCCCGTATTCATCAATGACAACTGCCTGATGTTTACCGGAGACTTTGATTTTTTCCAAGGCTTGAAATGCCATCATGGTTTCCGGAAGAACAAGGGCTTTTTCTACCAATTCATCTAATTTGAAGTCTTTTCTTTTAATTAATTCAGTGAAGACATTTTTCGTGTAAATGATACCTCGGAAATTATCGAGACTTCCTTCTCCAACTGGAAATGCTGAATGATTACTTGAACTCATGATTTCTAGGTTTTCTTCCAGAGTATCTTCCAGGTCAATCCACTCTAGATAAGTTCTCGGAGTTAGGATATCGCCTAAGCGTTGGTCACCCATGTAGAAGATTTGCTCCACCATTTCGTGCTCAATTTCTTCCACTACGCCGCTGTATACACCTTGTTCAATTAACTGGGTGATTTCTTCTTCTGTGACGTTTGGTTCATTATTTTGTTTAATACCGAATATTTTCAGTACTAATTCGGTTGATTTACTTAATAACGAAATAAGTGGCTTACCTATTTTTGAAAAATAGTACATCGGCTTTGCCACGGTAAGTGCTGTTTTTTCAGGATTGTTCATCCCGATTCGTTTTGGCACTAATTCACCAATAATTAACGATAGATATGTGGTTATCGCAATAACGATAAACATACTAATTTGCGAACTAAATGGCGCAAGTGCTTCAATTTTTGCAATATGTGGCGCTAATTGGCTAGCAATTGCTGCCCCACCAAACGCACCTGTAACCACACCAATTAAGGTAATTCCGATTTGGATTGTTGATAATAATTGATTGGGCTCTTCTGCAAGTTTAAGTGCGAATGTTGCTCTTTTATCTCCATCCTCGGCTAATTTTTCTAGCCTTGCTTTTCTAGATGTTACGATTGCAATTTCCGTCATGGCAAAAACACCGTTTGCAATAATTAATATGAGAACAATACTGATGGATACCAGTGGGATGTCCAAAATGCCATCACCATACCTTTACTTTTCTTAACACATAAGAAAATTTAATCATATTTCTCCCATTCAGTCTAATTTTTGCTACTAATTGGATTCCTATTCTCTTTCGGAGGGAATAGCATTTCAGAAAATTATAGGTACCAGTTCGTTGTTATGCTACAATAGGATTAACGGATACGAGGAGGTTTTCAAATGGATATTGCAGCACTTTCAGTTGTCATGGCAAATAGCCAAGTTCGTTCTGACGCTAGTTTGGCAATCATGTCGAATATAAAAAATCTCATGCATCAACAAGGAAATCAGCTTACTGAGATGTTGAGTAAATCGGTTCCTGAAGCTCCACATCCTACACTTGGGAAAAGTGTTGACATTAAATTGTAAGTACGTACATATGCAGACAAATAATCTACTTCTTGCCAATAAATAATCCCCGAGCGACGTTTCGCCAGGGGATTTATTTATTGCACAATTATTGATTTTCGTCGTCTTTTTTATTTTCGTCATTAGGACCTACTTCTTCGCCGCCGTGATTATCGCTATCATCACCTAAGTTATTACCATCTTCACTACCTTCATTATCTTCTAGAAGGCCGTCGTCACCGTTAGTTCCGTCAGTACCATTCATACCATTGGTACCGTCCGTGCCATTATTCATGCCGCCGTCATCCGTACCACCATTTTCAAGATTGTTATCGTTACCATTATCATCTTCTTGATTTAATGGAGCCTCGTCACCGGCAGGATCTTCGATAGGATCTTCCGTATCATCGTTACCACATGCTGCCATAAGCGATAATGCCAATACAGGCGCACCTAATTTTATAAGCCATTTCTTAGTCATATGACATTTCCTCCTTGTAATAATAACTTATCGCGAATAGTTTAACCCGATTTCCTCATACTGATACGGATTTTTTACAGAAAAATAATGTATTTGGAATAGATTTAGGGGAAATTTAGAATTTGGGAGATTAATTTAGGGATTGTTTTGAGGAATTATGTGCTTGAAATTATTGGGCATATGCCCGGTTTATGGATAAATGTTACCTGAAATTTAGGGCATGTGCCCGGTTCTTGCTAGCTTGGACATTTATTTTAAATCATGTGCCCATTTCACCATTCATTGTTACCCATCACATACTACATCTGACCAATAACCGTAACCTTTTACCCAAATCCCACGAAATTGTACAACACCCATCCAACCCTATAAAACAAAAAAAATGCCGCCACACTCTATCGTGGCAGCATTTCCTCATTCATTATTTAATTGCAAAAGTAATCTCCGCTTCACAAGCTAGTTCACCATCAACAGTTGCGATACCTTTTCCTTTTCCAACAGGGCCTTTTACGCGGATGATTTCAACTTCTAATCGTAGTTGGTCGCCTGGTTTTACCTGGCGCTTAAATCGACATTTATCAATACCGGCTAAGAATCCGATTTTGCCACGGTTTTCTTCTTTTCCTAACATGGCAATGGCTCCAGTTTGAGCTAACGCCTCCACAATTAGCACACCAGGCATTACTGGATAATCCGGGAAATGTCCTTGGAAAAATGGTTCATTTGCAGAAACATTCTTAAGGCCCACAACGCGTTGACCTTCATCCATCTCTAACACCTTGTCCACTAACAAAAATGGATAACGGTGGGGAATTGTGTTTTTGATTTCATTTATATCCAATGTAAAAACTCTCCTTTATGTATACTTTTTTCTCATTATAACAGAGAATTAGGGTTTGGTATTAGTATTTACTACTAATTTTTTTGAAAGGAACTGTAAATTGCAAAAACCTGCACTCCAATACGAGTACAGGTCCTTATTATCTTTCCTTATATACAATATCAATGATATGTTGCCAAGTTTCCCATTCTAATGCATCTCTTGGTTCACCGTCGCCTAGTCCACCATAACCGAACATTAAGCCAACACCTAAAGCAGCAACACATAGAGCTACTACAATAATAAGTCTAAGCCAAATAGGGAAAATACGAAGTCTTGGCTTTTTATTATTTCGTTTCTGTATTTTTTGTTGTTTCTTTTCTGCTTTTTGCTTCTTCTTTTGTTCTTTTCTCATTTGCTGTTGTGTTTCGGTCATTTCGACTTCTGCACTTGCAGATCTACGTCTTCTCTGCTCTTTTTTCTCTTGTTCTAAGGAAGTATTCTTTTCAGAAGCACCCTCCTCTACTTTTGGTTCAGCGGCAGGTTTTGGTTCTTCTTTCACACCTTCAATTGGTACACGCTTGGGTGGAGCAGCCTCTACCTCAATTGGTGCACTTTTTGTTGGTGTTTCTTGAGTTTCTTCCTTAGTTTTTCCAACTTGTTCTGTTGTGGACATAACTTAGTTCACCTATTTCTAGATTACATTATATCTTCCTACGTAACAAATCATAGCAAAGCCCAGTAGAGCTAGACCAAAATCCGTACAATACTCTCTTTTATACTATAAGTTATTGTCAGTAGGTGAGTCAATCATCTTTTTTCCAATTAAGAGCGTAATTGATTTACTAATCCGATCATTTGATCACCCATGGAAATGGTCCGTGCATTAAATTGGTAGGTACGTTGGGATGTGATTAAATCGGTTAATTCCTTCGCCAAATTTACGTTGGACATTTCCAATGTGCCACTTTTAACAGAGGCTGGTACTCCTTGAATAACCTCTGCTTGGTTAAATCCTAGTTCAGCTAAGTTGGGTAGGCGGAAGTTGTTGTTTCCAGTTGCTTCTAGTAATCGTGGTCGAACTGCTTCTACTACCGTTAATTGACCAACAACTTCTGTGTTAGTTCCACGTCTTACGGTAACTTGGCCATTTTCAGCAACCTGAAGATCGTTAAAGCCATCCGCAAAAGTAATTGGGCCATTCACTCCTAAAACAGGGTCACCGTCTTTGGTTGTTAGCATCACTTGATTATTTGCAAGTGGGCTTAAATAAAAGGATCCGTCTCTTGTATAGCGAGTTTCGGTCATATTATTTTCCGTTACTGAAATTTGGAATAAATGGTTTGGTTGCATGAGTGCAACATCAAGAGCGCGTCCAGTTTCTTTCAAAGTACCTAGTGACAGGTCAACGTTAATTGAACCGAGCTTTGCTCCGGAACCGACGCGTACACCATCAGGCGTTAAACGACCTTGTGCATTGGCAGGGTCGGTCATGTTATTGATTTGTTGAAATAATAGGGAAGAAAAATCTGCGTTTCTAGCTTTATATCCTGTGGTTTGACTGTTGGCCAAATTATTACCAATTAAGTCCATCTTTTGTTGGAGTTGATTCATTGTAACTGCAGCTTGAATCATTGTTCTAGACAAGACGTTCCCCTCCTTTATACTTTGTCATTTACCCAATACGACCAATTTCAGTGACTGCTTTTCCTAAACTTTCGTCATATGCTTTTAAAACACGTTGGTTCATTTCAAATGAACGGTACGATTCCATCATTTGTGTCATCGTTTGAACTGCATTTACATTAGACTGTTCTAAGAATCCTTGCTGCACGGTGTATGTAACCCCAGCTGGTACAGGCCCTACTTCCCCATTAAATAGTCCATTGCCTTCTTTTTCCAATTGGTTCGCATCATTTGCATAGGCAATGCCTAGTTGAACATTCTGAGCACCAAGTTGAAGTTGTCCCTCTGGAGTAACGGTGAATTCCATTCCTCCCGTTTGAATCGGGTTACCAGCTTGGTTCAGCACGTAATATCCTTCTGTAGTTGTTAGAAAGCCCTGTCCATCTACTGTGAAATTCCCGTTTCTTGTATAACGTTGCTCTCCATTTTCATTTTGTACGGTAAAGAAAATACTTCCCGTTTCATCTGGGAAAATACCATCTATTAATGTCAGGTCAGTGGATACACCAGTTTCTTTCAGTGCACCTTGCACATAATCTGGAACATATTCTTGCACATAAACACCGGTATTAATGGATCCAATTGGATTTTGTACCGGTAGATTTTTAGGATTTTTCGTTGGGACCGTTTGGGAGCCCATTTGGTATAAAAGCATTTCGGGAAACGATCGTAATGTTGCTTGGTCTGCTTTATAGCCTGGTGTGTTAGCATTGGCAATATTATTAGCTAACGCTTCTTGTTGTCGTTGCATCGATAGCATCCCGCTTGCTGCTGTATAAAAACCTCTTAGCATTACAATTCGTCCTCCTTTTTCAGTAGGGAAATGGGAACTCTATGACGAGTTCCCAAGTTTAATTAAACAATACCTCTTCTACGTTCAATTTTATCGATATTTTCAAGCATGATTCCTGTTCCTTTTGCCACACAATGCATTGGCTCTTCTGCAAGGAAAACAGGTACTTTTAATTCTTCTGCTAGTAGTTGGTCGATTCCGTGAATCAGCGCTCCACCACCAGTTAAGATAACACCACGATCAATAATATCAGCTGAAAGTTCCGGTGGTGTACGCTCTAGAACAGCCTTAGCACCTTGTACAATCATGTAAACTGACTCACGTAGCGCCTCTTCAATTTCATCGGAATAAACCGTAATGGTACGTGGAAGCCCTGTTACCATGTCACGTCCACGGATATCCATTTCTTCTTTACGAGAACCTTGAAAAACTGTTGCGATATTAATCTTAATATCTTCAGCAGTACGTTCTCCGATCAATAACTTATATTTACGCTTGATGTATTGAAGAATCTCCACATCAAACTTATCACCAGCCATTTTTACCGACTCGGAAGTTACGATATCCCCCATAGAAAGAACAGCAACATCAGTAGTTCCTCCGCCGATATCAACAACCATATTACCGCTCGGCTGATAAATTTCCATACCGGCACCAACTGCAGCAACTTTAGGTTCTTCCTCTAGGTATACTTTTTTACCACCAGATTTCTCCGCAGCCTCTTTAATTGCTTTTTGCTCTACTTTTGTAATGTTTGTAGGGCAGCAAATTAGCATTCTTGGCTTAGAAAGAAATCCTTTAACATTAATTTTATTTATAAAATGTTTTAACATTGCTTCAGTCACGTCAAAATCGGCAATTACACCATCTTTTAATGGGCGAATTGCTTCAATATTTCCTGGTGTCCGTCCAACCATACGACGAGCAGCTTCTCCAACCTCTAACACTCTGCCAGTGTTACGATCCATTGCTACTACAGATGGTTCATCCAATACAATTCCTTTTCCCTTCACATGAATCAACACATTGGCTGTTCCAAGGTCAATTCCTATATCCCTAGAAAACATCAAAATCCTCCTCGTTTATTACGTTCCGCACCTGTCCAAA
Organism: Paucisalibacillus algeriensis; assembly: GCF_000577245.1. Taxonomy (GTDB): domain Bacteria; phylum Bacillota; class Bacilli; order Bacillales; family Amphibacillaceae; genus Ornithinibacillus. The sequence continues at coordinate 247,202 of NZ_CBYO010000007.1, forward strand.
AACACAATGCTACTTATATCATATATTACCACAAAGTTTGACATAAAACTGCAATATTTTCAAAAAGAAATGGGAAATTTTGTTTAGTAGTAGTAGGGATGGGGTATTGAGGTGGATGGGGGTGCATTAATTAGGGGCTGCGGGCGCATGGTACCTGGGATTTGGCACATGTCCTTACTTATCAGGCTCATGGTGATTTGATTCTGGCACATGATAATCAAATCCAGGCTGATGCCACGACCTCAAACAAAAAACACATCCTAAAACTGGATGCGTTTTCCGTCATACCGTCTTCAAAAACTTGCTTCATTTCTAACATCCCAATTAAATAAGTACTCGCATTCACCTCCTTTAGAAGATGATGGTAACCGTCTAGGGTGTTAATTTACTGTTGTTACTTTTTCTGTGTCGCTGGTTTTGTACTTTTTACGGGTTGCTTCTCCGCCACGTAGGTGTCGGATGGATTTGTGGTACTCCAGAATTTCTTTTACCTTTTGGGCTAATTCTGGGTTGATTTCTGGTAGCCTTTCGGTCAAATCTTTATGGACTGTGCTTTTAGAAACACCAAATTCTTTGGCTATCACTCGGACGGTTTTCCTCGTTTCGACGATATGTTCGCCAATCCTGATAGTTCTTTCTTTGATGTAATCGTGCACACCGTTCGCCTCCCTAGTTGAATATTTCCCTGAGGTGTAGACATGAGACTAGGTGATCCCAAAAATGAACACGCCATTTCAGGTAGTCCACCCATGCAAATATTGTTGCAGGATGGATGTTCAGTGGCTTGTTAGTGTGGTTACTTTAGGTGTTGAGTTACATATTTATAGCAACTTGTGAACAACAGTACAAAGTAAGTTAGAATAAATAAACGACTAAATTTTTAAGATATTCTTTTTTAAGGCAATATGTAATCAAGCAAATAGGATGTTTTATAAAGAGCCACATAAGCTCTCACCTCAGACTTACTGAATGCTTGGTTTGTAACATTTTATTATCGTAAGGGCTGGATTATGATAAAAAAAGGATAGAAAGGTTGAGGGGACAAGTTGTTTTTTATTTTATTTTGAATTTTCCTTTATTTTTCCTTATAAAATCCCTCCAAATAAAAATAGAACCAAAAACTCTATACAATATAGATGTATAGAACTTTTGGTTTCTATATGAATGGGTTCAACTATTTAATTTATATTTCATGCGGTTGAATCTAATTCCCCGTACTCGGGGTCTGCAAATAATGAGCTTGTAGGCTGAATTAATGTGAAAAGCAATGCAAAACCTAAAAGTGTTTTAACTAAGTTAGTTTTGATTTCTTTCATGTTATTCCTCCTCCCTCATTTCTTCTTTAATGATACATTCAAGTTGAATCCCATCATTAACGATTCCACCGTATTCCCGAATTCTCTCTCTATAATCCCAATTTTTTTATCGCATTCATCGGTAATCTGCTAAAAAAATAGTCACTTCTTTCCACGAACATTCTGCATGACTCCGATAAAAGAGTTTTATCCTTCTTGGCAAGTCCCATGTAATACATCTTAAATGGGCTCTCTGTATATATATCCCCTAATAATTCAATCGCTTTTTCGTTATTTCCTTTTGCGATTTCAAGATGAGCTTGTTCGCTAATATCATCTGTTACTACTCCATTTGTTCTACCAAAGTGGGCAGCAAAGAATGGAATTGATTTATTATTAATGGAGTGTATGAATTTTTTAAGATTAAACTTTTCAGCAATTTTTAATGCTTCCTTTAAATGGTACATACCTTGATAATACGTATCAAAGGAATAAGTTAACGCTAGGTTCATATGTAAATTCACTTTTGTGGTTGGACTATTTGTTTGGTTTAGTGCTCTAAATGCATATTTTCTTGCCATGATTAACTCATTACGAGTCCAATAATAAACGAATAATTTTTGATAAGTCCTTAAATTAAAGCTGGAAAGAATATAATTATCTTGAATCGATTCAAATAATTCCTGTTGCCTTTCCAAAAAGTTGCCAAATTGGTTAAAATCCATTTGGCTGAAGTATGTATCCACGATAACAAGTTCAATTAAACATTTTAGTTCTGGATCAGGAGGAATCATTTCTTGTAAACGCGTTCGCATTTCCCCAACTGAATATTTCCTATCACGGCGGTCTAAGATAATTTGATAAACCTCCGCCCATAATTGGTTGGATGGGTTATTGGATAGTTGGTTTTTTGTGATCAAGATTCTAAGATCATCATAAAAACCATTCATATATAAGAATTCCATACCCTTTTTCCGAATCTCATTAGTAGATGATTGTAAGCAGAATTTACGTGTTAGATCAATTACTTCTTCCTCTTCATGATCTTGGGACAGTAATAAAATAATTTGTCCAATGGATAATTCAGCACTCTCTGAAATTGGCGTCAACGACTCTGGCATTATGCTTATATTTCCATAACTCATTTTTTGGGGACCATTCCTTTCAATATACATAGGCATCTGTTAGATAATTTATATTAATGAAAGTTACTAGACTGTGAAAACTATTTTGTCTATTAAATGTGATATATTATATTCTAGTAAAATTAATGCAATTTAATAGTAACATATAAATTCCTAGTTAAAAGGTATAATCGTTCGACATATTTCTTATGGAAACATTGAATTTGTAGGATTTTTGACAGATTATGCAATTGTTAGCTAGTAGAAGTTTTTTGAAGAAAGAATTCTGCAAAAAAAAGAAATCCTAGCATGTTAATTTACTAGGATTTCTAACTAATTATTCTGCTGAATCCGTTGAATTTTCTTCCTGGTTTGGTTCATCTGTAGATTCTTCTGTTGAATCTTCTTTTGATTCTTCTGTTTCAGTTTCGGACGTTTCGCCCTCGCCTGTCTCTTCAGAATTTGCATCGTTTGAATCTACTTCTTCAGAGCTAATGCTAGAAGTATCCTCTTCAGATACATCTTCAGACTCTGTGCTTTCTAGCTTACTTACTGGTTGATTAAAGAATTCTTCTGGGTTAAATACTTTTGCATCTTTTCTGATTTCAAAATGTACATGGACGCCATTGTCTTGGCCGAAGATATTTTCTCCAGCTGTACCAATAACATCACCCTGTTTTACTTCATCCTGTGGCTGTACACCAACTTCTCCTAGACTAGCATAATAGGTTGTTACCCCATTATCATGTGATAGAACGACAACATTTCCTAATAATGGATCTTCTTTGACCTCCGAAACTGTTCCGCTTAGTGCTGCTAGTACATCAAATGCTTCACCGTTTGGATAGACGATGTCAACTCCTGTACTTTGGTAATAGCGGTTGTTATGAAGAATCAGTGCACTTTCGCGATCTTCTTGAGATGCATCGTAATCAAAGAACTTCGTTACGATTTCAGCTTGTTCCTGGTCTGCCACAGGCATCTTGATTACTTCCTGTGAATCCATTACAGGCGCTGCATCCTCATCATGCGGATTTGGTGTATAATTATCACCTAACTCTTGGTCATCCCCAGCTTCTGGTAATTGATTATCAATATTTTGATACCAAACTACTACTGCTAATAATAAAGCAGCAATCGTTAAGTACACCGCAGGGAAAAACCATTTCTTACGGAAAATTGATTGGCCACCTTTTTTTGGCGTTTTGTTTTCCTCTTTCATTTATTCATCACCTCACCAACCATTCTGAACAGAAAATGAAAAATCTATACATTTTCTAAAACTTTTTTTATATTTTTATGCATTTTTTAACTGGTTTTGGGGATATTAAAGGTTTTAAGTGGGAGTTGGGATGATATTTGGTAGTATGGTTGGCGGGGTTTGGTAGAATGGTTGGGTGGTGAGAAGCTGGAATTTGAGTGTGGTAGGATTGGGGATGTGACCAAAACGAGCAACCATACTCCCTATCCCAGAAAACTTGTGACCCATTAAACAGGGCCTCCCACCCCCAATAGTTTAACAAAATACAATAACCCCCAGAGCCTAAGCTCCAGGGGCTAACTAACTTATTTACTGCATGACCAATGCTGGCACTGCTTCATCCATTTTACTAATTTCTACATCTTTATAATAATACTTCACGATGTCTTGGTATGTTTTTCCTTCTTTGGCCATTCCGTTAGCACCGTATTGGCTCATGCCTACGCCGTGTCCGTTTCCTTTTGTGGTGAAGATGAGGTAATTGTCTTTTTGTTTAATGGTAAAGTCATTGGAGCGTAATTTGAGTTTTTCTCGTACTTCCCGACCGGTGAACTTGTTACCTTCGAGGTTTAACTCACCAATGCGTTTACTATCCGTTCTAGTTGCTTCGATTACAAGTTGCTTGTTGTTTGGAAGATCTATTCCTAATGCTGTCTCCACCTGTTCAAATGTAAATGTTTCTTGATCTAAGTAATATGGGGAGGCCTCATCCCATGGGCTAGGCACACTTCGCAAATATGGAATCTCATTAATATAGTAATCTTCGGAGTTCTCGGTAAACCCATTGCTCGTTGAGAAGAATTGCGGGTCGATGGGTTTGTCATTATGTGTAATAATTTGACCTTTGGTTGCGAGAACCGCTTCTGAGATTTTTTTCATATTTTGACTGTAATTAGTACCCCATTTTGCTCGAAGTTCAGCATCATTTTTATAAACTTGATCTTGAATTGTATCTGTCACATCTGCTGTATCTTCTTCTGTTTGGTATAACATTTTATTGACGACATAAGTTCTTGCAGCAAGTGCTTGGGCTTTTAGTGCCTCTAGTTCAAATTCAACTGGCATTTCCTCAGCAACCACACCCGTTATATAAGCCTCCAGTGGTACGTTTTCAATTTGGTCTGTTTGTGTGCGCATGACTGCTACTTCTACAGCTGAATCCTCTATTAATCCCGTTGTCTCCACACTGTTGGTTTCACTTTTCTGTTGATCAATGGATTGTGATTGCACCTCACTATTCGAAATAAATGGAATGACGATTAATGTCGGAACGGCAAGAATGATAAATACCAGGCTAAACATGAATGCTGCTGGTCCTTTCCATTTAATGCCCCTTGTACTCATCGGTGCTCTCGGTCTTTTATTCGTTATGGTCGCTAATCGTTTTTGTAGAATCTGTTGCTTCGATACAGATTTTTTCTTTTTTAATTTTTGGATTTGTTTGATGGTGTGTTTATTGGTTTTCAAAGGCACCCTCCTCCTGAGACTTTTTCATTTCTAGCATTCCTACTATTAAACTTATACAGTTAGGGAAAATAATAGAACTAGAATTTTAATAAACTAGTGGAGGGGATTTAATAGGACAGGCTTAAAAGTATTTATAATGAAGATAATAAAATGATGTAGGATAAAATTAAATACCAATTCTATATTTACAAACCAAAAATAAAAGGTTGCCTCACCGCAGTGTAAGACAACCTCATCCTATAACTACCTAATATTCACAACCGGCTCCTTCGCCTTATCCTTCTTCACATTCTCATTGTACAAATGGCATGCGACAAAATGATTATCTTCCACTTCCTGCCATTCTGGTTTTTCCTTACCACAGATTTCCATGGCGAATGGGCAGCGGGTACGGAATACACAGCCACTTGGTGGGTTGATTGGACTTGGGAGTTCTCCTTGTAAAATAATTCTTTCCCTGGACTCCTCGATATCCGGGTCTGGAATTGGGATGGCGGATAGCAATGCTTTTGTATATGGGTGAAGTGGATTTTCATAGAGACTCTCACTCACGGTTAACTCCACCATGTTTCCTAAATACATAACGCCGATCCGATCGGAAATTTGCTTCACCATAGACAAGTCATGGGCAATAAACAAAAATGTCAGACCTTTTTCCTCTTGTAGTTGTTTTAATAGATTCACCACTTGTGCTTGAACAGACACGTCTAGGGCTGAGATTGGTTCATCGGCAATGATAAAATCTGGATTTAAGGCTAGTGCACGAGCTATCCCAATCCGCTGGCGCTGTCCACCACTAAATTCATGTGGATAACGGTTTGCATGGTCTCTATTTAACCCAACCTCTTCCAAAAGTTGGTAGACTCGCTCATTTTGTTCTTTTTTGCTTTTATAAAGTTTGTGAACTTCCATCGGCTCCGAGATGACCTCACGTACGGTCGAGCGGGGGTTAAGGGAAGCGTATGGGTCTTGGAAAATCATTTGCATCTTTTGGCGTAGTTTAAAGAGTTCTTTTTCACTTAAGTTGTGGACATTTTCGCTGTTAAATAAAACATCCCCTTCTGTTTTGTTGTAAAGTCCGATGATGGTTCGACCAATTGTTGACTTTCCACAGCCGGATTCCCCTACGAGCCCAAATGTTTCTCCCTTATTAACATGAAATGTTACGTCGTTAACGGCTTTTAAGACTCGATTTTTTCCTAGGTTAAAATGTTTCTTTAGATTTTTGATTTCTAATATTTTTTCTTCTGCCATGGCTATTCAGGCTCCCTTCCCCAGTATCGTCTTGCAATACAAAGCTCCCGCTCATATTTCGTATCTGCCAAACAAACAATCTCAATTCCTCGACCTGTCATCGGGGAATGTAGCATCTTTCCATCTCCATAATAAAACCCAACATGATGGATTCTTCCTTTTCCTTCTTCATATGCGAAAAATAGTAAGTCCCCTGGCTTTAGTTGATCAATTGGAATCTCTTTACCGTGCATTGCTTGGTCAGATGCATCCCTACTAATCTGGAAACCATTTGCTTTATGCATGGCATAGGCAAAGCCAGAGCAATCATAGCCAAAAGAACTCATTCCACCCCACAGATAATCAAGACCGATGTATGGTTCTCCCGCTTTAATAATGCTTAATCCATCGCCAAGTTTGCCACCTTTATCAGTAGGAAAAATTGCAATATGCTCTCTTGGCAAATAGCCCTTTCCATGAGGTGTGTGGACAGCTACACGGGATTCTTCTTTTTTCGCTACCGGTAAACAAGTCATATAACTCAGCTTTATGATTTTATCCCCTGATTCATCTTCTAACCAGACATGCTTTTCCGTAACCGCAGCTGTTTCTGGTCGAAGCCATTCATCCCGCTTCACTTCTTTTAATTGATAAAGTGGAACCCATCCAGGATAGCCATTTTCATCCTTTTTGGATGGCTGGCTAGGAATAATAATTCTTGCCCAGTCTCCTTTTACTTCTGTCACGAGAATCGCTTCCCCATATAACACTTGTGTTTGTACCCGGTTATCATTACATAAAGCTACTTTTTCTTCAGTTGATAGATCGGTTAGCCATTTTTCAATGTCTGTTGGGTTCCCTGTTGCCAATGAATCTATCTCCCTCGGGGACTCGGGATTTGTCCAAACGGTTCCAACTTGAACCGCTGCTACATGAAATGTTTCTGGTAATAGAAATGATTGTTTGAACATAGTATTGCTCCTTTCTCGATGAACTTTTAGAGGATATATTCTTGATGAAGCCCTTCGATTCCTAATCCTTTTCCGCTTCCAAAAGTAATTAAACTTTCCTTATATGTAATTCCACCTTTAATCAAATCTCCCGCAAGCATTAGTGGGGCATCAAAGTCAAAGTATTTTATATTTGGTTGGCTTGCCGCAAAGTGTGCTGCAGCTGTTATCCCAATCTTAGATTCAATCATACTACCAACCATGCATGAAATGCCGTAAACATTTGCTAGTTTGGCAATATTAAGTGCTTCATGGATTCCGCCCGCTTTCATTAGTTTGATATTAATCAAATCTGCAGCTCCCAGCTCTAGAACTGCCCTTGCATCCTTTGCGGAAAAGACACTTTCATCTGCCATGATTGGAATCTGCGAATGTTCAGTCACGTATTTGAGACCCTTTAAATCATATGCTTTAACCGGTTGTTCGATAAATTCAATTTGCAACCCAAGGTCTTCCATCTTTTGGATGGAACGGACAGCTACTTTTGGCTCCCATCCTTGGTTTGCATCAAGGCGAATGGTAACATCGGGCCCAATTCGATCACGGATTGCTTGGATTCTCTCGATATCCATGTTGATCTCATCTTTCCCAACCTTTACTTTTAAAACAGAAAACCCATCCTTTACATAGCCCTCTGCATCATCCGCCATTTCTTCTGGACTGTTTACACTTACCGTGTAATCCGTTTCGATTCTTTCTTGATACCCACCTAAAAACTGGGTCAGGCTCATGTTAGCCTGTTGGGCGATACAATCGTATAGTGCCATGTCAATTGCAGCTTTGGCGCTGGTGTTCCCTACTATTAGGCTATTGATTTTTTTAAAAAGGGCCTCTCGGTCTAGAATAGACAGTCCAGTTAAAGCTGGTTTGAAAACATCATTTATTGCATAGTGAATGCTTGCTAATGTATCTCCTGTAATCACATGTGTTGGTGGAGCCTCTCCCCACCCAACAATGCCATTGTCACAAGTCACTCTGACTACAATGGTTTCCGCAACTCTCACGGTTCGGAGTGCTGTTTTGAATGGTTTTTTCAATGGTACTGCTGCTTTATAGGTATCGATTTGCTGTATTTTCATGTATTTGTCACTCCAGGCATGATGGTTAATGTTTTATCGGTTGTATTTAGTATTGCGCTGACCCCCAGTGGGACAGCAAAATGTGGGAAGCAATGGCCAATTTTAAAGCCAGTCATTACTGGACAGGATAGGTCAGCTAAAAAATGGTGGAAAACTTCTTCTAAGGTTAAGGATGGTTTACTTTTCGGCTCCGCATTCGCAAAATCACCCACTACAATTCCCGCTGCTTGCTCCAGTTTTCCTGCTAGCTTCAATTGGTTCAACATGGAGTCAATCCGATATGGTTGTTCATCGATGTCCTCTAGGAGTAAGATTTTTCCTCTTGTGTCGATTTCATATTCTGTTCCTAGAGTACTTGTAAGTAATGCTAGATTGCCACCAACTAAATCTCCCGTACCTTCCCCTTCCACTAAAACATTCAGTTGTGAGATGCTTTCGTTATATTGTAGTGGTGTTGGTTCGAATAATTGCAAAAAGGATGTTGCCGATATGTCATCAAAATTAGGATCTGCTACATCAGAGGCTAGCATTGGCCCATGGAAGGTAATGAGACCAGTTCTTTGCTGGATAGCTGTATGTAAATAGGTAATGTCGCTATAGCCCCAGATGATTTTGGGATGCTTAGCGATGACATCATAATCAATAGAATCAACGAATCGTCCGGTTCCATAGCCACCACGTGCGAAAATAATGGCTTTCACTTCGTCATCTGTGATCATGTCGTAAAAATCAGATAAGCGTTCTTCATCTGTTCCGGCTAAATAGCCATGTACTTTTTCTATGTTTTTCCCTAGTTTCACTTGGAGGCCGAGTTTAGTGAAAAAGGGAATGGCTTTTTCGAGGTGTTTCATATTTGGAGGGCTTGCAGGGGCAATTACACCAATAGTATCACCTTTTTTTAGGGCTTTTGGTTGTAGCATATGTATACCTTCTTTCTGTTTTATGTCATCGAATTAACTAGTAAGGGGAGTTTGCTCTTCAGTAACGCTTATCACAAACATTCTCAATTTTAACTCAAGCTAAAATGCATATGACATCAGTGCTCATGAACATTTAGAAGAGAAAAGTATTTTGAAATGTTTATGAAGACCTTTCTCATGAACATTTTAAAGCTGTAATCATACAAAAAGTATATGATCGCGGCTCTCATGTATCTTAAGATACGATAAGCATATAGAAATGTTTATGAAGACCTTTCTCATGAACATTTTAAAGAGAATTCATGCTATAAAGTATATGATGTCAGTCATGTATAGTTAGTAGTGACAGGCTTGAAGCTATTCGTTTAAAAAGGAGTGGCTCATCATGGTGAATGAGCCATTCCTTGGTTAATTCAACTTACTTCTTATCCGCATACTTCAAATCAAAGTATCCAACTGGATGGCGTAGTATTCCTTCTACTCCATCTGCTTCTAGTACTACAGTATTGTAGTAACGGATTGGTATTGCAATCATTTCATCTGCTAGCATTTTTTCAGCATCATAAAGGGCTTGCCAACGTTCTTCTTCATCTGTTGCTGATTTACCTTTTGCAATTAGTGCATCATACTCTTCGCTAGAGAAACCTGTACGGTTCATGTAAGAATCCGTGATGAAGCTTTCTAAGAAGTTAACTGGGTCATTGTAGTCATTGATGAATGAACTACGTGAGAATTGTAGCTCTAATGCTTTTTGTGCTTCAGAGAATACGTTCCACTCTTGGTTTTCAAGAGTTACCTCTACACCTAAATTCTCATTGAACATACCGTGTAATGCTTCTGCAACGGCCTTGTTTGTATCACTTGTGTTGTAGCTTAACGTGATTGGTGGTAACTCATCATAGCCTTCTTCTGCCATACCTTCTTCTAGTAACTGTTTCGCCTTTTCAGGGTCAAATTCTACTAAATCACCATTTACATCGCGGAAGTCTTCACCTGTAGGGCTTGTATAACCAGGGTTAATGAATCCATATGCAGGCTCTACTCCATTTTTCACAACGAATTCAGCAATGTCATCACGATTTACCGCATAGGAGAATGCTTGGCGAATCTTCTTGTTTTGGAATGGTTCCATTTCAAGATTAAAACGGAAGAATTCCAATCCTCCATATGGGCCAATAAATACGTTATCTCCATCAATTAATTGATCAGACAATTCTGGAGGAATACCTGCTGTATCCAGTTCTCCAGCTTCAAACATTTGATATTGTGTGTTCGTGTCGTTAACCATAGCAAAATGTACCTTATCCAATTTCACAGCACTTGCATCCCAATAATGTTCGTTTTTCACGAATACCATTTCTTCATCATGCTTCCATGATTCTAATTTAAATGGACCGTTTCCAACGAATGTTTCAGCTTCTGTATGCCAATCCGGATTTGCTTCAGCTACTTTATGGTTGATTGGGAAGAATGCTGGATTCGTTAATACGTCTAGGAAGAATCCAGTTGGTTGAGCTAAGACAACTTCTAAAGTTTTCTCATCCACTGCTGTTACTTTTACATCATCAGCAGATCCTTCTCCACTATTATATGCCTCTGCTCCCTCAATAAAATAACCAAGGAATGCTGCTGCAGAAGCTGTTTCAGGGTCTAGCATGTATTTCCACGCAAATTCAAAGTCGGCTGCCACAACCGAGTCGCCGTTTGACCATTTGGCATTTTCACGTATAGTGAAGGTGTAGGTTAAACCATCATCAGAAATTTTCCAGTCCTCCGCTACCCCTGCAGCTGCGCGGTGGTCTGCATCTAAACGCGTTAAACCTTCCATTAAGTTATTTAATGGATCCCAAGATACCGCGTCAAACCCAATAGATGGATCTAATGATGTTGGCTCGGTACTATTATTTAATCGAAGTACTTTTTCGTCTGATGCTGCTTCATCGTCTGTAGCATCCCCATCACCAGTTTCCCCTGGTTCTTCAACTGGATCTTTTTCTTCCGGGTCTTTACCCGCGTCTTCTGAAGCAGTACAGGCAGCTAGGAAAAATACTGTCAGTACAGCTATCAGCAAAAAGAGAAGTTTCTTCATCCTTATCCCCCTTATTCCTAATTTGTGACCATGGTGGCCAGTAGTTGTTTTGCCCGTTCATCTTGTAACCAGCAATCCACAGAGTGAGAATCGCTTATGGTCGTAGAGCCCGGGTATATTTTATTACACACCTCCATCGCCATTGGACATCTTGCTGTAAATGGACATCCTTTGGGAGGTGAGAATAAATCAGGTGGTGTTCCTTCAATTGGCTTTAACTTTCCTTTTGTATCCAATCGGGGAACGGAATTTAGTAATCCTTTTGTGTACGGATGTTGCGGTTTATAAAATATCTCCCGCTTGTCACCTGTTTCGATAATTTTTCCTGCATACATAACAGCAATCCGGTCGGCAATTTTAGCGACCACACCTAAGTCATGCGTAATGAGGATAATTGATACACCCGTTACATCCTGGATTTTTTCAAAAAGTTCTAGGATTTGGGCCTGAATCGTCACATCCAGTGCTGTTGTTGGTTCATCAGCTATCAGTAGCTCAGGCTCACAAATTAGTGCTATTGCAATAACGATACGTTGGCGCATTCCACCACTAAATTGGTGTGGATATTGCTTCATTCGTTCTTCTGGATTAGGAATCCCAACAAGATCCATCATTTCCAGTGCACGTTTTTTTGCTTCCTTTTCAGTGACTTTCCGGTGTTGTTTCAACCCTTCCATTAGCTGTGTGCCTATGGTCAAGGTTGGGTTGAGTGCTGTCATTGGATCCTGGAAAATCATTGAAATATCAACACCCCGGATGGAGCGCATCTTTTTTTCCTGTAATCTTGTTAAATCCTTGCCTTTAAATAGGATCTTCCCACCGCTAATTTTCCCGGGCGGGTTTGGGATAAGCCCCATAATCGCATTGGAGGTAACACTTTTTCCACATCCAGATTCTCCTACGATTGCGAGTGTTTCTCCTTTATTTAGATGGAAGTCGACACCTCTTACTGCTTGTACGGTACCCCCATAGGTCGTGAAGGTAACGTGTAGGTCTTTTACTTCGAGAATTTTTTCCATCACTCCACCTACTTTCTTAATTTCGGATCCAGGGCATCCTGTAATCCGTCCCCTAAGACGTTAAAGGCAAACATCGTAAAGGATATGAAAAATGCTGGGAAAAACAATGTCCACCAGTTACCGGATAGTATTGCTCCTAAGGAATCATTAGCCATGACGCCCCAACTTGCATTTGGTGACGATATTCCAAGCCCGATAAAGCTTAGAAAGGCTTCTGCAAATATTGCGGAAGGTACGGTTAACGTCATTTGCACGATAATTGGCCCCATTGTATTCGGTAAGAGACCTCTCCGTATAATCCGTGGTGTCTTTGTTCCAAACGATTTCGATGCGAGGACATATTCATAGTTCTTTATCTGCATGACCTGCCCCCGCACAATCCTGGCCATGCCGACCCATCCCGTAACGGTCAGGGCAATAATAATCGTGGATAAACTTGGTCCCAACACAACTAGAAGCAAGATAACTACTAGCAAATAGGGGATACCATATAAAATCTCAATTATACGCATCATGACATTATCCGTGCGTCCACCTTTATATCCGGAGATTCCTCCCCAAATAATTCCAATTGTCACATCAATTAATGCCGCCATAAACCCAACAAACAGGGAAATTCTCGCTCCGTACCAAGTACGTGTAAAAACATCGCGACCTGCATTATCGGTCCCAAACCAATGTTCAGCAGATGGTGGTTGGTATTGTTTAGATAACACTTGTGTATTCGCATCATATGGTGACAAGATTGGACCGAAAATTGCCATCAGGACTAATAGAATTAAAAATACTAATCCCGACATGGCTAGGAAATTTTTTCTTAAACGTCGCCATGCATCTTTCCAGTAGGAGAGGGATGGCCTTGCTACTAATTCCTGCTCTTTGATGTTTTTTTTCCGCCATGTAAACCATTCATCTGGTACATTGTTTCGATTGTAATTCTGGGGATTCTGATTTGGCTTCATACTACTCCCCTTCCTTCTTGGTCACTTTGATTCTTGGATCTAATATTCCATATGCAATATCCACTAGGAAAAGCATGACGATTAAGAATGCACTATAAAACACGGTTGTTCCCATAATAACTGGGAAATCCCGATGGTTAATACTTTCCACAAAGTATTTCCCCATGCCTGGTATCGCAAAGATTTGCTCAATTACAAACGATCCCGTCATGATACCAGCAAGTAATGTACCCATGATAGTAATGACTGGCATCAATGCATTCCTAAGTGCATGCTTCACAATTATTTTCCATGGGGTTAAGCCTTTTGCACGAGCCATTTTTATGTAATCCTGTGTTAATACCTCGAGCATGGTGGACCTTGTAAGTCTGGCAATGATGGCCATTGGACCGGTCGCCAAGGCTAAAACTGGCAGCACCATATGCATGGGGCTCTTCCATGTCGCAACCGGGAAAAACTCCCAATCAACCGCTAATTTCTGGATTAATAATGTTGCTAAAATAAAGTTTGGTATTGATATTCCAAGTACTGCGATTCCCATTGCCAGGTAATCAATGACACCATTATGTCGAAGCGCAGCTAGAATTCCGAGTATAATCCCGGATAGGACCGCAACGATAATCGTGACCAATCCTAGTTCTGCTGAAATTGGAAATCCTCTACCTAATAAATCATTCACTGTTTGATTTGGTTGTTTAATAGATGGACCAAAGTCTAAGGTAGCAACTGATTTTAAATAGAGAAAGTACTGGACATGGAGTGGTTTATCGAGATTGTAATGCTTCTCCAGGTTTTGCTGGACAATCTCATTGGAGTTTCCTTCACTATTAAAAGGAGAACCTGGAACCGACACCATCAGTACAAAGGTCAATGTAATGATGATCCATAGTGTTAGCACCATGATTAAAAGTTTCTTCAGAATGTATTTGAGCATTGCCTCCAACTCCTGTATTGATTTCTCATTTGAAGTACTAGTAGAAAAGCTTCTTCTGAAAATAAATTATGAAAGTGTTCTTTTGTTTATGAGATTTATTGGGTAAGATATTGATAGATTTCAAGACCCACTCTCCCGATGATTTCGGGTGATTGTAGGTCGTCTAGGCCTCTTGTTAAAACAGATGCAATGAATGTTCTTTTACCGACATAGAAAATACCTACATCATGTCGAATACCGGATACATTTCCGGTTTTATTGGCGATTTCCCATTGCTTTAGTGAGCCGATTATGGGCTCGTCTGGCTCTGGGACTTTAGCTGGTAACGAATTTCTTACTTGCTGTTTTTTCAAAATATCTATCATTTGCTCACATGCATGGGCAGATATAATTTTTCCCGTTAAGATTTTTTTGAGCATATTGGTCATGTCATGAGCAGTAATCTCATTTAATCCTTCACGTTCGACGTCTATGGTCATCATTTTATGATAAAAATTACTTTTTTCTAAACCAATATTTTTCATGGTCTGTTGGATTGCTTCCGTACCCACTAAATCAATAAGCATATTCGTTGCAGTGTTATCGCTTTGAATGATCATTAGCATAATCAAATCGTAAATCGAGATTTGAGTCCCGGGAGTCATATGCTGTAAAACGCCACTTCCCCCAACCAAATCTTCCCGTTTCAGTGTTAAGCAGTTACTGAGTGAAAATTGGTTGCGATGACTTGAGGCAAATACAGTAATCATAATTGGTATTTTGATCACACTAGCAGAATAAAATAGCTCATGTGCATTTAATTCCCATTTTTCATCGGTATCAAGGTCGTGTAGGGATATCCCCCAAGTACCACTAGCATCTTCTGTAATTTGACTGATTCGTTCCGATAGCTCTCTCATATTAATTGTTTCTCCCATTAGTTGATTACGCATATTTCGTATCATAGGCAAGTTCAATCATAACGAGGAGTGCTCGATATGCTTCTAAAATATCTTTTGCCTGATACTGAACGATCGTTGTTCCAGGGATAATTTCTGTTCCTGGCATCATATGCGCTAGTTCTGCTGCACCATAGTTTACAAATTCTATTTTGATGGTTGGATGTTCAGGTGGAACGAGTGGCTTCACATTATGTTGATTTTCAATTGCTTGTTTTACTTTTTCCTGCAAAAGTTCCCCTGCTTTTTTAGGGGTTAGACTTTTCGTTGTCGATCTAGAAACTGCTTCTTTCACAATTGCGGTGGTGACATTTGGAACAAGTGCCTCGGCTTCTTTTGCCGTTTCATCATCACCTGATACGAGTAGCAGTGGAACCCCATGGTATCCAGCCACCATCGCATTCATTCCAATCTCCCCAACTTGCAAATCATTCACATAAAAGTTTCGGACCATATGTATCATCGAATGGGACATTACTCCAGGCATCCCTGCTCTTGAGTGGTAACCAATAAACATAGCACCCGCATATGTCTCATCGATTCCATGAACCATCGAGTATGTTTTGACCCCACCAGTTATAAGCTGTGCTTCTGGATGAAGTTCGTCGATTAAGATATTATTCATCTTCATGTGGCTATCATTAACCAGTACCTCACTACAGCCAGATTTAAAGGCTGCATCAACAACATAATTCGTTTCATTAGTCATGATTTTACGTGCGCGCTCATAATTATGCATGGAAGCGCTAACAAAAGTATAATCTGGTAAACCTGTTATCCCTTCCATGTCCACAGATAAATAGAGTTTCATAGCATGTCTCCTTTGATGTTTTATGATTATTAAATTATATGTTTGGATTTCTTTCTGCATGAGTGGATGTTTGTATTGTTCTGTGAAGTGAGACAAAGGTCTGAGTACTCGAGCATTTTGAGGTTTTAAATATGTGGAGTAGTAGACATCGCTCGACTTTCTTCCCCATTAATTTCATTTTTTATTTGTTAACATTGTACCTGTTAATCCATCAAATTGCAAGATAATTTATACAATTTAATATTGTTGGAATTGAGGGAATACAAAGGAATTGTGGCGTTAGGTGGGTGTTTAACATATATTGGATATAACTTGACTGCTTGCTTAAGGGCATGGGACTAAACTATTGATAGATGTGACCGTTTGGGTTGATCATACACCCATGTTAAATAACCATGTACCTTTTAACGAAGAGGATGTACCCGATATATGGTAGCATGAAACCATTACACTGAATCATATGCCCGATCCAGAAAGAGTTTATGGTCCCATCAACCGAAAGCTTGTGCCTGATTTTGTATATCAAACTACCATAAAAGTTTTGGATAAAAAAAAGAATGGAGCCCTTACAGCACTCCACTCTATCAATCATTCGACTTAAGAAAGTTCAGCAACATAGTTAACCTTATATGGGTTAACAACATCACCATTTTCATCAACGCGTTCGATATCTGCTCCAAGGTTTGCTAATTTTCCAGCAAAGTCAACATAGCCACGATCTAAATGTTTTAGTTCGGTAACTCTCGTTAAACCTTCTGCCCGGAGTCCAGCAAGAATTAGCGCAGCCGCTGCACGTAAGTCTGTTGCAGCTACTTCTGCACCTTGAAGTTCAGATGGTCCGTCAATGATGACACTACGGCCTTCAATTTTCATTTTTGCATTCATGCGGCGGAATTCCTCTACGTGCATGAAGCGATTTTCAAATACTGTTTCTGTAATCATGCTAGTTCCATGAGCACATAACATTAGCGCCATAATTTGCGATTGCATATCTGTTGGGAATCCTGGATGTGGTAACGTCTTAATGTCAGTTGCTTTTAACACATCTGGACCGATAACTCGAATCCCATTTCCTTCTTCTAGAATGGCAACTCCCATTTCCTCTAATTTTGCAATTAGAGGTCTTAAATGCTCACTTACAGCATTTTCAATGAAAATATTTCCGCCAGTAATAGCTGCAGCAATCATAAATGTTCCAGCTTCAATACGGTCTGGGATGATGGAATGAACGGCACCATGAAGTGATTCGACCCCTTCAATACGGATTGTTTCCGTACCAGCACCAATCACTCTTCCACCCATTTTATTAATGAAATTTGCTAAATCTACTATTTCAGGTTCTTTCGCTGCATTTTCAATAATAGTTTTACCTTCTGCAAGTGCAGCTGCCATCATAATATTCTCTGTAGCTCCTACACTAGGAACATCTAAATAAATCTTTGCACCTTGTAATCTACCATCTACTGTTGCTTCAACAAATCCATTACCGACATGAACTTTTGCACCCATTGCTTCGAAGCCTTTTAGGTGTAAATCAATTGGACGTGAACCGATTGCACATCCTCCTGGCATCGCAACATTTGCATGACCATAACGAGCAAGTAACGGACCTAAAACAAGAACGGACGCACGCATTTTTCGAACATACTCAAATGGCGCTTCCGTTTTTAATTGCTTTGAAGCATCAACAACAACTGTATTATTATTAAACACTACATCAGCATTCATATTTCGTATTACTTCATTAATCGTATAAACATCAGCTAGAACTGGGACCTCATGAATAACGCTATTTCCCTCACTAGCAAGAATACTCGCAGCAATTACGGGTAGCACGGCGTTCTTAGCGCCTTCTACATAGACATTACCATTCAACTGCTGTCCGCCTCTTACAATGATTTTATCCATATTTCAAATTCTCCTTCAGATCCATTTTCCCTATATTAATATTCATTTATTAGGATAGGTGTTCCAATCAAGTATTGGACATCACCATTGCCAAGGTTTCTTGTTACAATCTGAACATTTACTGGCCTATCCTGAATGGTAATTTTCTGACCCCACCCGGAGGTATAACCATATACTATCTCTACATTTCTTGTCGAATTTATTGTGTCTCTTTGTACATTAATTTGTCGCAAATTAAGCTTTTCAGTAAAACTTTGAACTACATAATCATTTTCAATTATAGCACTAGTTCTCGTAGACATACAAGAGAATATTTTAACGTCTTTTGTAAAATATTTGTTAGTTAAATTAGACTGCATATTCCTATATATAGAAGCAACATTTTCATCCCATGAACTTCCTTTTATGGACACCACAAGTTCCGCCTGATACTGCTTTTCTTTCGGGAAAATCACATTATACATTACGTTTATATTACCCTTTTTATGAGTGTCACTAACTAAATATATAATACTGTTTTCATTCTCTTCTTTCGTGACTGAATAACTGCTACTAAAATCCTGAAGAATAACTTCTAATCGCGACGAATCCATATTTTCCTTCAACGTCACTTCCCAGCTTTCGATTTCAAGATCGCTTTCTAACATAATAATATTTGCTATATCAATAATTTCATATTGTTCATGTTCCATTGCAAAAACAGTATTCGATAATAATAAGATAATAACACTCATTACTAAGATTCTTTTCATAATAAAAATCCCCCTTGTTCAACTTATCAACAGTATGAACAAGAGAGATTCATAACATACATCTTTTTTAATAGTTTAGTAGATTCTATGTAGTCCTTCAACTTATAGAAGTAATTTTAGATCTTGTGACCATTGTAGAAACTCCAGGAAAAAGCGACTTACCCCTGTCCCTATAACAATCGTTAAAAAAAGTATTAAGATCCTTGCTTCTGTTCCTCTACCTTTTCGTATTAATGGCTCAAAATTAATGGTTTGCATTAACCGCCATGTAATATAGATGAAAAGAATATGGGAAATGATGCTCATCAGTGCAACTTGTCCAATCGATAACATTGCTAACCACCTTAATAATATAGTTTTCCTATATAAGACTGCCATTTAAACGCTATAATGTCAAATGAAGTAAGCCTTACATGGAGTTTCGACACAGGAAATGAGTTATGTATTAATATTTCGCATTTCCCGGGAAATATCGACATTGATTGAGAAGTTTGTTTGATTTTATGTTGGAAGTTAATTTCCATTATAAATATGATTGTTGTTTAATTTTTGGAATAGTAATTAATATTTTCCTTGGCAGGATTTATGTATTGTTATTAAATATTTGATTGAGGGGTGAGTTTGGTTAGAGGACTGACTTTTTACAATAATTCTAGAACATGTGCCTAACGATATATGGGGTGCTTCTATTATCTTTTATAATAACCGGTATTAATTGTGAATGTATGATACAGTCTCAATATTCATTTCAAATCTGTACCCATTTTAAAATGATGTATGAAATTCTGCCATTCTTCTTTTCAATCCTATTTCATGCGCGAAATAATGTATGAACCTTTTCCATTGCAACAACTGTATCCAAATACCCACAAAAACACAAAAAACCCCCCGCATTCCACGGGGGATTTTCAAATACAGTTATCTTGGTTGAGCAACTTCCAGACGGTTTGCTGCTCTTCTGAGTGCTAATTCTGCCCTTAGACGATCGATATGATCATCGTTTGAACGAAGGCGTTGTTCGGCACGTTCTTTTGCTTTTTGAGCTCGTGCTACATCGATATCTGAAGGTTTTTCTGCAGATTGAGCAAGGATTGTTACCTTATCTGGTCGAACCTCCAAAAATCCGCCATTAATAGCTAGCTTGTCTTCACCTGAATCACGCTTTAAGCGAACAGCCGAGATTGCAAGTGGCGCAACCAATGGAATATGCCCTGGTAAAATACCGAGTTCACCATTTTCTGCTTTACAGCTAACCATTTCATACGTATCTTCTAAAACAGGGCCATCAGGAGTAACAACACTCACAGTTAGTGTTTTCAATGTAACCCCTCCTTAGACTGGCTCCACTTCATGTAAGTCATTGACTTACATGAGTGCATAGGTGTTTACCGAGCCGAATGTCTATTTATTATTCCATGCTTTTCGCTTTTTCAACTACTTCTTCAATGCGACCAACTAGACGGAATGCGTCTTCTGGTAGGTCATCATATTTACCTTCAAGAATCTCTTTAAATCCTTTAACAGTTTCTTGTACTGGTACGTAAGATCCTGGTTGACCAGTAAATTGTTCTGCTACGTGGAAGTTTTGAGATAGGAAGAATTGGATACGACGTGCACGAGCAACCGTTAATTTATCTTCATCAGAAAGCTCATCCATACCTAGGATAGCGATGATGTCTTGTAATTCACGGTACTTTTGCAATGTAGCCTGTACTTCACGAGCAACTTCATAGTGTTCAGCACCTACGATTTCAGGGTCTAATGCACGAGAAGTTGATGCAAGTGGATCCACCGCAGGGTAGATACCTTGCTCAGAAAGTTTACGATCAAGGTTAGTTGTTGCATCTAAGTGTGCGAATGTTGTAGCCGGAGCCGGATCCGTATAGTCATCGGCAGGTACGTAAATCGCTTGGATAGATGTAACTGAACCTTTTGTTGTTGATGTAATACGTTCTTGTAATTGTCCCATTTCTGTTGCAAGTGTTGGTTGGTAACCAACCGCTGATGGCATACGACCTAGTAGGGCTGATACCTCAGAACCTGCTTGTGTGAAACGGAAGATGTTGTCGATGAATAATAGCACGTCTGCGCCTTTTTCATCACGGAAATATTCTGCCATTGTAAGACCAGTTAATGCTACACGCATACGTGCACCAGGTGGTTCGTTCATCTGACCGAATACCATTGCAGTTTTTGTGATAACACCAGAGTCCTTCATTTCGTAGTAAAGGTCATTACCTTCACGAGTACGCTCTCCAACACCAGCGAATACGGAAATACCACCGTGCTCTTGTGCGATGTTGTTGATTAATTCCTGGATTAATACGGTTTTACCAACACCGGCACCACCGAATAAACCGATTTTACCACCTTTGATGTAAGGTGCTAGTAAGTCAACAACCTTGATTCCTGTTTCTAGAATCTCAGTTTCTGTTGATAAGTCTTCATATTTAGGAGCTGCACGGTGAATTGGGTCTAAACGAATTCCTTCTGGTAATTCTGGATCCAAGTCAATTTTATCCCCTAATACGTTAAATACACGACCTAATGTAACGTCACCAACTGGTACAGAAATTGGTCTACCTAAGTTTTCAACTTGCATTCCACGTTGTAAACCATCAGTTGATGCCATTGCAATTGTACGGACAGAGTTATCACCTAGGTGAAGGGCAACTTCTAGAGTTAATGTACCTTCTACTAGTTTGACAGTTAATGCGTTATAAATTTCAGGAAGCTTGCCGTCTTCGAATTTTACGTCAACGACTGGTCCCATTACTTGAGTAACGTGTCCTAAGCTCATCGATATTTCCCTCCTAACATACTTTCATCAAGATTATTCTAGAGCGCTTGCTCCACCAACAATCTCGGTAATTTCTTGTGTGATTGCTGCTTGGCGTGCACGGTTATAGGACAAGGATAGATCATCAATAAGATCTGATGCGTTATCACTTGCACTCTTCATTGCCGTCATACGTGCAGCATGTTCACTTGCTTTTGCATCCAGTAATGACCCGTAGATAAGACTTTCAGCGTACTGTGGTAATAATACTGCTAAAATTTCTTCCTCACCTGGCTCATATTCATACTGGCTGCTTGATCCGGTAGTAGTATCCATATTTTCAATAGGCAATAACTGGTTAGTTGTAACAACTTGAGATATCGCACTAACATAATGGTTATAAATAATTACTAGCTTATCAATCTCTTGATCAGAGTACATCTGTACCGTTTCAGATGCGATGTCTTTAATGAATGCAAATGAAGGTTGGTCTGGAAGTCCGATAATGCTTTTGGCTACTGGGAAATTACGTTTCTTACAGAAGTCAACAGCCATTCTTCCAATTGCAATGACAGTATACTCGTCACTAGAGTCGTGATTTTTCTGGATTGTATTGTTTAGATGTCGCAAAATGTTCGCATTATATGCACCTGCTAAACCACTATCAGCAGTAATGGCAACATAACCTGTCTTTTTCACTTCGCGTGTTTGGAGCATCGGATGAGTTGCATCGGTATGTTTTGCAATACTTGCCACAACCTCTTGCATTTTTTCGCTATATGGAACGAATGCTTTTGCATTTTGTTCCGCTTTATTCATCTTAGATGCAGAAACCATTTCCATCGCTTTGGTGATTTTTTTCATTTTGGATGTAGAATCAATACGTTTCTTAATATCTCTAAGTGATGCCAAGCTCTTTCACCACCCTTTCGTAGCCGAGTTAAAGGGTAAAAAGCTTATGAGATTTAGGTAAACCCCTAAGCTTCTTACTCATCACTCTTAAAGGTATTTATTAATTATCAGATGTTAAAAATGTCTTTTTAAATGCTTCAATTGCACTGTTCATATCTTGAGCTTCTGGAAGGTTACCAGTGTCGCGGATTGTTGCTAGTAATTCAGGTTTATTAGAATCTAGCCATACATTGAACTCTGATTCAAAGCGTGTAACATCCTCAACTGGAATATCATCTAAGAATCCTTTTGTTAGTGCATAGATAATCATTACTTGGTATTCCACTTTAAGCGGTTTGTGTAAGCCCTGTTTTAGAACTTCTACTGTACGAGCACCACGGTTTAGTTTTGCTTGTGTTGCTTTATCAAGGTCAGAACCGAACTGAGCAAATGCTTCTAGTTCACGGTATGAAGCAAGGTCTAGACGTAGAGTACCAGCTACCTTCTTCATCGCTTTAATTTGTGCGGAACCACCAACACGTGATACGGAAAGACCTGCGTTGATCGCTGGACGTACTCCAGAGAAGAATAGGTCAGATTGTAAGAAAATTTGTCCATCTGTGATGGAGATTACGTTTGTTGGAATGTATGCAGAGATATCTCCTGCTTGTGTTTCAACAAATGGAAGTGCAGTTAGTGAACCAGCACCAAGTGCGTCACTAAGTTTAGCTGCACGCTCTAGTAAACGTGAGTGTAAGTAGAATACATCCCCTGGGAATGCTTCACGACCTGGAGGACGACGAAGTAATAGGGAAAGCTCACGATATGCTGATGCTTGTTTAGATAAGTCATCATATACAACAAGTACGTGTTTGCCATTGTACATGAATTCTTCACCCATTGTTACACCCGCATATGGTGCTAGGTATAATAATGGAGCTGGGTCAGATGCACCTGCAGCTACAACGATTGTGTAGTCTAATGCACCATAACGGCGGAATGTTTCCACTGTTCCACGAACAGTAGATTCTTTTTGACCAATTGCAACATAGATACAGATCATGTCTTGGTCTTTTTGGTTTAGGATTGTGTCAACTGCAACTGTTGTTTTACCAGTTTGACGGTCCCCGATGATAAGCTCACGTTGCCCACGACCAATTGGTACTAGTGCGTCTATCGCTTTAATACCAGTTTGAAGTGGTTCATGAACTGATTTACGATCCATAACTCCTGGAGCTCCGGATTCGATTGGACGAGATTTAGACGTTTCGATTGGCTTACCACCATCAATTGGTTGTCCTAATGGGTTAACAACACGACCGATTAGTTCCTCACCTACTGGTACTTGCATGATACGTCCTGTACGACGAACCTCGTCGCCTTCTTTAATCTCAGTGTACGGTCCAAGGATAATGATACCGACGTTAGACTCTTCCAAGTTTTGCGCCATACCCATAACACCGTTTGAGAATTCAACAAGCTCTCCAGCCATGACATTGTCAAGACCATGAGCACGTGCGATACCGTCACCAATTTCAATAACTGTACCGACGTCACTTACTTCAATATCTGAATCGAAATTTTCGATTTGCTGTTTGATCAGTTTACTGATTTCTTCAGCTTTGATGCTCATACCATTTCACCCCTATCATCAAATGTTCGCAAGTTTAATATTTTGCTCAATACGGCGTAGTTTTCCAGTAATTGTTCCATCATAAATGGTGTTACCCATACGAATCTTCACACCACCAACAAGACTTGGGTCTACTACATTGACAAGCTTGACAACTGATTTATTCAAACGCTTTGCGAATGAAAGTTCAAGGTCAGCTCTTTCGGCATCGGATAACTTACGAACAGAATATACTTTACCTTGTGCAACTCCGCTAGCGTTGTTTACAAGCGCTTCAAAAGCATCGACAACTTCGGATGTAATTCCGACACGATGACGTTCTACAAGAATTTTCAATGTGTTCAACACATCTTTTGATACTCCTGTAAAAACTTCCTCTAAAAAGTTGCGCTTTTTCTCGTTTGTAACACGTGGATGTGCTAGGAATGCTTGTAGTTCTTTGTTTTCTTGGAAAACTTGTTTTACAACACGAAGTTCTTCTAGCAAGTCATTTAAAGTTGCTTTTTCACTTGCTAGTTGGAAAAGAGCATCTGCGTAACGTTTTGCAACTACTGCTTCACTCATCGCTCTTCTCCTACCTCTTTAATGTATTCGTTGATCAATTTCTCTTGATCTTGTGCACTCAATTCTTTCTCAATAACCTTACTTGCAATAAGAACAGATAAGGACGCAACTTGTTCTTGAAGTGCTTGAAGTGCTTTTTCTTTTTCGTTTTGAATATCTTGTTGTGCTGATTTCTTGATGCGTTCTGCTTCTTGGCGTGCTGACTCGATAATATCTTGTTCTTGCTTCACACCAGCAGTTTTAGCATCTTCTATAATTTTTTGTGCTTCTAATTTTGTTTGCTTTAATTGTTCTGTAGCTTCTTTTGCTGCTTTTTCAGCTTCTTGTCTTGAGTTTTCTGCAGCTTCGATTTCACTCGCTACATATTCTTCACGCTTTTTCATCATATTCATTACTGGACCCCAAGCGAACTTACCAACTAGGAAAAGTAATAATAGGAAGAAGAAAAGCTGTACTAACATGTCTCCACCGTGAAATCCACCAAGTGATGCGTATATAGTGAATGCTTGCACTCGAATTCACTCCTTTCAACCTGATTCAATCTTCTAATCAATATGGTTCATTTCTTACTCAGGTAAAAACAACGGCGAAGTTTTATTTGACATCTTCGCCATGTTAACATGAATATACTCTTAATTAGTTACCCATTACCATTAATGCGATAACTACCGCGATGATAGGCATAGCCTCTACTAGACCTACACCGATGAACATTGTAGTTTGAAGTTGACCTTTAAGCTCAGGTTGACGAGCGATTCCTTCTACTGTACGACTAACGATCATACCGTTACCAATACCTGCACCAAGTGCTGCTAAACCTACTGCTATTGCTGCTGCTAAAGCTCCCATAATATAAAATCCTCCTTAAAATGTATAAATAATTTTTTTAATAATTTCCGGTTTTAACAGTTTACTATTAAAACTGGTTAATTAATGAGATTAATGTTCTTCACTAACTTTATGCGAAATGTATACCATTGAAAGCATTGTGAAGATAAATGCTTGGATACCTCCGATAAATATAGAGAATCCTTGCCATGCTAAGAATGGAATTGCTCCACCTATGAATCCCCATACTCCAGTCATTGTAAGTCCTACTAATAATGATAGTAAAACCTCACCGGCATATAGGTTACCAAATAGACGAAGACCTAGAGTCAACGTATTGGCAAACTCTTCAATAAGTTTAATTGGGAATAAAAACGGTAGTGGTCGGAAATAATCTTTGACATATTCTTTTCCACCACGTAGTTTAATTCCATAAAAATGAGATAATAGAATTACCATTGCTGCTAGTGTCAGGGTAATACCAGGATCTGCTGTTGGTGATTTCCACCAAACATCACCATTGTATACTCCGTTAGTTATAACACCAAGCATATTTCCTACTAAAATGTAAGTAAATAGTGTTAGTGCTAATGGTAAAAATAGCTTACCAGTCTTCCAATCCATTGTGTCATTTACGATTCCTTTAACAAAATCTAGAATCCATTCCATGACGTTTTGAGCACCAGTTGGTTTCATTTGTAACTTTCTAGCACCTAGCACGGATAGGACAAATACGATTAATGAAGTTACGATAATCATAAATACATTCGACAAATTGAAATCGAGCCAACTTATTCCAAAGACGTCGTGTACTATCGGCGCCCCATGATCCATACTTATTCACCCCTCTTTCAAGCGCTGTCCTTATTTTTGTTCATAAAAAAATCTATCATAATGACTAAGTAGGAAGTCATTAATCCAATTATAACGGCAATCACATTAAAGTATTCTTCGTAGCGAAGAGCTATGATAATTGCTAAACTTGCTGCGGCGAATCTGGATATCATCCCTATTCCTCGTGGTTTCTCACTTTTAGCGACTGCTTCTGTAAATTCAATTGTTTTCTTTTGTAATAGATAAAGGTTATAGAAGCTAATGGCACTTCCTAATAGTAGCCCGAGGAAAACTTGTAAATAAGGAGTAAATCCTGCCCCAAGTACGAGAATTGCTAAAAGGTAAAACATCCACTTACGCTGACGGGCATATTGATTTTCGTTGTTGGTCATTCCTTATAATCTCCCGTTTCCGTGAATTTCCTAACAGTTGTTACCATTCCATAGATTCCTGCAGCTAGTCCTAACAAAAGCCCAATTATTGTGAAAATTGGCTTTAGAGATACTAGATTGTCGACCCAGCTACCAAGGAATATTCCTAGAATCGCTCCACCTGCTAAATTAGCAGAAACCGCACTTGCTAACACAATTGCATGATGTGGTTTTTTCCCCATAATTTTCACTCCTCTTCCAAGAGTTCATTGGGGACAAAGTTAATAGGAGAGGTCCATTAACTAACACTATGTAAGATATAAAAATTGTACACAGTTATGCAGTTAAATGAAAACCTTATCATTCATTCCACACTAAGTCAGTTTACATTAGCCCACCTTTGTTTGTCAATTGAATTCCTTGTAAATTTGACATATTTCATGCATTCCATTTTTTGTATATAAAAATGACGTTTCAGAATGCTTTAAAACTGAATATTCCTATATCATTATATAGGATTCATGCGGGTGAAATGGTGACATTTTTGTGAACATGATTAGGTTTGGAAATTGCTAATTTGATAATAAGAAGGACTACCGTTTTAGGTAATTGTATTGTCGAAAAAAAACCAGGCAGCTATTGGTGTGCTACCTGGGCTAGTAGTTGTTCTCTTATGCGTTACCCGATATGTGCTCGGTTGTATGTTCACTACAGTTCTGGACTTATAACTAACTCCGTTTCATAACTCTCATATGTGCCATCCTCTAGCTGCAAGGTGATGATTGCTAAGTATCTACCCGGTTTACCAATATCCCTCTTTTTTATATATCCTTCATTCATTCCTACTTGAGTGTCCTCTATACGAAAGAGTGTCCGGTCAAAAAGTAGTGTATGTGGATCATAGAGCTCTACCTCAACGCTTCGATTATCTTCTGTTACATATAAACGGTAGACAAACTCGTCTTTCGAGAATGGTTTTAGCGTAAACTCAAAACCAGTTGCTTTTGGGTAATCTGCTGTTTCGTTAATATATAGGTATGGTAGATGATACGTTTCCCCTTCAGAGCTTAATTCAAGCCAACCTTGGTGAATTCCTTTTTCCATTTGAGGTGATGTAATGCTTAGTTCAACTGGGATTTCAACTTTTTCACCTGCATCCACTTTAAAAGGAAGAGGTAGATTCCAGCTCACTCCCTGATGTTTCGACGGGATATTAAATGAAAATTTTCTTGGTTTTTTAGAAGTATTCTCAATGGTTAAATTAACTGTTTGCGTTTTTCGGTACTCATTAATTTTTCCAAACGTTAGTGATGGATTGTAAATGATGGTAGGTGTATCAATGGCTTGCATTGGATCCACCTTTCCCATTCCCTGTACGATTGGCTCTGCTGGTTGACCTTTTTCGTCAGCAATTCTTTGTGCAGTTGTTTTCAGTGCACCGAAAATTTGTTCATTGGTCCAGTTTGGTTTTGCTTCCTTGATGAGGGCAATGACACCTGCTACATGTGGTGACGCCATGCTTGTCCCTTGTAGTGGCATGTAACCGCCGGGGACGGTACTTAAGATGTTTGTTCCAGGAGCAAGTACATCTGGTTTTATTTCCCAGTTAACCGTCACTGGCCCCCTTGAACTAAAGGTAGCAATTCCGCTACTCTTTTTTTCATAGATTGTTTCGATATATGGATGACTTTGGTCAGAAGCAAATTGCACTAGCCATTCTCCATCCTCTTTAGATACTGAAACCACTGGTATGGTTATAGGTTGTGACTGGTCATGGATGGCACCTTGAAATATGCCTTCCTCATTATTGTAGATGATTGCGGCGATGGCTCCTTTATCCTCTGCTTCCTTTGCAAGTTCATAGAATGGGACCTCTCCCCTTTTGATGAGAGCAATCTTCCCTTCTAGTTCTGTGGTTTTTCCCGTTGCAATTTTGTAGTCCATAGCTAGTTCCCAAGGGACGGAGCCTACCATCGGTAAAATAAGTATTTTTTTATCCGAAAAGGAGTCGTATAACATAGGGACTGTTTGAGAGTTAGCAAAAGCTCCGACCGCTAATGCTTTTGTTGCGGTTGCTGGAGCCCCGACTGTCCAATTATCCGGACCACTATTTCCATTGGCAATGACCACTGCCACCCCCAGTTCTGCTGCACGATTTACTGCAACACTTGTTGGATAGTCAGGTCCATTGACAGAATTTCCAAGTGAAAGATTGATAATATCCACCCCATCTTCCACCGCTTGTTCCATGGCGGCAATTACCTGGACAGAAGTACCACTTCCGCCTGGTCCAAGTGCACGATAAGCACGAATTTTCGCATCGGGCGCTACCCCTTTAAGGCTTCCATTTGCAGCAATAATTCCTGCGACATGACTCCCGTGGTTGGTGGGCATTCCTTCTGTTTCCAAGGTTTCCATTGGGTCATCATCTAAATCGACCAAGTCATACCCGCCTTCGTAATTCCCCTTCAAATCAGGGTGGGTGTGATCAATACCTGTATCTACTACTCCAACTGTAATGCCTTTTCCAGTGTATCTCGTATTATTCAGAGTGGATGGCAGTACAATATCTGGATTACCTTTCATGACATCTTCGACAGCTTTAGCGGGCTCCTGATACAAGTTGGTTTTATTAAATGAATTGGATTGGTATGTTTGAACTGTGTGTACGGCTTTAACAAAATCCAGGGTTCCCATTTTAGCTAAATCATTGGGTGATCCTTGTAGTGCTAAGCCGTTAAATAGTTTGTTGTATGTAGCGATTACGGTGATAAATGGATGATAGGTTTCTATATACTTCTTATGTTCTAGTGGATTACCCTCTACTTCGATGATAATGGATTGGTGATTGTCTTTGTCTTTAGCTTGGACAGGGCTTTGGATTGTAAATGTCATGATTATGGTGAACACAAGTATAGCTAATCGTAAGTAACGCACACAAACTCCTCCTTAGCTATTAGCATCTGTATTTTTTATTGGAATGATACATGAATATCTCATAGCTTGGTATTTTATTTATGTTAGGAGAATGCGTGTTACTTTGATTAATCCAAATGATAGATTAGTTGGACTACATCTGATTGGACATAATTTTTCCTCCTATTCAATCTAAGGTAAAAATAATGACTACAAATTGATAAACTATGTACACCAATTTGTAGTCATATATTTGTGAAACAGAATATGGAAGTCTCTATTTTATTATTTGTTAAAGTATTCCGCTATGGCATCGGCAATTCTACGTGATGCTTCTCCATCACCGTATGGGTTGGATGCTTTCGCCATTTTGTCATGTGCTTCTTGGTTGGATAAAAGTTCATCTGCTAGCTTAAAGATGGTGTCCTCGTCCGTTCCTACAAGTTTTAATGTTCCAGCTTCGATACCTTCTGGACGTTCCGTCGTGTCCCGAAGCACAAGAACTGGTACTCCTAATGATGGCGCTTCTTCTTGCACACCACCCGAATCGGTAAGAATTAAGTGGGCATGTGCTGCAAAATTATGGAATTCCACTACATCAAGCGGTTCAATGAGCTGAATACGGTCATCGTTTCCTAAGATCTCATTGGCAGTTTCTCGAACAACTGGATTTAAATGCACTGGATATACGATTTGAATATCTTGATGTTTTTCCACCAATCGCTTGATTGCTCGGAACATTTGCTTCATGTTCGTTCCTTGATTTTCACGACGGTGGGCAGTCATTAATACAAGCCGCTTCCCTTTAATTCCATCCAATATTGGGTTGGAGTAATTTGAAGCAACTGTTGTTTTCAATGCATCAATCGCCGTATTACCTGTAACATAAATGCTCTCTTCTGGTTTATTTTCATCCAACAAATTTTGCTTTGACTTTTCCGTTGGTGAAAAATGCAAGTCCGCCAGTATCCCGGTAAGTTGGCGATTCATTTCTTCAGGGTATGGAGAGAACTTATTCCAAGTACGAAGACCAGCTTCTACATGCCCCAGTGCAATTTGGTTGTAGTAGGCTGCTAAGGATGCAGCAAATGTTGTACTTGTATCCCCATGAACAAGCACGATGTCAGGTTGTGTTTTTTTCATCACTTCATCCAGACCTTCAAGGACACGTGTCGTAATTTGTGCTAATGTCTGTTTTTGCTTCATGATGTTTAGGTCATAGTCTGGTGTAATATGGAATATCTCTAAAACTTGGTCTAACATTTCACGATGTTGAGCCGTTACCGTTACAATCGGTTCAAATTCATCTAATCGTTTTTTCAATTCCAGAACAAGTGGAGCCATCTTAATTGCCTCTGGTCTTGTCCCGAAAATCATCATTACTTTGATGCGTTTTGGCACCATTATCACTCCGATTATTCTATTTACACCTGACATATTGGATGTAGCTTACTTTGTCCCAAATAAACGGTCACCAGCATCTCCAAGACCTGGCACGATATAAGCATGATCATCTAATTTTTCATCCAGTGCAGCTAAATAAATATCGACATCCGGATGTTGTTCTTTGATTACCTCAACACCCTCTGGTGCTGCGATTAAGCACATCAAGCGAATATTCTTCGCACCACGATTCTTCAGGGATTGGATTGCATCATTAGCAGAACCTCCAGTTGCAAGCATCGGGTCAATTACAATTAACTCACGCTCATGGATATCTGAAGGAAGCTTTATGTAATATTCAACTGGTTTCAATGTTTCTGGATCACGGTATAATCCAACATGTCCAACCTTTGCAGCAGGAATTAATTTCAACATTCCGTCCACCATACCAAGTCCTGCACGTAAAATCGGAACAAGCCCGATTTTCTTACCAGCCAATACTTTAGTTGTTGTAGTTGTAACTGGTGTCTCAATTGTCGTTTCTTCTAGTGGTAGGTCACGAGTAATTTCAAATGCCATTAGCATTGCAACTTCATCTACTAACTCACGAAATTCCTTTGTTCCCGTACTTCTATCTCGGATAAATGATAATTTATGTTGGATCAACGGATGATCTAAAACATGTACATTTCCCATTTAGCGATCACTCCTTATCGAATTGGTTACATCTTTAAAATTGTACTGAAAAAATGGGACATATTCAAGGTAGAGGTATGAAAAGTTGGGAAAGTTTAATAGGATGGGGATGATTTTGCAATATGAAGATTGAACTTGTGCCTGATTTGGTGGAGGATGGGACCAGGGGATTTGAGTTTGTGCCAAATTGTGGGAGGCATAGGACCGGGAGACTTGAGCTTGTGATTGATTGTGAGAAGCATGGGACTGAGAGACTTGAGCTTGCACCCAAAACAGAGATGGATGTGACCGGTATACTCGTGCATGCGCCGAAACCTTAGAACCCTGTAACCGGTAAACTTTAACTTGCCCTCAGACTTAATAATCGTGTGCCAAAAGCAAAGGGTTCAACTACTTTTAACATACACCACCCAGTAAAACACATCCCACCTAAAAAGAGGACACCGAATCTGGTATCCTCTCCCCTAAAAATTATACATATAAAGGTGATTTTTCAGTTAACGCCAATACGCGGTCAGCTGCTTCTTTTAGCACTGTTTCATTTTCATGATCGTGTAATGTCATGGAAATGATGCTTGCAATTTCGCGCATTTCTTGTTCTTTGAAACCTCGTGTTGTAACGGCTGGTGTTCCGATGCGGATTCCACTAGTTACAAATGGGCTTTCTGTGTCGAATGGAATGGTGTTTTTGTTAACTGTAATTCCGATATCGTCTAAAACATGTTCTGCAATTTTTCCAGTGATACCAAGTGGTGTTACATCTAGTAATAACAGGTGGTTGTCTGTTCCACCTGATACTACACGGATTCCTTCTGCAACTAGCGCTTCTCCTAGTGCTTTTGCATTGGCGATGATTTGTTGATTATAAACTTTGAAATCATCGGATAGTGCTTCCTTGAAAGCTGTCGCTTTTGCAGCAATGATGTGCATTAATGGGCCACCTTGCATTCCTGGGAATACAGCTTTATCCACTTTTTTTGCATATTCTGCTTTGCAAAGAATCATACCTCCACGTGGTCCACGTAATGTCTTATGAGTTGTTGTTGTAACAAAGTCTGCATATGGTACCGGGTTTGGATGTAGACCAGCTGCAACAAGGCCTGCGATGTGTGCCATATCAACCATAAGGTATGCGCCTACAGCATCTGCAATTTCACGAAACTTTGCAAAGTCAAGTGTACGAGAATAGGCACTTGCTCCTGCTACAATTAATTTAGGGTTTACTTCTTTTGCTTTTTCTAAAACCTTATCATAATCAAGTGTTTCTGTTTCTTTTTCTACACCATAGTCTACAAAGTTGTATAATGTCCCACTGAAGTTTACAGGGCTACCATGTGTTAAGTGTCCACCGTGGTTTAGATTCATCCCAAGGACAGTGTCTCCAGGCTCGAGTACAGAGAAATAAACTGCCATATTTGCCTGTGCACCCGAGTGTGGTTGTACGTTGGCGTGTTCTGCACCGAATAATTCTTTTGCACGGTCGCGAGCTAGGTTTTCTACTACATCGACATGTTCACAGCCACCATAATAACGTTTGCCTGGATATCCTTCTGCATATTTGTTGGTTAGTACGGAACCCATTGCTTCCATTACCGATTCTGATACGAAGTTTTCGGATGCGATTAGTTCAATTTTTGTTTGTTGGCGTTTCTTCTCTGCCTCCATTGCTTCAAATAGTTCGCGGTCTGTTTGTTTTAAGTGTTCCATTGGTAATCCTCCCTGTTTATTATTCTATTAGCTTAGCCCCTCAGAGCGATTAGTAAAATATATTTTTTTACAAGGTAATAACTTATTTATATACCTACTCTAAACAAGCTCTATCCCACGTTACCCGTATAAAGCTCTTGCTCCGCCTATTAGTTTAGGTCGGGTTTTTGCTATGTTGATTCTGGCTTTCCCTATGTATCGTTGGTTTAGTCTTACGGGTACAGCGACGTGTTTTAGATGCATGCCTATCATGGTTTCCCCTATGTCGATACCGGCATGGGCTTGTATGTGTTCCACAACTACTGGATTTTCCATGTGTTTATAGGCATAGGAAGCCATCGCTCCTCCAGCTTTCGGTACTGGAATGACGGATACTTGTTCTAATCGGTATTCTTCTGCTGTTTCTCTTTCTACGACAAGTGCACGGTTTAGATGTTCACAGCATTGAATGGCTAGATGAATGCCAGTTCTTCTTTTAAATACCATTAGTGCTGAGAAGATTTGTGAGGCGATTTCTTCACTTCCTGATGTGCCAATATGTTCACCAGCAACTTCACTTGTTGAGCAACCGGTTACAAAAATGGTTCCGCTTTTAAGAATGTTTTGATTTTCAAGTTCTAACAATACGATTTGTAAATCTCTTTTGATATTATCCATTGTCATTATCCATCACCTTACTTAGATATTTTGGCGGGGTAGGTCCCCCGCCATCATTATTATAGATTTTTATCTTCGTAGGCTGTTAACTTGTCAAGGCGTCTTTGGTGGCGGTCACCTTCGAAATCTGTTTCTAACCAAGCTTTTGCGATGTCTCTAGCAAGTCCAGGACCAATTACGCGCTCCCCTAATGCAATCATATTGGAATTATTATGCATACGGGTTAGCTTTGCACTATATACATCTGAAAGAAGTGCGCAACGGATTCCTTTTACTTTGTTTGCTGCAATGGACATCCCTATTCCAGTTCCACATACTAGAATTCCCCGGTCGAATTCACCGCTTGCTACTCTCTCTGCCGCTGGAAGAGCATAGTCAGGATAGTCTACAGATGTTTCACAACTACAGCCTGTATCCTCATATACAATACCCATTTCATCTAATAAATTTTTTACTTCATTACGTATAGTCATTCCTGCATGGTCACCTGAGATAATTACTTTCATCAGTATTTTCGCTCCTTGTCTTGTTGTATTAGTTCATACGAAACTTTTGAATTTGTTTATTTAAACCACTTGCTTGTTCCTCTAAGTCATGGACGAGATGATCCACTTTGCCAATAGAAGCTGCTTGCTCTTGAATAGATGCATTCACTTCTTCTGCTCCTGCAGACGTTTCTTCAGCAATGGCTGCAACCTCTTGTGATTGAGAGGCCGTCGCTTGGATGGAAGCAAGTTGTTGATTCACAATAGATAAAATAACATCAATTTCACCAGCTACTTCTTCCACAGAACCGGACATTTGCTCAATGGACGCATTGGTTGTCACACCATTGTTTGCTTCTCGGTTTGCGAGCTGAACATTCTCATTAATTTTCTTCACTACTTGGTTCACATCATCTTGAATTGCTTCAATTAGACTAGAAATACGCCCGACTGCTTGGGCACTTTGGTCTGCTAGCTTACGAATTTCTTCCGCAACCACAGCAAAACCTTTTCCATGTTCCCCTGCTCTAGCCGCTTCAATCGAAGCATTAAGTGCAAGAAGGTTCGTTTGCTCGGCAATTTCCCCTACCATCGTGATAATAGACTCAACTTGAAGTGCATTTTCCTTCAAGTGATCCACATCTTTCAATGAGAGTTCTTGGTCTTTTGCTAGTTTTTGAATACCTTCTACTAGTTGATGTACTACTTGTTTACTATCATTCAACGTTACTAGCATCGTTGTTGATTTTTCTTTGGATAGCCCAGCTTTTTCCTGAACCTTTTCTGCAAGAGCAGTTGCTTCTTCCACTGATTCTACGGTTTGCTGAATAGCTTCTGATGAGCTCTCTGCACCTTTTGAAATATCCTCAACAGATGCACTAATCAAATCGGAATGCTGTGCAACTAAACTCGAGGCCTCTCTCAATTGCACCACCGATTCATTCGTGTTTTTGAAATGGACATCTATATTATGTACCATTTCTTGTAGATTTTTTAGCATGGCATTAAATGATGTACTCAACGCGCGGATTTCATCATCTGAAGATGGAATTTCCACCTCCTGGTTTAGTTGACCAGCTGCTACTTCAGATGCAACAATCGCCAACTGATTCAACGGCTTTGTAATCACTCTTGCAGCAAAAAATGCTAACACCCCAGACCAAAAGATCCCCAAGAGTAAAATTACGATGGTGTAGACTTCCATAGAAACCTGCCAGAAATCTACTACAAAGTCATAAAGAAAGTACAGAAATAATGCACTCGTGGAATAAGTAATGAACGCTAATATTGTTGTGAATAATACGAGCTTTAACCTTAATCCAAAGCGATATTTGTTGCTCATCTCGTTTTCCCCCAGCATGTTTAAGTATTGTTCTTTTATATAATTATATAGTTATTAAGCTTATTCACTGCAACAGCCATGTCCAGCGCCAAACGACTAGCGAGATTCCCTCACCTACGCAAGTCGCTAACTGGGCACTTCCGCTTTTAAGTTTCTTATATTTTTTTAATTAAAAGCTCTATATTATCTTCTAATTCTTCTAATGTTTTTTGGTATGTAGCTAAATCTCCACCGAATGGATCGGAAATATCGTAGTTTATTAAGCTGCTTTCTAGTTGACTAATTTTCTGAATGTCAGGTTGTAAATATTCTCGCAACTTTTCTTCCAGTTGCACATTATTTAATTTATGTTGATTTTCATGGATAAATTGAGATTTTTTCATTTCATATTCGGCATAAAGTGATTTTAATTCATCCCATACTTTACGATCGGAATCAGATACAAATTCTTTCAATGTGTAATACTTTTCTTGAAAATTAGGATATGCCATAATGAGCGACTGCTTGTGACCGGTTGTCATTAATAAAACAATATCTGCCCAGTTTAGAAGTTTTTCATCAACCGGCTTGGATTGATGGCTTAGCGCAATTCCCTTTTGGTCTAAAAGCGTTACAACATGCTTGGATGCACGTTGATTTTTAGCCGCAAAAATCCCTGCTGATTTTACTTCTGCTCCTGGTAGCTTACTTTTCAACAAAGCCTCAGCCATCGGGCTACGACAAGTATTACCGGTACATACAAACAAGATTTTCATGAAAGAACCTCCATTCCGGTGAAAATCATCTACATATCTAAAATATAACATAGAATTATGACAGTTGACAGAAAAAGAATATAAAGTAAAAATCAATACAACAGATAATTCTGACTTTTACTTCCCCATAAATACTATCTAAAAATGATTACTTCGATACACTTCAAAATATATCAATAGTTCATTAGTCCTAGTTATTTTTTCGCAAATTGTCAAAAAGTGAGAAAAATGTAGAAATTCTAATCCATTAGTATTACTATTAGGAGTATGAAATAAAAATACCTAAGCTACCAATTTACTATTTCTATAAGTTCTTTCCATTTTTGTTTACATAGCCCTTGGTGTTTCTCTATACAATATAGAGAAGTCTCATTTAGGTATTATCCTTTGGGAGGGGAAAAGAAATGAATAATAATGAAACAGCAAATGTAGGGGATGTTGTCCTTTTTGACAGAAGGAATCAACAGTATCAAGGTAAAGTATTTCAAGTTAGAGAAAATAGTGTACTAGTTGAATTATCAAAGGATGCTGCAAAGATTTTAGGATATGAAATGCCTAACACTGTGGTGAGACACGGAAAATATAGTATTATATCATAATGAAATGGGAGACTTCTCCCTAGCAAAAGAGGATGCCCGTATCGGACATCCTCTTATT
The DNA here is from genome assembly GCF_000577245.1 of Paucisalibacillus algeriensis. Lineage (GTDB taxonomy): Bacteria > Bacillota > Bacilli > Bacillales > Amphibacillaceae > Ornithinibacillus. The sequence goes on from NZ_CBYO010000007.1 coordinate 284,502, forward strand.
AGTTCCGTTAAAAAATGATATAAATGCCAAATCCGCAAAGAATACTGCCTCCCAATATCTCGCTATAAGCCCCTAGGAACCCCTGCACCTTTCTACCAATAATCATTCCAGCCCAGGTTAATACCATACTGCTAGCCCCGAAAAGTATTAGTGTTAATGCTGTTTTTACGCCAGATAAACCAAAACTCAGCCCAACCGAAAAACTATCGATACTAACACTTAAAGCTAAAATAAGTAAACCCAAGCCGGCTGTTTGAATCATTTTTTCCGACTCATGATTAAATGCCGAAAACAACATATGTGCTCCGATACCAAACAGTAGCAGACCACCCGCTAAGGTTGTCCAATCACCAATTTGCTCCGAGATCAATTTACCAACCACAATCCCTAGAAACGGCATGATAATGTGAAATAAACCAATCACAATGCCAATAATCGCGATTCGCTTCAACCGAATATTCTGCATTCCCAGCCCAAGGCTTACAGAAAAAGCATCCATTCCTATAGCAACTGCCATCATTAATATCGAAATAAATTCACTCATAAATCATCCCCCTTGGACATGCCTTTTACACTATATGCTGGGTTGGGTGGGATTATGATTTGTGGTCTTGGGATGAGTTTGGTATTGGGTAGGGGGTGTTTGTTGGGGTTTGGGTACATGATTTGTTGGATTGGACTCATGCTCCGAGTTTCCGGAAACAGGATTCTCGAGACATGAGCACATACCCGAATAACCACCTACGTTTCCAGAACTCAACACGAAAAAAGAGGTGATCAATGTCACCCCTTTTCCATTACTCTGCAATATACCGACTAGCTGCTTTTCTCAATCGGTTCATGACAGCTTGGCCTATTCCAATTTCCGGATAGGTATCGCAAAGAATAATGTCTACATCACCTTGCTTAAATTTTCGTAGGCCGTCATAAAGATTGGCAGCCACTTCCTCGAGTGACTCACCTAGAGAAATTTTTTCTTCGACATTCAATTTTTCTAATGTGTTACGATTCGCTAGGATGCCGACGCGTTTACCTTCTGCTATTAGTTGATTATAGGTGATCTGCATTTTTTCACTTCCACCATCGATTAGCCACATGGGAACCTCTGGTGCGTAATGTTTGTATTTCATTCCTGGTGCCTTAGGCTTTTCATTTGCCTCTGCACTTTGAAGGGCTGGATCAACCATAACCTTGCCAACTACCTCTTCTAGTTCCTCTTTGGAAATTCCGCCTGGTCTTAGGATAACGGGGATATCCTGTGTACAATCTATCACGGTTGATTCCAATCCAACACCGGTTGGACCAGCATCCACTAGTCCGGCAATTTTTCCGTTCAAATCCTCCCAAACATGGACAGCTGTTGTTGGACTTGGTTTTCCTGATAGATTTGCACTTGGTGCTGCAATTGGTATGTTACAAGTCTTTAATAGCTTGAGTGCTACAGGATGACTTGGTATCCGTACTCCTACCGTTGTTAAGCCGGCTGTTACATTATCTGCACAAGTCCCGTTTGAAGGTAATACATACGTAATTGGTCCTGGAGAAAATGTGTCTACCAATTCTTCTACATAACTAGGAACAGCTTTCACCAGTTGAAATAATTGCTCTTTTGTAGCAACATGCGCAATTAGTGGATTATCCTGTGGACGACCTTTTGCCTGGAAGATTTTCGATACTGCCTCATGATTCGTAGCATCAGCACCGAGTCCGTAGACCGTTTCTGTTGGGAAAGCCACAGCTTCCCCTACTTTCAATAAATCGCCTGCTTCTATGATCATTTTTTCATTATTTGTACCGTTCTTTGTTATATTCCATCGTTTTGTTTCTACCATTCCACTACCTCTTTTCTTTCCTCATTTTATCGGAATGATGAGTGTTTCGCAAAGTATATAGTTATCCACAAACCAAAAAGAAAACCCGTATATTATCCACAGGTTTTCCAAACAAACGTTTATTTTATTCCGGTTAATAACACCTTATCCACTACTTTTATGTTTATTGACAGTTTTTTCACAACTTATACACAAGCACTTGTGGATTATGTGCATAATCCCTTATGAAACCTCGTATGCCCACCAATTTCCTTGTTTAGGACGATTACTATTCACATTTAGTGCTTCTTTTTGTGGATGGAATTGCAAAGCTCCTAGAAGAATGTCCACGACAGGCTGATGACTATGTACATAAACCTTCTTCGCTTTCTTAGTTTTTGCTAACACAATAATCATTTCTAGTAGGACTGGTAGTCTTTGTGCAGCTTCTTTTGATATGTAGAGCTGCTTTAGCCAAAATATATCTTTTTCTACAGTTGATAGGACAAAACATCCTTTAATCTCATCACCAATCTCAACCACATATCCATCTTGTAATAAGCTCTTCTGGTCTACTTGATCTGTTGTACTTAAAAACTCTGTAATTTTATCCTCTGCTACTTCGCTTGCAATCAATAATCTCATCTTTTACACCCCTGTTATTAGTAGATTACTTCATTTAGAATCTCGCTTTTCTAGCATTTTATGCAAGGGTACTATATTCTATGACAAACCTAACCATTCAAATAAGAAAAATTTTATCTTTAGGCCTTCATCCTTTTGGGGTTCTTCATCAAATCCACCAGGACTTGCTGCAGCTACACTAATTCCGTTGGCAAAATCTAAGAAACATAACGGCGGGAATAACACACACCACCAATTTGCCCCTTCTCCTTCACCAATCGTAATTAGTATTGCTTCATATTCGCCTGCAGGGTACAAATACGATCCATAAATTTTGGTTGGAAAACTTACACTATCATTGTATTCCACATCAAATTCTCGCTTTTCCCCTTCTTCTTCTAGTGTCTGCTTCACAATTTCACTTATCTCTGGTATTCTGCTTTCTAACAACTTTCTTGCTTCCTCAATATCCGTGATATCAGCTACCCATTCTGTAATGGCAGCATTCACTTTATCACGAACTTTTTGCTTAATTTGTTGATCTGCTTCGTTATCACTGTTTGCAAGAATCCTTAAGCGTATCGCATCATCCGGGATTACTTGATAATCATCTATTTTTTTTCCATCTCCTTGCCCTTTAAGCGGTAAGGAAAGTGCTATCATAATAAGAATAATTAAAATAAATGCTAGTTTCTTCATTGTCCCCATCCCCCAGTTACTGAATTAGTCATAGTATGGACAGCCGGGAAAGTTTTTAAACTAGTAATCTAGCATATTTTCTTAAACTGGTAGTTGGTAATGATTGTCAACCTGTCAACCACAATAAAAAGGACTGATTAAACGTGTCAGCCTTGTTTTCGAACCAACGATTATACTCAATCGAATCTCCTGTATTAAAAATTGCTAAATATGGTAAGGTTCTTGCTCTATCGAGTATATTAATCGATTTCTTGTGGATATTAATATTATCAGTTTATTGGGAGGATAATAATGCAAGAGAACCATGACACAAGATTAACATCTTCTGAGATTTCAGTGATTTGGAGCAGTTACCTGAACAACTCTTTTTCCATGTGTATTATGAAATATTTCTTGGAAAATGTTGATGATCCAGATATAAAATCTGTTGTACAATTTTCACTTGATACTTCTGAGAAAAATTTCAATACCAGTAAAGAAATTCTAATGAAAGATAATCAACCTGAACCAGTTGGTTTTACGGATGATGATGTAAGTCCAACTGCTCCCCGATTATATTCGGATACATTTTATTTATATTATCTTGAAAATATGGCGAAAATCGGATTATCTGTTTATGGTGTTGCTTTAAGTACATCAGCGAATACTAAGGTCCGTGATTTTCTAAGTCTGGCGATAAAAACTTCAACAGAACTATATAATAAAACTGCCGAGATATTACTAGCTAAAGGGCTATTTGTAAGGTCACCTTATGTTACAACTTCTAACAAGGTAGATTTTATTGACGAGAAAAAGTATTTAGGTGGATTGATGGGTATGAACAACGACATTAGACCGTTAAATGTTGTTGAAATGACTCATATTGAAGCAAATGTAAAGACCAATGCAGTTGGGACCACACTATTAACAGGTTTAGCACAAGTCGCAAAATCTAAAAAGGTACGCAACTACTGCACTACTGGAAAGGAAATTGCGAAAAAACATGTTCAAGTGTTTACCACCTTTTTAACGGATGATGACTTACCTTCACCAATGCCATGGGATCTTGAGGTTACCGATTCAACAGTAGCACCTTTCTCAGATAAATTAATCATGTATCACACATCTACACTCATTTCATCTGGCATTTCTAATTACGCGACTGCATCAGCTGCTAGCTTTAGAACCGACATTCAAACATCTTATGTTCGTTTAACAGCGGAAATTACACAATATGCTAAAGAAGGTATAAACATCATGATCAAAAATAAATGGCTTGAACAACCCCCACAGATGCCAAACCATAAAAAATTAGCAAAGGAATAATTATTTGAAGTTATAGTGAGATAGAAGTGGCTGCTGCTTAATTTCAAAGATTATCTCAAGATGATTTTGTGTTCAATTACTTTTCAGGGTATTGGTCAGTTTCTAAACCAAAAATAAATAATAGGTAATTATTAAAGTAATTTCTACAAGAAATTGAAGAAACACACTCCGTTTGCAATGAGTGTGTTTCTGTTTTTTTGGAGAACTTTCTCTATACTTGATAGTCGTATAGAATTCCAATTACACCAAGTTATCCGCAAATACTATCCGATTTTTCCCATTAATATCTTTTAAAATATTTACCGTACTTTTAGGAAAGGTTTCCAGTAGTAATTCTTTTACTGCTTCGCCCTGTAAATGTCCAATTTCAAATACAACGGCCCCACCGGCGATAATTGCATTAGGGAGCTGGCCAATTATTTTCTTATATGCTGCTAAACCATTATCATCAGCAAACAAAGCCAATTCTGGATCGTGGTTTACTACCGTATCGGATAGTTCTGGTCTCTCCTCTTCTGATATATACGGTGGATTAGAAACAACAATATCTGCTTTAAGGTTTTGGGCAAAGAATGGAGCAAGAAAATCCCCTTGTAAGAACGTAACATTAGCTTGCAAATATTCCGCATTCTTCTTGGCTGTTTCCAATGCTTTTTCTGAAATGTCAATGGCATACACGTCTGCATTCGGTAGTTCTAAAGCTAATGTTATCGCTATAATCCCGCTACCAGTGCCTATATCCACAATGGTTATTGGCTCATTTTTAGAAGCGTGGTTGATGACATGTTGAACAAGTTCCTCTGTCTCAGGACGTGGGATTAAAACATGTGGATTAACGGAAAATTTTCTACTGTAAAACTCTTCGTAACCCATTAAATGCTGAATCGGCACTCCTGTTTCCACATGCTTTTCAATATCTTTACGAAATCTTTCCGCAATATGCAATGGTACATCATCACGCATTTGTGCAAAAAATTGCGTCCTCGACACATCTAAATGATATTGGAGAAGGAGGTCAGCTACCCTCGGTTCTCGATTGTTTTTTTCTAAAAAAAGAGAAGCCCACTGGAGGACTTCATATTGTTTTTGAACCATCTTATTCACCAATTTGTTCTAATTTATTTGCTTGCTCTTCCATAATTAACGCATCAATTACTTCATTAAGCTTACCTTCTAGAATTTGATCTAGCTTTTGAATGGTAAGACCAATGCGGTGATCTGTTACACGGTTTTGTGGGAAGTTGTACGTTCTAATACGCTCGGAACGGTCTCCAGTTCCAACTGCAGATTTACGATGTTCATCATATTCCGCCTGTGCTTCCTGTTGGAATTTATCATAAACACGTGCACGAAGAATTTTCATAGCTTTCTCTTTGTTTTTAATTTGGGATTTTTCATCCTGCATGGAAACAACGATACCCGTTGGCAAGTGAGTCAAACGAACAGCTGACATGGTTGTGTTTACACTTTGTCCACCAGGTCCACTTGACGCAAATAAATCCACACGAATGTCCTTGTCGTGAAGTTCAACTTCAACTTCTTCCGCTTCTGGTAGTACTGCTACGGTTGCAGTTGATGTATGGATTCGGCCACCTGATTCCGTTTCCGGTACACGTTGTACTCTGTGAGCTCCATTTTCATACTTCAGCTTGGAATAAGCACCATTTCCTTTTACCATGAAAATAATTTCCTTATACCCACCAACACCAGTTGTATGAGCATCCATTACTTCCGTCTTCCAGCCTTGGCTCTCAACAAATCTTGTATACATGCGATATAGGTCACCAGCAAATAACGCAGCCTCGTCTCCACCAGCAGCTCCGCGTATTTCAACAAATACGTCTTTATCATCATTTGGATCCTTTGGTAAAAGAAGAATTTTCATTTTCTCTTCTAATTCTTCTTTTGCTTTGCTAAGCTCGGAAATTTCCGACTTAACCATGTCCTGCATTTCCTTATCCAAATCGTCCTCGAGCATTTCTTTCGCATCTTTCAACTGATCGGTTACATCTTTATACTCACGGTACGCCTGCACAACATCCTCAAGTCCAGACTGCTCCTTGGAATACTCACGCAATTTATTCGTATCACTAATAACTTCCGGGTCACTTAATAATTCATTCAATTTATTATAACGATCCTCTAACGTTTGTAATCGTTCTAACATCACGGTCACCTCACTCAGATTAACATTCTAATTATAGTATACAGAAGGGATGAGGTCAAAATTCTTTTTAGTGAATACCATTTGGCCTCGCGATATATGTAGTTAGTTCGGCTGTTTATATTTGGTTTGGGGTTTTTGGTGTGTTGTTAAACGAAATTTATGCAAGTTCAGCAAAACTAACAGGAAAAGCAGTGGACTCTGTTTATTAGAATGGTTTTAAAAGGCTAAGTTTATAAAAAAGCTGTTACTCTGTCTATTAGAACTGTTTTAAATAAAAAGAGCACCCTCAAAAAAGGCTGCTCAACACAATATCATTTGCTAACATTCATCAACTTCCGTTTCCCTACGCTTGTTGGGCGGTTTGGGACTTCGTGGTGGTGGCGACATCTTGGTTCGTAGGATTCGGATGCGCCTACCATGATAATTGGGTCGTTGTAGGATGCTGGTTGTCCATTAATTAGGCGTTGTGTGCGGCTTGCGGGAGATCCGCAAATTGGACATATGGCATTAAGTTTTGTTACTGATTCAGCAAGGGCCATTAATTCTGGCATTGGTCCAAATGGTTCACCGCGGAAGTCACGGTCTAATCCTGCAGCAATAACACGAATGCCACGATCTGCTAATTGCTCTGCAACAATAATGATGTCTTCATCGAAGAATTGTGCTTCATCGATTCCTACAATTTCAACATTAGTTTGTAGATTTTCCAAGATTTCAGAGGAGGAACTTACTGGTGTTGCCATGATGGATGTCCCATTGTGTGAAACTACTGCTACATCGTCATAACGATTATCTATTGCAGGTTTGAATACTTGGATTTTTTGGTTTGCATAGGTTGCTCTTCGTACTCTTCGAATAAGTTCTTCGGATTTACCTGAAAACATGCTGCCACAGATTACTTCTAGCCAGCCGCTTTGCTTCATAACATACATGTTTTGGGATCTCCCTTCGTTTCTACTAGGTTTTATATGTGTATTCATCACATGTATACGTTCATTTTTAATCATTAGTATGTGTATTTGAGAAATAAAAAACAGGCAAAGCATAGTCGATTTGCCTGTTTTCTCCCGGCATGAGTAAACTCACCCAAAAATAGTATTATTTGGTCATTCACTAGATAAGTGAATTTGCCATTCTTATTTCAAATTATATTTCTTCTTGAAGCGATCCACACGTCCACCAACAGTGTCAGCTTTTTGTTTACCAGTGTAGAATGGATGAGATTCTGAACTAATTTCAACACGAATTAATGGGTATGTGTTACCATCTTCCCATTCAATTGTTTCGTTTGAAGATTTAGTTGATCCGCTTAAGAATTTGAAGTCAGAACTTGTATCTAGAAATACAACTTTTTTGTATTCTGGATGGATTCCTTCTTTCATGTCTTTCACTCCTTCTGCCCTGAATCCTTTGGAAACAGAGTTATTTTAGAGGATGTTCAAAACGTCCGGTAAAAATGACACTTTGCTGTTTCTAGTTGGCTTGATTTTCCGCTCCTCATGTACCTTTTGTGTACATTCCAGTGCTTAAATCTACGCCTCCTCGAACTGCTCGGTCCTTTTTTCCTCCTTTTGAACTCTCATTTTAAGAGCCGCGTTAGGTATAAACCTTTTCTAAACTCACTAAAAAATTATAACAATATGCGACTCTGTTTGCAATAGCTTATTGAAATATTTCATTCCGGAAATGTATTCCTACTGCTAGTTTATCTACTTCCCTGTCCGTTTACGCTGCATTTCTTCTTCTATTTTTTGCAAAAATCCTTCATTACTTTCAGATGCTTTTAGTTTTCTAAGGAAGCGTTCTAAGAAATCAGGGGAATCTTGCATGGTTTTACGAATTGCCCACATTTTATCTAATTGGCCTTTATTAACTAATAGCTCTTCTTTACGAGTTCCAGAGCGTAAAATGTCAATCGCAGGGAAAATTCTACGATTAGCAAGATTACGGTCTAAGTGTAATTCCATATTACCTGTACCTTTGAATTCCTCATAGATAACATCATCCATACGAGAACCTGTGTCTACAAGTGCTGTTGCTAAGATGGTGAAACTTCCACCTTCTTCAATATTACGTGCTGCACCGAAGAAACGTTTTGGACGGTGAAATGCCGCAGGGTCAATACCCCCAGAAAGTGTACGGCCACTTGGCGGAATTACAAGGTTGTATGCACGAGCAAGACGGGTAATGCTGTCCATCAACACAATAACATCGCGTTTATGTTCCACTAATCGCATTGCACGTTCTAGAACAAGCTCGGAAACTTTAATATGGTTTTCTGGTACTTCATCAAATGTTGAGCTTACCACGTCAACATCTGGGCTAACGGAGCGTTCAATGTCGGTTACTTCTTCTGGTCGCTCGTCTACTAACAGAATGATTAATTTTGCTTCTGGGTGATTAACGGTGATGCTATTCGCAATTTCTTTGAGTAGCATTGTTTTACCCGCTTTTGGTGGTGCAACGATTAGTCCACGTTGACCAAACCCTACCGGCGCCATTAAATCCATAATTCTTGTGGAAAGCTTGTTTGATTTTGTTTCAAGTTTCATCAAGCGATCTGGGTATAAAGCTGTTAATGCTGGGAAGTGTACTCTTTCTTTTGATGAGTCAGGGTCTTCACCGTTTACCGCATCAACATGCAATAAACCGTAGTAGCGTTCGTTTTCTTTCGGAGGTCGTACTTTACCAGATACTTTATCCCCGTTACGTAAGTCAAATCTACGTATTTGAGATGCTGAAATATAAATATCCTCTGCACTTGGAGAATAGTTTATTGGTCTTAAGAAACCAAACCCTTCTGACGGAATAATTTCTAATACCCCATCCATGAATAAAAAGCCATCTTTTTCTGCCTGTGCTTTTAAGATTGAAAAAATAAGTTCTTTTTTCGTTAGTTTCGCATAATAAGATACTTTGTATTCTCTCGCTAATGCATAAATCTCTTTTAAGGTTAGTTCCTGAAGCTTGCTTAATGTTAACTCTGCCATTTAATTATCACGCCTATTCCTTATACATATTTACTATTTTGATAGAAACACTAATGATTATGTAATATTTACATGTCCATTTTGATTCTTTAGAACTTGAAATTATTTTGATAAGGCATTTCTGATTATAGATTGAATTTTTGCTTCTTAGATGTGAAACTGTGAAGAAGGGAAGAAAATAATTAGAAGCTAGAATAGAAGTTTTGGGTCTCTCCTCTGTGCCTTGAGACAACCATTTGATTTTTTTCTTTTATCTTGTATATTAACCAAACAACACCTATCTTAAACATTTACAATATTAAACGTTTTAACAGGAATATTCAATAGTTTTTTTGCATTAAGGAAAATGTAATGTTTTTGCAGAGATTAATGTAGGAAAGTACTAGGGCCAAGTAATCATAATTCTTCTGGCTTCCACGAATATCGCTATCATTCTAAGGTATATATAAGTCAGAGGAATTGGAAAACATTGGCACGATGTTGCCAATGTTTTCCAATTATTTATTCAGGCTGCATGACTAAGTTTGGTTTTTTCTTTAAGCTATGTTCCCCATCGATAAAGCGAACTGTTCCACTTTTAGCTCGCATCACGACAGTTTGTGTTTTTGCTTTTGAGCCTTTGAATTGGACACCTTTTAATAATTCCCCATCTGTAACGCCGGTTGCAGCAAAGATGGCGTCATCCCCACTACAAAAATCATCCATATAAAAAACTTTATTAATATCACTAATTCCCATTTTGTGACAACGTGTAATTTCCTCATCATTGGATGGAACCAGTTGACCTTGCATTTCGCCACCTAAGCATTTTAGCGCTATTGCAGCAATGACGCCTTCAGGTGCACCACCAATGCCCATAAAAATATCAATACCTGTATCATCAAATGCAGTATTAATTGCAGCTGCTACATCACCATCTTGAATTAATCGAATTCTGGCTCCTGCCGCTCTAACCTCATCAATCAGCTTCTGGTGACGAGGACGATCTAGCAAAATTACAACAAGGTCTTCAATATCTTTGTTTTTAGCCATTGCAACTGCCTTTAAGTTATCAATGGTTGGTGCATTAATATCAATTTTGCCTACAGCTTCTCGTCCTACTGCTATTTTTTTCATATACATATCCGGTGCATGAAGAACTTTACCATGGTCACCGATTGCGATAACGGTTAATGCGTTTGTTGTTCCACTGGCCACGATATTGGTTCCTTCTAATGGATCAACTGCTATGTCAACTAGTGGGCCTGTTCCAGTACCAAGCTTTTCTCCGATGTATAGCATTGGGGCTTCGTCCATTTCGCCTTCCCCAATAACTACAGATCCTCTCATCGGAATGGTATCAAAAACGTCGCGCATTGCTGTTGTTGCAGCATCGTCTGCTTCTTCTTTTTTTCCTCTTCCCATCCAACGTGCGGATGCAAGTGCTGCTGCTTCTGTTACGCGTACGATTTCCATTGTTAAGCTTCTTTCCATGTTCCCCATCTCCTTTAAGTAAATAAAGCCTCATCCCAAGAAGGTTTATATACTTAAAAGTTGGATTATAGATGGAACTTTCTTGCCATGTTCGCAGCCCGAATTCACTCCGCTTTCCATGGGCGGCTGGTGAGCCTCGGGCCAACAGGATGTTGGTCACAAAGGCGTTGCCTCAGGATGAGGCGTCCTTAGCCTTTGAACCCCTATTTGCTATTGACGGGGTCTCACCTATGCCTATCCTCCCATAGGAGTCTCCGTGTATTCGGGCTGCTCTGGTTAAAATACAAAACACTTTTAATTAATTAAAATAACCACTTAATAAAACTCAAACAAGAAACTCTACGAATTCTGGTATTGTAAGATCTCGGTTTCTGTCATGTCTTCACGCCATACGTTTGCGCCTAGGGTGTTTAGTTTTTCTGTTAGGTTTTCGTATCCTCGGTCGATATGGTCGAGTCCTGTTATTTCGGTTATTCCATTGGCCATTAGTCCTGCGATTATGAGTGCTGCTCCGGCTCGGAGGTCACTAGCTTTGACTCGTGCTCCTTGTAGTTGTACTGGACCTGATACGATGACAGAACCGCCTTCTACTTTAATGATGGCATTCATTCTTCTTAGCTCATCAATATGCTTGAGCCTAGCGGAATAAATGGTATCCGTCACTACTCCGGTATTATGTGCTTTTGTCAGCAAGCTGGTAAATGGTTGTTGTAAATCCGTTGGAAAACCAGGATATACTAATGTTTTTATGTCCACGCTTTTTAATGGTTTCTTGGCTGCAATATATAGTTGGTCGTCTGAATCTTCTACGGTGACACCCATTTCGCGTAGTTTCGCTAATAGTGATTCTAAATGCTGTGGAATCACGTTATCAATTATTACTTCATTGCCGGCGGCAGCAGCTGCAATGGCATAGGTACCTGCTTCGATTCGGTCCGGTATTATGGTGTGTCTACAACCATGTAAGGTAGGTACTCCTTCGATACGGATAACGTCCGTCCCAACACCCTTAATTTTCGCACCCATATTGGTTAGTAAGGTTGCCACATCAATAATTTCTGGCTCTTTCGCTGCATTTTCAATGATGGTTTTCCCTTTTGCCTTTACAGCGGCAAGCATGATATTAATGGTGGCACCAACACTAACCACATCTAAATAGATACGGGCACCTCTAAGCTCGTTTGCTCGAAGATAAATCGCACCTTGTTCATTGGTTACTTCCGCACCTAATGCTTCGAATCCTTTGATATGTTGATCAATCGGACGAGGGCCTAAGAAGCATCCACCTGGCAAGCCGATCACTGCTTTGTTAAATTTGCCCAGCATGGCTCCCATAAAATAATACGATGCTCTTAGTTTTTTAACTTTTCCATTTGGTAGTGGCATGGAAATCATGTTTTCTGGATCGATATGTATCGTTTGTCCATCCCACGCAACCTTCCCACCGATTTCTTCTAACAAATCACTTAATGTATATACATCCGAAATTTCTGGCAGTCCTTCTATTGTAACCTCCGAATCAGCTAAAATAGCAGCTGGAAGGAGAGCTACTGCTGAGTTCTTAGCTCCACTGATGCGTACCTTACCATTTAAGACATGACCGCCCTCAACTATCATTTTTTGCACGTCAAAAACCCCGCTTTATGAGGTGAGGATGTTACTAAGATTTGTCCCCTTTTACATCCTCCACATTATTTAAATATTCCAGCCTTTTTATTACCCAGTTCTACATCTCTTCAAACCTTGGACCAAACTGATTGAAAAACTTGGCGTTGCTTTTCTTAGATGAATAATTGAGCACACACCACCTAAACAGGTAGGAGTTCTCTAAAACACTGAAATTTCTAGTCAACCTTAGTGTGGTCGTACTAGCTGTAATTTATTGATTTACTTTTGCCCAATCTGCAAGAAACTTTTCAATTCCTTGATCTGTTAATGGATGCTTCACTAGCTGAGCAAGTACGTTATATGGTACTGTCGCAATATGTGCACCGTTTAGAGCCGCATCTGTTACATGCATCGGATGTCTAATACTTGCAGCGATAATTTCTGTCTCAATACCATGACGATTAAAGATTTCAGCGATTGTTGCAACTAATTGCATACCATCATGACCAATATCATCTAAACGACCAAGGAATGGCGAAACATATGTAGCTCCAGCTCTAGCAGCTAACAATGCTTGGTTCGGATTAAAGATAAGCGTAACATTTGTTTTGATACCTTTGTCACTAAACGCCTTCACTGCTTTTAATCCCTCAAGTGTCATCGGTACTTTAATCGTAATATTAGGTGCAATAGCAGCTAGCTCTAAACCTTCTTTAATCATTCCTTCTGCATCTTCAGCGATAACTTCTGCACTTACAGATCCTTCTGTAACTTCTGCAGTTATCTCTTTCAGACGATCTACAAATGATACACCTTCTTTTGCAACAAGACTTGGATTTGTTGTTACTCCTGCTAAAACACCAAGTTTGTTAGCTGAACGGATTTCCTCAATATTTGCTGTGTCGATAAAAAATTTCATGTAGTTTTTTCCTCCCCTATTTTATAGGAATAGCCCTGTCTATTAGACCATCTACATATATAATATATACGTAGTTCGACCAAATGGATAGGGCGTATTGTTAAAAATTATTAAGCTTGATTAGAAGAACCAAATTCACGCATTTTACCAATTACAGTTTGTTTAATTGCTTCTGTTCCTGGTCCTAAGTATTTACGAGGATCATAAACTTCTGTTTTCTCATTTAATACTTGGCGAACGGCTTTCGCTTGAGCCATTTGGTTTTCTGTATTTACATTAATTTTAGCTGTACCTAATGAAACAGCTTTTTGGATATCCTTTGTTGGAATTCCAGTACCACCATGTAGTACTAATGGAACTTGTGTAAGGTTTAAAATTTCTTCCATTTCTTTGAATCCTAGATTAGGTTCTCCTTGATAAGGACCATGAACGGAACCAAGTGCTGGTGCTAGGCAGTCAATACCTGCTTCTTTCACGATACGAACACATTCCTCAGGATCCGCATAGTTAATTCCACCGATAACACCGTCTTCTTCTCCACCTACTGTACCAACTTCAGCCTCAACAGATACCCCGTGGATATGTGCTAATTCAACAACCTTTTGTGTTGTTGCAATGTTTTCCTCGATCGGTGAGTGAGAAGCATCAATCATAACAGAAGTAAATCCTGCATGAATTGCTTGGGCACATTTTTCAAAGCTTGAACCATGGTCTAAATGGATAGCAACAGGAACTGTAGTACCATATTCTTCCATTAATGCTTTAACCATTGCTACAACTACCTTGAAGCCACCCATATATTTTCCAGCACCTTCAGAAACCCCTAGAATTACAGGAGATTTTTCCGCTTCAGCTGCTTGCAAAATCGCTTGTATGTACTCCAAATTATTTATATTGAACTGTCCAACTGCATAGCCATTGTCTTTCGCTTTATTCAACATGTCTTTCATAGATACTAATGGCATTTGAATGTCCTCCTTCGTGATAGATCAAATCCATCATTTTGTTCACTTCAGTATTAGAATACCAAAGTCAAAGACATGCATGCAAGGTAATCGAGTCGAAGTGGCTATTTGAAAAAATTCCAACTAGTCTGCCAGTAATTGTTTTACATAATCTCTTACCTCAAGAACATCAAAAGGCTTGGACAATACTTTTTTTACACTTGTTAATTCATATGTAAGATCTTTAAAGCTTTCTGCTAAACCACTCATGATAATAGTATTGATATCTTTATTTTCTTTTTCTAATTGTTTTACGACTTCAATACCATCCATAATAGGAAGCTTATAATCTATTATCATTAAATCAATCTTATGCTTGTTAACCATTTCTAATGCCTCTTTTCCATTTTGGGCAGTGTGAACTTGAAATCCTTCACTACCCAGTAAATCCTCTAGCAAAAGCCGGATTCCAATTTCGTCATCAACTATCAATATTTTTCTCTTCATTTTGACAACATCCCCCTTTATCATTAACTATTCGATATAAAGCACTAAAATCCCTTCTTTTTAGCGAACGCTCCAAATGGTAAATTATAGAATTATTAAACCTCTAATCGCGGTATTCGTATATCATATCGACAGTAACTAGTACCCTATTGTCCTAATTGATAAACGTTAAATTGAATATAACAAAAAAACGCGAATTGGATCACATAGGGATACAATTCGCGACTAATGCACTACTAGTATTAATTTGGCATGATTATTTCTGGCTATTTAGTTCTACTGCAGCGCCAATAAAACCTTTGAATAAGCTTTGTGGTCTTGTTGGACGTGATTTAAATTCTGGATGGAATTGACATGCCACAAACCAAGGATGATCTTGAATTTCAATAGTTTCTACTAAACGACCATCTGGGCTTGTTCCTGAGAAAATAAACCCTTTTGCTTCCATTTCTTCCCGATATTCATTATTAAATTCATAACGGTGACGATGGCGTTCCTCCACCATCTCTGCACTATCATAAGCAGCTTTTGTCTTGGTACCTTCCTTCAATTTACATGGATAAAGACCTAGACGAAGTGTTCCACCTAAATCCTCCACATCTTTTTGTTCTGGAAGTAAATCAATGATAGGATGTGTTGTATTTGGATTAATTTCTGCTGAATGAGCATCTTCATACCCTAGTACATTACGAGCAAATTCAACTGTTGCTAACTGCATTCCCAAACAGATTCCGAAGAAAGGAATGTTATTTTCACGGGCATATCGAATTGCTTCAATTTTCCCTTCGATTCCGCGGTCTCCAAAGCCACCTGGTACGATTACGCCATCGACTTGTGATAACTTTTCACGAATTGTTCCAACATCCATTTTCTCTGAATTAATCCAGTGAACATTGATATCTGCATCAAATGCATAGCCTGCATGTTTTAGTGATTCCACCACAGAAATATAAGCGTCTTGCAGTTCAACATATTTTCCAACTAAGCCAATGTCAACAGTCTTGGATAAATTGGTTACACGGTCCACAAGTTCTTTCCATTCTGTCATATCGGCACCGGCCACTTCTAATTCAAAGTGATTACAGATGATTTGATCTAAATGTTGTTCTTGTAATGAAAGTGGGATTTCATAAAGGTTTGCCGCATCTTGCATTTCAATTACTGCTTCTTCACGAATATCACAGAAAAGAGCAATTTTATCTTTCATATCTTGGCTAATTTCATGTTCAGTACGTAATACTACTGCATCTGGTTGAATCCCTAATGAGCGTAGTTCTTTTACGCTATGTTGTGTTGGTTTTGTTTTTAGTTCACCAGCTGCTTTGATAAAAGGCACTAATGTACAATGAATGTACATGACGTTTTTCTTGCCAATATCACTTTTCACTTGGCGAATTGCTTCTAGGAATGGAAGAGATTCGATATCCCCTACTGTTCCACCTATTTCTGTTATAACAACGTCTGCATGGGTAGCTTCACTTGCTCGGAAAACTTGATCTTTGATTTCATTGGTTATGTGTGGGATGACTTGAACAGTTCCGCCAAGGTAATCACCACGACGTTCTTTGCGAATTACGTTTGAGTATACTTTTCCAGTAGTAATGTTGCTGTATTTATTTAGGTTTTCATCAATAAATCGTTCGTAATGTCCTAGGTCTAGGTCTGTTTCTGCACCGTCGTCTGTTACGAATACTTCTCCGTGTTGGTATGGGCTCATAGTGCCTGGGTCAACGTTTATATATGGATCAAATTTTTGAATAGTTACTTTTAATCCTCTGTTTTTAAGTAATCTTCCTATTGATGCTGCTGTTATTCCTTTTCCTAGTGATGACACGACGCCACCTGTGACGAAAATGTATTTTGCCACCCTTATCCCTCTTTCTGTGTATGATTAATATAAATGAAAATAAGTACGGCCACTGTTTGGTTTTAGTTTGTGCTTAATTTATTTTTAGAATCGTAGAAAATAAAACTTCCCAGTGGTTTTAAACATTTTGTTGTTACTTTCTGGCCAAGTCCGCGGCCAGATACACTTCGCTTTTACTTCCAGCACAGGGGCGACATCTGCTCGAAAAAACCATCGCAGTGTCTACCTTGCCATGGGCGGCTGGTGAGCCTCGGGCCAACAGGATGTTGGTCACAAAGGCGTTGCCTCAAGATGAGGCGATCTTAGTCTTTGAACCCCTAATTCCTGCTGCGGGGTCTCACCGATGCCATTCCTCCCACAGGACAAGAAGCGCTTCGTCAGCATGACATCGCACGCAGAAAAAACGCTCCTCTTTTTCAAGGAGTCTTCGTGTATCTGGCCGCTCAATGCGAAAAAATTAATAATCCTTCTTGGACGTATGAGTTACAACCTAATAAAAATAACAGTAATTAATACTTACCAAATCACTTTTTACTAGCTATAAAAGAAGATTCCTTAAAAGAAGATTCTTTTTGCTGCTAGGGTATTGATTCCCGTTATGGGCTTGTGTAAAACACAAAAAGCGCTCCCCTTTTTAAGGGAAACGCTTTGAATAAATAATTTTAAAGAGCCCAATACATATTGTACAAACCTGTTCTATAAAAGTCAAGGTGTGTTTTTATTTTTCGTCGTCTAGGTCTTCTTCTTCGATTTCATTAAGGTCTTCTAGTTCATCATCGACATCGTCTTCATCATCGTCATCGAATTCATCGAAATCTTCATCTTCTAGTTCAAAGTCTTCTTCTTCATCTTCGTCAATATCATCGAAGTCCTCGTCGTCTAGATCATCATCGTCATCTAGGTCAAGATCTAAATCATCGTCTTCCAGATCTAAGTCGTCATCATCTTCAATTTTCTTTTTAGATTTCTTCTTTTTCTTCTTCGGTTCGTTGTGGATATCTTCGTCCATTTGTTCAAATGGATACCAGCGCTTTAATCCCCACATGTTAGCACCTAGGGTAATGAATCTTCCGTCTACGTTTAAGTCTGTGTAGAATTGTGCTAGTAGGTCTGCTTTTTGTTGTTCGGTATAACCTTTTAGTTCTGCAACTTTATTGAAAATATCTCTAAAGTCCATTGCTTTTGTTTCTGCTAGTAATACTTCTTTTGCCAATTCTAACATTGACATTCTTTCAATTTCCTCGCGGCTAAGATTATCCAAGCTCACAATACCGCACTCCCTTTTCGTTAATATACAGTTTCTATTAAAAATGAATCCTATAGGGTAGGATAACTCTTGCTAGTATAACTTTGTATGTGTTGTTTTTAAAGCTATGATACATTATAAACAAAATATGATGTAATTATCAAATTTATTTTCTTTGTTTTATATAAATGCTAAAAAGATATAACTTTCGACATTTATTATGGTGTAGATATCAAGCCCGCGGCCCGAATACACTTCGCTTTTACTTCCAGCACAGGGGCGACATCTGCTCGAAAAAACCATCGCAGTGTCTACCTTGCCATGGGCGGCTGATGAGCCTCGGGCCAATAGGATGTTGGTCACAAAGGCGTTGCCTCAGGATGAGGCGATCTTAGTCTTTGAACCCCTAATTCCTGCTGCAGGGTCTCACCGATGCCTATCCTCCCATAGAAGTCTTGGTGTATTCGGGCCGCTAAGTGCAACTATTGTTGTTTGGCTTTCTTTTAATTCTGGTAATCCATAATAATCCAAAAAGAATTTCTATCAATTTTGCAATATGCAAAACTTACTATCATCACATATTCCTTCTATACTGTCCTCCGACTTCGTATAGGGCGGTTGTGATTTGGCCTAGGCTAGCTACTTTGACGGTTTCCATTAGTTCTTCGAAGACGTTTCCCCCGGATGCTGCTACTTCTTTTAGGCGTTTTAGGGCTGGACCTACATGATCTTGGTGTTTTTCTTGGAATTTCTTTAGTTCTTGGATTTGATGTTCCTTTTCTTCGGTTGTTGCTCGGGCTAGCTCCATGGAATCAATTTCCTCTTCTGATGGTGGGTTAGGATTCAGGTACGTGTTTACCCCAATAATTGGCAGTTCGCCTGAATGTTTTTTCCCTTCATAATAGAGGGATTCCTCTTGAATTTTACCTCGTTGGTATTGGCGCTCCATCGCACCTAGTACACCACCACGATCATTAATGCGTTCAAACTCCTGTAATACCGCTTCTTCTACAAGGTCTGTAAGCTCATCAACGACGAAGGATCCTTGCAGGGAGTTCTCATTTTTCGTTAAGCCAAATTCACGGTTGATAATCATTTGAATTGCCATTGCGCGTCTTACGGATTCTTCTGTTGGTGTTGTAATAGCCTCATCATATGCATTTGTATGGAGTGAGTTTGTGTTATCTTGAATCGCAATTAATGCTTGTAATGTTGTACGAATATCATTAAAATCAATTTCCTGTGCATGTAAGGAACGACCAGAAGTTTGAATATGGTACTTCAATTTTTGGCTTCGCTCATTGGCACCATATTTATCACGCATTGTTATTGCCCAAATACGACGTGCTACCCGACCTATGACGGTATATTCAGGGTCCAGTCCATTGGAAAAGAAGAATGATAAATTCGGTGCGAATTTATTAATATCCATGCCACGACTTAGATAATACTCTACATAGGTAAAGCCATTTGCAAGCGTAAATGCAAGTTGTGTAATTGGATTTGCTCCTGCTTCTGCAATATGATAACCAGAAATGGATACCGAGTAATAGTTTCGTACATTTTTATTGATAAAGTATTCTTGGATGTCACCCATCATTCGCAGCGCAAATTCAGTTGAGAAGATACAAGTATTTTGTCCCTGATCTTCTTTTAAAATATCTGCTTGAACAGTTCCTCGGACTACAGCGAGTGTATCTGCTTTAATTTTTTCATACTCTTCATTAGTTGGCTTACGACCATTTTCTTGAGTAAACTTTTCTACTTGCTGATCGACTGCCGTATTAAAGTACATAGCCAAAATAATTGGCGCTGGTCCATTAATTGTCATGGAAACAGATGTTAATGGGTTGATTAAGTCAAAGCCTTTATATAGCTTTTTCATATCATCAAGTGTACAAACGTTAACACCACTCTCGCCAACTTTTCCGTAAATATCTGGTCGGTATGCCGGATCTTCTCCATACAATGTAACGGAGTCAAAGGCTGTCGATAGACGTTTAGCCTCATCATTTTTTGATAAATAATGGAAACGACGATTTGTTCTTTCTGGTGTTCCTTCTCCTGCAAATTGACGTGTTGGGTCTTCTCCCTTCCGTTTGAACGGAAATACTCCAGCTGTGAATGGAAATGCTCCCGGAACATTTTCCTTTAACTGCCAAAGAAGTCTTTCTCCCCAGTCCATGTATTTTGGAAATGCAACCTTAGGTATCTTTAAGCCAGCAAGGGATTCCGTTGTCAACTCCATGTTAATTTCTTTGTCTCGGACCTTAAACGTCATCGTATCGCCTGTATAGCTTTCTTTTGTCGTATCCCATGATTCTAATAATTTCTTAGCATTTGGATGAAGTTTTGCTTCGTAGGTTGTATAGGTTGATCTCAATGAATCCTTCACCATATCATCTTCAACCAGTTTAAGCGCTCCTTGTAATTGATACATTTTCCTAGCGATTTCACTTTGTTCTGTTGCGTTCTTGTGATAGTTTCGAACATGGCTTGCAATCTCACGTAAGTAGTGACGGCGTTCATTAGTGATAATCAGGTTTTGCTTTTCAGAAATCGTAAAACGGTCAAATTCCACTTTTTCTTCCCAGCCATACTTCTCATTTAACTTATCAACGATTGCGGCAAATAAAGCATTCGTACCTGTATCATTAAATTGACTTGCTATTGTCCCAAACACAGGGAAGGTCTTCTTATCTTGATGGAACAACATATGACTACGCTCGTATTGTTTCCTCACTTGGTTCAGTGCATCCTCAGAGCCTTTTTGCTCAAATTTGTTAATGACAATAAAGTCGGCAAAATCAATCATATCAATCTTCTCAAGCTGTGTTGGTGCACCAAATTCTGATGTCATCACATACATAGAAAGGTCCGTTATGTCCGTAATAGCTGCATCTCCTTGCCCAATTCCACTTGTTTCGACCACAATAAAATCAAACCCGGAAGCACGAACCACCTGAATGACATCCTGTATTGCCTTTGATAATTCACTTCTTGAATCTCTCGTAGCAAGTGACCGCATGTAAACACGATTGGTGAAGATAGCATTCATACGGATTCTATCTCCAAGAAGAGCACCGCCTGTCTTCCGCTTCGTAGGGTCAATTGAGATTATCGCTACTTTTTTTTCCTGTATTTCATTCATGAATCGACGAATTAGTTCATCGGTTAATGAACTTTTTCCTGCACCGCCAGTACCTGTAATCCCAAGAACTGGAGTTTTGGTATCAGCTATTTTACTAACTGCTTCTAATACCTTCTGTTTCTCTTCTACCTCAATTTCTTCATTTTCCACATAGGTAATCATTCTTGCGATTGCTTGGCGGTCGCCTGCTTGCAGTTTTTCCAATTGCTTTTCCAAATCAAATGGTGGTAGAAAATCACATTCTTCTAACATGAAATTGATCATACCTTGTAGGCCATGTTCACGACCATCATCCGGGGAGAAAATACGTGTAACACCATATTGGTGCAATTCTTTAATTTCACGTGGGATGATAACGCCGCCACCACCACCAAATACTTTAATATGTTCTGCGTTAAGTTCTTTTAAAAGGTCAATCATGTATTTAAAATATTCCACATGCCCACCTTGGTAAGAGGAAATTGCAATCCCTTGTACATCCTCTTGTATGGCCGCATGGACTACTTCTTCAACAGATCGATTGTGACCAAGGTGGATTACTTCTGCTCCACTTGCTTGTAAGATTCGGCGCATGATATTGATGGAAGCGTCATGGCCATCAAAAAGACTTGATGCGGTAACAAAGCGAACTGGATGCTTTGTTTTATATGATGTGACTTGTTGTACCATTTATTAAAACCTCCAATTTATTGGGTTTATATCAAACTTTGCTTGTTAATCGTGGTTCGCAGCATAAATCAATGTTATATTCTTTCTAAAAAGTACTCTCCTTTTTAAAACAAAGCATTTATGTTGAGCGTTTAATTCCCAATGCTGAAAAGGCAAATTGTAGTTGTTTTTCGATATATTCATCCAGGGTAAATTCTTTTTGTAGCATCCATCTTCTAAAGCCCCACATGTGACCTTGGATCATGATGTTATTGGCTAGTAGTGTGATGTCTTGCTTTGGTAGGGCGTTTGGAAGTGAGGCTGTGATTGCTTTTTCTAGCATGGTTGCCATTTCTCTTTCTTTTTGGAGAATGGCACGTCTTGTTTCTTTACTTAGGGATTTAACTTCTTGATATAAGATCAAAATTTCTTCCTGCATCTCATCCATTAAACGGAAGAAGGATGTAATCACATTTCCTAAGTTTTCTGTTGAAGCTTGATTCCGCTCAACCACTACCTCAAGACGCTTCTTCACTTCTCCATGGATGGAATCACAGACTAGATATAATACATCTTCTTTGGTACGGATGTATTCATAAAGGGTCCCAATACTGAACCCTGATTCCTTGGCAATTTCCCTTGTCGTTGTTCGATGAAATCCTTTTTCTTTAAACAATGTTAAGGCACCTTTGATCATTTGGTCTCGCCTTTTCTTAATTAACTCTTCATCTTTAACAGAAGATAGAACCTTATTCTCCTTCACCCTTCTATCTCCCTTCCCTTTTCCATTTCTCATACCAATCACTTGCCTGTTTATACGGATCTATGTTTTCTTGATCGGCTGTAAAATCCGGTTGAGCCTGAATAAACTGATTGACATCACGCCAAATTTCTTCACGGATTAATTCGAGTACTTCGAGCTTTTCCCGCATGTTACGGCGCTTTTTTCCTTCTGTTGTACTGTACAAGTAATGATGATGTTCATTGATTTTCTGCCAAAGTTCATCGATTCCTTTGTTTTCCGTTGTGATGGTTTTCACGATGGCTGTTTCATGCTGGTCCGTTTTAGTAATGTGCACGAGTTCCCTTAACATGGCTCTTAATTTTCCAACACCGTGTAAGTCAGCTTTATTGATAACATACAAATCAGCAATCTCCATAATTCCTGCTTTAAAAATTTGCAGCACATCACCACTGTTTGGTGTCAATACAACTGTTGTTGTGTCCACAATTTTCATGATATCTAGTTCAGATTGTCCGACCCCGACTGTTTCGACAATAATGACATCAAAACCAAACGCATCACAAATTCGAACTGCGTCTTTTGTTGCCCGGGCAAGACCGCCTAGACTACCACGGGTTGCCATACTACGGATAAAAACGCCGTCATCGGTAAAATGCTCATTCATTCGAATGCGGTCCCCAAGAAGTGCCCCTCCACTAAATGGACTGGTAGGGTCAACGGCAATAACTGCTACCGTCTTCCCCTCCGTCCGGATATGGGATATCAACCGGTTTACAAGCGAACTTTTCCCGGCACCAGGAGATCCAGTTAGTCCGATAAACATGCCATTCTTTTTGATGGAATAGACATCCTGCATGATTTGTAATTTGTCTTCATGGTCATTTTCTACAAGCGTAATTGCCCTTGCTAAGGCACGTACATCCTTATTGGCAATCCGCTCCACTAACTGGTGCATCCTGTACATCCTTTCTATTTCGTTACCATTCTACCGATAACAAGACGTTGTACTTCTTGTGTTCCTTCATAGATTTGAGTAATTTTTGCATCACGCATATAACGTTCTACTGGGTAATCCTTTGTATATCCATACCCACCGAAAATTTGAACCGCTTCTACAGTAGATTTCA
The DNA here is from genome assembly GCF_000577245.1 of Paucisalibacillus algeriensis. GTDB lineage: Bacteria > Bacillota > Bacilli > Bacillales > Amphibacillaceae > Ornithinibacillus. The sequence continues at coordinate 308,333 of NZ_CBYO010000007.1, forward strand.
TCGCAACGTCTCCAGCGAATAGCTTCGACATAGCAGATGCCTTTCCATAAGGAAGTCCTTCTGATTCTAGCCATGCTGCTTGATACGTTAAGAGACGGGCTGCTTCTATTTCTGTTGCCATATCTGCTAGTTTGAAAGATATTCCTTGGTTATGTGCAATAGGCTTACCGAACTGTTCACGCTCCCGCGCATAGTTGGTTGCTGCATCTAATGCACCTTGTGCAATACCAACTGCTTGTGCCGCAATACCATTACGTCCACCATCAAGTGTCGTCATGGCAACCTTGAATCCTTCTCCTTCTGCCCCTAGTAGATTTTCCTTTGGCACACGGCAATTTTCAAAGATAAGTTCTGTAGTAGGAGATGAACGAATTCCTAGCTTTTTCTCTTTCTTTCCAAAAGTGAATCCTTCTGTTCCTTTTTCTACGATGAATGCACTAATCCCTTTATGACGTGCCTCTACATCTGTTTTTGCAAATACTACATAAATATCCGCTACTCCACCATTGGTAATCCAAACTTTACTACCATTCAGTACATAGTGTTCACCATCTAATTTAGCTGTTGTTTTCATGGAAGCAACATCACTTCCAGCACCTGGTTCCGATAGGGCATAAGCTCCTAAGGCTTCTCCTGTTGCTAGACGTGTTAAAAAGTTCTTCTTTTGTTCTTCATTTCCATATTTATAAATTGGCCAGCTAGCTAGGGAAAGGTGAGCTGAAAGGGTTACCCCTGTTGAAGCACACACACGAGATAATTCTTCTACAGCGATCACATAACTTACATAATCGGCACCAATTCCACCATATTCTTCTGGCCAAGGAATCCCGGTTAAGCCTAATTCTGCCATTTTATCGAAAATTTCACGGTCAAAGCGTTCTTCCTCATCACGCTCTGCAGCGGTTGGTTCTACTTCTTTTCTGGCAAAATCCTGGACCATCTTACGTAACATTTCCTGTTCTTCTGTTAATTGAAAGTTCATGTTCCTTGCCTCCTAGTTTCTGATTAAGTTATTGGAAATAACGATATGCTGAATTTCATTTGTGCCTTCGTAAATTTGGGTGATTTTTGCATCCCGGAATAGTCGTTCCACTGGATACTCCTCTGTGTAGCCGTAGCCTCCAAAAATCTGGACTGCTTCTATTGCCACATTCATAGCAGTGTTAGAGGCATACATTTTCGCCATTGATGCTTCCTTAACACATGGGATTTCTTGCTCAATAAGGGATGCAGCTTGGTAGACTAATAGTTTCGCTGCCTCCACTTGTGTAGCCATATCTGCTAGTTTGAAAGAAATACCTTGGTTGTGTGCTATTGGCTTTCCGAACTGCTCACGGACACGCGCATATTTAGTCGCATGTTCTAGTGCTGCTTCCGCTATCCCAAGAGCTTGTGCTGCAATTCCAACTCTTCCTTTATTTAGGTTTGCCATCGCAATCTTGAAACCATCGCCAACATTACCAAGTAATTGCTCTTTCGGTACCCGGCATCCTTCAAAGGTTAGCTGAACTGTACTAGACCCATGTAAGCCCATCTTCTTTTCCTGTTTCCCAATAATGAAACCTTCTGTATCCTTTTCTACGATAAAAGCAGAGATTCCGTCTGGTCCAGGGGAAGTTCTCGCAAATGTAATATATAAATCAGCTGCCCCACCATTTGTAATAAACACTTTCGATCCATTCAGAACATAATGATTTTCATCGAGCTTGGCAGTTGTTTTTAAATTTTTCGCATCAGATCCTGCTTGCGGCTCAGTTAATGCAAACGCACCAAGGTATTCACCCGTGGCCAGCTTCGGTACGTACTTCTCTTTTTGTTCCTCGGTACCAAAAAATAGAATTGGATTTGTACCTACAGATGTATGAACCGATAAAATAACCCCTAGTGTAGCACTTACTTTCGCTAGCTCATGAATCGCAATAATATAAGACGTGTAGTCCATCCCTGCCCCTTGGTACTTTTCGGGGATTGGGATTCCCATGATCCCCAATTCTCCCATTTTCTTAATAAGTTCCATTGGAAACCTTTCATCCTGCTCCATTCTTTCTATCTCCGGAAGTACTTCTTTCTGGGCAAAGTCTTGAACCATCTTGCGCATCATCTGTTGTTCATCAGTAAAGTGAAAATGCATGGTTCTCGCCCCCTTTCTAATGTTGTTAAATATTATGTAAAACTAATCGTACCGGTAAAATCCTCGTCCTGTTTTCTTCCCTAACCATCCTGCTTTCACATATTTCCGTAATAATGGACATGGCCGGTACTTACTATCACCAAATCCTTCATGTAAGACCTCCATGATATATAGACATGTATCAAGTCCGATAAAATCAGCTAACTGTAATGGTCCCATTGGGTGATTCATCCCAAGTTTCATCACGGTATCAATATCCTCTACCGATGCCACGCCTTCATACAATGTGTAGATAGCTTCGTTGATCATTGGCATTAAAATACGGTTTGATACAAAGCCTGGAAAATCATTCACTTCAACTGGTGTCTTGCTTAGTTTATGGGTCATATCCTCAATAGCTTGGTAAGTCTCATTACTAGTTTGTAGACCGCGAATAATTTCAACTAGTTTCATAACTGGCACTGGATTCATAAAATGCATCCCAATCACTTGCTCCGGTCTACTGGTAGCGCTTGCAATTTCCGTAATAGGAAGTGATGATGTATTGGATGCAAGAATCGTGTGTGCTGGTGCAATTTCATCCAATTGTTTAAATACACTTGTTTTGACATCCATGTTTTCAACAACCGCTTCAATAACTAAATCACAGTTTTTTGCATCTTGAAAGCTAGATGATGGAGTTAGTCTAGTTAATGTGTCTACTTTTTCTTTGTCCGTGATGCGGCCTTTATCAACCGCACGGGCTAATAGCTTTTCAATATTTTTCATGCCCTTTTCTAGAGCCGCTTCGTTCATATCATTTAAATAAACATTGAATCCTGATTGCGCACAGACTTGGGCAATTCCTGCCCCCATTTGTCCAGCACCGATTACCATTACTGTTTTCATTTGTTGCACCTCCTGTATATTAAAGGAATGAGGTTTGTATGAGAGGGAGGTTGATGTGCATGTTTTCTGAGCATGTGACCGTTAGAGCGGGGCATGCGCCCTCCTGACCCCCGGACACTCCCAGTCCCCTACATCTATCAAACTCCCAAACTATTCCTCATCCCAAATCCAACAAATTTATTACTCCCCTGGTACCTCAATTAATATCGCATCGCCTTGGCCGCCACCGCTACAAATTGCAGCAATTCCTAATCCGCCTCCACGGCGCTTTAGTTCGTGGATCAGTGTTAAGATGATACGGGATCCACTAGCTCCAATTGGGTGTCCAAGGGCCACTGCTCCACCGTTTACATTTACCTTTTCCGGGTCTAGACCAGCAATGACGCCGCTTGCTAGTGATACCGCGGCAAATGCTTCATTAATTTCATATAAAGCAATATCGTCTTTTGTGTAGCCTGTTTTTTCAAGTAATGCATTAATTACAATTCCCGGTGTTTGTGGGAAGTTCTTTGCTTCGACAGCTACTTCGGCATGACCTAGAATGGTTGCCAAAGGCTTTTTGCCAAGGGTTTCGGCTTTTTCTTCTGACATCAACACAAATGCTGCTGCACCATCATTGATGCCAGGAGCATTACCGGCAGTGATAGTTCCGTCTTTATCGAATGCAGGTCTTAGTTTTCCTAAAACTTCTAAGCTAGTATCTTTTCTTGGTGCTTCATCTTTTTCTACTAATACTGTGTCACCTTTACGCCCGATGATTTCAACTGGTACGATCTCATCGTCAAACTTTCCATCTTCCATTGCTTTCACTGCACGCATATGACTGCGGTATGCCCATTCATCCTGTGCTTCGCGAGTTAAATTAAACTCTTCCGCTGTTGAGTTACCGTACGTTCCCATGTGTACTCCAGTGAAGGAACAGGTTAGCCCGTCGTGAATCATCATGTCAACCACACGTTTATCACCCATACGGTTACCCCAGCGTGCGTCTGGTAAAATATATGGTGCATTACTCATACTTTCCATGCCACCCGCAACGACTACCTCTTCTTCACCGAGACGAATTAACATGTCTGCTAATGTGACACTACGTAGGCCAGAAGCACAAACCTTGTTGATTGTTTCTGTTTTAACGGCCCATGGAAGACCTGCCGCGCGGGATGCTTGGCGTGATGGAAGCTGTCCTTGACCACCTTGTAGAACATTCCCCATGATTACTTCGCCAACTTCTGTACCTTCTACCCCCGCTCTTTCTAAAGCAGCTTTTATTGCTTTTCCACCTAATTCAGATGCAGTTAGTGGTTTTAAGGCACTGCCAAATTTTCCAAATGGAGTTCTTGCTCCTGCTACAATGACTGATTTTTTCATCTTAACATTCCTCCTACTTTTATTTTTTCTATGTTGTCATTCCTTATGTCATAATGATTGAACGCTCGCTCAGTATCAATTCTGTAAATAAGAGGGGTAGTCAAATACGTTTACCCCTCTATCCCTGAACTTATGCGGTCTTTACTTCCTCTTCCACTAAGACAGATATTGCTAGAATTTCTGCAACATCCATTGTGCTTATGTCTTCTTCTACTTCTTTCGCTTTTGTTCCATCACTTAGCATCGTTAAGCAGTATGGACATGCACTCGAAATCATGGTTGGTTGAACGGCTAACGCTTGCTCTGTTCTCGCTACATTAATGCGGTTTCCAGTTGTTTCTTCTGTCCACATTAGACCACCGCCAGCTCCACAGCACATCGCATTTTCACGGCTACGATCCATTTCCACAAGTTCTAGACCTGGAATTGCAGAAAGAATCTCACGTGGCGGATCATAGACGCCATTATATCTTCCTAAGTAACAGGAATCATGGTAGGTTAATCGTTCATTAATTGCTTTGGTTGGTTTTAATTTACCGTCCATAACTAAATCATAAAGCATTTGTGTATGATGGTAAACCTCCGCCTCATACCCAAAGTCAGGATATTCATTCTTAAAAATATTGTATGCGTGTGGATCAATCGTTACTATTTTTTTCACTTCATTTTTCTCAAATTCTTTAATGTTTTTCTCTGCGATTTCTTGGAATAAAAATTCATTTCCGATACGTCTTGCTGTATCACCTGAGTTCATTTCTTTGTTTCCTAGAATTGCAAAGCTGATGCCAGCTTGGTTCATTAATTTAGCAAACGCAATAGCGATCTTTTGGCTACGTGCATCAAATGAACCCATCGAGCTAACCCAGAATAAGTATTCGAAGTCTTTTCCTTCTTTTTTCAATTCTTTAACAGTAGGAATATATGCTGTTTCATCTGTTTCGCGCCATTTAATACGGTCTTTCTTCGATAATCCCCAAGGGTTACCTTGACGTTCTATATTCATTACCGCACGTTGAACATCAGCATCCATTTTTCCTTCTGTCATTACTAAGTAACGCCTTAAGTCAATAATCTTATCCACGTGCTCATTCATAACTGGACATGCATCTTCACAGTTACGGCAAGTTGTACATGCATTGATTTCTTCTTCTGTTATCACATCACCAATTAGACTAATCGTCTCCATTGTTGCTGCCGCTTCACTTTTTGCAGTTTTGGCTAATTGGTTTCCTTGAGTACCGGCAAATGCATAGGAAGGAACCCACGGTGATTTCCCAGTAACTGCTGCACCTTTTTCGGTTAAGTGATCACGAATCTTGACCATTAAATCCATTGGTGACAGCATTTTCCCTGTGCCTGCAGCAGGACAAACATCTGTACAACGTCCACATTCTACACAGGCATAAAAGTCGATCATTTGAATTTGTTCAAAGTCCTCTACTTTTCCAACACCAAAGGATACTTCTTCTTCACTTTCTTCATCGATATCAAAATCTAGCTTATTCAGTTTACCAGGAACACGCTTACTTAGGAATACGTTGATCGGTGCTGCAATTAAGTGTGCGTGCTTGGATTGTGGAACGTAAACTAAGAACGTAAGTAATGTTAGGTTATGAATCCACCAGCTTACAAAGAATATAACCATTGCCGCTGAAGGTGATAAGAAACCAAAGACGGTGGCTATTAAACTAGCAACTGGCTCTGTCCATGTTGCAGAATGTCCATGCCAAATTTGCGCCATACCGTTTCCAAGTAATACGGAAACCATTAATGTTCCAATGAATATTAATACTAATCCAGCTTTAAAACCACGCTTTAAACGGACTAGTTTTTCAATATAACGGCGGTAAAATGCCCAAATAACTGCTACTAAAATAGTTAATGTCACGATTTCCTGGAAAAATGTAAATCCTGGATATAAAAATCCAAATGGCAAATGATTCCCAGGTGAAATGCCTTTTACGATAAAATCAATTGCACCAAATTGTACAAGGATGAATCCATAGAACATCATAACGTGAATTATACCGGACTTTTTATCCTTTAATAATTTTGATTGTCCAAATACAATCTTGATAATTCGGTTTACTCGCTCTTTAATTTCCCCATCAAACTCCGATTTTTTACCAAGTCTAATGTAGGCTACCCTTGTTGCAATTACTCTACCAAACAAGTAAAATGCATAGATTGTGACGGCGATAAATAATAGCGTGTTGATTAATAAGAATACTTCCATCAGCTGCCCCTCCTACTGAAGTTCTTTTTCCTAATGTATTAATTTTCTTGCAAAGAATAACCAACTACATTAAAATGATAGCGATTGCAATTATTTGAAAATAAAAAAGAATGTTTCACCTCTACTATAAATTATGAATGACTATTCAGTCAACCTGTTTTTTATGGATATGCTCTACTACTTGGATATATGTTGAAAGCATTAAAAAAACCCAGGAAAAATCCCAGGTTTCTAACTTTCATATTAAGTATCACTTTTACATTTTCTCTGGAGCATTCACTCCAATTAACTTCAACGCATTCGCAATTGTTGTTCTAACTGCCTTCATTAACGCAATTCTCGCATTTGTTAACTCAAGATTATCTGTATCCAATACTTTCTCTGCATTATAGAAACTGTGTAGTAAGGATGCTAAATCAAAGACATATTGTGTAATTTTCTGTGGTGCATGTTTATCAGCTGCATCCACAATTACTTGTGGGTATTCTCCCATTTTCTTTAGTAAATCAAGCTCTTTTTCAGAAGTTAATAAAGATGAATCAAACGTTTGTTTGAACTCTATACCCTTTGCCTCTGCTTGTTTTAGCATGGTGCAAATTCGTGCGTGGGCATATTGCACATAGTACACCGGGTTGTCATTTGACTGTGATCGTGCAAGCTCTACATCAAAATCAAGCTGGGAATCATTAGATCGAGCTACGAAGAAATATCGAACAGCATCGATTCCTACCTCATCCATTAGTTCTCTAAGTGATACTGCATTACCAGTACGCTTACTCATACGAAGCTTTTCTCCACCATCAAAAAGATTTACCATTTGAATGATTTTCACATCAAGTTTATCCGCTTCATAGCCAAGTGCTTGAATTGCAGCTTTCATTCTTGGAATGTATCCATGGTGGTCGGCACCCCATACATTAATCAGCTTATCAAATCCACGATTTAATTTGTTTTGATGGTATGCAATGTCTGGTGTTAAATACGTGTATGCCCCATCATTTTTTACTAGAACACGATCCTTATCATCACCGAAGTCCGTTGAACGGAACCATGTTGCACCGTCCTGTTCATATATATATCCGCCTTCTTCTAACTTGTTCAATACATCTTTGATTTCATCGTTCTTGTATAGACTTCTTTCTGAGAACCAGTTATTAAAATGAACGCCAAAATCATTCAGGTCTTTCTTAATCTTTCCTAATGTATACTCTAGGCCATATTCTTTAAAAAATGCTAGACGCTCTTCTTCAGACTTATTTGCGTAGGCTTTTCCATGTTCCTCCGCTAATTCTTTTCCAATTGCTACAATATCTTGGCCATGGTAACCATCTTCAGGCATATCCGCTTCTTGCCCTAATGCTTGTAGGTACCGTGCATTCACAGATAATGCAAGATTATCAATTTGGTTTCCAGCATCATTGATATAGTATTCACGCTCTACTTCAAACCCCGCAGCATCTAACACACTGCATAGCACATCCCCAAATGCAGCCCCACGAGCATGCCCAAGATGTAGGTTTCCAGTTGGGTTTACGGAAACGAACTCCACTTGGACTTTCCTTCCTTTGCCGTATTCGGTTCTTCCGTATGCAACGCCAGCCTCTAATATCGTAGGGATTAAATCGGTCAAAAAGTCGTTTCTCATGAAAAAGTTAATGAAGCCGGGACCTGCAATGTCAACTTTTTCTACAGAAGCCTTTGATGTATCTAAATTAGCTACGATATCTTCTGCAATTTGTCTAGGTGCTTTCTTTGCGATTCGTGCTAATTGCATCGCTATATTTGTCGCAAAATCACCATGTGACTTATCCTTTGGTTTTTCTAAAATGATATCTGGTAGTTCCGTTTCTGTTGCAAGTTCCGCTTTTAAAACCGCGGCACTAATCTGTTCTTTTAAATTGGTTTCTGTTTGTGCTAAGACGTTCATTCTGCTTCCTCCTTTTTAAGTGTAAGTGTTAGTTTATGTTTACGTTCATCTTGTCCGTTCAATTTTACCGTGTATTCGATATTAAGCTGACCCTCGTGTTGACTATCTAGTGCTTGATAATTAATGGAATTTGTATATGTTTCCATATGTAAGTTGCCATGCGGATGTGTATAGACATTCTCCGTCACTTTTTCCATACGAAATTGCTGATTCATAGAGACGGCTCCTGACCGTTTTATATTTACCTTTTCTGGATGTATGGTAATGAAGCTTTTAATACTATAATTATCCTCTGTCTTCTCTTCAAAGGTAATAACATCCATATTATTTTTTCGATAAAACTTTCCAATCTGCTTACTTGTATTAGTTTCTTTTTGACCATTGTCTTCAATAACCGTTTGCAAATGTATTAAGACTTGTTTTTCCAAAATTGCACGCCCCTACTTCTTGCTCGTATTTATCTATTATAGCGACAACTGAAGACCCATTTCAATATATATAATTAGAAGTTTATTTCCCTGAATATTCACCCATAATGATAATAATTGACAGATTACGACAAAACCAGATGGAGTCTTGAATATGGAGAAAAGTTTCCTGCGTAAAAAGATAAACCGCATTCTATTAAAAACAATACTTGGCATCTCCCTAACAGCGGTATCTTCTATTTTACTGATATACCTTGTAGCTCTTTTACTTGGACCACCCAACTTAATGAATGAACAAAATACGATTTATTATAGCATAGAAGAAGAGGTGATTGGAGAAGAACAAGGTGTAGAAAATCGTTATTGGGTTGGTCTGGAGAAAATGTCACCTCATGTTATTAATGCAACATTGATGATTGAGGATCAACGATTTTTTCAGCATAATGGCTTTGATTTCAAACGCATTATCGGGGCTATTATGAAGGATATTAAAACAATGTCCTTAAAAGAAGGAGCAAGTACCCTTACCCAGCAGTATGCCCGAAACCTTTTTCTTTCCCACGAAAAAACATGGGCAAGAAAACTGAAAGAAGCATTTTACGCTATTCGTCTTGAAATGTATTACTCGAAGGAAGAAATTTTAGAAGGATATCTTAACACGGTCTATTATGGACACGGAGCATACGGAATTGAAGCTGCCAGTATTCATTTTTTCAATAAGTCGGCCAATGAACTGACAATTTCTGAAGCTGCAATGCTTGCTGGAATTCCAAAAGGTCCAACCTACTACTCTCCTTTAAATGATTTGGAACGGGCAACAGACCGACAAAAGCAAATCCTTTCTGTAATGAACGAAGAAAATGCCATTTCTGATGAAGATTATTATTTAGCCAGTCGTGAAAACCTGGTATATGCCGATCCAAAGGAAAGAAAGAAACTAACTGTTGGCCCTTACTTTCAAGATACAGTTTTAACAGAAGCAGCCAATCGGTTAGAGCTTGATCAAGAATTAGTACGGTCAGGTGGGTATCAAATTTATACCACATTGGATATAGACATGCAGAAGAAGCTAGAAGAAAGTGTAGCTAAAACAATTGCTGAAACAAGTGAGATGGAAGTGGGTGCTGTTGCAATCGACCCAGAAAACGGTGCAATTCGTGGATTAGTTGGTGGACGTGACTATCGGTCCAGTCCATATAATCGAGCAATCCAAGCAAAACGAATGCCTGGTTCTACATTCAAGCCATTCTTATACTATGCAGCATTAGAAAATGGCTATACGGCTACTACCATGCTAACAAGTAAACCTACTACATTTGAAATCGAGGATGGAAATGTCTATCAACCGAGTAATTTTAATGGATATTATGCCAATGAGCCCATTACCTTAGCCCAAGCTCTGGCGTTATCCGATAATATTTACGCCGTTAAAACAAATATGTATTTAGGTGTAGAAACCTTGATTGATTCCGCTAAACAATTTGGGATATCAAGCGATCTGCCATCAGTACCTTCTCTTGCCCTTGGAACGGCAACCGTAACTGTCGAGGAAATGGTCTCCGGATATGGGATGCTAGCTAATGGCGGTAAAAAGATTGATGGACATACAATAAAAAAAATTGTTGACCGGGAAGGAAAGACTGTGTATGAGCGCGATGATTCTAAAAAGGAACAAACACTTGATCCACAAAACGCCTTTATCTTAACCCAGCTTTTGACAGGAACATTTGACGAGTCATTAAACGGATATATGTCCGTCACAGGAATTTCACTATCAGACCAATTATCTCGTACATACGCTGGCAAAACTGGCTCAACTGATTCGGATAGCTGGATGATAGGCTTTAGCCCTACACTTGTGGCCGGAGTTTGGACTGGGTATGATGACAACCGGACCATCACCAAAATGCCCGAACGATCCTATTCCAAGGATATATGGGCAGATTTTATGGAAAGTGCCCACGAGGGTAAGCCTCAGGAAAACTTTGAAGCACCTGCTGGTCTAGTTGCTGTTCCAATCGACCCGGAAACTGGTTTACGTGCAACACCACACTGTCCGGTTAGTACCGTAATGTTTTTTGAAAAAGGTACTGAGCCTGATTTCCATTGTTCCGAGCACTTTTATGGTGAATTAGAGCATGATTATGAGGAAGAAAAAGGATTGTTTCAGCGGTGGTTTGAGGTGTTTTTTGAGTGATTAGGGTTGGGTAGGCACATGCTCCATATTATCGAGGCATACGATCCCTCACCCTAGCACAACATCCCCACCAATACACGTACAAAAAAGAAGCCGACGTACTGCAAGTGTCCAGCTTGCAAGTCGTCGGCTTCTTTTTTGTCCTAGTAATACATGAGTAAGCCCATGTACTAATTAGTTTACAAATTTCTGGAGTAAAGTACAACATTTTAGTTAAAGTTTCATTTTTCAGACACAATTTATTCACTTTTATCTATTTCCACCTGTCTTTTACTCACTAGTAATTTTAAACAAAAAAGACTAGCAACCAATTTCTAGCTGCTAGTCTTCTGAGGATTATGCTAAACTATTTTTTAATTCATCTGTAGAGTTTTCCCAGAATTCTGGTTTAAACTCTTTTAAGAAATCTCGTAATAAATGTCTGGAATGTTCATCCATATGTTCGACGATGATATGACCCTTGAGTGATTTCTCCATATGTTTCACATGCTCGGCCATCGATTTATAAGCAATTTTATTGGGACGATCCACTTGGATTTCGCATCCAGTAACCCCGGCATAATAAGGGCCATTTTCATTGCGATCCACGTTTACCCATACAATCCAGTATAGTAATCCATTTGGTACCTTGGATTTATCTGATTGCCATTTAACACGGCGTTCTACATCACTTCGGGCATGCATAGCACCCATATCCACATAGGCTTTGTCTTCATTTGGATCTACAATGACAGAAGACATGTTTTCTAAGCTGATTGCTCCTACACCGTACCCGCCATGTCCATCATTGGAGTCATCCTTTATTATTGTAAATTGGTTCTTTTTCTCTTCACTCATCGGTCAACCTCCTATACAACCTCATTACCACATATTGTAGCATAGCCTGCCAACCAATTTCACCTTTCGAAACCTAGTGCAACTTCAAAGCTAGCTCATCGATCAACTTCCAAGCCTCGACCAATTCTTCTTCACTGTATTTTTGCTTCGGTTTCACATCATGTACTTTTGCCTCAACTTCATCTTTTGATAAGTCTTTGAAATAGAGCATAGTTGAGACAAGTTCAAGAAAACGCGAGCTTTTTCCTTGTAGAAGCTCAATACTTCCCGAGCAGTTCGGCATATGAACGGAAAATTGATTTAAAAATTGTGTACCGTCATTAGTTAATGAATAATGATATTGAAAATAATTGCTCTTGACTTCTTTTTCTTCATTGATAAAACCTAGGTTGCACAATTCCTCAATACGTAATGTAAGTTCTTCTGAATATGGTCCATAGAAGTGAAACTGAAATTTCTCCTCAAATGGGATACCAAATGATTGTAAAATATATACCATTTTTTGCAGTTTTTTTCTCCCAGTAACCTGCTTTGCTTCAGAAAAAAACCGCATGAGCTTTGCATGATTTTCAAGCATTTATGATTACAACTCCTTGCGATATAGAATTTCTGTAATTTCTTGGATAATTTTTTCATCTTCTATTGCATATAAAAAGTCTTTCGGGAAATACAATTTATGATCTGTTCGTTTCTTACCTGAAATAGATTCCACAATATCCGAATGTCTCGAAAGCTCTTTCAATGCGCCATTCGGCATTAATAAGTGTATTGGAAGTCTTTCTTCTTCCTCACCTGGACGGTAAAAGTCATATGGTAAATCAGAGGATGAATCGACCACTAGATAATATTCTGGATCAATACCTGCTTGTTTGAAAAGTTGAATCAGTCTCATCAGATCATTAATTTGCTTATTAGGATTAAACTCGACATATTTAAACAATCGTCGATTCATGAATCGTTCACACAGGTCGCTTAAAACCTTATCATCTTCCTCCTGCCATAGTTGGAAGTAGTAATGAACAATTGATTCATCAAGCTTTAAATACTCATCTAGGGACACCTTTCCTAAGAAAAAGGACAGAAAATGTGTTGGCTGTAGTTTGAAATTATAGTCCATTTCATATAAGTGTTTAGCACGGTGAAGTATTTTCGTCAAAATAACTTCTGCACTTCTGGTTACTGGGTGGAAATATACTTGCCAGTACATTTGATAACGGCTCATAATATAATCTTCTACGGCATGCATACCGGAAGATTTAATAACGACCTGGTCCTCTATTGGGCGCATAACACGTAATATCCGTTCCATATCAAAGTGGCCATAGCTTACCCCTGTGAAATAAGCATCACGTTGCAAATAATCCATACGGTCCGCATCAATCTGACTAGAGATTAAGCTAACAACAAGCTTATTCGAATGTGTTTTTGCAATAACATCCGCCACTTCCTGCGCAAATCCAGGGGTTACACGTTCTAGAATTTGATGGACAACAGTATCACCTAAAATAATTGCTTGTGTATAATACTCATGATCAAGTTTGAATACTTTTTCAAAGGAATGTGAGAATGGACCATGTCCTAAATCGTGGAGTAATGCCGCACACATACAGAGTAAACGTTGGTCGTTATTCCAATGGGCTCTCCCTTGGAAATTATCGATAATTCGACGCACTATTTCATAAACCCCTAAGGAATGATTAAATCTACTATGCTCAGCCCCATGGAACGTGATATTTGTCGTTCCAAGTTGTTTAATTCTACGGAGACGTTGGAATTCCGGTGTTGCAATTAGATCCCATATAACACGGTCACGTACATGTACATACCGGTGAACAGGGTCCTTAAATACCTTTTCCTCATTCAGTTGTTCATCTTTATAGGCCACACTATTTCAACTCGTTTCTATCGGTCGATTTTGTTATTATAATTATATAATAGTTAGTCAGGGGAAAAAAGACATATTTCGGAACTTATGAAGGAGATCATAATGAAAAATTGGCAAGATATCATACACCATACGACATTCAGATACATCGATCACACAGAGGAAGAATTTTTTCATCATGTGTCGAACACCGCTTTAACTTCATTTGCAATCGATGATGCACTAGCTACTTCCGTTAGTCTAGAAAATTCTCCACCAACAGTACGATTATGGGTACACCCAAAAACCATTGTGCTCGGGATTCCCGATGCTCGCCTTCCCTATATCGAAGAAGGAGTTAAAATATTAGCAAGCGAGGGCTATCATGTGGTGGTGCGAAATTCTGGTGGACTTGCTGTTGCTCTTGATGAGGGGGTTCTTAATCTTTCCCTTGTCCTACCAGGTGTTAAGCATTTATCGATTCATGAATGTTATGAGGCGATGGTTAGTTTGATCCAATACATGCTCCAAGATGTGACAAAGGAAATTGAGGCTTATGAAATTGTCGAATCTTACTGTCCTGGTGATTATGATTTGAGTATAAATGGAAAAAAGTTTGCAGGAATTTCTCAGCGTCGTGTTCGTGACGGTGCTGCGATTCAAATCTATCTAGATATTGAAGGAGATAGTCATCAGCGTGCTTCCCTCATTCGAAACTTTTATCATATAAGTAAAAAAGGGGAAGAAACAAAATTCGACTATCCTAAAGTTAATCCCGATGTAATGGGTTCTCTGTCGAATCTGACTGGAATACCGATAACCGTCAAGACAATAAAACAACGGGTTTTGTCTGCTTTGCAAGAATTGAGTGATGTTGTCAAAATACCTTTTTCCGAGGATGAACTTGAAGTGTTTGAGAAGAGGTATGAACAGATGATAAAGAGAAATGAAAAGATATCGGAATGGCTAAAGGAAGCTTAATGAATTTGTATTAAGCTTCCTTCTTTAATGGAATAAACGCCCCCACCCTCTATTTCCTGCAGATTATCGTCTTTAAAGTAGAGACCTGTGTTTTCATCGATTCCGTAATTATAAGTAGTTGGGAAGTCACTAGTAATCTGTCTTAAATGATCCTGCTCGTCCCATTGGGTGAAGTGAACAGCAATTAACGTGTCCGAGAGTAATCCTACCCCGTCCCGTTTATAATATTTCTCAAGCCCACTATCACGTGCTGATATAACGCAAACCTCTGGACTAATTAAAGCACCTGCAGAAAAACCCGCTATTGGTACTGCATTTTCATATGCTCCTCGTATCGCTTCAGAAATAGGTGTGTCCACAATATTTTCTGCGTAGCCAATGGAATCTCCACCACAAATTATGATTCCTTTACTTTGATTTATTAGATTAATAGCTTTTTCTACTAAAGTAAGTGGGAGTGGTATATTGGTGAATTCATGATGATGGAACTCCTCTAGTAGATTCGTATACCTTGGAATAATCGGTTCTCCGCCATTTAAGAAAAGAATGGCAATTGGCCCTCCAGTACTTAATTCTGCAAATTTTTTAGCAAACGCTTTGGTGAAAGGTGATCCTCCACCAAAAAGAAATAAGTGTTTATCCATCTAAATTCAATCCCCTTTTACTGATTTGGATTATTATAGGGAAAATAGATATAACATGTATTAATTGAAGTTATTCTGATTCGAGTATTTCTTGGATGAAAACATGTAGGGATTCTTCATTTAACTCCCCCATATAATAACGTTCTATAGTTCCATCGGGATTTACGAAAAATGTAGTGGGTAAATTTTGTACCTTATACTGGTCATTAATTGTTCCGTCGTCTAATAGAATAGGAAAATCAAATGAAGGATTTTCGTCCAAATACTGCTGAATGGCATCTTCTTTTTCTCGAAAGTTAATCGCTAATACTTCTAATCCTTGATCCTTGTAGCTATCATAAGAATCTTGAATAAGTGGCATTTCATTTCGACATGGGTAACACCAACTGGCCCAGAAGTTAAGTAAGACTGCTTTTCCTTTATAATCTTGTAGATTGACCACATCACCATTTAATGCTGTAGCGGAGAAGTTTGGTGCCTCAGAGTTGCTACTTTTATCTAGTTTTGATTTATCTGCGACACTTTCACCAATATTCTGTATCAATATAA
The DNA here is from genome assembly GCF_000577245.1 of Paucisalibacillus algeriensis. GTDB lineage: Bacteria > Bacillota > Bacilli > Bacillales > Amphibacillaceae > Ornithinibacillus. The sequence goes on from NZ_CBYO010000007.1 coordinate 324,383, forward strand.
CCACAAGAAAAATCATTAGTAGAGCTCCAAATAAAGCAGGTATTTTTTTGATATTCGACTTCCCCATATTTTAAAATCTCCTAATATTAGTATACTAGTTATCTTTTCCCCATTAGTAGCCATTTTACGTAATAAGTATCTTGTAACAGGATTACTGGTCTTCATATGTTCACGCCAATTTATTTTCTTTAAATATAGCGTAAAAATACTAAATGTCAATACATTAAAGAATAGGAGGTACATGTTGTAGTTCATACTTTCCTAAAACCTATATTAACCTATAAAAATGCCCGCAACAGAATTTTTCTATCGCGGGCATTTTTCCTATAATTTATAGAGCCTGAGCAGCCGTAATTAACGCCAGATTATAGACATCTTCTGCACTACATCCACGGGACAGATCATTAACTGGTTTATTCAATCCTTGTAAAATCGGTCCAACTGCTTCAAAGCCACCAAGACGTTGAGCAATCTTATAGCCAATATTTCCAGCTTCTAGACTAGGGAAAATAAATACATTAGCATCTCCTTTGATTACAGCATCTGGTGCTTTCTTTTCCGCAACACTTGGGACAAATGCAGCATCAAATTGGAATTCCCCATCAATTACAAGGGATGAATCCTTCTCTTTTGCTAATTGTAATGCTTCAACAACTCTCTCTGTTTCCTGGGATTTTGCCGAACCTTTTGTTGAAAAGCTTAACATGGCTACTTTCGGATCAACACCGAATAGTTTTGCTGTAACGGCTGACTCCACAGCAATTTCTGCTAGAGTCTCACTATCAGGTGCAATATTTATCGCACAATCAGCAAATACATACTTCTCATCTTCACGAACCATGATGAATACACCGGATGTTTTCTTAACACCCTCTTTAGTTTTAATGATTTGTAGTGCAGGTCGCACCGTATCAGCAGTAGAATGCGCTGCACCACTAACAAGACCATCCGCTTCATTCATGTATACCAGCATGGTACCGAAATAATTCTCATCCAGTAACATTTTTCGAGCATCTTCTTCTGTCGCTTTCCCTTTTCGACGTTCGACAAATTGCTGTACCATCTCATCAAATTTCTCATAACTGCCCGGGTCAAGTATCGTAATCCCGCCCAATTCGACAGTTAATTCATCAGCCTTTTTCTGAACTTGTTCCGGATTTCCAATTAAGATTGGTTTAAGGACACCTTCTTTTCCAAGTCTGCTAGCTGCAATAATGATCCGCTCATCTAACCCTTCTGGGAATACAATCGATTTATTCTTACCACTAACTTGGGTTTTCACTTCTTCAAATAAATTACTCATCTTCCAACCTCCAATTATCGTATGTTCTTAATATGTATCAACTATTTGAAAAGTTGCATATAACTTTGGTCCAGAATACATGATAGTATAAATACGGGTCCATGTTAAATAATTGGCTCCACTTTTAGTTATGACAATATCGTGACAAGCACGACAAAACCCTGATTTATTAGGATTTCACCAAGTATTGTCCGAAGACCTCTTTCATGATTATGACTTTTAATTGTGATATAGTAAACTTATGATAATAATTATTACACTTTAACTTATTAAGGAGAGATACATATGGTAGAAGCTGTCGAAACAATGGATGGTTGGTATAGCCTACATGATTTCCGTACAATAGATTGGAGCTTTTGGAAAAACGCTACTCCAGAAGAACAAAAAGAAGCTGTCGCAAGCTTTGAAGCACTAGTAGAAAAGTGGGATGCTGTAGAAGAAGCAAAAAACGGTTCTCACGCTATGTATACAATTGTAGGACAAAAAGCAGATTTAATGTTTATGTTCCTACGCCCTACAATGGAAGAATTGAATGAATTAGAAACAGAATTAAATAAATCTAAGTTCGCAGAATACCTTACACCTGCACACTCTTATGTATCTGTAGTGGAGCTTTCTAAATATCGTCCTGCAAAGGATGGTATTGATCCAGAAACATTACCAGAGACACAAGCTCGCTTAAAGCCAATTCTACCAAAATGGGAGCATGTTTGCTTCTATCCAATGGACCGCCGTCGTGTTGGCGATGAAAACTGGTACACATTAGAAAAAGATGTACGTGGTAAGATGCTTTATGAGCACAGTAAAACAGGCCGTAAGTACGCTGGTAAAGTGAAACAAATCATTACTGGTTCCATTGGTCTGGATGACTGGGAATGGGGCGTAACATTATTCGCCCATGAGCCATTACAATTTAAGAAAATTGTGTACGAAATGCGTTTTGATGAAGTAAGCTCACGCTATGGCGAATTTGGTGAGTTCTTTGTAGGTAACCTTTTGAAGAAAGAAGAAATTGCTCAATTAATGGAAGTTTAACGCAAAATTTGAAGACTTTCTGTTTCGACAGGAAGTCTTTTCTTTTTAGGATTTATCCCATTCTCCACAGAAAATCAGGGTTTATGTCTAATATTGTTGAAGTTTCGGATTGAGTCTTTGATAGAGTTTTTGGATAGTGGTCCAATCTTCGAGGTTTCTTATGAAGTATACGATCGGATGTTTAACTAGTCGATTCCTTTTCTAATGTTTGCACTTTACCTTACCAAGCATTATGTAAACCTAGTAAAATGGTACTAACACATACCTTTTAGCGCCCTACTCTGTTCTCCTATAACTTTTTCCCAATTAATTTCTCTAGGCATATCACTTTCCGCCCACTCATACATATAATCATAGTAGACCTTGGATGAAATAAGGTGTACGGATGGCAGTAATCAAACATACCGATAAGGACATCGATTTATTAGCACGTTTAATGCTAGCCGAGGCAGAAGGTGATGGAAATTTAGGAATGCTTATGAGTGGAAACGTAGGCGTTAATCGCGTTCGTGGTGACTGTTTAGACTATAAGGACATTTGAAACATTAACGATATGGTTTATCAAAGTCCTGGTGGTTTTGAGGCAACACAAAAGGGATATTTTTATCAACGGGCCAGGGATCCTGAAAAACGATTAGCTCGCAGAACAATTAATGGAGAAAGATTTCATCCCGCAACCAATTCATTATGGTTTTTTAGACCGGAGGGTAATTGTCCAGCTCAGTGGTTTAACCAATGGAACAGTGGAAGATTTAAAGCACATTGTTTCTATGCCCCTACTCAGACAGATTGTCCAACGGTATTTTAGAAAAAATATATTTAGGAGGGTTTTTTAATGACTGACAACCAAGGAAAGTCACAACACAATGCAAATTTTGGGCAGCAGCCTTATTATTATTTCCCACAAGCATCTCCAGCTTTTTATCCAGTATATAACCAGCGCACATTCCCACCACAACAACAGCAGCAGCAACAACAACAGCAATCTCCATTTATTAATGTACCAGGAATGCTACCAGCAGAGCAATCTTATATTGAGAACATTTTACGATTAAACCGCGGTAAAGTTGCAACGGTGTATATGACATTTGAAAATAATCCCGAATGGAATGCTAAAGTATTTAGAGGTATTATAGAGGCAGCTGGACGTGATCATATCATACTTAGTGATCCGCAAACTGGAAAGCGTTACTTACTGTTAATGGTTTATCTCGATTATATAACGTTTGACGAAGAACTAAATTATGAATACCCATTTGGAAGTAACGCACAAATGACAACCTATTCTCCACGCTAAAACACAGTGCAAGATGCGGAAGTATTCTCTTCATCACAGTAAAAAACAGCAATAAGGATGGTACCAAACAAGCTGTACCATCCTTTATTACATAGAAAAGTATATTTAGAACGTAGTGAGGCGATTATCCATGCGACATCCATATGAAAAATTCATTCGTGGTGAGCTGGTTGCCATTGGGCTAGCTCTATTTTTTGGTCTTATTGCATTAATTCAAGGGATATTCTTACTCATCATCCTTTGCCTTTACTGCATTGCAGCAAGTCTTGCCTTTGATGGATTAATTGGTATGAACATGCGAAACCAAACACATGGAGTCAAGCAATTAGTAAGAGCACTTCTCCTCTTTCTATTTGCAACTTTCCTGTTAATCTTTTTATAAAAATTTCATTACCGCGTATCCTAGTAAGATCCATCCGATTAAAAATGCCAGCCCACCAAGTGGTGTGATCATAGCAAATGTTTTAATACTAGTTGTGGAGTAAATATATAGGCTGCCAGAAAAGATTATAATCCCAATTAGGAATAGCCATCCAGCCGTAGCAAGACTTCCTGATTGAAACTTCATCCCTATTAAGCCTGTTACCAATAACGCAACGGTGTGGAACATTTGATAGGTAACTGCTGTATTCCATGTACCAATCGCTTTTTCTGATATTTTCCCTTCTAATCCATGTGTTCCAAATGCACCAAGGGCAACTGCTAAAAAGCCATTAATGGCTCCAAGTATTAAAAATATCTTCATTCTTCTTTACACTCCCCTACTAAAAATCAAATAACGAATCCCCATTTCCATCTTCATCATCTAATTCGATTGACTTTCTATATGTTGGTTGTGGCTTGGAGCTTGGTGTTTTTCCCAACATTGTTTTTAATTCATCTGCACTTACTTCAGGTGATTCGATGGAAGTCGTTTCGTTTTTTTCCTCTGGTAAAAATAAGTCACATAATAATCGTATATTTTCTATATGCTTAAGCATGTCCGCTTGATCCTGTTTTTGCTTTGCCTGATCTAGTTCATACATCATTTTTTGCAAAATTGTATTATTTGCAACCGCCACGTGATACACTCCTATCTTCTTTAACGATACTTCTTTATCATACCGAAAAGTTATCGTGTCGGCAAAATTAAAAAGCCTTGAATACTTCAAGACTTCCACTTTCAGCTTATAAGGGAATGGAATAACTCAACATCCAAACTTTATTACGCAGGTAGTTGATTATTATCTTTTAAATAGCGATTAAAAACCCACTGCAAAAACTTAACTTCTTCACTTGTTAACTGCCGATCTAACTTTATCTCAAAGTCTTTATACATTTGCAAGTAGTTTGTCATACGCTATTAATCCCCCAATCTTTGTACCTCTACTAATATCATACAGTTGTTTGAATATATGCGCAATACTATTTTATTATTTTGGTTAGTAATAACTAATTAAATCATTAGAACTTACATTTAATGGCTGAAACCAGTACTTTTTGCTCTCAAACAAATGTTTGTTTATGATATCGAGGCTATTGTCTGGTATCCTTAATTCTATAAATCTACAAGATTCATAAAAATACATTTTGACAAATATATATGCGATGATTATACTAGTAAACGTGATAGAAATTGAAAGAAAACAACATACTAATGAAGACAAAGATATAAGGTGGTTCATCATGAAGAAATCCTACACATTAGGAGAAAATTTAAAATTTATTATTCCTTCTATCCTTGGAATCTTATTATTTATTATTCCAATTAAGACGGAAGGTGGCTTTACCATTCCAATTGCACTTTTAGCAAATTGGGTTCAGGGAAAATTAGCGGATCATCTATCATTCATCATGATGATCATCATTACTATTACTGCTGTTCTTACCGTGATTGCTCGTATAATTGGTCGAGAAAGATTGGGAAAAACGCCATTCTTCCAAAACCTACTTTATGTAAATTGGTTTTGGACAATCGCTAGAGTGCTTGCAGCTGTTTTTGCAATTATGGTTTATTTTAGACTTGGACCAGAAGCAATACACGGAGAAAACACAGGTCAATTATTATTAGATAGTTTATTGCATGTCTTATTTGCCGTATTTTTATTCGCGGGAATCTTTTTACCACTTCTCATGAACTTTGGACTTATGGAATTATTTGGAACCCTTTCAACAAAGTTTATGAGACCACTTTTTAACTTACCAGGTAGATCTTCCATTGATGCATTAGCATCATGGATTGGTGATGGAACAATTGGTGTACTATTAACGAGTAAACAATATGAGGACGGTTATTATACAAAGCGCGAGGCGGCAATCATTGGGACAACGTTTTCCGTTGTGTCGATAACCTTTTCATTAGTTGTAATTGATCAAGTTAATCTTGACCATATGTTTGTTCCATTTTATTTAACAGTTCTTGTGGCAGGTTTAATAGCAGCATTAATTATGCCTAGAATCCCTCCACTTTCAAGAAAGTCGGATACGTATATAAATGAACAAGCAGTGGGAATAGAAGAAAAAATTCCTGATGGATATAATTCATTTACGTTTGGCTACGAAAAGGCAGTTAACCGAGCAAAAAAGGAATCCAGCTTCTATCAGTTTATTAAGGAAGGCTTTCAAAATGTATTAGATATGTGGATGGGTGTAGCTCCAGTTGTCATGGCACTTGGATTAGTTGCACTTATTATAGCGGAATATACACCCGTTTTCCAATGGTTAGGCATGCCATTCATTCCGTTGTTAGAGCTTATGCAAGTACCATATGCAGAAGAAGCATCCCAAACGATATTAATTGGTTTTGCTGATATGTTTCTCCCTTCTGTTATTGGAGCTTCCATTGAGGCTGAGATCACTCGCTTTATTATTGCTGCTCTTTCCGTTACACAATTAATCTATATGTCAGAGGTTGGTGGGCTTTTATTAGGATCAAAAGTTCCAGTTTCCTTTAAAGATCTAGTTGTAATTTTCCTTTTACGTACGTTAATTACATTGCCTGTTATTGTGTTAATTGCGCATATAATATTTTAAAGGATAGTTATTTTCATTAGGACCGCAGCATAACCGTAACATTAGTTCTATAAATAATTAGCAAAAAAAACCAAACCTTGGGAAAGGTTTGGTTTTTTTCTTTATTTCATCTAGAAAAAGGGGGGCTATTTATATATACGCAAAATGTCATGCAAAAGTTTCAATTTACTCAGATGTTTTTAGAGTTTTTCTTAAATGACTAGCTTTGCATTCAATTAAGGGTTGGCTCATCGTAAGGACTGGTCTGCTAGATAATAGTAGAACAATAATCGCTGAAACCCCGAGTAGACCTAGTATATCCAATACATTATTGACCTCAAACACATCATATGCTCGGAAGTATTGAATGATAAATCCATGTAATAAATAGACATATAAGGTTCTTTCTCCTAATTTCGTCATGTTAGATCGCGTTGTCGGTACCCATGCCAGCACACTAGCTGCCATGATCGTTGATGTCAGATAAACAAGCAATCTGGCAATTCCACCAAACTCTTGCATACCAAGGTCAAAATAAGATTTTGAGGCTAGCAACCAACCAGTATTAATTTCTGGTGCAATGTAAATAGCAGCTGCAAATATAACCATAATAATGACTGATGTTGCTTTTACGCTTTTTCGCTTCAATAGCATAATATGCTCTTCTTTTAGCCAAAAACCTAGTAGGAAAAACGGGAAGAAGACAAATGTCCTGGATAAACTAAATGAGTGCCCTATTGCTGCCAAATATCCTACTGAGATTCCAAGCAAAACGGCTACTGATAGACTTGCGTATATAGGAAATCGTTTAAACAAGATTAATAACATATGCCAACAGAATAAACTAATTAAAAACCAAAGTGACCAATGCGGATAGAAAATATCCGTTAACCAATTTGAATTTCCAATAAAATAATAATATGAAGAATAGATTAATTGGAAGATTACATATGGAATTAATAGCTTTCTTGCTAATTTTAAAATATAACCTTTATTGCCAAATCCCTTCGCAAAGAATCCAGCTAAGAAGATGAATGCCGGCATATGAAACGTATAAATCCATGTGTACAACGTATTCATTCCAACAGAAGCCTCAATAAACGGCTGTATTAGATGCCCAAACACTACTAAGAAAATAAGTAGCACCTTAGCATTATCAAAAAACGGGTTACGTTCCATGTTGCTCATTCCTTTTCTGTTTTTTTCTTTCGGGTATTACTTTTCTACCCACATCAGTAAAGGAATACGCATTGTCCAGTGCGATTTATTGAGGTTGTAAAGGACATGTAAAGGCAATGAAAGATTGATATTGGAATGTAATGGGTAAATATGGTGGAATTGGGTAGGTGGTATAAATTGTAGGCGTATGGAATTACTTTTTTGGGGGATGCTTGGCCAGGTTGAGTGCATCATTTCACTTTTCGGGGCGATGATCCTCGCACTCGGGCACATCATTCCACTTTCCAGGACGATGATCCTCTCTCGGGCGCATGGGCGCATTTTTCAAAATGATGTCTTCCTCTTCCAAAACAAAAAGCCCCCACAAAATGTGAGGGTATTCTTCCATTATCCCTGTACGGTTTTCTTCCTTGTATGTGCTTTCCGTTTCTTTGGTTGTGAAGGCTTTGGCTTGTCTTTCTTCGCACGTTCCAATGAAGCTTGTAATGCTTCCATTAAATCAGTTACATTATCTGGCTTTGGTTTGTCTTTTGCAGTGGTAGTTTGATCCGCATTTTTCTTTTCTTCGATTAAATCCAGTAATGCTGTTCGATACTCATCTTTATATTTTTCCGGGTCGAATTCTGTTGTTAGTTGGTCAATTAGCATTTTAGCAGTGTCTAATTCTTTTTTTGCTGTTTCGACATTTTCTGGTACATTTGGGACTTCATTCACGTCTCGGACCTCATCCGGGTAATGGATTGTTTCTACGACAATTGTATTTTTATAAACGCGAATGGCAGCGAGCTGTTCCTTTGAACGAATCATCATTTTTGCGACACCGATTTTACCTGTATCCTCTAGGGCAGCACGAAGTAAACCATACGCCTTGCTTCCACCATCATTTGGTGATAAGTAATAACTTTTTTCAAAATAAATCGGGTCAATATCTTCTAATTTAACAAAATCAATGATTTCTACAGCTTTGTCCTCTTGCTCCTTTTTTAATTCAGCAAGATCTTCATCATCTAAAATGACAAATTTATTTTTTGCATATTCATAGCCCTTCACGATATCATCGGTACTAACTTCTTTTTCACATACTGGGCAAACTTTTTCATATTTTATCGGCGACTTACATTCTTTGTGAAGTTGCCGTAACGAAACATCCTTATTCTCTGTTGCTGCATGCATTTTCACAGGGATATTCACTAGCCCAAAACTAATCGTTCCCTTCCACATCGTATGCATTACAACACCTCCCTTTTCCATAGTTTGTCGAACTCATCTATTTTTCATTCTAGAACTGATTATTTTCTTATTCTTTTACTCATCTTAATAATGAAGGGAGTTTTACAAATGGATGTGATGAAACCAATAGCAACTACTGAAATACCAACCGGTGGGGATTGGCTATATGAAGTAAAATATGATGGCTTTCGTTGTGTGCTTCATTGGGGGAAAAATGGTTCGGTTAAATTGATTAGTAAAAATAAGCATGATCTAACAGCTCAATTCCCTGAAATAGTTGCTTTTTGCCAGGTAATTGAGAATAAAGTTAAAGACCTCCTTCCTCTCCAATTAGACGGGGAGTTGGTTATATTAAATAATTCCTACCAAGCGAACTTCTCTCGAATCCAAAAGCGCGGCCGTTTAAAAAATAGTGATTCGATTCAAAAAGCAGCAAATGAAAGACCTGCGAGCTTGCTAGCGTTTGACCTTGTGCAACTCTCGGGAAAAGATCTTTCCAAAAAACCTTTTAATAAAAGAAAAGAATCTCTTTCCACCTTTTTCGGCAAAGCAGAAATTCGTCGTGATATGTGGAATCGAATAGGATATGTCGAGCCATTCGATAATCCAAATGAATTATGGAAAATAATCTTTGACCATAAAGGTGAAGGGATGATCGCAAAGCGGAGCAAGAGTACTTATGGCACAGGAAAAAAGCATCAAGATTGGTACAAAATTAAAAATTGGCGACTAATACATGGCTTTTTGACAGCATATGACAGTAAAAATGGTTATTTTGATGTACAGGTATTAGATAACAATAAATTGCATTCTGTCGGAAAATGTAAGCATGGAATAGATGGAGAGGATTTTCAGACGGTAAAAACGTTATTTTTGACCAATGGGGAGAAGAAAGGTAATCAATACTTCCTACCACCTGCTGTTTGTGCTGAAATCCATACGTTAGACATTTATCAGAATGAGTTGAGGGAACCAGAGTTTTACCGGATTGCACCTGAAATCAAAGCTGATGAATGTACAGTCGATCAGCTACAACTCGATTTGGCCATGCTACCTGATTCCATTGATTTTGCCAATACGGATAAATTATATTGGCCAGATGTGCCGTTCACCAAGGCAATTTTCTTAGCTTATATGAGGGAGATATCTCCCTATATGCTACCATTTTTGGAGAATCGAGCACTTACTACCATTCGCTGTCCAGATGGCGTAAACGAGGAATCCTTTTATCAAAAACATCTCCCTTCCTATGCACCCGATTTTATCAAAGGTGTTGGTGAAGGGGATGAAAAATTAATGATTTGTGATTCCCTTGAATCACTAATGTGGTTTGCAAACCATGGGACTCTTGAGTTCCATATTCCATTTCAAAATATAAATAGCTCACAACCAAAAGAAATTGTATTTGACCTAGATCCACCTGGCAGGGAAAAATTCGCATGGGCAATAAAGGCAGGTTTACTTATCAGAGAGGTATTGGATGATTTGCAGGTCATTTCTTTCGTAAAGACTTCTGGGAATAAAGGACTTCAGATACATATTCCCATACCGGAAGGAAGTATGACGTATGAGGATACAGGTGTTTTTACGCAAGCAATCGCCTATACTATTGAGAACCAACACCCTGATTTATTTACCACCGAGCGAATGAAGAATAAACGAGGTGGAAGATTGTATATTGATTATGTGCAACATGGGAAGGACAAAACCTTAATTGCCCCTTACTCTACAAGAAAAACGCCAGATGGAACAGTTGCTACCCCATTATACTGGAAAGAAGTCACCGAAGACTTACGACCAGAAATGTTTACGATTGAGAATGTTGTAGAACGTGTTCAATATTTGGGATGTCCTTTTCGCTATTACTTTGAGGTTGGGCAGGAGCAGAATCTAGATAAAGTCCTGAGTTTGATACAATAGCTATCCCTAATATGATATATTCCCTATCTACAAAGGAAAAACCGCTCCCTGTTGAACTGCACCCCAATTATTAGACACAATCTAATAATTGGAGGTGCAGTTCAGTTAGGAGCGGTTTATTATAATTTAAAGTGATTTAGCTTCTTCAATCGCAGTTTTATCATTGAAAACTTTCGTATTAAAGTTACCTAAAATACGGGATGTTAACGTACCAGATACCATCGATCCATTTACGTTAAGGGCAGTACGCCCCATATCGATAAATGCTTCGATGGAGATTAATAATCCAGCTAAACCAACTGGTAACCCCATAGAAGAAAGTACAATTAGTGCTGCAAATGTTGCACCACCACCAACACCAGCAATACCAAATGAACTAAATCCGATGATTAGAATTAGTGGTACTAAGAAATCCATTGTTAATGGATCAATACCAACTGATGGTGCTATCATAAATGCTAGCATCGCTGGATAAATTCCTGCACATCCGTTTTGACCCATTGTTGCACCGAATGATGCTGACATATTGGCAACACCTTGGTCTACACCAAGTGCGTTTTTCTGTGCTGAAATATTTAATGGAATTGTTCCAGCACTTGAACGAGATGTAAATGCAAAGCTTAATACTGGTAAAACCTTTCTTAAGTAGTTTAGTGGATTCAATCCAAATAAACCAACCAATACAAGGTGAAGAATGAACATCACACCTAATGCTACATATGAAGCTAATACAAATTTACCAAGCTCTAAGATCCCAGCAAAGTCGGTACTTGCAATCATGTTTGCCATTAATGCTAAGATACCATATGGAGTTAAACGCAATACTAATGTTACGATACGCATTACTACTGCATAGACAGCATTTACTATTTTAGTAAACATTTCTGCTTGCTCTGGGTTTTTTCTTCTTACTCCTAGTACAGCTACCCCAACAAAAATCGAGAAGATAACAACAGCAATAACAGATGTTGAACGCTGTCCTGTCATATCAAAGAAGATATTAGACGGGATAAAGTTCAAAATACGTTGTGGTGTAGAAACAGTCTCTACCTGTGATGAATATCGTTCCTCAAGTGATGCTGCACGTTCTTGTTCTGCTTCACCAACTGTAATTTCCTCAGCACTTAAGTCAAAGATAGCTGCTGCTCCAATACCAATCATTGCTGCAACCATTGTGGTCACAATTAAAATCCCAATAATCCAACCAGCCATTTTTCCTAACTGTGCCGATTTCTCTAAGTTTGTGATTGCTTGTATGATGGATACCATTACTAGTGGCACTACAATCATCATTAAAAAGTTGATATAACCTCGACCAACGACATTATACCAATCGGTTGTAGTAGCTAATGTTTCAGAGCCACTTCCATAAACCCATTGAAGTAACGCTCCAAGTACTATCCCTAAACCTAAACCAGTAAACACTCTTTTTGAAAACGAAACATGTTTACGTTGCATGAAAATTAACAAACCAATTAATGCTAATAAAATAACAATATTTAAAATGACCATCCAGTCCATTTTATTTCCCCCTGTGTTGTTTTTTAATAAAGTATGCATCTTAAATAGGTATCGTCACTATAAGTATATTAATCCGATAAAATTAGTATGCTTTAATAAGATACAACGCAACATAATTTGTGTCAAGAGAATAATTTCCAGTGGCACTTACAAAGGGTAAATTAAAAAAGAGCACTCTTTTTTTAATTAGAGTGCCCTTTTAATTGTATTATATTATGTTTTCCTCTAATGCAAGCTCTACATTCCCTTGAATAGCTCTGGAGATCATGCAGCTCTTCTCTGCTTTTTGGACAAGTTTTCCTAGTAATGCATAGTCCTGTTCACTGGCATTATCTGTAAGTACAACGGTTGGGCGATGAATAATTTTCTTATACGTAAATACGCCATTTGTCACATCTACAATGCCTTCTGATTCTAAAGACATTTCTTTTAATGGTAAATTCGCTCTTTCTATCATGGCTGCAAGTGTGATGATATAGCAGGTCGCCGCAGCTCCAAGAAGCATTTCATCTGGATTTGTTCCAACTCCAGGTCCATCCATTTCAGGTGGTATGGAAACTTTAACTTTTAAATTTCCTGATTCAATATAACCTTCACTATTTCGTCCACCTGGCCAGTCTGCTTTTAAATGAAAATGATGTTCTGCCATTATTACTCACCTCAATTTCATTTTAGAGGAATATCAACTTAAATGAAAAGGTAATGCATAATCTCACCTAACACAACTCCGATGATTACGATTAACCATGCGGGGGTTTTCCAGAAATACATGAGTGCGAATAATATAGCAGCTAATGAAAAGCTAGCGGTATTTGTTATGGAGCTTGTGAATACAGGATCGTAGAATGCTGCGAGTAATATTCCCACTACACTAGCATTTACCCCTGTTAATATTCCCTGAAAGCTTTTGTGTTTACGAAGTTCACTTAAAAAGGGTAGCGCTCCAACAATTAATAAGAATGAAGGTAAGAACATTGCGATTGTCGCAATAATCCCACCTAATAAGCCGCTGATCATGGTTCCTAGGTAACTAGCAAAGGTGAATAAAGGTCCGGGAACCGCTTGTGCCATTCCATAACCTGCTAAAAACTCACTACTAGTGAGAAGTCCATTTGGTACTACTTCTTGTTCTAACAATGGAAGTACTACATGTCCGCCCCCAAACACAATGGAACCAACCCGGAAAAATGTATCAAAAATACTGACATAAGGGTTATTCACTAATTGAGAAATAATTGGTAAACCAATAAGTAATACGACTAATATGGATAGCGAAATAACACCTTGTGTTTTCGTAATGGACACTGAAAAAGTCTTCACATTCGACTCAGCTTTCTTTGAAAACAAAAAGTATCCTATTATAGCGGCACCAACAATTATGGAAATTTGGATAATTGCAGATGGAAATAAGAGCATGATTAACATTGCAACAACAGCAATGGCGATTCTTGGCTTATCTGGGGTTAATTTTTTCCCCATACCGAGTACCGCATGTAGGACAACCGCTACAGCTACTATCTTCAGGCTAGTAATCCAAGTAGCATCTCCTAATGAAAAGCTTTGAAAAGCTAATGCAAATAACATTAACACGATAACAGATGGCATAGTAAAACCTAGCCAGGAAATCACACCACCAAAAAAACCACCACGCAGCATTCCAATCGCTATACCTACCTGACTACTGGCTGGACCTGGTAAGAATTGACATAGCGCAATAATATCTGCATAGGTCTTATCGTCAAGCCATTTTCGCTTATCAATATATTCATTTTTAAAGTATCCAAGATGAGCCACAGGACCTCCAAAAGAAGTAAGTCCTAGCTTTAGGGATGCACCTAATATTTCTAATAAGGAATTCTTTTGTTTCATATGTACCTCCAGAATGATTGCTTTTTCTAAGGTAACATATTATTCCGAATATGGCTTTAAAATTTACACAAAATTTACAATAGAATTAAGTATGGAATTGGTTTGTGGCTACCCAAGAATACAGGATGAAACATTCCACCCTATTAATCCGTATAAACTACTATAAAGTGTTCTTCAATCCTTTATAGAAAATCTAAAAGGGAGATTTACAATGAAAAATAATGTAGAACAATATATTCAAGCTTATAAAGAGCTACATCACCATATGAAATGGAAAGTGTCGGATAAACGGATTTTAATGATGATTGCTTCTATTTATGTATTAAATCAAAAAACGTTACATGTGGAGCAGTTATTAGACTTAAGTGACAAAATCAAACAAAAAGCAAGCTTATTCTCCTCTTTACGTTCTAATTCAAGATTTACTACTGCTGCTATGTTGGATGTGAAGTTCGAAAATCCAGAGGAAAAAATACAAGAGTTATTGGACTTGTATGACTTATTTAGAGAAGTTAAATTTGGAAGTGGAGCGTTTACGTATATTGCTGCTAGTATTTTGTTAACAAGTGAGGCAGAAAACGCGAGGGAAACCGTAAGTAAAGCGAAGGCGATATATGATGGGATGAAGAAAGAACATGCATTTCTTACCTCAAGCAATGACTATCCATTAGCCACTCTACTTGCCATTGAAAATCAGCCGGGTATTATCAATCACATCGAACGATTTTACGAGGATTTATCCAGAAATGGGTTTCGAAAGGGTAATGATTTACAATTTCTAAGTCATATCCTTGCACTTGGTAACGATGAAGGTAATAACGTACTAATTAATCGAGCCATATATATTAAGGATTCCTTTCAAAATACTCCATTTAAGGTAAAGTCCATGTATTATCCAATAATAGGAATGCTATCTTTACTACCTCATGATGAGTATTCTGTTGATCAAATTGTTTCCATGTATGAAGTACTAAAACAGCAAAAAGATTTCAAATGGCAAAAAGACATGAATGTTATAATCGCTGCATGCATATTGGTGAATGAAAAGATAGGAAATACGCAACTTGCAGAGGCAAGTCTAAGTACCATATTAGAAGCTATTCTTCAAGCACAACAAGCAGTAATGATTGCAACCATGGCTGCGGCATCTGCTTCAAGCTCTAATAGCGGAAATTAATGAAATCAAACTAGTTAGTCAAATTCTATAAAACACTATCTAGGCCAAGAATTGAGTTCAGTTGATTATTTCATCCAAAATCCTTTCTTGGTCTTTTATGATGCTTGGCACTTATTTTCCTTCTAAAATTTGCTTCAAAATGACTGCCTGATTATTCTCTTCATTTTTTGCACCATATAGTAATGTAACTGGGCCATCATTCCCAACTACAAGTTCGATTAATTGTTCTATTGCTTCCTTTTGTTTATCTTGAGTAAGTTCCGCTTCATATCGGATTTTAAACTCCTCAAATTCATCTAGATTTTGATGATACCATTTTCTCAATTCATGTGTTGGTGCAACTTCTTTTAACCAATAATCTAGTTTTGCTTTTTCTTTTGAAAGTCCTCTTGGCCAAAGACGGTCTACTAAAATACGTATCCCATCTTCTTCACTGTATGTATCAAATACCCGTTTACATTGAATTTTTGCCATTTATATGACCCCCTTATGAAAGAATCATCCTCTACTCGAGGATGATTCTTTAGGCAATGATGTCATTCATTACTTGATTCATTTTTTCTTTTAAAGCTGTGAGTGTGTCTTCACTTTCTGACAAGCTCGTTCCACGGGTTCCATAGTAGCATTTAATTTTCGGCTCGGTTCCGGATGGTCTTAAGCAAACCCAGTTATTGTCTTGCAATACAAATTTCAATACATTTTCTTCCGGTAGTTGAATTTTTTCTGTTTCACCAGTAGATTTATTCATTCTTTCACTAGTTAAGTAATCTTCAACTAACTCAACCTTATGCCCAGCAATTTCCTCGAACGGATTTTCACGAATAGTATTCATAATAATGGCTATTTTTTCAGACCCTTCCATTCCTTTTAAGGTTAAGGAAGACATTCCTTCACGGTAGTAGCCATGTTTTTGATATAGCCCATCAAGTGCATCCAGCAAGGTTTTTCCTTGTTTTTTCCAATAATAGGCCATTTCACTAGCCATCACCGCAGCCTGTACTGCATCTTTATCACGGGCAAAGCTACTAATTAAGTACCCATAGCTTTCCTCGTAGCCAAAAAGAAAGGCTTCACCAGTCGAATCAAACTCGTGGATTTTTTCAGCAATATATTTAAAACCTGTTAGTGTGTTGATCGTTTCTACACCATAAGAAGCAGCAATTGCTTGCCCTAGCTCCGATGTAACAATTGTTTTTAATACACGAGCATTCGATAACAGTACTTTATTGGTGTGGGTTAAAATATAATCAATTAATAGAGCACCAAGTTGATTTCCAGTAAGAACGGTGTAATCACCTGCTTTATTTTTCACTGCTACACCTAATCGATCCGCATCTGGGTCAGTCCCTAGCAGAATATCAGCACCGACTTTTTTACCAAGGTCAATTGCCATGGTGAAGGCCTGATGTTCCTCAGGATTCGGTGATTCCACTGTAGAGAACTCAGGATCAGGAATTGCTTGTTCTGTTACCACTGAAACCTGGTTAAAGTTTAACTGCTTTAATCCTCTTGTTAAGATGTCATGTGCAGTTCCATGTAATGGTGTGAAAGCAATTTGCAAATCTTTATCCTGTTTATATTCTGCTTCATCTAATTTTGAAATTTGGTTAAGCTTTTCCAAATAAGCATTATCAACCTCATCGCCAACCCAAATTAATAATTCCTTTTCCTCTAGTTCTATCTGATCTAAAACAGGGATTTCCAACTCGTTTTCAATTTTACTTATGGTTTCGATAATTTTATTTGCCTCATTGGGAACCATTTGCCCGCCATCTTCGTTATATACTTTAAACCCATTATATTCTGGGGGGTTATGACTTGCAGTAATCATTGCTCCTCCAGCTGCCCCTAAGTAACGCACAGCAAATGATAGAACTGGTGTAGGCCTTAGGGATTCAAACACATACGTTCTTATTCCAAAAGCACCAAGGGTTTTAGCAGTTTCAACCGCAAACTCCCGTGACATATATCTTGAATCATATGCAACTACAACACCACGATCCTTCACATTAACTGCATGGCTTAACAGATACTTGGCTAACCCATAAACCGCTTTTCGAATCGTATAGACATTCATGCGATTAGTACCAACACCAAGTACACCGCGCATTCCACCAGTACCAAATGTAAGTTCTTTATAAAATGCATCCTCTAGTGCTTTTTCATCTGATTGTAAAGTATATAATTCTTGTTTTAGTTTGGGATCTAATCCTTCAAACGCATTCCATTTTTCAAAGATTGACTTCCAATTGGCCATTTATGTAGTCCTCCAACTCGTGTTTATGTGCAAATTTTAACATAAAATTTGTCAATAATCTAATGGACTATTATATCGGTTTAATCTATGTCCTTTTGGGTAAGAATCAATATATAGAATTTTGTATTTCTTAAGTGCGAAATGGCTTAAAATAATATATGATTACCTTAATAATGAAGAAAGTGTGATGAACTTGTCTAATAAACGTTGGTTTCAAGTTTTAGTAGGGTTTATTTTAGTTTTTCTATTAATCTATTTAATCTACACAACACGTTTTATTTTTGACCCCGCATTTAAATATATTGGAGCGGTTGCTTTTCCATTTATCGCAGCCGGATTACTATTCTATTTAACTAAGCCAATTTTTAAGTTACTAATGAAATATAAAGTGCCAAAACTAATTTCAATCTTCCTTGTATTTATATTAATTATTGTGGTTGGCTATGTGTTTACCATTTTCGTTATCCCAATTGCTCAGGATCAGTACTCAAGGTTTATAAAAAATATCCCAAGTATGATTAAAGGAGCAGAAGATGTTATTGACTACATCCAAGACAATCAAAAAATAATTCCAAAAGAGGTCTATGTCACGATAGATAATATGATGGCCAATTTACAAACTTATTTTGAAGGGTTCATGACCTTCTTATTAAGTTTTATTACACAAGTTATTGGGTTTGTATTCTCTTTAGTTCTGGTACCATTCTTCTTGTTTTTCATGTTGAAGGATGGCGATAAGTTTATCCCATTTGTCACAAAAATTTTCGAACCAAAAAAAGCTAGTAATCTACGTAATTTATTACGTAAAATTGACCATACATTATCTGCCTATATTCAAGGACAGCTACTAGTTAGTTTAAGTATTGGTATCATGCTGTTCATCGGGTATTTAATCATTGAGTTAAACTATGCATTGGCCCTAGCACTATTCGGGATGATGATGTGTGTTGTACCTTTTATCGGTCCCTTTATTGCGGTCATTCCAGCCTTAATTGTCGGCGTATTCCAAGACCCAATGAATGTCGTATGGATTGCACTTATTATGATCATTGCACAACAGATTGAAGGAAACTTTATTTCACCAAATATTATGGGGCATGTGTTACGGATTCATCCGCTAACGATTATCACGATTATTCTAGCTGCTGGAAGCATTGCAGGATTTATCGGAATTCTATTTGCAGTCCCATTCTACGCAGTGGTAAAAGCTATTATTGTGCATTTCTGGGAAACATATCAGGATACACGGAAAAATAAGGAAGATGCTTTGATATAGAGAAAGAGCGACAGCCGGAGCTGTTTCTCTTTTTGATATGTTGATCTGGGGATTGGAGGTGGGGATGAATTTCGGTTTTGGGCGTATGTTCATCGGATTCCGGCGCATGCTCGAGACCTAATGGAACATCCTCCTCGACTTCAGGAGCATTCCCAATCAAAAAAAGGACGTGTTCTTCCCCAAAAGGTAGAAGTACATGTCCCTTAACATCACTCAAACAAACAATCAACTGAATCTCCAACAACATAATATCCTATCTTCTTATAGATGCTATTCGAGGTTGGGTTGGAAAGATCTGTATATAAATTACAAAACTTTGCTCCTTCATCTAGTAGTTTCTGAGATAGGGCTGCCACAACACTTGTTGCATAGCCTTTACGTTTATGTTCGTCGGGGGTAAATACCGCATTAACGGACGCACCGTTTCTAGTTCTTCGAGAATTATTTACCATTGAAACTAGTTCACCCTCTGATTCCCAAAGATAGATAGAGCCTTTTTGGATATAGGACCTCGCCATACTGTCTGCTTGTGTTTTCGCTATTTCCATATTTGCTTGTTCGCCAAAGTGTTGGAGCCATTCCCGAACATTTGATAAATGTTCATCCGTACCTTGAATTAGCTTCCCCTTAGGATCTGGCTTTACTTTAACTTCGTCCAACTGATAGATTAGCTGTTTCATATGTATATTTTCAATTTTTCCCGTTAGTTCTTTCCATAGGCCTACAAATTCATCTACCAGTTCCGAGGGGCCTATCACTCCTGGTACTGGGTATTTATTTTGAAATAGAAACTGTACTACAGCTTGAATGGCATGTTCATGCTGATGCTTTACTTTGGGTAATATCCATTTGTTTGGAGGGGTTTGCATAAAAGCATATATTGGCTCCCCGTTTTCTTCTACAATTCCTAGGCGAATGCCATCAGTAAATACACCGATATTGTTTTTTCCTCTTTCCAATAAGCCTAACATTAAATTGTTATTTGCTTCCTGCTGAAGAAGTAAATCTTCTACTCTCTCAAGATAACGTTTAATTGATGTTTCCAATAATACTTTCATATATTATGCCCCCTCTATTGCTTAGATCAGACACCAACGACTGGCTCGAGTTTCCTCACCCTAGTATACAGCTCAAGTAGGCGCCTTCTGTTTTTCTTGTATAATTGAATTTATTTTACACCAATCAGTTGTTTTGTAAAGGGGTTCCCGGTAAACTTAACATGAGGAGTGGATAACATGACAAAAAAAGAACTTGAAAATAAACTTGATGAACTGAAATCAGATTATGTGCGTATCCAAAGTGATTTAGATAAATTAGTTTATGTCAGGGGAAGAGCATCTTCAGCTGAGGAGCAGCTTATTCGTTTGGAGAAAGAAATTGCTGAGGTTCGTAAAAAACTGGATGAATTGGAATAAGAGCGTACAACCATTACGGTTCGTACGCTCTTATTCAAAAGAGTATTAAATAGAGATTTTTATCTCCGTGTGCCCTGCGCTTTTCTTATTCTACATCACTATTTCCTAATCTTGCTTGAATCTTTGCTTTTTCTTTATTTCTTGGCATTAAACTAACGATTGTATCCCCTGTGCTTGGTACCGTACGCATTTCCTCTGAGTAATACTTAATTTGGCCAGACGGCTTAATTAAATATAGGAATACCGTTTCTTCATCCTTCTCATCTAAATACTGGCGATATGAATATTGATCGGTAATTGTTGTACGACGGAACACAAAACCGTTATTGATTTTCTCCTTTAAATCATCTAAGGTAATTTCCTTCTTGAATAAGATTCTACCGCCTACCTTGGAAACAATCTCTCCGGATTTATAAACGGAATCATATGGGCTTACCTTAAAGACATTTGTACGGCCATATTCCGGCATAAATGTCGTACAAACTAGTGAATTATATGATTTGCTATCTGTTGCCGCAATCAGATACTCATATGGAATAGTATCCAAATGATATTCTGTTTGCTCAGAAAGTACCTCCTCATGATAGAAAGGAACTCCTGCCTCTCTGGCAACTTTCAGTCTTTCCCAAGAACTATCCACAATAATAATTGGCACATTAGATTTTGCAAGTGATTTTGCAAGTTCGACAGTAAAAATATTACTACCAACAATTAATGTTCCAGGTCTACCTTCCATCGAAAGATTTAATTTCTTAGCAAGCCAACCGATAGAGAAACCATGCGCAATAACCGTGAAAAATACTAATCCAAATGTTAGTGTTGTGAGAATATTAGCATCCTCATATCCTGCTTCTAATAAAATGGTGGCAAAATAACTCGATACCGTTAGCGCTACTATACCTCTCGGAGCAATCCAACCCACTAACAACTTCTCATTTAACGTTAATCCCGTTCCAAATGTCGAAAGGAAAATGGAAAGTGGACGAACTAAGAACATCATTAATAAAACATACCCAATAATATTAGGGCTAAAGATTTCTAGAATGGTTTCAATCTGTAATGATGCTGTTAGCATAATAAAGATTGCGGAAATCAATAGGATGGAGATATTTTCCTTAAAATGTCGCATGTCTGCTACAGAGGAAATCCCCATATTAGCAAGTGTTATACCCATTGCGGTTACAGATAGTAGCCCTGTTTCATGCATGATTTCATCAGCAACAGTGAAACAGAAGATAACAACCGTAAACACTGCAGGAGATTTAAGGAATTCTGGAATATGACCTCTTTCAAAGATGAAGCCAATTCCCTTACCACAAAACCAACCAAATATCGCTGCAAAAAGTGAAGCTGCAAAGAACATCATTAATGCTGTTCCATCTGGGTCAGTAGCAGTTAAATAAGCAATGATTTCAAAAGCAAATACTGCAAGAAGTGCCCCGATTGGATCAACAATAATGCCTTCCCACTTCAGGATTTTTGCTGGTCTTGGTTTTAATTTTGACTGACGTAGTAATGGCATAATAACGGTTGGACCGGTCACGATAAATAATCCACCAATAACAAATGCCACAGGCCAAGATAACCCAGCAATATAGTGTGCTGTTAATGACCCCAGAATCCATGCTATAAAAGCACCTACTGTAGAGATTCTAAAAACTGGCTTTCCTAATCCTCGTAGCTCTTTGAAGCTTAAATTCAAACTACCTTCAAAAAGTATAATTGCAACTGCAACAGAAATAATTGGACTATATAAATTACCAAAATCTTCTTGAGGATTAATAAATCCTAACAATGGACCAATGATTAGACCTGTTAAGGCCATCACTACAATTGCTGGCATTCGGTAGCGCCATGCAACCCATTGTGAGCCAATCCCAAGAAAGAAGATTAACATTACTTCAAATAATAAAGATGTTACCATTACATGCCCCCTAGTTTTAAAATATATGGTCATTCTAATTGTCCCACTAAAAAAAGTAAACTAATTTCTCCTTAAAAAATAATACGTTTACTTAACAAAATGTTATTCCATTATTACTAGTATCCTCTTTTTGTTTGATATTTAATTATGCCTCTAATGAAAACAGCATTCTTTCCATATTATTACTAGATAGTAAGCTTTCTACATCATAAATAGGTTATAATTTCTAGTTTTATCAACTCGTTTCAACCAAAAATATGTGGTAGGATATACAGGTGAGAGGAGTAATGTCATGATCCTAGAACAAGAAAAAGTATTAAAAACATATTTTGGTTATGAATCCTTCAGACCCGGTCAAAAGGAAGTTATTGAACGTGTTATAAAGACAACGAATACATTAGCGGTTATGCCAACAGGTGGCGGTAAATCCATTTGTTATCAGGTACCTGGATTGACTTTAGACGGAACCGCTATCATTATTTCCCCATTAATATCACTTATGAAAGACCAAGTAGATTCTCTCCTAGCTTTAGGAATTCCCGCAACTTTTATTAATAGTTCGTTATCCAATGAAGAACAGGAAATTCGTATGTCTGAAATAGCTGATGGACGATTCAAGTTTGTTTATGTTGCACCGGAACGCTTTGAGTCCTATGGATTTGTAAACGTAATTAAAAAAATCAATATTTCATTAGTAGCTTTTGATGAAGCACATTGTATCTCCCAATGGGGACATGACTTTCGTCCAAGCTACCGATCCATTGTTCCAAATCTGAAACAGATTGGTAATATTCCAGTTTGTATGGCTCTTACAGCAACAGCTACAGAAGAAGTTATTTCGGACATTCAAGAATTACTACATATAGATAATACTAATGTCATCAATACAGGTTTTGCCCGTGACAATCTTGCTTTTCACATTGTCAAAGGTAAAGACCGGACAAGCTATGTTCGCTCATTTCTAGAAGAGCATTCCGGTAAATCTGGTATTATCTATACGGCTACCCGTAAACAAGCAGATGCGTTATTTGATCAGCTTGAAAGTCGTGGTGTTCAAGTTGCGAAATATCATGCTGGAATGTCTGAACAAGCACGCAAACAAGCACAGGCTGCGTTTATACATGATGAAAAACCAGTCATGATTGCGACAAATGCCTTTGGAATGGGAATCGATAAGTCAAACGTACGATATGTGATTCACTATGCAATGCCGATGAATATTGAGTCTTATTATCAAGAAGCAGGTAGAGCAGGACGTGATGGAGAAGCTAGTGATTGTATTTTATTGTTTTCCCCGCAAGATATTCAGTTACAAAAGTTTCTAATTGAACAGTCCTTAATGGATGAAATTGCCAAGCAAAATGAATACCGAAAGCTTCAATCTATGGTGAATTACTGCCATACGCAAGGATGTTTAAGTTGCTTTATTTTAGATTATTTTAAGGATAGTTCTCCAATTGAAAATTGCGGTAGATGTAGTAACTGCGTAGAAAAGGTCGAGAAAACAGATATCACAGAAGAAGCACAAATGATTCTTTCCTGTGTCAAACGGATGGGCGAGCGTTTTGGTGTGAGCATGACAGCCAAGGTTTTAAAAGGTTCTAAAGATAAAAAGCTTCTAGAATTCAGACTGCAAACTCTATCAACCTATGGGTTGTTGTCTGCGTACACAGAAAAAGAAATCACAGAGCGGATACATTTTCTTGTTGCGGAACAGCTCCTTGGTACTGAAGAAGGAAAATTCCCTACGCTTAAATTGAACCAACACTCTGTAGATGTGTTGAAAGGTAAGCGAAATGTTGAAATGTATACAGCGCCTATCCCAACAAGTGAAAATGATGACTATCATAAAGACCTATTTGAAGAATTACGTGCACGAAGAAAACAAATGGCCGATGAACTCAATGTTCCCCCTTATGTGTTATTTTCGGATGCAACACTTAAAGAGCTTAGTAGGTATTTCCCCGTTACCAAAGATGATATGCTTGAGGTTAAGGGAATTGGGGAGAAAAAATATGAACAATATGGTGAAGTGTTCTTAGAGGTTATTAAAAAGTGGAGAAACGAACATCCAGAAGCTAAAACTAGAGTGAAAATTTCTAGCTCCGCTCCGCCACCAAAACCTAAGAAGAAGGAAGAGGAAGGGCCAAGTCATCTAGTAAGCTATAAACTTTTTCAGTCTGGAAAGTCAATCAAGGATATTGCAGCAATACGTGATATGACGACTATTACAATTGAAAATCATTTATTCAAAGCCTTTCAAGATGGCTATCCAATTGCTTGGAATATCTTTTTTAACGAAGTAGAGGAAGCTACTATATTAACTGCAAGAGAGCAAATGGATGAGTTAAAACTTAAACCATTAAAAGAGTCACTACCTGAAGAATATGATTACCTGAAGATAAAAGCAGTTTTAGTTAAAAATGGAATGATGTAGTTGATGGAGTGCTTGAATGCGCTCCTTTTTTTATCGTATAATTCATCAATTTTTTCTTTCCACTTCTAATTAATTAATCATATGTGTATAATTGTTACTATCACCGAAAAAAGGGGGCTATATTCTGAAGAAATATTTTGCCCTATTGATACTATTTTCCGTCATAACTCATTCCTATTTTGCTATCATAACTGACCCGAAACTTGATAATCCACTAGTCATCCAAGAAACTGAATCAATCAGTTATTCTGTTCTTGGGGATATTCATCCAGTTGACGGAAATTGGAAACAAAAGGGACACAATGGTATTCACGAGCTAATCATAGCAATAATATTAATTGTTACATTTTCCTTCAATCGCTTTATTCAATTCATCAAGAGACTCACCATTCTTTGCCCCGTTTTCTTCCAATCGAGTTATTTGATCCATTCTCCTTCGAATTTAGATTAAATCTTTATTTCAGGAGGAGGAAAAGCAATGATATGGGCTCGCTTTATTATGATGGGATTTTTTTCTTTATCTGCGGTGACTTTAATTTCTTATCAAGGTATTGAAATATTCCAAGCGTATATGGATTACTTTCGTAAAAACTAATATTTAATAATTTCGGAGAAGTGTTAGACACTTCTCCGATACTACTTTCTTTATTAGTTTATCTCAATGAAATTCAATATCCCTAATAAAACAAAACGTTAATCTTTCCACTATCATCTACCGTGGCCAGTAATATATTATTCAAATCTGCAAGTTGATAGGTGCTAGATATTTTATGTAATAACCAAGCATCATCTTTTCCAAGTTGTTCTAATACCTTATAATCAATCTTCTTTTCCTTAATGACTGTTTTGGGAAGCTTAAAAGGCTTAACTGTTTTCCCAATGGTAGAAGGTGTTAATGTTTGATGTTCAGCTCTTAGAAAGATGGATACTGTTCCCCCTGGTTCCCAAAGGGCAAGAGCAACCTTTTGAATATCCTCTGTATTATTCTTCCTTAACTCCGACATTAAGATATCAATAGAAATTCGGACCTTCTTTAAATTTTTATAGATGATCGACCCGTTTTCTATAAGCGGTATAGGAGATGGAATAAATAATTTCCGTATGCCTGGTACATGAAGACTCAAACCTATTCCAATTAAATACATAACTAAAATAACAACCATCGTTATCATAGATCCTTCTAATCCGAGCCCTTCATCTGATAGAGGATGGGCAATAATATTACCGATCAGTAATACTATAACAAAGTCTAATAGGCCAACTTGTGATATCGTACGCTGGCCCATTACCTTTACAACAACAACAAAAAATGTAAAGCCAACCAATGCTCTTAATGTCCATTGAACCCAAGTTAATGTCTCTTGAGAACTGAAGAAATCCATTACAATCATCTACCCTTACTAGAGATATACTTGCCCTAGTTTTAGCTAAATCAATGAAAATTATTTTCTATTCTCTGATATTATCCACCTGGTCTTATCGTTCTTTCTTCACCTTTATTATCGAATATGTCATACTTACAAATACCAACAATTTCTTGAAAGGAAGACACGCATTGGGTAAAACTATCATTCTTCTAATTGTATTAATGGTAATCATTGCGATATTAACTAAGAAAAACATCCTAACGTTAACGCAAAAATCAAGTTATAAATATGTTAAAGGTCCACGAAAAGCTACCTTCTCGTATAAATACTTTAATGGAATTGAGCATTTTCAGTTTGAATTTATTCCTAATCAACCTGTTACCATTCACTATCAAATGGAAGTGGAGCAAGGTCAACTTGTACTTTTAATAGGTCGTCCATACACCAAAGAAAGAAATGCAGATATTCATAAATTATTTACCGAAAGTACCAATGGAAGTATAGAATTCACTCCCACTCAAATTTATTATACGATTCGCCTTGAAGGGTTAAAGACAAGAGGTAGTGCTAGAATAGAGTATTAATCTATCTTTAATTTCACAGCCCTAGTTGCTATGAACGTATTTATATAGTTATCTAGCATCCGGCTCCCACCGAAATTATCTTCATAGAACCCTGTAATGACAAAGCCTGCATCCACTTGTCCTTGAATTTGGTCTTCTAAACTATGTCCAAATTCTAATGCGCGCTTAGATTCCCTATATTGCTCAAGTTTTTCCTCTGATAGAGTCTCTAAGTCAGAATATGGAACTTTATGTTTAACAACCAGTTTCCCTTTGTCCTCTTCCTCCTCATCAAAAATATAGAGAAGTGGATTCGTAATCCCTGCAATGAGAATGCCCTTATCTTTTAATACTCTTGAGGCCTCCTTCCATACTGGAAGCACATTTTCAACAAATACATTTGATACAGGATGTACAATCAAATCAAAAGAATCTTCCTCTAAAAAATGCAGGTCTAGCATACTACCTTGAATTGTTTGGATGGATAATCCATCTCGTTTAGCTACATATTGATCTTGCTCTAATTGTTTTAAAGAAAGGTCTACAACAGTTACATTTGCACCCGCAGCAGCTAATACCGGACCTTGTTGGCCACCGCCAGATGCTAAACAAAGTACCTTTAAGCCCTTTAACGAATCAGGAAACCAATGTCGTGGAACCATCTTCCCTGCTGTTACACCAATCTCCCAGTCTCCTGCTTTACTTCTTTCAATAGTTTCTGAACTTACAGGTCTAGTGTAATTACCTCCGTCTTCAACTTTTTTATCCCATGCCATACTGTTTTGTTTTAATACGTCCATAATTATTTCCCCTCTATAATAAATTCCAGAGCTCTTGTTATATATTCGTCTTCTCTACTCTTAATTCCTTCTAGAGTAGTTTCTACGAGATTTTTCAACTATTCAATTGTCTTTAGTTCCTTTGTTACTACGAAAATATTCATGAAAATGGTTTCAACCTGCTTATTTTTAAATCTAAATACAAAAAACCTGCTGCACCTTATTTTGTGCAGCAGGTATCATTCGGATTATTTACTTTTAATATCTAATGCCCAAGTTCCATTACGGAATACAGCTTCTGTTGTGCCATCGGCTTTTACACCATCAATATCTAATTGCTCAGATCCAAACATGAAATCAACGTGTGTTAAGCTGTCATTTACTCCAGCTTTATCGAGTTCTTCATCACTCATCGCAGATCCGCCTTTTACATTCGTTGGATATGCTTTACCTAAAGCAACGTGGCAAGATGCATTCTCATCAAATAAAGTGTTATAAAAAAGTAAACCGGATTGTGATACAGGTGATTCATGTGGTACTAGTGCAATTTCACCTAGACGACTTGCACCTTCATCCGTTTCTAGTAAATGTTTTAGCGTGTCTTCTCCTTGCTCGGCTTTGAAATCAACTACTTTACCGTCTTTAAACGTTAAAGTGAAGTTGTCGATTAAACTACCACCATAGTTTAATGGCTTCGTACTAGATACAGTTCCATTCACACCATATTTACTTGGCACAGAGAAAACTTCTTCTGTCGGCATATTCGGATTGAAAGTAATTCCTTTTTCTGAGACAGCAGAACCACCTTTCCAAATATGACCTTCTGGAAGTTCCATTTCTAAATCTGTTCCAGGTGCTTTAAAGACTAATTTCTTGTAATTTTTCTCATTTAACACTTCACGTGCCGTTTTTAAAGTTTCATTATGCTCGTCCCATGCTTTGATTGGATCCTCTTGGTCAACACGGACGATCTTAATGATAGCTTCCCAAAGGCTGCGGATTGCATCTTCACGAGACTTTTCAGGAAAGATTTTTTGTGCCCAATCACCAGTTGGGATTGAAATGATTGACCAAGTAATCTTGTCGTTCATGGTATATTTGCGGAAATTTGTCATTGCTTGTCCAGCAGCTTTATTTGCTTTAGCTATTTTTGTCGGATCGATATCTTTTAATAAATCAGGGTTTGTCGAACGAATGGAAAGTACTGCAGCCCCATCCTCGGCATACATATCATGAAGTTTTACTCTCCACTCAGGGAAATCTTCTAGTACTTCATCTGGAGCATATTGATATTTCCAAAGGGTTAGATCATCGTCTCCCCAATTAATATGTACATCCTTTGCACCCAATTCATAAGCCTTTTTGGCAACGATTTTTGTGAAACCTGCACCCTCAAGTGAGGAATTTATCATTAATGCTTGCCCTTTTTGCAAATTAACGCCTTTTCGAAGGGCTAATTCTGCATATTTTTCTTGAATTTGTTGAGATACCATCTGAAAACCTCCAAATAAAAAATTATTTCGCATATCGTTATTATTTCATAAATTCGCAAAATATCCAACTACAAATATACGATATTGTCGATTTGTAATTATTGGTATTTTACACTATTCTATATTTTATGATACAATCTTAATAGTTACTTTTTGTAAGTTGATGAACTCTTTCGATATAGAAATGTGAGGTGGATTATCGTGAGTGAATTATGTCCACGTTTTGAAAAAGCAATGCAAATTATTAGCAAACGCTGGGTTGGATTAATTCTTTTTGAATTATTGGAAGGACCGAGACGTTTTTCTGAGATGGAATCAAATTTACCGATCAGCGGAAGATTACTATCTGATCGCCTTAAAATGCTGGAAAAAGAAGGTATTGTCAACCGTAATATATATTCTGAATTTCCAGTCCGTATTGAGTATACTTTATCTAAAAAAGGTGAGTCGTTACGTCCTGTTATTGAAGATATACAAGGTTGGGCAGACGAATGGATCACCCCGGAAGAATTAGATAATGAAAAATAAGGCTGTTTTGGAAATATAATTTTCACGGTTGATAGAAACTGTGCGGTATTTGAGAATTTTGTTACAGCAACTTACCCGCTCCGGAAATACACTCCGCTTTCTGCGGGAGGACAGGCATAGGTGAGACCCCGCAGTGCGATAGCACGAGGAAGCTCACCAGCCGCCCGCGGAAAGCGGAGTATTCTGCCGGAGCGGTAGTCCTAGCTTCACTAATATTTAAATGGTTACCGCGCAGTTTCTATCAATTATATAATTAATAATCACCTTTTTGGCAATAACCAAAAGTAAACATTAGCACGCATGGATTTTCCATGCACGCTAATGATTATTTAATTTCTTCCCCTTCATAAATTCCAACAATACATATGCCGCTACTCTACTTGTCATATTCCGAAAATCTATGGTTGGGTCTATTTCTACAATATCCATTGCTTTCACAGAATCGTACTGGGAAGCTATGTGGATTCCTTGAAGTAATGTCATACTGGCCATTCCACCTGGTCCTATTGCTGGACATCCCGGTGCATATGCTTGGTCTAGGACATCCATATCAACTGATAGATATATATAATCCACACGTTTCGCCAATTTTTCTATCTCATATTTTAGAATAGATTCTATTCCTTTTTCTTGAACATCCCCCATTGTATATACGGTTACTTTGTTCTTTTTGGCATACTCATGGTAGGACTTCGCATTTGTAAAATCTCGTATTCCAATTTGCACAAGATCCTCACCAGAAATAATTGTATCTTCTAATAACCTCCGAAAAGGAGTCCCGTTTGTCGGTCCGCCGTCCTCGGTATTACGTAAATCGTGATGAGCATCGAATTGTATAATTCCAACCGATCCATATCGCTCCTTGAAGGCTTTAATAGCTGAATAGCTAACTGAATGGTCTCCGCCAAGTAAGAACCAATTTTCTACAGCTTCCGTTTGAAAAGCATCCAGTAATCCCTCGTATAGCCTCTTCTGACTTCCAACTATATCAGTAGGATGCATTTCCAAATCCCCAAAATCTATGATTTCATCTTCCAAATCAAACGTTTGTTCACCAGAATAAATAGAATAGCTCTGTAATGCATCTCGAATTGTTCCGGGTGCAAAGGCTGCTCCGGAATGACTGATTGATGGTTTTGATAATGGTAAACCTACTAATCCAAATACTGCCTTTTTACCTGGGGACCATACTGTCAATAATTCCTTTGCTTTCTTTGTGTAACTGTCTGTAAATATTGCTTTTCCTGCAGGCTTTAAATGGCGAATTTCACTCATCGTATTTCCTGCCTTTCATATATTACTTTACCGTTTTTAATGACAGTATTCGTATGATTCACACCATAATGGTAAGGAATATATAGGTAATTTGGAGCATCCCACAAGACAATATCTGCCTTTCTTCCAACTGCTATTTTTCCAGCAACATCACCTCGACCTATCGCATGAGCGGCATTGACTGTTACCGCATGCCAAATTTCTTCTGGTGATAGTTTTAGCTTCAGAGCAGCAATAGACATAATAAGCTGTAGATTTTCTGTCACCGAGCTACCTGGATTGAAATCGGTTGAAATAGCAATTGCAGCTCCCGCATCAATCATTTCTCTTGCTCTACCATAATCATCTTTTCCAAGGTAAAAGCTTGTTCCTGGTAGGATAACACCAATAGTATCCGAGTTTGCTAGCTTCCCGATTCCTTCGTCGGATGCCACCGCCAAGTGATCTCCACTAATCGCACCCAGCTCTACAGCTAGTTCTGTTCCACCTAATGGGTCTATTTCATCTGCATGTATTTTTAATCCAAATCCTTTTTCTCTTGCTTTCATCAGATAGCGTCTTGACTCTGGTACAGAGAACACGCCTGTTTCCGTAAAAATATCGACAAACTCAGCTAGGTCCTCTTGTTTGATTTCATCAAACAGCCCAGCCATCTCATTTAAAAATGCTTCAGGGTTTTCCTTGTACTCCGGTGGAATAGCATGTGCCCCTAAAAATGTGGAAACAATATCAAGTGGATGTTTTTCATTCGCTTCTTTTGCCACCCTTAATTGCTTTAATTCTGTTTCACGGTCAAGGCCATATCCGCTTTTAGCTTCAACAGTAGTAATTCCATATGTCGCCATCCGGTCCAAGTGAAATAAAGCTTTTTCTAAAAGTTCTCCATAGGAAGTGGCTTGAGTTGCCCTTACTGTAGATAAAATGCCTCCACCTTGCTTTAATATCTCTAAGTATGGAACACCTTGCTGCTTTAGGGCCATTTCTCTTTCACGGGAACCACCAAACACAAGATGGGTGTGTGGTTCTACTAAGCCTGGTGTAACTAGTCTTCCTTTTGCATCAATAGTTTGTGAGGCATCTAGAATACTAGCTTCTTCCGCCGAGCCAAGCCATACTACTATATCATCTTTAATTCCGATTGCTGCATGATTCCATACAGTTAGGTCTGACATTTCTGTGCCTTTAACCGGTCCTATTGTATCCATCGGTAATAGCTCACCTATATTGGTAATGAGTATGTCTACTTGCACGTTATTACCTCCTCATCGGTACCTTAATATCATGTTCATCTGCAAATTTCTGCGCACTCTCATAACCGGCATCTGCGTGGCGAATAATGCCCATTCCTGGATCCGTTGTTAATACTCTTTCTAGTCTCTCTTTTGCCAAATCAGTACCATCTGCTACTGCAACCATGCCAGCATGTAAGGAGTACCCCATCCCCACACCACCTCCATGGTGGAAGGAAATCCAAGAGCCTCCTGCAGCGGTATTAATTAATGCGTTCAATACTGCCCAATCACCTACAGCATCACTACCATCCTTCATTCCTTCTGTTTCACGGTTTGGTGATGCAACAGAACCACAATCTAAATGGTCACGACCAATGACAATTGGAGCTTTCAATTCTCCTTTACGAACAAGTTCATTTATCGCAAGGCCCATCTTGACCCTCTCCCCATATCCTAACCAACATATTCGCGATGGAAGGCCTTGGAATGCCACTCGTTCCTGTGCCATATCAATCCAGCGAAGTAATGCTTCATTTTCAGGGAAGAGTTCTTTTATTAACTGGTCTGTCCGATAGATATCCTCCGGGTCTCCTGATAATGCTGCCCAGCGAAATGGCCCTTTTCCTTCACAGAATAATGGGCGAATATAGGCTGGAACAAAACCAGGGAAGTTAAATGCATTTTTAATTCCCTCATCTTTGGCAACTTGTCGGATATTGTTACCGTAGTCGAATACAATCGAACCTTGGTCTTGATACATTAGCATTGCGTCAACATGTTTCGCCATACTTTGTTTAGCAAGAGTCATGTAATGTTCAGGATTAGATTTCCTTAGTCCTTCTGCCTCCTCAACAGAGTGCCCAATTGGAATATACCCATTTAAAGGATCATGGGCAGACGTTTGATCTGTTACGATATCAATCTTGATAGTTTTTTCTAATAGCTTGTAATGTACTTCCGCTGCATTTCCAACTAAGCCAATGGATAAAGCCCTTCCCTCTGCTTTGGCCTCATTTGCAAGTGCAACTGCCTCATCAATACTCTCTGTCATCACGTCACAGTATTTTGTTCTCAAACGCTTTTCAATTCGGCTTTTATCCACATCAACCGCAATCACGACACCCTCATTCATCGTAACTGCTAAGGTCTGAGCTCCACCCATTCCACCAAGTCCTGCAGTTAAGGTAATCGTCCCTTTTAACGTTCCACCAAAATGTTTCTTTGCAACAGCAGAAAATGTTTCATATGTCCCTTGTAAAATTCCTTGTGTTCCAATATAAATCCAACTTCCTGCTGTCATTTGCCCATACATCATTAATCCCTTTTGATCTAATTCATGGAAATGCTCCCAATTCGCCCATTTTGGAACGAGAACCGAATTAGAAAGTAATAACCTTGGTGCATGTTTATGTGTTTTAAATACACCTACAGGCTTTCCAGATTGAACCAACATTGTTTCGTCATTTTCTAAATTCCTTAGTGTTTTCACAATTGCCTCAAATGCTTCCCAATTACGGGCAGCTTTACCAATGCCACCGTAAACGACTAATTCTTCTGGGTTCTCTGCAACATCTGGATCAAGATTGTTATAAAGCATTCTTAATGCTGCCTCTTGTTCCCAGCCTTTACACTCCAATTCCAGGCCCTTTTTAGCCCGCACTTCAACTTTATTCATATACTTTCACCTCTTCTTTTTTGTTTTTAATACCGCTTTTATTATCTTCTTTCAGCCATTTAGTTAGGTTTTCGATATCACTTGAGAAAATTCGATCCTTCGTAATGCTAGGAACAATTTTTCTAGCTTTCGTATAATAGGTGCCTGTTACTGAGGATAATTTTTCAACACCACGATATTCTACTGCTTGCATGGCACAAATGAGTTCGATGGCAATTACTCGTCTTGTGTTTTGCAACATGACTAGTGCATGTCTTGCTGCAATGGTTCCCATACTGACATGATCCTCCTGGTTAGCAGAGGATGGAATAGAGTCAACACTAGCTGGGTGTGCCAGTGTTTTATTCTCGGAAACTAGTGATGCTGCACTATATTGCATAATCATGGCTCCCGATTCGAGACCCGGATTTGGGCTAAGAAATGCTGGTAGGTCATTCAGTTGAGGGTTCACGAGACGCTCTATCCTTCGTTCTGAGATATTTGCAAGCTCTGCAATTCCTAACTTCAAAAAGTCCATCGTAAAAGCGATTGGTTGCCCGTGAAAATTACCTCCTGAAATTACTTTGTTATCATCTGAAAAAATTAATGGGTTATCGGTTACGGCATTAATCTCTATCGTCAGTTTATCTTTTGCATAATGTAATGGTTGCCAACATGCACCCAGTACTTGTGGAATGCATCTTAAAGAATAGGCATCTTGAACCCGAATCTCACCTTGAGACGTTGTGAGTTCACTATCATGCAGGATGTTTCGCATTCTCTCCGCAACCTCTATTTGCTCTTGATGTCCTCTTACATGATGTAAATCTGCATCAAAAGCATCGATGATTCCATGAAGTCCTTCCATTGTCATTGCGGCGATTAGTTCGCTTTGATACAATAACTTTTCCATTTCTAAATAAGTGATAACGCCAGTGGCAGTCATAGCTTGGGTCCCATTAATTAGCGCTAAGCCCTCTTTTGCTTTTAATGTTATTGGTAGTAATCCTGATAGTTCAAATGCTCTTTGCGTCAACATCCGCTTCCCTTGATAAAATACTTCTCCTTCCCCAAGTAGGACTAGTGCTAAGTGTGAAAGTGGAGCCAAATCACCACTAGCTCCTAGTGATCCTTGTTGCGGAATCACAGGACAAATTCTTGCATTTACAATAGAAATTAAGTGTTCCACAAGTTTTGAACGAACTCCCGAATATCCTTGTGCGAGAGCATTTGCCCGAAGCAATACCATACATAGACTAATGTTTTCATCAAAAGGCTCACCAACTCCACAAGCATGGGAGTGGATCAGGTTCAGCTGTAAATCCTCTAAATCTTCTTCATTGATAATGACGTCACTAAACTTTCCAAATCCAGTATTAATTCCATACATTACTTTCTTTGCTTGTAGCATATTTTCAACTGTTTCACGATTTGCATCTATTCTTTGCTTTTGGATATCACATAGTATTACTTGTTCATTTTCGAATACGACGCGTTTCACATCATCCAATGTTAAATTTTTCCCCGTTAATACAACCATCTTTTTCACTCCTTTGTTGCATCACTTTAGTAGGGTAAAGTCGGCAAATAAAAAGGAGGCTTTGGTCTTAAACCAAGCCTCCATTATTATATTGCTTAAATTGCGCGTGAATGAAATTCATCCTTGCACCTCATTTTTAAATTTTCCTACTATTTATATTGTAAGCGTTTTCTTTCGAAGTTTCAATAGTTTTATTGAATTGGGGTATTAGTATAGCCAATTATTTAAATTTGTAGGTTTAAATTAGGAGTGCTCTATTATTCAATTTGGGATGAATTCGAGGCTGATATGATGTATAGCGGTGTTCTATTCTTCATTTTGACATGAAATCCAGGTTAAAATGATGTATAGCAGTGCCCTATTCTTCATTTTGACATGAAATCCAGGTTGAAATGATGTATAGCAGTGTCCTATTCTTCACTTTGACATGAAATCCAGGTTGAAATGATGTATAGGGTACATAAATATAGCTGATTGTGGATTAGAAATAAAGACATCCGTTCTTACTCAAGACGGATGCCCTTCATCTTAAACTTAATCTTTTCCCTTCACCTGACCAGATTGCCAGAATTCAACACCTGATGGGTCATCTAATATCTCCCGATTGAACACAGGATCTTTGCCTACTTTACGTTGCTCTCGGTAATCTAATAACACTCGGTGAACGATCTTATATAACATAACAATTGCATACAGGTTTATTAAAGCCATAATTGCCATGGTTAAATCTGCTAACGCCCACACAAAGTCAAAGCTTGCTAAAGCACCAAATGCCACCATTGCGAGAACTGCTAATCGATATACGAACAACCATGCCGGACTATTTTTTATATATCCAATATTACTTTCACCGTAATAATAATTACCTAAAATGGAGCTGTAGGCAAATAGAAAAATAGCAATAGCGATAAAAATTCCTGACCATTCTCCAACATGCTGTGTAAATGCATTTTGTGTCAATTGTATCCCGTCTAACTCACTTCCTGCATACCCACCTGCCGTTATAATGATAAAACCTGTGGCTGAACAGATTAATAACGTATCAAAAAACACTCCTAAAGCTTGAATTAAACCTTGCTTTACGGGATGTGTTACCTCCGCAGTTGCAGCAGCATTGGGTGCACTACCCATACCTGCTTCATTAGAGAATAACCCGCGTTTTATCCCCATTAAAATTGCTGCACCAAAGCCGCCACCGGCAATTTCCTTCAAACCAAACGCATTGGCAAAGATGAGGGAAAACATTTCCGGCATTGCACTTATATTAATAATCAGGACATAAAAGGCAATCAGTAAATAAATAATTGCCATAACCGGAACGATTACCTGGGACACATTGGCGATTGATTTAAGTCCGCCAAAAATAACGGCTGCAGTTAATACGATTAACACAATTGCCACTGTTGTTCCTGAAACTGCAAATTCACCTTCAAATGCCAGACTAATGGTATTCGATTGTACCGAATTAAAAACAAGCCCATAGGTAAAGGTGATTGTGACCGCAAAGACAACACCCAGCCAGCGTTTTTTCAATCCTTTTTCCATATAATAGGCAGGTCCACCTCGATATTGGTTCTTATCTGGAACTTTATAGACTTGTGCAAGTGTGCTCTCTACAAATCCAGATGCTGCTCCTAGAAGCGCGATAACCCACATCCAAAAAATCGCACCAGGTCCACCGACTGCCACAGCTGAGGCAACACCAGCTAAATTTCCTGTACCTACCCTAGATGCTGCACTAATTGCAAATGCTTGAAAGGAAGAAGTACCTTTTTTACCAGAGGCATTGATTGCTCGCCTATCAAAAATAACACGCAACATTTCTGGTAAATTAACAAATTGAATAAATCCAGTTCGGATTGTAAAATACAAACCCAAACCAATTAGGACTATGATAAGTACATATGACCACAATATATCATTGGCTGTACCTACAAATCCTTCTATAAAATCCATAGTGTTTCTCCTTTCACATCGTGGCATTATATCCTTTTTTTTAGCATAACCAATTATGAGAATTTCCCTCCTAAATTAAGAAAGAAACCTATTAAAAATAGGCTTCTCCGATTAAAAAAGCTATAATTTTAAAAGCACTTTATCTATTCCACGGATAAACAGTCCCAAACTTTTCTGCAAATTCTTTGGAATAATTTCTTCGTTCTCTTCTTCGCTCCGCTCTTAATGCTGCACCTTCATACAATAATTTTTCTGATTCAGACTCCGGATAAACTTCTGGAACCGGAACAGGACGAAGGTTCTCGTCTACGGCTACAAAGGTTAAAAATGCTGTTGCAGAAACCTTTCTTTCGCCAGTGAGGAGGTCTTCTGCTACTGCTTTAACAAATACTTCCATCGACGTATTTCGTGTCCAGGTGACAAATGCTTCGACACAAATCGAATTACCTTGTTTAACAGGTTCTAAAAAGTCGACAGAATCTGTGGAGGCTGTAACAACTGCCTTGCGACAATGCCTAACTGCTGCAATTGCCGCAACGTCATCGATATGTGCCATTAATATGCCTCCGAAGAGTGTTCCGTGGTAGTTTGTATCAGGTGGTAATACGTGTGATGTTTTTACTGCTAATGAGCTTGAGCAGGGTCTCTTTTCCATGTAGTATTCACTCCATTTGTATTCATTAGTTATAGTATAGGCGAAAGTAATCTAGATATTGATTCTTTAATGCGTATTCCTATTGAACGTTTGTTGTATAGCTTTTTGGTCATTTGTGTGGATTGTTTTATATCGTTTTGGAACGCCTTTACTAGTTGGGTTGCTAGACCTCGGTCATAAAGAAAGGCATTCACTTCAAAGTTTAAACGGAAACTTCGAACGTCGATGTTTGCAGTTCCAACTGAGGCAATTTTTCCATCCACAACAATAGTCTTAGAATGTAAAAAACCTTTTTGATAAATATAGACTTCCGCACCTGCTTCCAGCATATCACCGCAATAGGAAAGGGTAGCCCAATAAACAAACGGATGATCTGGCTTATTTGGAACCATTATTTTCACATCAACACCAGATAAAGCCGCAATTCGTATTGCATCTCGTAAGCTTTCATCCGGAATAAAATATGGTGTTTGAATAAAAACATATTCTTTTGCCGATAAAATCATCTTAATGTATCCATTTTTTATTTGTTCCCAATCTGAGTCTGGGCCACTCGATACAATTTGCACTCCTGCTTTTCCGCTAGCTTTGGAAGAATAGTATCGCTCTTCATATAAAATATCATGTCGTGATGCTTGATTCCAATCTAGTATGAATCTCGTCTGCATACTTTGTACAGCTGTCCCAATGATTCGAAGGTGAGTATCACGCCAATATCCAAATTTCTTACTATTGCCAAGGTATTCATCCCCAATGTTAAACCCACCAATATAGCCAACTTCTCCATCGATAATCGCCAATTTACGGTGGTTACGGTAATTAATCTTGAAATTAATTTTCGGAATAAACGAAGGGAAAAATGCAGCTAATTCAACACCAGATTTTCGGAGTTTCCTTAAATATCTTGGCCTTAAATATCGGGTACCTAAAGCATCATATAGAACCCTAACTTCAACACCTTCTTGTGCTTTTTTTATTAGCATATCTGCAATACGTTGGCCTAATTCATCATGTCGAATAATGTAGTAGAGCAGGTGAATGTGGTTAGTAGCTTTTTCCATGTCATCCATTAATGACTGAAACTTGGCCCTCCCGTCCACGAAAATTTTCACCTCATTATCTTGAGTAAAGACGGCATCATCATTACGTAAGTGTAAATAGTATAAGTCCTTATATTCTTCGAGTTGATTAAATATAAATTCGTCATTCTCAATCGCCCGTAATTGTGATTGAACTATTTTTTTAACACCAAGTTTTGCCTTTGCATCCCAAGTAAAGATTCGTTTTCCACTAAGTCTTCTGCCAAAAATGAGATATAGAAAAAAACCTGCTACCGGAACAAAAAGTAAGACCATTAACCATGCCCATGCTGCAGATGCATCTTTACGTTCTAGGAACACAATAGATAGTCCTAAAGCAATGTTAAAAATAATAATTGCCATCAGTAAATAGGGTATAAATTCCATGCGCATTCCCCTCTTGTTAAATTCATAGAAAAACAAAAATGACAGAAACTAACGGTAGACTTGATATTCACTCTACAATAGCATACGTCTAGGATTTCCGATTATACTCGAATTCGAGTTGCTATATAATACTATAACAGAAGGGAACTGAAATCGTGAGAAATTTTGCATTTGTTATTGGCGGGACCGGTATGTTAGAGGGAGTTTGTCATTGGTTAACGAATGAGGGGTATGATGTGTTTGTTATCCATCGGGATATCGATAAATTTGAATCGATGCGTTCTAGAGGAATACACCCGG
Source organism: Paucisalibacillus algeriensis (assembly GCF_000577245.1). GTDB lineage: Bacteria > Bacillota > Bacilli > Bacillales > Amphibacillaceae > Ornithinibacillus. Next base: position 364,022 of record NZ_CBYO010000007.1, read on the forward strand.
AAAAACTGTTTCCTATCTCTGTCGACTATCATGATGATAAAGCACTGCAAATAAGTTTTCGTAAAGCCATAAAGCAATATGGTAAATGTCCTGATTTAATCGTTAGCTGGATTCATAACTCTGCCCCGAATGCACTATCTATCATTCTAAAAGAAGTTAGGCCAAGAACACACCCTTGGAAGTTAATTCATGTACAGGGTAGCTCATCTTTTTTTGTAAAAGAAAACACGTCTATACCCGACTCTTGCGAATACAGACGTGTTTATTTAGGATTTTCACTGGAGAAAGAAAATTCCAGTTGGCTATCCAATGATGAAATTGCTAATGGGGTCATTAAAGTTATTAAACGAGATTTTAAAGAAACGGTTATCGGGACTCTTAAGCCTTGGAGTAGGCGTCTGAGCTAACATTAATTTTATTGAGCGCTTGCTCCAAGTCTGCCCAAATATCCTGCCATGCCTCAAGCCCAACGGATAGTCGGATTAATTGGTCTGTAATACCCATATATTGCTTTGACTCATCTGGGACAACAGCATGAGTCATCGTCGCAGGGTGTTCAATTAAGGTTTCTGCATCTCCTAGAGAGACAGCGATTTTTAAAAAGGATAATTCATTTAAAAACTTTTGAGCATCAACTTTTGTCCCTTTGATCTCAAATGAGATAATTCCACCACCACGCCTCATCTGTTTTTTCATGATGTGGTAATCCGGGTGAGCATCATCATTTGGATAATAGACGGTAGCAACATTCGGATGGGTTTTTAATCGTTTAAATATCTCTTCCGCGTTATCACAATGACGATCAACCCGAACTGGTAAGGTTTTCAGTCCCCTTAATAGAAGCCAAGCGTCGAATGGAGAAATGATACCGCCGATATCCTTCAATGTTGTTACTGCAACATTATCAAGGAATTCCTTTTTGCCAACTGCAAGTCCTGCGATGACATCTCCATGTCCCCCGATATATTTCGTTGCACTATGCACAACAACATCACATCCAAGATCTATTGGATTTTGCAAATATGGCGATGCAAACGTATTGTCCACTACCACTGGAATTCCGTACTCCTTTGCAACTTTAGCCACCATCTCCAAATCAATCAGTTTCATAGTCGGATTTATAGGTGTTTCCACGTAAATACATGCAGTTTCTGATTTAATTTTTGAATGAAGTTCATCCTCTGTTACCATAGTGGAAAAATCAAAGGATATATTATATTTCTCTTTCATCATAGTTAACAAGCCAAATGTACAGCCATATAGACCTGGTGAGCAAAGAATATGATCATTAGCTTTAGTTAGAGCAAAAAGCATCGCGGATACGGCAGCCATTCCAGAACCAAAGGCAAGTCCTCGTTCTCCATTTTCTAATGCTGCTATTCTTTCTTCTAATACGGTAACGGTTGGGTTTCCAAGTCGTGAGTAAATGTATCCTTCTTCTTCTCCTGCGAAGCGTCTTTCGCCTTGTTCGGCGGTGTTAAAGGTGTAAGTTGAGGTTTGAAACAATGGTGTGGTAAGGCTTCCTAACATGTTTTTAGAGTCGTAGCCTTCGTGGATTACGGATGTTGCCATATGTTTATATGTTCTTGCCATTTATTTCTCCTCCTTGTTTCTTTGTTTCTAGTATAATCATATGCTATTTTTAGTTATTTTGAAAGCGTTTTCTTTTTATGGTATAAATCCTTTTTATTGCGTTTTTTATTAAGTAGTTTTAGAATTGTCATTATTTATGATGGAGGCTGTTCTCTAAAATATTGATGATAATCTATTTAACTGATAGAAATTAAGCGGTGATTTATAGTTTGGAACAACATACCCGCTACGGAAATACACTCCGCTGGGATAGAGAGAATTGAAATTGATGTACTTCATTGCTGACAAAACAATATAATTACTAACTTAAATTAGAAAACAAAACTAGCGCAGGCAGAATACGGAGACTCCTCGAAAATAAAGTACGATTTTCATCGTGCGATGATTATGCTGACGAAGCCTTCCTTGTTCTGCGGGAATAGCACGTGTCCGAAGACCCCGCAGAGGCGCATTTTCCTCGAGGAGGCTGAGGCCGGGCCCGTGGAAAGCGGAGTATTCTGCCGGAGCGGTATCATACCACTATCCTTAATACTAAAGAAGTGGGGATTGGTATCAGTTATCATACTGTTTCTATCAACCATGAAAGTAAATCATTAATAATCAATACTTAATAAACAAATAATCTATATACAAAGAAGGGTTAATATGGAGAAGAGTACGGATCGTTTGGGGATTGTTTTTGCGGTGGGGGCTTATGTGCTTTGGGGGTTTTTGCCGATATATTGGAAGTTTATTGATTATGTGCCGGCTGGAGAGATCTTGGCACATCGGATTATTTGGTCATTTGTTTTTATGGTGGTCATTGTGTTAATGGTTCGAAAATGGCCTGGGTTTATTCGTGAATGCAAATTGATTTTAAAAGACAAAAAGAAGTTTATCAGTATCACAATGGCTTCCATTGTTATTAGTATAAACTGGCTTACTTATATTTGGGCAGTAAATAGTGACCATGTTCTCCAGGCAAGTCTTGGTTATTATATTAATCCATTAGTTAGTATCATACTTGCTATTATCGTTCTGAAAGAAAAGCTAACGAAAAGTCAAACAGTGTCTGTCGCTTTAGCAGGTATGGGTGTGCTTTATTTGACATTTAGTTATGGTGTTTTTCCATGGGTATCTCTTCTATTAGCTGTTACGTTTGCATTATATGGCTTGTTTAAGAAGGTAGTTGATATTCCTGCCATGTATGGACTAACAATTGAAACGATGATCATTACACCAATTGCATTCATTTATCTATTCTTTTTGCCTGAAAACACATTTTCATTTCAGACTATTAATACTTCAGAAAATGCTATACTAATGGGAGCTGGTATTGTAACTGCAATTCCACTTTTGCTGTTTGCAAGTGGAGCGAAGCGAATTCCATTAGCGATGGTGGGATTTTTACAATATATCGCTCCAACTTTGATGTTAATAATTGGTGTATTTATTTACCATGAAACTTTTTCATTAGAACATCTCATTTCATTCGGGTTAATCTGGTTGGCTTTACTAATTTACTTAGGTTCCGTTTACCGATTTCCGATTCGGAAAATGAAAAATGTCGAACGTTAAATTTAATTTACTGTTGACTTTTCATTTTGGAACCGATAGTATAATACTCAATAATTTAAATATTTTAATCTCTTATCAAGAGTGGTGGAGGGAATAGGCCCTATGAAACCCGGCAACCTTAGGTGAAAGTTTGACTTTCCTTAAAAGGTGCTAAATCCTACAGGTCATTTTGATCTGGAAGATAAGAGGAGGAACGGTTATTGTATACACGCCCTCTTCTTAGGAAGGGGGCTTTTTGTTTCCTCTCTCTTCCTCCAGACAACAACTACAATAAGGAGGAATTTTTCATGACCAATTTTCATGTGGAAAGACCAGAAACAACATTACTTCACGGGGGGCAGGCACCTGATCCAGCTACAGGATCACGTGCTGTACCAATCTACCAAACTACTTCCTATGTTTTTCGTGACACCGAACATGCCCAAAATTTATTTGGATTAAAAGAACCAGGTAATATTTACACAAGAATTATGAACCCAACCGTTGATGCATTTGAACAACGGGTTGCACTTCTGGAGGATGGTGTAGCTGCTGTAGCAACCTCATCTGGAATGGCAGCTATAACTCTAGCAATTTTAAATATTGCAGGTGCTGGTGATGAGATTGTTGCCGACAGTAATCTGTACGGCGGTACATACAACCTATTTGCCAAAACCTTACCGAAGTATGGAATCACAGTGAAATTTGTGGATGGAACAAAAACGGAAGAAATTGAGCGAGCGATTAGCGATAAAACAAAAGCTGTATTTGGGGAAATTATTACCAACCCTAGCTTGAATGTTTTTGATGTGGAAACTGTTGCATCCATTTGCCATCAATATCATGTACCTCTAATTATCGATAATACGTTTGGTACTCCCGTTTTATCGAAACCATTAACTTGGGGGGCAGATATTGTTGTACATTCTGCTACCAAATGGATCGGTGGTCATGGTACATCAATCGGTGGTGTCGTTGTAGATGGAGGACGTTTTGACTGGAATCACGATCGTTTCCCTGAATTTACAGAACCTGATGAGAGCTATCATGGACTTCGTTATGCTGACATCGGCCCGGCTGCATTCGCAACGAAACTTCGTGTTCAATTATTACGTGATATTGGGGCTTGTTTAAGTCCAAATAATGCGTTTCTATTACTTCAAGGATTAGAAACATTACATTTACGCATGGAACGTCATTGTGAGAATGCTAGACTTGTTGCTAGTTATCTTGAACAACACCCAGCAGTAGAGTGGGTAAACTTCCCTGGTCTTGAAAGTCATCCATCACATGATCTTGCTAAAAAATATTTAAATGGTAGCTTTGGCTCGATCATTACCTTTGGAATTACAGGTGGCCGAGAAGCAGGAAGTGTTGTTATTGATTCAATAAAACTATTTTCCCATGTAGCTAATGTTGGTGATGCTAAGTCATTAATCATCCATCCCGCTTCCACAACCCACCAGCAGTTAAGTGCTGAGGATCTAAAGAAAAGTGGTGTTTCAGAAGAACTTATCCGCTTATCAATTGGTATTGAATCAGTCGAAGACATTATTCACGATTTAGATCAAGCAATTGCTAAAGCAACTAACAATAAGTCCGTTACAGGTATTTCTGAGGAAAGTATTATCAATTGGCTATTGTCATCACCTTTTGAAAGAAGTACTGGTGCTCCACGCAAGAAGGTAATTGCTACCCTAGGAGAAGATTATACGAACGAATTCAAACAAACGATTGAACGACTCCAACAGTTTGGATATGAGGTTCAATATTTAGCAGAAACAACCGCACCTGACCTTGTACTTGTGCATCAGGGATCACTCCCTCCAGCGATTATTGAGGAGTTTGTCAATAAACAAGTTAACGTTCTATGGGTTGAAAAGCCCAATGCCAATGATCCAGTTTTACAAAATTTGAAAGCTACTGGGATAACAACTGTTTCTGATAAGAATATCATTGTTGAATTACTAGCTTTACGTGGGATAAAAAAACAACCAGTGCCAATTGGATAATGATTAGTAGGAGTGGTAATTTTGATTAATAACATATATAGGGAAACGAACAGGATTGAAATAGGACCACTCCTATTAGAAAATGGAGAAACACTTCCTTCTGTTTCGATGCAGTATGAGCGAGTTGGACCTGAAAATGCACCAATCATCTTAGTATGTCATGCGCTAACCGGCAATCATCAAACGGTTGGGAGTGAGGAACAACCAGGTTGGTGGAGTGGACTTATCGGGATTGATAAAACAATTAATACAACTGAGTTCCAGGTTATCACATTCAATGTACTTGGAGGGTGCCACGGTTCAACTGGGCCAACATCTATAAATCCAGAAACCAATGATCTTTACCGGACTGACTTTCCTACTATTACTATACGCGACATGGTTCAGGCTCAGTTCTTAGCTCTCCAAAAGTTGGATGTGCGCAAGCTATTTGCAGTTATCGGGGGCTCGTTAGGGGGAATGCAAGCTTTAGAATGGGGCCAGCTTTATCCAGACTTTGCAGAAAAATTGGTAGTATTATCTGTCACCCCTTTCCTTTCTGATTATGGAATTGCCTATAATCACATTGCAGAACAAGCAATCAAAAGAGACCCCGCATGGCTAAATGGCCACTATCCAACTACACTTCCTTTACAAGGATTAGAGATTGCTAGAATGATTGGGATGGTTACGTACCGTAGTTCTGAACTATTTTCGGAACGGTTTAGACGTGAGAAAACAGTTAATGGATACTCAGTTAATTCATATTTAGACTATCTGGGTGAAAAGTTAGCAAAACGTTTTGATCCAAACAGTTATCTATACCTATTACAGGCAATGGATACACATGATATAGGTCGTAATCGGGGCGGATGGAAAGAAGCTTGTAAAACGTACATTTGTCCAATCATAATTATTAGTTATGCGCATGATCTAATTTATGAGCCCAAAGTAATAGCTGAATTTGCAGATCATACTCCAAACAGTACGTATCATCATGTCCAAACTAAATTTGGGCATGATGGCTTTCTAACGGAATTTGAAAAATGGAGTTGGGTAATTAAAGAATTTCTTACATGAATGATAAAGGAGTGATGACTTGAAGAAAATCAAGGTTGCACTACTTGGGTTTGGAACAGTCGGAAAAGGTATTTACCACAGTTTAAAGAACCATCCGAGACGAATTAGCAATATTGGCTTCGAAATTGAAATTGTTTCTATCGTTGTCAAACACTCAGAAAAGCACCAGGATTTTGAGGATAGAAAACTGATAACGACTAATTTTCAAACGGTTATCCAGAATTCGGAAATCGATGTTGTGTTGGAAGCAATTGTCGGCAAAGAACCTGCCTTCACTTACTTATCCCAAAGTATTAAAGCTGGAAAACAGATCATAACTGCCAATAAAGAGATGTTTGCTCATCATAGCCGAGAATTGCTTGAACTCGCTAAAGAGCACCATGTTGAAATTGGCTTTGAGGCAACAACAGCTGGTGGAATCCCCGTTATTAATACGATTGAAAAACTATTTCAATTCAATGAAATTAAGAAAATCACCGCAATCTTAAATGGAACATCAAATTATATTTTGACCCAAATGCGTGTACTAAAGCTTCCATTTAATATTGCACTCGAACAGGCACAGGAGCTAGGTTATGCGGAAGCAGACCCTACAAATGATATTGAGGGGTTTGATTCATTTTATAAGCTTATGATTTTGAGTCAATTAATTTATGGTAAACAACCAGATTGGAGTAGCGTCAACCGGGAAGGTATCGTGAATATTACAGAAAAAGATATTGAGGAATACGAACGTTATGGTAGACGGATCAAACATGTAGCATCCTTAGAATTACAAGATGGTAATATTACGGCAAGTGTTGAACCAATCGTTTTATCTTCTGAACATCCATTGTATTCTATTGAAGGTGTTGAAAATGCGGTTGTCATAGAGGGAGACGTGGTGGGGAGAATCACACTCTCAGGACCTGGTGCAGGAGCTTTCCCCACCGCCAGTGCTATGTTAGAAGACTTAAGCTTGATACTACAATCCAATCAAGTTACGAAATTAGCACCTATCCTAGCTAATTAATACGAAGCGCCTTTATAAGGCGTTTTTTCTTTTATTAAAAAGTATAGGTGTTTGGAATTACCATTCCATCAGGAGCAATAACCACGTCCAGCTTCAGCGCCCATTGACTAGAGTGACTTTCCTCACCTCCGTAAGTCACTAACCGGGCGCTTCCACTTTTGAACATTTATATGACAAATTACCATTTTGCTTTTAAAATTCGTCAAAATTGGGTATACATAATAAAATCAGTAGATTTATGTTTTTACCATACATACATTAAAGTAACGAAGGCATTTTAAAGATATAAACTACTTGCATAGGTGTGTTCAAATGACTAAGAAGACAATCATCATGACCTTCATTATTATACTTATTATTGTCTTAGGTATTGGAATATATAACTTTCATCGCCAAGAATCCTTATCTATAAACCCTGGAACTGAAAATAAAACAATTATTAATGAATCAGCTGAACCAGATGAGCCAACGGAAACGATAGATGAAACCAATGAAAAGCCTAATACCCCTGCAGCAGAATTATCGCAAGAATTTTCAAGTGCTATTGAAAATACAATCAAATTTTTCTCTGGAAGTAACACGCAGATTGTTGCTATTGGAGATTCACTTACTCAAGGTGTTGGGGATAGCACTAGGCAGGGCGGGTATGTAGGCATTTTAGATAAAAATATCAATCATGGTAAAAGGGTTGCAACATTCGAAAACTTAGGAAAACGTGGCAATCAAACAACTCATTTACTAAAACGGTTAAAAGAACCAGCAATTAAGAGGTCGCTCAAAAATACAGATATTGTCCTAATTACTATCGGAGCAAACGATATCATGCAAGTGGCTAAAGAAAACTTTACCGAAATGACCTATGATATTTTTGCAGAAGAGAGAGTATATTACGAAGATCGCCTTCAAACAATTTTTTCTAGCATAATTGCTCTTAATCCTGATGCTTCTATTTATCTAATAGGCTTCTATAACCCATTTCAACAATATTTTGAGCATATTAAAGAACTCGATATGATTGTAGACGATTGGAATAATACAAGTAAGCAGGTTGCTGAGGAATACGGGGCTACATTTATCCCTACAAAGGATATATTTATGAATGAAGAAACAAATTTATTTGCGGATGATCATTTTCATCCAAATGAACAAGGATATCAATTAATGGCAGAGAGAATATTAGACTATTTAGTAGTAGATTGAAACATTAGAAGGTGAACAGGTTGGAAAAAAATAAAAAGAAAAAGAATAAGTGGAAGAGGTATTTTTTTACTCTGCTCCTTTTAAACGTTTCCGCACTGGTTATCATTGTATTGCTCATCTTTTGGCCTGTTAATCATTCCATTGTGCCATTTTCAGAACATAAAGCAACCCATGAGAGTTCTGAATTTATTATCAGAACCACGAAAAAGAATTTAAACGAGCTAATCAATGCCTATATGTATGAATATCTAAAGGATTCCAAACACCAATATCGAGTTTCATTAGATGAGGACGTCCATTTAATCGGAGAATTACCTGTCTTTTCTACTACAGTACCGATTCAAGTTCATTTGGAACCTATTGTACAAGAAAACGGGGATGTTATTTTAAAACAGAAGTCTATTTCATTAGGTTTAATGGAATTACCTAACAAAAAGATTATGGAGTATATGGATAAGTACTTGCCCGTTCCAAAATGGGTTTCGATTGACCCAGAAAAAGAAGAGATTTATGTTGCCGTAACTCAGATGGAAATTAAAAGTAATTTCCGTGTGAGTGTCGAGCAAATGGATTTGGAAGCAAATAATTTAGCTTTTAAACTTAAAATACCATATGAGACATTAGGTATTGAGACACTACTGATGAAACAACCATAAAAGGGTCGGACCGCCACTAATGTGAGGTTGACCCTTTTTTTAATTGAATAATCTATTATTCTTTTCTTATTATCTAACAACAAATTCTTTAAGCTTTCGCGATATAGAATATATAAATGATTGCTTTGGTGATTCGAGCGTTTCCTCACGCAGCTGGTGCTTTGGATAATCTCCTAATCTACCTTGATATATTAATTGCAATTCTGAGTTTTCTCTGATGTCGGCTGGTGTTACGAAGTTGGATTTCTTTGATAGTTTAAAAGACTCCGTATCTTCCATTACAGTAGCAACGAATTGAGAACAAAAATAAGCATTCTTTCTTTGAACCTCAACCTTAAGTGGTATGGCAATTAATCCAATAAAATTATATTTAAAATCAGAAGCACGTGATTCAAACTTATTTATATGGTGCCTTATACTCACATACTCTTGTTCTGTAATATTCAGTGCATAAACAGCACTCTTAGAGTTTCTTAAGAAATCCCCCCGAATATCTTCACGAACAAAACCACCACTAAACGGATTTTTAGGATTAATTCTGCCAAAGCTATAAACCTCTTTTAATTCATGGTCAAAACCAATGGATACATGATTTAAAGGCTTATTTGTATATAAATTTATCATTCTTGAAAGGTATGTTCCTGTATCAGTAAAGATAAAGTAGATTGTCCTTTCTCTCATGTTTTCCCCCTCCACTCAGGACTTCAGACCGAGCTTTTCTCTTTCTTTTAACTAGAATCACAAACGGATATAACAAAACTTTACCGAAAAAACAACAAATATACAAGTCAATTTTGCAATTTATTTTATTCAAATCATCTAAATAGTCATAAATCCGGGGTTTTACATTGACGAAACCCCTTAAATTTCGTAAGCTTACGGTGAAGTAATTATTTTGGAGGAAAACCAAACAATGATAACTGTTACTAATGTAAGTTTACGATATGGCGATAAAAAATTGTTTGAGGATGTAAATTTAAAGTTTACTCCTGGAAATTGTTATGGTGTTATTGGCGCAAATGGTGCCGGTAAATCAACTTTTTTAAAGATATTATCTGGTGAAATAGATCCACAAACCGGGAATGTATCCATGTCCCCTGGCGAACGCCTAGCAGTCTTAAAACAAGACCACTTTGCATACGAAGAGTTCCCTGTTTTAGAGGTTGTATTAATGGGACATGAAAAACTATATGCAGTAAAACAAGAAAAAGACCAAATTTATATGAAAGCAGACTTCACTGAAGAAGACGGTATCCGCGCCGCTGAACTTGAAGGTGATTTCGCTGAAATGAACGGTTGGGAAGCTGAATCGGATGCTGCCGTCCTTCTTAAAGGATTAGGTATTAAAGAAGAACTTCATACGAAATTGATGTCTTCGTTAACAGAAGATGAAAAAGTTAAGGTATTGCTTGCTCAAGCGATTTTCGGTAACCCGGATATCTTACTTCTAGACGAGCCTACTAACGGTCTGGATATCCAAGCTATTCAATGGCTTGAAGAATTCCTAATTAATTTTGAAAACACCGTTATCGTTGTTTCACATGACCGTCACTTTTTAAATAAAGTATGTACGCACATTGCAGATGTTGACTATGGAAAGATACAAATTTATGTGGGTAATTATGATTTTTGGTATGAATCAAGCCAACTAGCATCTAGAATGGCACAAGAATCCAATAAGAAAAAAGAAGAAAAGGTTAAAGAATTGCAAGCCTTTATTGCCAGATTTAGTGCAAATGCTTCCAAATCTAGACAAGCTACCTCTCGTAAGAAAATGCTTGAAAATATCACACTAGATGACATTAAACCATCATCTAGAAAATATCCTTATATTGCCTTTACTCCTGAGCGTGAGATTGGGAATGATCTTTTACGTGTTGAAGGTATATCGAAAACTATTGATGGAGAAAAAGTATTAGATAATGTTAGCTTTATCGTAAACAAGGATGACAAGGTTGCATTTGTTGGTAAGAATGATATTGCTAAATCAACGCTTTTCAAAATATTAGCTGGAGAAATGGAACCTGATTCCGGATCGTTTAAATGGGGTATTACAACCTCTCAATCCTACTTCCCAAAGGATAACAGTGAGTTCTTTGAAAATGGTGATTTAACACTTGTTGACTGGCTGCGTCAATACTCACCTGAAGACGAAACAGAGACATTCCTTCGTGGATTCCTAGGAAGAATGTTATTTTCCGGTGAAGAGGCACTAAAGAAAGCTAATGTTCTATCTGGTGGTGAAAAAGTACGCTGTATGCTATCTAAAATGATGCTATCCAATGCAAACGTGCTTTTACTAGATGAACCTACTAACCACTTGGATCTAGAGTCAATCCAAGCATTGAATAATGGCTTAATTAAATTTAAAGGCTCTATCCTATTCACATCCCATGACCATCAATTCATCGATAGTATTGCAAATCGACTGATTGAAATTACACCGAATGGTATTATGGATAAAGAAATGCGCTATGATGAATATGTTCGAGACAAGGCAATACAGAAACGAGTTAGAGAAATGTATGCTGGATAATTTGTGGTTGTTGACCCCTGCTTTGAAGCAGGGGTTTTTTGTTTTGGGATTTTTTTTGGAGGGTTCATGCTTTGATTTTTCGGGTGCATCCTGTTTTTTTGGGGGAGCCCTTCCTGCTTGGACTTGGGCGTATGCTCCCCAGAATCAGGCTCATCACCAACTTTCCATTCACCTACATCTCTCACTTCCCACATAAAAAAAGACGCCCTCATCCAAAGATGAGAACGCCACAATCTATTTTATCTTCTCAGCAATCTTTTCCAGCATTTCTTTCGTCATACTATTAATATCATATTTAGCTTTAAAGCCCCATTCCGCTTCGGCTGCAGATGAATCTATACTGTCTGGCCAGCTGTCTGCAATCCTTTGCCTTACTGGGTCAACATTGAATGCTATTTCAAATTCTGGAATATGGTTTTGAATTGCTTTAGCAAAGTCCATTGGTTCTGCTGATATTGCAGAAATGTTAAACGCATTGCGATGTACTAGTTTAGTAGAATCTGCTTCCATTAATTGAACAATTGCTTCCAGTGCATCTGGCATGTACATCATATCCATGTAAGTTCCTTCTGCAATATAAGAAGTATAAGCTTTTTGTTTTATTGCTTCATAGTAAATTTCCACTGCATAATCCGTTGTCCCACCACCTGGAGGTGCTACATACGAGATTAGCCCAGGGAAACGCACACCACGTGTATCAACTCCAAAACGTTCATAATAATAATCACAAAGTAATTCGCCTGCTACTTTGTTTACACCATACATCGTTGTTGGACGTTGAAGCGTATCCTGTGGCGTTTGAACTTTCGGTGTAGATGGTCCAAAGGCTCCAATAGAACTTGGTGTAAAGAATTGCAATTTAAGTTCTCGGGCTACTTCTAATGTGTTTACAAGCCCTCCCATATTGATATCCCATGCTATTTTAGGCATTTTTTCAGCAGTTGCCGAAAGAAGTGCAGCCAAATGCATAATCGTATCTACTTGATGCTTTTTTGCAATTTCAAAAATACGTTTTTCATCCGTAACATCCAGAATTTCAAATGGTCCTTCTTTTAATTCGCCTTCCGCTGTACGAATATCTGTGGCGATAATATTGTCATTACCATATACGCCTCTTAATTTCGTGATTAACTCGGAACCAATCTGCCCCCGAGCACCAGTAACAAGTATTCTTTTCATGGCTTTCCCCTCTTTTTAGATGACTAAATTAATCCCATGTCCTTGCCAACCTTCTCATAAGCTGCAATTGCTTGGTCTAACATTTCCTTTGTATGAGCAGCTGTAGGCATATTACGAACACGACCAGTACCCTTTGGAACAGTTGGAAATACAATTGATTTCGCGTAGACACCTTCTTCAAATAGACGTTTACTAAATTCTTGTGCTGCCTTTTCCTCTCCGATAATACATGGTGTAATTGGCGTTTCGCTATCACCAATATTAAATCCTATTTTCTTCAATCCAGCTTTTAAGTAATTGCCATTTTCCCATAATTTATCATGTAATTCAGTACTTTCCATTAAAATCTCTACTGCTTTTCTACTTGCAATGGCGTCAGCAGGTGAAACGGCAGTTGAGAATAAAAATGGGCGTGAACGAACTTTCAGCCAATCAATTAGATTAGCTTTACCAGCGACATAACCACCAATTACGCCAATTGCTTTTGAAAGTGTACCCATTTGAAAATCAACTTTATCTTGTAAACCAAAATGTTTTACAGTTCCAGCACCTTTACCAAGTACACCAGAACCATGTGCATCATCTACATAGGTGATTAAGTCAAATTCCTCTGCAATCTTAACAATTTCAGGGAGCTTTGCAACATCACCATCCATAGAAAATACCCCGTCTGTAATAACCATTATTTTATTATACTGCCCGGATTCAACCGCCTCTTTGGCCTTCAGACGTAAGTCATTCATATCTGAATGTGCAAAACGGATAATCTTGGCTTTTGATAAACGGCAACCATCTATGATGGATGCGTGGTTTAACTCATCCGATAGTATAGCATCGTTTTTATCCATTACAGCTGAGATTGCTGCCATATTACAGTTAAAGCCCGATTGATACGATATTACTGCTTCTGTGCCTTTAAATTCGGCTAACTTTTTCTCTAGTTCAATATGTAAATCAAGTGTGCCATTAATCGTACGTACAGCACCAGCACCAACCCCATGTGAGTCAATCGCTTCTTTAGCGACCTTTTTTAAACGTTCATCTGTTGCAAGTCCTAGGTAATTATTTGAGGAAAGATTAACTACCTTTTTTCCACGGATATTAATTACAGGGCCATTTGCACCTTGAACTGGATCAATTTCATTATATAGACCATTTGCTTTCAAATCTTCTAGATTTTCGTTTAAAAACTTATCCAAAGTTTTACTACTCATGTTTAAATCCTCCTAAGTTATAGAGTATTTACCTTGTAAGCGTTACCATATTACTTACCATATTAAGTTTATCATAATCTATTTTAAATGTTTAGGCTAATAACTGGCTACATTTTTCTATAGTTACCTAAATGCAATTATTACCTATTATTTTTTTGAGATTCTCATTGAATCTATGTATTACTTTCTATTATACTAACATTTAGGGACATATCAATTTGGAGGAAGACAGCTATGAGAAAGCTATTAGTTGTGTTATTTATGATGATTATTTTAGGTTTTGGGGTTGTGGGTGTTAATCAGCAATTTAATGAGCCTGAAGAGGTTATTAATCCTACTAATCCTAATACTATTAATATACAATCATAATTTTTTTCATTTAAAGGCAAATTTTAAAGGAAGCATTCATTGATGAACGCTTCCTTTTTTTAATCGTATTATTCTACTATTGTTACTTTCACTTCTCTTACGCCCCAATTAAATGCTTCTTCTTTGGTTGGTACGTGGATGTCAATTCGGTTACCTTTTATCGCACTACCTATATCACCTGCAATCGCATATCCATACCCTTCCACATGTACCTTTGATCCTAGTGGAATTACATTTGGATCTACAGCGATTACTTTTGCATTTCGATCTTCATTTAAATTAATACCAGTATAGGTGATTCCGGAACATCCATCACATTCTGCCGTATATGCTGTGGCAACAACTGTAAGTGTTTTTCCTTCAGGTTCTTTAACTTCTTTCTCTTGTTTTACCTCTTTTGTCATAGTACTTGACTTAACCTCTGTTGGTTGGATTGATTTAGCAGCAGCTACCACTTTATGTTCTTCTGCTTCTTGAATCAATAGTTCTTGTCCAACTAAAATTAAATCTGATGTTAATTCATTCCACTCTTTAATATCATCAATTGTTACACCATGTTCTTTGGAAATACCGTAAAGCGTATCTCCTTTTTCTACTAGATACTTTTTGTAGACAGCTAGTTTTTGTTTTGGATAGATTATATTTGTTTCTAGGTCGTTAAGTTCAGTTAGTGAATCTACAGTTGTGTTATGTTCCATCGCAATATCCCATAGTGTTTCACCTTTTAACACTTCATGTTCTAGCTCGAATGCAAAAGCATTTGTAGTTGGGGCTAGAAGCATAATTCCTGTAGCAATTGTAGCTACCATCTTTTTCATAGTAGTCCCTCCTTAAATTCCGGACAAGCCTTATCGTAACATAGTTTCATAGGCTATACCGTTACAAGACTTTTATAAGTCTGTTACAAGGATTGCCAAAACTACTATGATTTATTACAAAATTAATAGATTTGAGACAAAAGTAGTATATTACTAGAAATATTTTCTAATTATTAGTTATGATTTGATTAAAATGCACGAAAAAAAACGAAGAAGCGATAAAGCTTCTTCGTTTTTCGTACCTCTTAATCTTAGTGCTTGAATGGCTCTTCTTGAGTTACTGCAATCTCATGACGCCCCATTGTACTACCATACTCAAGTGAGTAGTTTTGTACACGTTTGTTTACCGGCATTAATAAAGCACGGTATAGAGTAGGGAATACTGGGATATCCTCTACCATTAATTCTTGCCATTCTTTGTAAACTTCTTGACGGTATGCTACATCAAATGCATCAGTTGAGTTACCAGCTAGAAGTAATTCAGTGTTCTTTTCAGATTCGTATCTTGGGAAGTTGAACATTTGGTCTGCACCGTATAGTCCATAAGGGTTTACGTCTGTACCAGTACCCCATGCACCTGCATAGATATCGATATTAGGATCATCTTCACCATTTTGACCTACACGATCATAGAATGCATTAAATTCTAATAAACGTCCATCAATAAGCTCAACTTTTAGTCCAACAGCTTCCCAAGATTGGATGTAGTATTGTGCTAAAGGTTCAGCTACATCTGATCCTGACATAGATGCAAAGTTAATTACTAGCTCTTCGCCATCTTTGTCTTCTCGGATTCCGTCACCATCAACATCTACGTATCCAGCATCATCTAGAATTTTCTTAGCTTCTTCTGGATTATATGTTGGTGTTTCAATATCTGCATTATGATAATCAGCGAATGGTGGAATAATTAGTGTAGTTGCGTTCCAACGAAGTCCATTATAGAACTTCTCACCAACCGCATTATTATCTACTGCATACCACATAGCACGACGAAGGTTTACGTCAGCCATTTTCTTTTCTGGATCCATGACAACTTTCTTTTGCTCTGCATCCCAATTTCCAAGTTTAAATCCAATGTAAGAGTAAGATAAATCTGTATTTCCTAACCATTCAACGTTAGACATATCCGCATTATCAACAAATTGGTCTGATGGGAATTCATCAACCATATCTACTTCACCAGTTTCTAAAGCTTGAACTACAGTTTTAGGGCTGATTACCTTTAATACAACCTCGTCAAGCTTAGGCTCTCCACGCCAGTAGTCTTCGAACTTTTCGTATACTACAGACTCACCAGGAGTAATGCTCTTAACTTTAAATGGCCCCATACCGATTGGGTTTTTACGAACTGCATCCGATTCTTGCATTTTAGCTACAGGAATATCTTTAAAGATATGCTTAGGCATTGCGTAAGACCATACACCACCAGTTAATAGTGATGGTTGAGATTCTTTATAAGTAATTTTCAATGTTTTTTCGTCAACAATTTCGATACCAGAAATTGTATCTGCTTCACCAGCATTGTACTCATCCATACCTACAATGTTAGAGAAATCAGCGCCATAACGAACACCAGTGTAGTCCGGATGTCCAATTACTTCAAATGAGTATGCCCAGTCTTCCGCTTTTACTGGCTCACCATCATGCCAGTTTACATTGTCTTTAATTGTGAACGTGAATGTTACACCATTTGGATACTCATCTGTTTCATAAGGTTCTGTTGTAAATTCAGCAGGACCATCATTTGTGAACGTAAAGTTTCCATCAGTGTAAAGCATAGACTCGTCAAACCAAGCAATTACTTCCGCATCAGGAGCACCTGAATAGAAGTTATAGTTTAGCGTACCTTCAAACACTGTGTCAGAAACTAAACCGAAGTTAAGTCTTCCACCTTCGATAGCTTCACCTTCGTTAGTTTTTTCTCTTGGAAAATCATCGATAGAATATAAGCCATCATCTTCAGCAGGCTCTTCCCCATCTTCTTTTTCTCCATCATCTTTTGGATCCTCTTGATCAGTCTTAGGATCATCTTTCTTGTCATCATCACCAGCTGTGTCGTTGCCACATGCAGCTAACACTAGTAACATTGCAAGCATTAGCGCAAATAGCCACTTTAAACTCTTGCTCATGCTAAATACCCTCCCTTTTTTATAAACCCTTTTGTTTTGTCGAGTTACTCGACAGTTTATACTCAACATTAATACTGTGTAGTATTAATGTAGGTAACAAGAATATATCATCTATTAATTCCAAGCCTCACCTCCCTAAAATCCTATGCTTCACTTAGTTGAATTATTTAGAAAGTCTTGACTTCTTAAATATTACCCTCTTCGTTGTCTAGCATCTACTGCACGTCTAAGTGCTGTACCAACATTATTAACAGCAAGCATTAGAAGAAGAATCATGAGAGATGCAGGTACCCAAATCCACCATCTGTATTCTAGTGTTTGTGGGTTTCTAGCATAACTTAATAGAGTACCTAAACTAGGTGTGCTCTCCGGAAATCCAAATCCAAGGAAGGATAATCCAGATTCTAAGCCAATATTAGCTGCTAAGTTAAGTGTCATGGTAACAATAATAATGGAACTTACGTTTGGTAATAAATGCCTAAACATTATTTTAAAATTTGTCGTACCTAGTGTTCTAGCGGCTTGAATATAGTCTAATTCTTTTTCAGCCAAAGCCTTCGATCTTACGAGACGCGCTATCTGCATCCAGAGGAAGGCGGTCATAATGAGTGAAAACGTCCAAACACCGTACTTTGGTACAATTGCAACAAATGCAATAACAATCATCGTAAATGGTAAAATTAGGAAGAAATCTAATATACGCATCATAATGTTATCTACATGTCCACCAAAGTAACCAGAAATTAATCCATATAAGATTCCAATAATTCCAGTCATTAATGTAACAAGTATTGCAATAGATAATGAATTACGTGTACCGATTATCAGCTGTCCGAAAACATCACGTCCACCATAATCTGTACCAAGAATAAACTCTTCTCCTGGTGGTTCATAGATGGAGAATAAATCTACCCTAACAATTTCATCTTGATCTAGAAATAATGCGGTACCATATACAAAAGCTGTGATTCCTATAAGAAATATTAAGGAAATTAATGCTAATTTATCTTTAATTAATTCTCGCCCAACTACACTAAAACCTGAAGGACTTTTGATTACTTCTTTTGTTTTAATTTCAACATTTGTTGTATTTGCTTCCACTTTTTATCACCTCACTGTTTACCTGAAATTATTTAATACGAATTCTTGGATCAACTAGACTTAATATAATGTCTGAGATTAGTGCCCCTAGTATTGATGCAACTCCAAACAATAGTGTAGTTGCAGTTACAACACTAAAATCTCTAAGACTAATAGATTCTATCAATAATTGCCCCATGCCAGGATATCCGAAAATATTTTCTATAAAGATAGAACCCCCGATTAATCCAGTAATTTCGAATCCAAAAAATGCTGCTATTGGTAAAAGTGAGTTTCTAAATATATGTTGGTTGTAAACCCTTGATTCAGAAGCACCTTTAGATCTTGCTAGTAAAATGAAATCTTTCTGTTTGGTATCAATAATTTCATTTCTAAGATATAAAATAGTACTAAATGTTGTAATAAGCGCCATGGATAAAGCTGGCAAGAGTAAATGATAAAATTTACTCATAAAATAGTCGAATGTACCTGGTTGCATACCCGGTTCGACACTTCCACTAGTCGGGAACCATTGTAACTGGAATCCAAATATCCATAGCATGACGAGTGCGAATATAAATAAAGGAGTAGCAAATCCCACATAGGAATATCCAGTAATCAATTGATCTCGAAACGTATCATTATATCTACCACTAGTAATACCTAATGGAATAGCAATCAAATAGGTCAAAATTAGCGTTGCAACTGATAACCAAAATGAATTAACAATTCGCTGACCAATTAATTCTGTTACCGGCATCTTAAAGCGGAATGACATTCCAAAATCACCCTTCATGACACCGCCTACCCAACTGGCGTATTGCTCATGCCAAGGATCGTACCAGCCCATTTCTATACGAAGTTCTTCAATACGCTCTGGATCAATATTCGGATCTATCTGGCCAGACAGTGCATCACCTGGCATCATTTTTGCTAGAACGAATATTAATAAACTCAGAACAAAGAGCTGAGGAATCATTATTAAAATACGACGTACACTAAATTTCCACATAATATCAACCTTTCTCCGGTAAAGCCACTAAATGAGTATCAGATATAGGTTTTAGCCCGTAAGCCAGACCTTCCTCATTGAAGTAATCATTGTAGGATTGTTCATACTCCGTATTGACCTCTGCACGGAATTGTTTCATCTCTTCCCGTTTTCTTGGATCAATGTCTGGAATAGCAGCTACAAGTCTCTTCGTATAAATATGTTGTGGATTTTCGAATATTTCTTTTGCTGACCCTTCTTCAACATAACGACCTTTGTACATAATCCCGATATGGTCACACATATGTTTAATAACACCCAGGTCATGACTAATAAACAAGTAGGTTAAATCCAATTCATCCTGAATTTCCTTCATAAAGTTCAATACTTGGGCTTGTACAGAAACATCCAGTGCAGATACTGGTTCATCAGCAATGATTAATTTAGGTTTTAAAGCAATCGCCCTTGCTATACCAATACGTTGGCGTTGCCCACCAGAGAATTCGTGTGGATATTTAAGAATACTTTCTGGGTTTAAACCAACTAATTCGAGTAACTCCTGTACCCTTATCCGTTCTTCTTTTCTAGTTAATTTTTCAAAGTTCCTTATAGGTTCCGCGACCAGATCAATTACACGTTTTTTAGGATTTAAGGATGAATACGGATCTTGAAAAATCATTTGGATATCTTTTCGAAAATCGGATTTTGCTTTTGTTTCGCCAGTAATCTCTTTATCTTCAAAATATACTTTTCCAGAGGTTACATGGTTTAAACCAATAATTGCTCGACCTGTAGTAGATTTACCTGAGCCAGATTCCCCTACAAGTCCATATGTCTTCCCTTTTTCTAATGTGAAAGATACACCATCTACTGCTCTTACATAATCTAAAGTTCTTCCAAAGAGTCCACCCTTAATTGGAAAATGAACTTTTAAATCCTCTACTTTAAGAAACCCCATGATGTTCTTCCTCCTTACGTACTTCTTCCGGAAAGTGGAAATGTTTGTAACAGGTACAACGAACAAAATGTCCTGGTTTGATTTCATGTAATTGTGGATGTGCCTCATGCGCTGATCCATCTATCCAAGGTATTCTTGGGGCAAAGCGGCAACCATTACGTGGTAAATTTTGTAATGATGGCACGATTCCTTGAATTACATGTAATCTATCTTGTTCTTCACTAGCATTTGGAACGGAATTAAATAGTGAACGTGTATATGGATGTAAAGGCTCTTCAAATAACGTTGTTACCTCTGCAATCTCTACTATTTCACCCGCATACATAACCGCTACTCTGTCCGCCATTTCAGCCACAACTCCTAGGTCATGGGTAATAAGTACGATACCAGAGTTCATATCTTCCTTTAAATCCTTAATCAAATCTAAAATTTGTGATTGAATGGTTACATCTAATGCTGTAGTTGGTTCATCAGCAATTAGTATTTCTGGTTCATTGGCAATCGCTGTTGCAATAACAACTCTCTGTCTCATACCACCAGATAACTCATGTGGAAATTGTTCGTATACATATTCCGCTCGAGGAATACCTACTTTATTTAACAAATTAATTACTTTTTCTTTTCGCTGTGTTTTAGATAGTTCTTTATTATGAAGAAGCAGTGCTTCACCAATCTGATCTCCAATTATCATTAGTGGGTTAAGTGCCGTTAACGGGTCCTGGAAAATCATCCCCATATGTTTTCCACGTAATTTATTCAACTTAGAAGCAGAGATACCAACGATGTTTTCACCTTTATATAAGATATCTCCTTCCATTTTTGCTCTAGTATGTAGTCCCATAATAGAGAAAGCTAGAGCACTTTTCCCGCAGCCAGATTCTCCAACTATCGCTAAAACTTCATTCTTATTAACATTTAAAGAAACATCATCAACTGCTGCGAAGTAATCGTCCTTAATACGGAAAGATGTTTTTAAGTTCTTGATTTCCAATAACTTCTCTGCCAAAATAATCCCCCTAACTAAAAATTGCAAAAATTCAATGTATAATTTGGACATTAATATAGTAATAATATCTTTTAAACATATTAAAGAGCAGAATTTCATGATGTGAATCTGTTCTTAAATGTGTCGTCTGCCCTACTATAAGTTATTATAATTTTAATTTTCCAATAATTATCTATTGACTTTATTACGATATCTAGGTAATTTTCCGTAATTCGTAATGTAATTGTAATATGTGTTTGATTTTTTTAAAGTATATATTATTTTCAGAGTTTTAACAAGCTTTTTTTAAACAATTTATTAAAACTTTTTAGACAATTGTTACTACTATCCGAGATTTACAGCGCTTTCAACGTATATTCTAATAGGAATATGAAAAATAGAAAACTTTATAGAAAAGTTAAATTTAATAAGGAATTTTACCTAATTCTATTTTGATTAGTAGAAGATTTGGGAATAATGCGGTAGGAGAATAAAAAAAGAAGAAGCAATCGCTTCTTCTTTTCGTTTTGAATAATTATTCTGCAACTACTGATTCAGCTTCTGTTACACCAATTTGGTAACGACGAAGATCTGAAGCAGGGTCCATTGTGTAATTAACTACACGATTGTTCACTGGAACAATTACAGAACGGTATAGAGTTGGGAACAAAGGAATTTCATCAACCATTAGTTGTTGCCACTTGTCGTAAACTTCTTTACGATATTCAGTGTCCATTGCCTTCATAGAAGAACCTTGAGCAAGTAACTCATCGTTTTCTTCATTAGTCCAACGTGGGTAGTTAGCAGGCGAGTTTCCACCAAAAATACCAGATGGGTTAACGTCAGTACCAGTACCCCAAGCACCTTGGTAAATATCGTATGCAGGGTCATCTGCTTCTAAACGATCATAGAATGAGTTGAATTCAAGTAAACGTCCATCAACAAGTTCAACTTTAAGTCCAACTGCTTCCCAGCTTTGGATGTAGTAGTTTGCTAATGGTTCAGCAGTGTCTCCACCAGCCATTGATGCAAAGTTAATAACTAACTCTTCGCCATCTTTGTTTTCACGGATTCCATCACCATCAACATCTAGATATCCAGCTTCGTCTAGAATCTTCTTAGCTTCTTCTGGATCATAAGTTGGTGTTTCAATATCAGCATTATGATACTCAGGGAAGAAAGGAATAATTAGTGATGTAGCGTTCCAACGTAATCCGTTATAGAACTTATCTCCAACAGCATTGTTGTCAACAGCATACCACATAGCACGACGTAGGTTTACATCAGCCATTTTAGCATTTTCATCTGGAACAACCTTACCAGCTTCAGCATCCCATTTACCTAATTTGAATCCGATATAAGTGTATGCAGCATCAACTGCACCTAAGAATTCAACATTAGACATATCTGCATTATCAATGAATTGATCAACAGGGAAGTTGTCAACCATATCAACGCCACCAGTTTCTAATTCTTGAACTACAGTAGAAGTTGATACTACTTTAACAGTTACTTTATCTAAAGCAGGAGTACCTCTCCAGTAATCTTCGTTTCTTGTTAAAACAACAGATTCACCTGGTACAACTGATTCAACTTTATAAGGACCGAATCCAATTGGCTGTTTACGAACTGCGTCAGATTCCATCATGTTTGCAACTTCCATTTCACCGAAGATATGTTTCGGTAAAGCATATGGCCAGATTCCTCCAGTAATTTGAGAAGGGCCACCTTCTTTATAAGTAATTTGTAGCGTTTTCTCATCAATTACTTCAATACCAGAAATTGTATCTGTTTCTCCAGCATGGTATTCTTCCATACCAACAATGTTTTCGAAGTCAGATCCGTAACGGATACCAACATAGTCAGGGTGACCAATTACATAGTGAGCGAACGCCCAGTCTTCAGCTGTAACAGGCTTACCATCATGCCAGTTTACACCGTCTTTAATTTTAAGTGTGTAAACTGTTCCACTTTCATCAACATCCCATGTTGCTGCGCCATCTTGAGTGTATGCATAGTTAGCATCTGAGTCGAATAAAGGCTCATCAAACCATGCAATTACTTCATAGTCAGGTGCTGCCGAGTAGAAGTTGAAGTTAAATGTACCTTCTAGTACAGTATCAGACACAACACCATAAGTAAGTGTACCATCTTCAAGTGCTTCACCGTCGTTAGTAGCAGTCATACTGAAATCTTCAATATTAAAGACGCCATCTTCATTTGCCTTTGCATTTTCGCTACTATCCGTGTCTCCTGAATTTTCTTTTTTGTCATCAGAAGACTCATTATCGCTACCGCCACCACAAGCAGCTAGAGCAAGCAGTAATACTAGCATAAGAGCTAAAAGCCATTTGCTTGTCTTTCTCATCTTTGTTGCCTCCCTATTTTTTGTTATTTTTTTCTTGGCCATTCCATACAGCGCGACCAAGAAGGATATACTGAACATCAATTTGATGTTTAGTAGCAATACTCTGAATTTTTTCCGTGCAGGGAGTGGTACTCCCCGTCACTAATGTGATAAAATTATCCTCTTCTTTGTCTTGCATCTGTTGCACGTTTTAAAGCTTGTCCTACGTTGTTAACGGATAGCATTAGAAGTAGGATCATGATTGATGCAGGAACCCAAATCCACCATCTATACTCAAGTGTTTGTGGGTTTGTTGCATAACTTAAAAGTGTACCTAAACTTGGTGTACTTTCTGGGAAACCAAAACCTAAGAAGGAAAGTCCAGATTCCAGTCCAATGTTCGCTGCTAAGTTAAGTGTCATCGTAACAATGATTAGCGAGCTACAGTTAGGTAATAACTGTGTAAATATTATTTTGAAATTTGAGCTTCCAAGTGTTTTAGAAGCTTGAATATAATCAAGTTCCTTCTCTTGTAAAGCTTTTGATCTAATTAAACGGGCAATTCCCATCCATAAGAAAGCCGTCATAATAAGCGAAAATGTTATCGTGTTATATTTCGGCACAATTGCTACGAAAGCAATTACGATCATTGTAAAAGGTAGAATCATGAAGAAATCTAAAATACGCATCATTATATTATCGATTTGACCACCAAAGTAGCCTGAGATTACTCCATATGCAACTCCAATTATCCCAGTCAATAGTGTAACAAGTAATGCAATGGTCAATGAATTTCTAGTACCAATAATTAACTGTCCAAAGACATCTCGGCCACCGTAATCGGTACCTAATACAAACTCTTCACCAGGCGGTTCATAGATGGAGAACAGGTCTACCTTAACAATTTCATCTTGATCTAATACAAATGCAATCCCAAAAACAAAGGCAATTATTCCCAATAAAAAGAATAGAGATATTAACGCGAGTTTATCTCGAACAAGCTCACGCCATATTATACTAAAGCCAGAAGGACTCTTATTTGGTTGATTTGCTTTTTCTTCTTTTACTTTGTTTTCCATTTATTTCACCTCACTATTTACCTAATTTATTTAATACGAATTCTTGGATCAACAATACTTAAGATGATATCGGATAGAAGTGCACCCAGTATTGAAGCAATACCAAACAATAATGTTACAGCAGTTAATACTGTGTAATCACGTAGGCTAATCGATTCTACAAGTAGTTGTCCCATTCCTGGGTAACCGAAAATGTTCTCAATGAAGATAGATCCACCAATTAACCCTGTAATTTCAAACCCCAGAAATGCTGCAATTGGTAATAGTGAGTTTCTTAATATATGTCGATTGTATACTCTAGTTTCCGAAGCACCTTTTGCACGAGCCGTAATAATAAAGTCTTTTTGCTTTGTATCAACGATTTCATTACGTAAATATTGAATAGTACTATATGTTGTAATAAGTGCCATTGATATTGCTGGTAATAGTAAATGGTATAGTTTACTCATAACGTACTCAAACGTACCTGGTTCTAAACCTGGTGTCACACTTCCACTAGTCGGGAACCAACCTAATGTGAAACCAAATAGCCAAAGCATTACTAGTGCAAAAATAAATAATGGTGTAGCGAATCCAACATATGAATATCCTGTAATTAATTGGTCGCGCCATGTGTCATTAAAACGTCCACTTGTAATTCCTAATGGAATAGCGATTATATAAGTTAAAATTAATGTTGCGACTGATAACCAAAATGAGTTCACAATACGTTGGCCAATCAATTCTGTAACAGGCATTTTAAATCGAAATGATTCTCCTAAATCCCCTTGAAGAACTCCACCCATCCATCTAGCATACTGTTCATGCCAAGGGTCATTCCAACCCATTTGTTCACGGATTTCATCAAGTCTTGCTGGGTCAACATCTGGTCCTACTTGGCCAGATAAAGCATCCCCTGGCATTAATTGTCCTAAAACAAATATCAATATACTAAGGACAATTAATTGAGGAATCATAATCAACGTACGGCGTACTGAAAATTTCCACATATTATCAACC
Source organism: Paucisalibacillus algeriensis (assembly GCF_000577245.1). Classification (GTDB taxonomy): domain Bacteria; phylum Bacillota; class Bacilli; order Bacillales; family Amphibacillaceae; genus Ornithinibacillus. Next base: position 389,777 of record NZ_CBYO010000007.1, read on the forward strand.
TTTCTCCGGTAAAGCTACTAAATGTGTTTCAGAAACTGGCTGTAATTTATAAGCTAAACCCTCTTCATCAAAGTAATCATTGTAGGACTGGTCATATTCCGTTTTTACTTCTTCACGGAATTTACGCTTTGCTTCACGTTTATTTGGATCGATATCTGGTATAGCGGCAACTAAACGCTTTGTATAGATGTGTTGTGGATTCAAAAAGATATCCTCTGCTGTCCCTTCTTCCACATAGCGACCTTTGTACATAATACCGATATCGTCACACATGTGTTTGATTACTCCTAAATCGTGACTGATAAATAGATACGTTAAATCAAGCTCTTTTTGAATTTCTTTCATAAAGTTAAGCACTTGTGCTTGAACGGATACATCAAGTGCAGATACCGGCTCATCTGCAATTATCAACTTTGGTTTTAATGCAATTGCCCTAGCAATACCGATACGTTGACGTTGTCCACCTGAGAATTCGTGTGGATACTTTAAAATACTCTCCGGACTTAAACCAACTAATTCCAATAATTCTTGCACTCTCTTACGTTCTTCTTTGCGTGTTAAGTTTTCAAAATTGCGAAGTGGTTCCGAAATGATGTCCACTACACGTTTTTTAGGATTCAATGAAGAATATGGATCCTGAAAAATCATTTGTATATTTTTAGTCGCTTCAGATTTAGTACGCTTAATATTCGTAATATCCGTGCCATCAAAAATAACTTTTCCTGATGTGATATTATTTAATCCAATTATCGCTCGACCAGTAGTGGATTTACCTGAACCTGATTCTCCTACCAAACCGTACGTTTTACCTTTTTCTAATGAGATTGAAACCCCATCAACAGCTTTAATGTGATCAACAGTTCTCCCGAAGATACCACCCTTAATCGGGAAGTGAACTTTTAAATCTTTAACCTCAAGATAAGACATGTTGTTCCTCCTTCGTTTCATCAGGGAAACTGAAGTGCTTATAGCATGTGCAACGCACTTGGTGCCCTGGGTCTACCTCTCGTAATTCTGGATGTTTTTCATGTGCTGATTCATCCACCCATGGTATTCTAGCACTAAAACGGCAACCTTCCCTAGGGAGGTTTTGTAACGAAGGAACGATACCTTGAATTACGTGTAATTGATCTTGTTCCTGATCAGAGTTTGGAACAGAGTTTAGTAGCGACCTAGTATATGGATGTAACGGATTTGCAAACAAAGTTTTTACATCCGCGACCTCAACAATTTGCCCAGCATACATAACAGCTACACGGTCAGCCATTTCTGCCACAACACCCAAATCATGTGTAATAAGAACGATACCAGCATTCATTTCATCTTTAAGCTTATTAATTAGGTCCAGAATCTGAGATTGAATGGTTACATCGAGTGCAGTTGTTGGTTCGTCTGCGATTAATAATTCTGGTTTATTTGCAATTGCCATCGCAATCATAACGCGTTGACGCATACCACCAGATAATTCATGAGGGAATTGATTCATCACGTATTCCGCTCGTGGAATTCCTACTTTATTCAGTAAATCCAAAACTCTTTCTTGGCGAGCTGTTTTAGACATTTCTTTATTATGAAGTAGTAGTGTTTCACCGATTTGCTCTTCAATTTGCATTAGTGGGTTTAGGGAAGTTAACGGATCTTGGAAAATCATACCGATATCTTTACCACGTACTTTGTTTAATTCAGATGGTGTCATCTTTGCAATGTTATGGTCCCGGTAAAGAATGTCTCCGTCAATTTTTGCACGTGTATGAAGTCCCATAATGGAAAATGCTAATGCACTTTTTCCGCATCCTGATTCTCCTACGATTGCAAGAACTTCATTTTTGTTTACTGTTAAGGAAAGATTATCCACAGCAGCGTGATAATCATCTTTTATACGAAATGATGTGGTAAGATTTTTGATTTCTAAAAGTTTATCTGCCATTTTATTTCCCCCTATGAATTGTAATCGGCCCAAGACATCATGCCTTTTTAGGGTTTACGTTTTTATAGTATTTATGAAACACGTTAATCTTATAATTGTTTAAATTTTTCTGATAATTTAGTGTTATTGGAGTTATGTGATGAAATCTATTATACTACCTTCTTCCTAAAAAAGTCACCCCCTATCTTTAAAAAAATTTATAAAATTTTAATATTCATGTATTGCATTTTTAATAATCCCTTGTTTTTAATGGATTTATTGATACTTATGTAATATTTTATTTTCTCTATTTATTTCGGTGGATCTGTATTAGCTGGATTCAAATTTAAATTTTCATAATATTTCGTGTCGCTAAATAATTGTATTTTCACACTATTTTAATGATTTCAAGATTTTTTGTTATAAAATAACTTTTAGCTAACTGTTTTTTTCGAGCACATCCGTGATCAATATAATGAATGAGGGGGTGCTATACATCTTTTTAGCCTGGAAATTTAGTTCAAATGCCGGGAATTAAATGCTTAAGTTACACTTTTGTTCATAGAAAAAAGGATTGGTGTAAAAGTTGTTTTACTTTTACACCAATCCTTTTTAAACTCTCTATAATATTAGGTTTACCTTTTATCTCCATATAGATGACATGCTACCCAGTGGTCTTTTTTGTGCTCGATAAATTGTGGTTCTGCTTTGGAACAGATTTCCATTGCCATTGGGCATCTTGTTCGGAATGGGCATCCGCTTGGTGGATTGATTGGACTTGGCACGTCTCCTTCGAGAATAATTCTTTCCCTTGTGCGTTCCACCTGTGGGTCAGCCATTGGAATTGCACTTAATAATGCTTGAGTATATGGGTGTAGTGGTTCTTCGTACAAGTCGTTACTTGTTGAGATCTCCACCATATTCCCTAGATACATTACACCTACTCGATCACTGATATGCTTAACCATAGATAGGTCATGTGCGATAAATAAGTATGTTAATCCTCTTTCTTTTTGTAGCTTTTTAAGCAAGTTTACAACTTGCGCTTGGATGGATACATCTAGTGCGGAGATAGGCTCATCCGCTACGATAAAATCAGGATCTACCGCAAGTGCTCTTGCAATTCCAATCCTCTGTCTTTGTCCACCACTAAATTCATGGGGATAACGGTTTGCGTGTTCCGCATTTAATCCAACTGTTTCCAATAATTCTATAACACGGTCGTCACGTTCTCTTTTTGTTTTTGCAAGACCATGAATATCGATACCTTCAGCGATAATATCCTTAACTGTCATTCTTGGATTCAAGGAAGCATATGGATCTTGGAAGATCATTTGCATACTGCGAGTTATTTCTTTTAATTGTTTCTTTGACTTTTTCGCATGGACGCTTGCACCTTTAAAGGAAACTTCTCCATCTGTTGCTTGATAAAGTCCCATAATCGTTCGACCAGCAGTTGATTTCCCACATCCTGACTCACCAACTAGCCCAAATGTTTCCCCTTTGTAAATATCAAAAGTAAGTCCATCTACAGCTTTTAACACGTTTTTGCGGTCTACTTTAAAATGTCTTTTTAATTCTTTAATTTCAAGAATCTTTTCCCTAGGCTTAGCCATTTACCTTCAAACCTCCTACATTCACAAATTCTGGTGGTTCTACTTTTGGAGCACGCTCATCTAATAGCCAGCATGCTGTCTTTTGTGTTTCGGATAGTTCAAAGTACTCCGGCATATGGGTACCGCATGCTTTCATTGCATATGGACAACGAGCTGCAAATGGGCATCCTTTTGGTGGATCGCTCAAGTCTGGTGGTGAACCAGGTATTGCCTTTAGTTCTTCATCACGGCTATCTAGTTTTGGCATAGAGCCAAGCAGCCCCCAAGTGTATGGATGTCTTGGATTATAGAAAATCTCATCAACAGAACCAGTTTCTACTATCTTACCTCCATACATAACCGCGACACGATGCGCTGCATTTGCTACTACTCCAAGATCATGGGTAATAAGGATAATAGCTGTACCTGTCTCCTTTTGTAATCCCTTCATTAAGTCTAATATTTGTGCCTGAATGGTTACATCAAGTGCAGTAGTTGGTTCATCTGCGATTAGAATTTTGGGGTTACACGCTAACGCAATCGCAATCATAGCACGCTGACGCATTCCACCAGAAAATTCATGCGGATATTGCTTTATTCGCTTTTCTGGGTTAGGAATACCTACTAATTTTAGTAGTTCTATCCCACGCAGTTGCGCTTCTGTTTTAGACATATTTTGATGCTTAATAAGACCCTCAGCAATTTGTTTACCAATTGTCATCGTTGGGTTTAAAGATGTCATTGGGTCTTGGAAGATCATACCTATCTCTTTACCACGAATGCTTTCCATTTGCTTCTCAGACTTTTGAATCAGATTCTCTCCATTAAACTCAATGGATCCGCTAACAAATTTACCAGGGGGCATCGGAATAAGTCGCATAACCGATTGAGCGGTTACACTTTTTCCTGAGCCTGACTCCCCTACAATTGCAAGTGTTTCCTCTGCATGTAAATCAAAGGACACATCACGAACTGCCTTTACCTCTGCTTTATATGTTTCAAAGTTTACAGAAAGGTTTTTTACACTTAGTATTTTTTTCATTTGTATTTCCCCCTTCCTACTTACGATCTTTCGGATCTAATGCATCTCTTAGACCATCGCCAATTACGTTAAATGCCAGCATCGTTAAACAAATAAAGAACGCTGGGAAGAAAAGCTGATACGGATAATACTGGAATGCACTAAGAGCATCATTTGTCATGACACCCCAACTAGAGTGTGGCACCGGTACACCGAGTCCCAAGAAGCTAAGGAATGCCTCTGTAAAAATTGCACTTGGCACGGTTAATGTTAACGTAACAAGGATTGGGCCTAGTGTATTAGGAATCAAATGTCTAAACATTATTCTAGAATTGCTTGCTCCAAGAGAACGAGAGGCTAGTACATATTCTTCTGATCGTAGTTGCATGACCTGACCGCGAACTATTCTAGCCATATTAATCCATCCCGTAAAAACCATCGCAATAATCATCGTCCAGATACCTTGCCCCATCAGAACCATCAGTAAAATAACAACTAAAAGATATGGCAGACCAGATAAAATATCGGCAAACCGCATCATATATTCGTCTATTTTTCCACCGAAGTAACCAGCAATGGCTCCCCAGATGATTCCAATGATAAGATCTAAAAATGCAGCCATCAATCCAATAAACAAGGAAATTCTAGCACCATCCCAAGTTCTTGCGAAAATATCTCGCCCGATATTATCTGTTCCAAACCAGTGTTCAGCAGACGGTACTAAATTTGTTGACATTAGGTCTGTATCTTTATAATTTTTTCCGGAAATTTCAGCACCAAATATTGCCATGAATCCTAACATAACTAGGATTAATATACCTATTAAGGCTAATTTATTTTTCCTAAACCTTCTCCAAGCATCTTTCCAATAAGAAGTACTTTTCCCTACGATTTTCTCGGATTCTGCATGATCCATATGAAGGGGATTAAAATCTGCATTTGAAAGCTGTGGTTGTGCCATCACTTTTCACCGCCCTTTGCTGCAATCTTAATTCTAGGATCAACTATTCCATAAATTAAATCTACTATTAAAATACTAACTAATAAAAGCACACTATAAAATACAGTGGTTCCCATAATAACTGTATAGTCACGATTTGTAATACTCGTTACGAATTCACTACCTAGACCAGGGATACCAAAAATCTGTTCAATAATAAAACTCCCTGTTAATATACTTGCAACTAATGGACCCATATAAGAAATTACAGGTAACATAGCATTCCTGAGACCATGCTTATAGGTTACAATTCGCTGACTCATTCCTTTAGATTTTGCTGTTTTAATATAATCTGAACTTAAAACATCTAGCATGCTTGAACGCATTAACCGTGCAATAAAAGCAAGTGGCGTTGTTGCTAGAGCTAGTGCAGGAAGAATCGTGTCAGAGAAAGATTCCATCCGTGCAACGGAGAACATTTCAAGCTTGATGGCGAATATATACTGTAAAATGGTCGCCATGATAAAGCTTGGAACCGATATTCCTAATACCGCTATTACCATTGCAGTATAATCTCCAAATCGATTATGTTTAAGTGCTGCAAACACACCGAAAAGGACACCTAATCCTAGAGCTATAAATACGGCTTCAAGCCCTAAGACGAGAGAATAAGGGAAACTACGTAAAATAATATCCATTACATCTTGTCCAACAAACTTAAAGGATGGTCCGAAGTCAAATGTAAGTGCATTTACAACATAGGTAATATATTGTTCATGAATGGGATCATTCAGTCCGTAAGCATTTTCCATTTGTTGCTCTAATGCAGGTGTCATCTTACGTTCGGATGCAAATGGGCTACCGGGAGCGGCCCGCATGATAAAGAATGTTGCACTGATGATTAAGAATAAGGATATCACAATATAGCCAACTCTTTTTAAGATATACTTTGCCAATACATACACCTCCAATTAACTTGTTACAATCAATACTACTTAAACGAAAAAAAGAGGTGAAACAATCCACCCCTCCTATTCCCTTTTCCTTTTCAAGAAAAAAGAATATCATCTTGTGTTTATGCGAAAGAAATACTCTTTGTCCTGTATTTCTAAGAAGGCGTCAACGGTTTCTTTTTGCATGTTAAAACTAGATATTTAGTTGCTATTCTCTAAATCTCTTGAAAAGCCTTGTTCCCACAAGTTACAAAAGGGTTTCATTTTATATGGAAGTAACCAAGAATAGGAAACATACAAGATGCTTCCTATCTTGGTTAAACTTCAATAGTTATTTATTAAGCAATTATTTTTCGATGTAGCCCCACTTGTATTGAACTCCACCAAGTCCAGATACTTCCACATTTTTCACGTAGTCTTTAGCAGTCCATACGTTTGTGTAGAAGTAAACAGGTGCGATAGGCATTGCATCCATAAAGATTGCTTCTGCTTCTCTTAGGACTTCTTTACGAGCAGCTGGATCTGTTTCCGTTCTAGATTGTGCAAGTAATTCTTGGTACTCAGCATCCTCCCAGTTCGTGTAGTTGTTTCCGCCAACGGAATTGAAGATTTCAAGGAAGTTAATTGCATCGTTAAAGTCTGCAAGCCATCCCATACGTCCAACTTGGAAGTTACCAGATCCCATAGAATCTAGATAAACGTTCCACTCTTCGTTTCCAAGCTCAACCTCAACACCAAGGTTCTTGCTCCACATATCTTGAACTGCTTGTGCAATTACAGCATGTGCTTCACTTGTATTATAAGATAACTTAAGTGGTGGCAATTCTTCTAAACCAAGCTCTTCTAAACCAGCTTCCAAATATTCCTTGGCTGTTTCAACATCATTATCAGCAAAGTATCCTTCATTGCTTTCTTCCCAAATGGAAGGTGGTACTAGTGCCATCGCAGGTTGTTGCTCACCTTTTGTGATGTTGTCAACAATACCTTGACGGTTAATTGCTAATGCAAATGCCTTACGAATATTTTCGTTATTAAATGGTTCTGCCTCTGTATTAAATGCATAGTAGTAAACACCTGCAAGAGCAGTAATGTTTAAAGATCCGTCTTCTTTAAGTGTAGGGATTGCAGCTAATGGAACCGAGTCAGTTGGTGATCCAACCCAATCAAGGTCACCAGCTTCATACATTTGAAGTGCCGTATTCTCATCTTCTACCATGAACATGTTAATTGTTTCTAGTTTTACAGTATCAGCATCCCAATAATCTGCGTTTTTCTTAAGTACGACCTTGTTTTTGTGCTCCCAAGTGTCAAGTACGAATGGACCGTTTGTTACATAATTTTCACCAGCATCAAGTGCCCATTCAGGGTTAGCCTCTGCAACAGCTTTGTTAACAGGGTAATAAGTATAGAAAGCAGTTAAATCTAGAAAATATGGAGTTGGCTGAGCTAAAGTAACTTCTAGAGTCTTGTCATCTAGCGCTTTAACACCAACATCATCTAATGAGCCGCCTTCTTCCTTAGCAGCCTGAGCTCCTTTGATTACATATAACTGATAGGCATAGTCCGTATCAGCATTAGCAGGGTCTAGTACCCATTTCCATGCAAATTCGAAGTCATGTGCAGTAACTTGATCACCATTTGACCAAGTTGCATCATCACGAATCGTGAATGTATACGTTAATAAGTCATCTGAAACCTCAGGCTCAGCAGCAGCCATCGCTGGCTCAACAACACCTTCTTGATTAATTCGCATTAACCCCTCGAATACTTGATCAAGTACAGCACCAGAAGTTGTATCTGTTGCTAGACCAGGGTGTAATGAAGGTGGTTCCGATTTAATATTTACATTTAATACTTGCTCCACATCGCCAGTGTCTCCAGCATCTTCTGTTTCACCAGAATCGCTAGAATCCCCAGAACCTTCACTCTTTTCTTCTGTTCCGTTATCGCCATTTGCATCACTGTCTCCGCCACCGTTACATGCAGCGAGAACTAGGCCAAGTGCAAATAAAAGAACTAAAAGTAATGACCATTTTTTCCACATATGTGAGACCCTCCTATTTTTAAAATTCCTTCAATTCAGGATAGTCTAAATCCTGAACTTGTTTTCCATTATACAACCTATTATAAAATATTTCATTAACTTTTTTACAAAATTTAATATATTATAATTAATCGACAAATTCCGATATAACTAAATAATCGTTTTTTACTAAATTATTAGTTAATTAGTAGTGGGTAGTTTTTCTTATTTTATTAGGCACAAAGAGGGACAGCCTCCCCAAGAACCAAATTAGCTAATTATACTAATTCTATTGCTTAGGGGGCTGTCCCTCCTACACTAGACGCGGTCAACACTACTATTTAAATAGATTAGAGAAAAAATTTGCAATTGCTTCAAATAGTTGTTTAAAAAAGTTACCTACACTATCCCAGAAACCTTCATCTGCTAATAAATCTCCAATTTGCTCTTGGACTTTTGTAGCAATATCATTTAATTGATTTTTAACCTGATCAAAATCAATATTTAGATCACGCATTTTCTCAAATAAATCAATTAACAATTGACGATCTTTTTCACTTAATGAGATTTCAAGTTTATCTAATTGTTCTTGTACTATTCTCTCAATATCTTCTATAGAAGCAGGATTTTGCTCTGCAATAGCTTGCTTAATTTGAGTAATTAATTCACTCACTTGCTCCTTACTTAATCCCGCATCCGAAACTAAGTCCGTTGCTACATTAAGTTCTTCATTCGCGAGCTCCATTCGCTCCTTATCAAGCTCTACACCCTCAACATCATATGCTTTATATATCCCTGTTAGTGCTGAATGTCCTGTTACTTTTACAGGAGAAGCAACAACAACAGTTGCATTTTCTACACCAGCAGTAAGTAAAGCATTTGCATACATTTCGCTTGTTACTTCCGTGATGTTATCTGGGGTGATGATGGAAATATTTAATCCTTTACCTTCCTCTTCCATCGTAATTTTAGCGGAAGAGAACATTCTGGAATTCGAGTTTCCACCAATATATTTTGCCAAGTCTTCACCAGTAACTGAATATTCATCGACCATTTCTGGATCTGTTATTTCAAGTAGTTTTTGTGTTTCAGCTTTTTGTTCTTCCGTTAAATTACCACCATAAACAACTATAGGAACCCCAAGTTTTTCATTAATTACTTCATCTGCACTTACAGGCATGATAAAGGCCGCGACTAAGCTAATTATTAATGTAAACAGGGCTGTTAGTTTTACATAACGTTTCATATTTCTAGCTCCTTTTCCTTTAATTTTCTTTTATATTACTTGTCTATCAAAATATTAATTTATAACTTAGATTATACCCAATCTCCAAAAAATAACACCTTTTAACTATTAATCTATAATACTTTAAATTTATTTCGTTTTCCGTTATATTTAGGGTACCGAAATATTTTATAGAAAGAAGGCAATTATTTATTAATACTGAAAACCTCTATGTTAAACGTAATTTAGTTATTATGTGGTTTGCTAATTTCTTTATAGCAGGAAGCATGACCATGGTTTTACCCTTTCTGTCACTTTATATCGATTCTTTCGGTGACTATTCGGATGTTTATGTCCAGAATTGGGCAGGCTGGGTTTTCTTAGTTACTTTTATTGCTGCATTTATATTTTCCCCGATTTGGGGACGGTTTGGGGATAAGTTTGGAAGAAAGAAATTACTAGTCTTCTTCGCAACCGGAATGGGAATATCCATATTTTTGATGGGGTTTGCTACGAACGTTTGGCAATTATTTATATTACGACTCATAATGGGAATATTCACAGGTTTTATTCCGATGTCTCAAGCACTTATTACAACACAAACACCCAAGAACATTGCTGGAAAAGTTCTAGGAACCCTACAAACTGGTAGTATAACAGGTTCATTAATGGGGCCACTACTCGGAGGAGCATTGGCGGATATATTTGGCTTCTCTACTACATTTAAATGGACCGCACTTGCCATATTCCTATCTGCACTTATTGTACTTTTCGGGGTAAAGGAAAAGCCATTAGAGTTCAGTTCAGATAAGGAACATAAAGCTTATACAAGTAAGGAAGTTATTTTACACATTATAAGACACCCTGTATTATTAGTAGTTATGATTATTTCCGCACTTGTGCAAATTGCTCACTTTAGCGTTCAGCCTATACTCTCCTTATATGTAGAAGAAATCCACGGCCCCCTTCATATTGCCTTTTTCTCTGGTATTGCTTTCTCCGCTGCCGGGGTTGGTAATTTGTTAATGACTAGAAAATGGGGGAAACTCGGCGATCAATATGGTTATATTAAATACTTAATCCTCCTCCTATTCATGGCTGGTATTGTGTATATACCGGGTGCATTTGTTACATCTATTTGGCAACTTGTCATCGTCCGATTCTTATTAGGAATATCAATTGGAGGAATCATCCCATTACGGATAGCATATATACGCCAAGAAGCACCATTATCAATGCAAGGTGAAGTGCTTGGTTATAATACTAGCTTGAGATTCTTAGGTAATATTATCGGCCCTGCTCTTGGTGGTGCTATTGCTGGATTTTATGGCATTTCTTCCGTCTTTTTCATTACGAGTGGAATACTTATTTTAAGTGGTGTGATCTTGTTAGTAGCTTGGTATAGGTATGAACATGCTGATCATAAGGGACATTCACTGTCTTCTAGGTAATAATAAATATTTAGCTTAAATAGTTCTTTAGTAAAAGTAATCCGAGTATCATTCAATATTCTCCCTTCGGAATTTGAATGTTAACTCGGTTTTTTGGGTTTTATCACTACAAAAGATACTGTTTGTTTGATAGAAACCGCTCGACTACTTTTAACGTACAAAGACTTCAGTCGCATGGGCCTTCGGTTCGGGCGCGTAATTCCTTGGTTTGGGCGCATGCTCAAGGTTTTCCGGCACATGGTTCCTCGGTTTGGGTACATATTTTTACATATGTAACGATATTCTCTTTTTATTTACACAATTTCGTTGTAAACTATTCCTATTGTTTTACAGAAAGAAGGAAAAATATTGGACAAAAAGACTACGAAGAATTTAACCTTATTTTCGATTACGTGGCCAATTTTCATTGAAATTTTACTGCATATGTTAATGGGAAACGCAGATACACTTATGCTAAGTCAGTATTCTGATAAATCAGTTGCCGCAGTAGGGGTTTCTAATCAGATACTTTCTGTAGTTATTGTCATGTTTGGCTTTGTCGCACAGGGTGCCGCAGTTTTAATTGCACAAAATATCGGCGCAGATAAACCTAAAGCAGCTGGACAAATTGCCATTAACGCATTAAGTATGAATCTACTATTCTCGATCCTCCTTAGTCTAGTATTATATATTTGGGCTAAGCCAATTTTGCATGTAATGGATCTCCCTCAAGAACTAATGGATGAAGGGTTAGCCTATATGCAAATTGTTGGTGGCTTAATTTTCATTCAAGCATTAATCATGACAACAGGTGCTATATTAAGAAGCTATGGTCATACGAAGGATACCATGATTGTAACTATTGGTATGAACATCCTTAATATTATTGGAAATTACTTTGTTATTTTCGGACCTTTTGGATTTCCTGTTCTAGGTGTTGAAGGAGTAGCTTATTCTACTGCTATTAGTAGATTATTGGGATTTATTGCTCTTGTTTTTCTACTCATTAAACGTGCAGATGGGGAGATTAATTTTAAGCACTTTTTCCAGTATGAAAAAAACCATGTTAAAAGTCTATTAAAAATAGGTATCCCCTCTGCCGGGGAACAATTATCCTATAACGCCAGCCAAATGGTTATTACCTACTTTGTCGCTCAACTAGGAACAATTGCGATTACGACAAAGGTATATACGCAAAATATTATGATGTTTATTTTCTTATTTTCAATCGCCATTGGTCAGGGCACGCAAATATTGATTGGTCATATGATTGGTGCAGGTAAAATAGAATATGCATATGAGCGAGCACTAAAGAGTTTACGTATTTCTATCTTTGTATCTTTTGCTATTGGTGGAATTGTATATCTCGTTGCAAAACCATTTCTTGGTATTTTTACAGACAACGCGTCTATCATTGAGTCTGGTACATTTCTTTTACTGCTCACTATTGTGCTGGAGCCTGGTCGTGCTTTTAACCTTGTTATGATCAGTTCGTTAAGAGCTGCAGGGGATGTAAAGTTCCCTGTATATATTGGTATTATTGTTATGTGGGGTGTAAGTGTAACCTTCAGTTGGTTTTTTGGAATTTTCCTCGGCCTTGGGTTAATAGGGATTTGGATTGGCTTTATAGCTGACGAATGGTTACGTGGTGTTTTAATGCTTCGCCGTTGGAAACAACGTAATTGGGTAAATATGAGTTTTGTACAGAAGGATACAGGAACGAAAGATGCATGATATTTGAAATTGGTATAGTGATAATGCTATCATTCAATCATTCCATTTAATTCTTGAAAGAAAGTGATGGCTAATGGGTATTGTTGTTGTTGAGATATGTGATGGTAATGCGATTACTACTTTAGATATAGAGGGGATTCTTGAAGAGGAGTTTCCTGAGGTCGCGGTTTTAACGAGTGATTGTTTGTCGTTTTGCGGATTGTGTAGGGTAAAGCCCTATGCAATTGTGAATAATCGGAGGATATTTGGAAAGAGTCCTGAGGATTGTTTGGATAAGATTAGGGAAGTTATTAGGGAAGAACTGGCTATCTATCAGTAAGACAGCCAGTTCTTTTGTTCTTTCGACATTTTTTATTGCCGGGGAAATAATTTGTCATTATTTCTGGACATGTCCGCGGCCTGAATACACTTCGCTTTTATTGCCAGCACAGTGGAGACATCTGTTCGAAGGACGTAGCGTTCTTACCTTTTGAACCCCTAATTCGCACTGTGGGGTCTCACCGATGCCTATCCACCCTTAGGACAATGGTTTTCGATGGGGCGAGTAAGCGCAGTCCCAAGGAATGCTTCGACAGCATGACATCGCACGATAGAAAAAGCGTTTTTCTTTTTCAAGGAGTCTTCGTGTATTCGGGCCACTCAGAGGTTATACCAACTTCCTCCTTCTCTTATAAACCTTACATTGAAATAACTATTACAAACTTGCTTTAAATATCTCTAATGAGTCTTCTTTTGTTAGCTTTTTAAAATTACCGTAGGCAGGTGAGGCAACTACGGTTTTTTCAGCCATGATTTCTAGGGAGCTGTCGTCTATTCCGTAGTCGGATAGTTTGGATGGGGCTCCGATGCTATTCCAGAATTGGCGTAGTTTTTCTATTCCTTCTACGGCTATGTCTTTGTCTGTTTTCCCTTCTGAATTTACGTTGAAGACGCGTACTGCTAATTGTTTAAATCGGAATACGTTTTCATCGTCTAGAACGTGATTCATCCAATTGGGGAATAGTATAGCTAGACCCCCACCATGTGGTATGTCGTGTACGGCACTTACCGCATGTTCTAGGTTGTGGGTTGCCCAGTCGCCACGGAATCCCATGTTAAGCATATTGTTTAATGCGAGTGTTCCGGATAACATAATGGTTTCCCGTAGCTCATAATTTTCCAAGTCCATCAAAAGTTTTGGAGCTGTTTCCATAACTGTAATTAAGACAGATTCACAAAAACGGTCTTGCACTTTTGTATTTGTAGTTTGATGGAAATAATGCTCCAATACATGTGACATCATGTCAACTATCCCATAAATAGTTTGATTTTCTGGTACGGAAAACGTATGGGTTGGATCTAAGATTGAAAACTTGGGAAATGTGTATGGTGCTGCACCCCAGCCATGCTTTTCATTCTCTTCCCAATTTGTAATCACAGAACCACTATTCATTTCTGAACCTGTTGCAGAAAGTGTTAATACAGTTCCAAACGGAAGGGCATCACTCGCAATATGCTTTTTCGTCACAATATCCCACATATCTATTTCGGTTTTTGCACCTACTGCAATTGCCTTTGTACAATCAATTGTGCTACCACCACCAACAGCTAGTAAAAATTCAATTCCTTCCTTCTTACAAATTTCAACCCCTTTACGTACAGTTGATATTCTTGGGTTTGGCTCAACTCCTGGTAACTCAAAAACCTCTGCATTGATTTCAGCAAGCTTTTCCATAACAGTATTATAGATACCATTATGTTTAATGCTTCCACCACCGTAAATAAGAAGCACCTTTCTACCATACGGTTTTACTTGGTCGGGCAGTGCATCTAATTGCCCTTTACCAAAGATAAGTTTTGTTGGGTTGTAATATGTAAAGTTATCCAATTTTTATTCCTCCTATTCAAAAACTACAATTGCATCTATCTCTACTAGTACATCCTTTGGTAACCGACTCACTTCAACTGTCGCACGTGCAGGATAAGGTTTTTCTAGATAACTACCATAAATTTCATTTACCGTAGCAAAATCCTCCATTGAAGATAAGTAAATTGTAAACTTACCAACTTTAGAAAAGTTAGCCCCTGCTTCATGTAGAATTGCCTTTAAATTTTCCATTACTTGTTTTGTTTGAGCCTCTATTCCTGTTACAACCTCTCCAGTTTCCGGATTAATACCAATCTGCCCAGATACAAATAGTAAATTGCCTAGTTCCACTGCCTGAGAATATGGCCCAATTGCGGCAGGGGCTTTTTTTGTAAAAACTTCTTTTCCCATGCTATTTCCTCCTTCAATACTTTTGTTTACATCATAGCGCTTTTGAATCCTGATAGCCATTTATTGATGTTCTTTTATACGGTCTACATAGCCCATGACTGATTTTACATAATAGATATCGCCGTAACAGGCATTGAACTGCTTCGCTTCTTTTCTTAAGCAAGTGTATATGGATTGGTCTGGGGCGTTTTCATACATCTCTTTCGAAAAAGAAATGGCTACTTCTTGTGTATAGTGTCCGGTTTTTTCCTGTACATAATTAATAAACCCTCTTCCAAAATTATAAGATTGGATGGCTAGTTCTAGATCATAACTCGCATCTTTTAGTGTTTCTGAAAAGTAAAATACGCCTTGTTTAATCGAAAGTTCAGGATCATCAATACATCCAATTTGTCCACAATAGCTTTCCGATGATTGCATGGGGTCAGTCCCCCTTCCACCGGATTCCTGCATCATCATTGCTAACAATATATCAACATAACTCGCTATCTGGTATTCTTCTGCATATTTTTCAACAAGTGGCTTATATTTCAGGACTTCTTCATTAACAGCTGGCTCTTTCCATTGGTTTTTATCAACAACAAGTGATAGTAACACCAAAACCACTACAAGACCCACAGCTAAATATGTCGTTTGCTTGATCGCTTTTTTTGTTTGTTTTTTCATATCCCCATCACTCTACATCTATAATATAGTTATCCACAGAAAAAGCATAAAACATGTCAATATTTCGTACCTTTTGTCAAAACCCACTACAAAATATTGAGGTTATCCTCAATCTATCCACAATTTGTGTATAAGTTTCAATTTTTTCTCTCTTTAAATAATACCTTCTCTCGCCATCTTCCAAACCGAAAGTACAGAAAGGCAAATACACTACTAATCATGAAGCTCACACCCATTCCCATCGCAATCCCACTATTGCCATATAACGCTGAGAAAAGAAATGTTAATGGATATCTCAGTATCCAGAACGAGATAATATTGAGCACTAATACCTGGTACATGGCTCCAGCAGCACGTACAACTCCATTTAATATGAAATTAATTCCTAAGAATGGATAGCAAAGTGCGATTACTTTTAAATATGTTGCACCAAATTGAACAGCTTCCTCTTCTTGGATAAAAAGTCGAACAGCATGTTCTGCTAGTAACACCACTAGTAAACCAATGAAAACCATGATTACAAAGTTATACAAAACACCGTATTTGGCAATTTTATTTACACGGTCCCAATTCTTAATCCCAATATTCTGCCCACTCATGCTTCCTACCGCAGTTCCAAGTGCATGTGCTGGAAGCATAATGATACTATCTAAACGTTGTGCTGCACCAAATCCACCAACTACTGAAGGACCAAAGGAAGTTACAACACTCATGATTGCGGCAGAACCTGCAGATATAACAGACATTTGTAACCCTGAAGGAATGCCTAAATGTAGAATCAGCTTAATTTCCTGCCACTTCGGAAGCCTTGGTACAGTAAACGGAGCAAGCTTTTTATGTAGGACATGAATAATTCCATATAAAAAAGCAAATCCCTGTGAAATTATTGTTGCATATGCCGCACCTTCTACTCCTAGCTTAAATACAGCAATAAATAGCGGATCCATCACTAGGTTTAACATAACCGCTATAAGTACAAATTTCAATGGGGTTTTACTATCCCCTAATGCACGAAGGGCTGTACTAATAAAGTTGTATCCAAATAAGAACAACATTCCAAGAAAGTTAATCTGTAAATAGGATGTAGCTAGTCCTAGTATTTCAACTGGCGTTCCTAATAAACGAAGAAGATTTTCAGCAAATACAAACCCAATAACTCCTAAGGAAACAGACATGATTGTCAATAATACAACAAATGCATTTAAATATCGTTTTAATCCATCCTGATTCTTTTGACCTTTTTGTTGTGAAAGAATAGTTAATGCTGCATTATTTAATCCAATGATAAAGGATAGTACAGTAAAAATAATCGTTCCTGAAACAGCAACTGCACCTAATGCATTCGCACCAAGCAAGTTGCCAACCCATAAGCTATCAATTAATTGATAAGAAGTCTGGAGTAAATTCGCTAGTAGTATTGGTCCAGAAAATACGATTAACTGTCTCCAAATATTCCCTTGTGTAAAATCATGTTGCTTTTTCATTCTGAAAAACAACCCTTCCATTTATAATCCAATATCAATTGTACCATTTCGAAATGAAAAGGGAAGGTTTCTCAAAACTTGAGAAACCTTCCCATATTCTATTATTAAGCTTCTGCTTGTAATTTCTCACCTGAACCTCGATTGCCTTTGAATAAGAATTGATAAGCAAGCATTAGAACAAATAATACTAGGCCAATAATATCACTATAACCTTCTGGGTACATGAGTAGTAGACCGGTAATAACGGAAATGGTTCTTTCGATACCGTTCAGTTTCTTATACCAGAATCCTATCAACCCAGCCCCAATAGCTATCATACCCGTTAATGCTGTGATTAATATCCACACAACGCCTCCGATTGTTGTATCAATCATAAGCATCTCCGGATTTAATACAAACATATATGGAATGATAAAGGCTGCAATTGCAAGTTTTGAAGCATTAAAACCAGTTCGTATTGGTTCTCCACCAGATATTCCCGAGGCAGCAAACGCTGCTAATGCAACCGGTGGTGTTATATCCGCAACAATTCCAAAATAGAACACAAACATATGTGCAGCAAGTACTGGAATTGCAACATCAAGCTGAGAGTTTAATGCCAAAATAGCAGGCAATGCAATGGTTGATGTAATAATATAGTTTGCAGTTGTTGGTGAACCCATTCCCAAGATAATAGATGCAACCATAGTAAATGCTAGGGTTAATAATAATTGAACGTTGATGTTTGATGTAAGAGCACCAGCAATATCAACAATTCCATTGCCAAGCTTTAATCCTAAGCCTGTTTTCGTTACTACCCCAACAATCATACCTGCACTTGCCGTCGCGGCAGCAACCCCTAATGCCGTACGAGCACCTGAAGTTAATGCATCCACAAATTTTCTCGGAGTAATGCGGGTTTCTTTCATGAACAAGCTAACAATAATGGCAGAAAGAATACCTAATAATGCAGTTCTTTCAATACTGTAACCCATGAATAATAAAATAATAATGACAAAGATTGGAATTAATAGATGGATCTTTTTGAATACCTCTTTCTTTGGAGGTATTTCACTCTCTGGTAGACCTGTTAAACCTGTTTTCTTAGCTTCCAGATGCGTCATGATCCAAATTCCCGCAAAATATAGTATTGCTGGGATTAGCGCGGCTTTTGCAATTTCCCAATATGGAACTCCTGCAAATTCAATCATTAAGAAAGCTGCAGCACCCATAATTGGTGGCATTATTTGACCACCTGTTGAAGCAGCAGCCTCAACAGCACCTGCGAATTCTTTTCGATAACCAAGACGTTTCATCAGTGGAATCGTATAAGCACCGGTCGTAACCGTATTGGCAACCGAGCTACCTGAAATAGTACCGTTCAAAGCACTAGAGAAAATCGCAACTTTAGCTGGTCCACCTGTTCTTCTTCCAGCTAGAGAAATGGCTAGATCATTGAAATACGTACCAACACCTGTCTTTACTAGAAACGCACCAAATAATAGGAATAAGAAGATAAATGTAGACGATACCTTTAATGGAGTACCAAGAATACCTTCCGTAGTGAAAAACATCGTATTAATCAACTGATTTAAACTTAAGCCTCTATGCGCTAGCATTCCTGGCATGAACTGCCCCAGAAGTGCATAGAGCAAAGCCAAACCTGCAATGATTGTAATTGGCAGTCCAACAGCACGTCTTGTAGCTTCCAAGGTTAGCAATATTGCAATACCACCAATGATCATTTGCACCATGTCTATTGAGCCTATTTGTTGTACAAGTTCTTCATAAAATACCGGCCAGTATAAACACACGACGATAGATAATCCCGCAAGTATATAATCAAACCATGCAACCTTTCGTTTATTTCCACCCTTCTTAGCTGGGAATAAAAGAAAGATTAGCACTAAAGCAAATCCTAAGTGGATTGTACGTTGAATATAGGCTGTATATGCTCCAAAATAACCAGTAAACAATTGGAAGAGCGAGAATGCAATTAACAGAACAAAAACTATTATAGCAGCAATACCTGTTAAATTACGTGTATTTGACTCTTGATCATATTTTTGCATTAGGGCTTCTTGTTCTTCTGGTGTTAGTTCTACGTTTTCGTGCTTATTCTTTTCAGTCACGAATTTTCACTCCTTTCAGTAATTGCCATAATGATAGATTCTTAATTTTAATCGTAAATCTGGCACCTGGTTCAAAGTAATCTTTAAACCATGCGATATGTTCGTTTTGATCTCCCCATACCAGTCGATGCCTAGGAACCGTTTTTCCATTTCGCAGATTGATAAAAGGAAAAACCCTATTCATATCTTTTATATGAATTTTTCCATCTTCATATTCTAAAGTTCCACCTTCAACAGAATTAGCTGGCATACCAATACCATACTGCTCGTAAATCATTCCATTTTGTTTAATCGAATGATCTGGTAAGACTTCATAGATTTCGACTACATCTGTCAGGTGTATAGAATGCGTAAATATAATTTGAAATGAGTCCCCTTCTTCAGTTGGAAGGAACGCCTCAATATGGTTTGTATTTTCTTTGTAAAATACTAGGGCAGTTCGGAAGGGAACAAAAAGTATCAATGATAGGGCTAACAGTAGGAGAAAAATAATTATAAATCGTTTTTGTACTAGTTTTAGCATGCTGACACAACCCAAAAAATGGACTGACCGGCTATCTGATCCTGTATCAGGCAATAAGCCGGCCAATATCCATCATACTATATTTTATTTATATTAATCTAGTAATCCTGCTTCTTTGAAGTATTTTTCTGCTCCTGGATGAAGGTCAATTCCAATACCATCAAGTGCGGATTCTTTTGTAATTAACTTACCTTTTGCATGTGTAATTTTACCTGTGTTTTCATAAACTGCTTTTGTCATTTCATAAACATCATCTTCAGATAAGCTATCTGATACAGCAAGCATTGCAAGAACTGCAACTGTTGTAACTTCACTTTCTAGTCCATACGTACCTGATGGAATTGTATCTGCAGCATAGTATGGGAATTCTTCTACTAGCGCATCAATTTTATCTTGAGCGATTGGAACAATTGTAATATCAGAAGTTGCTGCTAATCCTTCTACACTACCAGTTGGTGTACCTGCAGTAATGAATGCAGCATCAATGTTACCGTCTTGGATTCCACCAGTTGACTCATCGAAGTCAAGATCCTGAGCTTGAATATCACTATCAATATCTAGTCCATGTGCCGCCAAAATTTGCTCAGCATTTACACGTGTACCTGATCCAGGTGCACCAACAGAAACTTTTTTACCTACTAAATCTTCAACAGAAGTAATTCCAGAATTAGCAGATGTTACAATTTGAATTGTTTCTGGATATAAAGAACCCATTGCTAATACATTATCTACAGCTTTTCCTTCAAATGAGTTCGTTCCTTCAACCGCATTAGCCATTACATCTGTTTGGGTAAATGCAATGTCTGCTTCTTCATCTGCAAGTGCTTGAATATTATCTGCAGAAGCATTAGAAGACGATGGTGTTACTTTCATTTCCGCCTCATCAGAAATAATCTTAGAAATTTCCCCACCTAATGGGTAATAAGTACCACCAGTACCACCTGTTAACATCGTTAATTGTTTACTTCCACCACAAGCTGCAAGTGCTAATGACAGAACTAGTAGCACGGCAAAAGTAATTATATACTTCTTTTTCATGGAAAAAACTCCCCCTTTTTTAAATTCCTATCTAGTATTCTACTTAAAAACACCTAATATTGTCAAACTATTGTTAAAACTGAAAGCGTTGCATCACGCTAGATTCCTATTAAATTAGGGTTTCCAAATAAATATTAATTTTATTACAAATTATCTAAATAATGTGATATTATATAGTCAAGTATCTAAACTTATGGTTCTTTTTACTTAGATTATTGATTTATAAAAGCCTGCATGTGATCTAATCTCTTACCTTGTACTGCGCTTGTAAACTCAATAATCTAATTTTGAAAGGCCAAATTTATCGAAGGAGTTGAAGATAAGTATGATGCAGGTTCCGTTGTCGGTTGGATCATTGATGGAGCACGCGGAGAGTTTTTTCCCAAAAAAGGAAGTTATTTCTCAGACGCACGATAAGCTTCACCGGTTAAATTACGGGGAAATTGGCCAGCGAACTAGACGGTTAATGAGTATCTTGAATGAGCTTGGTATCAGTAAGGGGGATCGGGTAGGAACGTTAGCCTGGAATCACCATCGTCATTTGGAAGTTTATTTCGCAGCGCCAGGAATGGGAGCCGTCCTACATACGATTAACATACGTCTATCCCCAGAAGACATTATTTACATTATTAATCATGCAGAAGATAGGATTTTGTTTATTGATGAAGATATTTTACCTCTCATTGAGCACATACACACTCATTTAGCTACTGTAGAAGCTTATGTAGTTATGACAGATAAAGCTGAACTCCCAGATTCTACTATTCAACCACTCTACTCTTATGAAGAACTACTCTCAACTGGTGATCCATCCTATGAATTTGCTAAAGATATTGATGAAAATCAACCCGCTGGTATGTGCTATACATCTGCAACAACCGGCAAACCAAAAGGTGTCGTGTACACCCATAGAGCAATCGTATTGCACAGTTTTGCTTTAGGTCTGGCTGATACAGCAGCTATATCAGAGTCTGATGTATCCATGCCTGTTGTACCACAGTTCCATGTTAATGCTTGGGGTACACCTTTTGCTTGTACGTGGTTTGGTTCTACACAAGTATTGCCTGGTCCACGTTTCACACCAAAACGATTGGCTGAATTCATTGACCGCTTCAAGGTAACCATTACTGCTGGAGTACCAACTATTTGGTTAGGTTTATTACGGGAGTTAGAACAAGGTGACTATGATACTTCTAGTCTAAGAGCTGTTTTATGTGGAGGTTCTGCAGCACCACTAGGACTAATTAAGGCATTTGAAGAAAAGTATAAAATACCATTCTATCACGCTTATGGTGCAACAGAAACGACACCATTAGCAACGATATCCCGTTTAAAAAGCTATCAACAGGATATTTCACAGGAGGAAAAATTCCAGGAACGGGCTCGCCAAGGTATCCTTGTCCCTGGCCTTCAGATGAAGGTTGTTAGTGATAAAGGAGAGGTTGAGTGGAATGGGAAAGACATGGGTGAATTATTACTAAAAGGACCATGGATTGCGGATGAGTATTATAAGGACAATCGAAGCTTAGATGCATTTAAAAATGGTTGGTTCCATACTGGCGATGTTGTAACAGTTGATGAAGAAGGAACAATTAAAATCGTTGATCGTACAAAGGATTTAATAAAAAGTGGTGGTGAATGGATTTCCTCGGTTGAAATTGAAAACGCCATCATGGCATTTGGACCGGTTTTCGAAGCGAGTGTTGTTGCTATTCCAGATGAAAAATGGCAGGAAAGACCAATCGCATGTGTTGTATTACATGAAGGTTATGAGAATAAAACAACGAAAGAAGATATTCTAGAATTCTTGAAGCCACAATTTCCGAAATGGTGGTTACCAGATGATGTGCTATTCTTTGAAGAAATTCCTAAATCGTCTGTCGGTAAATTCCTTAAAAGAGAGCTTCGTGAACAGGTAAAAGCTAGATATAGTCCACAGGGATAAGAAAAAATACAGAGGAGTTACGGTAAACTCCTCTGTAAATTCTCTAATATAATAGAAATATTTTATTCACTTGACAATATTATGAAAATTCCTTAGACTGAGATAAATTGACAAATCTGTCGCTTATTAGTTCGCTTAATAGGCGTCATTCTTTTACTAAAAATTAACTGAATTTTCATTATTATATAATGATATAATCCTTCTTTAAGGTAGTATCATCATATAACAGTTGATATTGCCTCAATATTACATTTGGGAGGGAAGATTGGTGAAAATAAAGGTTGCTTTATTCGGAAGAAGTGAATTAGTTGACCGCTTTCAAGAATATGTTAAAGACCATAATGAAATAGAAGCAATTCCTTTTATTTATAGAAAAGCAAGTGAAGCTTCCGAACTAGTCGAAAAGGCCTTTATGTGCGATGTTTATTTATTTTTAGAATGCCTTCCATACTTACACGCACATAGCAAAATCAAAAAGAAACGATTACCGACTATTCAAGTGGCCTTTGACGAGTACATGATTCTAACGTCATTCTACCATGTAAAAAACAAATACCAACAACAGTTAACCCGTTTGTCCATTGATGTGCTGGATGAAATCCACGTTTCCGAGGTATTAAGTGAATTAAATCTAGCTGGTGATAATATCTATACATATAGTTATAAACAGGATGATGAAGTAGATATTAAAAAAATTGTTGATTACCATAAACAGCTCTTTGAAGATGGAAAAATTGATTATGTCCTTACATCCCTAAATGAGATTGAAAAGCAGCTAAACGAATATGGAATCCCGACCTATCAAATGGTTATACCTAAACGTAATATGGAACGAGCTATTCAGGAGTGTAAAACAATCGCTACTTTAAATATGAGTAAGAGCGCTCAAATCGTTGCTGGTTATATACGAATAAAGGAAATAGACAAAATCATTGAAGAAAAAGGAGATTCGCATCTAAAAGAACTTCAGTTTAAGCTTTACCAGATTCTTCTTAAATTCGGACATAAAACATATGCTTCTGTACTTACCAATAACGAAAATCAATATGTCATCTTTGGTACTAGAGGCGTTTTAGATCATATTACGAACCACTATCGAGATTTTCCACTAATTAAAGAGATTGAAAATACATTAGATACATCCATTGAGATCGGTTTCGGTCTTGGATTAACTGCAAAACAAGCAGAGGACCACGCAATACTTGCATTGGATGCGTGTACCCATAACAGTAATAGTAGTTGTTATATTATTAATGATCGTGGGGAAACAATAGGTCCACTCGGTGTGAAAAAGCACTTTGACACCTCAAGGCTATATCAAGCACTTATTCATAAGGCAAAGTTAAATAATGAGCTCTCTTATAACTTTATTGATTTTGTTCAACTGCGAAACAATGAGCCATTTTCATCCAACGACATCGCCAATTATTACCGCGTCACAAAGCGAAGTGCTGAAAGAACCGTTAATAAGCTCTTAACGGGGAATGTTATTAAGATCGTTGGGGAAGAAAAGCCATATGTAAAAGGAAGACCGAGGAAGTTGTTTCAGATTAATATGTAAGCACTAGTCGTGGTATGAGTATCAAGGGACAGACCCGTAACATTTGCAAATTACGTTGTTAGGGGTCTGTCCCTTTAATGTCATTATTCTATCACATCATTTCATACCGTTATTGTGTTTGAAATGATGTATGAGAGAGCTTTGTACATTATTTCAAACTAATGTTGCGATGTAAATGATGTATAGGTATGTGATTACGGCTATGATAGTATGGAATTTCAGTGGCATTGCAATAATTTTCTTTTTTTACAAAAAGCTCCCCGAAAGTTAGATGATTTTTTCTCTTACTTTTGGGGTGCTTTTTCATATACGTTCCACTTTAACTTACAGTAATAAACGGATTCTGTAATACTGGTAGACTTTTAAATACTCAATAACTCTCTTACATCATCTTCACTTAAAGAGGACAACATCTTCTCTCCCGGTTGGATGACTTTATCAATTAACTCCCGTTTTTTCTGTTGTAATTCATAAATCTTTTCTTCGATTGTGCCTTCTGTAATGAGACGAATTACTTGAACAACATTCTTTTGTCCAAATCGGTGGGCTCTACCTGTTGCTTGATCTTCAACTGCTGGATTCCACCATAAGTCATATAGAATGACAGTATCTGCGCCGGTAAGATTTAATCCTGTTCCACCAGCCTTTAATGAGATAAGAAACACTTTCTTTTCCCCGCCATTAAACCGTTCACTCATTTCAACACGCTCACTAGATGGTGTTTGACCACTTAGATAGAAGTAATCAATATCGGCTTCATTCAGTTTTTCAATGATAATCTCATGCATGCTTGTAAATTGCGAGAAAATTAGCATACGTTTTCCATTCGCAATAGCAGTTTCGACTGTTTCCATTAATAAATCAAGCTTTCCAGACTTGCCAGTATAATTCTCTATAAACAGTGATGGATGGCAGCAAATTTGTCGCAGCCGCGTTAACCCTGCGAGTATCTTCATTCGATTATGTTGGAAGCCGCTCTCTTGGATAGATTGTGCCGCTTCCTGTTGTACCTGCCTTAAATATCCAACATATAACTCTTTTTGCTCATTGGTAAGTTCGGATACGCTGACTGATTCAATCTTATCAGGTAGTTCTTTTAATACATCCTTTTTCAATCGACGTAATATAAATGGACCTGAAATAGATGAGATTTTATCATGAGACAGTTGTTTGAAAGCTTTTTGATTCGGCATTAACCCTGGTAACACGACCTGGAATATTGCCCATAGCTCATCAATGGAATTTTCAATTGGTGTTCCGCTCAAAGCAAACCGACGGCCGGCTTTTATTTCACGTATTGCTTTTGATGTTTTAGTTGCATAGTTTTTTATAAATTGTGCTTCATCTAAGATTAATGTTTGAAACGTTAGTTCACGGTACTGTTCGATGTCTTGTCGCAATGTTGCATAGGACGTAATCCATACATCAGAATCTTTAAAGAGACTAATCTTTTCCTGACGCTCTTGTGGCGTTCCGGTCATAACCGCTACTTTTAAAGTAGGAGTAAACTTTTCAAATTCATTTTTCCAATTATAAACAACAGATGATGGCACAACAATTAAATTTGGATGTTCTCCAAGCTCAGATGCTAAATAAGCAATGCTTTGTAAGGTTTTCCCAAGCCCCATATCATCCGCTAAAATTCCTCCTAAATGATAATGACTAAGCGATTTAAACCATTGGTAACCAGTCATTTGGTACGACCTTAACGATGCATTCAAAGTACTCGGTAACTCATAGTGCTGTTCTTCTGGCTCTTTTAATTGATGTAGTAATTGCCTAAATGCAGGATCATAGTTTTTCTTCGTATCAATTAACTCGTCAATTTGTGTACCACGGAATACTGGCATTTGAATTTTTCCATCTTGAACATCACTTTTATGAATATCCATGTCTCGGAAGAAGTTCTGGATGGAAGTAAATTCTTCTCCTTCAAGGGATAGCATTTCACCACTTTGTAGGCGATAGTATCGTTTTTTCTCAATCACTGCATCTAGAATCTTATTAATTTCTGAATCATCCATGCCATCCATATCAAAACCAATCTCTAGTAAATTACTAGAGGTTTCCATTCTTACACTTGTTCTAGGTATTGGTTCATTTTCAATAATAAATCCTCTGACCTCAGATGTTAGGAACAATTCAACATATTCATCAAGTACTGGTAAAACCTTATACAGGAAATCATACAATTCTTCCTCATCCGCATCGATAAATAATTCGCGGCCATTATAATGGAAGTTAGCATATTCAATTAACTGCATGATTTGTTTTTCTTTGTCTACATCTCGGATGATAATGACTTCATGATCGTCACGACTACCGAATGGATCGATAATATGATTGCCATAATGGTATTCTAATTTCCCAGTAATCCATTCTTCCTTAGCCTCTAAATATAGCTTCGCTCGTAGCGGAACTTGAATGATTTCTGATGAAACTTTTTCGGAAATCTCAACCTCTCCAACTTTCTTTAGAGATGGAAGTACCTCCGATAAAAAGGCATCCGCTTGTTTTTTAGAAATCGGGAGTTGTTGGTCAATTTTCCCGAACTGACTAACAAGCTCTAAGATTGGTATTTGTTCTTTTAATGGGAAATAGAAAACTCCATTATAGAAAAGCATTTCGTAGTTACTGAAATACACACTGTCTTCTACCTCATGCATGGTTAAGAACAAATCATCTCGTTCATTTTTGTTCAGGGCAAAGTGGAAAGGTAGTCTTCCTTTTTCAATGGAAACATTTGAAAAAGATTGAGAGTTTGCTTCGACCACCAAATCTCGTTGGAGTAACTTCTCCAATAAATTCTCCGCAATTAATGGAGGAATAATAATTGACCTTTTATCACTAACATTACCTCGGTAATGATACACATGATAGCCATCATAAATTTTTTCATTCTTTTGGATAGAGCCAAGAAGTTCAAATATCTCTTGGTCTTCTGGCAGTAAAAAATGCTGACTTGGTGCATATGCAAACAATTTGGTAAAGAAATGTTCATTACCATTTAAGACATCTCGCAAAAATTCATGAACATCTTTCACTACATAATCACGGGATACACCTGCTTTTAATTCAATTAATAGATTTCTATCGTAGGACCACTTCAATATATATTCCACATGAAGGGGCTCTTTTTCTGGCAATATATCTGACATCTCTGTAGGCTGACCAACATTACTTAGCGCTCGGATAAAACGATTGGTAATTTCATAATCATAATTGGAGTAAGACAATTCCTGTGGTGTTTCTTTATTGGCAATGCCAATTAATGTAGCAGCAATATGTTTACATGACCCGTAAGAATCAAAAGCCGGGCAGTCGCAATATGTATCAACTGACCCTTTTTCAAAATCCTTCATATTGATTTCTACAAAATAATCCTCTGAACCTTGTACCGTTGCTGTCCAAACATTATAGTTCATGTCATAGGATAAATCGGAAACAAGACCTTTATTATAATATTCTAATCCTCGTTTATAGATTAATGATGGAAATAGCCTTTGGATATTGATCTCGCTTAGTTTTTTCAAAATCTATTAACCTGCCTTTTAAGAACGCATTTATATACTTATTGTATAAGAGATTTGAATAATTTTAAAATGATTCATTTCTATTCTTATAGGATAGGAAAACCTATGGTAGATTATACCTTTTAGTAAAAAAAAACGAAGCAACTATTAGAATTGCTCCGTTTAATGACTAACTTCCTGTTTTCTGGCTCTTATCACTAATAAAATATAGACTAACATAGATACGAGTATAGACCCGGCTCCTGTTGCATAAATCGTACTATAATTGAATAGAAAGGCAATTTGACCAAATATTATCGCACCCAACCCAATACCTAGGTCAAAGAATGAAAAGAATGTTGCATTTGCCATTCCCTTTCGATTACCAGCAGCCTTTTCCACTGCCCATGCTTGTAAGGCTGGTTGTACAGTTCCAAATCCAAATCCATATAGTCCTGCAGCAACAAGTAAGATAAACGTACTTGGTAACCAAGCTAATAGGATCATGGCGATAAGTATCATGATTGTACCTGGTAAGAATACATACAGATGACCTTTTTTATCATATATTTTACCAGCAAAGGTTCGAGAGATTAATAGAAAAGCTGCATACACAAGAAAGTATGCTTCGATTCCTGCAACATTTCGTTCAATTGCATGTAATGGCAAGAATGTTGCAATTCCACCAAATGTGAATGTGATAAATAAAACTAGAATAGATGGCTGAATTGCCGTCTTCTCAAAGATATCAAATCTTGGTGCGGCTGCTTTTTCCGGTATTTCTTCTACTTTTTTGTAACGAACTTTAGACGAAAGAAGGAAAGCCACTAAACCAAAAGCTGCACAAATTAAAAACAAAGACATAAAGGATATTTTCCCTACTAATGCAAGGCCAAGTCCAGGTCCAAATGCAAGTGCAATATTTCCGGATAATCCAAAGTAACCAAATCCCTCGCCTCTTCTGCTTGCGGGAATAATATCCGTTGCAATAGTACCGGTAGCTGTAGTCGACAATCCCCAACCAACACCTTGCAAGACCCTCACAATCAACAGAATAGCAATACTTCCTATAAACGCAAAGGATCCAACCGAAACAACAAATATAGCTAAACCAGTCATGTATACAAATTGTCGTCCTTTTGATTCTAACGCATGCCCCGCATATGGTCGTAAAACAAGAGCTGAAAAGGTGAATATCCCAACAATAATACCAATTAACTGATCACTACCACCTAATTCTTTAACGAATAAAGGTAAGGTTGGTAAGGTCATTTGAAATCCAAAAAAGATAAAAAAATTAGCCAGACATATTAAAATAAAGTCTCGCGTCCAAATTTTTTCTTGTATTACTTCTTGTTGTACTTCAGCATGTGCCCCCATAGTTATCTCCCTTCTTTCGATACTCGAAACATATTATACAGGAGTCTTATTGGAAATGGAATGGGGGACAGGTAATTAATTTATTATCTCAATTCTAGGTTGTCATCCCCCCTAAATATACCTGCAGAAATTTTCATTCTGTGACATCATTCAAGACCCAGCAGTGCAGTGCTTACCTTGTCCTGGGTAGATGTGGTATAATATGTTTCAAAAATGAAATAGAGTCCAGCTGCAACTGGACTCTTGATAAGTGGTTCCCTATAGGGTTCTGCAACAAAAGTGTTTAGACTCTCCTAAAAGGTGGGTCTATTAATTTTTATTGATCATGGTGAGAACTAAAGCAAGTAGGGATAGTAGTAAGGTACCAAAGTTCCCTAGCACCATCATGACTTCATAAATTCTCAGTGGCATCACCCCCAACTTATAAGCTAAAACCCCTATCGGAACATTATCTTGTCCTCGATTATAGCATAGCATTACCAAAAATACGAACATACATTCGTATTTTGTGTTATTTTTTGTTTATTACATAATCCTCAGCATAGACCCGAGTATACTCCATGAAACTTAAACTGTATTTCACGTTGCAGTAAAAAGGGCTCTGAGAATAAAACTCAGAGCCCTTCTCAACCAATTATTCTGCTATCACACCACAAGCAATACGCTCGCCAGCATTCCCAGCCGGCTGTGATTTATAATCATCTGCTTTGGAATGAATCACCAATGCAGTACCGCCTTCTTTTAATAAGGAATTCTTTTTCCCTTTTTCCAATGTCACCATATTCGCTAGAACAGTTGTTGATACAAATCCATAATTTGTCGTATTTATATTTGGTAAATCACCAGCATGCGGACCTTGCGGATGATCAAAACCGTGCTTTGCATTGGTTGGATTAAAGTGTGCACCAGCTGACTCGAAGGATGGTGCCTCACAGGATCCATTCTCGTGAATATGGAATCCATGTGTTCCTTGTGGTAATTTTGATGCATCTAGGTTAATACTTACACCGTCCGGCTTTTGCTCAAGCCTTGCTTCACCAATCGTTTCCCCATTCGTGTTAACCATTGTAACTAATAGTGATTTACCAGATTCTTTAAGCATCCCAGACGTTTCAATACTTGGATTCTCTTCTCCATTACTAGTCTTGTCGTTATCCACCTTTGTAGCTCCATAAGCAATAAGATATATAACAACAAAAGAAGCTACTATAACTAACCAATTGAATTTTTTCATGTTAATCCCTCCAGATGATGTGTATGGTAATCGTTTACATTATTTACATGAATAGGTATCATTAAACATAGAATAGACATGAATTTTAGGAATCAGGGAGGGATTATCATGGGCTTTTTTGATGGTGTGATGGGAAATGCATCCGAAATAAAGAATGTAGATGCTGAAAAGGAGCTTAAAGAGTTACTATCGGCATCAGAACGTGTCGAGCATGCTTACAAACTAATCCGGGACTTAATTGTTTTCACCGACAGAAGGCTAATCTTAGTAGATAAGCAAGGTGTTACCGGGAAAAAGATGGAGTATCATTCTATTCCATATAAAAATATTTCTCACTTTTCCATCGAAACAGCAGGAACGTTCGACTTAGAAGCAGAGCTAAAAATATGGTTGTCAGGAAGTGCTGCGCCAATCCAAAAGAACTTTAATAAACAGTTAAATATATACAAGGTACAAAGTGTATTAGCTGATTATGTTTGTCGGTAAACTAAAAAGCTGGCCTTCATAATGAAGACCAGCCTTATCTTTATTAATTAAGCAACTACTACTTTTTTAGTATGTTTACGAGTTGGAGTATGGTCCTTTAGGAATGGAATGACCCATCTGTCTAGACCGTAGCGTCCTGCGTTGAAGCCTGCAACTACTAGGAATACTGTTAGTAATACCATTTGAGCGTTTGTGCTTACTGTGCCACTGAATAAGAATGCGAAGTTCATTGTGGTACCCATCAATGCTGCAAAGTTAGTAAAGATTCCTAGAATTAATGCTGCGCCAACTAAAATTTCTCCCCACATTACCATGAAGCTAAATAATTCTGCATTTGGCAGGGCTACTGCCTCTAAGAACGTTGCCCACCAGCCTTGAACAGCTGGATGATCTCCACCTGCACTTGCAATGGCACCTTGGATGAAGCCACTTGCATCGAATCCGCCACCTGTTAATTTACCAATTCCTGCTGTTATCCAAGCATAACCAATATAGATACGAATGATTGCTAGAATACCTGCAACTACCTTGTTTTCGCGAATGAAGTTTAACATAATAGATACAACTCCTTTTGTTTGTTTATATTTTTAATGCTCATCTTTTCACATAAACTGTTACATGCTCAACTTTTCACAATATATTGTAAGTGTGTTTCCTTATTACACTTTGATAATAGCATGGAATTTTTCGTATGTAAATATGTTTTTGCTCACTAATTCACAATATATATTACAAAATTGTGAACTGCTTTGTAGAAGTCACTTAGTATCTAATATGTCGTGTCCTCGTGCTAAGTTCATCCTAATGCCCGAATCAACTATTGACATCATATATCTTTATAGTTATACTGTGTATATAAACATATACACTATAACACTTTAGTAAGGAGGATTACTCTAATGAATAATTGGCGAAAGGCATTTGAAATAACTAAATTAGAACTTCATCAATCCATATACAATATACTACTTGCCTACCTTGTAACAGGTTTATTTATAGCTATGTTTGTTACCCAAATGCCTACATATTTAGATGAGGGAACGGCTTTATATGATCTACTATTTCTTTTGGTATTTGGTTCATCGCCTTTGTTTCCAAAACTAAAAAGCTTTGAAACCCAACATATTGCTCACCAGTTTATTGCTTCACCAATAGTGGTCATGCAAAATCATTTAGCAATTCCACATGACACTATTGTAAAAAGCAGATTAATCATTCATGGTTGCTATACATTTCCAGCACATTTGTTAGGACTGATTATTCTTTATTTCTTCACACCACTCGTTGATATGTTATCAGTTGGTTCGTTTATTGCGTTCTCAACAATCTGGTTATCCTTATCAATCTTCATTGGATACCTCGTTCCCAGATTGAGTATCGGTGTAAGGGGGTTTTGGGTATCCAATTCGGGAATTAGTATAATTTTATTGGTATGTTGCATGTTGTTATTTTTATTAATTGCTATGGTTCACTCCTTTTCTAGTCACGGCATTGTCTATTGGTCCATAGTTTTTGCAAAAGATTTACCTATTTTGGCAACCTGCATATCAATTATCATTGCTATTTTAGGATACGTTTTATGGATAACTAAAATGAAAAAGGTTCTTAGGAAGCTAAACTATAGTTAATAGAGGTGTTTTTTGTGTCTGATGATTTTAAGCTTGCTTTACAATTATCGAAACCTGAGTTAAAGGTATCTTGGAGTAGTTATATCGGGCAATATCTCCTCTACTCTTTATTTACATTCCTCTTTATCCAAGGTTTCAATGCCCAAGAATCTAGATTTGTTGGCTTAGATTTATTCTTTTTAATCCTATTTGTTTATGGGCCAATATGGTCTCGGGTGAAAGGTTTACAGTTTCAGCAAATAAGTGGGAATATTTGGGCATCCCCAACACTAATCATGGGACTGCACCTGCCAGTGAAAAAACAAGTTATCGTATTAAAGTCCATCATTTTATATCTAATTGGGTCATTTCCATTCCAGTTATATATGTTGATTATGTTATACCTCATTAGCCCTAAAGTAAGAGGAATAATGGAATTGGATGCTTATGTTTCGTTTGTTATTATCTGGTTATCTTTTGGAATATATGCTGGTCTTAGTGCACTTTCTGCTGATGTTGGATCGAATATGAAGAGAAATTCTTTATCATTTATATTGTCCCTTCTATTGATTGCTGTCATCATTGCTTTCATATTTTTTATGCCATTCTTCGTGACATATGGAGTGGTAGAATGGACTATTATCCTTGCTAAGAAGTGGAGTATGGCCTCAGCAATCTTATCCATTATATTTGCCATTATAGGCATTCATTATTGGAAGAATAAAATGGTGAAACTAATGAAGAATACGGATTATCTCTAATGGAAAGGAGTGTAGACATTGGAGCTTCCGATCAAAATTTCCAAGGATTCAAGAGAACCTATTTATCACCAAATTGTCAATCAATTTAAAGCACTTATTGCTGGTGGACAACTTCCTACTGGGACACCACTTCCTTCGATTCGTGCATTATCGAAGGATCTCGAAATCAGTATTATTACCACTCGAAGGGCTTATCAGGATTTAGAAGTGCAGGGCTTTATAAAAACACTTCAAGGAAAGGGTACATTTGTAGCCGAATTAGCAGATGATCTAAAACAAGAAGTAAAAGTATCCTCCGTTCATAAAATAATGGAAAATGCTATCAACACAGCCATTAACTATGATTATAATCTCGAACAGATAAAGGATATTTTCCTTGAAATACTTCATACTTATCCAAAGGGGAAGGGAGATAACTGATATGGAGCCATTATTATATATATCGAATTTAGAAAAACATATTATGGATGATTTTCATCTTGGACCGATTAACTTACACCTGGAGCCTGGTACCATTACAGCCTTAATAGGGAATAACGGTTCCGGTAAAA
The DNA here is from genome assembly GCF_000577245.1 of Paucisalibacillus algeriensis. Lineage (GTDB taxonomy): Bacteria > Bacillota > Bacilli > Bacillales > Amphibacillaceae > Ornithinibacillus. Next base: position 423,720 of record NZ_CBYO010000007.1, read on the forward strand.
GTACGTTACTTAAAACAATTATGAATCTTGTTAAACCTGATCATGGAAACATTAAGATTGATAATAAGTTTGTTCATGGGGAGAATGAAAGCTGGAAACCTTTAGTAGCCTATCAACCACAAACCATTATTGGATGGAATGCATTTACAGGTGAAATACTAAAACGTTTAATAGCTCCACTTTACCCAAACTGGGATGAGCGACTTTTTCAGAAAATGATAGAATTGTTTGATGTTCCACTTCATAAGAAGTTCAGCAAGCTATCCCAGGGTGTTCAGCAAAAACTAAATCTAGCACTTACTGTTCCCAGGAATGCTCCGTTACTTATTCTAGACGAGCCAACATCCTTTATGGATATCCCTTCTAAGAAACTATTGATTGATTTACTAGTCGATTGGATGGAACCAGGTAATCGATCAATTTTAATTGCAAGTCATCAAATTGATGATATTAAGAAACTTTCCGATTACTTATTCGTATTACATAACGGGAAAATGCTAGGTCACTTTGAAAAAGAGGAGCTTACTTCTACCTACGCCCGTTTTTGGCTAAATGATTCGCTTTCAGACACTAGTATTCCGGGTGAAGTATCACGTGAAGATAGGATGATTATTTCCGACAATCCAGCGGAAACAGAAGCTTTCCTCGAAGCGATGAGCATCAAATGGAGTAATCGTAGTTCTTTAGAATTGGACGACATTATTACCATCCTGTTAAATAATAAAAAGAAAATGGGAGGAATTCAACATGGAAGTCATGTTAACAGTGGAAGGCCTTGAAAAATCCTTTAAAAATAAGAAGGCCCTAAAAGGAATAACCTTTGAAGTAAGAAAAGGTGAAATCATGGCTATTCTAGGACCTAACGGTGCTGGAAAGTCAACAACTATCCGAAATATTATGGGAATCATGTATCCCGATAAAGGCTCAATCACGTTTCATAATCATCAAGGAAAGGAAATCCCAAGACATAAAATTGGCTATTTACCAGAGGAGCGTGGCCTATACAAAAACGTAAAAGTTATGGACATTTTACTATATCTTGCAGATTTAAAAGATTACCCACTTGATAAGGCCAAAGAACGAATATTAATGTATTTAAAGAAATTTGATTTAGAAGGAAAAGATAAGGTTTCAATCGATGAATTATCTAAGGGAATGGGACAGAAGGTACAATTTATTGGTTCCATCCTTCACGAACCAGAGCTACTTATCCTGGATGAACCTTTTTCAGGTTTAGACCCTGTCAGTCAGGAATTATTCAAAGATGAGATTCGTAATTTAGCAGACAATGGCACTGCTATTCTACTTTCCTCACACCAAATGAATCTAGTAGAAGAAATGTGTGACCGATTATTTATGATCCAGAATGGACAAAAGGTAATTTACGGTACACTAGATGAAGTGAAGACAAAATATGCGAACTTTAAATGTACAATACGAGGTAAAAATAGTCTACAAATATTAGAAAGTATCCCAAAGGTCGGGCGCGTAGAACAAAAGGAAGAATCAGCAGTGCTATTTCTTGAACAAGATGTTGATCCGACTAGTTGGCTCAAAGACTTACCTAGTAATGTGGTCGTACAAGAATTAAAGATGAACCGGATTTCACTACATGAGATATTTATTGATATTGCAACTAATAATAACTTAATTCAGGAAGCAGGTGAACTTGATGCGTAATTCTATGAAAGTAGCAAAATGGGAAATAAAGCGTAATTTGAAAAATAAATCATTTGTTATCGGACTATTCCTAACACCAATTCTCATTCTTGGATTTGGATTTTTAGGGAGTTTATTTGGTTCAGATGATGAGCCATCCGAAACGACTGTTTTTGTGAATGATCAACTTGAGATTTTTGATATGTTAGCTGAAACTGTTGACCAGTATGAATTAGGTTGGGAGTTACAGCAAACGGACTTAACAGAAGGTGACATTCATGATGAATTAGAAAACAATGAGGATACAGCTTATATCTTCTTAACACCGGAAGCATTGGAAAGTGGCGTAATTCCTGTTTATACAACAGATGAAATTGACTCAGGATTTAGTTCTCAGGTTCAACTACTGACAGGTCCTTTACAACAAATAAGAATTGCGCAATTAGATTTAACAGAGGAAGAATTAGCAATAATATCTAGTAATGTTGTTTTTGAAGAAACTTCTGCAGAAGATTATGTAGCGGAAGAATCAGTTTCCCTAGCTAGCCCGCTTGAGAAATTAGTACCTGGGATCTTTGCGGGCATCATACTATTTGCGATTGTTGTAACTGGTATGATGATCTTCCAAAGCGCATCACAGGAGAAAAAAGATAAAATTGCAGAAATTATCTTGTCCTCCGTAACTCCTGGAGAGCTAATGAACGGTAAGATTATTGGTTATTTCGTACTTGGTCTTATCCAAGTTGCTGTATTACTCATTTTTGTTGTACCATTTGCTGCGACTAAAATTGATGAACCAATTATCGAATATTTATTCGTACCCGAAACACTATTGCTAGTCTTCATTGCAATACTTGGCTATTTATTATTTGCTGCCATCTTTGTTGGAATTGGTGCTACAATGGCTGATATGACAACCAGTGGGAACTTCCAAGGGTTAGTGATGATGTTACCATTCCTATCCTTTGTATTAATGGCCCCAGTACTAAGTAATCCAAGTGGAATGGTTGCTAAAGTTGCATCCTATGTCCCATTCACTTCACCTGGTGTCCTAATTATGCGATTAACTGCTCTTGATGAATGGCCATGGGTGGAAATTATTATTGCGATAGTCGTTCTGGTAATTAGTATTCTATTATTTATGAAACTAGCAGGTAAGATATTTAAGGTTGGTATTTTAATGTATGGAAAGAACGCTACTCCAGGAGAAATTTGGAAGTGGATTCGTTCTTAATGTTTATGCACATTAGTTAAAACTAAGCACAGAGGGACAGCCTCCCAACATGGTCATCATATTGTGGGGCTGTCCCTCACTCTTTAATCATAGCTATTGCTTACCTTATAATTCATACTCCCATTCATCCTTCGTAATCAAATAAAGAGTTAGGAGGATATTTTCTAGTTCGGTAATTTCTTTATCTCTTGCATCTAGACCAACTTTCGGTAGCAGCTTTGTAGAAAGCTGTCTTGTAAGTTGCACTCTATCATCCAATTTAATATTCAGGAATTTCCCACTGTAAATACGTAGTAGCTCCCACTCTTTTTTTCCTAAAGATCGAAGTGCAAAATCCTCTAGCGATAAACTTTCTTTGGTCAGTCCACGTCGTAAAATTTCTTTATCAATTTTAGAAGTACCCTGTTTTTTAGCACCGCGTTCATGTACAACAATCGTGCCCGCAACCAGATCTCCTAGGCGCTTATGTTTAGAATGAAAGAATATAAACACCATTCCTAAGAAATAACTCGTTGGTAGCATATCAATAATACGTAAAAGGTTGCGAATTAAACTAGATAAAAATGTGATGCTATGGCCATTTTCTTGAATCACTCGAATCCCAATTAGCTTCTTTCCTAGTGTTTTTCCACCAAAGAAATACTCTGACACAAAGAAATATCCCCAATTGATAATAAATACAATAATGATGGCAACTGCGATTGGTACCCATGAGTTTGATAGATAGAATATTTCTGCTACATTTGCCATTAAGAAGATAAGGTAAATAACGGTGTTAGCTACAAGTAATAGTAATTGATCTATAATCATTGCAGCCCCTCGGCTACCTAATCCTGCTATTTGATAATTTAAGGAAACAAATTCCGGTGTTTTTATTTCTATTTGTCCCTGATTCATTTCTGACCCCCTGTTGGTGTTTCACTATTTTTTAAATTATAATAATAGATAATAAAACTAAGCCCTGAAAGAAGGTTCTTAAGTGGATATTAAACAATTTATTAAGCTCCACCGCTCGGAATGGAAACTGCTTGAACAGTATGTTAGCCAATTAAATAAAGGGAGAAAAAACATCTCCAGTGAGACTATCTCTGAATTTGACCGCCTGTATCAGAAAGTAGCTCAACATTTATCCTATAGTCAAACGTATTTTCCAAATGAGGATGTTACGTATTATATTAATGATCTAGTTGCAAAATCTCATAATATACTTTATAAAGATCAGGTAACTAGTGGTAAACAGATTCGAGATTTTTTTACAAGGAAGTTTGTTGGGTTATTATATGAACAATGGAAGTTCATTGTAGTTGCTATGCTCCTATTTTTTGCAGGTGGTCTAGCAGGATTTCTTGCCATTGTAGATGATCCACTTCATATATATTCTGTTCTACCTGCTGACGTTTCTCAAAGCGTTGACCCTGAACGATTAGGAGAAGGACATGACGCAATTGACTCTTCCCTCATGTCCGCTGAAATTATGACGAATAATATTCAAGTTGCGATTCTAGCATTTGCAAGCGGCATTACGTTTGGGATATTAACAGTATATTTAATGGTGTTTAATGGTCTTTTAGTTGGTGCATTGGCCGGACTCTTCTGGCACTATAACATGACATATGAATTCTGGGCCTATATTGTTCCACACGGCATGATTGAATTAACTGCTATCTTCATTGCCGGTGGAGCAGGACTCTTAATGGGTTATAAACTTTTTGCTCCAGGAAAGTATTCCCGCGCATATCAATTAAAATATCACGGGAAACGTAGTGTGCAACTATTTCTTGGAACTGTCCCATTATTTATTATTGCTGGAATCATTGAAGGCTTCATCACACCAGCATCGATTTCATTGGAAGCAAAATATGCTGTAGCAGGAATAACTGTAATTGGATTGATCAGCTATATTGCACTTGGGAAAGTTCTACCTGTACAAAAGCAAACTAAAGCAAGCCTTGATTCATAATGTGTATATATTGGGAGACGGCATCAGTTGCAAGCCGTTCTTCCTTTGCCTCTACCAGTATAAATCCCCTTCGTTCCCATTTCGCCTTTTGTCTCTTCTTGTGTAGTATTTGCTGTTGTGCAACCCCTTTTACCATTGCCTGATTGACGCCGGTTGGTTCCTCTTTAGCTCTTTTCACCATCAACTCATCTTCCACCGTTACTAAAAGGAACAAATGTCGTTTCCTAATTCCTTCAAAGTACATTAGTGTCCTATCCTCTTGCAGAAATGTTTGGATATCGCTAAATAATAGTATTAAACTACGCTTCTTTTGAACGGATTGTAAATATTGTAATGCTTGTAGATAATTAGATTCAGATGCATCAACTTCCAAATGATAAACGGACTCCAGTATCTTATGTAATTGTGCCATACCCTTATCGGGAGGAACAAACACAGATACTTGTTTAGAAAAAGCTATGACACCTACATAATCCCCATTATCTAGAGCTGCAGCCGCAACTGTAATCGCCGCTTCCAATGCTTTTTCCAACCGATTGGTACGGCGTAATTCCGCTCCCATCATCCGTCCACAATCAATTAGAATCATGACATGTTTTCCGTGTTCTGGTTCAAACTCATTTGTCATCACATTTTGTAATTTTGCGGTTTGGCGCCAATTGATTTTCCTCGGGTCATCACCAACTACATAGTTACGAATCTGAGAGAATTCCCCAACACCAGTCTTATGCTTTCGAACTTTCAATCCTTCATGCATGAGGTATTTTTGGGCATCCTCCAGGTATTTTTTTGTTTCTATTAAGTCTGGAATAACATTAACTTCATCGATTACCTCAGCTGAAGATTGCTTTTTCCACAGCCCTAAACTGCTAGCATATCGGAAATAGAGCTTGTTTAACTCGAATTTCCCTCGGACAGGAGCAACAATATGATAGGATAGTTTTACTTTTTCTCTCTTTGGTATTAACCCAATTATTGGAGAATTCACCTTAAAGGACTGAGGTGTACCATCGATTAATTGGACTTTACAGCTTAAATCCGATAGGTTCTCTACATCAATTCCAACCGAATAGGTAATTCCTCTTTCCAGTTGTTTAGGTATACTACGTTTGAGTATAAGTTGGCTTCTTTTTGGGGTAAAGAATAAGTCTATGAAACTTACAAGTAAAATCATTGCATTCAGTACAAATACAGCTACCCAGGAAATTCCGACTAAGGTTAATAAGGTAATAGTAAACGAAATAAAGAGATAAAAAACTAGAAATTTCTTCGTTGGTACAATTCCTCTATCTTGGAACAGGAACCGACCCCACAAGTTCCTCAATAACTTGGTCAATGTTCACTCCCCCCAATTCCATATGCGGAGATAGTTGAATACGATGGCGTAGTGCTGGTTTTGCTACCATTTTCACATCATCTGGTGTTACATAATCACGCTCTTGTATATAAGCCCAGGCACGGGCTGCCTTACCAACCGCAATTGCCGCCCTTGTACTAGCACCGAATCGAATATCTTCCGTTTCCCTTGTACGACGGACAATTTGCATAATATATGCCAAGACCTCTTCACTCAATGTTACTGCTTCAATCTCTCTTCGGATAGATAAGAATGTATTCATATCCATTACCGACTGAAGATCTTCGATAAATTGCTTATTTTCCAATACGTTTTTTAGCACATTTGTCTCCTCTTCTACAGATGGAAAGGAGATGTGTAGTTTGAATAGAAAACGATCTTGTTGTGCTTCTGGAAGAGGATACGTCCCTTCGAACTCGATTGGGTTCTGAGTAGCTACTACAAAGAACACCTCTGGAAGTTGATAGGTTTCCCCTTGGATCGTAACTTGTTTCTCTTCCATCGCCTCTAGTAATGCTGCTTGTGTTTTTGCCGGCGTACGGTTTATTTCATCTGCTAATAATACATTCGCAAATATTGGCCCTTTCAATGTCTGGAATGTACTATCCTTCATATTGTAAATCGTACTACCCGTTATATCACTTGGTAATAGGTCCGGTGTAAATTGAATCCTATTAAAATCACCGCCTAGTAGATTAGCTAGTGTTTTAACCATCTGTGTTTTACCTGTCCCAGGCACACCTTCTAAGAGTACATGCCCACCCGATAGAATAGCAGATAATAGTAAACGTAGATTTCTAGACTGTCCTAGAATTCTTCTTTCATAACTTTCAATTAAGGATGTTAGTTCCATTCTCATCCTTCCTCCACCTCTTTCCGCAATCGGTCAATTCTCCCAGACCATAATAAGTATTCTTGCTTGGTTATCTGTTGTTTTTGCAGTACTGACTCAATGTCATATAAAAATATTGATAATTCTTCATCATTCATCACGTTTATCTTTGGTGTAAGTAGTTCTTTTAGATCCTTCCATTCCTTTTGATAAGATATCCCCCATTTTTCCCCGAGGACTAATCGTAGATATTCAGCTTGGTTATTAAGTGATTCCCGGTAAGCCTTTCCTTTTTGATACCAAGATGCTAATGCGGTTATTCGTTCATCACTAAAACGAACATAGTCCTCCCTTGGAATCCGGGTTGGTCCGAATCTTTTCCCTTTATAAAGCAACCATAATAGTGTAAAAAGAATCAGTTGTAATCCAGCGACTAATAACCACATTGGATATACGTCTGAAATACCTTTTCCTTTGGATTGATGGGTAAACTCATCAATCAATATACTAGTCCAGCTTTCCTCTTCCAACAATCCAAGAACTATGTCTAGATTATTTTCTTCCAAAATATGTTGATTGGTTAACCAGTCAGGCGAATTTACTGCTATTAAATGCCCACTACCGATTTGCCGCTTAATGGCAATAACCCCTAGATCATCTTGCAGTAACACTTGATCATTTGCTTCTGGTAATATTCGTACTTGCGAAAACATCGATGCATGGAACTCAGTTCCAGCATCGTTCTCCAATATGACAGTTTCACTATCTATCATGCCATAGTCTGTACTTATATCGAACATACCCTCTAAATTCCGTTTAAAAATAAGTATCGTATTCCCCGCTTCGACAAATTCAAGATAATCCTTCATGACAGCCTGGTTTGTTATTAATGCAGGTTCAACCATAAGAAGCAGTTGATTCTCCTCCTCTTTTAATAGCGATGGTGCGTGATTCCAGCGTCTTGCAGAGTTCACTTCTTCTTCTAAATATGTATAAAAGCCTTTTATCCCGGACGGAGATGGAGATGCAGAAAGAAATGGCGGATATTCTTTTGGCTTATTCGAACTCAAGACTATACTAACAGTGACAAAGATGATTAACAGTACCAACAGCCCGATCCATGTCTTTTTAATTGATTTTTGCATTTCTCATCGCCCCCTTACCCTTTTACCATTCCACTTTCGGGTGGCTCCTGAATCCAATGTAAAACCATTTCCTTATAACCTTCATAAGATTCTGCTTCTACCGTTCTTTCCCCATAAACAACATCATCAAAATCTCTCGCCAACTGATAAAAACTCTCTGCCCGTTTATTATCTGATCGTTTCAATTCCTCAAAATACTCCCAGTTTGTCTTCCAAATCCTTGCTTCTACATAACCTTTTTCATGAAAATACAATAACAAGGCCAAAAACAAGTGGCGTGTAGAAGCTTGAAGATTTCCTTTTTTCTCCTGTTCCTTAGACTGTACTATGTGGTCCTGATACGTCCAATCCCTCTCACTCTTATGGTAGAGCGGTGATTGCTCTTTAAAAATTTTCTTTCTATTGTAATAACGAACGGAAAAGAAAATCGCAGTAATCACTAAAATGAGGGCAACTAAACTTAATATAATCACCAAACCAGTGGCAAATCCGTTTGAGGGCTCTAGCGAAGTAAAAATGCTCGCTAATAGTTCTTGGAACCATTCCACAACAGAATCCCACCATTCCTCAAGGAAATTCCGGTTATCTTCGTAATAAATTCGGTATTCTCGGGTATTTAATATATCTTCCATCGTATCTCGTGCTTGGTTTAATTCTATCATTATCATCACCTTAGGTTAGGGATTATTCATTTGGAGATTCATAGCTTTCAATCATTTCCATTAGATCATCACCATCATTACGTTGTTTTAAATCAAAGTAGATTAATGCATAGCCTACAGAGAAAAACATGGTTGTGATAATCGTAACGATATTAATAATAATCGAATATAAGACACTATATCCTAGTAATGCGGTACCTAATAGGTCAAAAACAACACTTATAATGATTGTAATCGCACCGATTACAACAATCAGTCCAAATGTTCTCCAAAAGTTTTTACGTGTTAAGTTCCAGCTCCTACCAAGGCCTGGTGCACATGGTTCAAATGCTACTGCTGGAAGGTAAAGACTCCATCTAGTTAGAAAGTAAGCAATTACACTACCTATAGCCAGAAACAAGACAATAAAAATAACGACTCCCGCTATTGGATTTACAAGCGCACCAATTGCCGTAATTGCGGAGATGACTAACACTGGTACAAATACCATTCCAAATACAATAACACCAAATAAAAGTGAACTAGCAAAAATTGGCCAAAATCGAGAAAAAGCTTCCTTAATGACAGATCCTGCTGTAAATTCTTCGTGATTCCGTATTGCTTCAATTGCATAAATAACTGCAGCTTGTGCAATAGGGTATAATACAATAGTCGCAAGTCCTATAAGCAAGGCTCCAAGATCTTCAGCTAGTGATGTTGTTCCATAAAGGGAGTCATCTATTGTGTTTGATAGTTGTTCAAAGAAAGAGCCTCCACCAGCCACATCTCGAAAAAAGCTTGATCCCGCTAATAAAGAGATAAGAGCATCCAATAAAACAATGGGCCCAACAACGATTAACATAATCATAAAAAACGTTGAAAAGTTATTCTTACTAATACGAAAAGTTTGGTCTAACACAGCCCCAAAACTCTTAGGTTTTGTTAAGTGGTCTTCCATTTCAATCCCCCTGTTTTAAGTAGATAAAATATTTCTTACATTTACTTTCTATTTTACCATTATTCGTATCCGATTCGATAAATTTTGTTTAATATAGGAGTTTGTTTTTGAAATGTTTGTTGCTATTATTTTCGTCGTTGATAGAAATTGTTCGGTAACTAAATCAAAAATTACTTTCTTGAAGAATGTAGTGATAGGATACCGCTTCGGCAGAATACTCAGCCTTCACTTTCAGTACAGGGGTGACATCTATTCGAAAATACCTCACAGTGTCTACCTTGCCGTTTAGCGGCTGAGGCCGTGCCCTCGGAAAGCCGAGTGTATTTCCGTAGCGAGTCAGTTGCTCTAACAAGAATATTATTAACCGCACAGTTCCTATCAATTATGTAATTACTAACTATCTTTAAAGAAAACAGCAATAAAAAAATGCCCCACTGGGGACTCTACACCAATGAGGCTCCTTTATTATTGAGCCGTATATCCTCCGTCTAATACTACTGCTTGTCCAGTCACCCCTCTTGCCTTATCACTAGCTAGAAACACTACGTAGTCGGCAATTTCTTCTACATCAAGAAGTCTTTTCTGTGGAACCAGCGGATAAATAACCTCTTCTAAAACTTGATCTAGCGCTACATTTCTTGTCGAAGCCAAATCCTGTAGCTGATTCCGAACAAGCGGTGTATCGACATACCCCGGACATATTGCATTTACCGTAATACCAGAATCTGCTGCTTCTAGTGCAGCAACCTTTGTTAATCCAATTAAGCCATGTTTAGCACTATTATAAGCCGCTTTCCCTGCAAATCCAATTAAACCATTTATGGATGCCATATTAATGATTCTTCCGCTACCTCGCTTCCTCATAAGTGGTAGTGCATACTTTGTCGTAACAAATGGCCCAACAAGCATTATATTAATCATTTTTTCGAAAGTATCCGTTGGAAAATCCTCAATTGGAGAAACATACTGCATCCCAGCATTATTAATAAGAACATCAAGCCTTCCAAATTCAAAAACCGTCTGGTTAATTGCTTTTTCTATATCTTCCTCGCTTGTGACATCACATCTATGACCGGACACTTCATATCCTAATTCTATTAGCCCATTAACAGCAGCCTCTAGTTTTTCCTGATTGACGTCTGATAGCATAACCTTCGCGCCAAGTTCTGCAAATTCCTTCCCGATTGCATAGCCGATACCACTCGCTGCTCCAGTAATAAATACGACTTTATTTTTCACCATCTTTTCCCCTCCAAAGTTCCACTTCAAAAGTAAGTGTGAGATTTTCCCATGTCTTTAACCTTTCGACAGTACCATTTATTTTCCTGCCAAAAAACCCATTAAATCTATTGTTTAAAAAAAGGCATTTAAGGAAAATCTTACATTGGAGTACTTTTTTATTTAAGGAGCTTCGCATGGACTATATAAAACGCATTACAATACTAGCTATTTTTTCACTTTTTTTTATGATCACTACAGCTATAAGCGCACACGCAAAAACTGGACAAACATATGAAGTAAATACTGATTGGTTAAATATTCGTAATGGCCCGTCTAATCATGCGGAAATTGTCGGCAAACTAAAAAAGGGAAACCAAGTCAGGATTTTCGGGGAAATTTCTGGTTGGGCTCAAACCTATTATAATGGGGAAGCAGTATGGATAGCTTCTAATCATTTAGTACCTAAACAGGATAAAGAAGTGTTCTTACCAGATGGGTTGTTAACAGGTTATACCATTGTGATTGACCCAGGTCATGGGGGAAAGGACCCTGGGGCGATTGGGCATAACGGTGTCTTAGAGAAAGATCTCATTCTAGTAACATCGAAAAAGATTGCAGAGCAACTAACAAATAGCGGGGCTACTGTAATTTTGACAAGGGCAGATGATTCTTTTGTTCCCCTAAATGATCGGGTGGCAATTAGTAACAAATCGGAAACAGATGCTTTTATCAGTATTCACTTTAATGCTTTTCCTGAGGATTATGTTGGTGGAATCAATACCTACTATTACCAAAGTGGTCATAGTCTTGCTCAGCATATCCAAAACGCGTTATCTCAGGAAGTACCATTACGTAATAGAGGTGTTATCCAAAGTAATTACCGGGTTCTCCGAGATAATAAGAGCCCTGCCATATTGGTTGAATTGGGGTTTATTACAAATACGACTGAGCTTGTAACCCTTCAATCGGAAAGCTATCAAGATAAAGTTGCTAGAGCCATTACTTTGGGATTGATTGAGTACTTTTGGGAATGAAATAGATAGAATGTTTTCGTAAAATATGTTTATACGGACTTCTCCAAGTGGTAACCAAACTTTTATAAAAAATAATAAAGAGAATGTCTCGCGTGTGGCCATCTAACTCCACTAGCACACGAGACATTCTCTTAAATCATCTTTACTGGAATATTGATTGTTAATCTTGGAGCATCATTTATTGGATGATAATCAGATGGATAAATCTCTAAATGTTGGAGGTTTATTTGATCATCCAATCGATAACCTTCCTCTTTAATCCACTTATAGACAGCTGTGTATGTTTCACTGATATTTTCCTCAGGTTTGTGATAGTAGCTAGCATAAGTTAGCTCCGGGACATTGATTTCAACCATATCTTCAGGTAATGAATACTGTCCTTTTACTTCACAGCAAAGATAATACGTAAAGCCAGTTTCATTAATATCATAGGATACGCCCAAGATAAATTCTTTATTAATCGTTTCAGGTAGATTATCTAACCTCATACGAAATTGCTGCATAAGTTCTTTAATTTCACCTGCTTGAGCTTGCTGAAATGTCCCTTGCCAACGGACGCCAATCGCTTTAAAAGCATCTCGTTTTTTGATTGATATCTCCATTCTCTCATCTCCCTAATTGGTATATTACGCCATCCATATGTATGGTTTTGTAATTGTCTGTCTTTTATTCTATATTAAGGGTTGAGAAAATGGGTTTCAATAGTTTCTTGCGTAAACCAATCCTAAAATATCATTAAATTGTATTGTTTCTATTTGAAATCCATTCTCCCTTAGCCAATTCACCAGTAAAGCTTTATCTGCAAAGTATTCGTCTTCAATTACTTCTATTGCTATATGTTTACCTGCTTGTTGATAGGATTCTATTACCTTTTTACGATGGCTTTGGTCTTCGAACATTAAATCAGCGATACAAATTTGACCGTTGTTTTTTAATACCCTTGTCATTTCCATTAATGCAAGCACTTTTTCCTCGTCTGGTAGGTGATGTAATGCGTAACTAGAGACAATGGAATCAACAGAATGATCCAAGAGAGGTAATGCAAGAAAGTGACCTTTTCTTGTTTCAATTTTAGGGTGTTTTTCCTTACAAACTTTCAGCATCCTCTCTGATTGATCAACACCTATAACATGTACTTCGCCCTTTAAGAATCTTGAACCTAGGTTACCGGTCCCAATGCCAATATCTAAAACAATATCTCCCGCCTCTACGTTCACCAACTCTTCCACTGTTGCAAGTGCTTCATCATATCCTTCGTGGACATTAAATATATGCCCTTCTTTCTTGATGTTTTCATCATAATCCAATGCCTGGTCATCAAAGTTCCAGCGGTCCTGCCATTTACTTCGAATTTCTTTAAGGTTTTTTAAGTGATTGGCTAGTTGATGTATGTTTTCTATGGAGTTATTGCCTGATTCTATCATTTGGTCAATGGTTTCAATCATATCTCGCATTTCAATCCATTGTTCAAACAGAGCAGAACGCTGAATATCTAGATATTGATTCATGCTCAAATTCGGATTGTTTAGTAATGTTTTTATTTCCTCAACAGAAACTCCAATTTCCCGCAATGCAAGTATTGTGCTGATCCGATAGAGATCGTGCTCCGTGTAGTAACGGTACTGATTGTTTTCATCCTTCTCAGGTGTAATTAAACCTTTACTTTCATAAAAGCGAAGTGTCTTTGGTGTCGTGCTTAAGAATTTAGCAGCTTCATTTATTTTCATGGTTACAACTCCTCCTTGGTTTAACTATAAACCTTACCCTTAGGGGAAGGTAAAGTACATTTTATAAAAAATTATTTTATTCTGTTATACTATAATCGAATTCAGCAAAGTGAGGGATAAAGATGAACGAGCAAATTCACGCCATTGCCAATTCGTTACAGAAGGACTATGGTTTAGATGACTATGTACTAAAGCGACATCACATTTTTTCGGAAACTAATGTTGATAATAATACAAACTATATCCTTTCATTAGAGTGGTTTCCAGAAGATCAAGTAAATAAGGAGAATGAGGACTTTAATCCTGATGGTTCTGTTGTGATGGATGTCGATCTCCATACCAATAAAATAAGGCGTATTATATTTGTTAACGATGTCTCTTTTGCTCAAGAAGGAATTTTTCCTTCACCAAATATTGAACATGTTATCGAATGGATAGAGGAACTAACCGGGTTGATGTTTGGTAGGCAATTTAAGCTTATGAGTGAAACAGAGAGGAAATTTACTTTTCATGCAACCATTGATAATATCGATATTGCACCTACAGGGGATATCGAGGTTGCCTTTAATGAAGATAACCAACTCAGCCTATTCTCAATAGGTGGTGTTTTTCCGACAGAAGATGAAGTAGATTGGGAACCTTTTTCTTTAACAAAAGAGGATATTAGGAATGAGGTAGAACAACATATAACATTAATTGATATACCAATTGAAAAAGAAGAAAAGTGGTTAAAAGCTTGGAACTTAAACCAACTTTTTATTCGTAACGATAAGTCAGAGATTCTTTTACCTGAAAGTCTTTATAACCTGAATACCTTAATAGAAATGAATGTTAGTTTAGAGTGGGATAGCGCCAATACATATGAATTAACTCCTAAAGACATTGATTTTTCCACCGAAGTTTCGTATCAGGACGCCATGGAAAAGGTCACCGTAACACCTATTTCAGAAGAAGAAGTTCATCGTTGTATAGAGGAAACTAAAAAACTTGTCAGTAGTTTATTTCCTAAGGATTCCGGAAAATGGACTGTAACTGGCATGTATCCAGAAAAGAACTATATTATAACCGAACTAAAAGGTGATATGTTTAACGCTTTCCGGCGAAAATTAAAAGTAATTATAAGTAGAGAAAACTATAAAACGGCAAATTATTGGGATAACAAACTTTTTCTAGATATGTACCAATCCTATAAGGAATCTGAGGATGCAACAATAAACAAAACCGATGCAATGGAAAAGATGTATAAGCATATTAACGTTACGCCTATATATGTCAAGGAAAACAAATCAAATCGTTATGTCTTATGTGGAAGAGTAGATTGTGACATTATAATTGACGGGGTAACAGGGGAAGTATTAACGATTCAGTAGATCTCCTAATTCCAAAAAATTACAACGAGGCCCCATTACGTACTTGTATAAAAGACTGTAAGTAAAACAAACTAAAATTAGGTAAGGGCACTCACCCAAGTACAGACATTCTATTGACACAAATCCACATTTAGGTTTATAATAATACTATAATTTCAAAGGGGAGTAGCTTTAACAGCTATGTCGTCAATTCAGAGTGTACAAATACTCTCGGCATACCTGGCAACCCTACGGTGTTGTTAGCAAGACCTTTGCCAATGTGGTAAAGGTCTATACTTTTTTAGAGGCCTTTATCATGTTAAATGGTAATAGCCTCTATTTTTTTATTTTGGAAGGGAGAAAATTTAATGGAATCAATTTGGCTAGAATATGCCTGGACCCTGTTAATTCTAATAGGGTTAGAAGGTATTTTGTCTGCTGACAACGCACTAGTTTTAGCGGTAATCGCAAAGCATTTACCGGATGATCAGAAAAAGAGAGCAATTAATTACGGTATTATAATGGCATTTGTGTTTCGCTTTGCTGCACTATTTGCCATTTCGTTTATTGCTAATGTATGGCAGGTTCAAGCAATTGGTGCTGCATACCTAATTTACTTAGGAGTTAAGCATGTGATTCAAGGACCTGAAGACCACAAGGAAGATGCAGAAGGAGAAGCTGCAGGAAAAGGTTTCTGGCCTACAGTTGCTAAAATCGGCTTAGCTGACCTTGCTTTTGCAATTGACTCTATCTTAGCTGCAGTCGCACTTGCAATCGTATTACCAGAAACAGGATTAGGACACTTTGGTGGAATGGACACTGGACAGTTCTTTATTGTTGTTATAGCAGGTATTGCTGGATTAGTCCTTATTAAATTTGCTGCAGGTTGGTTTGTTCAGCTATTGGATAAACGTCCAGGCCTTGAAACAACAGCTTATCTAATCGTTGCTTGGGTTGGGGTTAAACTTGCTGTAATCACATTAAGTCATGACAAGGTAGGTATTTTACCACATGATTTCCCACATAGTACTGGGTGGACTATTGCATTCTGGGTAATATTACTTGGAATAGCTATATTTGGTTGGATCTTGTCTGGTAAAACAGCTAATAAGGATAAAGAAGTGTCGAGAGAAGGTTCTTCTTCTTAAGATAGTAAGACAAGAGTTTTAATCAAAGAAAATCCGAACGATATTTTTAAATTCTTTTAGTAGAATTTAAATTAGTTCGGATTTTTCTTTTTATTCTGGTGAAATAAAATGTGCGGTAACAACTATTGTCTTTTCCATACTTTAAATAGAGTAGTGAAGTGTTATGATACCGCTCCGGCAGAATACTCCGCTTTCCACGGGCACGGCCTCAGCCTCCTCGCAGAAAGACCACAGCTACGGGGTCTTTTCGAACAGATATCACCCTATACTGGAAGTAAAAGCGGAGTGTATTTCCGTAGCGGGTCGGATACTCTAATACAAGTATGGCACACTTTTTATCAGCTAAGCATTTAGGATTTAACCCATGTCATCTCTATAAGTCATCAAATCCATTTAAATCACTTGTCTTTGTGTATTGTCTAGACTTTTGTTCAAAGAAATCTGTCTTCGTTCCATCGATATTATCAACATATGCACGGATCCATCTCATCGGATTTTCTACATATTCTGGATAGATTTCACTTAATCCAAGTAATCTAAGCATTTTGTTAGCACGGTATTTGATATATCCTTGCATTTGCTCTAAATCTATTCCCTCTATCCCCGATAGAACATAAGTTGACCATTCTATTTCTAAATCAACCGCCAATCTGAATTCCTCATATACCCAATGTACAAAATCATCATTGTTATGTTCCGGGTATTCTGCAAGTGTTGCACGGAATAGCTCTGATATAAACCTCCCATGCTCTAGCTCGTCCCGATTAATGTAACTAATCATGGTAGAAGTTCCAACCATCTTGTTATCCCTTGCTAGGTTATAGAAAAAAGCAAACCCAGAGTAGAAGAATAACCCTTCTAAAAGCGCCGTATAAATAAGTGTCTTTAGGATGTTTTCAAGCGTAGGTTCCTCAACAAAACGGTTGTATCCCTCGATTAGTCTTTCATTTCTTTTTAGTAAAACAGGATCCTTTCTCCCAAGTTGAAATGCCTCATTTTGTTCTTTTAACGATACAACTGATGAAAGGACATAAGAATAACTTTCATTGTGTACCGCTTCTTGCTGAGCAATTACAGCCATAATCGATTGTACAGATGGATCTGATGCATGTAATGAAAGCAATAACGCTGTTCTGGTCTGTGGTGCATCTAAAGTCGATAACAAGCCAATTATTTTTAAGTAAGCATCTTGTTCTTCTTCCGTAAGCATAGTAAATTGCTTAACATCAGAAGACATATTAATTTCATCGGCCTGCCAGTAGTTTCCAACCAAACGCTTGTACATCTTATACCAATGTGGATATTTAATATCGTTCCAATTTAATATCCCACTAGACTCGCCACCAAAGACCTTTGTTGACTTGTTAGGAAAGCGTGGTTCCAACGTTTTTGCCTTTTTAAGCAATACGCTTGTCATGCTGCATAACTCCTTTCAACCAAATATCAATTAATCTTTCCTGTGAACCTCTTGGCGATTGCTCAATTTTCAGTCCTGGCCATCTGCAGCCATAAAAATTCACAAGCTTATCAACTGCACCACAAAAGTAACCAAATTGTGTATCACCTGTACCAAAAACAGCAATATTAGTTGGCTTATAACCTATTTCCAGTACAAAATCCTTTACTTCATCAGGTGTAGAGCCATTCGCCCAGGTAAATGTTCCAAGAAACACAACATCGTAATTAGCTGGATAAATTGGGGGATCAATGCCAATCCGGTGCATTTCTACTGATACTCCCCTAAAATTAAGCTTGTTCTGTATTAATTCCGCTGTTTCTTCCGTATTTCCACTGTATGATAAATAAGCAATTGCTACTCTCAACTTTGACACCACTCACATTCTTCGACATCATTTGAGGTGGATCTTACATAGTAGGTTGTTTTTAACCCTTCCTTCCAAGCCTGAAGATGTAATTGGAGTAAGACGGATGCTCGGATTGTATTTGGAACATAAAAGTTAAAGGAAATACTTTGGTCAATATGCTTTTGTCTTACCGCATTTTGTTTAACGGAAAAGCGTTGGTCTACTATATAGGCAGAACGACGATAGATATTATATGTATGGTGGTCCAACTCTGGTGCTGTTGTTGGAATTTTAAAGTCCTTTTTCTCTTCATGGTAAAAAGGTTTAAAAACAGGATCGATACTTGCCGTCGACCCAGCAATCATGGCAGTAGTTGAGTTTGGTGCAACTGCCATTAAATATCCGTTTCGCATTCCATTTTTCATTACCAGTGTTTTTAATTCCTGCCATTCTGTACTGGTATATCCTTTTTCATTAAAATAATCACCGGTACTCCACTTGCTTCCAGAAAAGACGGGATAGCTTCCTTTTTCCACACTCAGCTCCATGCTGCTTTTAATTGTTAAATAGGCTATTTTTTCATAAAGATTATCCGCTAGTTGAACTGCCTCTCCTGATTCCCATGGAATATTCTTTTTAGCAAGCAGATGATGCCAACCAAATGTTCCAAGTCCTATTGCACGGTACTTTTGATTAGTCAACTGCGTTTGCATAATTGGTAATGTATTAATGTCAATTACATTATCAAGCATTCGTACTTGAATCTTGATTAGGCGTTCTAGTACTTCATCCGTAACAGCCTTGCCTAGGTTAATGGAACTCAAGTTGCAAACGACATAGTCTCCTGGCTTATACTTCTTTACTAGATAGCCAGACTCATCCGTATGTTCCTCCAAAAATTCTGTTGGGGATTGGTTTTGAGTTATTTCTGTACATAGGTTCGAACAATAAATCATACCATTGTGATTATTGCTATTATGTCTATTCACTTCATCTCGATAAAACATAAACGGGGTTCCAGATTCTAATTGGGACTTCATGATTCGCTTCATGATTTCAATTGCTGGAACTTTTTTCTTGGATAATCGACTTTCCCCAACACACTCTACGTACTTCTCGCGCCAGGAACCTGAACCTTTTTCTTTATCGTAAAAGTCTTCTAATGAAAAGCCCATAACTTCACGAACCTCATGCGGATCAAATAAATACCAATCACCACGTGCTTCCACTTGTTCCATGAATAGATCTGGGAGGCATACTCCGGTGAAGATATCATGAGCACGCATCCGGTCGTCGCCATTATTTAATTTCAAATCTAAGAATGATTCAATGTCCATATGCCAAACATCTAGATAAACAGCTATTGCACCTTTACGTGTCCCGAGTTGATCGACACTTACAGCAGTATTATTAAGTTGTTTAATCCATGGAACTACTCCACTAGACATTCCTTTGAACCCTTTAATTGAACTACCTCTTGCACGGATTTTCCCCATATAGACACCGATTCCACCACCGTTTTTGGAAAGCTTTGCGATATCGGTATTACTGTCATAAATGGATTGCAAGCTGTCATCAACCGTATCAATAAAACAGCTCGATAACTGCCCATACGTTTTCCCTGCGTTTGCAAGTGTAGGTGTTGCTACTGTCATATATAGATTACTTAATGCCCAATAGGCTTCTTCTACTAAATCTAATCGTCTCGTAGGATCTTCATCTTGCATTAAATGCATGGCAATTACCATCCATCTTTCTTGTGGTAATTCAAAAACGTGTTTTTGATGATTAGTTGCTAAGTATCGATTTGCTAATGTATATATTCCTAAATATGTAAACATGAGATCATGGTTGGGATCTATTTTCTCAGCAAGAAAATTCACTTCTTCTTTACTGTATTTTTCCATTAAAATTGGAGTATAAATGCCCATTTGTGTTAATGTTTCTATTAAGTGATAGAAGTTACCATACTTTATGGATACATCATAACCCCGATTTTTGGCTGCTTGATGGTATAAACTTTGTAATAAAAATCTTGCTGCAACAAACGTCCAATTGGAATTTGCCTCATCGATATTTTCTAATGCTTTCTTAGCAAGGTAATCTGCAGCTTTTTCCATTGTAAATTCATTAGGTACCATTACATTCCATTCAGCAACATTAATTTGTAAGTCTTTCGTGGCAAAACGTATAAGGTCAGTAATATTTTCTTTCATCATTGTCTCTGTTACCACCATATAAACCTCCTAAAAATATTAAAAGCCGCTCATCAAAAGGGATGAACGGCACATAAAAACGACAGAAATTATCCAAAATGTATAACTCCATCGTTCCATGCTCTTTCAACCCGAAGAAAAATGAAACTATAAGTGATGGCAGGTCTCCTGGCTTGTGCTTCATTCTACTAGAGTCCTTCCCATATCATTGATACAGTGGATAGCTCGTTCGTCGACACTTACAGTTGCGGGGACAGCTCCAGATTCTAACTGAATTCCCTTTTAAGACAATATTTGTCACCATTACCTAACGGTACTATATATAGTATTTAGTTTATTAAAAATCACAATATATTGTATTAATAGACTATATCATAGTTTTAAAAACTTTGCAATGTAAATTAATAGATTAGGAAAATGATTATTGATTGGATACAATAGGATTAATCATATGGAGGTGGAAAGCTGTGAAAGAAATTATTGAACTAATACGTTCATCTTCTTATACCATTGTTTTTACCGGTGCTGGGATGTCTACTGAAAGTGGATTACCAGACTTTCGTTCAAAAGAAAGAGGACTTTGGACTAAATTCAATCCTGATGAGTTGGCAAATGTGTATGCATTAGATAATAATTTTGAAGAGTTTACAGACTTTTATCAATATAGACTTCGAGAAATTGATAAATATCAGCCCCATGAAGGGCACTTTGTACTTGGGAAGTGGGAACAAAAGGGCATCATTAGAGGGATAGTTACACAGAATGTTGACGGCTTTCACCATGATGCTGGGAACCGAAATGTGATGGAACTACATGGAACATTTCGTAACTTCTTCTGTAATCAGTGTAAAAGAGAACATATTCGGGAGGAATATTTATATGGAAATAGCCATTGTGAGTATTGTGATGGTCCAGTACGCCCTGGTATAGTTCTTTTTGGCGAAATGCTACCGGAGGAAGTTTTTAACAAAGCAGAAATTGAAACATCAAAGGCAGATTTATTTATTGTTCTTGGCTCTTCTTTAACCGTGACACCCGCTAATATATTTCCAATGATGGCAAAGGAGCATGGGGCTAAGCTGGTTATAGTAAATCGCGAAGCAACTCCATTGGATCATTATGCGGATTATATTATTCGGGATAAAAGTATTAAGGAATGGTTGATAGAGGTGAATGAGGGATTATCTTCTACTATTTTAAAAGAACGTGATGAGTAATATTATCATAGACAATTTGGATGGATATTAGCTGAAAGTGTCCTTGAGACTTGCTCTCACAGACACTTTGGACGGATTTATACTGAATAGTGTCCTTGAGACTTGTTCTCATAGACACTTTGGACGGATTTATACTGAATAGTGTCCTTGAGACTTGCTCTCATAGACACTTTGGACGGATTTATACTGAAAAGTGTCCTTGAGACTTGCTCTCATAGACACTTTGGACGGATTTATACTGAATAGTGTCCTTGAGACCTGTTCTAATAGACACTTTGGACGGATTTATACTGAATAGTGTCCTTGAGACTTGCTCTCATAGACACTTTGGACGGGTTTATACTGAAAAGTGTCCTTGAGA
>NZ_CBYO010000008.1 GCF_000577245.1 Paucisalibacillus algeriensis
GGGGCAGCATTCCTGTAATGAAAGAAAATGAGGTTTGTGTATAAAAATAACCTCCTGATAGAATAAGAGTGTCCAACGCTTGCAGGCATAATAGGACAAACTTAAAAAAACAGGAGGCTATTCAAAATGAATTATAACCAAAACAGTAAGATTGCTCAAATTACTTCTGAAACACTAATTATAGGTGTTGATATCGCAAAGTTCAAGCACGTTGCTAGAGCGCAAGATTGTAGGGGTATTGAGTTTGGAACACCTTGTTACTTTGAAAACTCAAAAGATGGTTTCGCAGATTTTATTAAGTGGATTACTCTTATTATGCAGGAACAAGGCATGAATAAAGTGGTTGTTGGTATGGAACCAACTGGTCATTACTGGCTTAATTTAGCTCATATTCTTAAAGAAAATGGTATTAAGTTTGTTGCTGTAAATCCACTCCACGTAAAGAAGTCTAAGGAACTAGATGATAACTCACCAACAAAAAATGATGTGAAGGATGCCAAAGTTATTGCACAGTTAGTTAAGGACGGGAGATACGCTGAACCTACAATTCCGCAAGGTGTTTATGCAGAACTCCGTGTGGCTAAAAAAATTCGTGATCTCTTAACTGAAGATCAACAAACTGTCCAAGGGCAGATACACAACTGGATAGATCGTTATTTTCCAGAGTTTCTTACGGTTTTTAAAAAGTGGGAGGGAAAAGCAGCGTTACAGTTTTTAAAGCTCTATACGTTACCTCATGAATTAGTAAATTTCTCTGATGAAGAATTATTAATTCATCTAAGAAAAGCTGTAAAACGTAGTGTTGGTCTTAGTAAAATACAAGAGTTAAAGCAAGCTGCCGGTAAGTCCATCGGACTCAAACAAGGTGCGACCATGGCTAAAATGGAGCTTAAAACATTAATTGATAAATATGAATTAATCCAAATCAAATTCGAAGAATTGGATTCTAAAATTGATACATTAATTGACCAGATCCCCGGTGTCCAACAAATGTTGGCAATAAAGGGTGTTGGAAGAGATACAGTTGCCGGCTTTTTTGCCGAAGTTGGTGATTTAAGTGAATATTCCCATCCACGGCAACTAATTAAGTTAGCTGGATTAAGCTTGAAAGAAAACACGTCAGGAAAGCATAAAGGGAAAACTACTATTACTAAGCGAGGTAGAAAGAAGTTACGAGCGCTATTATTTAGGGTGTGTATGATTCTTGTCGCAAAGAACTCTGCATTTAAAGCTTTGCACGGATATTATACGCAACGCCCTGATAATCCATTGAAGAAGATGCAGTCGCTAATTGCTCTATGTAATAAATTAATTCGCATACTATTTGCCATAGGAAAAAAGCAATTTGAATTTAGTGAAGAAAAAATGTTAATGGATATTCCTCATATGCAAGATTTAAGGAAGTTGAATGAAGCCGCATAATACATGATAGATTAGAAGCCTACTAGTTTAATAAATATCTATATGTTTGGAATTAAAAACTGAAGCACGGATTAGTCAGCAAAGCAACTAAACTTCGGGCATGGACCCTGTGGGGCAGCATGACTGACATCCACCTCATGGTAAGGTTGGACGAAGGAATTTTAGAGCAAAGACTCTGTGAGACATGGGAGGGTTGACCTCCATGAGACATGTGGACATCTACTTGTGCGATCATAATTTAACTAATACCAATTTTTTCCTGATATTGGTCTAGTTGGATAGAAGTCTTTTTGTCCTTGTTGTCCAAATTTTACCTATTCAGATAAAATAAACCAATACATATCGAATATAAACTAGTAAGAAAATCTAAGAAAACGTGAGAAATCGGTAGATTTCACTTTCTATATTGAGGGAGGTTAGTTTAACAAGAAAAACGAAACTTGAAGGGCTTTAAATTGATTACAAAGGGGGGGAGGACGACGTATGAGAAGTATAATAAGATATTTACTTATAAGTATAATGGCTCTATCCATTCTTGCGTTAATAATCGTATATAATAATCAGTATATAGCAGAAGCCCATATGGCAAGGGCTTTACCATTAGCGATATTAGTTGGTCTTTCTTCCATAGCAGTAGCAATATACGAGAAGAAATAAGTAATAAAATGCTCTTTTGAAATAATGTACTTTTCTTCTTCAACAAACGAGTGCGATTCTTGAATAAGCTATTGCCTTCGAATCGGAAATAGTGATCAAAACGAAGAGTTATGTAATAAAAACTGGAGGGGAAAAATGGAGAATTGTATATTTTGTAGAATTGTTAGGGAAGAAGTATTCTCATACACAATATATAAAGATGAAGTAGCTACAGCCTTCCTTGATATTAATACTGTGGCTTTAGGTCATACATTGGTGATTCCAAATAAACACTTTAATAGATTAGAATATAAACGATGAAGAAGTAATGAAAGGATTAATGAATGCACTAATAAGGGTATCAAATATACTCGTTACTTCTAATATTTGTACCGATTTTACAATACTCAGTGATAATGGAGCAAATGCAAAGCAGGATATTATGCACACACATTTCCACATAATTCCAAGGCATCTTAACGAAGAAATAGAATTAGAGCTTCCAACTAATAAAGAAGTTGCCAATGTGGGGTGTCTTGAAAATACATATAATTTATTAAAAAAATCTTTATAAGATATTCAACTAACGGGGTGTGTTAGTTAAATATGATCAACTGCTTTTTGTACTAACGGAGCAGGTTAGTTCAATAAGGGTTTGGATATTTACGGTAAAATGTAATTAAATTATGGGAGGGGTATTTATGGATTTTTTCATTGTTAACATGTTAGAACCTATTATTTCTACTTTTTTTCAAAATGGGATTTGGGTAATCGGCTTCTTTTACTTGTTAATTAAGACTTTTGAAAGCGATAAACTTAAACATTACTCCAAATATGTCATAGGAATTGTATTGGGAATATTATTTGTTTATTCAGTAGTGGTTAGTATATAAACCTTATTTCCTTATTAAAGTAACGGCTGCGTTACTTTAATAAGAATGATGCACCCGGTAAATAACTATTGGAGCATGTTAGTTAAATAAAAGGATTTTTGAAGAAATCTCACCAAAAAAATGGCTACTCAAAATGGAGTAGCCAAGAAAGTAAAAACCTCTTACATAATTAGTTTTGCCAATATTTCATCTTCCTCTTCATCAATACCTATCTCTTTAAAACCGAATTTAGCATAAAGATGTCTAGCCATCTTGTTTCCTGGAGCATAGGAAATATAAACTGCCTTTGCTTCTCCCTGTGGGAATGTTTGAATGTATTCAAGAGCCCTTTTCATTGCTTTGGTTCCGAATCCTTTGTTTTGATACTTCTTATCAATCATAAAACGCAGGATGCCGTAAGCCTCTTCGTCTCCATATTCATTTTCTTCCGCAGTATCGTGATACATCATAATAAATCCAATCATCGTATCATCATAATAGATTGCAAAAGTCATGGCTGGTAGTTCATCGTTTAATAAAGCAACGTACGATTGAGCAAGACTATAAACATTTGATGACAAGAACCCCTTTTGTTCGTCTGTTAACTGTAAACTTATGCACTCATCCAAATTATCCCAAGTAATTCTTCGAAATTCGATCATCATGAACCTCCTGTATAATTTGTTTTGTTTAATTGTGTAAAAACAAAACAACAGGGGGGCCACGTGAATAGTATCAAAATTATTTAACGTTAACCACCATAATATCTTCCTCCTCTAATATATAGAGAATTATACTAATTCCAATATAATTAGTCAAATTATTCAAAATAAATTAAGCTTTAATTATCAAAGTTGTTTTTCTTAAAGATATTTTTAGATAAGCATATTGAACCGTTTATAACTAAAGGGTGCAAGAGTTGAACAAGGCGGGCTTTAAATCAGATCGTCTTTTTTATTTGGTTCGAATATATTTGGAATATTATGTTATTGTTGAGTTGTAGAGTTATTGAAGTAACGGGGCAGCATTCCTGTAATGAAAGAAAATGAGGTTTGTGTATAAAAATAACCTCCTGATAGAATAAGAGTGTCCAACGCTTGCAGGCATAATAGGACAAACTTAAAAAAACAGGAGGCTATTCAAAATGAATTATAACCAAAACAGTAAGATTGCTCAAATTACTTCTGAAACACTAATTATAGGTGTTGATATCGCAAAGTTCAAGCACGTTGCTAGAGCGCAAGATTGTAGGGGTATTGAGTTTGGAACACCTTGTTACTTTGAAAACTCAAAAGATGGTTTCGCAGATTTTATTAAGTGGATTACTCTTATTATGCAGGAACAAGGCATGAATAAAGTGGTTGTTGGTATGGAACCAACTGGTCATTACTGGCTTAATTTAGCTCATATTCTTAAAGAAAATGGTATTAAGTTTGTTGCTGTAAATCCACTCCACGTAAAGAAGTCTAAGGAACTAGATGATAACTCACCAACAAAAAATGATGTGAAGGATGCCAAAGTTATTGCACAGTTAGTTAAGGACGGGAGATACGCTGAACCTACAATTCCGCAAGGTGTTTATGCAGAACTCCGTGTGGCTAAAAAAATTCGTGATCTCTTAACTGAAGATCAACAAACTGTCCAAGGGCAGATACACAACTGGATAGATCGTTATTTTCCAGAGTTTCTTACGGTTTTTAAAAAGTGGGAGGGAAAAGCAGCGTTACAGTTTTTAAAGCTCTATACGTTACCTCATGAATTAGTAAATTTCTCTGATGAAGAATTATTAATTCATCTAAGAAAAGCTGTAAAACGTAGTGTTGGTCTTAGTAAAATACAAGAGTTAAAGCAAGCTGCCGGTAAGTCCATCGGACTCAAACAAGGTGCGACCATGGCTAAAATGGAGCTTAAAACATTAATTGATAAATATGAATTAATCCAAATCAAATTCGAAGAATTGGATTCTAAAATTGATACATTAATTGACCAGATCCCCGGTGTCCAACAAATGTTGGCAATAAAGGGTGTTGGAAGAGATACAGTTGCCGGCTTTTTTGCCGAAGTTGGTGATTTAAGTGAATATTCCCATCCACGGCAACTAATTAAGTTAGCTGGATTAAGCTTGAAAGAAAACACGTCAGGAAAGCATAAAGGGAAAACTACTATTACTAAGCGAGGTAGAAAGAAGTTACGAGCGCTATTATTTAGGGTGTGTATGATTCTTGTCGCAAAGAACTCTGCATTTAAAGCTTTGCACGGATATTATACGCAACGCCCTGATAATCCATTGAAGAAGATGCAGTCGCTAATTGCTCTATGTAATAAATTAATTCGCATACTATTTGCCATAGGAAAAAAGCAATTTGAATTTAGTGAAGAAAAAATGTTAATGGATATTCCTCATATGCAAGATTTAAGGAAGTTGAATGAAGCCGCATAATACATGATAGATTAGAAGCCTACTAGTTTAATAAATATCTATATGTTTGGAATTAAAAACTGAAGCACGGATTAGTCAGCAAAGCAACTAAACTTCGGGCATGGACCCTGTGGGGCAGCATGACTGACATCCACCTCATGGTAAGGTTGGACGAAGGAATTTTAGAGCAAAGACTCTGTGAGACATGGGAGGGTTGACCTCCATGAGACATGTGGACATCTACTTGTGCGATCATAATTTAACTAATACCAATTTTTTCCTGATATTGGTCTAGTTGGATAGAAGTCTTTTTGTCCTTGTTGTCCAAATTTTACCTATTCAGATAAAATAAACCAATACATATCGAATATAAACTAGTAAGAAAATCTAAGAAAACGTGAGAAATCGGTAGATTTCACTTTCTTTCGTAATGGAA
>NZ_CBYO010000009.1 GCF_000577245.1 Paucisalibacillus algeriensis
AGATAAAATAAACCAATACATATCGAATATAAACTAGTAAGAAAATCTAAGAAAACGTGAGAAATCGGTAGATTTCACTTTCTATATTGAGGGAGATTAGTGGAATAACGTATTTGAAACTTTACTTAATAAGGTAACGTCTTTTAATTAAAGGGGTTGGTAATATGAAAAAAACAATTATACTTGTATCACTGCTTTTCGCTATGGTAATTTTGGCAGACGTAATCAATATGTTTAGAACAAGCGATTCAATGACATTAGATGGTTACCTCTTTAAAAAAGATGGAACTTATTATTTAATTAATGATGAAAATTTTGATGCAGAGGTTGCAAATGAAATAGCGGGTGAAGAGTTAATATGGAACTTTAGCCAAGTTTATGTAATTGATAAAATACCATTTTCATTTTCGAAGTTTCGAAGTGGTCAAAAGGTTAAAGTATGGCATAATGGAACGATTTTTGAATCTAATCCTGCCAAGGTAAAAGTATTAAAAATGAAAAAGATGAATTTGTAAGTTACCTATTATTATTGATTTTGTAAGACATAAAAAGGTATTTAGAAATTAGTTTGTGAAACTATCTACTTAAATTAAACCAGCTAATAGTTGTCAATATTTTTCTCTAAAAATCCTAAATAGCTTATGATATACTAAATTTGCACATACCAAATAACCCTCCTTCAATCTCCAATTGGAAGGTTTTGGGGTATATGGTTAAATTGTTTATTTAAGCAATATCTTGGAAGGTAGTATTACTTTTCAATAATGCGTAAATCCAATGTAATAACTTGTTTGCACATGCTATTACGTCTACTTTGTAAGGTTTTCCTTCTTCGCGTTTTTTATCATAAAAGGCTCGTAACTTCCTGTTACGGGGAATGATTTCATCCGTTGTTTTCTGTTTCCGAGAATCACGGATGGCGGAGCGAACTGCCATAAATAGAGCGTGTCTTAATCGGCTAGATCCTCTTTTAGTGATTCGATTCACGGTTCCTTTAATTACCGAGTGGTTTTCCCTGTTATTTATTGTGCAAGACTCTCTTTATTCTTGCTACTCCTTCTGCAATATTAACTTCATCTAAATTTCCAAAGCCTAAAATAATATAATTTGAATATAATCCTTTGTTAATGGTATGCAGTTCAACAGGGTACATTTTTATGCCATGACCATGTAATTTTGATAGGAGATTTTCCGTAAAATGAATTCCATTAAATTCAGCAACTAAATGTAATCCAGTAGAATCACCATATATATTAACGTTATCCACAAATTCTTTATAAAGCTGCTCTTTTAGAAAATCTCTTCTTTTTCGATAAATTTTCTTCATATGATAGATATGTTTTTCTAAGTGACCTTCTTTAATAAACAGGGCAAGTGTAAGTTGCTCTAAAGAGGGTGTATGTAAGTCACTGAAATACTTTAGTGTACGGCCACGTTCAATTAGTGCTGGAGGAAGTATTATGTATCCTAACCGTAATGCCGGTGAAAGTATCTTACTGAATGTACCTATGTATATAGTTCGATTAGGGTCTAGCCCCTGCAATGAACTGATAGAAGGGCCTTCATATCGAAATTCACTATCATAATCATCTTCAACGATATAACTGTCCACTTTTCTGGCAAATTCGATTAGTTGAATCCTCCTTTGAATTGGTAAAGTTCCTCCGATAGGAAACTGATGAGATGGTGTGACAAAGATAAACGCTGGTTTTAATTCGTGAGGTATTTGGTTTGTATCCATTCCATTTTCATCAACTCTGATAGGGAGAAGGGAGGCCCCATATGATTGAAAGATTGTTTGAATTTCATGTGTAATTGGATCCTCGATGATTACTTTGTCATTTGCTGAAATAAGCAATTTAGCTATTAATGTCAATGCTTGAGTAGCTCCAGTTGTAATGACTAATTGTTCAGGGTGGCATTCCACACCTCTTGTTCGAAGTAAATAGTCTGATAATACGGTTCTTAACTCTATACGCCCTTCCGGTGAATCATACCCAAATAGGGCATGATCGGTATCAATGCTTACACGTTTCGCTAAGTTTCCCCATTGTTTTCTTGGAAATAAGTTCAATGCTGGGATACCGGAACGAAAATCAATCATATTGTCATTTTTCTTTGGCGAGTTATTTTCCAACATAAAAGGAGTATTCATTTCTGTCTTTTTTAAATAAGCTCCTGCTGCTACAAATGTTCCTGCACCTTGATGTCCTTCTAAAAAACCTTCAGCAAGTAATTGATCATAAGCTTCCAAAACAACATTACGAGAAACTTCCAGTTCTTCTGCTAATTGCCGGGTGGAAGGAAGACGATATCCTGCCGAAAGCTCACCATTTAATATTTTTGTTCTCAATTGTTGATAAATCTGTCGTATTAACGGTATCTTTAGTGAACGGTCAATCATTAACCATGCCATCTATTTAATCTCCTTGAAAAATTGGTACTATAAAACATTCATATTATTGGTACTACTTTAGACCATTTTAATATGGTAATTTTAATACATCCAAATAGATTCATTTTAAAAAATTGGAGGAATTTAAGTGAGCCAACAAAGTAATGAGATTAAATGTGTTTTATTGATTGATTCCGAACTGCCGTTGGGTTATTTAGCTAATACCGCAGCTGTTCTGGCCCTTACGATAGGAAAAAGAGCTGAAGGAATTATAGGTCCTGATGTAGTGGATGGTTCGGGTCAAATACATACCGGCATTACAACAATACCTCTTCCCATTTTAAAAACTACGAGGGAAGACTTACAAGCATTAAAACAGAAGATATCTTCTGAAGCATTTCAAGATTTGCTTGTTGTTTATTTTTCTAATGCTGCACAAACTACCAATAACTATGAAGAATACATTCAGAAAATAGCTACCTATACAAGAGAAGATCTGCATTATTTGGGTATTGCTTTATACGGTGATCGTAAAAAGATTAACAAGTTGACAGGTAATCTGTCCCTTTTAAGGTAGGTGTTGAAGATGGAATTAACTCGAACTCTTGGAATTCGTGCTTCAACATCCATTGGAATCGGTGCTATGGTTGGTGCGGGGATATTTGTGCTTAGTGGGGTTGCTACCGGTAAGGCAGGCCCTGCAGGGGTAATGCTGTTGATGGAATCCGTGCTTTACACTCAGAAATCAATATAATTCTTATTAATTCTGATGAGTCCATTATTAAATAAAAAAAGGAATTAAAATCGTTTGAATTACAATAATGTTAAGGAATACACATAAAGTAACGGGTAGTTTTAGTTTAGGAAACGTTATAACAAAACAGAAAACAACTCAAATATACTGAGTTGTTTTTTTGCAATTCTTTTAAATTTTGTTAAGACCTGTCAGTAGTTAAACATGTCATCCATTGATCCCCTTTAAATTGGTACTATCAAACATTCGGCTAATTGGCACTACTTTAGGCCACTTTAACATGGTAATTTTTACTTAGAAAGAAAAGCTATTCATTTCCAAACTAGGGAATGAGAATGAGAAGAGACTAAAAAATGTTTGAACAAGGGATGTGATTTTTATGGTTAATGAAGAAAAACGATTATCCAACGCATTAAAATCAATTGCAAGAAATCAAGAAATAAAAGCTTATCTTCAAAACTCAAAAGAACTTTTTACACTTTTAATGAAGGGCGCCAACCGGTTCGTGGCGGGAACAACGCGAACTGAAGGGATAGAGCGCGCCACTTATTTGTATAACAAAGGATATCAGATTTCATTAGAATTCATTGGAGAAAATACAACATCTGAGCATGAGTGTAAGTCTGCAAAGAAAGAATTTGAGGAATTAATTAAGGAACTAGGGGCTAATCAAATAAAAGGAACCGTATCTTTTGATCTTTCACATATAGGCATGATGATTACTGATTCATTAGCGTATAGCCATCTGGAAGAATTAGCAAGAGTAGCGCAAGAAAATGAGATTCAATTAATGATTAGCATGGAGGAATCTCAAAAAACGAATAAGATTTTATCCATTTATAGGGACATTTCAAGGTTATACGCTAACGTTGGAATAACATTGCAGGTTCATCTAAATCGATCTTTGACGGATCTTAAAGAGTTATTGCAGATGCCGGGTAGAATTCGTTTAGTAAAGGGGGCTTATCAAGAACCTGAAGGTATATTTATACCTAGATCTGAAGAGTTAAATAAACGGTACATTGAATTTGTTTCAATGTGTGTAGAAAGTGACCATCCACTTTCTATTGCTACTCATGATGAAAACTTATTGTTGGATCTAAATGCAAAGGGATATTTACAAAGTCAGAATGTTGAAGTCGAAATGTTAGATGGAGTTCGATCAGACTTGTTAAAAACTTTAAAGGAAGATGATATTCCATCCAAAGTTTATGTTACATATGGTACGGAATGGTATCTATATTTAGTTCATCGCATTTCAGAATACCCACCTAATGTATATACTCTTATCTCTGATATTCTTGAACAAGGTGATGTTCAGCGGCATCTTTTTTATTGAATTAAGGGAACAAGCTAAGCACATTTAACAAGGATTAAGCATTTGCTTATTCCTTGTTATACTAATTCGCACTTTCTAAGTAAGTCAGTACTCTTTTTACTACTCTTATTTGTTATTTTCCAATTCTGCTTTTTATCATCAAAAGACATTAAATATAAATTATTTATCCCACTAAGTTTTTTCTCCAGTACATTTCCCTTTTTTCTTTCTTTATTCAGATAGAATACTGGAGACCAATCTCCACCAATACTGTGACTCAGCAATATTTATTAAAATATATAATAAATATTTTTGTTGAGTAGTTAGATTATCTTTATTTGGTGCAATTTCCGTATTAGAGATGTAATTATAACCATCTACTTGAATTTAGTATGATATGATAAAATCCTTTGTAATAGTTTGTACTGCTTCTTCTTCTGTTAATTTAGCATTTACATTTGATGCGTAAGCTGTAAAAGATAACATTTTTACTCATATTTTTCCTCCGTTGATTTAGTCTTGTTTATTATTACCTAAATATTACTAGTTATTTCAAAAGTTCTTATTTAACTAATAGTGCTATCTTGAGTAAGGTTAAAATATTTACATTCCACAATCGAGAGTTTAAACGTAGCAAGGAAAGGCGCTCATTTTCTTCAATCTCAGGGCCACATTGGGAAGTAAAGGTAAAGCTTGTTAGTTGAAGGTGATATAATTAAATAAAATTGCTTTAATGAAGGAGACTAATAGTTTTGGATGCAAATTGTATTAAATTCTACGAATTTGGTAGTCCTAAAGATGTTCTAAAAGTTGAATATAAAACCATTGAATCACCAAAAGATAATGAAGTTCTTGTTCGTATGTTAGCTCGCCCAATAAATCCCTCTGACTTAATACCGATAGGAGGATCTTATGCTCACCGGATTTCTTTACCAAATATTCCGGGATATGAAGGAGTTGGTATAGTAGAAAATGTAGGTCCTTTAGTTTCTAAAAACCTTATTGGTAAACGTGTGTTACCTTTACGTGGGGAAGGTACATGGCAAGAATTCGTTAAAACATCAGCAGAATATGCAGTTTGCATACCTGATACTATTGATGATTTTACGGCAGCACAAATGTATATAAATCCAATTACAGCATGGGTTGTTTGTACTGAAGTATTGAGATTAAAACCGGATGATGTTTTATTGGTTAATGCGTGCGGCTCTGCTATTGGGCATATTTTTACTCAATTATCGAAGATTTTAGGTTTTCGATTAATTGCAGTGACTAGAAATAATAAATATACAGAAGACTTACTTCATCTTGGTGCTTCTTATGTGATTGATACCTCTCAAACTTCTCTCTATGAAACAGTTATGGAATTAACAAATGGAATAGGTGCAAATGCTGCTATTGATTCCGTTGGAGGTTCGTCTGGAAATGATTTGGCTTTTAGTGTCCGCACTAATGGGAACTTTTTAACTATTGGTCTTTTATCAGGGATACAAGTTAACTGGGCCGACATTGTAAATAAAGCAAAGGTGAATGCGAATATATTCCATTTACGAAAATGGAATAAAAATGTCTCAGCAGATAAATGGAAAGAAACTTTCAATCATTTAATAAGGCTAGTAGCTAATAAAAATTTACGCTTGATGATGGTAGATTCTAAATATGATTTGTCGGATGTGAATAAGGCTATTGATATTATGGAATCTTCTAAAATAACTAAAGGGAAAGTATTTTTAACAAGCAATCGAGTTAATTAATCTTCAACTAATGGGTTGTAGAGTAATTATTGCAAAATGCTTAGAAAATCGAAAATATTTTTTAGTTAAGCAAAGGGGATACTTTAAACTAATAACAAAGGGAGAATTAAAATTGTTATATTATGTAATTGATGCTTTTACAGAAACAAAATTTGGAGGGAATCCAGCAGGAGTAGTAATCCATGAAAATTTGAACGAAGGGTTTATGCAGAAATTTGCTGCAGAAGTTCGCTTTTCAGAAACAGCATTTATCAAAAAAATAAACGATAAAAATTTTGAAATAAAGTTTTTCACACCGACTTCACAAGTTGAACTTTGTGGACATGCTACTATTGCATCTTTCAAAGCCCTTTTGGACAGTCATGCTATTGAAGATAACAATACATATTTTATGAAAACACTCGCCGGCACACTTTCTGTTGAAGTATATCAATCATTTATAATGATGGAGCAAGCTGAACCAAAGCTTGGAAGAGTTTTTGATGATTATGATGTTTTGTCTGACATATTTAAAATTAACATGAGTCAAATTGGCGATATAAATTTTAATCTTGTTCCTCAAGCTGTAAGCACGGGTCTTTGGGATATAATGCTTCCTATAAAAACAAAGGATGCTCTGTATGCTCTAAATCCCGATCTTAAAGCACTTGCTGAATATACAAAGAGCAATAAAGTGGGGGGAGTCCATGCATTTACTCTTGATACAAAAGAAGGAATAGCAGAAAGTAGAAACTTTTGCCCGCTCTATGGTATTGATGAGGAAGCCGCAACAGGCACTTCAAATGGGGCATTAACATACTATCTTTTTACTGACCACGTATTAAATAAATTTAATCAAGAGTACACTTTCCTTCAAGGGTATAGTATGGGCAGACCTTCTAATATCATTACAAAATTAATTAATAAGAATAATCCAAAAGTTATGGTAGGTGGGAAAGCAATTATATTGACCAAAGGTAAGCTATACTAAGCGTCTTCTTCTTATGCCTAATAAAAGAATACGGGTATTCCACATTCCGGCGCTCAATACTAATAAAGTTGGAAACTGACTAAAAAGTCGAACAGTATATTAAGATTAAGAAATTTAGGCTACCTGATCTTACCATTAATAAATAATACTTTTTTAGAGATAATACTTGCCATGAATTAGGGGAACTACAATGAAGAAAATAAGTAACAAAAATTGAGGAAAACAGAATACTTCAAATAAAAAGCTATCCCAACAGGGATAGCTTTTTATACTTTTTAAACAAATACACCATATATTACACAGAAAATAAGTGATAAGGGGGATGATGTTTCGGCTAAGAGAAAACGGGATACCACATCCGAGAAAATTGAGAAATGGATAAAGGAGGATAAGTTTTTTGTGTACTCTTTTTATCGCTAATTATTAAAAGGAGTAAAGTCACTACCTAAAGTAATCAATATTCCGATTGAAAGAGTGATTGAATCATCATTTTCCCACATTGTTATTTATATGTAAACAAAGAATTGAAAATAATTTTATAATAAATTATTCTTTATTACATCAATATTGATCACTCATTTTAACGAAAGGAATGGATTGATATATTTGACGTCAATGTGTCAATACGAAAAGGAGGTAAGAATGAATAATAATCCTAATTCTAACTTTGAAGATTTAATAGAAAAAGAATATTCCAATATAGCAGGTATTGCTATTAGAAAAAAAGATACTTTGATTTATGAAAAATATTTTGATGGGTACACCAAAGAGGATGTATTGCATATAGCATCTGTAACAAAAAGTATTATGTCAGTTCTTATTGGTATTGCAATAAATAAAGAATATATTAAAAATATAGAACAGAAAGTATTAGAATTTTTTCCGGATTACACAGTTAGGCGTGGCGAAAAAACAATACAAAATGTCACCATAAAAAATTTGATGACAATGACTGCACCATATAAATATAAGTCAGAGCCATATACAAAGATTTATACAAGTGATGACTGGGTAAAAGCTACATTGGATTTGCTAGGTGGAAAAGGTGGTATTGGAGAGTTTAAATATTCTACCGTTGGCACACATATTTTATCAGGTGTTCTTACAAATGCAACTGGTCAATCTGTGATTGATTACGCTACAGAGAGCTTGTTTAAACCTCTTGAAATCAAAGCTCCTAATAATGCATTTATACAAAATAAAGAAGAACATTTCGCTTTTCTTAAGGATAAATATGTAACTGGTTGGGTAGCAGACCCAAAAGGTATAAACACCGCCGGTTGGGGGCTTACTTTAACGCCACGGGATATGGCTAAAGTAGGTCAGTTATATTTAAGTGGCGGTGTATGGAACGGTAATCAAATTCTATCTTCCAAATGGATAGAGGAAAGCACAAAGGAAAAAAGTCGATGGGGAGAGTTGTCATATGGTTACCTGTGGTGGATTGTTGATGATTGCTATGCAGCTTTGGGTGATGGTGGAAATGTAATTTTCATAAACCCTAAAAAGGAAATGGTAGTTGCTATTGCTTCTCGCTTTATGCCACGTGCCAAGGATAGGATAGAATTGATTAGAAAGCATATTATGCCATTGTTCGAATAGAGTCAAGAGATTGTGAAGTTTTCTACTTAAACTATTTGGTGCAATACTTAAAGAATTTGCTCCAAGAAGGTCACCTTTTCCTTATTGTGAAATTGTAATAATTTTAGGAATATTATGCTAGTATTGAAATAGAAGTTATTATGCTAACAGGGTAGTTTACTTAAACAATCGTCATTAGCTTTTTTTCAACAATCTGGCCTGAATGTAATTGTAGGCAATTAAAGGAATGGGGGAAAAGTATGAAGGTTCTTATATTGGGAGGTACTCGGTTTTTAGGAAAAGCTTTGGTAGAAGAAGGATTGAAAAGAGGTCATGAAATCACATTATTCAATCGTGGGACCAATAAAGAGGCGTTTTCTGATGTGGAACAGCTCAACGGTGATAGGGACGGAGATGTATCACAGCTCGAAAACAGGAAATGGGATGTTGTAATGGACACATGTGGCTTCGCTCCTCACCAAATAAACAAAATTGCAGCTGTTCTCGGGACTAGCATCGAACATTATACATACATTTCAAGCATCTCCGTTTATAAAGATTGGATTCCGTTCAATATCGCAGAAGACTATCATTTACAGTCAATGCCATCAGATCAATTGAAAGACGTATTGAAAAACGTTGAGGAAGGAAGAATTTCTCCTTATGAACATTACGGTGCTTTGAAGGTGCTATGTGAAGCAGAAGCAGAGAAATATTGGCCGGGGCGGGTGTTGCATATCAGGGCAGGTCAGCTTGTCGGGCAGTTTGACTATACGGATCGGCTCCCGTACTGGGTTCAACGTGTGGCAGTAGGCGGAAACATAATGGTGCCTGGAAGTCCGAACCGTCCAATTCAACTAATCGACGTGAAAGATATAGCAACATGGGTGTTTGATATGGTGAAAAAAAGAAAAGCTGGAACGTTCAATGTTACAGGTCCCGATTATGAATTGACGATGGAAGAGCTTTTAAACACGTGTAAAGTAGTTACAAACAGCGATGCTGAATTTGTCTGGGTAGATGAAGAATTTGTGTTGGAACATGAAATACAGCCGTGGACGGAAATGCCGTTATGGATTCCTGAACAATTTCCGTTAGAAGGAGAAACTGAGCCGTGGAAAATGTGTATAAGCGTAAAAAAAGCTTTAGACGCAGGGCTTTCCTTTCGTCGTCTTGAAGAAACAATACATGATGTATATCAATGGGAAAAATCGAGAAAGGATTCAAAAAGAAAAACAGGTATAACGCGTAAAAAAGAGCAAGAGGTACTAGATGCCTGGTTCCATTTGAAGGAAATTCACAAGTAGCTTGGAATTTAACTAATAAAGTAGGATTGTAGAATTAGGAAAGAACTGAAGAAAAATTAGAGCGGTGCTGCTTGCCTGGGCTGTAAGTTGAATCAGTGGTGGCGGATCTCACTTCCGCATTTACTGTCTTCTATCTGCATATAATGTGCTTGTCAAATAGCTTTATATACAAAATTACTAAGTAAGGCATTAAAAACCTTCTACGTTATACTTCGAAAGAGTTGTAGAAGGTTTTATCTTTAACTCAACAATTCCTTGTATAATCGTAAATGCGAGAAAGCTGATCTAGTTTTTCAACAATCATATCTTCTGTATTCTCATCTAATGAAATTGTTTCTGAAGCATACTTGGCTAAATCCTTATGGTAACTAATCATTACGGAATGCTTTGCACTCATAAACATTGTAATATCGTTAGCGTCATTTCCAAATGCTATATATTCATCCTGTTTTATTCCTAACCTACTTATAGCACTCCATTTATGAATATTTTTTGGACTTATATCAAGCACATTTTCATCTCCATGTGTATGTGTTATTACATCAAGGGTGGATATTCTTTTAGTAAGTTCTTCCATGTTATCAGAAGTTAAAATCAGAATCTTAATAATTGATTTATGAACATCTAAATCAACCAATTTTGCTAATTTAAACGGGTCAAGATTATTTAAAATTGGATGATCTTGAGAACCGGTATAGGAATAATCCCACTCCCCATCAATTAAGTACGTAGCTTTAAACTCAGCTAAAATAGATTTTATGGAGTCAATTTGGGAATCGGTAAAAGAGTCGGAATGAAATTATACTACCATTCTTTGAGATTAAAGATCCATTTCCACCAATCATTGGGTATGCATGAAAACGCTCATGTAAGACAGGAAGTAAATCACGAATCGGTCTAGCTGAAGCAAATATGACTTCATGCCCATGTGCAACTAGCGTTTCTAATGATACTAGTATCTTTTCAGAAACTGGCTTACCGTTAAAGCAAATTGTCCCATCTAAATCGAACACAAATTTCATTTTATGACACTCCTACAAATATTTTATTGTCCTTATCATATCAGTTAATCTTATAATGAAAAGGACATATGTCCTAAAAGGAGGGAGTTTTTATATGAAATTTATTCAAGACTTGAAGTTACTTCAATCAAAATTAAGAGAACATAGTATTGAGCAAATATTTAACCAGAAAAGACCACTTCCATTTACATTGCAGCAATATGAACAAGATGAAATAATTTTACTAGAAGGAAATGAACTGAAATCACTATTGTTTTTAGTGGAAGGAAAAGCGAAAGTAACGTCTAGTGTTGAAACCGGAAAATCACTTTTACTACGATTTGTCCAACCTTTCTCCATTATTGGTGATATTGAACTAATTCGAGACGTTCCTGTCCAGTCACAGGTTAAAGCAGTTAACGAATGCTTATTAATCGGATTACCTTTTGATTACATAAAACAACATGAAATGAATAACCCGATGTTTTTGCAAACACTTTTAGAACATGTAAGTTATAAACTTCAAACTTGCACCACAGCATCTCGTGTCAATTTATTGGCATCTGTGGAAAACAAATTTGCAAGTTTCCTAATGTCCACGATATCACCTGAGCCTGACAATAATTTTGGAATAGAACTAAGGACTTCCAATATTAAAGAGATTGCAGATTTACTTGGCACGACATATCGACATCTAAATCGAGTTATTAATTCGCTATGCCAAAGGAAAATTATTAAAAAAGATAAAGATTCTATTCGAATATTAAATTGGTCTGTTTTGGGGGAAATTTCCAATGGAATCCGTTATGAATAACGAATAACCTTCTTTTCTATTGAATATTAGGATATGACTCTATTCTTTAGAGTATGGGCTGTTCCAGTAGCGGCTCTCAACCTCGTAAGTTTTCTGCATTTGATGGGTAAAGTAAAAGGGATTTATAGCATTCATGATTTGCACATCTGGATAATTACTAGTGGACTAAATGCACTTTCTTGCCATGTAATTGTCGATGGTTAGCTAACGATTACAGAAAGTAAGAATATGTTACGCAAAATTGAACATGATTTTGAGCATAAAGAGATTATGCATGTAGCGATTCAACTGGAAACAGCAGCGCATAAACATGACAATTCTATTCTTTGTAAAATAAAAAACGTACCCCCACATCATCGCGGCCATAGTCATTAATAAAAGTACGAAAAACCAAGTTATTTAGAAATGGTTTTTCGTACTTTTATCCTTTTCTATTTATGACAAGTAACTTTGTGTATTTGCTACTCTTGACATATCTACAGGGAGTAGTAATTCAATTCACTTGTTAAATAGAATATAATTCATTTCTAGTTCTTATCGGGTGGATTAACCTGCTTAGAAGAAGCAATACCAAATAGAAAAGTATCGATGGCTTTCTTATATAGTTCGAGGGTGTCGTCCATATTTAAGTCTCTACAAATATTATTTAGTCCGTATAACAGGGTGTCAAAGATCTTTGCTAATAATAGCGAATCATCTGATTTGAATTCTCCTGATTGCATTCCTTCTGATAATAGCTTTTGACTATAAGAAATTCTAATGTTAATCGTTTTATAAAGCTGATTCTGTACTAAAGTATTAGACTTTTCATGACAAAAAAATTCATCGGCCACATTTGTCAGCGGATGGTTATAATCATTGATAACAAAGTGTTTTGCAATTCCGTACAGTTGATCAATTGTAGTAGAATATTGCTTTTTTTGGTCCTCCCATTGCTCCATCCATTCATTTTCCCATTCATCCAATACATGAATGAATAACCCAAAAGACGGCTTGATGGTAAAAAATATAAGTGTTAAGCTACATCATTTTGTGAAGTTCATCTTTAAAAGGGGCTGTACGGTATGAAAAAAGTATTTATGAACATGAAGCAACAGGGAATTTGAAACAAGGAAATATTGTTTTGTTGGGGTTTATATATGGTTGAAAAAGCCACTTACTATATGCAAGAACGGGCTCAAATCAAAAAGAATATTCGTTTTATCTATATTATTAATTAAAACTTAACAACCTGGAAGGAGGGGGAACCCCATGATCGAACAAAAAACTATCCAAATGATAGAACCGGAACTACCTTGGAGCAAGAAAAAGAAAAATCAGTTAAGATGGATGATCCCGTTCGATTGTATTTAAGTGAAA
This sequence comes from Paucisalibacillus algeriensis, assembly GCF_000577245.1. Lineage (GTDB taxonomy): Bacteria > Bacillota > Bacilli > Bacillales > Amphibacillaceae > Ornithinibacillus. The sequence goes on from NZ_CBYO010000009.1 coordinate 13,254, forward strand.
TTGGCAAAATAGATTTGCTATCTGCAGCAGAAGAAATTGAGCTAGCTTCCTTAATCGAAGACGGAGACATAAAAGCTAAGAGAAAACTAGTTGAGGCAAACCTTCGTCTGGTAGTTAGTATTGCAAAGCGTTATGTAGGGAGAGGTATAGTCTTCTTAGAATTAATTCAAGAAGGAAATATAGGTATATTTAGAGCTGTTGAGAAATTTGACCACCGAAAAGGCTATAGATTCAGTACCTATGCAACTTGGTGGATTAAACAAGCTATAACACGTGCCATTGCTGATCAAGCTCGTACCATTCGAATTCCAGTACACATGGTAGAAATAATCAATAAAATAATCCGTGTTCAACGTTCTTTATTGCAGGATTTAGGTCGTGAACCAACACCCTTAGAAATTGGTGAAGAAATGGAAATAAGCCCAGAAAGAATGCAAGACATTCTCAAAATTGCTGAAGAACCACTGTCCCTGGAAATGCCAATCGGTGGAGAAGATAATTCGTATTTAGGTGACTTTATCGAGGACCAAGAAGCCCCTCAGATTACGCAGTTTTTGAAACGTTAAAAGAACTGTTAGAGGACATACTAGATACACTTTCCGACCGGGAAGAAAATATTCTCCGTCTTCGATTTGGATTAGATGACGGAAGAAAGAGAACTTTAGAAGAACTTGGCGATATATTCGGTGTAACAAGGGAGAGGATCCGCCAAATTGAAGCAAAAGCGTTACGTAAATTAAGACATCCATGCCGCAGTAAACGATTAACAGATTTTCTTGATTAATTTCTAGCTTGTAAAAGAATAGACATAGGCGATAAGGAGATACATAAAAATGTGAATTCGTTCGGATTTTTCTTTGCTTAAAATTTAATCGATATAAAAGCAAGTTTTACTTTTAGTCATTGTTAGAGGAAATATTTTTTAAATTAAATTTGTAATTAGTATTTTTAACCTGGGGTTAGGTTGTTCTGCTAGCAAGGGTTAAAAGTACTTAAAAAGTGAGTGAAGGGTTACAAATGTAGTATGATTTTCATATCCTGTTACTTTGAATTTAGCAACTTCTTGATTTTCTAATGTAAGCGTGTTAAAATTTGTTTAGATTGTTACCTTAGGTGGGCAAGACTAAAGCTTAATAGTGTTACTACGATATAATGTAGGGATAGTCATTACGTAAGTAAGCTTGACCCGGTTATGTCCAACTTTCTTATGTTGGGGATAACTATTTTTTTTTGCTAAAACATCGGAAAGGAGGATTGTGATGGAGATTATAAGAATAATAAACAATAATATTGTAACATCCGTACAAAACGAAAATGAAGTTGTAATTATGGGGAAGGGCATAGGGTTTAAAAAAGAAATTGGCCAAGAGATAGATCCGAAACAAATCGAAAAAATATATACTCTAGATAACCCAAGTAATGTTGATAGATTTAAGCTGTTACTGCAAGATATACCATTGGAAGAAATGCAAGCTATTAATGAAATAGTATCATATGCTAAGTTGTCTCTGGGGAAAAAATTAAGCGATAGTATATATATTTCACTAATGGATCATCTTCACTTTGCTATTGAAAGACATGAAAAAGGTCTTGATTTTAGAAATGCACTTGCTTGGGAAGTAAAACACTTTTACCATCATGAATACCTTATAGGAAAAGAAGCTTTGGAAATTATTTCAAGAAGATTAAAAATCCAGCTTCCTATAGATGAAGCCATAACAATAGCATTGCATATTGTTAATGCTGAGATGGATAATACCATGGATAATACGGTAGGAATGACCAAAATTATTAAACAAGTGTTAAGCATTATTCAGTACACCTTCAATACGGAGTTTTCTGAAGAAAGCCTTGCTTACGAACGGTTGTTAACGCATTTGAAATTTTTTGTGCAACGAATTACGTTGAACCGCTCTCTTCCTGACGAGAATATTGAGTTGTTTTCTATGATCCGTCACAGTTATCCTAAAGAATATAATTGCGCGCTTAAAATCAGTGAATATGTTTTTGATGAAACTAGACATAAGCTAACTACAGCTGAGTTAGCCTATATTACTATTCATATTAATCGTGTTATAAATGATAAATAAATGGGATTGTTATCGAATAAATCGAGCTAGACCCAACTCTTATTTTCTAGGAGTTTGGGTCTTTTTTATTTAAAGGAGTAAAAGAAAATGAAGTACAAGAAGATAGCCGATGAGATTATCCAAAAAATTGGCGGAGAAGAAAATATAGAGTCTGCCACACATTGTATGTCTAGATTGCGGTTTGTTTTAAAAGATGAATTGAAAGCTGATGATATATCTGTAGAAAATATACAAGGTGTTAAAGGCGTAATGAAACAGGCAGGACAGTATCAGATTATTATTGGAGGAGATGTCGCTGATGTCTTTCAAGCATTCCCCAATAACGTACGTAATACAACTGGCGAAGGGGAACAGAATAAGTCTTCGAAACAGAAAGGTCTAAAGGGTTATTTTGCCTCAATTTTTGATTATGTTTCTGGCTCTTTAGTAGCTGCCCTTCCAGCAATTATTGGTGCCGGTATGGTAAAACTTGTTGCTGTGATTTTGGTATTGGCAGGAATGGAAAATACACAGACGCATGAGGTTTTAAATATAATCGGTGATACTGGATTCTATTTCTTACCTGTAATTATAGCCTATACTGCAGCAAGGAAATTAAATACAGATGTTGTTCTTGCTATTGTAGTATCTTCCATTTTAATTCATCCTTTGCTTATTGAAGCGATGACCGGGGAAGGATTGGCGTTTTTGGGAATACCAATTTATTCTGCCAACTATGCTAATGCTGTTGTTCCGCCGTTATTTGCTGTCTGGATATTAAAACTGGTTTTAAAATTTGTTGATAAAATTACCCCGGGATGGACAAAAGCAATTTTTAGACCATTGTTAGGATTAATTTTCACGATCCCAATAGTTCTTATTGTTTTTGCCCCGCTTGGTGCAATTATTGGAGAAGGTCTGTCATATGTAGCTCAGGTCACTTCGGAATATGTTCCATGGCTTACCAAAGCAATTCTATCTGCTTTTATGCCATTAATCATTATGACAGGAATGCATCATGCTCTTAACCCTATTGCATTTTCCAGTCATGCAGCACTGGGCTTTGACTCATTTTTAATGCCGATGATGCTGGCAAATAATTTTGCGATGGGAGCAGCTTGTCTCGCAGTTGGGATAAAGTCAAAAAGCAAAGATCTAAAATCTATTGCATGGACTTCAGGGATTTCAGCGAGTATCGCCGGAATTACAGAACCTGGATTGTTCGGGGTGCTTATCAGGCTTAAAAGACCGTTAGTTGCCGGAATGATTGGATCAGGCGTTGCTGGGATATTTGTAGGGATATTGAATGTAAAGTCGTTTGCTTTTGCCAGTCCAGGTATTGTATCAATGATTCAATTTATCTCTCCAGAAGGAGCTGCTAATTTAATTAATGCAATTATTGTAGCAGTTATCGCTTCTATCGTTGCGTTTATAATGGTATTTGTATTAGGGTTTAAAGACTTAAGGAAAAATAAAACAACAAATAATAACAGTGCCTCAACGCAAGTGAATGAATTGTTATCACCGATGGAAGGGAAAGCCATTTCAATTGAAGAAGTGAAAGATGCAACATTTTCTAAAAAGCTATTAGGAGATGGTCTGGCTATTGTTCCATCTATCGGAAAGGTCTATTCCCCAGTTAACGGCACGATTAAAGTAATGTTTAAGACTGGTCATGCGATTGGACTATTATCGGAGAACGGAGATGAAATTCTAATTCATGTAGGATTGGATACGGTTAAATTAGATGGAGAAGGGTTTACTCCAAAGGTTAATGATGGGGATCAAGTAAAGGTTGGGGACCTCTTACTAGAGTTTGATATTCCATATATTCAATCACAAGGCTACGATATTACAACCCCAATTGTTATTACTAATCAATCTGAAACAAACAAGCATGTTTCAAGTATTATTGAAAATAATTTAGAAGTTAAAAAACTGCAACCAATTATTAAAATCGAATCTTAAGGAGGATAATTATGGGATTTCCAAAGAATTTCTTATGGGGTGGCGCAACTGCGGCCAATCAATATGAAGGGGCATATAATGTAGATGGACGAGGCTTAGCAAACGTTGATTTATTGCCAGCAGGAGAAGATAGAAGAGCGGTGGTTTGCGGTGAGAAAAAGATGTTTGACTTTCAAGATGGATATTTCTATCCAGCAATGAATGCGATTGATGGGTATCATCGTTACAAAGAAGATATGGCTTTGTTTGCAGAAATGGGTTTTAAAACATATCGGATGTCAATTTCTTGGACAAGGATCTTTCCAAATGGTGATGAAGAAATGCCGAATGAGAAAGGTTTGAAATACTATGAAGATGTTTTCAAAGAGTGTAAGAAATACAATATTGAACCACTTGTAACAATTTCTCATTTTGATGTTCCGATGTATCTAGTTGAAAAATACGGATCATGGCGCAGTCGAGAGATGATAGGCTTTTTTGAAAAGTATTGCCGGACAATTCTTACGAGATATAAAGGGTTAGTGAAATATTGGTTGGTCTTTAATGAAATCAATATGATTCTACACGCACCTTTTATGGGGGCGGGTCTATATATTGGTGATTTAGATGAAAAAGAAGCAGAACGAGTGAAGTATCAAGCAGCTCATCACGAATTGGTTGCTAACGCCTTAGCGGTAAAAATTGCTCATGAAATTGACTCAGAAAATCAAGTAGGTTGCATGTTAGCTGGAGGAAAGCACTATCCATATAGCTGTGATCCGAATGATGTTCTTGTGAGTCAATTAAGAGATAGAGAAGACTATTTCTTTTCGGATGTCCAAGCAAGAGGAGAATATCCAAGTTATATGCTTAGAAAATTCGAAAGAGAAGGGATCCAAGTTGATTTTGAGGAAGAAGATATAGAGATATTAAAAGAGAATACGGTTGATTTTATTTCTTTTTCATATTATATGTCTCGTGTCGGAACAGCTAATCCTGAAATAGCTGAGCAAACAACTGGTAATGTTTTTGATTCTGTAAAAAATCCATATTTACCATCATCTGAGTGGGGATGGCAAATTGATCCTGTAGGTATGAGAGTAATATTAGTTGAGTTATATGACAGATATCAAAAACCTTTATTCGTAGTAGAGAATGGCTTGGGAGTAAATGATATACCAGATTCAGAAGGAAATATCAATGATGATGAACGAATCAATTATTTAACAGATCATATGAAAGCAATGAAGGATGCGATTGACCTTGATGGTGTACCAGTAATGGGTTACACCATGTGGGGCTGTATTGATATTGTAAGTGCAGGCTCTGGGGAAATGAAAAAGCGTTATGGATTTATCTACGTTGATCGGGATAATTTAGGAAATGGTACTCTAAAAAGAACCAAGAAGAAATCGTTTGATTGGTATAAGAAAGTAATTGCTTCGAATGGGGAGATCCTTTAACGTAAAACATTTCATATTAAAAACATGGGGAAATGAGTAATATTAATGTAAAAGTGTTTATTAATAAATGTTAATTTTTTTAATTTCCCTTATTTAGAGTTTTAATTTTGTGCTCCTATTGGAGATAGAAGAACAAGAATGTTCTTACATCTCCAATAGGGGATTTTTAATATATAGCTTATACAAGTTATATCCATGATAAAAATTTAGCAAGTCTTTTTGGTATTGAAAACTGATTAAGATAATATACACTAATACACTTTTGTTGAATGTTCAGTTAACAATGCCGAGAAAGATGACTTGGAATCTTTGCAAGAGTAGGCTGTTGATTTTGATGTTCCAGACATGTCGAAGTCGTGGAAGTCATTGAAAGTAAATATAATTGCGCCTTAAATGCATATATGTTAATGTATTCATATAAAGGGATTGATTTTCTAATTATTATTTATAATTGTACGAAATGATGCAGGGAGGTTAGGAATAAAATGGAAGACTTTAAAAACGAGAATGGCCCTACTCAGGATTTAGATAGCGAAACAATATTTATCGTGTCACAAACCTTTAAAGCATTAGGTGATCCCACAAGAATCCGAATTCTTAATTTGCTTTTTAAAAAAGAGTGTTCTGTAAACGAAATTGCAGATAGTTTGAATATCCGACAATCTACTGTATCTCATCAATTGCGATTTTTGAAAAACTTAAGGCTTGTGAAATACCGTCGCGAGGGAACAACACTTTACTATTCCCACGATGATGCTCACGTAATGCTTCTTTTGCAACAAATGATAGAGCATGCTTGTCACAGTTAGTTTTACTTATTTAAGTAAGTGGCAAGCAATTTTAAATACCAGTTATAGAAATATATAAGAATGTAAATAAATAGAACTGTGCTTAATTTATCCCCAGAGGAAAAACAAATAATGAAAGATAGCTACTTCAATTAATTAAATATATTAGAGTTTAGAAGGCTTGTACTTGCGGGCGATTGAATTTTACTTACTTATTTATAAATAATAGTAAGTGATGTTAAAAATATTGTTATATGCATACATATAAATATAAGAATATTGGGGGGCTTATAATGGGACATGACCATGGACACGACCATACACATGGAGCAAATAAAAAAATGTTATTAATATCATTTTTAATCATTACAATTTATATGATTGTAGAAGCGGTGGGGGGCTATTTAACCAATAGTCTTGCCCTTTTGGCAGATGCGGGTCACATGCTAAGTGACGCTATTTCACTAGCGATTGCTTTAATTGCGTTTAAATTAGGAGAAAGGGTAGCGAGTCAAAGTAAGACCTTTGGCTACAAACGATTTGAGATTTTAGCTTCTGTATTAAATGGTGTGACGTTAATTGTAATTGCTTTGTTTATTTTCTATGAAGCAATTGGGCGTTTCGTAAACCCTTCTGAAGTCGCAACATCAGGAATGTTGACTATCAGTATCATTGGCCTAGCTATTAATGCTCTCGTTGCGTGGATTATGCTACGTGGTGCGGATGTAGAGGGAAATTTAAACATGCGTGGGGCTTATTTACATGTAATAAGTGATATGCTTGGATCTATTGGTGCGATTGTTGCTGCACTGCTTATTATGTTCTTTGGCTGGGGTTGGGCAGATCCACTTGCGAGTGTTATTGTCGCCATTCTTGTATTAAGAAGCGGCTTCCATGTGACTAAGGCCGCTATTCATGTTCTAATGGAAGGAACACCACAAAATGTCGACGTTAATGATGTTATTCAAACCATTGAAAAAATTAACGGGATTCATAGCATTCATGATTTACATGTCTGGACAATTACTAGTGGACTAAATGCACTTTCTTGCCATGCTGTAGTCGATGATCAGCTAACGGTAGCAGAAAGTGAGAATGTTTTACGAAAGATTGAACACGACCTTGAGCATAAAGGAATTATGCATGTAACGATTCAACTAGAGACAGGAGCACATAAACATGACAATTCAATTCTTTGTCAAATAAAAAACGAACCGTCACATCATCACCATCATCATCACTAAGGATCATAGTTAAAAGTAAGATGATGATAGTTAAAGCGGCAAACGGTTGTTGAATACCCTGCACAGATTAAGGCTAATCAACAACCGGTACAAGAATGTTCCAACTTTTTGTATTTTAGGATATGGAGCAAAAGAAGAAGGAGCGGATTATATTGAAGCTTTTAAAAGTGATTTGGTGGTCTTTAATTTTTATCGGTACACTGGCAATTACTTTATTGAAAAAGAAAAAAGGCAGAAGTTAGCCATTAACGGTGTTTAACCTAAATATAAATCGCTGATAGGTTCATAAACAAACCCAATTTCCTGATTGGATATGAACAAAATATTGAAGAAGTGTGAAAGATATTAAAGAGAGGTATACATAACCTGTTGAATTGGTCAGGTTATATTCAATCATATACCCCCACTGTAACAATATCTTAAATCAAATGTCTGCTGCGCAATCAGATTGTATTTCGTTTCACGGTTACTTTTGGAAAGTTATATAAACATTTGTGTTATAGAATGTTTAGAGAAAAATGATCCAAAATCAATTTGGAATGCATGACAACTAACTCTAAGATAAAGAAGTATTTTTTCTGCTTGACAATACCCAACAGGGGTATGGTAATATGAAAAGGGATTAGAAAACAGGAGGTAATGATATGACAAATAAAACACGTACAAGGTATGTCTTGTGGACATTGCGTAAATTCTATTGAAGGAAGTGTGGAGGAACTGAACGGTGTAGAAACCGTAAAAGTTCATTTGCAAGATGGGAAAGTAGACATAACCTTTGATCCAGAAAAGGTGGACTTGAAAGATATTACAGAAGTTATTGAAGAACTAGGCTACGATGTTGCCTAAGAAGGATGGCCTTGCTTCTAAAGCAGGATCTCTTTTTTTGATAAAAATATACCCCTGTATAGTATATAAGGGAACGATTAGCTAAAATGAATCGAGACTTTGCTACTAGGGTCAATAAAGAAATGAGAGTTCCTTACGTATTTTGTATATGCTGTTGGTTACCCTAGAAAATAGATTAATTACTGTAGATAAACCGTTTCAAAGTGTGAAATTAGAAGACTATAACAAATAAAAATTCAGAAGTTCAAAAGGAGGTAGGGATAATGGATCATAGTCACCATCATAATCATGATCATCACGTTGAATCAGAGGTTAAGACAAATGTAACGTACAATGATGGGAAAATTTTCATCAAATTAAAGGATAATACAGGTGCAATACCTGAACTGGCTTTCGAACATGAAGCAAAGATGCACTTCATCATGGTTTCCAATAATCTGGAGGAGTACTATCATTTACACCCGGAGCAGGAACAAGAAGGAACTTATGCCGTAAGTCAATCTTTAAATGATGGCACCTATCAAGCTTTTGTTGATATTACACCTGTTAATAAGGCATACCAGATCTCTCCAAACCCTGTGCAAGTTGGAACAAGTGAAACGGATAAAGCAAGTCTAGAGAGTGAGGATAATTGGATAAAAGAAATTGATGGGAAAACTGTCACTTTAGAGGATGTTATTGCTAGGGTCGGAGATGAAGTCCCTTTGGTTTTTGATTTACATGGAGAAACTCCAGATCATTATCTAGGTGCTTTAGGTCATGTAGTGATTTTGGATGAGGGTGTTGAACAATATATTCATGTTCACCCAGCTTCAGATGATACAACCACCTTTAATGCATATTTCTCTAAGCCAGGTATGTACAAAATCTGGGCAGAATTTAAGTTTGATAATAATGTACACGTCTATTCGTTTATTATAGAAGTAGCAGAATAAGCAAAGTCATAATAATCGAAAGAAGGTCGATTTGACAGATGGCAAAATATCATCTGGAAATCTATACGCGACCTACTTGCTCGGATTGCAAAGACTTAAAGAAATTCTTGAAAAAGCTAACAGGAAGCGGAATTGTTCCCGGATTTGTATTTTCTGAGGCTAAGATTTTAGGCATGAAAAGAAAGTCAAAAAGGATGACGGGATGGCAGGATAAAGAGAAAATTAAAAAGCTAATACAAGTTGGATAGTTTATATGAATCAGAAAGGAGATATTGGCTGAACTGCTGATTTCCTCCTTTCTGGGTTTTGGAATCTAATCGTTGCAACATTTAATTTAGTTGAGTATAGGAAAGGGATAATGAAAAATAAAAAGTTATTTAAGATTTGTTCCTTTAATGCTAGCTTTTGTTTTAAGCGGTGCATTTGAGAAAATTGCTTATGCCGTTTCCTATTCCCCAACAACTGGTGGTAAGCCTGTAGAGAACGTTAGTACTTGCACAACGTGTGATAAATTCTTGGTAAAGAGTATTATCCAACATTTTTGATAGTTTATATACCCTACCTCTGTATGGTGTTTGTGATTAGCGAGAAGAAATTGCTGGAATTAAGGAACGAATGAGAAAGTTGGAGTGGAGAATTTAACACCAGAAGAGTTGAGCGATACCGTTGATGAGATCATTGCTGCCTATTTTCGAAAAAAAATGGGAGACGTTTTGAAGAGGGTCGGCAAGGGTCAATTCATATGTAAATGTAAAGCTCTTTATATTGTTGTGATAAGAAAATAATTCATCTTTTACTTGATTTGGCCATCATTGAATATCTAAACAAAATTAACATTCAAAACTGGAGGTAATATCAATATGTCAACACATGCACAGTCTATTTCGCAACCCGATCCTAAGCGTTGGAAAGCACTAGCTTTGTTGTGCTTTGCGAATTTCCTTGTAATGATGGATGCTGCAATTATTCAGATTGCACTACCATCTATTAAGGAAGCACTCGGATATAGTCAAGAAAGTTTACAATGGGTCATGAGTGCCTTTCTTATTATATTTGGAGGATTTCTATTATTGGGTGGAAGGTTAGCAGATTTATTCGGAAATCGACGTATATTTAATTTAGGCGTCATTATTCTAGTTGTATCATCCTTGTTTGCAGGATTAGCATGGAGTGAAATGAGTTTAAACGTAGCACGGGGAATTCAAGGATTAGGCTCTGCTTTCATAGCACCAGCTGCACTATCCCTAATTATGCTACTCTTTTCTTCCAATGCTAAAGAAATGGGTAAAGCACTTGCTTTCTGGGGACTATCTGGGGCAGCCGGTGGAGCATTAGGTATCGTTTTCGGTGGTGTTATTACACAAATACTAGGTTGGCGCTGGACATTATTTATTTATGTTCCGCTTGGAATTATCGTACTTATCTTGTCTCCAAAACTTTTACAAAAGTCGGCGAGTAAAGCAACTGGTAATGTCGATTATATCGGGGCCATTTTAGTTACTGTTTCTTCCATGCTAATTGTTTATGGAATTGTAACTGCAGAGAAAAGTGGTTGGCAGTCAGCAGGTACAATAGTTCCCTTAGCTGTTGGTGCTGTCTTGCTTCTGATTTTTATTTTGGTACAGTCCAAGAAAAAAGAACCACTTTTACCGCTCAATATATTTAGGACCCCAAATCTTGCAATAGGAAATATTTCTGTTTTCTTAATAGCAGCATCATGGTTCCCGCTTGTTTATATACTTGTTCTATACTTGCAGCAGGTTTTACAGCTTTCTCCATTTGTTGGGGCAATGGCATTGCTACCTATGCCTATATTTATGGCTATTTTCATGATATTTGTAGCGGAAAAAGTGATGGCTAAATTCGGAATTAAAAAGACTATGTTTACTGGATTCATTCTACTTGGGGCTGGAGCTGTCTTATTTTCGCAAACTGCTCAAGTAGAAGGGAACTATTGGACGAATGTGTTACTTGCTTCGTTAATAGCCTCTTTAGGTAATGCGCTTGCTTACTTACCTGCTACTACGGCGTCTGTGTCTGAAGTCGAATCAGAAAGGTCAGGTATTGCATCTGGTTTATACAATACTTTTTACCAAATTGGATCTGCAGTTGGTCTCGCTGTAATAGTAGCTATTGCAGGTGCAACTACTGCTTCTAATACAGCTGGGTCATTAGTGGTTGCCTTAAATGAAGGGTTTCAGCAAGCATTTTTCTGGGGTGGTATCATAGCATTTGTAGGTGCTATACTGGTACTTCTATTTACCCGATCAGCAAAACAGTAAAATAAAAATCGCCTAAAGTGATATATATGCAACCCATATATAAACTTGTATTGTAAACAAGTATGTGGATAATTTTAAGAACGTAGAGTGAAAGAAGCCTCAGGAGTCTATTCCTGGGGCTTGTCCTTAATATTTCCTAGGTACTTTTATTGACAAATATACCTTATGGGGGTATAGTATAAAAATAAAAGGTAAAGGAAGTGATTCATTTGGATAAATTCTTACATGATCACCCGAGTAAACCAAGAACACCAGATGAAAAGCAAAAAGTGATTAACCGTTTAAAGCGTATAGAAGGCCAGGTTCGTGGAATACAGAAAATGGTGGAAGAGGATCGATATTGTGTGGATATTCTTGTACAAATTAGTGCGATTCAATCTGCTTTGAAGAATGTTGGTTTCGCTGTTACAGAACGACACATAAACCATTGTGTTAGTGATGCGATTAGACAAGGTGAAGGTAAAGAAACAATCGAAGAATTAATGGAAGTTTTAAAGCAATTCTCCAAATAAAAGGAGGTGAAAAGACATGGAGAAAACTTTAAATGTACAAGGCATGACATGTGGTCATTGTAAAATGTCCGTTGAAGGTGCATTAAAAAAGTTAGATGGCGTGTCAGCAGCTGAAGTAAATTTAGAAGCGGGTTCTGTAGATGTTACTTTTGATGAATCCAAAGTAAACGTTGATGCCATGAAAGAAGCAATAGAAGAACAAGGCTATGATGTTGAAGCTTAAATATATGAGTGAGAAGCTGGTTTTCTATTATGAAAACCAGCTTCTTTATTTAACTTTTTCTTACCTTTTTATTATTTTATATGGATTTCTTAAAAAGAATGTTGGTAATCATTTCAAAGCTAAAGTTATTGAAGTACACGCTTAGAAAACAGATAGTTCTTTGACCAATAAGGATTTTGTAACACATTATCTGTAATCATAACACCTTTAGATGTAGAAGCATGAATCATGTTTCAAAAAACACGGGAGTTTTTGCTGGATTTATAGTGGGAATTGATGAATCCTTGAAGGTCTGTATTGCTAGTAACAAATAAAGCACATGTAAAAGGAAAGTGTCTCTCTTACATGTGCTTTTTATAAACGTAGCAGTTCCTCTGTTCTACCAAACTCCTAAAACATCAAGCATTACTGCAATGATTAAAATAGGAGCTACATAACGAATCAAGATAAACCAAATTTGAAAGACTGCTTGATTTATTTTACTTCCACGTTTTATTTCTTCAAATAGAGCTGACTTCTTCATTTTAAATGAAACAAATATAGCCATCAGTAATGAACCAATGGGCATAAGTATATTACTTACGGTGAAATCCGCAATATCAAAAAAGGTTTTGTTAAATAAAGTAAAGTCACTTAAAAGACCATATGACAATGCGGAAGGAATACCAAAAATAAAAATTGACAAACCAATTATCCACGAGGCTTTACTTCGCTTCGCTTTGTTCCCTTTGGCTATAACAGAAACGATGATTTCCAGCATGGAAAAGGCTGATGTCAATGCAGCGAATAGAAATATGATAAGAAAGGCCACAAAAAATAACATGCCGAACGGTAATTGGCTAAAAATTGTTGGTAGTACATTGAATAGTAGTACTGGACCCGCATCAAGGGAAAGGCCAAATGAAAATACAGCAGGGAAAATGGCTAGACCTGCCAAAAGTACGATAGCAACATTCATGCCAACTATCGACAATGCAGATTTAGGCAAACTCTGTTGTTTGGGCAAATAAGAACTATATGTAATCATAACTGACACGCCTATGCTGAGTGTGAAAAATGATTGTCCCATTGCTTCCAAAATGGTCTTTGATGTAACTTTTGACCAATCAGGCTGAAATAAAAAAGAAATCCCATTTGAAGCACCATCTAACGTTATAGAACGGATTACTAGAATGATAAATAGGACCGTTAAGGCTGGCATCATAATGGTACTTGCACGTTCAATTCCTTTTTGAAGTCCTTTAGCTACAACAATAATAGTGAATACGATAAACACAAATTGAACCGATAAACTCCCAATGGGGTTTGAGATGGTTTCTTCAAATACAGTGGCATATTGTTGGCTGTCAAGATGGTTCAAGCCACCTGTGATCACTTTTATCAAGTAGGTGATTATCCAACCACCGATAACACTATAAAAGGATAATAGAATGAAACAGGTAACCATACCTAAGATTCCTATGTAATGCCACTTTGTTCCTGGAGCTATTTGTTTAAAAGAAGTAATAGCGTCTCGTTGTGTAGTTCTACCAATTGTAAATTCTGCCATAAGAAGTGGAAGCCCAAGAATAATGGTAAATAAAATAAAGATGATTAAAAAAGCGCCACCACCATTTTGACCGGCAATGTAAGGGAACTTCCAAATTGCACCAAGTCCGATGGCAGAACCGGCTGCTGTTAAAATGAATCCCAATTTTGTAGTAAACTGTTCGCGTTGATCCAAAATATGTTTCCTCCTGCTTGTGTAATGGTTACCATTTTCTATGATAAAAGGGATACTTGTCAATAGAAATTTAGATTATTAGATGATATTTGGGTAGTCACAATGGTTTGGATATTATTTGATTGTGTTAAGTACTATAATGGTCATAGATTTGGGACAGAGGGACAGGTTTGTTGTCCCTGGGACAACAAACCTGTCCCTCTGTCCCGTTGGGGGGATTAACTTGTCAAATAATGAAAAGTACCATCAAGCCTTCGGTGTATATGGAATCTGTGAGGTGGGTCATAAAGTCTTGGTTATCAACAAAAATGGTGGACCATATAAGAATCGCTTTGATTTACCAGGTGGTAGTTTAGAAGAAGGAGAGAGTCTTGCAGAGGCAATGAAAAGGGAGTTCAAGGAAGAGACCGGGATTGAAATTGAAATCATCAAAAATATTGGTGTCATTGATTTCGTGCTTCCTTGGGAATGGAATGGCCATACCCATGTCCATCATATTGCTGTATATTACTTAGTAAGAAAAGTAGGTGGGGAAATAAGCACCCCTGAACAATTTGATGGACAAGATTCACTTGGAGCTGTTTGGGTCACGGAGAATGTGATAACCGAAGATAATGCCTCACCATTAGTGCTAAAAGCCTTGGAGTGGATTAACACTGGTAAATTAGGAATTGAAGCGGAATATTATGATGGGTGGAAAGTAAAGAACTCATAATAAACTTATCCTTTTTTCCAATATGTACATTTACCTACTCATTTGCATAGAATAGTTTAGAATTTCTATGAAAGGATGAAAGAAATGTACTATATTCCTTATGGTTATCCATATCCGCCCCCTTATTATATACCGCAATATATAAACAATGGATACTCTCAAGCTCCTGACGTAAGATGGGGTTATTGGCAAGCAGAAAAACTGAAATCAAGGGTTCAATGGAAAGATTATGGTCCTAATCCATTTGTAGTAGATATTGAAGCCGCTAGTGAACAAAATAAGAACTACCGAAGAACTTTATGGACTGGAGAACATCTCCAAGTTACAGTAATGAGTATTCCGGTTGGGGGAGATATTGGTTTAGAGATTCACCCAGATACGGACCAATTTATTCGTATTGAAGAAGGTCGAGGAATTGTTCAAATGGGTAGGAGCCAAAATAATTTAAGTTTTGAAAGAAAGATTAGGGAAGACTCGGCTATCATGGTACCAGCGGGAACATGGCATAATGTTACTAATACGGGTAGTGAACCACTTAAGCTTTATACAATCTATGCCCCACCACATCATCCACATGGAACTGTTCAAAGGACGAAAGCAGAGGCAATGGCGGAAGAATAAAAAACTAGAGCGCAATTCTTAGGAGTTGTGCTTTTTGTATGATTTAATCAGAAATTAAGTTTCTATTTGAAATCATTAACTAGCATTGTAAAATGAAAGTAGCTTATAATTATTGCATGAAATAAGGATTTTAAGCAAATGCATGGAACGAGTTGAAAGAGTACTTAAACCATGGGTGGCATAGGAGGAAGACTGATGAGAAGAATGATTATTGATACAGATACAGCAGGTGATGATACGATTGCCATTCTAACAGCACTTCATCATTTCAAAGTAGAAGGAATAACCATTACAGGTGGGAACGTCGATTTTGATCAAGAGGTTGAAAATGCTTTATATACGATTCAAGTATTTAATCCAGATTATTATGTTCCAGTTTTTAAAGGATATGAAGGGCCAATTTTAGGTAACCAAAAGGGACATGTAACCGTAGAAGACGTTCATGGCAGAGATGGAATGGGGGACTCTTTCTTTGAAAAAGCGAAGCAACGCCCGGAAGAAAAGCATGCGGTGGATTTTATCATTGAAACAGTAAAAGCGAATCCAGGTGAGATTGAGTTATTAGCGATTGCTCCATTAACAAATATTGCAATGGCAATAAAAAAAGAACCAACTATAGTAAAGGATATTCCCTATATTTATATTATGGGTGGCACGAACAATTCACTAGGAAATATAACCGCAGCAGCAGAATATAATTTCTATGTTGATCCAGAAGCTGCTAAGATGGTACTCCACTCTGGTATTCCAATTACAATGGTCGGGTGGGATATGTGTACCCAGTACTCTGTTATGGCAGATGAGGATCATCGGGATATTGAAAAATTAGGAACGAATCGCTCGAAGTTTTTCATGGATATCAATCGGGTTGTTCTTAGATTTAATCGTGAAGTACATAAGATTAATGGTACAACACATCCAGATACATTGTTGGTTGCAATTGCCGCTAACGAAAAACTAATGACTAAGTCGAATTTGTATTATGTGGATGTGGAAACAAAGGGCGAGATTACTAGAGGCTATAATATGGTTGATATTAATAACCGTAGTGGTAAGAAGCCGAATGTGAGAGTTTGTGAAGTGGTTGATAGAGAGGGATTTAAGGCGGATTTAGTAAAAGTTTTAAAGGGTTAAATAAGAAGGTAAACAAGAGACTCCACTGAGTGGGGTCTCTTTTGTTGAGAGGAGAATTGCCTTGAAACAGAACGAATATTCAAATTATTCATTGACGCCAACTTTCCAAAAGTGTAAGGTAATGCTAAATAGAGAAAAAACTATCCATGGAAGAAGGGGAGAAATTTGATTCAACAAATTGTATGTCGACATGTTGAAAAGTCATTTAAAGGTGATGGAACGAAAACGGTGGCATTAAAAGACATTGATTTAACTTTTGAAAAAGGGGAATTCACGGCCATTATTGGACCTTCTGGTTCTGGTAAATCTACATTATTAAGTCTTATTGGTACTTTAGACAAGCCCAGTGAAGGTGTAATTACTTACGACAGTGAAGAAATTTTGAAGAAAAGTAAAAGCAAAATTGCAGACTTTCGCTTCCAAGAAATAGGATTCATCTTTCAACAATTTCATCTACTTCCTACCTTAACTGCATTAGAAAATGTACTTACTCCATTATTCTCTAGAAAAGTCCCATACAACAAATTAGAACGTGCAAAAGAAGTCCTTGAACAGGTTGGGCTTCAGGATAAAATGAATTCACTTCCTTCTCAATTATCGGGAGGACAGCAACAACGAGTAGCAATTGCACGTGCAATTGTACATAAACCAAGCTGGTTACTTGCGGATGAGCCAACTGGAAACTTAGACACTGAAACAGGAGAACGGATATATGATTTACTAAAAGAGCTTAATGATCAAGAGGGCTGTGGTGTTCTATTTGTAACGCATGATCCAGCGCTTGCGGCCAAAGCAAACCGCATTATTTCGATGAAAGATGGTGTTGTGCTTTCGGATAAAGTGGGTGTAACACCGTGATTCGCTTTATCTGGCAGAACTGGTGGAGGAGGAAGGAACGGTTTATTTTACTGATCGTTGGTGCTTTTATTATTAGTGCGGGGCTTACCTATTTAATTGGATTGTCGGAAACAAATAAAGGAACTATCGTGGATACGCTGCAACAGCGGTGGTCTGCTTCGTATGATATTGTTGTTCGACCAGAAGGTACTCGAAGTTTGACCGAGGATAAGAAGTTATTAGAACCAAACTACTTAAGCGGTATAAGTGGTGGTATTAGTATTGAACAGTATGAAACAATTAAGAATATTCCAGGCATAGCGGTTGCGGCTCCGATTTCTTTGATTGGCTATGCATCCTATGATGTTTATTACGGCGATGTGGAAATAGAGGAGCCTGGAATATACAGAAAGGTAATGGAAACAACTGTAGATAATGGAATATATGAAATAACTGAAAATGGGACCTCACACTTCCCACTTAATGTTAATTGGGATTATTACAATAAATTTGGGTACGGTGCTGGTGCTCCCAGTTTAGATGTAACGGTCACCTCCTATTCTCTTTTAGCTGGAATTGACCCGGAACAGGAAGCAAAACTAGTTGGTTTAGATGAGGCTATTATACCTTTAGGGACAAGTAGGTATTTTGAAGAGTCTGACAGCTATTATTATGATCCAATAAATGGAGGACATCATGAATTTCCGGTCATAGTAAATCAACAAACATTTGTAGATAAAGTGGAAACAATTACATTTGAGCGTTTAAATATCCCTATTAGTGAAGAGAATGCAAATGAAGTAATGGAAGAAGTAAAGAAAAATGGTGCGGATGAATATTTAGATTCTATCGAAGGGGAAGTTGTGGAGACGTTTACTTATACTGGGGAAGAGGCTTTTCGTCAGTTCATTAATGAAAATACAGGTGTTGATTGGGAAACTGGTGAAGCGATTCCGATAGAATCTGAAGGGGAATCTGAGGATGTGGATGGTGAATCTGGAGCGGACAATATAACGGGAGTGGTTTTTAAACCTAGTCCTTTGGAATATCAGGAAATTGCGAGCCCCTATGCAGATAGATGGCCGTATACGTATCAAGTGGTGCCATTTCAAAATGGAGAGGATGTGGTTCCAAGATATAGAAATCAGGAATCCTATCGTGAACCCGCTCTAATTGAAGAAGAATTCATTAATTATCCTAGTATCAAACCTAATTGGATTGGCTTCTATGATGCTAGTGAACTAACAATTTCAAAGGATCCAACTACTGAGCTTCCTATGGAAACGTATCGTCCTGCGACTGCAGAGTTTGTGATGGATGAGGATGGGAATCCGGTGAATCCTCCTAAACAATTAAAGCCAGTTGGAGATCCTAATAATTTTTTAACGGAACCACCAGGAATGCTAACGACAATCGAAGCGGCTGAGAAAATACTAGGGGATGAGCCAATCTCAGCAATTCGCATTAAAGTCGCAGGTGTTACGGATTTAAGTGATGAGAGTCAGGAAATCCTGGAGAAGGTCGCTGCTGAAATTGAGAATAGAACAGGGTTGATTACAGATATCACACTAGGATCATCACCGCAATTGGCATTGACATTTGTCCCAGGATTAAATGAGGAAAGTGATTTTGGATGGTTTCAACAACCGTGGGTAAATATTGGTTCCTCGATTTCTATTTTTAGAGAAACAAAGATTGGTTTTTCGGGGGTTGTTGGGAGTGTAATTGCAGTAGCTATCGTCTATGTGTGGGCTTCCGGAATTGTTAATTTACTGGCGAGACGAAAGGAGTTTGCTGTATTACTTTCAATTGGCTGGCGACCAAGCCAGTTAAGTAGATTACTTTTTATAGAATCTAGCATTATCGGTTTATTTGTAGCAATAATTTCCTGGATGATGCTTGGGTTTGTGCATATATCGAGTGATACAACAATTACGTTTACACGATTCTTATGGACTGGTTTATTTGGGCTTATTATTTATGTGCTTGGTGCGGTTATTCCAATGATACTCACACGAAATATATTTCCTTATGAAGCGATGCGCTCAGGGGAGATATCCGGCAATAGCAAGCGATTATTTCGAGCAAGAGGGATTAATCGAATGGCATTTAATCATTTTATTGGGAAGTGGAAACGGAGTCTTCTTTCGGTAACGTCTATTGCTTTACCAACATCTCTTCTGGCGGTATTCTTATATATTACGTTTCGATTAAGAGGGATTATGTATACCTCTATGCTTGGGGAATATATAGCATTAGAAATAGGTCTAGCACATTATGTGGCGATTATCGTTTCATTAATTATAGCTATTTTAACTACTGCTGAAATTACATGGCAGAATATTTCGGAAAGACGAGAAGAGATTTCATTACTTCAAGCAATTGGATGGAAGGGTTGGCATATACGCAGACTGGTTCTAGCTGAAGGTGTGTTCAGTGGTTTATTCGCAGCAGCTATTGGTCTCTCAGTTGCATTCGTATTGATGTGGGGATTATATGGAGAATTCCCAGCTGAAGAAATAGGCTTTATTTTGGCTACAGGAGTTATTCCAATCGTAATCGGCTTAGTTGGAACTATATTCCCGGCAGAGCGTGCTGTGCGAATTGTTCCAAACCAGGGAATGGTTGGAAACTATTCGAATCGTAAAGTAACTGAAAAACGAATGAAGTTGGTAGTTACTTCAATAGCAGTCATGTTAGTTGGTACCTTTTTATTTACCATGATTAAGGTGGCTCCAAATATTGAAACTACTGATAAGGCGGCTGAAGTAGAGTATGCGTTTAGTCCGACAGAAGGTGAGGCCGAGATAAGGCAACCAGTTGACACTACTGAGCAGGATAAATCAGAAGAAAACAATGCATTCACGTATAGTGACAAAGTAGATGGTAATTTCTTTGAGATATTAAATGAAGGTGAAAATACAACCGACAAGGGAAGCTGGATTCTATCTTATAGTGCAACAGAGGTTGAAAGTAAACAACCTCCAGCAGATGAAGGAATGAAGAATATTTCCATTGAATTTACCTTCGAAGTTATAGAGGATTCACCTTTTACGTCCTATCTAATGCGACCAAAGAGGGAATTTACCATTATCGTTGATGAGAAAAAATATTATCCGGAGAATGTGACAATACTTGAAGTAGAAGACTGGGATGAAAATCAATGGTTAAAAGGAAAGATGGATGCGGTATTAGATTATACTGTACCTGATGATGTGGAGGATTTTGGGTTCGTATTAAGAACTACTGGCTTCGGAGACGGGATATTAGTTTGGTTTGAACGGTGAGGTAGTTAGGTACAGGTAGAGTAGTCTATACAGCATTAATAAGGCCTATGAATAAAGGAAAGTAATAAACAACAAAAAAACTCTGATTAACCAATCAGAGTTTTTTTGTATATTCACGTAATAGAAACCATATCTTCAAACGAAATTTTCTTAGTAAAACTAAATCCACAATAAAATCCTGTTCCTAACCTTTTTATGAAGGGTGATTTACCATTTGCACACTACTTCCATACGTTATTCCTGCTTCTTTTAATAAGCGAAATTCTAAGAGTTATTAAAGCTCTGTCCAATTTCCTTCTCCGCAATAATCTCATTAGCTGCCTCTAATTCTTTATGTTCTTTAACCGAATCCCCGACCATCTTGTTTAAATAATCAAATGGATAATTTGCTCTTAATCCATTTTGAACACCAATGTCCCCATCGGTATTAGCCTGGTTAGGCATATCAAACTTTTTCTTTCCTGGCTCTTTTGTCATATTTATCACCTCAGTAGTAGACTGTCTAATGATGTTTCTTTTATGCGATTAAGCATAAATTTTCATATCTCTTTAAAAATAAACTAAACTAATGATTAATAAGAGGGGAGAGTTAATATGAAGCAAGTAATAAGTGATATCATCCAGTTTCGTGGAAGTCACTATGATTTTGGATATATGCAAGGTGAATTATTAAGAGAGTCCCCAATTCTTCCCAACCGTGAAAAACAGTGGGGATCGAAAAGAAAATATCATTTTTCTATAGATGAAAAGGAAGTTCAAAACACCTTAATGAAGTTTGCCCCTGGAATATGGGATGAGATCGTGGGTCTATCTGATGCGCTACAGTGGAATCTTAATGATGCCATTCGTGAATTTGGTGGGTATTATTTGGAGTATGGAAGAAGCGGATGCTCTATTTTTACTGGAAAGGATTATATAGTTCGAAATTATGATAATCATCCTGCCTCATATGAGGGGAGATATATGTTTTATCACCCTACCGATCAGGGCTATGCAGTAGTTGGGCCTTCGATGCAAATAACTGGGCGAATCGATGGATTAAATGAAAAGGGTCTTGCAATGGGGTATAACTTTGTTAATCGGAAAAAGTCTGGAAGTGGATTTGTATGTAATATGGTTGGACGGATTATTCTGGAGGCTTGTGCATCCGTTGAGGAGGCTGTAGATTTATTGAAGGAAATTCCACATAGGCATTCGTTCAGTTATGTTCTATTAGATAAAAGTGGCGAGGCTTATGTGGTGGAGGCTTCTCCACGAAGGGTAGATATCCACCATAATCACGCATGTACCAATCATTTTGAAAAGTTAACCGAAGAAAATCGCTATCGTATGGATGAATCTTTGAAAAGGCAGCAGACGATGAATACGCAAGCCGTAGATACACAGGATGCCTATCAAGCATTCCAAATGATGAATAATATGGATAGAGGGATATTTTCTGAGAAGTATGGTGCGTGGGCAGGAACACTTCACACGGCTGTCTATTTTCCGAAAGAGATGAGGGCTTGGATTTCGATTGGTGGAGATCAGAAACCCGTCATTTTTGACTTTAACAAGTGGCTAGATGGTGAAAAGGTACTTATTAAGCAAATAAAAGGTAAGCTAAATTCAAACTCACCATTTGTAAATATGGAGCTTCTCACAAATCCTGGTATTATGCTGTAGTGATGGGACAAAAGAAAAGGGATAGGTAGTAGATAGGTTTGTTAGAAAGATGATATGGACAGAGTTAACGCAAAAGCAGAAACTCTGTCTATTTGATTTGCTTTTACCAATAAGATGTGGTCTGATGCGAATTGATGCAACTCCGTGATGAATTAAACTTCATGAATTACTCCCGCTATTAAACCATATTCCTTATAATACTTTACTTAAAAACGCTTGTGTACGCTTATTTCTAGGATTCGAAAATAATTCCCCTGGTACATTTTGTTCTGCAATAACACCTTCATCGATAAATAAAACGCGGTCGCTAACCTCTCGAGCAAACCCCATTTCATGTGTTACCACGACCATTGTCATTCCCTCTTGTGCTAGCTGTTTCATTACTTCCAATACGTCCCCGACCATTTCAGGGTCTAAAGCAGATGTAGGTTCGTCAAATAGCATTACTTTCGGATTCATTGCCAAAGCTCTAGCTATCGCAACACGCTGCTTCTGTCCTCCAGATAATTCACCAGGGTAGCTATCTGCTTTTTCCTTTAAACCAACCTTTTCTAATAATTCCATAGCATTTTTAGTTGCTTCCGCTTTTGCTGTTCCGCGCGTTTTCATTGGTGCCAGAATAATATTTTCTAATACTGTTTTATGAGGAAACAAATTAAATTGCTGGAATACCATTCCTACTTCCTGGCGTATTTTATTAATATTTGCTTCCTTTGCTGTTATATCCTGCCCATCAATAATTACCTGGCCAGCTGTGATTTCCTCAAGCCTGTTTAAGCAACGAAGAAATGTACTTTTCCCCGAACCAGATGCTCCAATTACGCAAACAACTTCTTTTTCTTTAATTTCTACACTAATATCTTTCAATACTTCAAACTTACCATACGATTTCTTTAAGTTTTTTACATCGATCATTGTCATCGTAATTCAAATCTCCTTTCCAGGAAATTAGATAATAATGATAATAAGTAGATTAATAGAAAATACATAATACCAACTACAAGCCATATTTCAAATGCCTTAAATGTTGCAGCGATGGCAATTTGACCTTGTTGTGTTAAATCAGCAATACCAATTACAGATAGTAAGGATGTATCCTTCAAACTAATTATTGCTTGGTTTGTAAAGGTTGGTAGCATTCTTCTAAATGCTTGAGGAAGTATGATATAGCGCATATTTTGCGCACTAGTTAAACCTAGTGAACGTGCTGCTTCGGTTTGCCCCTTATCCATGGATTGGATACCAGCACGAATTATTTCGGCAAAATAAGCTCCGGCGTTGATTGCTACTGTGATAATACCCGCTGTTGTTCGATCAAAAGAGATAAATTCAAGGGAGTTTAGACCGAAGTAGAAAAAGAACAATTGAACTAGTATAGGGGTTCCGCGAATTGCATCGATAAAAATTTTGGCAATCCAATTTAATGCCCTTATGGGTGATAAACGTAACAATGCCATAATAAGTCCTATAATAAAACCTAGAATAATTGCGATAACAAAAATATATATAGTTACTTTTAAGCCTTCCAAAAGGTATGGAAGGGCATTCATTATTGCCTCCATTTACTCAGCTCCTTTAAACAAGAAAGCGCGCTAACTTCTTGCGCGCTTGGAATACAGATTACTTACTCTCCTAGGTACTTACTGATAATTTCGTCGTATTTTCCATTTTCCTTTAAACTAGCTAAGCCATCATTTATTTTCTTCAATAACTCATCATTTTTACCTTTTAATACTGAGATTCCATAGTTATCACCGTTTAACTTATCTCCCACAACTTTTAATTCAAGGTCGCTTGTAGCAATGGCATACTTGATGACCGGATAGTCTTCTAACAAGGCATCGGCACTACCGTTTGAAACTTCTTGGAACATGGAAGTACTGTCTTTGACTTGGATGATTTCATAGCCATACTCATCCTTGTTTTCCGTTGCATAATTTGCACCGGTAGTTCCATTTTTAACAGCAATTGTCTTTCCTTCTAAATCTTCAATGCTAGAAATCTCTGTATTGTCTTCAGCAACAACTAGTGACAACCCAGATTCAAAATAAGGATCAGAAAAATCTACCGTTTTCTTTCGGTCTTCCGTAATACTCATTCCACCCATACCAATATCCAGTTCACCAGCTTGCATTGCTGGAATAATGCCACTGAAGTCCATTGCTTCAATTTTAATTTCGAATCCTTGGTCATCAGCAATTGCATTTATTAAATCAATATCGATTCCTTTCATTTCACCATTTTCTTGATATTCAAATGGTGGATATGTAGTATCAACTCCAACTGTATAAACTGTGTCATCTCCACCTTCTCCTGAGGTTGAATTTGAGTCACCACATGCGGTTAAGATGAGAATTAATGTGATTATAAAACCAAAATATAGTAATTTTTTCATGTGCTAATGCCTCCTTGATTTATATTTAACGCTTACATATCTAGTATTCTATACATACGCACAAGTAATTGTCAAGAAAAATCAAAATTAATCAAAAATGAAAAATAATTAATTACTTTCGTTAATTAACTGACGAAATTACAAAAAGCAACATATAAAAAGAATATGTTGCCTTAGTCTCAGGTATAAAATTAAGTATTTTTGAATTTCAGCTTTTTAAGCTATAAATGCATAAAACGAGAAGAGGTAGGGACATTACTAAACTAGATTATAAAAGGAAAAGGCTGTCGTTGCGCTTTACTATCTTCCGAAATATAAGTACCTTGAAAAAGAAAAACGCTTTTTCTGTGTGCGATGTTTCGCTGCCGTAGCCTTGCTTGGGACTGCGCTTACTCGTCCCTATGCTGGAAGTTAAAGTGAAGTATATTTCCAAAGCAGGTATTAGCACTATATTGTTCGATTCTTCATTTAAACTTGCCTCTTCATTTGTTAAGATATAGATTTATTACGTATGGCTATTTCGTTAGCAAACTGATTGGATACATCTTCACCAATCTCTTCCCACTTATTCTTTTCACGGATATAGCCATCTTTATCAAGTGGAGCCTGAAATTGATTAAATCCTGTTGCTGCAAGTAAGGAATTTTCATCCTTATCTAAGCCTAAATGTACAACGTGTTTAATAACAAATGGTTTTCGGAATTCAATGAATGCATCGTTTCGATCTAACATGCCCTCTAACACATGGAATGGCATACGAAGATAAATAGTTTCTCCACCCTCACGATGTAGTGTTGCATCAAAGAAAGCCCCATCATACTCCCAACTCCCACACAAACTAAGACCAAATTGTTTTGCTAACCTGCGGGCATCTCCGAAGTATATCCTTTTTCCTTCTAGTTCCGTTTCTAATTCAATCATATATGTACTCCTTCCTAGATTTATATTTACTATCATTAGCAATAATTGGGATAAAATACCTTTAAATATATAAGCTACTAAATAATATATTTCGCAGTCTGTCAAAAGGAGTGATAGACTGATTTTATAATGAAGGAATGTGGGGAAATTTATGCTAGAGGATACAGGTGAAAGAGTCATACCAGAAAAAATGAAAATCATGAATGGTTTATTGTTAGAGCATGTAGCAAGATACCATTTTGCAAGGGAGTATGTTTATGGAAGAGTACTTGATTTTGCAAGTGGCTCAGGATTCGGTACCCACATTATCGCAAAATCTAACATGAATACGATTGATGAAGTAATTGGAATTGATATTAACCAGGATGCAGTGAAATATGCACAGGCTACCTATTATCATCCGCTTTCTAAGTTTCTTGTTGGGAATGTGGTTGATTCGAAACTCCCAGATAAGCTCGGAGTATTTGATTGCATTGTTAGCTTTGAAACGATTGAACATGTTTCAGAAGAAGAAGCATTCTTACAAAATATATATCGGATGCTAAAGCCTGGAGGGACTTTAATTTTATCGACCCCATTTGGGGAAGGAAGGGGTATACCTAGTGGACAGGAGTTTCATATTCACCAGTTAACGGTTGAGGAATTTAAACATTTATTTCATGAGTATCAGAATACAGATTTTTACTATCAAAAAGGTGTATTGATTCAGCCAGCAGATGCTACTGAAGATAAAAATTTTCCACTTGGAATAGCAATATGTAGGAAAAAGACTTAATTCTAAGGAATTCGGTTTTTTTGTGGCAGTGTATTTGTAATGTTATTAACAGACAAGTAATTTAGTTCAAGGAGAATTTAGTTTAAAGAAACGTTGTGTACGAAAGCCAACCGAATAAAAGAATTCAATTGCAAGGTAAGAAAGTGGCAATGGTAGGTGACGGTGTTATAATGAATCAAAAGTAACATTAGCACAATTGCTAGAAGCAGTTGAAGATCAAGGCTATGATGTAGCTTAATGTAGAAAACACCCTTGGGGGGACATCCTCCAAGGGTGTTTTTGGTTAGTTTGTTGTTGTAGATTTATTTATATTTCCACTTTTCATCGATATATACATGGATGCAAGGGAGGCAATAATTAATATCCCTCCAATAAAAGCATTGGCATCAGTAGAAAATTGTCCAATAATAATTCCACCAAAGAAAGCACCAACAGCTATTCCAAAATGTAAAGAGGAATTGCTTAAGCTTTGTTGAATATCAGCTGTTTCCGGTGAACTCTCAATCAGATAGCTTTGCATAGCAGGCGAAATAGCCCAACTCATGATGCCCCAAATGATTAGGCTGATTATGAATATTGGCATTATACCAGTTGTAAAAGGAATAATCATCATAATCATACCAAAAAGAACAATGGCAGAAATCACCGTTCTTTTTGTTCCTAGTGTATCTGCTAATGTACCGCCAATTCCACCACCACTTACCGCGGCAACACCAAAGATCAAAAAGATAATACTAATCCATGTTGCTCCAAAATCCATTGATTCCTGTAGAAAAGGCTTTAAATACGTATATAGCACAGAGTGTCCAGTCATATATAAAAAGGTTGTAATATGTGCAAACAGTATCTTTCGGCTTTTCAAAGTAGCGAGCTGTACACCAATTGGTACAGAGGGACTTGGTTCAACTCGGTCCATCCATAGATAAACACCGATAATGGAAAATGCTGTTAATATAGAGATAAGAACAAAGGGTGCTCGCCAACTAAACATTTCTCCTAGCATTAATCCAATTGGTACACCAAGCACTAACGATCCACTAACCCCCATCGATACAATACCGATGGCTCGTCCACGGTATTTTGGCTCTACAAGCCTTGGTGCCATAACAAGGCATAAGATAATAAGAAGTGCCCCACTAAAAGCAGAGATAATCCGACCGGTTAATAATATAGCGTAAGTTGGGCTAATAACAGATATGATATTCCCAAGTAAAAAAAGAATTAAAAAGTTTAACGTTAATTTTTTTCGTTCAATTTTTGCTGTCATGATTAGTAGGATTGGCGAGGCGATTGCAAATATTAATGAAAAGATAGTCACTAGAAAGCCTGCAGCTCCTAAGGATACATTTAAATCCTTAGCAATTAAATCCAATAATCCACTTATAATCAGTTCAACCATTCCAACGATAAACGAAACAATCATTAAAAAATATACGCGTTTGTCCATGAAGTAAGTACGTCCTTTCTAAATACCTTTTAATGATAACCGTGTTGACGAGGGAAAACAAGCGCGAAATAATAGAAGAGGAGATAGGAATAAGTAGATAAGCAGAAGTTAGCTACCCCTTACGGAAGAATATCTCTTGTCTATACAAATAAAGAACCTTAGAACACGATAAATACTACAAAGGAGAACCCTAAATGAAGGAATACTCGTACGATAAACTTCTGAACATACATACAAATGAGAAAGGTACCCCAAATCAATTAGGTCATTATTATCCATACGAGCCAACGCCGTATGAAGCATTGGAAGCATTATTTGAACAGTACGAGTTGGAAAGCAGTGACCATGTTGTTGATTTTGGATGTGGCCTAGGAAGATTAAATTTCTTCATTCATTATTTTTACCAAGCTTCTGTGGTAGGAGTTGAGATGAATGAAATCTCTTATAGGAAGGCTCTCCAAAACCAAAAACAATATGCAAAGAAGATAAAGAAACCGATTCAAAGGGTAGAGTTTAAATGTTGCCGAGCAGAGGATTATGGTATTACTGAAAAAGACAATCGGTTTTATTTCTTTAATCCGTTTTCTATCCATATTTTCCAACGCATCATCAATCGAATTCTTCGTTCAGTTGAAGAATCTCCTAGAGAAGTTGATATCATCTTGTACTATCCTTCGGAGGATTATATATATTATATGGACAATCAAAGTGTTTTTAGGTTGGATAAGGAAATTGTTGTACCTGGATATTTTGAAAAGAACCCAAATGAACGGTTTTTAATCTACCGTTTAAACATATAAGTAATCATGATAGGAGAGTATTCTAATGGAAAATTTGAATCAAATAGGCGATGAACTAAGAAAAATTGAGAGAGAATTTAAGAAAAAAATAGAGCCCCATCGCTCGGATTTATGGAGGTATTGTTATAGACTAACTGGATCGCCTTGGGATACGGAAGATTTGGTTCAAGAAACTTTATTAAAGTCATTATCTGTATTAGCCAAATTATTTCAACCTGTAGAAACTAAAGCATATTTATTTAGAATAGCTACCAATCAGTGGATTGACCATATAAGAAAAAATCGAATTACTCAACTACCACTGAAAGAATTTGTTTTACAGGAAAACTCCTCAGAATTTGATTATATGCTGTATGAAAACTTAGAGATACTGGTTCAGCAACTTACACCTATGCAATATGTAGCACTAATTCTTTCAGATGGATTTGGATTCAAAGCACAAGATGTTGCCAGAATAATAGGTTCTTCTGAAGGAGCGATTTATACAGGCTTAAGTAGGGCAAGAAGTGTTCTTAAGAACAATAGGAAGAAAATATCGCTCCCGAACTCCATACATCCGATTGAAGCTAATAAAGCTATGGACAGGCTGATTGCAGGTTTTCGAAATAAAGATCCAATGCTAATTGCTTCTATGCTAGATGATAATATAACGGTAGATATCATCCACTCAGGAGTTGAGCTTGGAGTTAATGAAGCTAAACGGAACTCGTTGAAGGATTGGAAAGAAATCGTGGATAAACAACATCTTTTAGAAGTTATGTATATCGAGTTATGGGGGAAACCGGTTATTATTGAAATGGAAAGAAAGTCTGACAATTATCTTTATCTTAATAATGTCCACTATATGGAATTGCATCAAGATAAGGTCATCCATTGGAAGTTTTACTGTTTCTCTTATGATTTCATGAAATTGGTTGCAGCTACACTTGATGTGAGACTAAACGCAGCAAATTTTTATCATATTTTTTAAAATTCTATGTAAGGTTTTTTATTTATCACTCGTTATATAAGGTGATATAACTATTATAGGAGAGTGTTAGAATGAAAAGCCCAATTCAAAACAAAGTGAATACAATTTTTATTCATGTGAGTAACTTGGAAAAATTGGTAAAATGGTATTGTGACTTAATGGGGCAAGATTATGATTTATCATCAGTAATAAGACCGGTTTACCACTTACAGGTAAATCAGGAATTAGGTATAACCATAGATGCAGGACCATCGGGATTAAGGGAAAATCTTGGATTCCTAGACTATCCTTTATTTAATTTTCATACAGAGAATATAGACCAAGCATATGAATATATTAATCAACTAGATTATGATATCAACTCTGAGATTATTAGGTTTGAGGACTTTTCCTACTTCACAGTCCGTGATCCAGACCATAATATCATAATGATTTGCACAGGATAACTGAAAGGTAAGAGGGAAACATGAATATTTCATTTAAAAATATCGACATCATAGGGAACGTTATAAAGGAGAATAATCTATACAAACACTATCATTACCCAGAAATGTTGAATCGATATTCAAGTAATTTCATAGCGTTCAAGAAAATGCCAACTCTTCATGAATTTGTAGGAACAGAACAGTTCTTACGTGACTTTCATTTAAAACATGGGCAACATCATGTGGAATTTGTCTTTCCTCAAGATAAGAAACCAACTACTGAACTAGATGAGTACCTTAATAAACAAGAGTACTCCATTGCAAAAAATGAATTATATACCATTGAACCAAGCAAATTCCCAGAGGCTCGATCAATTAAAGATATTCTTGTTGAACAGGTAGGTATGGAGACGCTGAAGGATTATCTACTCCTTCAGTATGAGCAGGACCTAAAGTATGGCGAGAACTTTGCAAAAGAGAAACAGAATCTACTAAAGCGTAATTATGACAGTGGTATAGTTATTCAAATTATTGCCTACTATAAAGGAAGTCCCGCTGGTGCAGTAGATGTTATTCTAACCGAAGGAATTGTTGAGATTGATAATTTATTTGTGAAGGAGCCATTTCAACGTAAAGGAATTGGTAGCCAATTACAGCGGTTTGTTATGGATTCCTATAAAGATAATAAGGTAATTTTAGTTGCCGATGGGGATGATACTCCTAGAGAGATGTACCAGAGGCAAAATTATAAATATGTAGGTTTCCAATATGAGGCTTTGAAAGTGTATGAGAAGGAATAATAGGACGGGGGATACCTGTCCTATTGTCTTAGATGCTCAACTAAGTAATTCGCATCATACCCAATTCCTTGTAGTAAAGCAGAACCTCTTCTATATTGCCATGGTAAACCAAGGAAAAACAACCCCTCTATATTTGTAATTCCTCTTTTATGTAGTGGGGCTCCGTTCTGATTAATAACCTCTGGAATGTTGGAAAGAAAATGATAATCTGGCTTAAAACCTGTTGCCCAGATCACATTCTGTATCTCCAAATGATCTTGCCCATTAAAAAAGACCGTATTTCCCCTTGCATCGAAAGAACGCCCCACTATTCTTACATTCTTTTCAACAATGGCTTGCTTTAATTCATTACCAAAAATAGGGTCTCCTTGCTTTTGAATCTTTTTTCCGAAGAAGGAGGTAGAACTTGCTGATAATATACCCAATTTATCAAACCACCAGAAAATACTCTTTTTCCCTATGTATAGTGGCATAAACTTTAGACTTTGACCGGTTGATAGATAGGTGGTTCTCTCCTTAGAGACTTCCGCAGCTATCTGCGCTCCACTATTTCCTCCTCCAACAACTAAAACGTTTCCTTCTACTAATTGAGTAGGGTTTTTGTATTCAGACGAATGTAGTTGCAAGACTTCGGATGCCAGTTTTTTTGCAAAAGTTGGGATTTTCGGGTGCTGAAATGGCCCTGTTGCAATAATGACATTCTTAGCTTTATACTCTCGTTGATTTGTAGATATAGAAAAATAATCCCCATTCTTATGTATTTGATATACTTCAGTATTAAGTCTAACTGGTAAATCAAACGTTTCTGCATATCGTTTCAAATAGAATGAAATTTCATCTTTAGTTGGAAGTGAATTTGAATCACCTTCTACTATTGATCCCGGGAGAGAACTATATTGTTTGGATGTAAAAAGTATTAAAGAATCATATCGTTCTCTCCACACCTGGCCAATTTCTTGATTCTTATCTAGGATAAGGTAGTCCAGACCAGTCTTTTTTAGATAATACCCAATGGAAAGACCTGCCTGGCCAGCCCCAACAACAATGGTATTGTACAATCGAATCACCCCTTACTATTATTTTATCATTCAAATACCCATTTGAATATTATAATTGACAAAATATTCTTTTGCAGCATACAATATTACTATAATCAAACGAATATTAGAATGAGGCGATAAATATGGCGGATACAGTGTTGAAAAAAGTGGAGAAAGATACATGTGAAACTTTTTGTTATGCTGAGGAAAAGGTTAATAAAATAAAGCCACAAGTAGAAGAGGTTGCCGGGGTTGAAATGATATTCAAAGCATTGTCAGATGCAACACGACTAAAGATCACCTATGCTCTTACCTTAGAAGAAGAACTATGTGTATGTGATGTTGCAAATATTATTGATTCAACATCAGCAACTGCATCCCATCATTTACGATTACTTCGAAATATGGGACTGGCAAAATACCGTAAGGAAGGTAAACTGGTTTTCTATTCTTTAAAGGATGACCACGTGCATCAACTAGTTTCCATTGCACTAGAACATTCGAAGGAAGGTGTCACAGTTGGAGGAAAATAAACAGGTTTATCGACTACAAGGTTTATCCTGTACAAACTGTGCTGCTAAGTTTGAAAAAAATGTACGAGAGATTACAAGTGTAGAAGATGTTCAGTTGAATTTTGGTGCAGCTAAGTTAACGGTACAAGGAGCAGCAACAATTGATGAATTAGAAGAAGCGGGAGCTTTTGATGGAATCAAGGTTTATCCGGATAATCGTCGCGAGCCTGAGAAGAAGCAATCCTTTTGGAAGAAACGTGAAAATATTACCACAATAATATCGCTGTTTTTTACAGTGGTAGGCTACGTACTTTACTTTATGTTAGATGAAAGTCACCCTGCTACAGTAGGTGCATTCATAAGTGCGATCTTAATCGGTGGTTATAGTCTATTTAAAGTTGGTATGAAAAATTTATTAAAGCTTCAGTTTGATATGAAGACCTTGATGACGATAGCTATTATTGGAGCAGCAATTATTGGTGAGTGGGCAGAGGGGGCAGTTGTAGTATTCTTATTTGCCCTAAGTGAAGCATTGGAAAGTTATTCAATGGAAAAGGCACGTCAATCCATTAAGTCATTAATGGATATTGCGCCAAAGAAGGCTACCATTAGACGTGGAAGTGCGACAATGGAAATTGATGTGGAAGATGTTCGGATTGGCGATATTCTAATCATTAAACCAGGTCAAAAAATTGCAATGGATGGCGAAGTAGTAAAAGGTCAGTCCTCTATCAACCAAGCTGCCATTACAGGTGAGTCTATCCCAGTTCATAAAACAGCTGGTGATGAAGTATTTGCCGGGACAATAAATGAAGAAGGATCATTAGAAGTACGCGTTACCAAGCGTGTAGAAGATACGACTATTGCTAAAATAATTCATCTCGTGGAAGAGGCACAGGCTGAAAAAGCCCCTTCCCAGCAGTTTGTTGATCGATTTGCTAAATATTATACTCCAGCTATTATGATAATTGCATTTTTAGTTGCCGTCATACCTCCACTACTATTTGGAGGTTCTTGGTCAGAATGGGTATATAGTGGATTAGCGGTATTGGTTGTGGGGTGCCCCTGTGCATTAGTTGTTTCAACACCAGTCGCAATTGTAACAGCAATTGGAAATGCTGCTCGAAACGGTGTGTTAATTAAAGGCGGAATTCATCTGGAAGAAACAGGACGACTAAATGCGATTGCCTTTGATAAAACAGGGACACTTACAGAAGGAAAACCAGAAGTAACGGATATAGTATTATTAACCGATAAAAGCGAGTCGGAAATATTAAGTATTGCTCAGTCAATTGAACAGTTTTCGCAACATCCACTTGCTTCTGCGATTACACGTAAAGCCATTCGTGTTCATGCAGAATCGTATCAAGCGGATGGATTCATTTCTGTTACTGGAAAAGGTGCAAAGGCTACGGTGCAGGGAGTAGAATATTATATTGGCTCTCCAACTTTATTTGAAGATATATTGGACATAGGTAGTAAAGTGCGAGAAAAAATTAGTCGTCTACAAGCAGACGGCAAGACTGTTATGCTACTAGGAACAGAAACTAAAGTCGATGCGCTTATTGCGGTTGCTGACCAAATTCGTAAATCAAGCAAAACCATCATTCATAAGCTGCATGAACTTGGAATCAAACAAACTGTTATGTTAACCGGTGATAATAAGTTAACTGGGAATGCGATTGGGTCGAGTCTTGGTTTAACAGAAACAAAAGCAGAACTTTTACCCGAAGATAAATTAATAGCTATAAACAATATAAAAGAGAAATATGGAAATGTTGCAATGGTTGGAGATGGGATAAACGATGCACCAGCTTTAGCAAGTGCGAATGTTGGGATTGCAATGGGAGGAGCTGGAACAGATACCGCTCTTGAAACTGCAGATATTGCCCTGATGGCAGATGACTTGGAAAAGCTCCCATATACCATATCTTTAAGCAGAAAAACATTAGCAATTATTAAACAAAACATCACATTCGCATTAGCTTTAAAAATCGTTGCATTGCTATTAGTCATTCCAGGGTGGTTAACCTTATGGATTGCTATTTTCGCTGACATGGGTGCTACGCTTATTGTTGTCCTCAATTCTATGCGACTAATCAAAAAGGATGTGCTATAGGGAAAAGTCCCTGTAGCACATCCCTCTTATGATATGGCTTCTATCAACCTTCATGAATGGAAAAAAATAACTATTTACTATTAAATTCATAGAAAATCCTAATTATATAAGATATACTATACTCAACTTGATTACAATAAGTAAAAGGATTGATATTTATGGTCAAATCGAATCAATTTAATGAAGACCAGGAGCTTTCTCTGAAACTTTTTATTGTTTTAACGAGAGCTATCGAAGCAATTGAAAAACAGGTTACTCAAAATATTAAAAGTTATGGACTTAATTTAACCGAATTTGGTGTACTTGAGTTGCTATATCATAAAGGTGGACAACCTATCCAGAAGATCGGACAAAAGGTGTTACTTGCAAGTAGTAGTATTACCTACGTGGTAGATAAATTGGAAGAAAAGAATTTCTTAACTCGTGAAGCATGTCCTAATGATAGAAGGGTTACACACGCCGTCATAACCGAGGCTGGTACGGAATTAATGGATGAGATCTTCCCGCAGCATGCGGCTGCAATGAGTGAAATTATGGGTGGTCTATCCGTTGAAGAGAAAAAAGTTGCAGTAGATCAATTGAAGAGATTAGGTCTATTCGCTAAAAACTTAGAACTAATATAATTAAGTTTTTGACAAAAGGTACTGCTTCCACATGAGCAGTACCTTTTGTTATATTTCTTCTATAAACTCTGACCATTTCAGAATTCTATTATATTTATGTGTGCGATTATACGATTGGTCCATCAAGAATAGCTTTATCGGTTCTTCTGATAAGGTATCCAGGATAGCTGGTTTATCATCTACATAATAATCTAGGTTCAATTCTTTAATGATATGGACTTTTTCATGATCCTGCATACCATAGAAGAAACGGTTATCTTGAACAGGAAAGCCTTGCTCCTTCAACCATTCTTTCGTTCTCTCACCATGCTGCTTTGGTCTTGCTGTAATATAGAAAATTTCATGGCCATCTTCTATTAACTTATTCAATGCTTCTACAGCGCCTTGAAATGGAGGACAGTCAGTGTAATAAATCTCCTCAAGTGAACGATTCCACATTTCACTACCTTCATCGTCTGTTAAACCAAAGGGCTCATGAATCTCTACCCTTTGTAATTTATAAAATTCGTCCTGAGGAACATCTTTATTTAGCTTCTTTTTATACAAAATGAAAGCATGTTCACGTAAGTTTATTAACGTATCATCAATATCAAAACCAAACTTCATGATATCTCCTTATTTTTAGTAAATTGGATAACCAGTAAATTTAAAGTCTTTCCCAATCTTCTCCATGTCTGTATCCGATAGTTCTATAGCATCTGCCATATCGCTTATTCCTTCACCCTCTAAGAATGTTGGGGCATCCTTTCCACCAACTAGCTTAGGGGCAAAATAAAGGACGACCTTATCTACTAATTTGTTTTCGAGGAATGAAGCATGGATATTACCACCGCCCTCAATAAACACAGAAGAAATAAGGTGTTCTCCTAGAATATCCACAACCTCTTTTGGGTCAATGGAGTTCCTACTAGATGTCACAAAGACGCGAACGCCCATATCTTCTAGTGCTTGCTTTTTAAGTTCATCATAATGTTGACTAGTAAATATCCATGTTTTTGCTTGCCTATCATTAACTACATTAGCATCCAATGGAATCTTTAAAGAAGAATCCATAATGACCCGAAGCGGATTACGTCCATTCGGAATTCTTGTTGTTAAGGATGGATTATCCTTTAATACAGTATTAATACCTACTAGAATTGCCATATGTTCATTTCTAAGGTGGTGAACATCTCGCCTAGCATCCTCTGAAGTAATCCACTTACTACTAAAAGTATGTGTTGCTACTTTCCCGTCAAGTGTCACTCCTGCTTTCATGGTTACAAATGGTTTTTTCTCCACAATAAACTTATTAAACACTTCGTTCATTTTAACGGAAACTTGTTCTCTAATACCTGTAATAACTTCAATACCGGCACTTTCTAAGATCTTAACTCCGTTCCCAGCAACTATTGGGTTAGGGTCAAGGGTAGCTATGACAACCTTTTTAATCCCAGCTTGCACAATCGCCTCCGCACATGGCCCGGTTCGTCCATGGTGGGAACAAGGCTCTAAGGTAACATAAATAGTTCCGCCTTTAGCTTTGTCACCAGCCATGCGTAGGGCATGAATTTCTGCATGGGGTTCTCCTGCCTTCAAATGGGTCCCAACACCAACGATACGATTGTCATTTACAATAACAGAGCCAACAAGTGGATTTGGATCAGTTTGTCCTTTCATTGCTTTAGCATTTTGGAGGGCTAGGTCCATGTAAAATTCATGACTAGTCATTGGAGCAGTTCCTTTCTTCCTCCATATGGCCCGACTTCTCTACTTTAGTTTTCAAATAACGCTCATTATATTCTGAAACATCCCCCCATAGAGGAACACGACCAGCTAGTGTTAAACCGGCATTTTTCATTGCCTCGAGCTTTAGTGGGTTATTTGTAATTAATGTCACTGGTTTAGAACGCAGTCGCTTAAGAACTTGAATAGCATCGCTATAATTTCTGGAGTCATTTACAAAACCAAGAGCTTCATTTGCTTCGACTGTGTCATAACCATTTTCTTGTAGGATATAAGCCATTGCTTTTGAAAATAAACCGATTCCTCTGCCTTCATGGTTCGCTAAATAGAAGATAGCTCCAGTCCCATGTTCTTTAATTTTGTGCATGGATTCTTTCAGCTGAAATCCACAGTCACAACGCTTACTACCAAAAATGTCCCCAGTATGACAAATGGAGTGCATGCGAATTAAGGCATCATCATCGTTTTCAAAGTCTCCGTAAACTAATACACTCGATTGTTGGTATTCTGCCAAGTTTTGAGAGGATAGATTATCGATAATTTTTTGATAATCATCGGCAACATCTGAGCAGTTTAACCAGCAATACCATTTAAACTCGACAGTTTCCCCATATAAATTAACAGGAAGGCGAATAGGCCCTACTAAATAAATTGCGCCTTCTGGTGTCTTAATTGATTGAATTTTATCCTGTAAAACAGATAGTACTTTTGATTCTAATTTAGTTTGATCCATATACTTACCCCTTTCACTGTCCCTAGTATAATGAAAAACCATAATTGCTTCAATTTATCTTTCTCGCAATTAAAGATAATTAACCATTTGCTATTAAAATATGCTTTTTTATTCAGTTAGGTCTGTATTCTAAGAAATTACTTATTGCAAACCTAAATAATCCATGCTACTATATCGACATACGATATATCGATACTAGATGTATCGAATCATGATATATGTTGGTGGTGATAATATGCCGAAGCAACCAGAATCATTTTTACCTTTGTCCCAAGCTACTTACTATATTCTGTTGTCCTTAAGGGAGATTCGACATGGGTATGGAATTATGCAGGATGTAGAAGAGGTAAGTAAAGGTGAAGTGAAGATAGGTCCGGGTACATTGTACGGTGCAATGGGTAAACTAGAAAAGCAGAAGGTTATCGAAAAAGCTACTGTTCAAGATGATGACAGAAGAAAGTATTATCAATTAACTGATTTGGGAAAAGAAGTATTGCAATTAGAGTATAAGAGGTTGAAGTCTTTAGTAGAAAATTCAGGTGAGCTGATTAAAGAAATGGAGGAGAAGTAGATGACGGTGAAAAAATTTAGATTATGGATAGCTCCAGATATTACGAAAGAGGAAGAATGGTTAACAGAGATGTCCCGTAAAGGATTACATCTACAAAAATATCGTTTCTTTACCTATCACTTTGAGGAAGACCCCTCTAAATCATATAGGTATCAGATTGATTTTAGACAAGGTGCTAAACATGATTATTTTCAATTATATCAAGATGCAGGATGGGAATATGTAACCGAATCTATTGGTGTATTTCACTATTTTCGCACAGAATCCACAAGGTCAGATGTTCAAAAGATATATTCAGATAGCCAGTCTATTCAGGATTCCTATATGAGAATGCGAGGCTTCTATTTATTAATTTTCATTCTGTTTCTCGTGTCACAATTGGGAGTATTTACATCCTGGAATGGATGGCCTCGTTATATTGTTATTGCTGTAGACGCAGGAGTTATCATGCTATACTTACGCTTGTTCTATGTTTTTAATAAACGAATAAACTTTTATAAAAGATCTTAACGGTATATCGCATAGAAAGTTTTCTTTTCCATGGCTCAGGGATTTCCTGGGCTTTTTACTTATTTTACTATTTTTTTATAATAGTACCTTGCATTGAACAGTAGTGTGTGTTAAATTATAGCCAAGGGTATTTTTTATAACTTAGTACTATACAATATATAGTAGTGAAACCCTACCATTTTAAAGAGGTGAAAATCTTGAATGTACAATTCAAAAAAGGCGTATTAGAGCTTTGTGTGCTCGTTTTGTTAGATAAACAAGATCGGTATGGATATGAATTAGTTCAAAAAATTTCTGACCAAATTGCTATATCGGAAGGATCGGTTTATCCATTATTAAGAAGGTTAACCAAAGAGGGATATTTTACGACGTATTTAAAAGAATCTTCAGAAGGACCTTCACGTAAGTACTATGCTCTAACTGAGGAAGGAAGAACATATCTTGGAGAACTCCTTGCCGATTGGGAGAGGTTTACCAATGGTGTGAATCAATTAATAAAGGAAGGTGTAAGGGATGAATAAGGAACAATTTTTAACAAAATTGAATGACTCTTTGAAGCGGCTACCTTCTACTGAACGGGAGGATATATTACAGGATTTCAGAGAGCATTTTGAAGTTGGTTTAAGTAAAGGAAATACAGAAGAAGAGATTACAAGTGGACTTGGTTCACCTCAGCAGATTGCTAAGGAAATGGTTGCATCATATAGATTAGAGCAATTGGAAGAAACAGCTTCTACAGGAAATGTGCTTCGAGCAGTTTGGGCAGTGGTTGGACTTGGATTCTTTAATCTGGTTATCGTGCTTGGACCGTTCCTTGCCATAGCTGGAATCGTGCTGTCAGGATGGGCTGCGGGATTAGGGTTCATCTTATCGCCTATTTTGTATCTATTAAACGTGGTAATCTATCCAGAAATATTTATGCTGTATGATTTGTTTTTTGCTTTATTCTTATCGGGGATAGGTATATTTATAGCTATAGGAATGTATTATGTAACACTTTGGTTGTTTAAGGTATTTGTGAAGTATTTGAACTTTAATGTGAGAATGGTTAAAGGAGGAATGAAACATGCCTAAACGCAGGCTATTGACTTTTATTGCTACGGGTCTAATTGTTATTGGTTTAGTAGGCGTAATATTCACATATAAGTCATCTGGAGCTGGAGAAGAAATAAATAGATCGAAAGTGGTTCAGAATCCGGACATAACCGAAATATCAATTGAATCAGACAATGCAACAATCGAGGTATTACCTACAACGGAAGAACTTATTACAGTTACGTTTTCCGCTAAAGAGTCTAAATACAATAAATACAAATTAGATATTGAAGAGAAAGGGGACGCTCTTTCTGTAGAATTAAACGAAAAGATTATCAAATTCATTAATTTTAATTTAGATTTTGATTTTTCGGGACCCAAAATTACTGTATATTTACCGGAGAAACAATATGAAAAATTAACAATTGATAATGTAAACGGTAAAGTTAAGGTTGAACAACTTGATGTTGAAACTATTATTGTCAAGACAATCAATGGCAGAATTGAGATGGAAGATACGAATACAACTAGAACTACTGTTTCTTCGGAAAATGGAAGTATTGCATTCGAATATGTAAATGGAACTATCACGAGCGATGTTGTAAACGGTAGTACAACTTTTATCACGAATAATTTAGATCGCACGATAGATTTAGAATCGGTTAATGGAAAAATAAAAGTACAAACTGATACAGAACCAACCAATGCAACGATAGAAGTAAATGTGGTAAATGGAAAAGTCGATATTTTTGGAAATGATTCGAGCAGCGTGGTAATTGGTGATGGAGAGCATCAGATTAAGTTGAAGACTGTTAATGGAAGTGTGACGGTTTCTAAATAGTATAAAGGGTAGAGACAACAATTTGCCTCTACCCTTTAATAATCTAAAAGAGTTATTACTTATCCCGACCCCCAACAATACCGTAAAAGAAAAGTTTTGTTAGATCCTCTGTTAATGGCAGAATATGTTCGTAAACATCTCTTTGTTGTAAATATTCACGGAACATCTGGATATAAACTAAGATGGACTCATTCGAAATAGTTGGGTCAATTTTTCCATCTTTCTTAGCTTGCTCAAATAGTTTAATCAATTCAGGAAGTGCTTTTTTGGTATAAAATTCTTCAATATAGGAGTTTTTACCAGAAGTAAATTCCTGCATAATGTAGTTATAGACTTCTTCATGTATGGAGTTTGCGGATGTTCTTTTATTAAAAATAAACTTCCTTATTTTTTCAGAGAAATCTATATCACTTTTTACGATTACTTCATATTCATTCCACATATCATCAATGTAATAAGCTATTACTTCATCCACTAATTGGTCCTTACTCCCAAAGTAATTATATATCGTTACTTGTGATACAGTAGCTGCATTGGCTATTTCAGCTACTGAAACTTTTTTAATTCCGTATTTCATAAAAAGATCTAGTGCGGATTGAAGAATACTAGTCTTTTTCAATTCACTTCTTCGTTTAAAACCATCCAATGTCGTTCACCTCTCCATTAGTTTAATAAAACTTTTGAAATATAACAATTAAAATAGTTCATAAATATATTGCATAATTCATTAGTTTTTTATATTATGAACTTATAATGATAAAATATTTCAAAACTAGGTTGCTAATTTTATATAAGGGGGCAGGATAATGGCGGTCTTACAGACAACAGATTTAACAAAACGTTTTGGGAAATTTACTGCTTTAGAAGGCGTCAATTTAGAGTTAAACGAAGGAGAGGTTTTTGGTTTTATTGGCCCAAATGGAGCCGGTAAGTCTACAACTATCCGTATTTTACTTGGAATATTAAAAGCAACAGAAGGTAAGGCTAAGATTTTTGGGAAGGATGCTTGGTCTGATGCGGTAGAAATTCATAAGCGAATTGCCTATGTTCCAGGTGATGTAAATCTTTGGCCAAATCTAACTGGTGGAGAAGTGATTGACTTATTTGGTGCCCTTCGTGGAGGAATCGATAAACAAAAGCGTAATGAACTTATAAAGCGATTTGACTTAGATCCATCTAAAAAATGTCGGACATATTCCAAGGGGAATCGCCAAAAAGTAGCGTTAATCGCTGCTTTCTCTTCTGATGCAGATTTATATATTTTAGATGAACCAACATCGGGGCTAGATCCACTGATGGAACAAATTTTCCAAGCATGTGTATTAGAAGCGAAATATGCAGGAAAAAGTATCCTGTTATCAAGTCATATTTTGTCAGAAGTAGAGAAGTTATGTGACCGAGTTGGCATTATAAGACAAGGTAAGATCATTGAAACTGGTACATTAGATGAATTACGTCATTTAACACGTACCAATTTAATAGTTGAAACAAAGAATCCTATTATAAATCTACAAGAGTTCCCTGGAGTACAGGAAATAGTAGAAAAAGGTAAAACAATCTCCTTCCAGGTTGATTCGGAACATTTGGATTCTGTTATAAAACATATTAGTCAGTATGGAGTGACAAAGCTGGAAAGTACTGCCCCTACATTGGAAGACTTGTTTATGCAACATTATGAAGGGAAAGGAATCTCAGAAACAGGGGTAGGGGGGAGATCCTAATGGCTTCAACTTCTTTTACAAAGACAGGACGCTTATCTAGATTTATTTTAAAACGAGATCGAGTACGTCTACCTTTATGGATTTTGGGCA
Source organism: Paucisalibacillus algeriensis (assembly GCF_000577245.1). Taxonomy (GTDB): domain Bacteria; phylum Bacillota; class Bacilli; order Bacillales; family Amphibacillaceae; genus Ornithinibacillus. Next base: position 55,598 of record NZ_CBYO010000009.1, read on the forward strand.
TTGTATTTTTTACATTCATTATCCCTGCTGCCTTTTTGGATTTATATCCTACACAGCAGGACAGAGATATCATGGCAGAAACAATGAAAAATCCAGCTATGATAGCAATGGCTGGCCCTGCAGATTTCGAGAATTATACGATTGGGGTTATGACTGCCCACCAGATGTTAATTTTTACAGCAATCGTAGTAGGATTAATGAGTATTTTACTTGTAACACGACATACTCGTGCTGATGAAGAAGATGGACGAATTGAAATGGTTCGTTCACTACCAGTTGGCCGTTTATCAAATCTTAATGCAGCTATTGTAGTCTATGTGGTTACGTATATTCTATTAGCTCTTATTGTAGGTTTAGGGTTATTTGCGTTAAATATTGAAAGTATGAATCTAGAAGGTTCTCTTCTTTATGGTTCTATTTTAGGAGCAACAGGTATTTTCTTTACTGCTTTAACTGCTGTTTTTGCTCAAGCTTCGGAAAGCCCTAGAGGAACAATTGGGTTATCCATTACAGTATTGATACTAGCCTATTTATTACGAGCAATCGGTGATGTTAGCAATGAAATGTTAAGCTGGTTATCTCCAATGGGGTTGGTCACACAAACAGACGTCTATTCCTCTAATAACTGGTGGCCAGTAATATTATTGTTAGTAGTATCCATTGTACTGATTGCTCTAGCTTATTATTTAAATTCCATTCGGGATATGGGAGCAGGATTCTTACCTGCTAAACCAGGTAGAAAACAAGCAAGCACGTTTTTACAAACACCAATTGGGCTAGGAGTGAGACTTCAGCGTACTGGAATTATTGCATGGGCAATTGGAATGTTTGTTATGGGTGCCTCGTATGGTTCTGTTTTAGGTGATCTCGAATCCTTCTTTGAGGGTAGTGAAGAATTACAGAATATGTTAGTTACAGCTGATGGATATACCTTAACGGAACAGTTTTTACCTATGTTAATGATGGTTATGGCGATACTTGCTACTGTTCCGGCAGTCATGAATATGAACAAATTATGTGGGGAAGAGAAAAAGGGGCGTATGGAGCATGTATTAAGCAAGGCCGTATCTCGCACAAAACTTATGGCTAGCTTTCTATTAATCTCCATAGTTAGTGGATTTGTCATGCTCTCTTTATCAGGGATTGGCTTGTGGGCTACGGGTACTTCTGTTGTAGAAGACGGCCTTGACTTTGGAATGGTGTATGGAGCAACAATAGTGTATTATCCGGCAGTACTAGTTATGATTAGTATAGCAGTATTTCTTATAGGATGGTTTCCTAGAAGAACTAGCTTCATATGGTTATATGTATTTTATTCCTTCTTTGTCTTATATCTTGGTGGACTATTCCAGTTTTCTGATTGGGTAGGTAAGCTATCACCATTTGGGTATATTCCGCAGCTACCTATTGAGGAAATGGATTGGATGGTAAGTATAATACTGGTCATAGTAGCTATAATGCTATCAATTATTGGTATTATTGGATATCGAAAACGTGATATCCAATAATAATCAGATGCTCCAGTTTCGCCTCACGGTCAGGAGGGAAATACTAAAAGCATTTTTTAGAATTACACCTGATATAGGATTTTCTCAGAGGTCATATCAAATCTTTCCTGAGTACTCTAGAAGTATCGTTTGTAACGGTAACATGATATAATGTTATTAACACACTAAGGATTAGAATGGATGAATGGGATATGGGGTCTGGAACCCATATTGTAAACACCTGGTATTTGCCCGTGAGTAAAAGCAAATATCAGGTGTTTTTTAAATTCTACATGTACCAAGAGTAGAAATAGAAGAAGTAATAAATACTGGAAGAAGGTGTATTTATATGAAAGAAAAAGAAAATAGTCTCAAACCCTTTATTGCCCTGATGTTGTCAACGAATATTCCCAAATTAGCATTAACTATCGGGTTAATCGGGAGCATTATTACCATGCTTGTTGGACTATCCATCCCACTTTTGACAAGAGAATTGGTCGACGGATTTTCCGTTGCTTCGTTAAGCACCACTCTTGTCATCGTAATATTTGTGGTGTTTATTCTCCAAGCAGTTGTTGATGGGGTTTCAACGTATTTACTATCAGTTGTAGGACAAAAGATTGTCGCAAGATTACGAGAAATGATGTGGTTTAAACTAATTCGATTACCGGTAAGTTATTTTGATAAACAGCCTAGTGGTGAATCGGTCAGTCGCGTTGTTAATGACACAGGGATTGTGAAAAATTTAATTTCACAACAATTTCCCCAATTTATTACGGGTTTAATCACAATTGTTGGTGCAATAGTCATATTGCTAATTATGGATTGGAAAATGACCCTATTAATGCTAATTGCAGTACCAGTTACCTTTATCGTTATGATGCCATTAGGGAGTAGAATGGCGAAGATTTCTAAGGGGCTACAGGACGAGACCGCTACATTTACGGGTGAAATTCAACAGACATTGAGCGAGGCTCGGCTTATGAAATCGTCAACGGCTGAGGAAGTGGAAAAGAATAAAGGGATGAGAGGTATACTAAACTTATATGATTTTGGTTTAAAAGAAGCACGCATTTTTGCACTAATCGGTCCCTTTATGTATACCGTTATGATGTTTGTTATTGTAGTGATCATCGGATACGGTGGAATTCGTGTTGCAGAGGGTACCATGTCAACAGGATCGTTAGTCGCATTTTTACTTTATTTGTTTCAAATCATATATCCTGTAACATCCTTTGCAATGTTCTTCACAGAATTACAAAAAGCGAAGGGTGCAACCGAGCGAATTATTGAAATCTTAGAAGTGCAGGAAGAAGCGGGGCAGGAAGGAATGGAAATAGATATTTCTAATGAGTCAATCCTTGTCTCGAATGTCTCATTCGCCTATGAAGAAGGTGAATCTGTACTTGAAGATATTTCCTTTGATGCTCGTCCTGGGGAAATGGTTGCTTTCGCCGGACCAAGTGGTGGAGGTAAAACTACAATGTTCGGCTTGATGGAACGATATTATGAACCAACAAAAGGAGAAATACGAGTCGGCGACACGGCTATCAATCAGTTATCCATGAAGTCTTGGCGTAGTCAAATAGGCTATGTTTCCCAGGAGAGTGCTATGATGGCTGGAACGATTCGGGAAAACTTAATATATGGGCTCCCAGACTCCGAAACTATTCCAGATGAACAACTTTGGGAAGTAGCTAGAATGGCCTATGCGGATGAGTTTATTCAAGGATTTGAGAAAGGATTGGATACAGAAGTCGGTGAGCGAGGTGTGAAATTGTCTGGAGGGCAAAGACAACGAATCAGTATTGCACGTGCTTTTCTACGAGATCCAAAGATTCTCATGATGGATGAGGCTACAGCAAGCCTCGATAGCCAATCAGAAGGGATTGTACAAAAAGCTCTTTCTAGATTGATGGAAGGCCGTACAACATTTGTAATTGCCCACAGATTATCCACAATTGTTGATGCAGATAAGATCATCTTCATAGAAAAAGGAAAGGTAACAGGTACTGGAACCCATCAGGAATTAGTTGAAACTCATGATTTGTATCGAGAGTTTGCAGAACAACAATTGACGTAGAATAATAAAGTAGAAACATCTCAGAGACATTGGCATTCGCTAGCTTGTAAGGCGAATGCCTTTTTGTTCGTATACATGTATGCGTGAGAGTTTAGTATTATTAAAGTAGGGACTAATATATAGCTGCAGATATCAGTTTTTCAGGAGTAACAAACATGATAGAATAAGAGCCTGACTAGAATGATATAATAAATAAACAACAAGATTTTTCAGAAAGGGGCTCCAAATGAAAATAATAGAACGAAAGCAGATGTCTCCTGATCATGATCCGTGGGAAGCATATTTAGATGTACAAGAATATGGGGAAATGACATTATCGAATGTGGAATTCACCACAACTTACATGTGCAATATGCGCTGCGCCCATTGTGCAGTAGGAAACATGTTGGAAGCTATCGATCCAGATGCATTATCTATTGAACTATTAATTAATCGATTAGAGGAAATTCCTCATTTAAGAACGATGAGTATTACTGGTGGGGAACCGATGATGAATAAGAAGTCTGTTCGTAACTATGTTGTCCCACTATTAAAATATGCTCATGAACGTGGTGTTCGGACACAGATTAATTCCAATTTAACGTTACCATATGAACGTTATGAGGAAATCATTCCATATTTAGACGTATTACATATTTCGCATAATTGGGGTACAGAGGAAGAATTTGCTGAAACTGGTTTTGCCCATATGGAACGAAAACCGACCGTGGAAAATCGGAAAAAGTATTTTGCTAGGATGGTAGAAAATGCACAAAAGCTTTCCGAGCAAGGGGTGATGGTATCGGCAGAAACGATGTTAAATAAGAGGACATTCCCGTACTTAGAGAAAATACATGATCATGTAATAGAGATGGGATGTGCCCGTCACGAAATTCACCCTATGTATCCTGTAGATTTTGCTAGTAAACTAGAAACTTTATCCCTTGATGAAATTCGAGAAGGAATTACAAGGCTACTTGATCACCGGAACAAGGATGTTTGGATGTTATTTGGCACCTTACCTTTTTATGCTTGTAGTTCTTCTGCGGGGGAGTTAGAGTTACTAAAGCGTTTGTATAGAGAGGAAAATGTCACCGTACGAAATGATCCTGATGGAAGATCCCGTCTAAATGTCAATATATTTACTGGTGACATCATTGTTACCGACTTTGGTGATGAAGAACCAACATTAGGAAATATCAAGAGTACTAAGCTTGAAGATGCATATAGAAGCTGGATGGAATCGAAGACAGCGAAAAGCTTAAACTGCCATTGTCCTGCAGTGAAATGCTTAGGTCCAAACCTATTAGTGAAAAATGCATATTATAAGAATGTGGATTTTCAAGAAAGAAAAGCTAATATTAATCTATAATTGTAAAGCTGTTAAGGTAATGATTCTACCTTAACAGCTTTTTTATTTTAGAAATGAATGAACAAAATTTTCTTCCCTACATGCTATTAATAATGCCCAGAATGTTTACCTCGGGCAAAAAAATAACGTTTAATCCAAAAATACATAACTTATGCAAACAGTAGCTGGTTTGACCTTGATCTTTGGCAACAGGCAATTGATGCAGCTTTTTAAGTTCACCGAAACATGGGCTAGTTTCGAAATATAATACACCAACAAGGTTACTTTCCCTTTTATTAAAAAAGGAAAAGTAATAGGAATAAAATCAGTATATAAAATCGAAATATCCAAAATATACAATAGGTATGTTTTGGATGTTTTAATCTGCGATAAATTATAATGTTTAAATGAAACTATCATATAATGTAAAGCGTATGAAAACTAATTAGACTATATTTAAAGGAAGTTTGCTATGAATGAGTATGAACTAAAAGCCTATGACGAAGTCCAAGCTTGGCGAACAAAAATCATGAAGCGATCTGGTATGGTAAATCGATTAGCTAAAAAGGCTCAGAATAAAATCAACGGAATAATACCTGAAAAGGCACATCAAATAATTACACAAAGTATTAAACAAATGGTAAAAGCAACATTAGTTGGCTCCAACATAACGATGAAAAAAGTAATTTCTACAGGAACAAGTCTTTATGATCGAGATGAGCTTACAAAGGAAAAACTGTCCACGTATCGTAAGACTGCTACGGTGGAGGGCGCAGGAACTGGAGCTGGAGGGATATTTCTTGGTCTAGCAGACTTCCCATTATTACTATCAATTAAGATGAAGTTTCTATTTGAAGCTGCTTCGATTTATGGGTTTGATACGAAAGAATATGAGGAACGTTTATTTATTCTTCATATTTTTCAGCTTGCCTTTTCGAGTGATGACAAGCAGCGGGAAACTTTATTTATCATAGAAAATTGGGAAGAACAAAAAGCAAAACTTATTGATATGGACTGGCGCGTTTTTCAACAGGAATATCGCGACTATATTGATTTTGTAAAAATGCTTCAACTGGTACCAGGGATTGGTGCGGTTGTTGGTGCTTATGCTAATTACAATCTGCTTGATCACTTGGGAGAAACAGCGATGAATGTATATCGATTAAGGATTTTATCTGAGCCTCCGAAGGATTATTAATATTTGAGAAGGTTTAGTTAATGGGGGCTAGTTATGCGATTGGCGTGACGTTCTTGGTCTGTACCCTATATTAGTAAACTAGAGGATTAGTAACTTAATTTCATGAAATGATGCCCCCCTTTCTGAAAAATTTGCTTCTTTAGCAGTTATAAAATCTGTCATTCTAATTATATCTAAGTTAAATTTTTGCCGTATACAGAATAATATAGTGTAGTAATACTGTTAGAAAAAGTCAAAAAATTTAATAAAGATGTATTGCATTTAAATCAAAATCGTAGTATGATGATTCTCATGACTAACGCAATATATTGCATATCACGATGTCAGATAATTTTGAAACTAATACATCAAGGAGAGAGATAAATGAACGGAAAACTATCATTTTCATCGCAATTAGCGGTTGGAGTTATGTTGTTTGCATTATTTTTTGGAGCGGGTAATTTAATCTTCCCAGCACAACTTGGACAAGCTTCTGGAACAAACTTATGGCCAGCAGCTCTAGGCTTTCTGATTACTGGTGTTGGGTTACCGTTTTTGGGTGTCTTTGCGATGGGATTCTCAGGAAGCAAAGATCTACACGATCTTTCAAGCAGAATTCATCCAGCTTATGCATTGTTCTTTACATCTTTACTTTATTTAACAATTGGACCGTTTTTTGCTGCTCCAAGAACAGGTGCAGTAGCATTCAATGTCGCTATTGAACCCCATTTAGGGGAAGGTTCCACACAACTTGCACTCTTAATATTTACAATTGTATTCTTTGCGATATCACTTTGGTTTTCACTAAAACCAGCAAAAATAGTAGATAACGTTGGTAAGATATTAGCTCCGGGTATTGTCGTGTTACTTGCAGTACTACTCGTATTAGTAGTATTAAAACCTATGGGCAGTGCTGAAGCGCCGTTAAACTCCTATCAAGGTAACGCATTCGTAACAGGATTTTTAGAAGGGTATAATACAATGGATGCTCTAGCATCACTAGTGTTCGGTATTATTGTTATAAAGGCAATTCGAGCACTAGGAGTTACATCTAAAAAGGAAATTCTAGCTACTACTGCTAGAATTGGTATTATAGCAATTGCTCTCTTAGGGTTGATTTATGTTGGTATTGCTTATTTAGGTTCGGTAAGTGTTGAGGAGTTTGGCGTCTTTGATACAGGTGGCGCCGTACTTAGTAGTGCAGCAGATTATTACTTTGGTACATTAGGTGCTGTATTACTAGGATTAGTTATTATTTTGGCTTGTTTAACAACAAATATTGGTCTTATGGTAGCATGTGCAGAGTATTTCCACCGTCTAATGCCTAAACTAAGTTATAAAACGTTGGTTGTATTTTTTACAACATTAACATTTATTATTGCTAACTTCGGACTATCTAACATTATTACTTATTCTGTTCCTGTTTTAATGTTTCTTTATCCACTGGCAATTGTACTGATGTTACTAACTTTCTTGTCACCATTATTTAATCATTCTCGAGTTGTATATGTAGCAACAATTGCCATTACGTTTTTAATAAGTATTTTTGATGGACTGAAAACTTTGTATAAATCACTAGGTATTGAAGGATATGGTTTCTTCCAACCAATCGTTTCTTTCTATGAAAACACTTTACCACTTTATAACGAGGGTCTGGGATGGCTTGCACCTGCATTAATTGTAATAGTTTTAACAGGTATTGTGGCGCGGCTTCAGAAAGCTTCACCCCCGGTTGAGGCATAAATAAAAAAGTCGGTTCCTATTTATAAGGAAACCGACTTTTTTATTTGGTTACTTCATCTGGTAGGTAAAAATCTTTTAGGATTTCTAACCAGTTTTCTTTCATTATTGCAGAGGCTTTTTCTTTGTCTTTCTTTTCGATATAACGAATAATTTGATCATGAACATCTATTGAGCTTTCTGAAAGTATAATAGAGTTGTGAAAAAATAAGCGTCTAACATGTGCTTGTAACCTCTCTACGATGTCAATAATATAAGAATTATTAGCAGTATCAACAATCAGTTGATGAAATTGTTCGTCGATGTTCAAAGCTGCGTGAAAGTCTTTCTTATAAAGGGCTTCAGCAAATTCTTGATTAATACTTTTTAATGAGGAAATTTCATCCCGTGTTATATGATCGATTGCAAGCTCTGCAGATAATGCTTGTAAAACAGCCAATGGTGGAAGTAGATCTTTGATAGACTCTTTTTCTATTTCTGTAACTTGAGTCGCTTTTCCCGGATACATTTTTACAAGACCTTGTGATTCTAATAGTTGTAGTGACTCCCGAACCGGTGTCCTACTTACTCCTAGGGCTTCAGCTAGCTCAGTGTCGTTTAGTTTCTCACCAGGATATAAGGTTCCATCAATAATCCAATGCAGAATTTGCTTGTATGCGCTTTCTTTCGCGGTCGTGCGTATAGGTTTAGAATGATTGACAGGTACCGGCAAAACTTTTCCCCCTCTCAAAAATACCTATTTCTAGTATACATGAAAACACTGCTCGTGAATATGTGATTTTGTATCTAAGTTGTTTAAATTGTTTTTTTCTGTAAAAACTGAAACAATATAGAAGAAAAAAGTAAAAGGAGCTACATATAATATGAATTGTAAAATAAATCGTAATGCAGCAAAAGTATTAAAAAAGATGTTAGAGACAGAAGAAGCACAAGGTAAAATGATCCGTGTAGTTGTCACACATGTTCATGGCGACCATGCACATTACGATGTTGAACTTGATACACCAACTGAGAATGATGAAGTTGTAAAAACCGATAAAGATATTGATATTATTTTGGAAAAAGGGAATGAGTATCTAGATGGTGTGTGGATTCAGTATTTCTATGTTCCACAGGAAGAAATGTTTATTACAAATCCTAAGTTTGGTCATCATCATTAATAATATTGTTTTTTTTGGCAGGGGCATAGGCCTCTGCCTTTTTGCATTGTTCCAGCGGTGTTAATAGTAGAAACATTATATTGTGTTTGCGATTGAAAAGAAGAATGAGGTAGTGCTATATATACATCATTTAAAATCAAAAGCATAAAAAAGAGACACCATCATGGTGCCCCCAATCCATTATTAATAAGGCTCAGCATCCCGGCCTTTTTTCACAGCATCATCCACTGCTTCTGCGGCATCTTCTTTGCCTAACGGTCGGAATTCCTCCCCTGCTTCCATCTGCATATCACCCATTTCTTTGGTCTTTGCTGCAATACCTTCACGTAAGCGGCGACCATACTCTTCATCTGCTTCTTCGGCTAAGGCGATCATTTTATCTTGGATTCGTTTGTCGCAAATGGATAAATCATTAACTAGGTTGTTAATCAACTCGTCCTTTTCCCATTGTTCGAAGCGGCGGTATGTTTCACCTGCTTGCTTTGTATTATCATTTCGGTCAATGGACTCCCTAACAAGATTTCCTTCTATTTTTGGTGTGTATTCTTTCCCAACTTGCTCGGCCTCTTTTAATCCGCCAAGTATGGATGGTTCATAGTTAATATGTGGATTTTGTCCAGGTGCTTTATCATTATAGTGACGTAGTTGGCCACCTTCTTGATTCGTAGCAACACGCTTTTTGGCAGCGTTAATAGGTACTTGTAAATAGTTTGCTCCAACGCGATAGCGCTGTGTATCAGAATATGAGAAAGTTCTTCCTTGTAACATCTTGTCATCAGAGAAATCAAGACCATCTACTAATACACCAGTACCGAATGCGGATTGTTCGACTTCCATAAAATAGTTTTCTGGATTTTTATTCAGTACCATTTTTCCGACTGGAAGCCATGGGAATTGGTCTTCAGGCCATAATTTTGTGTCATCTAATGGATCGAAGTCGAGTTCTGGATGTGGTCCATCCTCCATAATTTGTACAAACAACTCCCATTCCGGGTAATCACCTTTTTCGATTGCTTCATATAAATCCTGTGTGGCGTGATTAACACTTTTCGCTTGAATTTCTGATGCTTCTTTGACTGTTAAGTTCTTAATTCCTTGTTTTGGTTCCCAATGATATTTAACTAGAACGGCTTTCCCCTCACTATTTACCCATTTATAGGTGTTCACTCCTGATCCTTGCATCATGCGATAATTCGCTGGAATACCCCATGGGGAGTAAACAAAGGTTACCATATGGAAGGATTCCGGTGAATTCGAACAAAAGTCAAAAAAACGTTCGGGATCTTGCATGTTCGTTACAGGGTCTGCTCGGAAAGCGTGAATCATGTCTGGGAACTTCATGGCATCGCGAATAAAGAAGATTTTTAAATTGTTTCCTACTAGATCCCAGTTACCATCCTCTGTATAAAATTTAATTGCGAAGCCACGAGGGTCACGGGCTGTTTCGGGGGAATCAAGTCCTCCCACAACGGTTGAAAAACGAACAAATACAGGAGTTTGTTTTCCTTTTCCGTTGAAAACCTTTGCCCTTGTATATTTGGAAGCAGGCTCATCACCTACTGTCCCATATGTTTCAAAGTACCCGTGTGCACCAGCCCCCCTTGCATGTACAATTCGCTCTGGAACTTTTTCCCGATCAAAGTGACTGATCTTCTCAATGAAATCGTAGTTTTCTAATGTAGCTGGCCCGCGGTTACCAACCGTTCTTATGTTTTGGTTGTTTGTTACGGGATGACCTTGTCTCGTTGTAAGTGTGTCTTCATTCTCAATATTCGTTTCTGGAATATCATTTGGATTATTAACCATATTTCTCACTTCTTTCTTATGTACTTGAATCACAGTATCTATACTTACCATATCAACATAAAATTAACCTGATTTTTAGGAAGGATTTTACAAATAACAAAAGTAGTTGAAGGTAGAAACATAAAAGGATATTCTATGCTTAGAGATTAGATTTTTGAGAGGGTGTTTTGGGTGGGGAAAGTAATTGTTGCAGGTAAAGAACAGGTTGATGATCTTATCAAACTAGCGATGAAAGTTTACACAGGTAGTACGTACGATGGATTACAACAAGAATTTCATGATATGTTTCAAACTGATAAACATAGGTTTCTGTTATATTTAGTAAAAGAAAAACCAATAGCATTCATGCACCTGTCTATTCGAGTAGATTATGTGCAAGGCTGTGAATCTAGCCCTACAGGATATTTAGAGGGGGTATATGTAGATCCAGATTATCGAAAAAAGGGAATATCAACAGCATTGTTTAATGAAGGGAAAAAGTGGTTATTAGAAAAGGGCTGTAAACAGATAGGGTCGGATATGGAAGAAGGTAATCATACCAGCTATTCCTTCCATATGAGTGTCGGATTTAAAGAAGCGGGACGTCTTGTCACGTTTATTCAAGACCTATAGTAAGTAATGTGTTAAAAATACCACATAACTATTCTATATATATTAGTATCAGGTGCTATTACTTTGTGGTAAAATTAAGGTAGTGTTTATGAAGAAGTGAGGAGTATACATGTATAAATTTGCAGCAACAGTAGTAAAGGGCTTTCTAAGCCTTTTTGGAAGAATAAAAGTTTATCAAAAAGATAATTTACCAACGTCAGGCAGTTATGTTATTGCGTGTACCCATACAGGCTTTGTTGATATTCTATGGTTAGGTATAGCCACTTTACCAACAGAAATTCATTATATGGCGAAAAAAGAACTGTTTGAGACGAAGTTATTGAAATGGCTAATGGAAAGCTTACATGCTTTCCCTGTAGATCGGGACAATCCGGGACCTAGTGCAATTAAAACACCAAGAAAGCTTTTAAAGCAAGGGAAGGTTGTTGGAATCTTCCCGAGTGGAACACGTTCTAGTGAGGGTGCTCCTCTTAAACGTGGTGCTGTAACAATTGCAGCACATGCAGAAGTTCCAATTGTACCAGCTGCCTATGTAGGTCCGAATAATTTTAAAGATTTATTTAAACGAATTAAACCAAGATTAATTTATGGAGAACCGATTTATCTTCCGGAAGGTCTTTCTAAAAAGGAAGGTATGGATGTTTTAATGGAGCAGTTGGATAAGAAAATGAATGCATTGCAAAATAGTATTAAATAAAAAAAACCTTCACAGTCTTTACAAGCTGTGAAGGTTTTTTATTATATCATTTTATTAAAGTCTAAACGTTTATTAAGAGCATAAATAATCGGTATACCAATCGCTAATACTGCCAGTTCCCCAGCTGCTGTAGTTAACCATGTAAATAAGAATGGTAGCTCTAATGCTAAGTTAAGTTCAAATGCGATAATAAACATATTGAACGTAAACACTAGTGTATTTGCTACTAGTAAAACCATTATGTTCTTAATGTATTTACTTAAAAGAACAATAATACTAAGTGATATTGCAGAATGTGCAACACCGAATACTAGGTCATACCAGCCTAGTGGTGAGAACAATAGGTTGTATAGAAAAACACCTATTACAATACCAAAGAAAAATTTCTTATTGAAAACAATAAGATGGTTAAATACTTCGGAAATACGGAACTGTACGTTCGTAAATCCAAATGGAACGATGAGTGCTGATACAGCAATGTACAACGCTGCAATCAACGCATTCACCACTAATGTTCTTGCTTTCATATTAATCTCTCCCTTAGTTTTTTTACGTGGGATGGTTTCGAACCACGTCTTGCAAGCAACTAATCTAGTATAGTACAGATTTTTGAAAATAGAAAGAGGTATTTTCTCTCCTTTAGATACTATAGCTTTTGACAAATATTATAACCAAATACGTAGACAATATTTGTAACAAGTAGCTCATTCTTTCTTGACAAATAGCACAGGTGAAATTATACTTACGTTAAGTAACTGAGTGAAAAATAGTAACAAATTATTATAGAGGAGTTAATTAAATGGAAAAGAAATTCTTTCAAAAACCTACAACATATATTGGGCAAGTAAATATAAATGTAAATAATTTAAAGAACTCATTAGATTTTTATCAAAGAGTATTTGGGTTTCAAATTTTAGAACAATCAGAGCGAAGGGTAGCTCTATCTGCTGATGGTGTTCAACCGTTACTTATCTTGGAACAACCTGAGAATGTTGAACCTAAAAGAGGTAGGACCACAGGACTTTATCATTTTGCAATTTTACTACCTAGACGTGCAGACTTAGCAAATTTCCTACAGCATTTAGTTCAAACAGAAGGGCAAACTTTGCGTTTAGGAGCATCAGATCACTATGTAAGTGAAGCACTATACTTCGATGATCCAGATGGCAATGGAATTGAGGTAGCAGCTGATAAACCATCAACTAGTTGGAACTGGAATAAGGGTACTGTCGATATGGCAACCGTTGCACTAGATGCTAATGGTCTATTAGCTGAAAGTGATAAAGTATGGGATGGATTACCAAAAGACACGGTAATGGGTCATATTCACTTGCATGTTGCTGATTTAGAAGCGACGGAAAACTTCTATGTCAATGGGCTTGGATTTGATATTGTAACAAGATATCCTGGAGCATTATTTGCTTCCACTGGTGGCTATCATCACCATTTAGGATTAAATGTATGGAATGGTGTTGGTGCACCTGCACCTGCTGAAAATAGTGTCGGCTTAAACTGGTTTACATTAGTGATGGCTGATGAAGAGGCTAGACAGAATAAAATTGAAAGTCTTCGCAAAGTTGGAGCAGAGGTTGTGGCAGAAAGTGATTTCTTCGTTGTGAATGATCCTGCTGGGAATACCATTCAACTTAGAGTAAGCGAATAATGGATTGTTGGGGGACATCAATGGATACACAACAGATAATCAACCACTATAATAGGTGGTGCTCACTAACGTTTTCTACCATAAATTGATGCCTATCGTGAAGCTTTTGAACTAATGACAGGTCCTGAAATTGTTATGTTTATCGGTATTCAACAAGAAATTGAAGGTTCTACATTAATATAAATATGAACTTCATTGCCATACCCGTTTTATGTTGCAAACAGATATCGGTGGGGTGCAATTTAAGAATATTGCTAATACAATTGAATACTCGCAACAGAGGTTGCACCAGTTCTACCAAGAGAGACAAGTAAATATATAGTTGGGATATAACATAAACATGAGGTCTACAGATTAAAGTGTAGACCTCATGTTTTTATAAACTTTGATACCACGCAGCCGAAGCTCTTACCTCGCTAATGGTTAACTGATGACCTTTGTCTTCCCAATGAATCACAACGCTAGCACCAGCAGCCTCCAGTAATTCCTTCAAATCCTCTGATTCGTATGAAGGACAAATTGGATCGTTTGTTCCAGCTGAAATAAATGCGTGTTTACCTGATAAATCTGGTAATTCAATTCCTCTTCTAGGTACCATTGGATGGTGAAGGCTTGCTCCTTTTAATGCATTTTGATAGTGGAACAATAGGCTTGCAGCAATGTTTGCACCATTTGAATAGCCGACAGCAACAATATTATCGCGATCAAACGCATATTTCTCTGCTGCTTCATCCAAGAATTCATGTAACTCCTTTGTACGGAAGATTAAATCCTCTTCATCGAATACACCTTCTGCCAGGCGTTTAAAGAACCGTGGCATTCCATTTTCTAAAACATTTCCTCGTACACTAAGAATATTTGCCTCTTTATCAATGATTTCTGCAAGTGGTAGTAGGTCCTGTTCTGTTCCTCCTGTGCCATGAAGTAATAATAAAGTTGGTTTATCGGGATTAGTTCCTTTTTGGAAAATATGTCTCATATTATTAGTCCTCCCTTTTTTGATGTTATTTGATTCTGTTTATCTGAGTTAATTTTTGTTTGGAACAGTGTAGCAAGATGGATAATTCCAATTAGCTTCTTAATTACCATCCTTGTCCAAAGCCGCTTTTCTTCCTACCTGTTTTAATACATTTACAACTGTTTCCTTGTCCTCCTCGGAAATACCTTCGAACAATTCTTCGATAACACGTTGGTGTGCAGGGAAAATAGTATCAATAAGCTGTTTCCCTTCGTCTGTAATTTGGATATAAACAACACGTCTGTCATCCTTACAATTACTTCTTTCTAATAATCCTTTTTTCTCCAACTTATCAATAACATAGGTGATAGAACCTGTGTTTATTAATACAGCTTCAGAAACTTCTCTAACTGTAAGTCTTCCTTTATGATAAAGCGCTTCTAAGATTTCAAAATCAGATGTGCGCATTCCGTGGTTACTTATGTCATCTTTGATTACCTCTTGAAGGGACTTAGAGGCCTTCATCAGAACGACGAATGCTTTTAGTGAAAGATTCTCGCTCATTTTAACACCTTCTTATCATGAATTTCATTATTATGAATTTAAATATCTTTAATTAAGTATATTTTAATGAATTACGGACTACTTGTCAAATGTACTACTACTAGCATTGACAGTTACAACAATAATAAGTAAATAAAAAAAGAGGGAAATATTCCCTCTTACGAAAATATCCTGTTAATCAATTCGAATTCATCTTTACTTAGTTGAACTTCTAGTGTAGATAAGTTTCGGATAACCTGTTCGGGTTTCTTGGCTCCGGGAATTACGCAGTCGATCGCGTCTTGCGCTAGGTAACAAGCTAACACGAGATTAGAAATCTCTGTATCCTTTGCAGCTGCAATTTCTCTCAGCTTCTCAACTTTTGCAAGGTTGTGCTCAAAAGCTTCCCCTTGAAAGTGGGGCATCTTGGAACGGAAATCATTGAAAGTAGTTTCTTTGGTATACTTTCCAGCGAGTAGACCGGATGCAAATGGGAAGTATGGTACAAAGGAAATACTATGTTCTAGGGTGTAAGGGAAATAGTCTTGTTCTGCTTGGCGATTTAATAGATTATAATGTCCTTGTAATACATCAACATACCCATCTTGGTTGGCTTCTTTCAGTTGTTCTGGTGAAAAGTTAGATACACCAATTGCTCGGATTTTCCCAGCATCCTTTAATTCTTTTAAAGCACCAACTGCTTCATATTTCGGTGTGTTTTCATCAGGGTAGTGTATATAGAATAAATCAATATAGTCTGTTTGAAGTCTTTTTAGGCTTGCTTCAACGGTTTCGCGTAGATATTCTGGGGAGTTATCGATCATTTTTTCACCATCAACAAACTTTTGCGTTCCTTTCGTAGCGATAATAAGGTCGTGGCGTTTCCCCATTTCCTTTACTACTTCACCGATAATTTCCTCGGAACGCCCCATGCCGTATGTAAATGCCGTATCAATAAAGTTTAATCCTTCATTTATTGCTGTCTGCAATAAATCCCTATTCGTTTGTTCGTCAATATCCGGGTAAAGATTATGGCCACCAATAGCATTTGCTCCTAGACCGATTGGATTCACAACTAAATCTGTTTTACCTATTCGAACTTTATTTAGCAATATCATAACCTCCTATAAATAAGTTACTTTCATTCTATTGGAAACAGGCGTGTATATACAAGAAAAAGGGAACCCCCATCTACTTTGAGATTCCCCTTTAGTTAACTTCTTAGTTTTAAAAACTGCATTCGTTGATTAAATAAAGTAGGGTAAGATAAATATCCTAACATAATGCTAGTTACAACTGCTGTAGTTAATAATATAAACAAGATTAAAAGTTGAAATTGAACGGCTTGTACCGGATCAGCACCAGCAATAATCTGTCCACTCATCATCCCCGGTAACTGAACAAGTCCGATTGTCTTTTGGCTTTCAATCGTTGGAATAGTACTCGCTTTAATAGAGGTAATTAATTGTGTATGAATCGCTTGTTTAGGTGTGCCACCTAAGGTTAGGATAAGTTCTGTTTCGTCTTGGAGATTTTCCACTTCTGCTGTAAATCGATTTAAAAATAGAATCCCAAGCACCATCGAGTTCCCAATTACCATTCCACTAATTGGAATAATATATTGTGGTGTTGGTGGCACAATGTTTAAGCCTAATAAGATACTTTGAGTTAATACTTCAATAAAAATAAATGTAATAACGAGCTTCCAAGTAATCCCTCGAATAGATGTACCTTTTCTCCGAGCATTTTGTGTTGCTGCTCCAATCATTAATAAGATCATAAGGAGAATAAATATGATGTTATCTGTTTCAAATACATATTGTAAAACATAACCAACTGCTAGTAACTGAATAATGGAACGAACTGTTGCGATTATGGTATCTTTTTCTAACCCAAGTTTTAATGTCCGAGATAGGATAAGTGGGATTAGAACGAAAATTAGAGTTAATGAGAGTGTCAGATAGCTCATTCTACTTCCCCCTTTACAAAATCTTGAACACGTTTATCACGCGGGTTTTTTAATAAGGAACTTTCTCCTGATTCAATCAGTTCCCCATTCATCATCACCCATGTGAAGTGCCCGATTCTCAATGCCTGTTCTAAATTGTGGGTAATCCAAATCATGGTTGTTCCATATTTTTCATTAATTTTCTCAATGAGTTCCTCGATATCACGTTGAGATACGCGGTCGAGGGAAGACGTAATTTCATCTAATAATAATACTTCCGGTTTATTCACTAAAGTACGAGCTATAGACAGCTTTTGCCTCTGTCCACCTGACAGTTCCTTGGCATTTCTCTCCAAAAATTCCCCTTCTAATCCAACGTCATGCAGTAATTCTAACGCAAATTCTATATCAATCTTCTTTCCTTGTAATGTAAGTGGGAGTTCCAGATTTTCTAATACACTTCCTTTTACCATCGTTGCACTTTGAAGGGCGATGCCGACCTTTCTACGTAGTTCTACCGGATCATACGAATCTATGGATGTTCCTTTAATTAGAATTTCCCCGGAATCTGGAGAACGTAACCCATTACATAGCTTGAATAGAGTAGACTTACCAGCACCTGATGGACCGACAAGGGTTGTGATTTTGCCAAATGGGAACGCCCCAGTGATGTTTTTTAATATATGTAGACCATCTGCTGAATAATGAACGTTTTGAAATTCGACGGCAGCTTGAATCATGTTTATCACTTCCTTATGTGTGTTCCTGTATTTAATGTTCCTTATTAATAAAGATAACATTCTATATTCCAAAATAAAAAATAATAGAGAAAATTATTTCATAAGTATTACATCTGTGTTACAATATTTTAAACGTTTAAAATGTTCGGAATCAAATTGATTAATCATCAATCACGGGAGAGTTGAATATGAAAAAAAGTTTTGTTCTTTTATTTATAATGATAGGAGTCATTCTTGTTGGATGTGCAGAAAATCCAGCGTTAATAGGGATTAAAGAAAAAATACCGGAGTCTCCTGAAAGTGAAGAAACACAGATAGTGGGTAAACCTCCGGGTGTTGATGTATACACTATAGATGGTTCGACGTATGTACCTTTAGATGTTTATTGTTGGAAAGAGGAGAGCCTTTGTTCATTAGAACCCAATCCTCCTGAAGAACAACTTTATAATTTTCCACCTTTACAAGTGAGACCAGGACAAGGAATTACCTTATTACTATCTACTGACGAAATTCCTGAATCAGACCACATATATTATCCAGATCATATGGAATTAATACAAATAAAATTAGATGAAAGGAAAGAGGTAGAAATAAATAATGGTGAAATAATCGCACCTAAGGAAAGTGGGAGGTATTATTATTCTTTGAAATTACAATGGGACGGCGAGTTAAAAGGGCAAGCTTACTATGTCTTTAGTGTTAATGTGGCACAGTAATTCTATATAGCGGGGGGTGGTTTTTTGTTTAAGTTAGTTCGATTTGAAATAAAAAAAATATGGAATACTACCTTTTTTCGATTATTCTTGGTGGCGATGGTTCTATTTTTCGTTGGATATTATGTGTTTGTTTATATCAACACAACTCGTCTTGAGGATGTTACAAAACCATTAGAGGATGTTTTACAAACATTAGAACTCGGTCTTGAAGAAAATAAACAGGCTTTGGAATCAGCGAAAGAAGAATTAGAGATAAAAGAACTAGAAGAAACGATTGAGTTTGAAGAGAACTATATAAAAGAGAGAAAAACAGAAATAGAAATACTAGAAGAAGAGAATTGGGACGCTATCCTACAAATTTGGATAGAGGATGCTGAGCCGTATGCTGAGAGTATGCGAAATTCTAACGATACACATACCTATACTCATCCAACCTTGTTTAATTTAGAAACTTATGTAGCGATTAGCAAATGGATGCAAGAAAAGGATATTACACCATTATTGCCAGCGGATAGACATTTTTCTTATCTGACATTTTATGATCAAGAGGTTAATAGTACTAGTCGAGCAGAAGCTGAACTTATCATGGAGTTTTTAAAAGAACAGAGTAATAAATATTCATCAACAAGTATACATTATTTATTTCGACTCTTTGGTATATTGTTCAGTTTAACTGGGGCAGTTTTCTTTCTTTTCCTATTAGGAGATATCGTTACAAAGGAAGGACTAGGTCGAAATGGGTCAATTAATTTACTACATACCCAACCAATTAAGCGTCATAACATTCTAGCCAGCAAATTTTTCACAGCTATGTTAATAAGTTTATTAATTCTGGTATCCGCCATTTTATTTTCCATCATTGTTGGAAGTGTTTTTGATCGTATTGGTGATTGGCACTATCCAGTATTAATCTATGGAGAAGATAGAACATTTACACTGATGAGTATGGGGGTATTCCTAATCAAAGCAGTGGGGATGTTTATGTTAATTTTGTTTTTCTGTTACACGATACTGTTCCTATTTTCAATCATAACAAAACGTGCATTAGTGGCTTTAGGATTAACCATTGCTACTATATTATTCGGAATATTAGTTGGTGAAGAATTAATAACGCTTGGCATTGCACAATATATCCCATTTCAATATTTTTCTGTCTTTGAAGTATTAACGAATGAACTAGCATTAACATTGGAAAATTTTAATCTCACTTATACGAATGGAATGATTTCGTTAAGTATTGCTAGTTTAGTTCTTTTAGTTGTGATTTATCTAGTCTCTTTCATTCAAACAAAAATCAGTAATTAGTGTTGGGGAGTGGTGACGTGATTGTAGAGGTAAGCAATTTAAAGAAACGATATAAGAAACAAATGGTTCTGAAAGGAATTGATATACAAGTAGAGACACCACAAATTATTGCGTTAGTAGGTCCGAATGGTTCAGGCAAGACAACTCTACTAAATTGCATGACAAATCTACTTTCTTTTCAAGAAGGAAAAGTAAGATTGTTAGGAAAAAAACATAACGATGCTTCCATTTTTCAACAAGTATCTTACTTGCAGGATAACCGTCTTCTGTATGGAAACCTGACAGGGTATGATCATTTGGAATTTATTTGTAGGGTGCAAAATATAGCCATTTCTAAAATTAAAGAGGTAGCAATGCGCGTGGGCATGGAAAAGTATTTAAAAAAACGTGTTCGTAATTATTCACTTGGAATGAAACAACACCTGCTACTTTCTATGGTTATTATCAATGAACCGAAACTTTTATTGATGGATGAACCATTAAATGGACTAGATCCAACTAGTGCAATTAATATGCGTAAGATTTTACTAGAATTATATAAGGAAGGAACGACCATTATTGTATCTTCCCATAATCTAGATGAGATTGACCGATTAACAAATACGATTTACTTTATGAAAAATGGTGCTTTGTTAAAGGAATCTCTACAAGATATATCCTCAAAAAAGTACCTTATCACAATAAATGATATCGATAAAGCTAGGAAGGTATTGAACGAAAAGAACATTCCGTTCACTGTAACAGATAAGTACCAGGTGGGATTTGAAGAAACGGATATAAACTTACAGAGCTTTATTGATTGTTTGAATGATAATGATCTTATGATTAGAGACATAGAAGCCCAAAAAGTAGGAGCGGAGAAACGTTATCGTGAACTTTTTGAAGAGGAGCTTTCCTCATGAGGTTGTTGTCATTTGAGTTGAAAAAAATAATCTTTAGTAAAAAGTTTTTGTATATTTTACTCGGAATTGTTGTTGTCATTGCTTTATTGATGGCCCGAAATATAGTATTTGAATCGTCTATTCAGAAAGAGGCAAGAGAGCGAATTGATGAATTGTTGGAGTTTAACTTTGCTAATTCGAATATCCACCAAGCCGTTCTTGAGGCTGACCCAGAGGATGAAGAAGAAGAGGAGCTTCAACGCTTAAATAGTGCGATGATTAATATACTGTATGAAGTAAGGGAATTACAAGCACCAAATCGGTTTGAAGAAAGGTTGAAACTGGAGACGGAGTACTATTCCATTGCGGAAGAGTATAAACAAAAAGGTGGAGATCACTTATTATCCTATCAGGAAATTTCCCATTCCTTAGCTTTAAATGAAAAACTACTAGAGTCCAGTATTCCACCTGAACATGAGAACTATAGTAGAGCGTTACCGAATTTTATTAAACAAGTAGTGGATCTGTTCATTAATTTGGGTGCGATTATTATTATCCTCTTACTGATAGGGGAGATCATGTCATCGGAATTTGAGAATCGTTCTATTAATTTATTGTTTACACAGCCGTTGAAACGAACACATATTATTACAAGTAAATTATTAGCATCGATTATTCTTTACGTAGTGACAACTGTTTTTCTATTAGTAGTAACGTTAATCATTGGATATGTTTTTGGATATAAAGGATTCTTTGACTATCCAATTGTAATAGAAGTAAACCAGCAAGTAGAAACTGTAACAATAATAGAGTATCTTCGATTGGCGATTACTTTGGTTTCAGTCAGCATATTCTTGATTATTTCACTATGCCTGTTGTTTAGTATATTTTTTAAGTATACACTAGTAACGCTATTTAGTGTCTTAGGAGCATTACTAATTGGTTATGTATTGACTGAATTTGTTTCATGGGCTCCATTAGCTTGGTTTAATCCTTTTCAGTATGTATTGCCTAAAGAAATGATACTTTTCCAGAATGGTAGAGAATGGTGGCAAGGAATTCCGGTCACACTTTTGTTAACTGCTGTATTCTATATAGTAGCTAGACAGATGGTTAAAACTAGTAGGGTGGATTAATTTTCTTTGAGAATAAAAGTGATGGTGCCTGATTGAGTTTGTATATCTCGATCAGGCTTTTCACTTTCGTAGTAAAATTATGTATTCCATTCAATTGGCTACCAAGAAACTTTTCCGTATTTTCCAACCTTTGCTTCTGCCCAGATTATTAATTCGGGGAGAAACGTTAATCTCTAGTATGGGGAGAAGCAATTATTTGGTTATAAAATACTCCTTCTGGAGGGGGGCTGGACAAGTCCACCGTTCCTTTATCCAAGAACCATTCCACATATGGTAAGTTCTGTTCATCTAATCGTTTTGAAAGAAAATCCGTCCTCTCGTTATTTTCATGGAAGATATATATTTTTCAGATTTGAAACTACACCTCATTTGCTCAGTGTCTTTAAATCATGCCAAACAACTCGGATTTGGGACATGTATATGCGATCTAACAAAAAAACTCCCAATAAAGGGAGTTGAAAGTTATTTATTTAACAATTAGAACGGGACTTGCCGCTCGTTTAGCCACCTTATGACTAACACTACCTAAAACCATTTCTTGAAATTTATTTAAACCACGACTTCCGAGAACAATCAGATCGTAATCATTTTTGTTCGCATGATCAACAATGGTAGGTCCAGGATCACCATTCAGGAAAATAACTTCGAAATCAATACCAGATTTCTTTGCTTTTTGAACGATAAAAGCAAGTTTTTCTTTTCCTGCATCTTCCGCATCTTTTCCCCAATTATTCAATACTTCATCTTTGGAATGCTTCGGATCAACAACATAAATAATGTCTACTTTTGACTGGGAGCTAAGTCTCGCTAGCTCAAATACTTTATCTCCCGCACGTAAGGAATGTTCCGATCCATCTGCTGCATAAAGAATCTTTTTAAACATGGGATTCCTCCTCTACCAATCTAATAACACCAAACCATAAATTACTATGCAAATAGGAACGTATAAAAATCTTTCCCGCTTGCATAAGAAAAACTAACACATTCGTAAAAGGAAGAGCGAATGCGAGCTTTTCTAAAAATTATTTTTCATATAGCATAATGGTGTCTAAAATCGATAATTTTTAAGAAATAACAAGAAAAGGACAAGTGTTTCCGCTTTCTTGCACATTTCACAAAAATGTTTAATCCCGTTATAATACAGTTTGTTTGCTACGGTCCCGACTTTCGTGAGAGTCGAAAGTCATCAAAACATAAAAAGAGGTGGATGAATGTATATTGAAAAAATGAAAAATGAATGGTTTGGAAATATCAGAGGTGATATTTTAGCAGGTATTGTTGTAGCAATAGCTTTAATTCCTGAAGCGATTGCGTTCTCTGTTATTGCAGGTGTGGATCCGATGATAGGACTTTATGCATCCTTCGCTATTGCTGTAACCATTGCCTTTGTAGGTGGACGTCCAGGGATGATTTCTGCCGCGACAGGTGCTACGGCGTTATTAATGGTTACATTGGTTGCGGAGCATGGATTGCAGTATCTATTAGCAGCAACCATCCTTACTGGTGTTATCCAAATTATAATGGGTGTATTAAAACTAGGTCGATTAATGAAATTTGTTCCCCGGTCGGTAATGATTGGCTTTGTAAATGCACTTGCCATCATGATCTTTATGGCTCAATTAGAGCATTTCTCCGGTGCAAATTGGGAAATGTATGTAATGCTAGCAGGAGCTTTAGTAATTATTTATATCCTACCAAGGTTTGTAAAGGTAATTCCAGCCCCATTAGTGGCGATTGTTGTGATCACAGCAATTGCAATTTTTACGGGAAGTGGAGTGAAAACAGTAGGTGATATGGGTGAGTTAACACAATCCTTACCAATTTTCTTATTCCCAGATATTCCACTAAACTTTGAAACATTACAAATTATATTCCCTTATGCATTGTCTATAGCAATCGTTGGTTTAGTAGAATCTCTTCTAACAGCTTCTATTGTAGATGATATGACCGATACGAAAAGTGATAAGAACAAAGAAGCAAGAGGACAAGGGATTGCCAATATTGTATCTGGTTTATTTGGTGGAATGGCAGGTTGTGCGATGATTGGTCAGTCTGTTATAAACGTAAAATCGGGTGGCCGAGGTAGACTTTCGGCTTTTGTTGCTGGAGCATTTTTAATGACATTGATCATATTATTTAATGGACTGCTAGTTCAAATTCCAATGGCAGTTCTAGTTGGTATTATGTTCATGGTTTCCATTAGTACGTTTGATTGGTCTTCTATTAAGAATATGCGTAAAACACCAGTTACGGATACCATTGTCATGTTAGCCACTGTTGTAACGGTGTTATTTACCCATGATTTATCAAAAGGTGTTTTAGTTGGTATTATCCTAAGTGCAATCTTCTTTGCTGCAAAAATATCTAAAGTGAAAATTACAACTCTGGCAAGTAATAATGCAAAGGTTAAAGTATACAGAGTTTCTGGTCAACTATTCTTTGCTTCTGTTACGGAGTTTGTGGATAGCTTTAACTACAAAGAAAATGTAGAAGAAGTAAAATTAGATTTAGCTAATGCCCATATTTGGGATGATTCTGGTGTAGGGGCAATTGATAAGGTTGTGCAGAAGTATCATCAGAATGGGGTTCAAGTAGAAGTTGTTGGATTAAATGATGAGAGTAATAAATTAATAGACAAGCTTGCTAATTATAATAAGCCTGGTGGACTGGAGAATGTTTCTGGTCATTAGGGTTTGGGGAGAGAGTTGACTTCGGTTGGCTCTCTTTTTTGTGTTATAGAGGCTTTCGGTTTCTGAAAGATATGGGATGACTTGATACATCATCTTAAGACTGATTTGTGGTTGGAATGAATAATGAGAGACCTCTATACATCATTTTAATGGAGGTCCGGAGTTGAAGTGAATCATCATATTAAAGTCTTTCTCTATAAAAACAATAGGGGTTAAAGGTCATTTAATTGCATGGAAAAAGAAGGGATTTTATGTATTAGAATAGAATAGTATAAAGTTAACTACGAAATTAGGGTGATAAAAGTGGAAAAAAAGGAACTTCAATCAATACTTACCAATTATAGGGAAAGTAATTTTGAGTCTATTGGTTTAGTGGATAAAGACACAGTAACGAAAGCTATGCTATATCATATTGGAAGTACCGACCCAGAACTAAGAGACCATCTTATTTATCCGAGCTTTCTTAATTTAATGATTAACAACTACTATTCTCGACCAGAACTCAACCGAATAATGAATGTTTGTTTAGATGATGAGCATTTATTTTATAAGATAAATGAATCGGATAAGGATTCTGTTTTTACTAGGGCATTCTCTTCATTAATTATCGCTGCATTGCTCCACATTAATAGGCAGAATACATTTCTAGCTAATGATGAGATAGATGAAATTGCGGTTAGATTGGTGGACTATGTTAAGCAAGAAGAAGATGTGCGTGGGTTTGTGGAAGAAAAAGGATGGGCACATAGCATTGCACATATTGCGGATGCACTTGATGAACTCGTAAAACAACCACAACTTTCGAATGCTAGATTGAAAGAAATTACACTCACTATACTTGATAAGATGTATTTTGATAAAGGATATTTCTTATTCGAAGAGGATGAGAGAATGGTAACGACATTGATCTCAATACTACAACGGGGAATTGATCAACAGTTGATTTATGAAAAGATAGATGCTTTAACAGGCGAGCTCAAGCAAAATTTTGTAAATGGCAACATAGGGCATTTCATGCAGAGATTAAATTTTAAGCAATTTTTAAGGAGTCTACTTTTACACCTTGAAGTAATCAACAAACAGGAAGAGTTGCGTACTCATCTTAAACAAGCACTTATATCTATCAATCAATCATACTACAATACCTAGGAGGAACAACTATGAACCCAATACTAATCGATTTCCCAAGTGAATTTGAAACAGAGAGACTACTTATTCGTATGCCTAAACCAGGTGATGGAAAGGTAGTATACGAATCGAAGAAAGCGTCCATTAATGAACTTAAACCTTGGATGCCATGGGCGCACCGGGATGAAAGTGAAGAAGATGCAGAAGTTAATATACGCGAGGCTCATGTAAAATTCCTAACTAGAGAAGATTTAAGGCTGCTAGTTTTCCATAAAGATACAGGCATGCTAGTCGCAAACTCAGGTCTACACCGTATTGATTGGGAATTACGTAAATTTGAAATCGGCTACTGGATTGATACGCGCTATAGTGGAAAAGGCTATATGACGGAGGCGGTTAAAGGGATTGAGGATTTTGCCTATAACGAATTAAAAGCAAATCGATTAGAGATACGATGTGATACAAAGAATGTAAAGAGTCGTGCTATTGCTGAGCGATTAGAGTTTGAGTTAGAGGGTATTTTACGTAAGGACAGCTTGGATGCCTATGGGAAAGGACTTCGGGATACTTGTCTTTATGCAAAGGTAAGAGAATCCTAAAGTATTCTAAAAAGGGGCTTTACATATACCTCGAAATTCTATATAGTAAAGTTACCTAATAATTCTAGGTAGGTGAGAATATGTTTGATCGAGAGTTAGTGAAGGGAAGTACATCACTACTTGTCCTACAGCTATTAAACGAACGTGATATGTACGGCTATGAGCTAGTAAAGGAAATGGATCAGCGCAGTGACCATAACTTTCAACTGAAAGAAGGAACATTGTATCCAGCACTTCATAAGCTTGAAAAGCAAGAGTATATTGAATGTTATTGGCAAAATCAAGAAAAAGGTCCTGCTAGGAAGTATTACCGAATTACTGCTGAAGGTAAGGAAATGCTTGAGGCTAAAACAAGTGAATGGCATCGTTATGTTCAGGTGATGAACAACCTAATTGGGAGAAGTGAAACGTGAGTGCAGGGGAAGAAAAGTTTTTCCAGGAGCTTAATCAAGTTCTTGGAAAACACCCTGAAAAGGAGCAAATTATTGCAGAGTACCGGTCTCATGTATATGAATTTCTCCAAGAAGTTAAGATCCCAGATTCAGATATCTATGAAGCAATAACGATGCAACTAGGAACTCCAGATGAAATCGCAGAAATTTGGATAGAAGATGCCAAGGTTACACCAAAAAAGATGCAAATCCTATTTGTACTACTAAACATTTTGATTTTTCTTGGTGGTATTGCACTTACGATTGCCTATAATGTCTACCACTTTGAATGGATTGAAGCTTTGTGGAAAAGGTTGACGGCAGTACCTTCGATTATCATTATGGTTTATATGGTGTTTTGGGGACTACTTGGCTATGAAATAGGAAAAGAATTTGGTAGTGGTGGTTTAAAAATACTTCGTAGAACATTTACATACGCCGTTATACCGAATCTCGTATTGATGTATCTAATTGTATTTAAACTCATTCCACACGAATGGTTTCAGCCATTTTTAAATGGTCCGTTTATTCTGGCCTGTATCTTATTAACAATTATATTATATCCGATAAGTTGGATTGGATATCGTTGGGGAAGGAAAGCATCTGTTTAGAAAGGTCACCTTGCCCACGGTATCACGTAAAATCAGCAGTTTTTTGGCTTATATACATAGAATTGCTATGTATATAGATTAACTACATAGGTGGTGAAATAAGATGAAAGATCGACAAAAAAGTTTATTGTTTTTATTTATTTGTCTAGGTCTCGGAGTATTAGCGGAGATAAGTTTCTTCCATGGAATCATAGGGGTATCCTATCCTATTTTCATTGCAGCATTTTATGCTGTGCTTTATTACCGTTTTGGATTTAAGTTCAATCACCGTAGAATTGGCTTACTGTTAATGGTGGTGATTTGGATACTATCAGCATCATACCTGTTCTTTGATAATGAATATTTTTATATGTTGAATATCTTAGTAATACCTGTGCTAGTGTTCATTCATATTGTATTAATCACAGCTCCAAATCATGTGGACTGGATCTCGGTTCCATTCTTTCATCGCGTTATACAGAAGTTTTCGCAAACATTCGGCTATGGAAAACGGTTGGTAAAAGTCTTCTTTAAACGAGTATTGTTTAAACAAATGAAAAATGAGACTGCACAAACGATTAAGCGGATTGTAATGGGACTTTTAATCGGTGGACCGTTATTGTTTTTCATTACATTTCTCCTAATGTTAGCAGATGTGAATTTTGGAAATATGGTGATGAAGGTACCGGAGTTTATTCTAAAATTGAATTTCTTTGAAGGTGTCTTCCGATTTATTGCAGTGCTTCTATTAACCTTACTGTTCTTTGGTGCATTCCAAATACTATATAAAAGATATGTGCCACCAATTGTTAGACCAACATTCGATAAAAAGGAAACACAATGGGACGGCATAACACTTGCGACAATCCTAGTTTTATTAAATAGTATATATTTATTGTTTGTCGCGGTTCAATTTAAATACTTTTTTGGAGATACACTTCAGGACAATTTAACATATGCAGAATACGCAAGAAAAGGTTTCTTTGAACTGTTATTAGTAACATTGATTAACTGGTCAATATTATTAGGTTGCTTAAAATTTGTTACAGCCAAAAAAGAAACAATGGGTTATTTTTTAAAGATTCTATATTCCCTACTTATTGTAGTAAGTAGCATTATGCTTACATCTGCATACTTGCGCTTAAGTATGTATGAGACAGCATATGGCTTTACCCTAGAAAGAATTTTAGCACATACATTCATGCTATTTTTGATTGTAATTTTTGCCTATACCTTTATTCGTGTTTGGCTAGAAAGAATATCCTTACTTCATTTCTATTTTATTGCTGGGTTAATTTTTTACACAGGGTTGAATGCTATTAATTTGGAAGAAATAATCGTTGAAAATAACTTAGAACGTTATGAAGAAACGGGGAAGATTGATATTTATTATTTAAATTACTTGTCTTATTCCGGTATTGATGGACTGATAACCTTATATGAGGATAATCCCAATTATCCAGAGTTGAAAGAGATACTTCAAAGCAGAAAAGAAATGATAGGGGATCTGGAGCTAGATAATTGGCAGTCATTTAATTTTAAAAAACAGCAGGTTGTGGAAAGACTTCAAGAATTGGAATTAAATTAAAAGGAGGAGTTCGATGAATACGGTCCCGACACATGTAGCTCTTATTATGGATGGAAATGGTCGTTGGGGAAAAAAGAGAGGGCTCACCCGGAGTGAAGGACATTACGCCGGTACGAAGGCGATGGAAGAGATTATCGATGCAAGTATGGAACAGGGCATAAAAATTCTAACATTATATGCTTTTTCAACAGAGAACTGGAAGCGACCAAAAGATGAAGTAAATTATCTGATGAGCTTGCCAATTAAATTCTTTAATCAAAAGCTTCCTGAATTTATGAGGCGAAATATAAAAATCCTTATTTCCGGTGATATCGAAGGACTTCCTAAGCGAACAAGGAATGCTGTTGAGAAGGCAATGGGGAAGACGAAGAATAACACTGGATTAATCGTAAATTTCGCCTTGAATTATAGTAGTAGGAGTGAAATTCTTCAAGCAATTTACCGTGTCCTTAAAGACGCTAAGGAAAATGAGATTTCCATTGATGACTTAGATGAGTCAACCTTTGAAAAGTATCTGTATACAAGTGGTCTACCAGATCCAGATATCGTTATTAGAACTGGTGGAGAGAAACGGGTGAGTAACTTTTTAATGTGGCAATCTTCGGAGTCAAGGCTATGTTTTGTGGATGAGTTATTCCCGGACTTTTCGAAGGATTTATTTATAAAAGCAATTAAAGATGAGGCAGACGATGCAATATCTTGGGAAGAGTGTGCAGGTTAAAGTTTTAACTTAGAGTGGCATAGTGCTAAGCGAATTTTCAAAGTATCCACCATGCTTTTTTCTTACAATAGAAACAATTTGTTGAGTTAGCTCACAATGGTTATCTTGGTACATTCATGATAACTACGAAAGATATATGAGAATAATAAATGGCCCATTACCTATTGAGGGTGGGCCGTTTCAATTTTGGATGTTAATTGGTTTTCTATCCATATTGCAATTAGTTTGATTATTTTTAGATGCCTTAATTCAACTGGTTGTGGTATCATTCAATTAACTAGACACTTCTCGATACTTAATATCCACTATTTCATCTGTGTTATTGTCAAACGTGATATCAATAAATACACCAAATTCTTTATCGGGTGCTTCGAGCCACAACTTAAAGGTTTCCGTAGAAGTTTCAATCCCTTTTTTTCGACCGACATGTAAATAATCAACAATGTTAGCGTTAGGATATTTTTCTTTTACCTTTTGCATGGCTAAACGGCCCCATTTTGCATATGGTGGCTCTTCTTCTTGGGCTGACACACTTTCTATTGGTTGACTGATGGTGAACACTCCAAAGAATAGAAAAGAGCAACAGATAAATTTGATAAATGTTTGTTTCATCATGATAGGAACCTCGCTTAATACATTTTTAGAATGGAGTGAGTTAAATGATATTTGAAATGACAATCCAAATTCGTGTAACTGATTTTGAAAAAGGACTTCAGTGGTATCAATTATTATTAGATAAAGAGCCTGACTTTATACCACACGCGGGCTTTGCGGAATGGGAGCTTATCCCAGGGAGCTGGCTTCAGTTGGCTGAGGGTATTCCTACTGAAGGAAGTGGGCCTATAAGATTAGGTGTGCAAAACATAGAAGAGATTAGAGGTAGGCTTATGAATGAACTGGGTCTAGAAGGTTTTGAAATTTTTTCAAGAGCGGAAGTACCTGTAAAATGGTGTACGTTTTCGGACCCTTGGGGAAATAGAATTGGTTTATTTGAGTATTTGGATAAAGAAGAAGAGGCTAATAGGATAAGTGCATTACTACAGAAATAATTGATTAATTGATATTTGCGCAGTGATGCGCTTTTTTTATTGGTAAACATATTTGGATAAAAACCTCATAAAAAAACCTAAATGTTAACCCGTTTATTTTTTGGTTGACAATATAACGTTCGCCATAATATAATTTTGGAAGTTAGTTAAGTCGGAGGGATTTTTCATTTAAAGGGGTTGTACATATGAATCAACAAAGTAGAAAGTTAAGAGTTATGATGAATGTTGCGATATTTGCGGCCATTACGGGGATTTTAGCACAAATAGAAATTCCACTACCACTAATTCCAATTAGCGGACAAACACTTGCAGTTGGTATTGCTGCAGTTGTACTTGGTAGTCGACAAGGTACACTAGCGATGATATGTTATATGGCTATTGGTGCTGTTGGTGTGCCTGTATTTGCTGGGTTTGGCGCGGGAATACAAGTGTTAGTCGGTCCTTCCGGAGGATATGTATTTGGATTTATTGCCGCTGCTTTTATAACTGGTCTTATTTTAGAAAAGACCAAGTTCACTATCCCGATGGCATTTATTGCAAATAGTATCGGGATGTTTATTACGTTAACATTTGGTACGATTCAATTAAAGTATGTGTTAGATTTAGAATGGAGTGCAGCTCTTGTAGCAGGTGTCTATCCATTCCTTGTTGTTGGTTTTATTAAAGCCTTCTTGGCAAGTTGGATTGGAATAACGGTAAGGAGTAGATTAATACAAGCAAATCTACTTAAGGTAGGTCCTCATAAAGGTATTGCATAGTAATGCTAGAGAGTAAGGCAAAGAGTATTGCCTTACTCTTACTTGTTAATAAGATCTATAATAATATTCTTTAAAAATTTAAAAGTTAACCTATTGGATTATTATTTTTGACATATAGTATTCATCCACATATTCGCCTTTGATGAATAATGAATCTCTTTTGGTTCCTTCAATCTCAAATCCCATTTTTTTATAAAGGGCTAACCCTGATTCGTTTCTGGAGACCACTGTTAATTCTAATCGATGAATATTGTGATTAGCTGCCCACTGATCTAGCTTATTAAATAGCAAGGATCCGACACCTTTCCCCCTATAATCCTGATGAATTCCTACTACAAGGTATGTGGTGTGTTTAGCTCTATTTGGATTTCCGCCAATAGCAAACAGATAACCAATTAAACGTTCATCTTGTTCAGCCACAAGAATAGTTGAATTATCTTCACCTTGGATTCTTTCAATCATCTTTTGCTGGTTTTCAGGCTGGACTTTTCTTTCCCCTGGCTCCCATAGCATATAGTTTGAGGTGTTTTCTACATGTTGAATAAGTCCAGCCAAGTTAACTGCATCGGTTGGTTTAGCTTCTCTAACTCTCATTTGGATCCCCCTATTTATCTTTATTAATCAATTGTGACATCTGATGCCAGATGGAACCTTTTCCTTCTTCTCCACCTTGGATACGTGCTAGTGCCATTTTCGCCTGCATCCGTACTTCAAATTCGGGATCTTCAAGTGATTCTTGCAGTGCTGGAATGGCAGATTCATCGCCTATTTCATATAAAAACATTGCCGCACGCCAACGCACAAGCCTGCTTTTGTCTTTTAATGTTTCTATCATTTCCGGAATTGCTTCTGTAAAACTTAAGTCTGATAAACAATCTCCAGCGGTTCTTCTTACATTTACTGCTTTATCTTTCAATGCTTTAAATAAGTATGGTAGTACCTTCTTATCGTCTAACATTCCTAGGTATGCAGTAGCTAGTCTGCGAATCGATGCTTTTTCATCATCTAGTGCTTTATCCAAAACAGGTAAGTCATCTAGGGTTGGATCCATCTTATCAAGTGCTGCATAGCGTTCTCTCCAGTCAGGATGATCGAGCATTTCTAATGTGACTTTAATCCAGCGTGATGGAGCAGTTTTATTATCCAATGCATACTGGACTAATTCTCTCAAACGCTCATTATCATATGTAGCTGATATTTCTTCCGCTACCTCTTTGCCAATTTCCTCTACTCCACCATAGCGTGGACCTTGTTCTACCCATTTACGTTCCGATAGCATATTGTCTGATGTAGATGATGCCTCAATGGCCGCGTTCATGAAACGATCCGGGAGGCCAATTCGATGCTCCGTATCTCCTTCCTCAAGCTTAACTTGAGTTGGAATGAAGCGGAACATTTGAACGAACACTTTTATCTCTCCAAAATGGTCATCCGTTGATGGTTCAACTGAAGTTTCGTTGGTTTGCTTTTCTTCAGCAGAACCCAGTTTACGTTGAACTTCTGGTAAAATATCTTCCCAAGGAGTCCGTGCATCACGTTCCAATGCAATAAAATCAATTACACGATAGATTCCTTTTACCCCTTTAATTGAAAAAAGATCTTGTATATAAGAAGGGGCGTCTCCCAGGTCATCGCCAAGTTTATAGTTTTCTGTTTTTCCATCTGGCATAGTCTCGTCTACATTAATTTTCATGGAATATGGGCTTGGTGTAGGTTCGATTGATATTACATTCATATGAATCTCCCTTTCGTGTTTTGCTTATTAGGTTAATTCTATCAAAGGGGAAGAGGTCAATCCATCTATTAAGCTATTTTTAAGTTTGGAGGATGAACCCGAGACGTGATAGGATACAAATGAAATAACCTGAAGGAATCATCCTTCAGATTGTTTTTTACTTCCCTTCTTTTCTATGCTTATCTTTTTCGAGCATCACAATTAAACTCGGCAACAATACTCCTCTTATCAAGAAAGTATCAATCAAAATACCAACCGCAACAATAAATCCGAATACAAATAATAGTTGGATTGGTTGTGTCATCAATACTGCAAATGTAGCAGCCAATATAATACCTGCTGAGGAAATTACTCCACCCGTATTTGCTACTGCAATTCGAGTAGCTTCTTTAATGGAATGCTTCTCTCGTTCTTCCATGAACCTGGAAACTAAAATGATATTATAATCTATTCCCAGAGCTACTAAGAATATGAACGCGTAAACTGGTACACGGTTACTAATTGTATCGATATCAAAGAATAAATTCGTTAGGAACATCCCTAATCCTAATGCTGCAAAGAAGGATACAATAATTGTACCCATCATATACAATGGCATTTTGAATGACTTGGTTAGGAAGATTAACATGATAAAGATGAGTAGTGTTTCTAATAATACAATGACTACAAGGTCTCGGTTATTTGTATTTTTATCATCAAGAGATGCTGATGTTTCACCAGCAAAGTACAATTCACCATTTATATTGCTAGCATCAAGAATATTATCTGACCTTTCCTGAATATCTTCCAATGCATTAATGGACTCAATTGCATATGGACTTTCATCAAATGTGAGGCTGTAAGACACTACTTTTTGATCGTCGGTTTGATTATCAATCCTTATTGTATTTACATGATCCTCTTCTGAAAGTACCTCTAATAAAGCTTGGCGATTCTCTTCTGAAATTTCTTTATCTGATTCCACTAGAACAGTAGTAGGGGCAAGATCCCCTGGTGCAAATTTTTCCTCTAATATTTCGTAGCCAACTCTAGATGGCATATCATCTGGGAAGGATTTTATTAGATCAAATTCATATTTAAGATTTAGGTTATAAGTTGAACTTAAAACAATAAATACCCCAACAACGCTTATCGCAACTATCGGTTTTTTCGTTACAAATTTTCCAACTTTACTCCAGATAGAACTTGGCTTTACAGTAGTATCACCAACTTTCGGAATGATTGGCCAAAATGATTTTCTGCCAAAGATGGTAAATAACGCTGGTACGAGTGTAACGGATGCTACCATAATAACTGCTAAAGCCGTACCGAAGATAAGTGCAAAGTTACGATAATCACCTAAATCTGCAAATATTAGGATAATCATCGCAAGGAATACTGTACCGCCTGAGTAGAAGACAGGTAAACCAGTTCCTCTCATCGCTACTTTCATAGCAGTGTGTCTATTTTCATGTTGCTTTAATTCTTCCCTAAATCGAGAGAATACGAATAAGGAATAATCAATTACTGCTGCAAATAGCAATACTGACATAATCGATACGGACTGGGAACTCATAAGTAATCCAGCTTTTCCAAATAGTCCAAGTAGCTGCGTGACGATTTGATAGACAAAAACGGCGGCTAATAATGGAATTAAAGCAATTAATGGCGAACGATAAATCAAAATTAATAGTACAAGGATAATTCCAACTGTGGACATAATTAAGACAAGGTCAGCTCTTGAAAATAAGTCGGTAGTATCAACTGCAATTCCTGCAGGACCAGTTACTGATACCGTCAAATCTGTATGTTCCGAAATGATTGATGTAATTTGTTCCAGTACTTCTTTTACCTCTGGGGTATCTAAATTAGCATCTAAATTGGTAGGGATAATAGCAGTAGACCGGTCCTCTGAGAAAAAGGAATTTGTAGCTGGTTCAGGCAGTTTCCCCATTGGGATAATTTCCTTCAATCCATCAATATCTTCTGCCAATATCGTATCGGTTATGGTAATCAAATCCTGCAACTCGATTTGATTCTCCGATTGAAGTACTAATATAGCTGGTAATACTTCACTACCACCAAAATAGGTTTCAATTTTTTCGTTTGCAACTACTGAATGCATTTCTTCTGGTAATGTATCAATTGATGTTACCTGATAGTCTCTTACACTTGGAACAGTAATGGTAAGGATGACCATAATAAGTAACCATGAAGCTAACGTAATCCACATTCCTTTTTTGGTGGAAACACAATCGGTAATTTTCTTTAGTAAATTTTTCATTTTAGAAAAATCCTCTCTTAAGGTTACACGTGTGTAACTTTTGGTGGAAAAATAACGGCATAATACCGCTATCTCATTATCACTTGAAAGTTACACAAGTGTCAATTATTATTCGGTGAAAACTCCGTGACAGATTACTTCTTTTATTTTTTTCACCCAATCTTGATGTGGAACTCCTTCAGTGTTTGGAATATTAACAGTTTGAAATATCATTCCTATGATTAAATTACTGGGAATATCATCCCTCAATTTTTTTTCACTTCTACCTAAGTCTATGAAATGTTGGAGTGATGTATACAATTCAGTAACAATTTCACTTATATTTTGTTTGTTCGCCGCTACTTTCTTATTTACCTTAGGTATTTGTATACCTATTTCTCGTAATTGATAAAGACTCATATCAGCAAAGATGACGTCAAATAAAGCATGGAACTGATCGGTGAATGTTTTTTCTCTAGTTACCTTTTTCAATAGATATAAAAATGATGTTAATTCATACAGCATATATTCACTCAGTAGTTCTTCTTTATTTTCGTAGTATTTATAAATTGCTGCCCTGGAAACATTCAATTGATTAGCGAGTAGTGTGAAGGTGTAGCCTTCATAACCATACTGCAAAAGTAATTCTTTAGTTGATCGATAAAGTTCTTCCCTTGAAAATTTCCGTTCACGTGCCATGTTCATTCACCTCGCCTACATTATAAATGAACTTTGCATAAAGAGTAAAAGTTTAGGCCCTATGCATAAAGGTTACAACTCTATAACAGACTATAGATAGTAAAATACAGAAGTGAGTGACTAAATTGCCATATCGTGAACAGATTCCAATCGATAAAGGAATTGATAATACCCCAAAGTTATTATTAGAAGGATACAACTACATAACAAATCGAAGAAATAAATTTGGCAGAGATATTTTTGAAACTCGAGTTCTTGGCGGGCAAAAGGCTATTTGTATCGCTGGGGAAGAAGCGGTTAAGACTTTTTATGATGAAGATAAACTTATTCGAGATGGTGCTGCACCGAAGCGATTGAGACAGACTCTTTTTGGAGAACATGCGATTCAAACCATTGACGGAGCCAATCATCGACATCGTAAAGAACTATTTATGTCTCTAATGTCCAAAGAAAGATTACAGGATTTAAGTAAGTTACTTGAAAACCACATGGAGAATGCAGTGACCAAATGGACAATGCAACAAAAAGTGGTAGTTTACAATGAAGTGGTTCAAATTCTTACTAGGGTAGCATGTGAATGGTCTGGTATACCATTAAACGAGAGAGAAGTTAATAAAAGGGCTAATCAATTAGAAGCATTAATTGATGGTGCTGGAGCTATGGGTCCAAGATATTGGAAGGGGCGATCCTCAAGAAATCTTGCTGAAACTTGGCTACGAGGGCTTGTTGGACAGGTTCGTAATGGGGAACTTTGCATACCTAAAGATTCAGCTTTATATAAAATGTCTTGGTACCAAGATATAAATGGAGAATTATTAAATGAGCAGATTGTTGCTGTTGAACTGCTTAATATTTTAAGGCCAATTGTTGCGGTTTCGGTGTACATTACATTTGAAGCTTTGGCCTTACATGAGCATCCAGGAGAAATGGAAAAGCTACGAAATCATGATGAGGAGTATACAGAACATTTTATACAAGAGGTTAGAAGGTATTATCCATTTTTCCCGTTATTAACAGCAAGAGTTAGAGAAGACTTTCTGTGGAATGGACATGATTTCAAAAAAGGAAACTTAGTTCTCCTCGATATATACGGTACAAACCATCATCCTGATATATGGGAAAAGCCATACACGTTTAATCCAGAACGATTTATCGATCGAGAAGAAAACTTTTATGACTTTATCCCACAAGGGGGTGGCGATTATTACCGAGGGCACCGCTGTCCCGGGGAATGGTTAACAATTGAAG
This sequence comes from Paucisalibacillus algeriensis, assembly GCF_000577245.1. Classification (GTDB taxonomy): domain Bacteria; phylum Bacillota; class Bacilli; order Bacillales; family Amphibacillaceae; genus Ornithinibacillus. Next base: position 93,058 of record NZ_CBYO010000009.1, read on the forward strand.
TAATGAAAGTGGTCCTACATTTTCTGGTAAACAAAGTGGAATATGTGGTACCTCAGCAAGATTTACAATATAGCATGATAAGATTTCCTAGTTTGCCACGGAGTAGATTTGTAATTAGTGATGTAAAAGTGATTTAAAAAACGCTCGTTTTGAGCGTTTTTTTATTCCTCTAATTTAAGTGGTAAAACAGGAGTCCGTTTGATATCGCCATTTTTCATTGAAATTTCTCCCCACATTGATTAGTCGAATATGTATACTAATTGGTTTCAAATAAATAAAAAAATTTCCATTTGGGCGATTGCTCCAAATAATAAGGTGAGAGATATATTGGTATCAATCTCCATTTTACTGGTATACGGATACAAGTGGTCAGGAACATGAGGGCTGGTTTGAGGATGCGAGGAGTGTGCGAGTTAAATATGAAACGGTTAAGGAATATGGCTTAAGATGAGTTAGATATTGGGTATTAGGTAATCCATTCCCATAAAATTGGCCAGTGCTTCAAGCTAACTTTACAATTCGAAAGCTATAAATGCAAAAGGGGAGCAATTAACTATCGTTGCTCCCCTTTTGCACGTTTTCTTGAACGGTTCTTTCTAGTAAATCCCTAAAATTCTTCCGATCCTCTTCGGTATATGGCTTAGGTCCTTTTGTCTTTTGACCACTTCTTCTTGCCTTCGCACTAAGATGACGAGTTTGGAGAAGTTGATCGATATTTTTATTGGTATAGGCAAAACCTTTGTGATGTAGAACTAGACAACCCTTCCCTAATCCGAGAGAAGCAAGACCGTAATCCTGTGTAATAATTAAATCCCTTTTTTCAGCAAGCTGCATAATTCGGTAATCAGCTGCATCTGCACCGGTATCGACATAAACCGTCTCGACACCTTCTATTTCTTCATCATGTGAAAAGTGGCTAATACTTTTTACAAGAACAACTGGAATAGAAAATGCCTTTGCTACTGAAATAACGATATCTTTAGCAGGGCTAGCATCTGCATCTACATAAATTTTCATTAATATTCTCCTGTTATGTTCTGTCTACTTCCATGAAAGCTAATTATACATGATTTGTCAATGACAATAAAAGTTTGCTTTATTCATTTTCTTTGAAACCCCTTCACTTCCTATTGCGTTATATTATTAGTTAGAGGAGGGAAATCATAGGTGAATAATAGTAGTAATAACACAGTTTATGAATACCGAAATAAAAATAATATTTATATATGGACAATAACAACAATAATTGTAATTGCAATGGTTGCGGGCGGTATTTTTTACTTTGTCGCTCCATTTTATTTTTTTGATAATACCCATGAAACCTTTTTTATGGCGTTCTATATTACATTAGCGCCGCTTGTCATATTCCTTGTATTTATGATGGTGAATTATTATGTTTCCATGCTGAAAACGAATAATAAATTGAATAACTATAAAATATCGAAGGAGGGTTTCTTTTATAAGCACCACATTTCTGATGATCAATACATGGAAGGCTATATAGACTTTTCCAAAATAAAAAGATGTGTCATTTCAAGAAAAATTGTTGAAGTACGAAAACCCCACTATAAGGAAAGGTTTTTAGTGTATCCTGTTATTCACTTAATCTATGAGGATCATCAGAAAATTAATCACTTCATGTTACAACATGAACATTATACGAAGGATGCTATGAATTATTTACTAAGCTCCTTATCTAATATACATATTTTAATTGAGTATACAGAAAGACAACTATACCTTGTTCCGGAAGAGAAGTTGTTGGAGATTCTAGATTCTAACGTGAAAACTAGATCATTTCCTATTAATGGAAGTATATTTGAGTATGAGGAGTTTAGTGGATTCACTTCTGAGAAACCGAAACCAGAAATGGGACCATTGTATAAAGAGAATTTAGAAAGACAGGGAATCCATTACTTTTGTTATCCAGTTTGGCTGCTATTCGCGGTGCAATTTGTCGTATATCTGGTTATTTTCAGCTTTGCGGCGAATGAGAAAATGAACGAAAAATCCCTAATTCTTACTAATGTCATTCCCTATATCTTTATTCTAATTTCCTATATTCTTTATGTTTATCGTCTGGAGAGGGCGAAATATTGGAAGAGTATGTTGCATTGGTTGTATTCTCAAGTCACTATGGTGTTGGCATTCCTTCTAGTCGATAATATTTTTGATAACCTGGATGCTGAAGTAGTATTACAGGAAATTTCTTCTATAAACATTGGCTTCCATCTTGCATCTTTTATACCTCACTTCATTACCGTGTTAATGGTAAGGTCTGAATGGCCCGCTATATACCATGAGGAAACGAAACTCGCCATGAACCACCAGGCGTAAATTGAAAAAACATGATTTGGAGTGCATCCAATCATGTTTTTTATTTTTTAATAATATGCACTTTACAATAGTGTGCGTCATACACTATAATGAAGTTAGGAGTTGATAACCTTGAACGAACAAGAACATATCGATAAATTAATGCTTGAATTACGACGGGGTACCATCACCATTGGTGTACTTAGTCAGCTATCAGTCCCACAGTATGGATATTCACTTGTGACATTACTGAATGAAAAAGGTGTCCAAGTGGAACCTGGGACGCTGTATCCACTACTTAGAAGGCTGGAGAAGCAAGGTTTACTTGAGAGCCTTTGGGATACAAATGAGGCAAGGCCAAGGAAGTATTATAAATTAAGTAAAATGGGCAACGAGGTATATGAACAATTATGTAAGGAATGGGAAGGTATGGTAGCAAGTTTGGATCATTTAATTCATACAAGGAAGGATGAAGAAGATGGAAATGATTGAAAGGTATATTTATGCGGTCACACAAAAACTTCCGCAATCTCAGCGTGAGGATATCGGAATTGAACTTCGCGGATTAATTGAGGATATGATTGAGGAACGTGTTGGTGATGGTGAAGTAAAAAAGAAAGATGTCGAAGAAGTATTAATAGAATTAGGCAGTCCGAGAGAGATGGCAATCAAATATCGGGGTACGAAAAGGTATTTAATTGGTCCAGAGCTATATGATTCGTTTCTCATCGTTTTAAAAATTGTATTAATATCTATGTTTGCCGGTCTTGGGATTGTTTTCGTAATTCAAATAATAATCGACCCTGTTGAGATATTAGATCACTTTGTTGGACTTATTGTTACATTAGTTACGGCAATACCACAAGTCGTAGGGTGGGTAACGCTTGTTTTTGCTCTGGTAGATTATTACGGAGGAGTTCAGACAAAGGATCTAGGATTAGATAAAACTTGGCATCCATCCATGCTGTCGGCAATTCCAGATCCAAGAAGACGAATAAAACGATCAGAGCCAATTGTTGGGATAATTTTTTACGTTATTGTTATGGTATTTTTTGCTTTCTCGAGTAATTTCTTTGGAGTTTATGTGTTTAATGATGGTGGATTCAGAGAGGTAGTTCCTTTCTTAAATGAGGCAGCTTTTTCACAATATATGCCATTAGTATTATTGTTACTAGCAATTTTCATTGTAAAGGAATGTTTAAAACTGATTTCAGGAAAGTGGACCATGAAATTAGTAGGTTATACCGTTATTATTAATCTATTAGGAATGATGGTTGTTTCCTTCCTCATTACTGGAGATGCCTTCTGGAATCCAGAGTTTATGAGTGACCTGGTTAAATCGGGGATAGTCACGGAAGGTTCAGAAGGGTACCAGATTGGGGAAACCATTTGGAAAAATAGCACTAGAATTATTGTTATCCTTCTATTAGTTGGTTTAGTGTGGGATACAATCGAAGGCTTTATTAAAGCCAGAAAAAAGTAAATAGTTCTTTTCAACTAACAACGAATTGATTATGATAAGAATAATTAATTCGTTGTTAGTTGCGTAAAGGGGGATAAGCATGCGTTTAGTAAGGCCATCTATGAAGTGGGAAAACGAGCATCGATCATATTTAGTGGAATGGGGACCGACTAGAATTATACCAAGTAGTTTCAATCTAGAGGGAACTAGTAGCTATGAAGAATATCTACAAGAATTATTGAAAAGAGAAAAAGGGTATGGAGAATGGTTACCTTGTTCTAACTATTTTTTAGTTAGTGCGGAAAATAGAATACTAGGCTTGCTAGATATACGTCATGAACTAAATGACTTCCTTTATCGAATTGGAGGACATATTGGTTATAGTGTACGTCCTTCTGAAAGGAAGAAGGGTTTTGCTACGTTCATCTTGTCGGAAGCACTCCATAAATGTAGGGAATTGGGGATGGACAAAGTGTTAATTACTTGTGATGACGATAATATTGGTTCAGCCAAAGTTATTATCCATAATGGTGGTATAGAAGATCATTCTGAGCAGGATTCAAATGGAATTGTAAAAAGACGATTTTGGATAAATTTATAGGACAACTAGGTGTGATTAGATGGAAAAACAACACGTGAAAATTAAACAAATGACAGAAGCCGATTGGGAATCGGTACGCAACATATATATAGAAGGGATTCAAACTGGTAATGCAACATTCGATACGGAGCCTCCATCATGGGAAGAATGGGATAAAGGGCACGTAAAAGCATGTCGAATAGTTGCCTGCATAGATGGGGAAGTAGTAGGATGGGCTGCTTTAAGTCAATCTATACAAAAGCAAGCATATCGTGGTGTTGCCGAGGATAGTATTTATGTTTCAAGTGCTTGCTCCGGTTTAGGAGTTGGTACATTATTATTAGAAGAACTTATTCGAGCTAGTGAGGTACAGGGTTTTTGGACTTTACAGTCATTAATTTTTCCTGAAAATACTGCGAGTATTAAACTACATACACGTCTAGGGTTTGATATTGTAGGAACTAGAAAACGGGTTGGAAAACTTCATGGTGTTTGGAGAGATGTTGTGTTCTTAGAACGGAGAAGTTCTATAGTGGGTACTGATTAAGAGAGGAGAGTATAAGGATGGTTCCAGTATTGACAGGTGAAATTGCAAGAAGGATTGAGGTTTCCGAAATAGAGATGCTGAATTCTAGACTTACTGCAATTCAGAACATTCCCGGAAACCCAGTGGGAGTTGAGGTAGCAAAGTTTGGACAGGCAACAGCTTTCTCAGTTAAAGGGATACCTGGACCAGCATTTAACACGGTAAGAGGCCTGACCTCGGATGATACAAGTGAAGTTGATAAAATACTTGATTTTTATAATGAAAAGGATATTCCAATTCAAATAGAAATTACACCTGCCTGTATTAATTCAGAGCTATTAAAGTTACTAGCTAGTAAAGGTGTCTATCAAAGTAACTTCCATAGTGTGCTATATGGCGGTCAAATGGGGATATATGAAAATGTGAATTCATCGATTTCTATACAGAAATTAAAAGAGGATGAGTTTGACCTTTTTGCTGAGATTTATCTAAGGGGATTTGGCTTACCAGAATTTATAAAACCGGGAATCGCTCAAAATAATCAAGTTCTATACCCTCTCAAGGAGTGGGAGTTTTACCTTGCAACAAATAATGGTGAGCCAGCAGGCATAGGAGTTATGTTTTATCAAAATGGGGTTGCGACGCTTGCTGCATCTGCAACTGTCCCGGAACACAGAAAACAAGGCGTACATCGAGCTTTATTAAAAGAAAGAATAAAGGATGCTCACATCAAAGGTGCTGAATTAGTTGTCGGACAAGCCAAATATGCCAGTGTCAGTTCGAATAACATGGAAAAACTGGGATTAAGAGTTGCCTATACAAAATCAATTTGGGTTAGAAATTAGGAGATACAATGGGTATCTTCTATTTTTTTTTATTATTTTAGGAACCTTCCAAATTTGCCTTGCAATCGAATACATTTTTGTATATACTACATTACAACACTAATGCACTATGTTGGTTAAGGGGGACCTAATATGGTTCTAAATATGGATAGTACGATTCCAATTTATGTTCAAATTGCGGAATGGCTTGAGAACGAAATACTGAACGGCAATTTGAAGGTTGATGAAAAGGTTTATTCTCAATACAAGCTTGCAGATTTATTTACGATAAATCCGGCGACTGCTGCGAAAGGGCTTAATCTTCTTTATGAAGAGAAGATTCTTTATAACAAGCGTGGACTGGGAAAGTTTGTTTCATCCGAGGCATTGGACATCATTTTAGAGAAACGGAAAAATCAGAAGTTGAAAGGTCTTTTGGAGGAGGCTGTACAAGAAGCTGTACGTCTTAGTGTAACAAATGAAGATCTATTAGAAATGCTTAAAGAAATTATGAAAGAAAGCAAGGGGGAGTAGCTGTGAAGGTAATAGAATGCGAGGGACTAGTGAAAACGTATGGTAGCATCAATGCTCTAGATCGCATTACATTTTCGATTGAGGAAAATACCATAACGGGATTAATTGGTCGAAATGGTGCAGGAAAGACAACACTTCTTAAAGTGATTGCAGGGTTCTGGAGAGAAACTGAAGGGAGAGTAAAGGTTTTCGAAAGAAGTCCCTTTAATAATTTGGAAGTTTCCATGAACTCTATTTTTGTAGATGACATGATGAGTTTTACGTATACGTTAAATTTAAAAGAGGTTTTAACTGAAGCTCAAGCTTTCTATCCAAACTGGGATGCGAAATTAGCAGAAGGATTGCTAGAGTACTTTAACTTTAATCCAAGATTAGTACATCAAAGTCTTTCTAAAGGAAAAAGAAGTACGTTTAACATGATTGTTGGTCTCGCAGCTAAATGTCCCCTAACCATATTTGATGAGCCGACAACTGGTATGGATGCTGCTGTAAGAAAGGATTTCTATCGTGCGTTACTAAAAGATTATCTATTTAGCCCACGGACTATTATTATATCTAGCCATCATTTAGATGAAATGGAGGATATATTAGAGGACATTTTATTGGTCGATGAAGGGAAGAAAGTCCTTCAGCTACCAGTGGATGAATTTAAAGAATATGCCGTGACATTAAGCGGAAAAACAGCTATTGTTATGCAAATTCTAGAAGATAAAGATGTAATATATAAAAGAAATATTGATCTTGATAGTTGTTCCGTGGTTGTTCGTAATAACTTTTCACACGAGAGTGTAAAACGTCTAGGAATAAATGTTTCACCTGTAACTCCTAGTGATCTTTGTGTATACCTAACCAATCAAGCGAAAGGGGGAATTGATGATGTCTTTAACCAAAGTAAGTCTGTCTAATGTCGTACTTAAACAATATCGGTATAAACTAAAGGCCTATACTGGAGTTTTTATGGCGTTAATGGTTGTTCAGGTAATTGGAATTCTCCTTTCAATTGCAGGTGGTGGAAGCGGCTCATTTTCCAATAATGTGTATACGCTTGATGTTACGGTATCCTCATCAAGTCTAGTTATAGTACTAACCATGATATGGGCTTTCATGAATGCGATATTAATGACAACAAAGTCGTATCGTGAAGATGATTTCACGTTTGTTTCCAATCGATTATCGTATAATTTGTCTAACATGGTATTCCTTCTAACTGCATGTATAATTGGTGCAGCTACAGCCTTATTATCAACAGGGGTAATTAGAATATTATTTTATCTCATACATGATGTCGATATATTCCTTACCTTAACTTATCAAGTCGCAATAGGGGATTATTTCGCAGGGGCATTAGCTACTTTATTATATATTTTATTAGCTGCTACAGCCGGATACTTGGTTGGCATGATGACACAATTTAATAAAAGGCTAATTATTTTATTGCCAGTCATTTTGGTTGGTTTGAACTATGTTGTACAAAGTAATGCAAATCCTGGTTTTGTTAATATACTAAAGTTTTACTTTATGGAGTACTCGTTTACGGTATTTTTACTAAAGGCCATTGTCACCATCTTAATTGGTAGTGGATTGGCTATATTACTATCTAATCGATTGGAGGTTAGATGATTATGGCAGCATTCTTATCGATACTTCCTTTAATTTTCATCATGATCATTATTTTATGGTTAGTGGCCGTGAATAAGCGTTTAACACGAAAGTCACTAACATTACGACAATCCAAGCTAATTTTTGTTGGGTATATTTCTTTTTTGCTTATTGCAACAGTATTTTCTCTATTTCTCCCAAGCTCTGAAGCAAAATTGATAAAAAACTTAACGCTTAGGGAAGACATGACAGACAATTTATTCATGAAGGCGCAACAAGGAGGATTTTCTTCAATTGATCAACAACGGATTTCTCAGAGCTGGGAGTTCCCTTATACTGGGGATTCCTTAACGTTGTCGTCTGATTATTATGATGAGGGAATATTAATAGAAAGAACAAATGAGCTAAAAGGGAAAATAGAGGTATACTTTATTAAAGATTGGCAGGCTCTTGGTGTGAATTCTGTATCCATGGATGTCAGTGAATATACACCCGATATGGATGTTGAAATGACATCTGATACACTCATGGTTGTTAGTCCTGAAGAAGAGCTAATCATTGAGTTAGCTTTTAGTGAACTTGCATTTCCGATGAAGCAAATGATTGGTGAAAGCCAATTTGGACATGGCTATAGTTCTTCGGGATCCCGCTTTTTCTATATAAGGGTGCCACAAGACCTTCAAATAGAGTTCTCGGAATATCTATATGTGGACTACGTAAATAATTAACCAAAAAACCCCCCTCGAATATACTATAAAGATATCATGAATTTGGGGGTTCTAGACATGAACTATGTACGGAGTGGTCTAGCTTTTTTTGGTTTTTTAATTACAGGATTTGGGATAGGACTGTTGTTTCATAATGTGGAGGCGGGGGGCGCAATTGGCTTTGGATTAGGAATGTTATCTATATTGGTTTTACGTAAAGAGTAAGTATACGGTAAGGAGTCATCATAAAAGCATTGTTAGTCTAATCGTGAATCGACAACGAACCCCTTCTTATAACATACTTCAATAAAGGCTGGCTTTAGAAGGAGATATTCCTTCTAAAGCTAAGTAGTTCACTTTTGATGGAGAAAATCTAAATTAGCAAGAAAAATAACATAGTAAATCGTAGATTAATTGGTATGCTATTTTTCTTTGATGTATCAATGTTTTCTTATAAATTGTCTTTTTTTTAGCATTTAAAATAACATACAAATTAACATATTACTATTAGGTCATAGTAGGTTCCTAATTGGTATGTTATTTCTATTGCTAAATAGGATGTAAATTAGTAAATGGGATTAAGCCTAAATTTGGCATATTTTAGGGCAAAATAAAAACATGATATAATGAATATAAGACTTTGTGAGACCTTTTACTTAAATTAAATGGTAGGATACTTAAATAGTAATATAAAATGAGGAGAGATTACTGTGACCCTAGACACTGATATATTTCCCGTACTTGAGACTAAAAGATTAATACTAAGAAAAGTTACAAAAGCGGATGCGAACAGCATGTTGAATTATCTGTCTGATGAAGAAGTAATGAAGTATTATGGATTAGAACCTTTTAAATCAATAGACGATGCCTTGGATGAGATTTCATGGTATCAATCAATACAAAATAACAAAACGGGTATTAGATGGGGAATTACTTTAAAAGAGCAAGGAATTGTTATTGGCAGTTGCGGTTTTCATAACAATATTTCTCAGCATTTCCGTACTGAAATTGGTTTTGAATTGAGTAAAGAACAGTGGGGAAAAGGTATTGCCTTTGAGGCAGTTGAAGCTATAATAAGTTACGGATATGAACACATGAATTTTCAACGGATAGAGGCATTAATAGAACCACCTAATCAATCATCACAAAAATTAGTAGAAAAGTTGGGTTTTATCAGGGAAGGATTATTGAGGAATTATGAGTTTACATGTGGTAAATTTGATGATTTATATATGTATTCGTTGTTGAAGCAAGACTTTGATAAATTTTAAAATAGTTAGACGCAAAAGTATATTTAATGTTGGTTTGTAAGGGTTTTCGCTTAAAGTAACGGGGGCATAGTTAAACAGTCAAATATCAGATAATGCAAAACGCTTGGATAGAATTCTTATTTTGAAGTGACCCCAAAAAGTTGGACATATATTTTTAAGCTGCTTGTTGGGCAAAAGTTCGGTAGTGGACCGGACTTTTGCCTTTTAATTTTGCC
>NZ_CBYO010000010.1 GCF_000577245.1 Paucisalibacillus algeriensis
ATTGGGGAAATAGATTTATTTGATAATCCTAAAAAACTAGTTGCATTCGCAGGCATGGATCCCAGAGTCTATGAATCTGGTCGATTCAAAGGAACAGTCAATCGAATCACTAAAAGAGGATCTAGCCGGTTAAGACATGCCTTATTTATGGCAGTTCGCTCAGGAATCCGTGATTCTCGTAAACAGAAAACAACGGATGAAATCATCCCCCGTAACAAGAAGTTACGAGCCTTCTATGATAAAAAGCGAGATGAAGGAAAGCCTTATAAAGTAGCCATAATAGCATGTGCAAACAAGTTGTTACATTGGATTTACGCATTATTGAAAAATAGCACTACCTTCCAAGATATTGCTTAATTTGACAACTTAACCAAGTAAACCAAAACCTTCCAATTAAAGAATAAAGGAGGGTTATTTGGCATGCGTAAATTTAGTATATCATAAGCTATTTTAGATTTTTAGAGAAAAATATTGACAACTATTAGCTGGTTTAGTACAATTACTTCAACAAAAAGACCGATCATCCCTCTTGAATTAACGCAACAGATAGTGCAATAAGAATCACTCTTCTATTAGCTGGATAACTAGCCCCGAATAAATCCACCTTCAGAATGTAAGATTTGTCCAGTAATCCATCTGGCTTCATCACTAACAAGAAATGCAATTATTCGTGCTGCATCTTCTGGAAGTCCAATACGTCCCATCGGAAATTTAGGTAATAGGTGCTCCCTTATTTCATCGTTCATCCAAGTTGAATCTGTTGGACCTGGATTTACAGCATTTACCGTTATTCCTAATGATGCAAGTTCAACTGCTATCGACCTAGTGAAGGCTGATATGGCTCCTTTTGTTGCTACATAAGATAAGTTACCAGGCATTGGACCTAAATCTTGTCCTGATGTCATATTAATTATTCTTCCTGTTTCTAGGTCAGAATTTTTAAAACGGCGAGCAAATTCCGCACAAAGAAGAAAAGTAGATCTCATATTTACGAAATAATGTTCATCTAGTATATTTGCATTTAACCCTAAATAATCACTATCAATCGAATAAGCTGCATTATTAATCAAAATTGAAGGGAATCCAAGTTTAATTTGTATGGTATCAAGTAAATGAACTGCAGCATTTTCATTTGATAAATCAATTTGTATGTTTTCACACTTGACTCCCTTACTAGAAATTTCATGTTGGAATGTCTCTATCCAGTCATTCTCAGAATTCCAATGTGAAAAGAATATATCTATTCCATTTGAAGCTAATTTACGACATATAGCAGTTCCAATATCTCTTGGGTTACTTGCACCTGTAATCAAAGCGATTCTATTATGAAAAGCATTCATTTTCTTACCCCCTATTAATTAGGGAGACTACGATACGGTTAATAGAGATGTTCTTTTTCATAAAACAAAAGCAGATTCACAAAGGAATCTGCCTAGTTAACGGATATTCATAACTCCATACCATGCATCCCCCTGAAAATAACAAAATACTAATAAATAGGCATACTTCTCCTATAAAATAAGGAAAAAGTAAACTATTTAGTTAATAGAATAATTATTACAGGGCTTTCCACATATAGATTATTAATTCCCCTCTTCTAACATCTCTTTCATTATCATAGCTGCTTTATTAGTAATAAGCAATAATATTTATTAGAATTTTTCCACTTTAAAATAAAATACCTCAATTATTTTAAACAAACCACCCCATTAATACAATAATCAATTGTTCATCTTTCACAACAGCACCTGTTTGTTGAAATTCGATTCCTAAATTTTATACCTTATAATAATTAGAATGATATATGGAATGGTACTTAAATATGAAAGGTGTTATTGTAAAGACAAGTGCCAATAATACCAGATGTACTAAGAAAAATAAGAAAAGGGAAAGAATGCCAAAAGTATCGAAACGATAAAATACAAAATGTAAACTAATAAATGCCGTTAAAAACAAAATAAACCCACTTAGTATTCTTGATTCTAGATTGATAATATGTTTGGTATCACATTGTCTACAATACACTGTGGTTTTTCTCTTAGTTGATTTCCAAATTGATTTATAAATATCTATCCATTTAAATTTTTTATGACATTTCTCACACTCTTGCAATTGTATTCCTCCTATATATTTTTTCCTTCTTAACCTAAACTGTCCCTTTAGTGCAAAATGCAATTGATTATATTAAGCTAACCCACCCAGTTTAAGTACACTTATTCACAAACTATGGTTATATATTTCTATATCTTGAATTAATCTTTGTACTGACTGTTGCCAAAAGTCTGGTTGTGAAAGGTCTATACTGAAATGTTTCTTAAATAGTTGATCTAATGGTAGCATTCCAGTTTCACTCAGGAACCCTTGAAACTTTTGTTTGAAATGTTTATCCTCATTAGCTAGTTCTAAAAGTCCAATACTTAATAAAAAACCAAAAGAATATGGATAATTATAAAAAGGAACATTAGCTTGATAAAACTGTCCATATTTAATCCATACAAAAGACTCATATTCACTTAAACTATCTCCATATGCTTTTTTCTGACATATTAACGAAAGTTCTTCTATCTGTTTGGCATTTAATTTTCCTTTTTTTCTAAGCTCATAAAACTCTTTCTCAAATAAGAAGGCTCCTCTTATAGACATCAAATAATTAAGACTACGCTCAATCTTTGACCCTAGAATTGCTCTTTTATCTGAAACTTTTTTGGTGTTTTGAATAATATAGTCAATAAATGCGGTTTCAAAAAAAATTGAAGAAGTTTCTGCCATTGTCATTTCAAATGTATCATCTGAAAATTGTAGTGAAGGGACATCTTTCATTTGTTTAAAATGCCAAGCATGACCAAGTTCGTGTGCGAGTCTTCTAGCACTATCTATGCTATTGTCAAAACTTAATGAAATTCGTGATTCACCTTCTGGAATAAATGGAGCACAAAATCCACCAGGCGGTTTTGTTTTACGTTGTTCCGCATCTACCCATCCTTGCGTAATTGCTTTTCTTACAAACTCACACATATTGCTATCAATATTCACAAGAGACTTTGTTATTTCCTCAACTGCTTGTGAGAAGGTAATCTGAATTGACTCATTTTGAGATAAAGTCATCAATTCATGCCAAGAGGGATTTTCAGTTCCTATTTCTTCTTTTATTTTGAAATAACATGAAAGCTTTTGCATATTGGATTCTACTGCATTCCACATAGCATTAAGTATTGGTCGAGATATGCCATTTAACTTTAAAGATTCGTCAAGGTAGTCTACTTTTTTTATCTTATTCTCATTTAGTCTTAGTCCTACCATTTGATTATATATTGAAGCAAATACATTCGCTTGTGTTTCAAGGGTTTTGTTTAGTTCATTGAATATCTGTATCCGTTTAGATTGTTCTGGATGTGCCAAGGATAAATTAATAGCTTCAGCAAAAGATATTTCGTTCCCACCGTTGACTGGATCTATTTTAATATTATTACGGACTTGTATATAAAGTTCTTCAAGACCACTTAATGTTTCTCTAGCAAAATTTGAAACAACATTTTCTTCTCTAGTTGACTTCCCTGTATCCTTAAGTAAGTCCACTATAAGACTTTTTTGATTTATATTGTTTGACCAATCTGCTAATTGATTTGCACTCATATTACTTAGGTCTTCCTGCAAATCTGATAATATAATGCTAACTTGGGATTTTAATTCTGTTATGAATCCGTTCAATGATGATAGGCGGGCTGTGTCAAAGTTTTCTGTAGTTAAGCAGTAATAAAAGGACTCTGCCGATTCGATATTTTTTATTATTTGCGAAATCATGGTTAATTCACTGTTATATAAGATATTAGCTTTCGAATACACCTCGATTTCTGTTAACTTTTCTTTAATATTATGTAAATAATTTTCAAAGCTTTCCAAGTCAGGACCACATAGGAGATTACTTAAATCCCAACGGACTGATGTGTAGAATGTTTCCATATATTTCTCCCCTTTTTATTGGCTATGTATTTCTACATGTTAGACCGTAATCTCAACCTAATATTGCAATAACTCTTTATTAAATATTACGAAGAGTAACTTTGGTGTTGTCTTACAATCCTACTCCTTTAGTTCAGTTATTATCCTCTAAAGATTTTCTTCTGTGGCTATTCTCTTATTATCAAAGTGGATACTTTTCATTCCTACAAAAAAACGAAACTTAGTCCGACATTCGTTTTCTAAATCTCCAATATCATTTATTAGCTGTTGTAAATAGTATTTTGAGAAATTAATTCTATGTAACATTTCCTGCTTTTTTTTCGTGACTGAGCCATGACCTGGTATAAGATATTTGATATCGTAATTGTTCATAATATATGAAGATTTGTTTATCGTATCTACATAATCCTTATAATTACTAAAGATAAAAGGAAATTCGACATCAGACAGATAGTCACCTGTGAGTAATATTCCATACGGTTCAACGATAGTAAATAAACTATCATTTGTATGTCCAGGAGCTTTATAAAAAGTTAAGGATAAGTCACCTAAATTAATCTTCTGACCAGTAGTTGAAATTGGGATATCAACTACTGGATAAGTAGGAACATAATTTCTTTTTATGTAATACCTCTGGTCAAAATCATAAATTCTATTGACAATTTCTTCTTTATCTGGATTATTTTTTAGTTCCTCTGTTGCGATTACTTTTGCCTCTGGAAATGCCCCAGAACCTATAATATGGTCGAAATCACTATGGGTGTAAATAATATAGAGATCCCTATTGCTCAAATGCTTATCTATGAAATTCCTAATTTCCTCAATTTCGCCTTGAAGCCAATTAGGATCGGTCATTATAATTGCCTCATTAGATTCAATTATAGCCGAAGTCGTCATATACAATGAGCTTTGAAAAACAGTAATATTGTTCTCTTTAAAATGAAACATAAAATACCCCATCCTTTCTAATCATAGACCTTTTGCTTCTTGAACTATCCTGCCAAAATAAGGAAAGAAGCGACTGATCATATTGAACAATCGCACCCGTTAGCACAATAAAATAACTAAGTTATTACTTCAAATCGGAAGGTAACATTCCATATACAATACTATCTGTCCATTCATTTTTATTCCAAAAATCTTGTATGAAATGAGCTTCCTTTCTCATGCCTATTCGTTCACACAATTTTTGTGAAGCTGTATTCCGTGCATCAAGATTAGCTTGTATACGATGTACATTAAATTCATCAAATAATTTATAGACCAAACTACTTACTGCTTCTGTTGCTAAGCCTATCCCAGCTACTTCATTTGAAAAACTATAACCAATCTCAACAGTGTCTTTCATATTTGTATAGCATACGGATAAATCACCAACTACTTTAGTCATGTAAACAACTGCCAAACTTAACGTTGATTCTTTAGTGAGTACACCGTTTGCTAGCTTCTTATTAAATCTTTCCTGCATATCTTCATGAGTCCACTTATTATGTAATAGAAACCTACATGTATCATCATTATTATAAATAGCAAATACATCCTGTAAATCAGTACTCTTAAAAGGTCTAATTATTAATCTTTCAGTTGAGAATTCCAAGTTAGCTCTCCTCCCATACATTCATCACAAAACATTAATTTTAAAGTATTTAAACCTCGTTCTTAGATTTTACCTTGATTACATATTTCACCAAAGTAAATTAAAATCTTTCTTTCACTAAACTGCCACGTTAGTTCAAGAACCCAATATTCAAAATCTTTAATTATATTCTACCATAAAATAAAGTCCATCCTTGATTTATTATTATATAGTTCATAATTGATAAACCGATTAGCAACTAAAATAGTACCCCGACATATCTTTTTTCAAGCCGCTATATAATGCGCTATTGATGATGGTCTGTCATGTTGTGTGGTAAGTAACTATTTCTAATCCCGAACAGTTCATTGCCAACTTTATGTATTCCTAATATGAATAAATAAATATATAGTAGATTTAAATATAGAGAATGTAGTTTCAAGCAACATCGTTCACGGGGAAGAGAATAGATCCTAATTATTAGTTAAAGTGGCCTCACTTGGAATATTTTCCCTCGAACCGTACCCAGGCATACATCGAAAATAATTCTATAAAACTTTTTCCTAAATTCATAGTCTAATATACAGAGACAGCAGTAAGGGGGTTACAGATTGAATGAAGAACTTACATTAATAAAACAATCCATACAAGGGGACGACACAGCTTTTTTGCATGTCATGAAGGCTTATAAAATGGATTTGTATAAGACAGCGATAGCTTATTTGAAAAATGAACATGAAGCGCTGGAAGCAATCCAGGAAGTGACATTTCGTGCGTATAAAAAGATTCATACGCTCCGCGAACCCTCTTATATGAAAACATGGCTAATCCGAATCATGATCAACTATTGCAATGACCAATTGAAAAGGAAAAAACGATTCATTGTAAACGATGAACAGATTTATTCCCTTGGAACTACTGACAATCACACAGTAATAGAAATTCAGGATGCCATGCAACAGCTAGACAACACATCACGGGAAATTTTAACCCTCATGTATTTTCATGGTCTAAAGATAAAGGAAATTGCCGAGGTCATGGAGCGACCAGAAGGAACAGTGAAGACGTGGTTGAACAAAGCATTAAAAAAATTTCGTGACATTTTGGAGGAGAAAGGTGGGGAACTAGATGTTTGACAAGGAGGAAGAGAAGCTGAAGAGGTTTAGCCAGTCACTGGATAAAGCACCGATTTCAGAAGATGAATTGGATGCTGCAATTATGAGAGGATTCATGCAGGCAAAAGAGGGAAGGAAACGAAGCCCGCGTAGCATGAAATGGGGATTGAGTGTAGCATTGGTAGCTATTTTAGTTTTGGCATTTGTTACTTCTATCCGCGTTTCTCCAGCTTTTGCGGCATATGTTTCGAACATCCCTGGAATGGAAAAAATTGTTGAGATGATTTCCGATAATAAGGGGATGATGATGGCGATTGAAAATGACTATTATCAGGAAATTGGAGAATATGTGGAAAAGGATGGATTACGTATCACGATTGACGGGGCAATTGCTGATGAACAGGGTATTGTTCTGTTCTATTCATGGGATTCGGAAAAGAAATCAATTCCAGCTATAGAAAATGTGGAGTTAACGCCTCAATCCGGTGAGAGCTTTAATAGTGTTTCCTCTCACTATGGTGCCGATTATGGTGATGGTGTGTTGACTAAACAAGGCATGATGGAATTTTACTTCCAGACACCCTACCAAGCGAAAGATTTTTTACTGGGATTCGAAGTCTATGGGGAAGAATACAGCATTCCATTTTCATTGAATGAGACGGTCAAAACGAAGATAGTTTATGATGTGAATGAAACGACGGAAATAGATGGCCAGAAAATACATGTGACAACGGTGGAAGTTTACCCAACAAGGGTTGCTGTTCATGTAGAAGTGGATCCGGATAATACAAAGCAACTATTGGAATTCGAAGACCTAAGACTGGTCGATGAAACAGGGGAGACATGGGGAGGTATTACAAATGGGTTTTCGGCATCGGGAGGATTATCCGACAAGGAAAGAATAATTTATTTGCAAAGTAATTATTTTCACGATCCGGAACAACTTTTTCTTGTCTTTAAGCGAATTCAGGCAGTAGACAAAGATGAAGCCTATCTGGTTATAGATACCGAAAAGGAACAGATACTGAAGCAGCCAAAAGGCAATAAACTGAGGAATCTGAAGGTCGAATCTGGAACACTTTCCTTAGATGTTCATGCGGATTATGAATTTTATGGGAATATTTTTGGAGAGACAAAAGATGCTGATGGGAAACTAATGCTGAGCAGTTCCTCTTTTACTACAACCGAGGAGGAATTTGTAAGGCGAATGGGTGTCACCTACGAGAAGAATTTTAATCAGTATAAATCACCGATTACCATAGAGCTTGTCTTTTATCCAGAATGGATAGAGGGAGAGGCGAAAATACGGATAAAATAATTATATCCATTCTTTCCCTTGTGAACAGGGGATAGAATATGAGTTAATAAAGATGTCGGACCGATAGACTCTTGTGAAAGGAGCTGATTAGGTTGAATACAATTGCAGAGGTGATTTCCCAGTAGTGGGAAGTCCTAATTGGGACCGTTTCTAACGGTCCCAATTCATTTATCACTATATTTTAGAAAATTAACATCTTTCAATAATTAAAGGAATCATTTATAATCTTCCATAAGTTAAATAATAGAAAGGAGTTGTTAATATTGGACATAAATTGGGTTATTGTTGATAACTATTTTCATATTAACAAGGAGGACGTAAATCGTGCAGTACAAAAATGCAAAAGAGGTTCTTCCCCCTAATTTGCTAAAGGAAATGCAGGAATATATTCAAGGTGATTTGATTTACATTCCAAAAGCAAATCAAAAGCGGGTGGCTTGGGGAGAAGTAAGTGGATCGAAAGCGTTAATTACAAAGCGTAACGAAGAAATTCTACAATTATACACGAATGGAAAGTCATTCGATGAATTAGCGCAGAAGTTTCATTTGTCGATTGACAGTATACGGAAGATTATATATAAGATGCGTTGAATGGGGTGCCTACCACTTCCCGACTATTGTCGACGTTCGACATATTTCGGGAAGTGACAGGCACCTTTTAGTGGGACAAACAAAGAAAAACGGAGGATGGGAAATGAATATTAGATTCGAAACACTGATCTATGCCTTAAGAAGACAGTTCAAGAAGGATATCATCTCGGCCGACTACCAAACTATGCCGTTACAGGGCGGAACTGTTGGAAGTGTGAACCTGCTAACGGGAATCGCCGAAACCACGGATGGCGAAAAATTGCCGTACCGTATCGTGCTTAAAATCCAGAAGAAATGGGAGCGTTACGGTGATCCGGGTTCATGGCGCCGGGAATATGATCTCTATACGTCTGACCTGGGAGCGACGTTCTCGGATGCCTTTCGCTGGCCGACATGTTATCACGCCGAGATCAATACCGAAGAAAATGAAATCCAGTTGTGGCTGGAGTATATCGATGGCATAACCGGTTTAGACTTGACCGGTGACATGTATGAACAGGCCGCGCTGGAGTTAGGACGATTTCAAGGCAAGCTATATGCTGAGCAGCCCGCTGTGCTGCAGAGCCTGACCAACCTGAGCAATAAGGATTTCATGAAGAATTCGTATTTGCATTATCGGTCATGGCCGGTCGTCTACAATTATATACGCTCGGAGGACTGCGAATTCCCTCAACACTTGCGGCAAATGCTTATCGATATCGATGAGCACGCAGACGAGATACTCGCTCGTATCGAAAAATTGCCCCTCGTGTTATGCCACCGGGACTTCTGGGTGACCAACCTGATTTATGCCGACGGAAAAATCGCGATCATCGACTGGGATACATCTGGATGGGGATACCTGGGCGAGGATCTCGCAAGCCTGATCGCGGATGAAGCGGATATCGATCACATGGTCGAATACTACCAGCGATGTGTGCCCGCGTATTACAAAGGCTTTTTGGAGTATGCGGAAGTATCCCCTATTGCCGATCATTGCGTCTACGAGCTGATCCTCCTTGTATTCGGATACAGGCTTGTGGAGTGGTATCTCCACACAGAGGACGATGGCGAGAAGAAGAATCATGTCCATACACTTCAAAAAATCTATGAAATAAGGACAGCTAAAGAAATTTCAAAATGACATGACTCAGCAAAACAACACTATATCGACACTTAGAGAAAGAGAAAGGTTGCTTCGCTTATTTTAACAATTTATGTAAGTCTTATGACGAACTAGAGCAGCAACCAACCCTGTGATAAGTTATATCTGAATAAAATTATCTAATGAGTGCTTCGAACATAATAAGTCAGTCATATTAAGCAATCAGGCGCGATTGTTGAAAAAGCATTGTGCCTGAATCGGGCCATTTTGCGGAATAAGGATTTGAAATCACAGGGGGAGTTGAGATAAAAAATGATTGAATTACGAAAAATAACCGGGGATAACATAGGTGAAGTAATAGCACTTGAAGTTGGAGAAAACCAGAAGGACTTTGTAGAAACTACTAACCTCAGAAGCTTTGCAGACGCTCATATGTTGAACGCAGACGGGATACCAGCAACTCCCTTTGCCATTTATGCCGATGAAGTTGCGGTTGGATTTTTGATGTATATTTATGATACGTTGGATCATGAATTATTTGAAAATGAAGATTTTTACGGGAAGAAGAGCTATTTTATTTGGCATATTATGATTGAAAAGAGTTTTCAGGGGAAAGGATATGGCAAACTTGCCTTTGAAAAAATGTTGATGGATATTGAAACCATGCCGTATGGGGAAGCAGAATATGTAGCCCTCTTTTATCGAACAAGTAATATCAAAGCTAAAACATTATACGCTTCATTTGGTTTTGTAGATACAGGCATTATTCAGGATGGTTCGATGTTGGCGATTAAAAATCTAGATAAGAAAATAACAGAAGCCGTAGTGGAATAGGCTCTCTTGGAAAGAAATGAAATGTAAGCTTTCAACGTATAACAGGATCGTAAGCCTGTCAGATAAGGACTAGCCATCTGTACGTACCGAGACCTTGAATCCATCGGGATTTGGTGCCTGTCCCTTCCCGAAATTTGTGAACGTTCGACATATTTCGGGAAGTGGCAGGCACCTTTTATACCCCGAATTGTTAGGTAATCAATAATTTTGATAGACGTTTCTTGAATAACGGATTATCTATTCTTTTACAAACAGTTGCATTGGGAAGATTACTACCGAACCCGTCTGATATAGCTAATTTACTTCCATCATTTATGATTACCTGGCCATATGTAGCATCTTCTGTGGTACAGACATAGCAATAACATAATTTATCATCAAGAACAATATCCTCCCATAGTACAACGCCCATAGCTACTGCATCAGGTAAATCAACAAAATGCTCTCCTCTTGCTTGTAGGTTGTAATCTAAGAGGGACAGATTACATTGAACAGCAAACACTGCTTCTTTCTTTTGGCTTTCCATTAAAAATTCCATATCTTCTCTATTCCAAGCGGCTTCACCTAAACAAACATCAAAACCGATTATCGTAATAGGAATCCCTGATTTCATCATAATGTGATAAGCCTCTGCATCTACATATACATTAAATTCAGCAACAGGTGTAGTGTTTCCAGGACCAAATCCAGCAGTACCCATCGAATAAATACGCTTAACTTTTTTCATAGTGTCTGGTGCTTTTAATATAGCAAGTGCTATATTTGTAACCGGACCGATAGTAACAATTTCTATTTCGTTTGGATTTTTTTCTACTAATTCAATGATCATGTCAATGGCATGTCCAGCTTCAGGATTAATTGTAGGATGAATTAAGTTCCTATCTCCCATACCATCTTCACCATGTACATTAACTGCTGTTACGAGATCTTTCATAAGTGGTATATGAGCTCCAACATAGATAGGTGGCTTTTGCGCATTTGTCACTTCTACAGTCATTAAGGCATTTTTAGTTGCGAGTTCTAGAGGTACATTCCCACAAACAGTCGTAATAGCGAGAACATCGACTTCCGTTGATTTTAATGCCATCATTAAGGCAACTGCATCGTCACTTCCCGTATCCGTATCAATAATTAATTTCCTCATAACAAGACCTCCCATTCTTATTTGGTCTAATTATATAATTCAATATATAATTAAAAATAGGTCAAATGACCAAAGGGAAAAGGTGAAAATATGAATTTAGAAGACATTGTGAATGATGCGCCAATACAAATTAAGAAAGAATTTATTTATAGAAGACATAAGAAAGGTAGTCTTATTATCCATCCAAATGAACAAAATAACTATCTTTATATTCTAACGACAGGTATTGCAGAAGTGTATAGACAAAGTTATGCAGGAGCAATGGTTTCCTTATATATTTACGATTCATATAGTTGTTTTGGGGAGATAGAAATTTTTAATGGAAAAATGAAGACTCTCGGTGTTATTGCAAAACAAAATTGCGAAACGATAGCTATCCATAAAACAAAGGTGTATGAATGGATGAAAATCGACTTTAATTTTAATTTCTCCATCATTAAACAACTTGCCTCAAAATTAATTTCAAGTTCAGATGCCGCGGCACATTTATCACTGCTTACCACTTAAAGATCGTATCTTATTAAGTATGCATAATCATTATAAAATTGGTGATTTAGATACCCTTACAAAGCAAATTTTATCAAGTGAAGTCTTTGCACCAATTAGAAGTTTAAATCGTTCTATAGCTCAGTGTATAAACGAGGGTTTTATAAATTATAAAGATAAAACGTTCTCTATAAATTCGATTGAAGCGGTAGAAAAATACCTTGAGAATGTTTTATGATGTCATTGATTTAATGAATAAAGAATGCACTTGATGTTAGATCACGTCCATATGGTTCTAACGTTTGGAATGACAAACCAGCACTTATTGTAAGCCAATCTCCAAGTAACCTAAGTGGATTCAGTGCAAATCGATCACTTACGTCAAGTGTTAGTATTCTATAGAAATATGAAATGATAGTGTTTGTCCAATTATAAAAACGCGATTAGCAAAGCGCTAACCGCGTTTTTCATTATATATTCTCTTGCTTCAAACTTTCAATAATGTTTTCCTTCTTTATTTTTGATATCGAATATAGCATCGCAGAACCTACGATAAGGAAAATCATAACAATCACGAATAGGATAGCCATCCATGGTAGACGAAATCCATATTCAAAGGTGTAGCCAACAGAGTAATGTATGCCGAACATAATCAGTACACTGATTGGTAGTCCGTAAGCTAATGCCTTTACCCCATAAAAGATACTTTCATAATTAATCATTTTATTAAAGCCTTTTGGCGTCATGCCAACTGACCGTAACATAGCAAATTCACGTTTCCGTAAGCTGATGCTGGTCGAGATGGTATTGAATATATTGGCAATCGAAATCAAGGAAATAAGTGTAATAAACCCATAGATGAAAATGGACATGAGTAAAACCATCTGTTCCTCTTGTTGTCGTTGTTGATAAACGTTGAACACGTGAATATTTGCTTCACTCCGTTCTTCAATTGCCGCTTGTGTAGCCAGTGGATCAGAACTATTTAAATAGATATAAGGTGTAACTTCCATGTCTAATTCATCCATAGTGGATTGTGGAATAATGACATTAACACCTCCCAAACTAGCTGTACTGACGCCCATTGGAACTTGATCCGTAAGTGCTCCAATTTGAATAGACTGGACAAATTCCGGTTCGGTTTGATCACCTTCCATATCTCCATATGCTATCTTATATAAATCAATGGTTTTCCCAACTTCCGTTTCCAACGCCTTTGTCTCAATCATTTTTCTAGAGACTCCATCCTCATAGGTAATTTGATCAATAACAATAGCATGAGGTGTATCTTGATTGACGAAATCGTTAGGATCCACACCGATTTGTTCCGCATAAGCATGAAAACTTTCATCATCCAAACTTTGAAGCTCCACATAATAATTATACTTTCCATCCTCTATATATATCTCTTCTTCTATTTTTTTCATTTCAGGGGATAAATCATCCACACTAACTGGTGTCTGTAAGTGCTCGGACACTTCCTCGGTAATCGTAGAATCGGTTACATGATTTAACTTCGTATAACTTGTGAGTACCTCTTTTTCTAACTGATTACTGTAAATTAGTATGTCGTATTGATAATCAGTCTGCGACATTTCTAGTGACTTTTTGATATTGTCGGTAAAAAATGTGACTGCTAAGAATAATACGATACTTATGACTAATGAAAACAGGGTTGCCAAGTATCTTTTTTTATTTCGTTTGGTGTTCTTCAGGCCAATTTCTGCTTCCAAACCAAAGACTTTTCGTACCAATTTGGACGTTTTTAACGTTTTCCCAGACAATTTGATATCGTGGGTTTGGCGTATGGCATCAATCGCTGAGATTTTCGATGCTTTCTTTGCCGGTAAATAGGTTGAGATGAAAATCGTGACGATAGAAATCACACAGGCAACTATAATAGAAACTGGTGTGACAACTAATTCTAGCTTTTCGGAAATTCCAAGAGCACCATCTAAATAGGTGTTTATATAGAGGAAGGTGATTCCTATTCCTGCTATACCTGAAAGAATCCCAATTGGAATACTGATTGCTCCAATGAGCGCTCCTTCAAAGAAGACTGAGTTTCGTTTTTGCTTTTTCGTTGCCCCAACACTGGATAGCATCCCTAAATGTCTAGCTCGTTCTGATACACTAATGGCGAATGCATTATAGATTAATGCTACGGAACCAATAATAATGACAGCCATAATAATAGCGGCTAAAGAGAATAGGGTTATGCGTAAATGGTCATTTGCTGTTACCCCGTAATACCGGAGCAAGTCACTGTTAAAATTCACTGTTTCTATTCCCTGGCCTTGTGCTAGGCTTTTTGCATGGTCAAAGAGAGAACCCTGCACCTTGTTTAATACGACAAATGCATCGATCGTATCTGCTTCGGTTAAGGAATTTTCATCCACATAGCCAATGACCGTATAACCTGGTGCCCAGGTTGGTTCCCAGGTCGGACGTTCAATCGTCCCAACGATTGTCACGGTTTTTGTTTCGTTGATTTGTAATTCTTCGACGTTGGTCTCCATTCCCTGATTGAGAGGGTAGTTTTGTGTGAGTGTTACTCCTTCTGTTGTGTCAACACGCTCACCAATGTCAACGGTTAGTTGATCCCCAATTTTGTAAACTACCTTTGCATTGGATTGAATGGCTTCCGAAATAGCTACTTCATTCTCGTTTTGAGGAAGTCTTCCTTCCAGAACTTCTATCGGGAATTGTTCCATCCCTTGTTGGTTATAGTTTTGAAAAAATAAATATGGTTTACTTTCATTGCTTGATTCCTCTAAAGCGGAGTAGCCATCACTTGCTAGAACTAGGGTTTTTGTATCCTTGTCTTGTTTAATGGTTTCGAGTTGGTCTAGATTAACATCTCCATATTGAACATGCCATTCTCCATTCTTGGCGATGTCCTGACGAATCAACAAGTCTAAAAAGGAAACACCAAGTGTCGAAACCGCGGTAATCATCGCCACCGAAATGATGACTCCAATAATGGTCACGAGTGAGCGGCGTTTGTTTTCTTTTAAATGCCTGACCGTGACTTTATTGACAATATTCATGGGCGAATCACCTCATCTTTGGCAACCTTGCCATCTTCAATAGATATGATGCGGTCTGCTTGGAGGGCAATGCGCTCATCGTGGGTGATGACAATCAAGGTCTGATTGTACGTTTTGTTAAACATCTTGAGCAGTTCCATAATTTCCTCACTATTTTTACTATCCAGGTTACCAGTTGGTTCGTCTGCTAGCATAATAGCCGGATTGCTGATTAACGCTCTTCCGATAGATACGCGCTGTTGTTGACCACCTGACAGCTGGTTTGGTAGGTGGGTGAGTCGTTGGTTTAGACCTAGAATTTCTGTAATCTTGTTAAACTGATTGGAATCTACTTTTTGTTCATCTAGAAGCATTGGTAATTTAATATTTTCCTCTACGGTTAAGATAGGAATAAGATTATAAAATTGATAGATTAAGCCAATTTGCCTTCTTCTAAAAATGGCTAGCTGTGTTTCATTCAAGTCATAAATGTCCGTTTGGTCGATGAGCACCTTTCCGCTTGACGGTCTATCGACACCGCCAAGTAAATGTAGTAGTGTTGACTTTCCTGAACCAGACGGACCAATGATACAGACAAATTCACCTTTTTTCACGGAAAAGGAAACATCATCAAGGGCTTTTACTGCTGTTTCACCTTTACCATACACCTTGGACAGATTTTTAACTTCTAATATCGTCATATGAAAACCTCCATCATTTATTGTCTGGGTTCAGTATAACCAGCTAGTATGACTTTAAGGTGACTCTTAAGTGACAATTTATTCACTTAAGGAATGCGATGGGGTGGGGAGATAAGGAGCCATGAAAATAAGCAGGGGAATGATCACTCAAATCACCTGCTTGTAAAATTTAATATGAAAGGTTGTCCCAACACCGACTTCACTTGTCACTTCAATATCACCTTGCTGACTCTTGATGAAACTATACGCCATCGCAAGGCCAATTCCAACACTGTCATCACTTGCATTTTTACCTTTGTAAAACCGCTTGAAAATATAAGGGAGCTCTTCCTTTGGGATGCCTTTCCCGTTATCAGAGATAATGATTTCTGTGTATAGGGCATTCTCTGAATAGTGAATTGCGATATCGCCACATTCCGCAGTATGTTCGACACAGTTTTTGATAATATTGATGAGTGCTTCTACGGTCCAGTTGAAGTCACCAATGAGTGTCGTCCGATTATCCCCAGTAATAGAATAGGATTGCATGTTAATGTCCATTGGTACTAATAATGGTTCGATTGCTTTTTGAATCAGTGTGGGAACCAAGATTTTTTCTTTTTTAAATGTAATGGTTCCCGCATCAATTTTAGAAAGCTTTAATAAGGAAGAAACGAGCCATTCCATACGTTCTAGTTGGATTTGAAGATTCCGGGTGAATTCAGTTCGCTTTCCATCATCCAATTGTTTATCTCGTAATAAATCCGCCATGACCATCATGGATGTGAGTGGGGTCTTTAATTGGTGAGAAATATCTGAAATGGCGTTGGTTAACTTTGTTTTATCTTCATTTAAAACCGTTCCCTGTTCCGAAAGCATTTTGGTCACTTTGTATATATTACTTTTCAAGAGGCTAAGTTCACCCTCATAATTATCACGGACATCCAGGCGAAAATCCCCATTCGCTATTTGCTGTAAGTACCCGGAAAGCTTTTCAATTTCTCGGTATCGCCATTTTGTAAAAAGAAGCATACAGGTAATCAGTAAGATTGATACACTAAGTACAATTAGGGCTGTAAACATGGAATCAATTAATGCTGCCAGAGTAAATCCGATTAAGCTAATGAAAATTAGAATCGTTAGTAGGATTTGAATTTCTCGGTTACGAAGCAATTCACTCACCTACCTTATAGCCCATGCCTCGTACCGTTTTGATTAACGTAGGGTTTTGTGGGTCGTCTTCTAATTTCTCGCGTAATCTTTTGATATAGACGGTCAAGGTGTTGTCATTAACAAAATCACCAGCGACATCCCAAATTCGATCAAGCAGCTGTGCCCTTGTGAGTACTTGTCCAATATGATTGGCGAAAATAAGAAAGAGACGATATTCTAAGGCGGTCAACAAGATTTCCTCGCTATTTTTATATACTTTTCCTTCTGATGTGTTTATTTGTATATCTTTGATTTCGATGATGTTCTTCGGTTGGGAATGTCGATTGTATCGGCGTAGAACCGATTTAATTCTGGAAATAAGCTCCCGGATTCGAAAGGGTTTTGTAATATAATCATCTGCTCCCATATCCAGACCCATGACAACATTGACCTCATCATCAAAAGCAGTTAAAAAGATCACCGGGATATCGTGTTGCTTTTTCACTAGCTCACATAATTCATACCCACTGCCATCCGGTAAGTTCAGGTCAAATAAGCATAAATCGATTTCTTTTATCTTTTGTTGAATGACTTTGGTTGCAGAAGCTGCATTATGACAAAGGATGATGTCAAAGTCTTCTTGTTTCAAGGAATACTCTAAACCTGATGCAATTGTTCGATCATCTTCTACTAATAAGATATTCACTCTTTTCACCCTAACATTCGGTTTATTCTTTTATATTATGGGATGGGTGAGATATCGTCAAAATATATTGATGAAAGGTTATGAAAATTAAATGACAAATGTAACTACCAGAGAGGATTAGATATTGTGATAATCGAAGTAATAAGAAAAGAAAGGATGAAAACATATGACGATTGCTACTATGCAAGGTGTTGTAAAAAGATATGGCTCACATGTAGCACTTGATTATATAAACTTAAATATTCATGAAGGGGAGATCATTGGGTTACTTGGTCCTAATGGGGCAGGTAAAACAACGTTAATTCAAACATTAACTGGAATAACCCCTTTTGAACGTGGGAAAATAGAGATTTTTGGAGATTCGAAAAATCCTTTTTCTAATCAAAACAAGGAGAAAATGGGCCTTGTTACCCAGGAGATTACCGTATTAGAAGAATTAACGGCTAAGGAAAATTTGCAATTTTTTGCTGGTGTCTATGGATTAAAAGGGGAAGAAAAGAAAAAGAGAGTGGAAGAAGCATTAGGATTTGTCGGCTTAGGAGATAAAGGAGGGAAGATGACGACCAATTTTTCTGGTGGGATGAAGCGTCGATTAAATATTGCTTGTGCACTGACACACCGTCCGAAGTTCTTGATTATGGATGAGCCGACAGTCGGTATTGATCCCCAGTCAAGAAATTATATTTTAGAAGCGGTGAAGAAATTAAGAGAGAATGGCACAACGATTTTATATACGACACACTATATGGAAGAAGTTCAAGCAATAGCTACAAAAGTAGTGATAATGGATCAAGGTCAAATTATAAAAGAAGGTACGGTGGAGGAATTAATTAAGACCGTTCAACATGAAGAGAAAGTTCGAATTGACGTAACGGATATAGAAAGAATTCCAGTAGAGGCACTAGAGAAAATATCCGGAGTTAAGAAGATTTCCGTATCAGGGAACCAGCTAACGATTATTTCAGCATTTGGTTCTGGTAATCTAGATAGAATTTTAACATTGGTGAAGGAACATGCAGGTGTGCTGGAAATCCAGGCAGATAAACCAAACTTAGAAGATGTTTTTTTAACTTTAACTGGAAAACAGTTACGAGATAAGGAGGAAGAATAATGCGAATTCTTTCAACAGTCAAGTTTACAGCATTACGTATGATTCGTAATTATATTGTGCTAATACTGTTGCTAGTCGTGCCGATTATTTTAATCACTTTTTTTTCCTTTATTCTCTCTGGATATGTAACAGATGTAGGAATACCATATATTAATGAAAATGCCATGACCATGGTGGTTGTGTTTCAATTGTTTGGCGGTTCCATTGTCATGTACTTAATTCATCATGATCTATTCGCGGAAAATAAAATGAGAATGTATGTTATACCGTTTAATCAAACGATGTATGCATTTTCTATTATGTTGTGTGGAGCTATCTATTCTATCTTTCTTGGGATTCTTTTAATGGTTTATTCCCAATTTGTCCTAAGTGTAATATGGGAGAATTGGATTTGGATGACTTATATTATTAGCTTGGTGGCAATCTTGTCGATCATTGTTTGTTTGATATTCATGTTATCCGTGAAAAATTATAAAATAGCAGAGCGATTGAGTGAACTGTACGGGGTTGGCTTTGTCGTCTTGGCGGGATTGTTTTTCCCGATGCCTAATCATGCCATTTTTGAATTTTTAGGGTCTTATGGAAATCCTGTGACGTTAGCAATGGGGGCAATTCGCGATATGAGTATATCTAATACGAGTAGTGCATGGTTTCAAGCAAACATTCTCTTAGTCGTCATTATTTTCTTATTTATCGTAATGCTTATGGTAGGCAGGAGGAAAATGGGTTGACTATCTTTACATTTGCTTTAAAAAGAAGTTTTAGTAACAAAACGAATCTATTATTCCTCACCCTTTTTCCTATTGCATGTATTTTCTTTCCTAAAGGAGAAGAGTGGCCCTTCCTACCATATGGGTATCAGTATTTTGGAATTATTATTTTATTCATCGGTATACGATTAGCTACGATTATTCTGGAAGATCGAGCAAAGGGTTTGGTGAAACGTTTAGCCGTAGCTCCTATCAGTCATTTTCAATATTTAAGTCAAAATCTACTAGCCTATTCCATTATTCTTATCGTCCAATGTGTACTTGTTGTTTATGGTGGGGTTCTATTTGGGCAAGAACTTTATCAGCCAGGTTGGCTTTTACTTCTTTATATTTCGTTTAGTTTCTCCTCATTAGCGATGGCGTTAGCGTGGATTTCTATTTACCGTAATAAAGATGTCTCTTTTCTTATGTATATGGCAATTATCTTCATCGTTGTTATGCTAGGTGGGATTATCATTCCGGTTGAAATATTTCCTGATTTATTAAAACGACTTGCTGTAATTTTTCCAACTTACTGGTTAGGACAAGGAATAAATTGGGTTGCTTTTGGTGAAGAAATTCTCGATTTCCTATTAATAAATGGGGTACTATGGCTATATACAGTAGTATTTATGATAATCGGAAGCATAAGAAAGATTCAGTAAGGAAAGGGGGAAAAGGGGTGGAGAAGCTAATGGAACCTGTTGTTTTTGTAAATGTATGGCGTTTTCTAATCGTCGGCATTCTGATGCATTTATGGATCATTGGTGACTTTATGGTTAGTACTTTTACCCTTATTCTCCTTTTACTCATGTTGACAAGTTTACGTTGGCGGTTTTCCTTATCAATTTGGTGGGTATGTGTCGATGTGTTTATTTGCTTTTTGTATTTTCCTTATACAACGATTAGCTATTATGGATTAGCACTCCCAATTTTTGAACTTTCTAAAAAAGGAAAAGGTCTATTTTCTCTCCTATTGTTTGGTAGTCTATTCATTACTTCTGAATCTACCTCCATCTTATTTTGGTTCTATCTTCAGGCGCTTTTTTTTGGTGTGTTTTCCTATATTGCATTAAAAAATCAAGCAGCATTTCAATTAGAAATAGACGAACAACGAAAAGCTAGAAATGAGTTAGAGCAAGTAAAAATGGAGTTGCTAGTAGCGAGTCAAACTGCTTCTGAACAAGCAGAACTCATGGAAAGATATCGGATATCAAGAGAGTTACATGATCATTTGGGTCATGATCTAACGGGAGCATCTCTTGCTTTACAAGCTTATGAATATGTTCAAGATCCGAATGAAGCTGAAAAGGTATTACAGGAAGTGAAAAATCGTTTAGAAAGAAGTACGAAAAACTTAAGAGAAACAGTCCATAATATGACTCCAATTATAGAGATTGGAGTGGAGAGATTAGAATCTATTATGCAACATTTCAGTCAGATAGAGGTCCAGTATCACAAATCAGGCAATATGCTAACGGTTCCTGCTTATATATGGGGCTTACTAGAGTCCTGTTTAAAGGAAGCATTAACCAATGTGGCTAGACATAGCAATGCCACTAAAGTGGAAATAGATCTACAGGTGACTAAATCAATTGTCCGTCTATCGATTCAAGATAATGGTACAGAAAAAAAGAACAGTCAAACAGGAAGTGGTTTAAGGAGTTTGCAAATGCGTTCTCGCTCGATCGGAGGAAGTTTATCGATTACTAGTAGAGAAAGTGGATATTTACTTGTTTGTGTCATTCCTTTAGAAAAGGGGAGAGATGGATGAAGCTGTTAATTGTGGATGATGACCTATTAGTTTGTCAGAGTTTACAGCTATTACTTGGGAATGAAGATGATTTGATTGTCATGGATACAGCAATAAATGGACAAGAAGCAATTGAAAAATGTCAGAAAGAACAACCAGATGTTATTTTAATGGATATCCAAATGCCAATCATGGATGGAATTGAAAGTACAAAGAGAATAAAGAAACAATGGCCACATATTCATATTATGATGTTAACAACGTTTCAGGATGAGAAGAATATTAGACTAGCACTAAAAGCAGGGGCCGAGGGATATCTACTCAAATCGGCATCCATAGAAAATATGGCCCAGCAAATTAGGGCGTTAAAAGCGGGCACTGTCATATTAGATGCAGATGTATTAAAGAGAATTACGGAACCAGACAAGATGTTATTGGAAGGGCTAACAGAACGCGAGACGGATATCGTCGAGTTAATTGCCCAAGGTCTTTCCAATAAAGAAATAGCGGAACAATTATTCCTAAGTGTTGGGACCATCCGAAATATGCTATCCGTCATCCTAGACAAACTAGAAATTCGGGACCGCACACAATTAGCTATATATTATTGGCAAAGAAAGAACGAATAAAATCCTGATTATTTTTATCCTAGTTAACATAATGATGGACAGTCTGCCTGCTGCAAACTTGTTATAAAAACGGGTTCAGTTTTGAATTGCATAATGTTAAATAACAACCCTATTAGCATTCCAATTAGCAGGTATTTTAGCAAGTTAACAATAGCTATTATTAAATACGTAATTCGGTTGCTAAAACGTTCTCCAATTACTTTGCTAACTTTTCATGAAATACAGGTGAAATGGATATTTATGTTAATAACATTGATATGAATGTGAATTAGTGTACTTAACTGGGGAGGTTAGTTTAAGCTACTAAGACTTTTGATTTTAAACCTTGACCTTTTATTGTTAACATAAGCACCAAACATAATTTATTGCAGTTAGAAAGGGAGTAAGGCATGGCAAATATCGAGCACTTGCAAACCGTACATGTTCCAGCTTCGAAGGTGTATGAAACTCTAACTACCGCTGAAGGACTGTCGGAAATTTGGACCAATGAACTCATTATTAATAATCAGATTGGCTTTATTAATGAATTTCGATTCGGCAGTAATGATATAACTAAGATGAGAATAGAGGAATTGATCACTAATAAAAAGGTCGTTTGGGAGTGTATAGATTCTGATCCAGAATGGATAGGTACGATTATTTCCTTTGATATTCAAGAAAATAACGGGAAATCTTTTATTACTTTGCGTCATATGAACTGGAAAGAAGTAACGCCATTTTATCGCTCCTGTAATTACAACTGGGCTATTTTCCTTTATAGTCTCAAATCCTATTGTGAAGGTGGCGATGGTATTCCCTATCATAAGCGTAAGTTTTAATAATTTACGTTATACTGCTCATTCCGCTAATGGGGAACGATAGCTTAATAAACCGCCTTTTCACCAAATCAAACGCACTATTTTCGAACTCATTATTGGACAAAAGGGGCAGTTTAGTTGGAAAATGTATAAAAGAAAATTGGTGGAAGAAGGGGTTAGCGAAATGGCTATTATACTTAAAGAAGTTTTAGAATCAGAAAAATCTATATTAAGAAATCTGTATTCTCTATATCTTCATGACCTATCAAAATTCACTTCGATGATTGACATTGAGGAAGATGGTTCCTTTGAATACGATAACTTGGACAAGTTTTGGGAAGTAGATGGGCTTTCCCCATATTTTATAAAATGGGATGATAGTATCATAGGTTTTATATTACTATTGGAGCGTCCGTTTTTAAAAAAGGAGAATGACTTTGGAGTAAATGACATTTTTATATTGAATAAATACAAAGGTAAAGGAATGGGTAAGCAAGCTATTAAAAAATTATTTCAAGAGAAGAGCGGACGGTATTTTGTAATTGAGCTTATTGAAAATGATCCAGCCGTTTCGTTTTGGAAAAAACTTTTCTCTGAACTAAAAATTCAATTTGAAGAAAGGCAAGACGTAATTGATGATGAACTATGCCTAATTCAAACATTCAAGGTTTAGTT
Source organism: Paucisalibacillus algeriensis (assembly GCF_000577245.1). Lineage (GTDB taxonomy): Bacteria > Bacillota > Bacilli > Bacillales > Amphibacillaceae > Ornithinibacillus. Next base: position 23,390 of record NZ_CBYO010000010.1, read on the forward strand.
TCACTAACTGGTGCGTTAATTAAAGAAACGCACAGAGATGAACTGCACCCCAATTGTTGGACACACAAACAACAATTGGAGGTGCAGTTTTTTTATGGCTAAATATACATTTGAAGAAAAATTATCTGCAGTT
>NZ_CBYO010000011.1 GCF_000577245.1 Paucisalibacillus algeriensis
ATTGGGGAAATAGATTTATTTGATAATCCTAAAAAACTAGTTGCATTCGCAGGCATGGATCCCAGAGTCTATGAATCTGGTCGATTCAAAGGAACAGTCAATCGAATCACTAAAAGAGGATCTAGCCGGTTAAGACATGCCTTATTTATGGCAGTTCGCTCAGGAATCCGTGATTCTCGTAAACAGAAAACAACGGATGAAATCATCCCCCGTAACAAGAAGTTACGAGCCTTCTATGATAAAAAGCGAGATGAAGGAAAGCCTTATAAAGTAGCCATAATAGCATGTGCAAACAAGTTGTTACATTGGATTTACGCATTATTGAAAAATAGCACTACCTTCCAAGATATTGCTTAATTTGACAACTTAACCAAGTAAACCAAAACCTTCCAATTAAAGAATAAAGGAGGGTTATTTGGCATGCGTAAATTTAGTATATCATAAGCTATTTTAGATTTTTAGAGAAAAATATTGACAACTATTAGCTGGTTTAGTACAAGAAGCAGTTGATCAAATTTAACTAACGCACCCGTTACATAAGATGACCTGATTCAGAAAGTTCTGAATTGAATTACCTGCTTAATTTTTTTCCCTACTTCAACTAAACTGACCCTTTAGCTAATAACTTCTTTATCTAAATACTATCATAATATTCCAAAAGTAGTATTGGGATTTTTGCCATAAGAAAAGACGACCCAATGAGATCACCTATTTAAACTCTTGCACCCGTTTAATTTAAGTGTTTCTATTTACAATCTAGCTTTAATTTTGTAATTCTCTTTCATATCTTTTTATAAGTAACTTAAAAGATGCCGATTTATGTCTTTATCTATGATGTAAAATAAAGAAGGATAAAAGAGATGCTTCTCACCTACTTTATCCTTCATTTCTTTCAAAATTTGAGTCTCATTCTAATCCAATTGAACCTCAATAGGATTAAGTTTGAATGGCTCCTTTGCTGGTGCTATGCCAGTACCGTATTTTCGGCCTGGTTCATCTACTTGTTTCCAGGGAGTTGCAATCGGTGTAATGATGATGGATTTTGCTTCTTCAGCGATATTTGTAGTCATAAACCTTCCATTCATTACGTATTGATGATTTCCATAAGAACCATTTGTTACTACGGTGTATTCATTTCCTAAATTATCCTTCAACTCATAATCAAAAATGACAGCTGACCAATTTTCCTCTTCCCACTCTTTTAAGTTTTTGCTAACCTTTTCTTTGGTGTAAAAACTTGTAGAAATTGGTGTTCTAGTTATATTTTTTAATTCTATTTCCATGCCATCCCCTGTAGATAACAAATTATCAAACTCCTGTGATTGACTTCCAATATTATCTAGAGTTAAGTCAAATAACCAGTTGCCTTCGATTGTATTTATTAATTGAGTTTGATCAATTTCCTTATCAAATGTACCGATTTTATATGCTTCCCATGTAAAATCAAACGTATCAGGGCGATGTCCTTTTTCAAAATTGAACATTAATATGCCAGCATACTTATTTTCATCTATTTTTTTTATTAGTTGACTTCCACTAAACATGGCAGTACTTATTGTTTGGGGAGTATCCCATTCAATAAAGGGTTCTTCTCCTAAATCATGCTCACTTTCCATCTTAAAAGCTATGGTGATATTTTCTCCATCATAAACTGCTTCCGTTAAGGTAATGCTGACACCATTACTTTCTTCTGTCATATTTAAATAAGTGGAGTGGCTTTCATATTCATCAAAAATATATCTTTTCTCGTCATCCTGGAACAGTTCAAAAATGGTTCCGATAATCGGTAGTTTCTCTGCAAATGAAGGAAAAGAAAAACTCAACATAGTAATGGTAGTAACAAGTAGAATAGCTGCAACGGCTATACCTCTTAATGAACGTTTTTTCTTCTTACTACTAAACTCAGCCCTTTTAATTCCATTACGAATAGAATTCTGGACATCCTCTTTTGGAACGTCAATCTGTTCATATATTTCCTGAAAGTATTTTTCCTTCAACGTAGCCCGCTCCTTTTAAATTTATTTTTAATTGCTCTTTTCCTCTATGCAGATAAGTTTTTACCGTGTTTTCAGGGATGTCCATCACATTAGATATTTCTTTTATTGGAAGATCATGAAAATAAAATAGAATGATCACTTCACGGTATGCTTTTTTCAAGTTATTAATTCCCTTAACTAAATCAATTTGTTCTATGTTAATTCCTTCTTGATGTGTGATAAATTGCTCTACGTTTGCCAGTGGGATATCCCTTTTTTTCTTTTTTAAGAACTCATTTGCAGAATTGATAAGTATCCTGGTTAACCAAGTAGAAAAATATTTATTCTTTTTTAATGTCTTAATTGCTACAAATGCCTTGTAACTCGTTTCTTGCACAATGTCTAAAGCATCTTCACGATTACCTGTATATAAAAATGCTGTTCGATATAATTGGTAACTGAACAACTTCAATAGATCTTCAAATGCTTCTACATCACCAGATTTTGCTTTTTCTATAAGTTTTATATGATTCATTTTCTTCCTCCCTTCCTTAACCATTAGATAGACTTCTGTTATGAAAAGTTTCAAAAATATTAATTAGTCATAAAAAAACGTCAAAACTCTCTTTTGTTTATACGTTTTAGTTCTTTTAAATAGCTATTTTCTTATCTAAAGTCTAAAGTACAAGGTATATACTGTGTATTAGTCAGGATGATTAATTGACGAGTTGCACAATAATATCCTATATTTGTATATAGAACCTAATGATTTCTCTAGTTATCTATGCGTGTATTTATATATAGTTGGAATAATATTTAAGTTAAAAACTGCATTCTCCTTATAAATATCATTAAAAAATGAGGCTACTGATAAGCTTTCAATCAGCAACCTCTTCTCATTAATTCGTTACTATATTAACTACTTTACCAGGTACAACAACAACTTTTCTTACTGTCTTCCCTACAATCCATTCTTGAATTGCTTCATTTTCTAGTGCAAGTTTTTCTAGCTCAACTTTAGCGGTATCTTTTGATACATATAGTCTCGCACGAACTTTACCCATCACTTGTACAACAATTTCCACTTCATCTTCAACTAGCTTAGATTCATCGTATGTTGGCCAAGCCTCATAGCTGATCGTTCCTTCATGACCAAGTTGAGTCCAAAGTTCTTCTGCTAAGTGAGGAGCAACTGGTGAAATCAATTTTACGAAGCCGTCTGCATATTCTCTAGGAAGTTTCTCTGCTTTATATACTTCATTAATAAATACCATCATTTGCGAGATTCCAGTATTAAAACGGAGATTCTCGAAGTCTTCAGTCACTTTCTTCACAGTTTCGTGATAAACCTTTTCTAACTCTAAACCAGCACCGTCAACTATATTACTAGATTGACTTCCATTTTCATTAATAATCAGTCTCCATACACGGTCAAGGAAACGACGTGCCCCATCTAAACCGTTAGTTGACCATAATACTGAAGCTTCTAGAGGTCCCATAAACATTTCGTAAAGACGAAGTGTATCAGCACCATGAGAAGAAATGATATCATCTGGATTTACTACATTTCCTTTTGATTTACTCATTTTCTCGTTACCATCTCCAAGAATCATTCCTTGGTTAAATAGCTTCACAAAAGGTTCTTTAGTAGGAACCACTCCAATATCGTATAGGAATTTATGCCAGAAACGTGCATATAGCAGGTGAAGTACTGCGTGCTCTGTCCCACCGATATAAATATCTACCGGCAGCCATTTTTCTAGTAATTCTGGATCCGCTAGTTTTTCATTGTTACTCGGGTCAATATAACGTAGGAAATACCAGCAACTTCCCGCCCATTGTGGCATGGTATTCGTCTCACGACGACCTTTCTTACCTGTAACCGGTTCTACTACATTTACCCAATCACTATTGGCGAGTGGTGATTCACCAGTACCAGATGGTTTTATTTCTGTCATGACAGGTAGTATTAATGGAAGTTCCTCCTCTGGAACAGTTGTCATGGTACCATCTTCCCAATGAATCACTGGAATCGGTTCACCCCAATACCGTTGTCTAGAGAATAGCCAGTCACGGAGATGATATGTTACTTTCCTCTCCCCTACGCCTTTCACCTCTAACCATTCAATCATCCTAGAAATTGCTTCTTCTTTATTTAGACCGTTAAGGAAGTCTGAGTTTACGTGCTCACCCTCCCCTGTGTAGGCTTCTTCAGAAACATCTCCACCGGCTACTACTTCCACAATTGGCAAATCAAACTTGCTTGCAAATTCAAAATCGCGTTTATCATGTGCAGGAACAGCCATAATTGCACCAGTACCGTATGATATAAGTACATAATCTGCAATCCAAATAGGCATTTTTTCTTGATTTACTGGGTTTATCGCATAGGTACCGCTAAAAACACCTGTTTTATCCTTCGCTAGATCTGTTCGCTCAAGATCGGATTTCGTTTGGGCTTTATCCAAATAGTTTTGAACAGCTTCCATATGTTGAGGAGTAGTAATTTTCTCTACAAGTGGATGTTCTGGTGCAAGAACAGCATAAGTAGCTCCAAACAACGTGTCAGGACGAGTAGTAAACACGGTAAATGTATCTTCATGACCTTCAATATTAAACGTAACTTCTGCACCTTCAGACCGTCCAATCCAGTTACGTTGCATATCTTTAAGATTTTCTGGCCAATCAAGCTCTTCCAGATCCTCTAGAAGCCTGTCAGCGTAATCGGTAATTTTCAACACCCATTGTTTCATTGGTCTCCGAATTACTGGATGGCCTCCTCGTTCACTTTTACCATCAATAACTTCTTCATTAGCGAGAACCGTCCCGAGTGCTGGGCACCAATTTACAGCAACCTCATCGATGTACGCTAGTCCTTTTTCAAATAACTTAATGAAAATCCATTGAGTCCATTTATAGAAGCTGGGATCCATAGTACTTATTTCACGTTCCCAATCATATGAAAAACCAATATCTTGCAATTGGCGCTTAAAAGTAGCTATATTTCTTAGCGTAAATTCAGATGGAGTATTACCAGTATCGATTGCATACTGTTCAGCCGGCAAACCAAAAGAATCCCACCCCATTGGATGAAGCACTTCATAACCTTGCATTCGTTTCATTCGAGATAAAATATCTGTTGCAGTATAACTAACTGGATGCCCTACATGTAAACCATCCCCTGACGGATAGGGAAACATGTCTAGCGCATAAAACTTTTGCTTATCAGATGAAGTATTTGTCTTGAATGTTTTATTTTTAAGCCAATATGATTGCCATTTTTTTTCAATTTGATAATGATCGAAGCTCATCTTATTTCCTCCTAATTATTATTTTTATAAAATAATGTTATTTAGCCAACCTTCATACCTAATACAATTTCTAATATCCTTTAAGCTCAAGGCAGACAAATGTATATAAACTATAGCAGTGTCTTTTTACCTTTATGGCAAATAAAAATAGCTCCTCATCCCAACTAAGGGACGAGAAGCTATTTTTCACGCGGTACCACCCAAATTAACGATATTACTCGCTCACTTGTATCCTTAACGCGGATTAACGGCAAAAACTACTAACGTTCACTTCTGCAGCATTAAAGGCGAGTTCGAAATTACTCGGGGGCAATTTTCACCAACCATTGCCTCTCTTGGCCCAAGTCAAATTACTACTACTCCTTCTCATCGCAATTTATCTATTAAAATGAATATTACTGAAAACAACAGGATTTGTCAAGATATTCTTAATTTTATTATAATAGTCCGATTCAATCACATAAATTCAAACTTTGCAATCATAAGTTACTTCAAGATTTTGAGAACCGTATTCTATTCTGAGTTCAATTATAAAGCTTTCATGATATTTGATATCAAAACTTATTTGGAATTACAAGTTATTTCAATGAGACTTACTTGTTTTCTGGATATCTTATCTACGTTAGTTATATCAAAGGTTTTATTATGGAACTCCTTTATATCCCAATTTGTCTTCTTTTGAAGGTGAATCGTCTAAGTAAAGATTTTGACCACTATCTTTTTCATTTTTACGACCAATAGCCACATAATGGACCTGTAACGGAATACTTATTGACACTCAATAGATCCTTAATATACTTTTCACTATAAAGGCGCCTTCTAGGAAAACATATACTAAAAGACAGCACATTTAAAGGTATATCTTATCTATAAATGAAGAAAATAGAAAAAATAGACTCTTGATTTCTACACATAGATGGTGAATTTAGATGAGAACATGGAGACATAGAAGAAGGTTAACCAAGGGAATAGAAAAAGAGAATGACAAAGACGAATCCATAGAGAGTCTGTTTCAGCAGCTAAACGCATCAAATGATTTTAATGTCATTACATGCCAGTTTGAAAAGTGTTCTCTCTCTATCGGTTATTTTTCAACCCTAATTGATTCAGAGATTTTACATCGTGATGTCCTTCCATTCCTAAAAGGCTTGGATGTAATCTCTTCATTACCAACATTGCTGCCTATTGAAGAAGTTATTCTAACTTCCGATACATCCATTATTAAAGACAATCTTTTAAAAGGGTACACCTTAATATTCGATGTTAATAACCTGAACCAGTTTGGGCTTGTGAAATCAGATGTTGATAAAACACGTCAGGTTTCCCTGCCGGAGGTAGAATTTAGTGTAGTAGGGCCAAAGGAGTCTTTTGTAGAATCCTTAGATACGAATATTAATCTTGTTCGAAAAAGACTTCCGATTCCTGAGTTTGTAGTAAAGGAACTAACCGTTGGAAAATTATCAAAAACAAGAGTCTCGGTTCTATATATTCAAGGTATTGCTAATAAAGAGAATGTCAGTACCGTTATCCAAAGGTTATCTGATTTAGATTTTGATCAAATAACTGATAGTTCCATTATCACACAATTAATCCAGGATAATCAGAATTCACCTTTTCCCCAGTTAATCGACTCAGAAAGACCTGACAGGATTGCTTCGGCTATAGGGGAAGGAAAGATTGCGATTTTAGTAGATGGTGCACCACACGGATTGATTGGCCCCACTACTATTTTTGAATTTTTTTCTGCATTTGAGGATTACTTTTTAAATTGGTTAGTTGCCTCATTTTTTCGTTTAGTCCGGTTTTTTGCTGTATTATTTTCCATTTTAGCTACACCCATTTATGTGGCAGTTCTTACTTATCATTACGAATTAATTCCAAAGGATATGGTGGCTACCTTGGTTACTTCTAGAAGTGCTATACCTTTACCTCCAATACTGGAAGCACTTGTTTTAGAATTAGCCATTGAGCTATTAAGAGAAGCAGGCGCAAGACTACCGACAAAGGTTGGTCAGACCATTGGTATCGTGGGTGGTATTGTAATTGGAACCGCTTCGGTTGAAGCGGGATTAACTAGTAATGTTTTGTTAATTATCGTTGCTCTAGCGGCGTTGGCTTCCTTTACAACCCCCGTCTATCAAATGGGTAATACGATTCGATTAATACGATTTCCATTTTTATTAATGGCCCATTATATGGGATTTCTAGGGGTGGCCATTAGCTTTTGTTACTTACTTATTCATTTATTAAGGTTAACTTCATTAGGCAGACCGTTTCTTGAACCGTTTTACCCACCAAGAGTACAGGATTTTAAAGATTCATTAATTCGTTTACCTTTTTCCCTCCAATCAAAGCGCCCAATTCAAGAACAAACGGAGGATACCATGCGTTATAGTGCTAGTAAAGCAAAGAAAAATGTTGATCCATAACAGAGTAGAGAAAGTATGGAGGTGTTAATTTGGAAGAAAAACATAAGCAGATATCTCCTTTTCTCGTATTTTTTTTAGTTCATTCTGTGCAAATGGGAGTGGGCGTGTTAGGATTTCAGCGTACTATTATGAAGTCGGCAGGAAATGATGCATGGATGGCTGTTATTGCTGCGGGTATATTGATGAATGCGATTATTATGGTCATGTACCTGTTATTAAACAAGCAGCAAAAGGACCTTATAGATATACATAAGGACTTGTTTGGAAAATGGATTGGAGGAATTTTTAGCCTTATTTGGATTATACATTGGTTAATGATTGGGCTTATCGCACTAAGGAGCTATATCGAAATAGTTCAAGTATGGGTGTTTCCTTTAATCAATATTATTATGTTCAGCATCATCATATTAAGTCTGGTCTATTATACCGTTACTGGCGGTTTTCGAGTTGTTGCTGGCATTAGCTTTCTAGGGGTTGTCATCCCTTTCTACATATTTCTAACATTCTTTTTTCCAATCGAATACGCCAATTTTCGAAATTTACTGCCTATATGGAATCATTCCGTAAAAGAACTTTCTGTTGCTACAAAGGATATGATGTTAGGTTATTTGGGATTTTCCACTTTGCTCATGTACTATCCGTATATTAAAAATCCAAAAAAATCTCAAAAATGGGCTCACTTAGGGAATTTTTTAACTTTAGGTATTTATTTATTCATACTAATCATTACCATTGCTTTTTTTAGTGAAGAACAAGTTAGTAAACAGATTTGGGCAACATTATCAATGTGGAAAATTGTGGAACTTCCATTTGTGGAAAGGTTTGAGTATATTGGTATTACATCTTGGATTTTAATTATTCTGCCAAATGTTTGTTTGTCTGTATGGGCTGCAACAAAGGGCGTTCAGAAGATGTTCAATTTTAAGCCACAAAAAGTGATACTATTCACTTTACTCATTTTACTATGCTCAACCGTAGCGATACAAGGCAGAGAAAGCATTGAAAAGCTCAATCAATATATGTCCATTCTGGGGTTATTCTTAATTTTCTTATATGTACCATTTCTTACTATACTATCTTTCTTCATAACTAAAATAAGAAAGGAGAAATCCGGAAATGGTTAAAAGAATCCTACAAAGCCTACTGTTAACTCTATTGCTTACAGGATGTATGAATATTGATCAAAGAATTTTAGACGATATTCAATTATCAACTGCTGCAGGATATGAGTATATAGAGGACGACACGTTAGAGATTACCACTGTTTTTCCCAGCTTTCAGACCGATAAGTCAATCAAAAGCGAAACGATAACGGATTCTTCCACTTTAAGCAAAGAAGTTCGAGATAAGCATAGTTTACAATCAGAAAAGCCATTTGTTAGTGGAAAAGTTGAAGTAACTTTATATGAATGGAAGACTGCAGAAAAAGGGATCAATAACCTTTTGGATACATTGCAGCGAGATCCATCAATTGGCTCTAATGTCTTTTTGGTTGTAGTTGATGGAAGTCCAAAAGAATTATTGAGCAAACAGTATGGAAATCCGGACAATGGCATTTACCTATCAAATTTAATTGAGCAAAATATTGAAACGGGTTTGATCCATAAAACGAACCTTCATCAATTTTTATATAAACTTTATGCGGAAGGGATTGATCCTGCCCTTCCTGTAATTAAACAAGAAGACGGCCAAGTAAAACTAACAGCAGTCGGGCTGTTTGAAAATGATAAATTGGTTGGCCAAATAGAGGAAGAGCAATTCTTTATCTTCAAGATATTATTGGAACGGAAAGGCAACAAGGATTCATACTCACTAAAACTGAATGAAGATGAAGAAATTTCTATTTATAATATAGGTTCAGAAAGGAAATACGACATACAGAAGCCGCTGACAAATTCCGAAATAATAATAAATGTTAAATTAAAGTCAAGTATTCTGGAATATCAAAATGGTACCCTAAAAAATGAAAAAATCACTTATCTAGAGAAGGAAATTAAAAAATTGATTGAACAAGAGTCACTGGAAATGATTCAGCAGTTTCAAGAAAAAGGAATTGATCCGCTAGGAATTGGTGAAGAAGTTCGAACCCGAACTCGGAACTGGGATCAAAAGAAATGGAAGGAACTTTACCCTGATCTCAAAATAACTGTTAATGTCGAGGTAAATCTTTTGGAAAAAGGGGTTGTAGAATAATTTGATGAGGTTATGTCCAAAAAGACAATGAAATTGTGAAAAAAACATAAGATGACATCACATTTGTGTCCATTTTATATTTTTCACACAAATGTGGTCTCTTTAGTGATGGTCTAGTATTATTAACCGCATTTCCCTTCATTAGTTAGGTGTGTATAGATCTTAGTTGTTTGTATAGATGAATGACCTAGTTGATTCCAAACAGAATCTTGACGATATAACTCTTCAATCAATTCTTTCAAATCTTCTATTGCCACAATTGTAATGAGTTTTGCATTTATTTATTTCTATTAATCTAAACTTTACTAGTAGTAGCTTTTTTCAGTGCACTATTTAATTTTTCGGAGCTTAGGATCATCGCTGCAACAAATATAACAATACAAATTGGGAAGATTCCTATTGTTAGATGGGATGCAGTGAAACCAAGTAAAGGTGGAATAAATGTGGTTCCTGTATAAGCGACCGCCATTTGATAGCCCATAATGGTTTGAGAATGTTTTTTTCCAAAGCGTGTTGGTGTTTCATGCAACATACACGGAAATATCGGTGCTAATCCCAGTCCAACTATGATAAAACCTATTAGTGAGAAAGTCGACGGCAAAGGTAAAAGTAGAACAAAGGCACCTGTCAATGCTAAAATTTGCCCTCCGCGAATAAGTGTTCGGTTATTCATTTTAAACGTGATAAAACCTGTTATCAATCTACCAATTGTTATTCCAGCAAAATAGAAGGAAACCCAGCCAGCAGCAGTTGCAGGTCTTAACCCTTTGACATTTACCAAATAACTACTTCCCCAAAGATTCATTGTTGCTTCTACCCCACAATAAAATAAGAAGGATAATAGCGCCAGTTTAACTCCCTTCACTTGTAAAGGTTTTAGATTTGTCTTATCTTCAATATTATGGATAGTCTTAGAATCCTTTGTCTCTTCATCTATAGTAGTATTTCTGTTTTTTGTCACTCTGTTCCATAAAGGTAACGATAAAATAAGGATCAATACTAATGATATCTGTATGCAAGCAATAACAAAATATCCATTACGCCAAGAAGTATCACCTGAAATAAACTGAGCCATAATGATAGGACCAAGAGTAGCTCCTACTCCCCAAAAACAATGTAACCAACTCATATGATGTGCCTTATAATTTGTAGCCACATAATCGTTTAATCCTGCGTCAACTGCTCCAGCTCCTAATCCAAGTGGGATAGCACATACAATTAACCAACCAACAGATGGTGCAAAGTAAAATCCTAGCAATGCAACAGCAGTCATGGTGACGCTGACAAGTGTAACTTTTCCAGTCCCGAACTGTTTAAGCACCTTACCACTAACCAAACTGGAGATAATGGTACCACCCGCAATGGTCATAAAAAGAATTCCACCAACCTCAAGCGGAGCCACAATGTCCGATTGCATCGCAGGCCATGCTGCCCCTAACAATGAATCGGGTAAACCTAAGCTGATAAAAGCCAAATAAATAATGACTAAAAGTAGAGTTGTCATATATTAACCTCGTCTAAAATAGTAACTTGTTTCATTTATTTCTTTCATTTAACATAAGTTCAAGCCCAAGACTTTGTAATCCATATAAATAATCTTGCTTCCAATCACTCCTAGTAAGTTCTGGGAGGTGTTCTGATGGGATAAATTTCGAACTAACTTCAGTAATTTTGTTTAATACCTCTTTTTCGATTTCGTCCCTATTAAAAATTATAGTATGAGGGTTAATAATTGCTGGATTAGGACCCAAAATCGTCACCCCCTGATTTATAAGACTTATTAAAGTTATTTAATAAGTCTTAAAATACTATATCACATAATATTTCTAAGTGCCCATTTCTACTAATTTTATAAGTAGTCATCTAGATTTGAAATTTTAAAAAGAACTATTAAATCCTATACAATTAACGTAAAATCCAAAAGAAAAAGCGACCAAGAAGTTGATCGCATGAATTATTATTTTTATTCATTTAGATTATAAGTAAGATATCTATTATCAACGGCATTTTTAGTATATTAAAGTATCTAATGTGAAAACTATTCACTTTCCCCTAAATCCCAAAGAAATCCTTGATAAACAGCTTGTTCTGGATTTTCCTCATTGACAACCCAACTTGAATATATCTCATCAAACATTTGCCATTCATCGTAATCTCCCTTGGTTAACTGGTATGGAATACCAATACTAAATACATCATAAGCACTTCCACCGTCGACTTTTCTCATGCTAAATGGATGAATATTTAAGAAATCAAGCAGCGTATCTGCTAACCTTTCAGACATTTCTTCCATATTTTCTTGTTTAACATCTTTTATAACAAAATCTGTTGTAGCTAGAAATTTATCGAATTTCCTTAAATTGGAATAATTCTCCTCTTCAACAAATTTGAAATAATCATCTAGTACTTCTACTTTGTCAATAGAAATACCAAAGTGTTTCTGGTACAGATCTGGTGCAAAGTGAAGAAAAGCAATATCTATATAATTGTTTGTCATACCAATTGTGGGTAGCCCACCGGCATCACCTTGATAAAGGTAAGCATGGAACTGAATATCAAGATTAGATGCTGGAGCTACTAAGAGCACATCATACCCTTCATTATTTACCCCAACTACTTCAATAAATTCAAATTCTTCCTTATATTTGTGTTCTAAATCACTCAATGCAAGATCAACATTCCTTTTACCACTTTTTGGTGCACAAGCCACTAACATTACAAGACACAAAAATAAAACAACCCAACTAACCTTTCTCATGCAGTCACCACTCTCATACTATAAACTTATCAACCATTTATCGATTATTCATAGACAAGCTCTTCCATCTCTTCTATCCACTGATATACACGGTCTTTGATTTCATCAGCAATTTTATCTATTTCCTCGATTTTTTGAGATTCTAATTCTCTATAGATTTCTATTTTACTACTATATCGAGAAGAAATTATTTCCTCAATCTCTTTATATGTATCAAGTGATACCATTTCTTTCGTGATGATAATATTCATTGCAGCATCAATTCGTTCTTTCTCTTTATCAATTAATTGTCTAATTGTTTTATGCTCTTCCCGATATCGATTGTACTCCGCTAAAATTTCCCATGGACCAGGTGCTTTCATATGAGCCCATGCTAACTCTCCCATGGAAGGTAACCATTCGTATTCAATCGTCTCTTGTATTTCTTCTGCGTTATTAGCTGAATAATATTTTCCATTCCCGGACGCAGAAACAGCAGTCAACTGTTCTTCTGCTTTTTTATCCACATTAAATCCAATTATGTTGACTGAACGATCTTCGTTTTCCTTTACAAAATCTTCTGCGGCGATAATTGGATTACCATCACAGGTTTCCACACCATCACTAACAATATAGACAGTTATAGTCCCTTCTATTTCAGCACTCATCTCAGTTGCCTTATTAATTGCTCCTGCAAGTGGGGTCCATCCTTTACTTTCGAAATTAGATAGTGATTCCTGGAATGATTCCGAGTTGTATGCACCCATCGGATAAATTTCCTCAATACCTTCACAGGATAATTTCTTATCAGAATTGGCTTCAGACCCTTTATGTCCATATACAACTAAAGAAACTTCACTTTCTTGACCAATTACATCCGCAAATCGCATGACTGCATCCTTTGCAACGTCCATTTTTACCTCACCATCAACACTTAAAAGCATACTTGAACTCGCATCTAGTAATATAATTGCCTTACCAATTTCTTCACTATTACCAGATTCACTAACTCTTTTAGGGTTTGGAAGATATGGAACCTCGAACTCAGGCTGAAAAGCCTCTGCATTTTCAATTGCTTCTTTATAATTAGGACTACCTAATAGTTTAATAAGAGCACCTTCGATAACTTTCGGATCCTTAGTTTCATTTATGATTTTAACCAATTGATTATGTAATTCTTCATTTAAGCTATCAAGTACTTCTTCCGTATCGGTTGATAATTCTTTATCTAATGTTAGATCATTTACCAAAATTCCAACAGGCTGATTTTTGATATTATCTAAGCTCTCTGTGGTACCAATTTCTCCTATTTCAACTTTCATGGTTTCCACTTCAGATTTTTGGTGATTTTTATCTCTTACCTGCTCTTCATCATCAACAGGTTCTTCTACTATAGTCTGATTATCTTGACTACATGCAGCAGTTACGAATAATAGACCAATCATAAGTATCAATAAATAATTTCGCAATACCCGCACTCCTTTATTTTCCATTTCTACAATCTAGATTGGAGTGAAAATAGGTATTCGTCAATATATCGAAATAACTAATTAGTTTACATAAGTAGGACTTATTAACCATATACGATGTGGATACGTAATCAAAATATCAATCAATAAATTGATGATTCTAATGGATACAAAACGACTAGTACCGGAATAAAATATAGGAGGAGATATTTAGTATTTAATAATAAAAACAGTCAATTTTTAAAAAAATTAACAAAAACTAAAGAATAGTCATAGGATTCTTAAGCTAAAATAATGAATAAGGAGTTACTATAGGAGGTTTCTACTGTGGCCAAACTAAGGGTTTTCGATTTTAGCTTTCAAAATTTAACTCATAAGAGCATGTCTTTCGACGAGGTTTTCGGACATATTATACGTTTTATGGAGAAAGAACCAAACGGGCAATACCGTTTAATATTTGGTACCGACTCTCAAGTACATCCAACCTACACTAGATTTATAACTGGGATTGTTATTCAACGTGAATCCAAAGGTGCCTGGGCCTGTATACGCAAAGTAATCGTACCAAGAAAAATGATGAATCTCCATGAACGAATATCCTACGAAACTACCCTAACAGAAGAAGTAGTTTCTATGTTTACAGAAGAAAAAAAGACCCGATTAATCGATATCGTTCTCCCCAATATCTATAAGGGATCATCCTTTACAATTGAAGGGCATATTGATATTGGTTCTTCTCACAAAAATAAAACAAGGGTGTTTGTAAACGAGATGGTTGGAAGGATGGAATCATTAGGTATAGAGCCTAAAATCAAACCAGACTCGTTTGTTGCAAGCTCCTATGCTAATCGGTTCACAAAATAATTAAATTGGAATGTCATATTTATTAAAGATATTTACTCCCTTCACGAACACTGAGCTTTGGTAGCTCGTTTTGTTGTATAAAATTACGAACGGATATGGGATTTGTTTTTGAATATTCTCGAAGTGCCCATCCTATTGCCTTTTGAATAAAGAATTCCTTGCTGTCTGCATTCCTTTTTATGTATTCATACAGTAATTTTTCTTTTGTTTTCTCTTTATATTTTAATTGAAATAATAGTGCTGTTCTTCTCAACCACATATTTTTATCTGTAGACCAATCCTCAATGGTTTCATCGATAATACTTGGTGATTTTGCTGCGATTTTACCAATTGGCTTTTGGGCTAACATATCTACTGTATCCCACCATGATTTTGTCGTAATTAGATTCTGAAAAAGTAACAGATGTTCTTTCGTAAAATTTTTAAGTTGCTTATTGATATAATCCAGCGCTATATATTGATATTCTCGTTCATCTTTATTCCATAATGTTGATACTAAATCAGAATTAAAAGGCTGCTTATGTAAACCTGTTTCCTTATAAAGTTGTGTTGTAATTTTTCTGCGTTCGGGTGTTTTAATCCCCAAAAAAGTAAACTGGTTCTTCATATATTTTTCCATCTGCATTGCGTTTTCTGTATTGCGATTCTTTTCGGTTTCTATAGTTAACCATTCCAGCAACGTCTTCCCTCCTATTATAAAAGGTCCAATTTGATACATAAATTGGACCTTTTAAATCGTTCAGCATTGAATACTTCTTTTAGGATCCTGTAAACATTTGAACCCATGCACCATTGTAATAACCTACACCAATGGAGTCAAATTTAGCATTTAAGATATTGGCCCTATGCCCTGATGAATTCATCCACGCATTCATGACCTCTTGTGGAGTTTTTTGCCCTTTGGCAATGTTTTCTCCAGCTGTTCGATATTTTATGCCGAAAGTTCTCATCATATCGAAAGGTGATCCATAGTTCGGACTAGTATGAGAGAAATAGTTGGAATTAATCATGTCCATTGCTTTTTTTTCTGCAACATTTTTAATATCAGCTCTGTGTAGCAATGGTGATAATCCGTTTTTAGCTCTCTCTTTGTTCACCAACTGGGCAACTTGTTCCTCAAAGGTAGTTGGGCTAGTAGCAGTTGCGCGAAGTCGAATTACCGATCCAACCTGCATATTTGTAGGAACGACATTTGGATTCAATCGCATTAATTCACGATAATCTAACCCATATCGCTTTGCTATAAACCAAAACGAATCTCCTTTTGAAACTTTATAGTAATCAAAAGGTGGTTCATTAAACATTTTGATATTTTGCGCACTTGCTCCCATTGGAAATACAAGCAATATCGCAAAGAGCAAGGGAATCAATCGCTTTAACATAATTTGTCACCTCATATTTAGTAAAATTGTTATCCCCTGCTTCTATTGTTTCTAATGTAACAATAGTAATGCATAGATTTACCCTGGTGTAAAAATTTGGTAAAATTAACGTTCCTTCTTAAATCTGATCTGTTAATAAAACAATGTTAATCCAATTAAAATTATCATAATATCTGCACAAATATGTATCATCCAAGACGTCCAAATCGTTTGATTACGTTCATTAACTTTATGAAATACCAAACCGATAATCCACAACCCGAAAAAACAAAGCCCAATAATCAATGGACTAAACCATAATGCGATCATCGGAATATGATAAGCAGCAAATAACAATGGACTATAAATATAACCTACTTTTTTCGGTAAATTAAAAAAGATAAATCCTCTAAAGAAATACTCTTCTAAAAAGGAATTTCCAAATGTCACATAAAGTCCCACAAAAAAATATGTAGTAGCACTGATCCCCAAACGCTGCGTTAAATCGGTTTTTATGGCATCTAGATTTATTAATGGCAAAAATATTAAATAAGCAATTAGAACGATTGCAGCAGACGATAGCCCAAGAATAACAATTCGTTTCCAGTCATTAAATGTTAATTTCTCTATACTAATAACATCCCTAAATCGAAAATCCTTAAATATTAGAATGTAAATTCGAATATTTAGGTAAAAAAGAAATATTTTTAACGCTGTTTTTATTAAATAATTAATTTCAATACCATGTTCAATTAAGGCAAGAAAACCACAAGTAATAATTGTACTTATGATAATATAAATTGATTTTTTCCCCATAAAAGTTCCCCTATCATGACCTTTGAGTGAATTGTATATTTTTTTCAGAATCTAATTACGATTATCCCATATCGATACTCTTATGTACAATAGAAAAATAATTAAAGTAAAAGGGTAAATTTGTAAAAAAAATGAATTAAAAAATATAATCGGGGTATCATACATTTTGTAAGGTGAAATAGAACTACTTTGTTCTTTTCACTAAAAAAATATAGGAGGTATGTAGAAAATGGCGAATAACAAAAATCGCAATAACAACAATAACAACAACAATAATAACAACAATAATAATGATAATGTTGAGTTTGCGAATGAGTTTCTAAATGATGATAATTTAGATAACAACAATAACGATAATAATAATCGCAACAACAACAATCGTAACAACAACAAACGTAAATAGTAGTATTAAAAGTAAAAACCTGTATTGTCATACAATACAGGTTTTTACTTCGGTACTACGATAAAAGTTTAATTAAATTTTTCACTTGTAATTCTTCAAATTTCTGAGTTACTTTTTCTCGGTTGTATTTCCAGCCCGCTTTTTCTAATGAGATTTCAATCGGTACATCACAACGAATTTCAGCAAGACGTCTGGACAAATGAAGCATATCTAGATTTGCTTTTATTTTTGTTTGTACACCTTTAGGTAACTGATCAATATTCTCTAATAAACAATCAATTGTTTCATGTTCTTGTAATAGCTTTAAGGCTGTTTTTTCCCCTACACCCTTAACCCCTGGATAGTTATCGGATGTGTCTCCCATTAAACCTTTAAGGTCAATTATTTGTTTGGGGTAAAGTCCCTTCTTCTCATAAAAATTTTCCTCAGTGAATACATCATAATTCCCTTGACCTTTTCTCATAATGGCTACACTAATTCCCGATTCAACTAATTGAAGAATATCTTGATCACCAGTTAGTATTAGCACTTCATTCTCTTTAGAGAATTGTTTGGCAAGTGTACCAATACAATCATCCGCTTCAAAATTTTCAACTCCTATATTGGGCATATCAAATGCATCAACAACCTCTTTAACTAAATCAAATTGCGGAATTAATTCTTCAGGAGGAGCTGACCGATTACCTTTATAATCTTCATACATCGATGTGCGAAATGTTTTACTTCCCATATCCCAGCAACAAATAACATGTGTTGGTTGAAATGTGTCCACCGCATTTAGAAAATAGCGTAGAAATTGGTACACACCATTTGTAGGTACCCCATTTTCATTTTTCATGAAGTTACCTCGAATTGATGTTGCGAAAAATCCTCTAAATAAAAGGGCCATACCATCTACTAATAAAATTGATTGCTGCAATCTATTCCACGTCCTTTAATGTATTCTCTTCAATATTTGCTCTAATTCTTTTTCCTTGTTGATCAAAATATTGATGTCAATAGGATCTTCTAACGCAGCCAGGCTGTTCATTACATATTGGTGTATTTCATTTTGAATATCCTGTACGTTTTGACTAACTAATGAGTCCCATTGCTGACCATAAGAATCAGTCATCGTTATTTTTGTTTGTTCAGTAAATTGTTGTATTTCAGGTACTAGAATCTGGTACATTACGCCCTTCATTTTTTCTTTCTCATTTTTTTCAAAGAATGATTTTGTACCTCTGAAAAGTGAAAAAGCTTGTTTGAACATCCTTACATCTAAATCCTGAAGTGGCTGTAGATAATCAGGCGTTGTTAAATTTACACTTTGTAATGCTGGTAGAGTAAAATCTTTATCAACCTCATTAATTTTCTGTTTGTATACTTCCATCAGTTCTACATTCTGTTCATTAATAAATGCTTCGATTCGAAGTGAAACTGCTCGCGCCTCTTGTAATAATTCATAACCACAATAGTCTAATAAGTCCATGGTGTTTCTCTCAAGTTGCATTATAGCTTTACGCCCAGATTCGGTAACAGTTGTAGGGTTGAATTTGTCTTTAAACATGTCGTGGAAGCGGATGCTAATTCTTTCAACCACATAGTGTAACTGCTTCGAAATCTTCTGGTAGACTCGTTCATTATAAGTGCTATCATCACCAGAATCAACCGTATTAAGTAATCTGTCTTTTCTTTCCAGTAATATCTGTTTATACTTGGATTTTTCCTGTTCATTTAGGCTAGCTTTATGCTTAAATTGCTTGACTAATTGCATTGAGCGCTTTAGCTCATGGACTGCTGATTTAACTGCTAAATGAGACAGTTCATTCTCTAAAAATGCATAGAAATCTTCTTCAAATTTGTGTATTTGATCGTTAATTTGTTTCTTTTCTTGTTTTTCCTTTAAGGATTTTTTACTTGAAATAGGATATAATCTTGGATTACGAATTCCTAACTTGTTTAGTTGTTCTTTTACATAATTAACTACTAGATTTAATTCTGTATTATCCTGGGCAAGATCTGAAGCATTAATAATAAAAAACATTTTATCAAGCTGGAACGATTCTTTTACTCGACCTAATTGCATAACAAAATCTTTGTCTGCCTTTGTAATGGCATGATTAAAATACGTTACATAAAGAATCGCATCTGCATTCTTAATGTAGTCAAATGCTACATTAGTGTGTCTTGCATTAACAGAATCTGCTCCTGGGGTATCTACTAATGTTATACCTTTTTTAGTTATGGAACAGTCATAATACAAATCAATAGATTCTACAAAGCAAGCCTTTGATTCATCCGTTACATATGCTTCAAAATCTTCTAAATGGATTGTTTTACTTTTACCAATTAATTCTTTATGGTCATAATACCCTTTCAGTATGGCTTGTAAGTAGCTTTGAAACATATGACTTAATTCATCATTGTTCTGAATATCGTGTTCTTTAATCCAATTTACCAATTCACCAATATCTTCTGATGTTGGTGGTGAAAAGTGTTTAAGAATGTTTACTAAATCCTGTAGCATAGTTTTTTGGTCTTTTAGATGAATAACTACTGTACCATGTTCATAATCTTCCGTAACCGGAGTAATTCGATTAATTACAGCAGTCGTTGGATTCGGAGAGGAAGGTAAAACCCCTTCTCCAATTAATGCATTCGCAAAGGAAGATTTACCAGCACTGAATGCACCAAATAATGCAATCGTTAACTGTCGATTTGATAGTTTGCCTTTTCGAGCAGTTAATTCAGTAACTAAAGACTTAAAAGTAGGCATATCTTCTAGGACTTTTACCGTTTTATCAATGGCATGAACAACTCGTTGTACAGTTGGTAAGCCTTCTTTTTCTTCTGCTCTTTCATCAGTATTTACTTCAGTAGATGTTTCTTTTATAACTTTTACATGGGAAATTGTTTGCCCTTTTACAAATACAACTTTTTCTAATCTTTTCTGGATTGTTTTTTCCGTTTCTTTAGAGAACTCCGGTGTGTGAAGTTGGTTCTCAATTCGGTGTATTTGCTTTTGATACTTCTCCTCTATGGCTTGGTATTCCTCATTCACCTTTACGAGTTCTTTATAGGTTTGAAGTTGCTCTTTGTATTTAGTTTGCTTTTCTTCTGATTCACGTTCAATTACATCGATGATAGCTGAAAGAGTCTTACGAGCAGCTTTTCGGTATTTATTTTTAATGCTACTTGCAAGGTCATTTGTATAATTCAACACCGAATCACCGTTTACTTGCGCACCTTTTTTTATGTTATCAAGTAAATCTTCCTCGTTAATAGCAACACTTAATTGCTGTACAGTAGAATAAAGCGTTTGTTCCGTAATCGAATATGATTTTAATCGTTCAGCAAATTTTTCACGTAGCTTCCATTCAATACTTGCCTGCATACTTTCTTTGACACTATTTAAAAAGTCGTCTAATCTTTTTGTTCTTTCTTCTTCAGTCTTTTTCTTAGCACCAATAAAACCGATTTTAAAATCTTTTTGTTGCGATTCTAGAAAATTTAATGCCTTGTCACGGATGTTGGCCGGCATGAGATATGCATTTTTTAATGTGTGATCTAAGTCCTCTATATAATCGTTTTGAAAATCATTTGACATGTTTTTCAAAGTTTCAATCGAACGTTGTATGGAATCTACTATCTCCAGTAAACTTTCATCTGCTTGATCATCAAGTGGCAGATTACCGATATCTTCATCACGCTTTTCATCTAAATAACGTTTATGAGCTGTAAGTATATTTTTCACGGATAAATCTAATCGCTGAATTCTGTCGTCGGTAAATAAGCTTTTAATTTTACTTTTAATAATATGGAATTGATTATGCATAGCATCTGGAATTAATAATGATGAATAGTATATTGCTTCAGGAGATAATCCCCATTGGTCAAACGTTTGTTTGACACTATTATCAAATGATTGGAAAGTTAATTCATTTTCATTATGTTTATCAATCTGGTTAATGATGATATAGAACGGTATTTTCATAGTTTGAATGTTCTTTAGGAACTTCATATTTAATTCAGATTGGACATGGTTATAGTCCATAACATAAAATAATACATCAACTAGGTGAAGTGATGATTCTGTAATAATTCGATCTGTGTCATCTGCTGCATCAATACCAGGAGTATCAATGATGGCGCATTTTTCTGGAATAATTTGCTTACTCGAGCTAATCTCTATTTTGGTGATCGTATCTTTATCTTTTGCATATTCTTTAATCATATCTAAATCATAAGGTTCATCGTATTCAATTGGATCATCATTGCGGAAAAATAAACGTGCAACTCCCTCACCAGAAGATAACTTGACAATATTAGCACTGGTTGGAATAGGACTCTTTGGTAAGATATCACTACCTATTAAAGCGTTAATGATTGATGATTTACCTGCTGAAAAATGCCCTGTGAAACTTATAGTAAATTCATCTGATCGTTTTTTCTTATATAAATCAATTACTTTTTCTGCGTTTATGTCATCTCCATGTTCTTTCATAACATGATAGATTCCAGTTAGATTATCATCATCTAACACTGAAGTATACTGTTTGATTGCCTTCACGTGAAATAAACCCCTTTGTTTCAACATAATATCTTTATTATAGCGCATACTTAAGGCTTATTACTACCCTGTTTAAAATGGAAAGGTGTTATCTAACAGAATGATTGCATTTTTTAGAAATGGTGGGTAATAAGTTTGTGTTAAAGCCCTTTATAACAGCATAATACTAACACAGCAAAAAAAAACTTCCTAGATCTTAAGAAGTTTTTTCTTTGTTTATGATTTCCATGGTAATATGTCGGAGTAAATCTCCTCTGCTTATTACTCCTACTACTTTATCTTCTCTGTCTACAACGGGAATTTTCTTAAAGTGGTGTTTAGAAAAGATAGCTAATGCTATATCTAAATCACTTTCGGGTTTAACTGTTTTTATATCCCTTGTTTTCATTAAGTTTGAAACATTCTTCTCCAATGAATAACCTAATTTATCCGTTAATTTTTCTTGTTCATTTACCATAATTATGGCAAACATATCAAATACAGTTCTACTATTAGGTTTTAGATAACGGATAACATCACCATCACTTATCATTCCAACTAACTTATTTTCATTAGATATTACTGGTACACCGCCGATTTTGTGGTTTACTAGAATTTCAAGTAATTCCCTAATTGTTGTTCCTTCCGTTACACTAATTACATCTCGAATCATAAAGTCTTTTACTTGCATGAATTCACCAACTTATCGTATGTTTCTGTTGTTAATCTAAATAACGGTACTTGCCACTAAAAAAAATGACTGGTTCTTCTTCCATTGTCGTGTAATCTGTCACTTCCCCTATATAAACTATATGATCCCCAGCTTTTAAAGAACTGATAATGCGACAAGATAATGTTGCTAATGCTCCTTGTAATACAGGAACAGTGTCTAAGCTAATAAATTGAATCTTATCCTGGGTCTCCTCTTGTTTTGCAAATATTCTAGAGTAATCTTCTTGATTCTTCGATAAAATACTTAATCCAAATTCTTTCACTTCATCTAATTTAGCGTACATCCTTGCCTTTTCATCGATAGAAATCGCAATTAGTCTGGGGGACAGAGAAACAGACATAAACGCATTAACAGTCATGGCCATAATTTCATTGTTATATTCTATTGAAACAACAGTAATTCCGGTTGCAAATTTCCCCATTGCGTTTCGAAATTGTCGTTCTTCCATTTATTTCCCCACTTTCACCATTGTTTCCTACTTATATCATAACTCGAATATCAAAAGTTATGAAACTTAATTTAGTTAACATAATTTTATTATGGTAAACTAAATAATCGTTTTACAATAGTGTATGTACTTTATGCTAATCTGTTAGAATTCCGATTCAATCACCCTCCTTTTAAAACACATTCTTGTAGTTACTTTTATACTTACCTAATACAAAAAAGAAGTCCCAGATAGGAACAGATCCCATCTGAGACTTCTCTATTACACTGGATATACACCATGTTTTCGTTCGGTAAAGACAACATTTTTCGCATCATAAATTTGATAGCGTTTTACTAATTCTTTCCTTAAGTTGTTTGGTTCCACGATTGCATCAATTACCATTTCACTTGCTAGACGATAAATATCGATATCATCACGATATTCATCTTGTTTTTGTTTAATAAATGCCGCGCGCTCTTCTTCTGGTAATTCAGCAATTTTATTAGCATAAACAGCATTAACAGCTGCTTCTGGTCCCATAACCGCAATTTGAGCAGTCGGTAAAGCAATTACTGCGTCAGGTTCAAATGCTGGACCAGCCATTGCGTAAAGTCCAGCACCATATGCCTTTCGAACGATCACAGAGATTTTTGGAACCGTTGCTTCACTCATTGCAGCAAGCATCTTTGCTCCGTGGCGAATAATTCCAGCTCGCTCAACCTTCGTTCCAATCATAAATCCAGGAACGTCCATAAGGAATAGTAATGAGATATTAAATGCATCACATAATTGGATAAACTTCGCTGCTTTATCAGCCGAATCCGGAAAAAGCACTCCACCCTTCATTCTTGGCTGATTTGCAATAATACCGACTGATTTACCATTTATTCTTGAAAGGCCTGTTATCAATTCTGGAGCAAATTTCTTTTTGATTTCACAAAAACTATCTTCATCAATGATTCTATTAATAAAATCATACATATTGAATGGTGCGTTTTGATTTTCTGGTATGATGTCCTCAATTGACTTTTCAAATTCTTTTACTGCTTTAGCTTCATATGTTCTTGGCTTTTCCCTAAAGTTCTTAGGGAAATAAGATAAATAATTACGCGCATAACTAATTGCATCAGGCTCTGTTTTCACTAAAACATCGCCAACTCCAGAAACCGAGCAATGCATCTTAGCTCCACCCATCTCTTCAAGCGTAACCTTTTCTCCGATAACCTTTTCTGCCATTCTTGGAGATCCAAGATACATGGATGCATTTCCGTCAACCATAACAACGATATCACAGAATGCTGGAATATATGCTCCTCCTGCAGCAGATGGCCCGAACAGCAAGCAGATTTGTGGTACACGTCCAGAGAGTTTGATTTGATTATGAAAAATTCGTCCTGCCCCTCTTCTTCCAGGGAACATCTCAATTTGATCTGTGATTCTGGCACCAGCAGAATCAACCAGATATAGGATAGGTAATTCTAAAGTAAGCGCAGATTCTTGGATGCGAAGAATCTTTTCAACGGTTCTTTTACCCCAAGAACCTGCTTTCACAGTAGAATCATTTGCCATGACGCAGACATCTTGGCCATTGATTTTACCAATACCAGTTACGACACCATCTGATGGTAAAGAATCATCCATACAGTTGGCGAAAAATGCATCTTCTATGTCTATGCCTTCATCAAATAATAATTCTAAACGCTTCCGGACAAATAGTTTCCCTTTTTCTTCGTTCTTTTGGTGATATTTCTCCTGTCCGCCTTTTTCTATATGTTGTACTCTTTTTTGTAGCTCTTCTATATAAGACAATTTGCATTACCTCCTTGAAGGGTTAATTTCCTTGGTAATTTGGAGTACGTTTTTCTTTGAATGCTTTTAGACCTTCCAAACGATCGTTTGTTTTAATTGTTCCTTTATAGCATAAATGCTCAATTTCTAGACCTGTCGATAATTCAGTTTGCATCCCCTGATTAATTGCAGTTTTAGCTTGACGTAAAGCTATAGGGCCATTCTTAGCAATAGATTTTGCTACGTCAATTGCATAGCTAAGTAGCTCTTCCTTAGGAATAATCTCTTCAACTAATCCTATAGAAAGTGCATCATTCGCTGATATTGCTTTTGCAGAAAAAATTAATTGTTTAGCACGGCCAATCCCAATTAATCGTGGCAAACGCTGTGTGCCCCCAGCACCAGGAATAATTGCTAAAGATGTTTCTGTTAATCCCATTTTGGCAGTATCTGCTGCAATACGAATGTCGCAGCCTAGAGCTAGCTCTAATCCACCACCAAACGCCACACCATTTAAAGCGGCAATAACAGGTACTTTAATAGATTCAACTGCACGTACCGATTGTCCAATATACCTGACAGCATCCACTACTTGATCATCATTCATTCCGCTACGTTCTTTTAAATCTGCACCTGCACAAAAAGCTTTATCGCCGGATCCAGTAATAATTACACAATTAATTTGTTTATTACTATTTATTTCTTTTACAGTAGAATTTAAATCATCTAATAATCCCTTTGACATGGCATTAGCGGCCTCAGGTCTATTTAACGTAATTAGGGCCACATTACCATCGATTACTTTTAAATCTACTAAGGTCATAGTTTCCTCCCCGAATAATAGATTTTTTAATTATACTACGCTTGTAAAACTTAATTATAGCTACTTATTATTTCTTTTACTTAGTAACAATCTTTTGGAAACAGCCTTATACTAAGACTCAATAATAGCTATTACATCGCCTTCGTTCACAAAATCCCCTTCAGTAACTTTAATTTCTTTTACTGTTCCAGCTTCCTCCGCTACAATTGGAATTTCCATTTTCATTGATTCTAGGATAACGATATCTTGATCCTCCTCAACAGTGTCACCTACCGCTACGACAATCTTCCAAACGTTACCTGCCATCATTGCTTTTACTTCTTCCATTATTTTCTCCTCCTCGTAGGCATCTATTTTTTAATTGGGTTAAAATGTTCTTCTATAAATTTAGTTGTTGTATTTCCGGAATTAAATTCTGGATGATTTACGATTTCTAGCAGTAGAGGAACATTCGTTTTAATTCCTTCTACCCTTGTATTTGTTAATGTTTCTTTTAATAATTCGATTGCAGCTTCTCTTGAACTACCTTTAACAATTAGTTTACTAATCATCGGATCATAAAATGGTGTTACCTGATAATTACCTGTAACAGTAGACTCCAAGCGGATATTTTTCCCGCTAGGTACTTCAAAAGATGTGATATGTCCAGGTGAAGGGAAAAATGTTTTTGGATCCTCCGCGTAAATTCGAGCTTCAATGGCATGACCATTAATGGTTAGGTCTTCTTGTTTAAAAGATAATTCCTTTCCATTAGCAATATTAATTTGCTCTTCGACAATGTCAATACCCGTAATCTCTTCAGTAATCGGATGTTCTACTTGGATTCTAGTATTCATCTCAAGGAAATAAAAGTTCTCATCTTTATCGACTAGAAATTCAATGGTACCAGCATTTGTATATCCTAGTGCAAGTGCTGCATCAACTGCTGCGTTACCCATTTTGGTTCTAGTTGTTCCTGAAATAAACGGTGACGGAGCTTCTTCTATGACCTTTTGATTTCTTCTTTGAATGGAGCATTCTCGTTCAAATAAATGAACTACATTACCATGACTATCTGCTAATAATTGAATTTCAATATGTCTTGCATCATCAATTTTTTTCTCCAAAAACATTGCTCCATCACCAAAGAATGTCTCTGCTCGCTTAGCATTATTTTGAAATGCTTTCAGTAATTCATCATCACTGTTCACAACCTGCATTCCTATACCACCACCACCAGCAGAAGCTTTAAGCATAATAGGGTAACCAATCTGTTTTGCTAATTCTACCGCTTCCTCAGCTGTTGGTATCGCATCTTCTGTTCCGGGAACAATCGGTACATTAGCAAGTTTCATAGCTTTTCTTGCCTCAATTTTACTCCCCATCATATCCATAACTTTACTTGTTGGCCCAATGAAAGTAATCCCTTCCGCTTCACATTTTTCCGCAAATCGACCACTCTCACTTAAAAATCCATAGCCAGGATGAATAGCATCAACTCCCGCTTCTTTTGCAATAGAAAGGATCTTATCAACATTTAGGTAGCTTTCATTAACCCGTGCTGGGCCTAATAAATAGCTTTCATTAGCCATAAGAACAAACGGAGCACTGGCATCTGCTTCTGAATAAACAGCTACAGTTTGAATCCCTAACTTTTTGCAAGTCCTAATAACTCTTGCAGCTATTTCCCCACGATTTGCAATTAATACCTTTGAAATCATTTCTTCTCTCCTTTACTTATAGGAAATCTGGTACAGATATTAGCAACCTAATTGTCTAGCAATTACAAGTCTTTGAATCTCAGATGTACCTTCACCGATTTCTAATAACTTTGCATCACGTAAATATCGTTCTACCTCGTATTCACGCATATACCCATATCCCCCATGAATTTGGATCGCCTGGTTTGCAGCTCTGAAAGCTGTTTCAGTAGCAAACAATTTGGCATAAGCGGATTCTTTCGTAAATGGTTTATCATTATCTTTTAACCAAGCAGACTTATAAACCATATTTCTAGCTAATTCTACTTCCATCGCAATATCAGCAAGCTTGAACTGGATGGCTTGGAAATTAGAAATAGATTTACCAAATTGTTTTCTTTCTTTTGCATATTGCAGAGCTTTTTCTAATGAAGCTTGTGCAATACCTAAACCTAAAGCTGCAATTGAAATTCTCCCTCCATCTAATGTATATAAGAATTGGCTAAATCCTTTTTTCTCGTCTCCTAATAGATTTGCTTTTGGAACACGAACATTATCGAGTACAATTTCTGCAGTATCTGACCCACGTACACCCATTTTGTCATAATTGCTTGTTATAGTAACACCTTCAGCATCAGTTGGAACAATAATAGCTGAGATGATATTCTTTCCTTTTTCATTTTTACCTGTAACTGCTGTAACAATTAATGTTTTTGCAAAGCTAGCATTGGTAATAAAACATTTTTCACCATTGATAACAAAGTCTTCACCATCCAGAACAGCTGTTGTTTTCGTACCCCCAGCATCAGATCCTGCATTTGGCTCCGTTAAACCAAAAGCACCTAAAGCTTCTCCTGATGCTAATGGTGTTAAAAATTCTTTCTTTTGTTCTTCCGTACCGAAATAATAGATTGGACTTGCCCCTAAAGAAACAGCTGCTGCATAACTTAAGCCTGTACTTCCACATACACGACCTATTTCCTCTACTGCAATGGCGTAGGACAGTGTATCCCCACCAGATCCACCATATTCTTCTGGAAATGGAATTCCTAATAGGCCAAGCTCACCCATCTGTTCAAATATATCTAATGGGAATTTTGCCTCTGTATCAATCTCGATAGTCCTTGGTCTAATTACTTCCTCTGCAAAATCCCGTACCATTTTTCGTATCATTGTTTGTTCTTTGGTTAAATTAAAATCCATAAGTTTCCCCTCCTATAATTTAAGACCGACTGGTTGGTCTGTTCTTATCTTAAAAAATATAGCTTTTTATAAAGCTATTACTCTATGGTTTCATAAATATAGCGCTTTCATTTTAGTTGTTTAAAATAGAACGCATAATTAAATCTACGTAAATATTACCAATTTCATCAATAGATTTTTCTCCCGACTTTTTATACCATTTATACGTCCAGTTCACCATTCCGAGTATTGCCATACCAGTAATTTCCTCTGACAAATCCTCTCTAAAATCCCCACTTGCTTTTCCTTCGTGGATGGTATCAATAATAATATTCTTGAACTGGTCTCGCTTTTTCTTAATCAATTCTTCGTAATCTGCCTTTAAATAAACATTTTCCTGGTAAAATACTGAGATATGAGGTTTATACAAATCAAAAACTTGCACAAAGCTTTTAATGATTTCTTGTAGTTTTTTTGTTGGAGAGTCATAGGTGTTTTTTGCTATGTATGCTTTTTCAAGCACATACGTAATAAAAGTATCGTGAATTACAAATAATAGTTCGTCTTTAGATGTGAAATGATGGTAGAATCCACCTTTTGAGGTTCCCGTACTTTCAACAATTTGGTTGACGGTTACACCGTGGAAACCATGTTTTTCAAATAAGTGTAAGGATGAATGGATGATTTTATCTCTTAAATTCGTCACAAGTCCTCCTTTCTTCATTACCTATATTAGCTTATCACAATTTTCATAAAATAGTAAAGGTAATTTTAATTCAGTTTAAACTTCAATCATACCATAATTAGTCGAAGAGGACTGTCTTTTATACTGTGTAAACCCAAACCGAGCAAATCTATCACTTTTCCAGTGATCTTTTAATACAACTCGAGCTCTTGCCACACGTATCGCTTCATGTATCAGTTCATCTGAAATATTAGTCCTTAATGCTTGTTCCCTAATTAAATTTATGCCGTTAGAAGTGTCAATAGACTCGTGAAACATGGGGTCTAAATAAACGACATCAAAAGAATCTGTTTCACATTCCCGTAAATAATTTAAATGATCTTGATGGATAACATCAATTCTTCTCATCGCAGCATCAACCTCTTCATGTCCACTTGAAAATGAAGCTAAACCTGCATGTGTTAAGAAATGAAGAAGCTGATTCCCCTCGATTCCGGTTACCTTACCTGTTGGACCGACAATTAGGCTGGCAATAATACTATCAGACGCTAATCCTAGTGTACAATCAAGAAAGGACATGCCTTCCTTTAGTTTAGCTATTGAAATTAGTGGTTCCTGCCCACCCTTTCCACCATTCATAATCCGTTTAGCTCTAATCAACGCTAAATTTGGGTGATAAAACATTTCCTTCTCACTATGAAGAGGAGATATAACGATTCGATCATTTTCTACAATAACAATATCGTCCCGATACTTTTTCTTCATCGTTTGAATTGATACTCCAAGTCTTTCTTTATAAGGTAGACCATAATAAATAGAAAGTTTCTTTGCTCTTCCCACAATTTTACTAGACGACTTACCAGGTGTTGTAATTATCATAATAATATCTTCCCATCTAACTTTCTGTAATACCTCAATTTACTACTAAATTTCTTCCTGTATCAGTATTCATAATTGTTTTTGTACGAGAGACAACAATCTTATATAAAACAGCCATTTATAAAGAGCAGACTGTTTTTTATAACAGTCTGCCCTATACTTAATCTAATGATGGATCAAATGGTTTTTCATAATTTGCTTCTTTCCATACATCAATTACTTCCCCTTGTGTATCCGCATCAATTACAAATGAACCATTGCTATAACGGTCACTATTGGATAAGTCAAGTGGTAAGAAATGATGTCTTTCGCCTTTTGATGTTGAGAAGCAGATTGAATCATTTTTATAAGTCGCAAAGAATCCAACAATACGATGTGGTTTGTTTTTAAGCTCTCTCAGCATGATTAAACCACGTTTTGCTCTACTTGATTTTTCAAACTCTCTCAGTTTCATACGTTTGCAGGCTCCGCGCTGTGTAACAACAACTAAAGAAGGTTCTGAAAGGTCATCAAATACCTGACCACCAACTACAAATTCTCCTTCTTTTAATTGAATTGCTTTTACACCGGCCGCTCTCTGCCCAACTACCGGTACTTCTGATTCATGGTACCACAGCCCAAACCCCTTATTGGATGCGATAAATATGTCAGAATAGCCTTTTGTTTGGCATACACTAATTACTTCATCATCTTTTTTAAGATTTAAGGCAATAAGTGCTTTAGAATGACGTTGTGCATCGTATATCTTCATTTCACTACGTTTAACCATTCCGTTTTTCGTAAAGAAAATAAGGAAGTCGCCTTCTTTAAATTCCCGGACAGGTAACGAGTGAATGAAATACTCATCCTTATCTATTTGGACGATATTCGATACATGTTGTCCAATATCTTTCCAACGTATGTCAGGAAGTTCATGAACTGGTAAATATAGATACTTCCCTTTATTGGTAAATAGTAAAATCTTATCAGTAGTATTTGCCTCAATTAAACCAACGAGGTGGTCTTCCTCCTTGATTGCAAAGTCCTCACCATTTGAGGCTGCATAGGAACGAAGACTTGTCCGTTTAACATAGCCATCTCTCGTGACAGAGATTAATACATCCTCACTAGCTACAGTCACTTCAATATCTATTTTTAGTTCTTCGATTTTTTCTTCTATCATTGTTCTACGACGTTCAGCAAATTGTTTTTTCATTTGTTTTAAGTCGTTTTTTATGGTTTCTAAAAGTTTTTCTTCGCTAGCTAAAATAGATTCTAGCTCCATGATTTTATTGCGCAATTCTTCAGCTTCTGCCTCAAGGAGTGTAACATCGGTGTTTGTTAGACGATAAAGCTGTAACATAACAATTGCTTCAGATTGTTTTTCAGTAAATCCATATTTTTCGATAATTTGCTTCTTGGCATCTTGTTTGTCCTTTGATGCACGGATGGTAGCTACTAATTCATCTAAAATAGAAATTGCTTTAATTAAACCTTCCACAATATGAGAACGATCTTTTGCTTGTTTTAAATCAAATTTTGTTGATCTCGTTACAACTTCTTTTTGATGTCCTATATAGGCATCAAGCATTGCTGCCAAGGATAATAGCTTTGGCGTTCTATCTAAAATAGCAACCATATTGAAATGATAGGTTACCTGTAGGTCAGTATTTTTATAAAGGTAATTTAAGACACCTTCACTGTTTACATCTTTTTTGAGTTCGATTACGATGCGTAGACCAGTTCGGTCTGTTTCATCTCGGATCTCTGCAATACCTTCTACTTTACGATCAAAACGAAGTTCATCCATTTTTTTAACGAGTAACGCTTTATTGACCTCAAATGGAATTTCATCAATGACAATCTGCTCGCGATTTCCACGAAGCGGCTCAACTGTTGCCTTCCCACGAACAACAATTTTACCTTTTCCAGTCTCATAAGCTTTTTTAATTTCATCTACACCTTGAATAATACCACCAGTTGGGAAATCTGGACCTTTAATGATTTTCATTAATTCATCTGTAGTAATTTCTGGATTATCAATACGCTTTATTACACCATCAATTACTTCACCAAGATTATGTGGTGGAATATCAGTAGCGTAACCAGCAGAAATACCGGTTGTTCCATTTACTAATAGGTTTGGAAACTTTGCTGGTAATACAACTGGCTCAAAATCTGTATCATCAAAGTTTGGCATTAAATCTACCGTCTCTTTATTGAGGTCACGCAGTAGTTCAGATGATATTTTAGACAATCTTGCTTCGGTATAACGCATCGCAGCAGGTGGGTCGCCATCCATACTTCCGTTATTTCCGTGCATCTCGATTAGTACATTACGCATCTTCCAGTCCTGACTCATACGAACCATTGCTTCATAAACAGACGAATCCCCATGTGGGTGATAGTTACCAATTACATTACCAACGGTTTTAGCAGACTTACGGAAGTGTTTATCATGTGTATTCTTCTCACGGTACATTGCATAAAGGATTCTACGTTGAACTGGTTTTAGTCCGTCTCGTGCATCTGGAATAGCACGGTCTTGAATTATATATTTACTATATCTACCAAATCGATCACCTATTACTTCTTCTAATGGAAGATCGAGAAATTTTTCTGACTGTGTCAAGTCATTTCCCCCTTCTCTTTCTTTTTACAACTCTCTATATTTTAGGATTGTATTTTTTCGTTTTCTAGTATATTTGTTTCGTCATCAAGTCCAAATGCAACATTGGATTCAATCCATTTTCTTCTAGGTTCTACCTTATCACCCATTAATGTGGTAACACGTCTTTCTGCACGTGCAATATCATCAATTGTTACCCGGATTAAGGTTCTAGTCTCTGGATTCATCGTCGTATCCCATAATTGATCCGCATTCATCTCACCAAGACCTTTATAGCGCTGAATAATATACCCGTTCTTGAACTTATTAACAGCAGCACGCATTTCTTCATCATCCCATGCATAAGCAATTTGCTCTTTTTTGCCTATTCCTTTAGAAACTTTATATAAAGGAGGCAATGCAATATAAATCTTCCCTGCTTCAATTAAAGGTCTCATGTAACGATAGAAAAATGTTAATAATAAAACTTGGATATGTGCACCATCTGTATCAGCATCGGTCATGATAATAATTTTATCGTAGCTAGCATCCTCTAATGTGAATTCTGGACCGATTCCAGCCCCAATTGTATGAATGATTGTCGAAATCTCTTCATTCTTAAACACGTCTTGAAGCTTTGCCTTTTCCGTATTAATAACCTTACCTCTTAAAGGTAAGACAGCCTGGAATTTACGGTCTCTACCCTGTTTCGCAGAGCCACCTGCAGAATCTCCCTCCACTAGATAAAGTTCATTTTTATCGGGATTCTTTGATTGTGCAGGAGTTAATTTACCACTAAGAATCGTATCCTTACGTCGTTTCTTTTTACCAGTTCTTGCATCATCACGTGCTTTTCGGGCTGCTTCACGTGCCTCTTTGGCTTTAATTGCCTTTTTTACTAGCAGACCTGATACATCTGGATTTTCCTCTAAAAAGAAATTAAGCTTTTCGGAGACTACGGAGTCAACTGCCGAGCGTGCTTCTGATGTTCCGAGCTTACCCTTAGTTTGACCTTCAAATTGCAATTTTTCCTCCGGGATTCTTACGGAAACAATTGCCGTTAACCCCTCACGAATATCAGTACCTTCTAGGTTCTTGTCTTTTTCTTTGAGGGCGTTTGTTCTTCTTGCATAATCATTAAAAATTCTCGTAATGGCTGTTTTTGCTCCGGATTCATGTGTGCCACCATCCTTTGTTCGAACATGGTTTACAAAGGATAGCATATTTTCAGAAAAACCATCATTAAATTGAAATGCAAATTCAACTTCAATTTCTTGTTGTTCTCCATCAAAAGGAACCACTTCATGTAGGGTATCTTTATCCTCATTTAGATAATGAACAAATGATTTTAACCCATCAGGATATTCATATACTTCTGTTACTTCAGTGCGTTCATCTGTTAGTTCGATTCGAAGGCCTTTTAGTAGAAATGCAGCTTCTCGCAATCGTTCAGAAATGGTTTCAAAGCTAAAAACAGTTGTCGAAAAAATAGATGGATCTGGTTTAAAGTGAATCAGGCTTCCTGTTTTCCTAGTTGTCCCAATCTTTTTGATTGTTCCAATTGGTTTACCACCATTTTCAAAGCGTTGGAAAAATGATTCACCATCTCGATGCGAAGTTACTTCTAACCACTCCGAAAGTGCATTTACTACGGATGCACCTACACCATGTAGCCCTCCACTTGTTTTATAGCCGCCTTGTCCAAATTTACCACCAGCATGGAGTATTGTAAAAATTACTTCCATAGTTGATTTTCCTGAGCTATGTTTCCCACTAGGAATCCCTCTACCACTATCTTCAACAGAAATACTATTATCATTATGTATCTTTACCTTAATAACATTTCCGTAGCCAGCTAAAGCCTCATCAACCGCATTATCAACAATCTCAAATACAAGATGATGTAAACCTCGATGATCGGTACTACCGATATACATTCCAGGTCTTTTTCTCACCGCTTCAAGACCTTCTAGTACTTGGATTGAATCATCAGAATAATGTAATGGTGTCTTGTCCAATTCCGTTTTCTCCCTTCACCAATAATTCAAATTGTCATATTTTATATAGTAGAACAGGTGTTTGTTTTTGTAAAGTCTCTGTTAATTACCAAAACAGCATCCTAATTAGTATACTACAAGATATTTTGAAATGTATAGAAGTTCTATTGCGCTCCTGCATATTATCCATGGTTATCTTAATAGATTCTGCAAATTTGAAAAGGATGACAATTGCCATCCTTTTACAAAAGTAAAGAAAGTTATTTCAGAATGAAAGTTCTATAGCGCTACCTATTTTTATTTTTCAGAAGTACAGCATGAGCAACTTTTATACACAAATCCATGATCACGGTAAAATCCTTTTCTGTGAGAAATTGATAAGCTTCTTCGTTTACTATGCCTTGTTGTGCCCAGAAAACTTTGCAGTCTGTCATTGTAGCTTCTCTAGCGATCTCAGGTAAAAATTCTGGTCTTCTAAATACATTAATTATATCTATAGGTTCTTTGATATCGAGTAAAGAATGGTATGCTTTTTCACCCAATACCTCCTCAACAGTAGGATTTACTGGAATAATTCGATATCCACTATCTTGCATTATTTTTGAGATTTGGTAAGATGTTCTTTCGGGATTATCTGATAGTCCAACTACTGCAATGGTTTTTGCGGTTTCTAGCAATTCTTTTATTTGATCGTTTGATGGATTTTTCATGATAAGTTTCTCCTTTTTGATTGATACTTAGTATTAGTTTAACATGTTAACTAAAATATTATCAGTTTTATCCTTTCAGACAATCTTAGTACTTTGCCACAAAAATATTTTATAGTTTAAAGATCTTTTGTATAATTTTGAATAGGATATACCCTATTCTTAATATATTAATACCTAATCTTAATAGTTCATGATAAAATGGATGGAGTATACATAATGTTAAGTAAATAATCAATGAAAGTAGGGAATTAAATGGAATATGTTCTATTTGCTATAGTTGCTTATCTTTTGGGGTCTATACCTTCTGCCTTAATTGTTGGAAAGGTTGGCTTTAACATTGATATTCGCCAGCATGGGAGTGGTAATTTAGGTGGTACCAATACATTTCGTGTGTTAGGCGTTAAGGCTGGTATTATCGTAACGTTAGCGGATATTTTAAAAGGAACGTTAGCAACATTAATGCCAGTATTCTTCGATGTAGATGTGTATCAACTTGCAATTGGTATCTTTGCTGTGTTGGGTCATACTTATCCGATATTTGCTCGTTTTAAAGGTGGTAAGGCAGTAGCAACCTCAGGTGGAATTATCCTTGGAGTAAACCCAATCTTATTTGCTGTTATGATTGTCACGTTCTTATTATCATTAAAAATTTCTAAATACGTTTCACTTTCTTCCATGATTACTGGTGTGATTTCATTTATAGTGTCCATTTTTTTCGGGGATATTGGGTTAATGATCGTAGTTGGAGCATTAACGTTATTTGTTATATATCGTCACATTGCTAATATTAAACGGATTATTAATAAAACGGAACCAAAAATCAAATGGATGTAGAAGCGGTATAATTGAAATAAAATAAGGAGTTAGATTATACTTTGATATGAGACAAGTCTTGCAGTGAAGAAAGGGATAACAATCATGAATTCAAATCATATATCGCCAAAAAGTCTACCTACAAAGGAAGAAAGACATAAACTATTTGGCTCTGTTGAACCTGGTCCTAAAAATAAGCCTGTTGAGAAAGAAAAAATGGCAGACCTACAAAATTTACAGAAGGATTTTCTCTTTGAACTTGATGCTGTTGGAATTACAAATGTGAAACATCCTATCTTAATTCATAGCAAAGCAGAGCCGAAGGTCCAAACAAGTATTGCATCTTTTACCTTTACATCTAGTATTAAGCAATCAAGTAAAGGTACAAATATGAGTCGATTTATGGAGCAATTAGCGACTTATAGTAAGAATGGGTTTCATGTTGAATTCTCTGTTTTAAAAGAATTTACGAGAGAACTAGCGGATCGTTTAGGACAAAGCGATGCAACAGTCGAATTTACTTTCCCCTGGTTTTATGAGCGTAAGGGACCGAGTACTGGCATAACCGGATTGAACCATGCGGATTTAACAATAAAAGTATCATATGACGAAACAAAAGGTTACCAAATACGTGTTGGGATGTCCGTGCTTGTCACGACACTTTGTCCATGTTCAAAAGAAATAAGTGAATATAGCGCACATAATCAACGAGGAAATGTGACTATGGAGGTTACTCTTTCAGATAGCTTTGATGATACAGAAGACTGGAAATATGCATTATTAGAAGCAGCTGAAAGTAATGCAAGTTCTAGACTACATCCTATTCTAAAACGTCCAGATGAAAAAATGGTTACGGAAGAAGCTTATGAAAATCCACGATTCGTTGAAGATATGGCACGTTTAGTAGCAGCAGATTTATATGAATTACCGTTTGTTAAAGGCTTTTCCGTTACATGCCAGAATGAAGAGTCAATTCATATGCATGATGCAATCGCAACAATACGTTACGATATATAATAACTTTTATAAGAAGGTCATTTCATGAAATACATTTTTATCGGACTAATCAAATTTTACCGAAGTGCTATTAGTCCATTCACACCTTCTACATGCCGATTCTATCCTACTTGTTCTGAATACGGGCTCGAGGCAATCAGAAAGTTTGGAGCAATTAAAGGCGGGTATTTAACAATAAAGCGGATTAGTAAATGCCATCCATTTCATCCTGGTGGTG
This sequence comes from Paucisalibacillus algeriensis, assembly GCF_000577245.1. Taxonomy (GTDB): domain Bacteria; phylum Bacillota; class Bacilli; order Bacillales; family Amphibacillaceae; genus Ornithinibacillus. The sequence continues at coordinate 37,631 of NZ_CBYO010000011.1, forward strand.
TAGATTACGTTCCTGATAAGAAAGAGAAAACGCGCTCAAGATAATTTTCTTGAGCGTTATATTATAGGTTAAATCTTTCTATTTGATCCCACTTCCCTTCCCTTGATAATACTTCTTTTTGTTTTTCACCAAATAAATCAAAGTGAGGATGCTTCTCATCACGATGTATCCATTTTGGATCTAAATCATATCGTTGGCCCCAATCAATAAGTGAACTAATATTCTTACAGCCTACTTTTGTAACGGTTGTACATCCAGGAAAACGATCATCTAACCAATAATGTGTTAAAAATGCTATTTCTCCATTTTCCACTTTTGTTTTCCATCTTAAAACCTCTTTTCTTTTCAATCCAAAGGCCATTATTTTTCACCTGCAATATTTTGCAAATATAATTCGTGCCATTCAGGAAACGTCCTTCGTAACGATAGCGGTCTAAAACTATCTTTTTTAACGATAACATGCTTGGTGCTTCCTGAAACCCTTACTTCCTCGTTATCATCAATAATCTTGTATCCATAAACCGTTCTTAGTCCATCATATTGTTCAATCCAAGTCTCGACAAAGACCTTTTCACCATATTTAACTGGCTTTTTAAATGAGATCTGCGCATCAACTACTGGTGAAACAACATTATTCATTTCCATCTCCACATAGCTTAATCCTAAATGCTCAATGAATTTAGTTCGTCCAATTTCAAACCAAACTAAATAATTAGCATGATACACAACACCCATTTGATCTGTTTCTTGATATCTAACCTCAATTGGAACTTTAACACTATACAACTATAATTCCTCCTTACTCTCCATTCTAAGTTTACCACAATTCTCTCTATTCCAAGACTGATTAAGCACCCTATAATCACAAGAAAAAACCCCAAATCGGTTAAAAATTTGGGGTTGTGATGCTTATTTTTGACTATTTACTTCATCTTTAATTTCTGAACGAAACCCTTCGATTGCTTCTTCACGACGTTTATTCTTTTCAGAAATATTCTGCTTCTCTTCACCGGAAGCAAATTGCATTGTTTCATGTGCAGCTTCTATATTTTCAATGGTGTCTTGAATCATATTTTGCAGCTTTTCTACATTATCGCTACGATCGTCAGGTTTCGGTGTATGTTGTTGATCAGTCATTTGACATCCTCCTTTTTAATAGTTGTCAAACTTCATTGTTATTCTTTGATTATCTAGCGTAACTATACCAATAAATATCATTAGGATAATGAAAAAACCTCTTAATATTGTAACAATTTGATTACAACATTAAGAGGTAACATTCATGAACATCCAATAAAACTGTCATGCTTCTTTACGTTTCGTTAATAATTCTTTCGCTCTTTTTTCTAGATTATCTTCAATTCGGTCCAAGAATGCCCTGTCTTCTAATATTTGCTGACGATTAGCTTGAACCAGCTCTTCAAATGAAAGTCTTTTCTTTAAAGAAATGGTAATCACCCCTTTTAATAAGAAGTATTACCATTTCTTCTTCTTTTTATAATAATTTTTGCAAAATTATAACCGCTTAATTTAAAGAGTTGATTGTATTAATCATAAATTCATAAGTCATTGGTCCAACATATCGAGTTTGAATTTTACCCTCTGTATCTATAAAGTAAGATGTTGGAATAGATACTACTCTATACATTTGATCCGTAACACTCATGTCTGCATCTAATGCAACTGGAAATGTATAACCATTTTCATCGATGTATTCTCGAACAACCTGTTCATTTCTTTCAGAATCAGTTGCATTAATTGCAATAATTTTAATTTCATCTCCATGTTCTGCGTATAATTGTTCAAGTTCAGGCATTTCCTTTTTACATGGTCCACACCAGGAAGCCCAGAAATTAATTAGCACTTTTTGGCCACTTAATTCGGATAGCTTTACCATTTCACCATCCAATAGTGGTAATTCAAAATCCGGAGCTTGATCACCTTCTTGGATTCCTACAGAACCCGGAGAAACAATTTGAACCCCTTCAACAGAAGTATCTCCCGTTACATCCACCATATTTGGCCCTGATGCTTCTTCTTTTTTATTCGTTTCAATTATATTTATTACTAAAAAAACACCTAGAACTACTAAAACTGCTATCCCTATTATCTTTTTAAACATTTTATGTGCTCCCAACCAATATGTTTTTATCGCTTATATTAATAGTATACATTCTAGGTTACATTAATAAAGAATTAAACACAAAAGTCAAAGAGATTTCACATATTCAATTTGTACATAATGAACCATATATAATAAAAAACAGGCTCCTTCTATAGGAGCCCGTTAAAAAATTAGTTAGCTAATCTATTACGTAATACCATTTGTAAAATACCACCATGACGGTAATAATCAATTTCAACCTCACTATCAAAGCGAACTACGACTTTAAATTCAGTTGTTTTGCCATTTTCGTCAGTAGCAGTAACTTTTACAAGATCATGTGGTTTAACATCTTCACCAATTTCTAGGTTGAATGCTTCTTTTCCAGTCAGGCCTAAAGTCTCGGCGCTTTGCCCTTTTTCAAATTCTAATGGTAAAACACCCATCATAACTAAGTTGGAGCGGTGAATACGTTCGAAGCTTTCAGCGATAACCATCTTTATTCCAAGAAGGTTAGTACCTTTTGCTGCCCAGTCACGAGAAGATCCCATACCATAGTCTTTACCAGCAAGAATTGCTAAACCAGTTCCATCTTGTTGATACTTCATTGCTGCATCATAAATTGGCATAACTTCACCAGTTGGCCAGTAAGTTGTGTAACCACCCTCTGTACCAGGAGCAATTTGGTTACGGATACGTATATTTGCGAAAGTACCACGCATCATTACTTCATGGTTACCACGACGAGAACCGTAAGAGTTGAAGTTTCTTGGTGAAACTCCTTTTTCTTGTAGATAAAGTCCTGCTGGCATATCCTTCGCGATAGCACCTGCTGGTGAGATATGGTCAGTTGTCACGGAATCACCAAACTTACCAATTACGCGCAAGTTATTAAGTGCTTCCACTTTTCCAGGTTCTTTTGATAAACCTTCGAAATAAGGTGGGTTTTGAATATAAGTTGATTCTTCATCCCATTCAAAAATAGGCTCATCAGTTGTTTGAATTTCATTCCATTTATCGTTAGAGCTAAATACATTTTCATATTCTTTACGGAAAATTTCTGGGTTTACTACACGATTTACTTCATGCTTAATTTCTTCCATTGATGGCCAAATATCATTTAAGTAAATAGGTTCGCCATCTGCATCTGTACCGATTGCATCCTTAGCTAAGTCAACATCCACAGTTCCAGCAAGTGCATAAGCAACAACTAATGGAGGTGATGCAAGATAGTTTGCTTTTACAAATGGATGGATACGACCTTCAAAGTTACGATTACCAGATAGAACAGATGAAACCGTTAAGTCATTCTTAGCAATAGCTTCTTCGATTTCAGGAAGAAGTGGTCCTGAGTTACCGATACATGTTGTACAACCATAACCAACTAAGCTAAATCCTAATTTATCAAGATATGGCATTAAACCAGCATCTTCTAGGTAACGTGTAACAACTTTAGAACCAGGAGCTAATGAAGTTTTCACATAAGCCGGTACTTCTAATCCCTTTTCTACCGCTTTCTTAGCTAGCAGTCCTGCGCCTAACATTACATATGGGTTGGAAGTATTCGTACAAGATGTAATGGCTGCAATAGCAAGAGAACCTGTTTTCATAACAGTTTCTTTACCATTAGAAAGTTTAACTGTTACTTCTTTGTCAAACTCTGATTTATCTAGACCAAATCCTTGGTTTCCTTGAGGAGCAGTAATAGCCTTCTTGAATTCCTTTTGCATGTTAGATAGTGGAATCAAGTCCTGTGGACGTTTAGGACCAGAAAGGTTTGGTTCTAATTCTGATAAATTAATTTCAATAACGTTCGTATATTCAGGATCTTTCATATCAGCTGAATACCAAAGGTCATTTTCTTTACAATATTTTTCAACTAATTGAATATGCTCTTCACTACGTCCAGTTAGGCGTAAATAGTTGAGTGCTTCTTCGTCAACAGGGAAGAAACCACAAGTTGCACCATATTCTGGAGCCATGTTTGAAATTGTAGCACGATCAGCAAGTGGCATGTCAGCAAGGCCTGGACCATAGTACTCAACAAATTTTCCTACTACATTTTGTGCGCGTAGTACTTGTGTAACTTTCAGAGCTAAGTCAGTTGCGGTAGTTCCTTGAGGGAAGCTACCAGTGAATTTAACACCAATTACTTCTGGTTGTGGGAAGTATGATGGTTGACCAAGCATTCCAGCTTCTGCTTCAATACCTCCAACTCCCCAACCTAGTACTCCTAGACCGTTGATCATTGTGGTATGGGAATCAGTACCAACTAATGTATCAGGAAATGCATCAAATTCACCATTCTCATTTTCAAGTTCATGAACAACACTGGCAATATACTCAAGGTTTACTTGGTGTACAATTCCAGTTGCTGGAGGAACAGCACGATAGTTTTTAAATGCTTTTTGAGCCCAGTGTAAGAATTCATAACGCTCTCCATTACGCTGAAATTCCAAATCCATATTAGCTTGTAGAGCACTTGCTGTACCATATTGATCTACTTGTACAGAGTGGTCAATAACTAAATCAACTGGAACTTCTGGGTTAATTACCTCTGCATTACCACCTAAATCAACCATTGCTTTACGTAGAGAAGCAAGATCAACTACAGCTGGTACACCAGTGAAGTCCTGTAAGATAACTCTAGATGGTTTGAAAGGTACATCTACCCCAACGCCCTCTTTTGTACCCCATTTTGTTAATGCTTTTACATGATCATCATTAATTACACGGCCATCATATTGACGAACTAAAGATTCTAGTAAAACACGAATAGAAAATGGTAGTCTGTCAATTTTACCTAGGCCAGCTTCTTCTAAAGCTTTTAATTCATAATAGTTATAGGTTTTACCATTAAGGTCGAACTTCTTCTTTGCATCGAAGATAGAATTCTCTCCCACTCGCAAAAACCCCTTTCTGCTGTTTTTCAAGAATTGGAATGTTTGCTATGAAACTTAGGTCATTCATTAATCTAATAAGCATATCCAAATTCTAATAGTTTTCTACATATTCATATTAAATGAAAATCGAGTATAAAACAATTGTTTCATACTCGATTGACTATACGAAAAACTTATTCAAGGTGATAAGCGTTTCTTATATGGTTGTATTTATTGTTTTCACAGTTAATTATAATGAAGTATATGGAATTAGTTCGGTTTTGGAAAAATAATCCGGAATGTACTACCTTTTTCTTTATTCTGTAGTATCTCAAGCTTTGCATTATGTCTTTCTAATAATTGTTTTGTAATCATTAATCCTAAACCAGTTCCTTGTTGTTTGGTCGTAAAGAATGGTTCACCTAATTTATGTATGACTTCCTCATCAATTCCTGGACCTTCATCTACTATGTCTATTCTAACTTCAATTTCTGAATCCACTATCTTTACAATTATCTTCCCGGCTTCCTCCATTGCTTCAATGGCATTTTTAATAATGTTGATTAATACTTGTTTAACCTGGGATCTATCACAAAAAACAAATTGATCTTCCCCAATCGTCTCTAATAATATGTTTTTTAATTTGGCTTGAGGTTTTAAAAGCTCTGACACATCTCGTATCATTTCTAAGATAGATTCTTGTTTTTTATTATCTGTAAGCGGTTTAGAAATAAACAGTAATTCCGATGTTATGGTTTCCATCTTTTCGATTTCATCAATCATTATTTTATAATATACATCTTTACGGTTAACCCCTGCTTGTAGCAATTGAAGAAAACCTTTTATTGATGTGAGGGGATTTCTTATTTCATGTGCAATACCGGCTGCAAGTTGACCAGCAATGGACATTTTTTCTGAACGAATCATCATCTCTTCTGTTTCTTTCTTTTCTGTAATGTCCCGAACACTAGCTACATAATATGTATTTACATTCGAAGAATCCTTTAATCTTGCAAGTTTACATTCACACCATATGTATTTCTGTTCAAGACTTAGAATATTCACATTAAATGTTTGATTTGTAAATGATTCTTTATTGAACTCTTTTCTTAAATACTTAATATCTTCGGGAAGAACTAAATCAAGGTAAGATTTTCCTACTAGTTCGTCCGCTTTAAAGCCGAGCACCCGCTCAACTGCCGGTGAGAAATATTGACCGTATCCTTTTTCATCCCATACTGAGAAAAAGTCACTACTATTCTCTCCAATCCAACTAACTATTGCATCGGGTAAATTTACTAGACTAGAGTTATTAGATATCGCAAAAACTTTTTCAAAAGGGCTGATTGTAACTGACGAAACAGGATCTAAATTATTTTTATTTGGTTCTTTCCCCATTGAATCCGCCCCTTTATTACAAATTCATCCTTTTTCATAGCTTAATAATACTATATGTTGAATGATATACAAATATGAAAGTTGTTTAAAATCAAAACTATAATTATAATAATAGTAGCATAGATAATAGTTAAAAGTAATGGCTTATCAGAATTATTTATCTCTTTAGTAGTAAAATTACAGCATTGTTACATATAATTCAACAAAAATGTTGATATCTAGTAAATAAATAGGCTGAAAAAAGGTGGATATTATGTCATATGTTATAGTGTTTTGGGGATTTTTTATGATAATATTTATGGCAATCGGTGGTTACTTCATGTTTCGTAAATTTCTAAAACAGATACCAAAAGCAGATGGAAAATCCATGATGGATTGGGAAGTTCATTATCTTGAAAAGTCGAAACATATGTGGGATGAAAATGAAAAAGTATTACTTGAGGAGTTAGTCTCCCCTGTGCCAGAGTTATTTCGTGATGTTGCAAGGCAAAAAATAGCTAGTAAAATTGGACAAGTCGCTCTTGAAAAAGGAAAGTCAAAAATTAATCAAGAGATTGTTATTGAAGGCTATATCTTAGCAACACCAAAACGTGACCATAAATTTCTAAGGAAAAAATTAAAAGAAAAGCGAATTGATGTCACGCTATACGAACCATTATTTAAACTTTCTAAAGATGATTATCGAACTAATTGGCAAGCACAATACAAGAAGAATTAGTTAAAGGTGCCTTCACGTTGATGAAGGCACCTTTATCTGTTTCTCTAATTGCTTATATTTATATAACATTGCTATTCTCCAACTAACAAGCATTCCAAAGGCTAATAAAAAGAACATCCCACTTGTTTCACCCAATGTAATTGTACTTCCTATAATTAGTTTTAGAATCAGTCTTATAATTAAAAGACCAACTAAAATAAACGCAAATGCTTTAGAAGGAATAAGATAGATTTGATCTCTTCGAATCTCAAATTTTGAGGTCTTAATTAAAAGGACTGAAAACAAAACCCCAATTATTAACGCCTCTAAAACTTGCATCCACTGTACACGAAATTCTGGGAAAACAAACATAAATGCACCAGTACTCATGAATAACGGTGGTAAAATAATACGCTTTACAGACGCTGGTCTTCTGGAAGCTCTAAGTCGCACAACAATCATCAATGATGCCATAAAAAAGGCTACAATAGTACTTGCTATAATCCAAAACATAGTAACACTCTTTTCAGTCTAATGATTAGCTAGTAATATATGACAATACACGTTCTACTGTTTCTAGTACACGATGCTCGTCAAATGGTTTCACAATAAAGTCTTTAGCGCCAAGTTCAATAGCATCGACAACTACCTTTTGATGCCCCATCGCCGAACATACAACTATTTGAGCGTTAACATCAATTTCCTTTATTTTTTTTATTGCATCAATACCATTCATAACAGGCATTGTAATATCCATAATTACTAAATCAGGTTTAGTTTTTTCATAAAGTGAAACTGCCACTTCACCATTTTCTGCCTCTCCAACAATCTCATGATTATCTTTAGATAAGATTGCATGGAGTGTCGTGCGCATAAATTTTGCATCATCAACGATTAGAATTCTAGACATTTAACAGATCCCCCACTATTTAATAATCCAAATCTACGCTTTTCGATCGTTAGCTATATTAACAATTATTGTAACTGTCACACCAACAACCGTAAGATAAACCCCTAAATCAAATAATGTTGCAGTAGCGAGCTCCACCTTTCCAAAAATTGGAAAAGTAAAGTAATCATATGTGTGAGATAAGAACGGGACATTGAATAAAAACGATCCCATACTTGTCAAAAGTGCAATTAATAACCCTATTGGTATTAGGACTCGGAAATTTATTGGTAGAATCTTATCTACAAAATCTGTACCGTATGCCATATAAAGTAATACGATTGCAGCAGCGGTAACAAGACCTCCAACAAATCCTCCACCTGGTGAATTATGCCCTGCAAAAAATAAATATAAGGAAAACCCTAATAGAAGAAAAGCGATTAGTGAAGTAGCTGTTTGTAGAATCAAATTATTAGGTTTGTTCAATGATAACACGTCCTTATGTAGAATCTTTACGTATTATCATAATACAGATTTCCACTAAAATCCATAGAAACCTATCCAACCTGCTAGGAAAGCAGTTAGTTTTGTCATCCAGTCAAAGAATAATGCGATGCCCAATAAAATCATAATATAGCCACCAATTTTAACTAGTTTATGACTGTTTCTTTTTATCCATCCTAATTTTCCGATAAAGAAAGATAATACAAGGAATGGGACTGAAAAACCTAGGATATAAGCTATCATCATAACCATGCCCTTACTTGGGTCAGTTGCTGTTAAAGTAAATACTACCCCAAGAATAGGACCTGTACATGGAGTCCACCCCAAAGAAAATGCCAGCCCAATTATAAAGGAGCCTAAAAAACCTGATGGCCGATTTTTAAAGGTGATTTTTTTATCTTTCATTAAAAACTTGAAATTAAAAATACCTACAATAACAAGGCCAAAGAAAATGATTAATAGCGCTCCTACTTGTCTAATAATATCTTGATATGTAATTAGAAATTGTGCGAGAGCAGATGTAAAAAAGCCAAAAATAATAAAAATAGTTGAAAATCCTAATAAAAAGAATATGGTGTGTAATATACTATTCCGATTCAACATTTTATTGTCTGCTTTTATCTCACTTACACTCATTCCAGTTATATATGATAAGAAAGCTGGATAGAGTGGTAATACACAAGGTGAAATGAAAGACAGAAATCCTGCACCAAAGGCAAGAAACATATTAACTTCAGACATAAGAATCCTCCTGAATTGTTATTCTACCTTCATTATAGCAGAATATGATTAACACTTTTGTAATGAATATGACAATATATTGTCATGAAAAAACCCCTACTAATCGTTAGTATGGGGTATCTCAGTGCAATGTAAAATATGATAGTAATTATTCCGGTATACTATTTATCCATTTGATTATTCATTGCACGCATCATTTGATTGATTTTCTTTTGTGAAGGCTTTTGACCCATTTGCATCATTAACGTACGAAGCATTTGCTCATTAATTGGTGGATTCTTTTTCAAATAACTCATCATGTATTTTCTTGCGATAAAAAATCCAAGAGCAACACCAGCGATTAAAGCTGCAATAGCAATAAGTACTACCCAAATTACGTCCATCTATCGTTTTCCTCCTTCGTGCTGTCTCTTATACAGTATAGTAAAACAGTTCTAAGAATACAATACTTGTTCATTATTATATCCAACACTTGTCCTTACAGGAGAAATCCAACCATAGTTTTCATAATAATCATCGATAATGAAAAGGTATGGGTGAAATCGTCTTAAGGCAGGAAATAATAATGTTTCAGCATCCTGTAATGTTTCACAACGAAATTTTATCTGTTTTTCCTCGATATGTAAAGAGATAAAGCTATGCTTATTTTCAAGTTCAATTTTATCAAAAGTATGGTCGCTCTGTAATTTGTTTTTGGGTTGTCTTAGTAATTGGAACATTAATAGATCCTTAGGGAAGCTTTCTGTAATGAAATTAAATTGCGATACTAAATCTACTCGATATTGTTTGTTATGAAATTCTCTTAAAAATCGATATAGTATATCACTTTTATAATAGTAATGTTTAGCGAATTCTTCTTTAATCCAGTAAATCTTGTATTCTTTCATTGTGTTAGCGTCCCTCCCCTTTTCTTCTATTATACCGATTCTATTAAAAAATTATGTCACTATATGAAATAAAAAAACACTAGTTTTGTCGAAATAGAAGATTAACTAAGTATTGAATCGTACTATTGATTGAAGGTGAAAATTAGAGGTAATTACATAAATCATATCTGCTAGGAAGTGCTATCTTCACTATTTAAAAGTGGACTGTCCATTTTTATGACGAACAGTCCACTCTCATTTATCCTTTTATTTAATTAATTCTTTTACGTTTTTCACTACATTCTTTACTGTAAACCCATATTCTTCGATAAGTTTTTCACCATTTGCAGATGCGCCAAATGTATCAATACCCATAATTTTACCGTCTAGACCAACATATCGTTCCCAACCAAGTGAAGATCCCATTTCGATTGCAACACGTTTCTTGATAGATTTCGGAAGAACTTGTTCTTTATAATTTTCATCCTGATCTTCGAAACGGTCCCAAGAAGCAAGGCTAACAACCCTTACATCAATATCATCTTCACGAAGTACTTCTTGAGCTTCAATAGCTAATTGAACTTCAGAACCTGAAGCAATTAAAATTGCGTCTGCTGTTGTTTTCTTGGAGTCGCTAATTACGTAGCCGCCGCGTTTCACACCTTCGTAGGCATGTTCATCTGTACCTTCAAGTATCGGTAAATTTTGTCTTGTTAATACAAGCATTGTTGGTCGATCTGTAGATTCTATTGCGAGTCTCCAAGCAGCTTGTGTCTCATTACCATCAGCTGGACGAATAACAGAAAGGTTTGGGACTCCTCTAAATGAAGACAAATGTTCTATTGGTTCATGTGTTGGTCCATCTTCTCCAACAGCTATGGAATCATGTGTAAAAACATAGGTTACCGGTGTTTTCATAATAGCAGATAAACGGATTGATGGCCGTAAATAATCACTGAACACAAAGAATGTTCCACCATATACTTTTAATCCACCATGTAAGGCCATTCCATTTAAAGCCGCGCCCATTGCATGTTCACGAACTCCAAACCAAATATTTTTACCACCGTAATTATTTCTAGTTAAATCTTCCTCGCCATTAATGGTTGTTTTATTAGATCCTGCTAGATCAGCACTTCCACCAATGAAATATGGAACAACTTTAGAAATAGCATTTAAAACTTCACCAGATGAAGCTCTAGTTGCAAGCGATTTACCAACTTCAAATTTTGGCAGAGAATCGTCCCAGCCCTCAGGTAATTCTCCATTGATAGCCGCTTCTAATTCCTTCGCTTCATTCGGATATTTTTCTTTATATAATTGGAGTTTTGAATCCCACTCCCTTTCTTCTTTTACACCTCGAACAACAATCTTTTCTTTGAAATCAGCATAAACATCTTCAGGAACGTAGAATTCTTCGTGGCCCCACTTATAAAAATCCTTTGTTAAAACCACTTCATCCTTTCCTAGAGGTGAGCCATGTGAGGCAGATGAAGCAGATTTATTAGGGGAACCGTATCCAATTACAGTCTTGATTTCAATAAGTGTTGGATGTTCCGTGTTTTCCTTTGCTGCCTTAATAGCTGAGCGTAATTGACTTAAGTCATTTCCATCTTCAACCCTTATTACTTGCCATCCATACGCTTTAAATCGCTCTTCAGTATTATCAGAGAACGAACGATTTAATTCACCATCAAGTGAAATATCATTAGAATCATATAATACAACTAACTTTCCTAATCTAAGATGTCCAGCGAGTGATGCAGCTTCATGTGAAATACCTTCCATTAAGTCACCATCACCAACTAAAGAGTATGTACAATGATCAATAATAGTTGCATCATCCTTATTATATTTTGACGCTAAATGTGCCTCTGCCATTGCCATTCCTACAGCCATAGCAATCCCCTGACCAAGTGGTCCTGTTGTTGCTTCAACACCGTCTGTATGATGAACTTCGGGATGACCTGGTGTTCTTGAGCCCCACTGACGGAATTCTTTTACATCATCCATCGTTACGTCATAACCAGATAAATGAAGTAGACTATAAAGAAGCATGGATCCATGACCTGCCGACAAAACGAATCGATCACGGTCGAACCATTTTGAATTCTTCGGATTATGTTTCATAAAATCTGTCCATAATGTATATGCCATCGGTGCAGCACCCATTGGTAAACCTGGATGACCAGAGTTTGCGTTTTCAATTGCATCAATTGATAATGTTCGTATTGTGTCAATCGATAATTGTTCGACGTTATTTGACATACTTTGTAACTCCTTTCATTTTTAACCAGTTGTTACACCAAGTTTTAATAGAGGTTCACAAGTAATAGTATGCCTATTACTAGAATAACTATGATTAATGCTGGCGGTTTCGTTCTTGCATATCTCGAAGCTTTTTAGGAGTGACATCATTTCCTGCTGGATCAATAACGGTCATTGTTTTTAATTGATTCTTAAAGGAACCACGGATATTTTTTAAATACTCTTCTCGTAATTGTTTCTGTTCCGTTTTCTCTTCTTCGGTTAATCCCACCTCCGTTTTTGCTTTTTTGGCTAACGTATTAATTCGTTCTAACTTTTCCTTTGATAGCATTTCAATAACCTCCTATATTCGTCTATTTAAACTAAATTTAAGTCCATATTAAAAAGCAAGAACATAAAATGCCCTTGCTTTTTAATATTACCTGTTCAATTTATTTGAATCAATCAATAGGTATTCTTGATATCTTCGATGGATAGTTGCTTTAGAAATTTGGTAACCTAGTCCATTTAGAGTTTTAGCTATTTCACCAAAAGTTAGGTTGTTATTTCGCAACCGAACTATTTCGGCTATCGGAACATCCTTTCGCTCTCGCCCTGGTGACATGTGATTATTAGAAAGGTTTTTAATGGGTTTGTATCCTTTTTCGATTGCTTTTTTCATTCCACGTTTAATTTTTATATTATGAATTTTACGTTGATATTCTTCCACGATTCCTACAATTTGTAATACCATGGAATCTGATTCCGATAGTTCTAACTTTCCGTCATGTATGGCTGTATAAATGGGTATATTTTGTTTTGCTAGTTGGTGATATAAAGCGATCTTTGTATTGCCTCTACCAAGTCTGGTTTCATCTTGTATCAGAAGTGCATTAGCTTGTCCACTCTCAAATAGAGCAAGCATTTCAAATATCCCTTCTCGCTCTACCTCATATCCACTTGCTTGTTCCTCGATACATTTTACTACATGGAAGTTATATTTTTCTGCTAATCTATACAATTCTTCCTTTTGTCTTGATAATGATGTTTCTTGCACTTTTTTATCAGTACTTACCCTACAATAAATGATTACTTCCAATTAAAAAACTCCTATTATGCACTAATTAATGAAATGTATAAGAAACCTAAGGTTAAAGCAAAAGCAACAATATAAAAAAGATCCGTTTTATTTACTTTACTAAACATTTCTTCAACATCCTTTCCTGATTATTCAATGTAAGAACCTTTGTTCGCTACATCTAGTATAACAGAACGTACGCTCTTGTCAACACTTTTTCGAACGAATGTTTGCTTTTCCTGTTTATCAATGGTAAACTATCATTAATAAATAATATGTGTGAGGTGTTTAATAGATGACAAAATTATCAACTAGACAACAAGCAATTCTTGATTACATAAAAGAACAAGTTAAGATAAAAGGTTATCCACCTTCTGTAAGAGAGATTGCTGAAGCGGTAGGTCTAGCTTCTAGTTCCACTGTTCATGGCCACCTTTCCAGATTAGAGAGTAAAGGCTTTATCCGTCGTGACCCTACTAAACCAAGAGCAATAGAAATACTAGATTTGGAAGAAGAAAATAATATACCAAAAGATGAAGCTCGTTATGCTCCTGTAATTGGTAAAGTAACAGCAGGTATACCAATAACAGCTGTTGAGAATATCGAGGAATTCGTCCCAATCCCTAGCTCTACTGCTGGACCAGATGAGAATTTATTTGTACTTGTCATTGATGGTGAAAGTATGATTGAAGCAGGAATTTTGGATGGGGACATGGTAATTGTCAAACAACAAAACAGTGCCCAAAATGGAGACATTGTTGTTGCCATGACAGAGGATAATGAGGCAACTGTAAAGCGATTTTTTAAAGAAAAAAATTATATTCGGCTGCAACCGGAGAATGCTACAATGGAACCACTAATCTATAATAACGTTTCTATTCTCGGCAAGGTTGTCGGTCTATATCGTCATATAAAATAGTTTTACAAAATAAAAAAGCCGGTTAACACAGGATATCCTGTGTCAATCAGCTTTTTATTTTGTTCAAAAGGCTGTTTTTTATAGAATTGTTGATTCTCATACAATTGATAGAAACTGTGCGGTAACTACTGTCTAATATCACTTTCTTGACGAATAGAGTGCTATAGATACCGCTTCGGCAGAATACTCCGCTTTCCGTAGCGGGTTGTTGCTCAACCATAAATCTCTAGTTACCGCACAATATCTATCAATACGGAAAATAAAAACAACAAACTTTATGAAAACAGCTATTTGAAATGATCTTTTAATACATAGTTAAGTATTGCTCACGTTCCCAAGGGTGTACTGTCGTACGGAACATATCCCATTCAATCTCTTTTGCTTCCACAAAATGTTCAAATAAATGCTCACCTAATGAGTTTACAATAATTTCATTTTCCTTCAGTAAACCTAAAGCATCCATTAGTGTAGCAGGTAAATTTTGAATATGGTTTTCCATCCGCTCTTCATGGGTCATCACATAAATGTTTCTGTCGACAGCTGGTGGTGGTGTTAATTTAGATTTTACACCATCAAGTCCAGCCGCTAGTAAAACTGACAATGCCATATAAGGATTGGCAGCAGGATCTACACTACGTACTTCTACACGGGTACTAACTCCCCTTGAATTTGGAATACGTAATAATGGGCTTCTGTTCATGGCTGACCAAGCAACGTAACTTGGTGCCTCATAACCAGGAACTAAGCGCTTATAAGAATTCACAGTTGGGTTGGTAACCGCAGTAAAACCTAGTGCGTGTTTCATAATACCTGCAATGAATTGGTAAGCAGTTTCACTTAATTGTAACTCACCGTTAGGGTTGAAGAATGCATTTTCGCCATTTTTAAACAAAGACATATTTACATGCATTCCAGAACCATTCACACCGAATAAAGGTTTTGGCATAAACGTTGCATGCAAATTATGCTTTCTTGCTATAGTTTTAACCACTAATTTAAAAGTTTGGATATCATCAGCGTGTTTAACAGCATCAGAGTATTTAAAATCAATTTCATGCTGTCCAGGAGCAACTTCATGATGAGATGCTTCAATTTCAAATCCCATTTCCTCTAGTTCAAGTACAATATCACGACGACAGTTTTCTCCTAAATCAGTTGGAGCTAAATCAAAATATCCACCATGGTCATTTAACTCTAGTGAAGGTTCTCCATTTTCATTTAATTTAAACAAGAAAAATTCCGGCTCTGTTCCAATATTAAACGCATCGAAACCTAACTCTTCCATCATTATAAGATTGCGCTTTAGATTGTATCTTGGGCACCCCTCAAATGGTGTACCATCTGGATTATAAATGTCACAAATAAAGCGAGCTACTTTTCCTTTTTCAGATGTCCAAGGAAATACAACGAAGGTATCTAAATCAGGATATAAATACATGTCAGATTCTTCAATTCGTACAAAACCTTCAATAGATGATCCATCGAACATCATTTTATTGTCCAATGCCTTATCCAATTGACTAAGAGGAATTTCAACATTTTTAATCGTACCTAACATATCTGTGAACTGAAGTCTAATAAACCTAACATTTTCCTCTTTAATTTTTCTTTCAATTTCCTCACGAGAATAACCCATAAATTAATTCCCTCCTATAGTGTAGTTATTATTTAACTAACGATTCACAAAGAATCGTGATAGTTCCCCTTGGCGTAAACTTGCTTTTCCAAAACGGCCAGCTCCAGAGATTTCGCTTTTTAAGATTTCTCTTAATTCTCTTTTAGAAATTTCAGTCTGTTTTTTCTCTTGAACCGGTATTTCTTTTAGTTCCTCTTCGGATAGCAATAATTTAATTCCAGCAAGGTTTAATCCCTTATCTAAGTAGTTTTTAATCTCTAGAAGACGATCAACATCATTGAATGAAAATAATCGTTGGTTGCCATCCGTTCGTTCAGGATTTATTAATCCTTGCTCTTCGTAATAGCGTATTTGTCTTGCGGTAAGTTCTGTAAGCTTCATAACTATTCCAATTCCAAATAAAGGCATCGAACGACGATCCTTATCATTCATGACCTGACCTCCCTTTTATAAAAATTAGTATACAGTGTGTTAGGTTTTCTGTCAACGCTATGTAAGGTTTTCTTACAAAAAAATAAAGAGTTATTAATAACTCTTTATTTCAATGAATTCATTACTTTAACTGCATCTATTAAAGCTATTTTTACATGGGCGTAGGTCAATCCACCTTGCACAAATGCAGTGTATGGTGAACGGATTGGTCCATCTGCTGATAATTCAATACTTGATCCTTGTATAAAGGTACCCGCTGCCATAATTACTTCATCCTCATATCCTGGCATCTCACTAGGATACGGGGTGACAAAAGAATTGACTGGTGAGTTCTTTTGAATTGCTTGGCAAAAGGCTATCATTTGTTCAGTCGTTTCAAAGGTTACAGTTTGAATAAGATCTGTTCTTTTTGCTTGATAATGTGGTTTTGTTATAAATCCTAATAAATCCAAAAACCTAGATGTAAACACAGCACCTTTTAGTGCTTCACCAACAATATGTGGTGCTAAGAAAAAACCTTGATACATTTCTTGCAGTAAATGGAAGGTAGCACCTAACTCTTTCCCTAAACCTGGTGCTGTTAAACGGTAGGAACAAAATGTCACTAAATCGTCTTTACCAACGATATATCCACCAGCTCGTACAATTCCCCCACCTGGGTTTTTAATTAAAGAGCCAGCTATGATATCTACTCCAACATGTAAAGGTTCCCTATCTTCTACAAATTCGCCATAACAGTTATCCACGAAAATAATTATATCCTCTCGAATTGATTTAACAAACGAAACCATTTCAGCAATTTCGTCGACTGTAAAAGATGGGCGATCTGCATATCCTTTAGAACGTTGAATAGCAACAACTTTTGTTCTAGCATTAATCTTTTCTTTAATTGCAGGATAATCAATACTTCCATCTTTTTTTAAAGCTACCTCATTATATGTAATGTTAAAATCTTTTAAAGAACCTGTGTTCTCTTCTCTATTTCCTATTACCTCTTCAAGTGTGTCATACGGTTTTCCCGTGATATAGAGAAGTTCATCCCCTGGTCTTAGTAAGCCAAATAATACAGTTGTAATAGCATGTGTACCAGATACTAGTTGGGGTCTAACAATTGCCGATTCCCCTCCAAAGACATCGGCATAAACCGCTTCAAGTGTATCTCGTCCAATATCATCATAACCATAGCCACTTGTTGAATTAAAGTGGCTATCACTTACTCTATTCTTTTTAAAAGCGTCAAGTACCCTTTTTTGATTTACTTCAACTGTCTGATTGATTTTTTGATGTATAGTTGCAATATCTTTTTCTGCTTGTTCTGCGACTTTCTCTATCATATTTCTAATCTTTCTCCTTTACACTACCTTTAAGTGGATGTTCTGGACGAATAAAACCACTTAATATATAGGATTCCTTTGATTCATCAAATATTTTCTCCTCTAGAATTGTCTCATGCTCAAAGCGATTTATCAAATTTCCTTCCTTTGCCTCTAAAGAAATTTGATATGGATCCCATTCTGCTTTTAGAACATCTTCCACTTTTTGGATTAAGAATTTCAAGTCTCCTTCATCAAGGGCGCTAATTGTTATATGGGGACGATTGATAGGTATGAACTCATCATCTACTAGGTCCTTTTTATTATACACCGTGAGCATCGGAATAGAGCTACAATCTAGTTCGTCTAATAATTTTAAAACGGTATCCTGATGTTGCTGATTATCTGGGTGTGAACTATCGACAACATGAAGTATGAAGTCTGCTTCACTTACTTCTTCCAATGTGGAACGAAAGGCTGCAATTAACGTAGTTGGTAGTTGCTGAATAAAACCAACCGTATCAGTAAGTAACACTTGAAAACCTGATGGTAATTGAATTTTTCTTGTTAATGGATCCAATGTTGCGAATAATTTATTCTCTTCTAATGAGTCACTGCCTGTTAACCGATTAAACATAGTTGATTTACCGGCGTTGGTATACCCGACAATCGCAATTTGAAAAACTTCATTTTGTTTTCTGCGTTTCCGATATTGATCACGTTGTCTTACCACTTGTTTTAAGCGTCTTTTAATATCGTCGATACGTCTTCTAATATGTCGTTGATCCGCTTCTAATTTCGTTTCACCAGGTCCTCTTGTTCCAATTCCAGCACCTAATCTAGATAACTGGACTCCTTGCCCGCGTAATCTTGGTAATAAATATTGAAGCTGTGCTAATTCAACTTGAAGCTTTCCTTCCTTCGTTCTAGCTCTACTAGCAAATATATCAAGAATTAATTGGCTTCGATCAATAACACGACATTCGAAAAAATCACTTAAATTTCTAGACTGTCCTGCGGATAACTCATCATTGGATATCACTAAGTCTATGTCTAGTTCGTCAATTCTTTCTTTTATTTCTGCCATCTTACCTTCACCAATATAAAAAGCAGAATGAATTCTCTCCCTGTTTTGTGTAATCACTTCTACAACTTTACCTCCCGCAGTATCTGCTAAAGAGATTAGTTCTTCCAAGGAGGATTCAAAAAAATCATCAGGTTGGTTAGGTTTTTTTACAGCTATTGCAATAATTCTTTCTTCTGACATGAGTTCTTTTTCTCTCCTTCTTTTGTTGCTGAATATATGAGTATGATTAGATGATATAAGGCTTACCAAATCGACTCGATATCCTCTAATTTTAAATCATTTCCTGTTAGTAGTATAAGTTCGTCTGGTGAGATATTATCCTTATAAAGTAATCTTACCGCCTGCATTCGTATAGCATGTTCAATAACATTTCGGATAAATCGGGCATTGGAAAAGTTTCTATTAATATTATTCTTTTGCTTATATAGATAATTCCTTAATTTCCATTCGGCATCTTTTGACAATTGATATTCTCTATCAGATGCCATTTGCCGTGAAATTTCAAGCAATTCATCGACTTCATAATCCGGGAATTCGAGAATGAAAGGAAATCTTGATTTCAATCCAGGGTTAAGTGTTAAAAATCGGTCCATTTCATATGGATAACCGGCTAGGATTAACACAAAGTCATCACCACTATCTTCCATATGTTTCACTAGTGTGTCAATCGCTTCCTTTCCAAAATCTCTTTCCCCTCCTCTTGCTAAAGAATAAGCTTCATCGATAAAGAGAATTCCACCCATCGCTTTATGAATTAAGGCACGAGTTTTCTGTGCTGTTTGACCTATATATTCCCCAACTAAATCTGCTCTTTCGGCCTCAATAAAATGTCCTTTAGATAATAAGTTCATATCAAAATATATCTTAGCTAATTTTCTAGCGACAGTTGTTTTTCCAGTCCCTGGGTTTCCTTTGAATAGCATATGCAATACTTGCTTTGTATTGGAAAGACCCATCTGAGTTCGTTTTTCATTAATAACAATAGATGCATAGATTTCTTTTATTTTTCGTTTTAAATTATCCATTCCAACAAAAGTGGATAGTTCTTGATCAATATGAGCAAATGGGTCTTTTCCAATATATTCTTGTTGAACACTATCTAGTTTAGCAGCGTGATTATCTTGTAAGACAATATTTATTTTTCCATTTTTATGATGAATCCTTTGAGTACCCAACTTTATCACTCCTTAGTCATCTTATTATACGTAGAGAGCAATAAAGTTGTGACAAATGCCTATTCCATTATAAAAACTCGAATTTGCTTTTCGAGAAGCGAATTGAAAGTTTTTCTAGTCGGTACTAAAAAATATTAACTACGATGAAATTTTCATGATAATATTTCGTAACGTGAAAACCAAAAACGAACGCTATTAAAGCGTTCGTTACAGTTTATTCTTTATCCAGATTTACGTTTTTAGATGGTGCAAAAGTGGAAATAGCGTGTTTGAAGATTAATTGCTGTTTACCTTCGGATTCCAACAAAACTGTAAAATTGTCAAAAGCTTTGACTATGCCTCTTAACTGAAAACCATTCGTGAGAAACACGGTAACGGAAATATGATCTTTTCGTAATTGATTTAAATAATGATCCTGAATGTTCACAGATTGTGCCACCTGATTTTCCTCCTCTTTTCTATCTATACTATATATTTCTACTTAACTTTCAATAAATCCTGCTAAATTGGCTAAAATGTCTTTAATTTTTTCATTCATTGTTGACGGGGTAAGTTCATACCAATTTACATCCATTTTGTTCTTAAACCATGTATATTGCCTTTTAGCATATCTCCTTGAATTGCGTTTCAATATTTCGAGTGATTCATCTAAAGAAACTTCTCCAGAAAAATAAGGAATTAATTCTTTATACCCTATTGCTTTCATTGATTGATAGTTTTGATAGCCTTTTTCAATCAATACTTTAACCTCTTCCAATAAACCTTCCTTAACCATGTCATCAACTCGTTGATTGATTCGACTATAAAGTATTACTCGTTCCATCTCAAGGCCGACTAACATACTTTCGTATGGGCTTATATTTGATTGTTGCTTTTGATACTCGGTCATCGTTAAACCAGTTTTTTCGAAGATTTCTAACGCTCTAAGGACTCTTCGAAAATTATTTGGATGGATTTTTTCAGCTTGGTTAGGATCGATTATCTTTAAACGGTTAAATAATGAATCAATGCCATTTTGCTTCATTTCATCCTCTAATCTTTTCGTTACGGCATCATCTCTCTTTTCTTTAGAAAAATTGTAATCCTGGAGAACTGCTTGTATGTATAGACCACTTCCCCCAACAATAATAGGAATGTGGTTTCTCGCTGATATTTCTTTTATATATTTCTGAACATAGTATTGAAAATCGGCAACAGAGAATTCTTCATCTGGGGACTTAATGTCAAGCATATGATGTGGTATTCCTTCCATTTCTTCTTCTTTTATTTTGGCTGTACCGATATCCATCCCTTTATAAACTTGCATGGAATCACCACTAATAATCTCCCCACCAAACTTTTTAGCAACCTCTATACTAAGTCTAGTTTTCCCAACAGCAGTGGGACCAACTATCGCAATAACTTTTTGTTTCATTCAACTTCCCCTAATAAAATAATCTTTTTATTATTTATACGCCCGATAGGCAGATAACATCCAAACATATTTTTCATAGCTTCCTAGAAGAGAAATTAACAAATCTTTTGTTGGTTCATCACTTCGTTCGTCAGCAAGTTTAAATCCAACATCTCGGATTTCAGCGATTAGCTGCATATAATCTGCATGTAACTGGTCCATTATTTCGTCTTCTTTATCATCTGCATTCGCTTCTACTACAGTAGCTTCTTTTAAATACTTTGACATGGTTGCTAGCGGTTTTCCATCAATCATCAGAATCCTCTCTGCAACTTCATCAAGATCATTTGCGATCTTTTTATACATTTCTTCAAATAATGCATGAAGCGCGAAAAAATGCCTTCCTTGGACGAACCAATGATAACGGTGTAATTTCACATACATCACAAATTGGTTCGATAATAATTGATTTAAGAATTTAATTAAATTTTGATTTTCCACCTGTACTCCACCTTTATAAGATCATAAAGCGCTTATTTTTCCTTCTAGAATTGCACTTATGATTAGGATTATCGAAGTACAGTGGAAATATACCTATTACATCACACGTTTAAACATTTTTTCTAACTCATAAGTTGTAAAGTGGACGATAATTGGTCGTCCATGCGGACAAGTAAATGGATCAGTTGTTTTTCTTAAATCTTCTAGTAACCGGAACATATCGTCATGATTTAAATAATGGTTAGCTTTAATCGAGCGTTTGCATGACATTAAGATAGCTGCATCTTCTCGAATAGATTCAACATCAATTCGCTCATCTTGCATTATTTGCTCGATCATTTCTCTAATGACCTCTTCTTCAAATCCCTTAGGAAACCAATTAGGATAGGACCTGACAATGAAAGATTGGTTGCCAAAGCTTTCAAAAAACAAACCCACATTCTCTAATTCTGCTTTATAATGTTCTATAAAAATAGATTCGTGCTTTGAAAATTCAAACGTGATTGGGATAAGTAACTCTTGAACCTCTTTCGCTGTTTGACCTAGCTTTTTCTTGAAGAACTCATATTTAATACGTTCTTGCGCTGCATGCTGATCAATCATATAAAATCCATTTTCATTTTGCGCTAAGATATACGTACCATGTAATTGTCCAATTGGGTACATAGGTGGCACACGATTTTCCGGTTCTATTACCTCTTCTTTCTTAGGTATCAGTTGTTGTTCAAACGTTTGTTTGAATTTCTCTATGAATACTTCTTCTTTTTGAAGATTAGTTTCACTAGCCATAGATTGTTTCACTGGATTATATTGTACTCTTGTATCTTCATGGTTATATCTTGATTTATCCGTATCATTAGTTACCACATGCGACTCTCTTACAATTGGTTCAGGTTCATTAAAATTTAAAGTCGGCTGAAAACTTTGCTTATGATTCTCTTTCGGTTTTTGTTCTAGTTCAGGAATTAATCTAGTTTGTCTAAAGGTTGTTCGTATTTGTTCTTCAACTAACGTATACAGTTCTTTATCCTTACTAAATCTAGCTTCCAGTTTTGTTGGATGGACATTAACATCAACTAGAATTGGGTCCATATTAATTTGTAAGACAACAATTGGAGAACGACCAATGGGTAGTAATGTATGATAACCACGGATGATAGCCTGTGTAATCGGGATACTTTTTATATACCTACCGTTTAAAATTATAGAAATGTAAGACCTTGATGCTCTAGTGATCTCAGGTTTTGCTATATATCCATTAATCTTAAAATCAAGAGTCTCCACTTTTATAGGAAGCATCTTTCTGGCAACACCCATACCGTATATTTGGGCGATAACTTGAAGCAAATCTCCAGTACCTGGAGTTTTAAATAACGATTTTCCATTATGAGATGCTTCAAATCGGATTTCTGGATGGGACAAAGCTAGTCTGTTTAATAGGTCAGTAATATGTCCAAGTTCCGTATGAATGGTCTTCATATATTTCAAACGTGCAGGGGTGTTATAAAATAAATCGGAAACAGTTATTTCTGTTCCCATTCTAGCATCACTTTTACCCCTCTCAAGGACTTCGCCACCCTCGAGAGATAAATAAGTTCCTGCAGAATTACCTTGTGAAGTCTTTATGGTTAATCTACATACAGATGCTATACTCGCTAAGGCTTCTCCCCGAAAGCCTAATGTATGCACATGAAACAAATCTGACTCACTGCGAATTTTACTAGTAGCGTGGCGAAGAAAAGCTCTTTCTACATCGTCCTCGGCCATACCCTCTCCATTATCTGTAATTTTAATTTGTTCCAATCCTGCTTCCAGAACATCAATTTTTATCCATGTACTACCAGCATCAATACTATTTTCAACTAATTCTTTTACCACAGATGCTGGTCTTTCTACAACTTCACCTGCGGCTATCTTATTTGCTAATGTTTCTGGCATTTGAATTATTTTCATTAGAAAGAACCCTTTCTATTTACTACTTTGTAATCTTTTGTTTACTTAACTTTTGTAAACGATGTAATGCATTCATTGCCTCTAAAGGGGTCATATCAAAAAGATCAAGTTCATTCAATTTTTCTAGAATGTTTACTTCTCCATCAGATATCACTTTTGTATTTATCACCTTTTGATTAGTCTCATCTACAAAGAATGATAACTGATTAGATTCTTTACGGATGGTTTTCAGATTCTCTCCTGAGTCAAAGCTTTCTAATTGTTCTAAAATCACACTTGCCCGGTTAATCAATTTTTCCGGTAAGTTTGCAAGCTTAGCTACATGAATACCATAACTTTTATCCGCAGCACCCTCTTTTATTTGATGGAGAAATACGACATTACCATCATACTCCTCTGCACGAACATGTATATTCTTTAATCTCGGGAGATTTTCTTCTAATGCCGTTAATTCATGATAATGGGTAGAGAATAATGTTTTCGCATGAATGTTATCATGAATATACTCAACAATTGCCTGTGCAAGTGCCATTCCATCATAGGTACTAGTTCCACGTCCAATTTCATCAAGAAGAATTAGACTTCTTTCTGTAGCATTGGCTATTGCATGATTGGCTTCAAGCATTTCTACCATAAAAGTACTTTGACCTGACACAAGATCATCTGCAGCTCCGATACGAGTGAAAACCTGGTCAAAAATGATAAGCTCTGCTTCTTCACATGGTACAAAGCATCCTATTTGACCCATAATAGCAATCAATGCCAATTGTCTCATATACGTGCTCTTTCCAGACATATTTGGACCGGTGATTAATAATACATTCTTTTCATTATTTAACACGATATCATTTGGTACAAAAGTGCCTTCATCCATCACTTTTTCAATCACAGGATGACGACCATTTTTGACTTCCAATTTAGCATCTGTGAATCTTGGTCGTTGGTAATTATTTTCTTCACTAACCGTTGCAAAAGCTTGTAGAACATCGATTTTACTAATGATATCCGCTAGGTATTGAATTCTAGGAATTTGTGACTTGATTCTTTCTCGTATTTCTGAAAAGAGTTTGTATTCCAGGTCTACACTTTTTTCTTCTGCCTCTAATATCAATTGCTCTTTTTCTTTTAATTCTGGCGTAATAAATCGTTCCGCATTTGTTAATGTTTGTTTCCGCTCATACTTACCTTCTGGTAGCAAGTGTAAATTTGCTTTTGTGACCTCAATATAATAACCAAACACACGATTGTAGCCAATTTTTAATGACTTAATATTCGTCTCTTGTTTTTCTCTTTGTTCTAGCTCTGCAATCCACTTCTTACCATTTCGTGAAGCATATCGATAGGTATCTAATTGATTATCATATCCATCCTTTATAATATCTCCATCTTTAATGGAGATTGGGGGATCTTGTACTATACTAGCTTCGAGGATATCCACTACTTCACTAGGACAATTCAGTAAGTCCGCTAACTGATTAATTTGTTTGTTTTCAAAAGATGACAGTATTTCCTTTATTTCCGGAATTCTATTTAATGACTTTTTAAGCTGGATAAGATCTCGTGCATTTACATTTCCAAATGCAATTCTTCCTGCTAAACGTTCTAAATCATAAACAGATTTTAAACTATCACGCAATGAATCTCGTTCCATAAATGCATGGTAAAAGCCTTCTACTGCTTCTAATCGATTTTCTATTTGAATTTTATCTAGAAGTGGTCGCTCTAACCATTTTTTTAACATTCTAGATCCCATTGCTGTAACCGTTTTGTCAAGAACCCATAATAGACTACCGTGTCTTCCTTTTCTTAAAATCGTTTCAGTAAGCTCAAGATTTCGCTTAGAGTACATATCTAATGACAGATAAGTACTAAGCTCAAGTATCTCCGCTTGCTTTAAATGATCTAAAGAACGTTTTTGAGTATTTTGGACATAATTTAGTAAGCGACTAAATGCTTTTACTAACCGTTCATCAGTCAAGTTTTCACAAATATTGCGGTACTCTCCATTAAAGGTTACCTCATCTTGATATGACAATGTTACTTGTAATCTATCCTTTAATTGTTGTTGAAGTTCCTCTGATAAACTGGATGAAACTACAATCTCTTTTATTGGTTGGTTATAAAGTTCATGTATAACACGATCAAATTCAGAACCAATATGAGCAATTTTACTTTCCCCGGTTGATAGATCACAATAAACAACAACAAAGGATCCATCCTGAAAATGAGATAGACTTGCAATATAATTATTATTCCGTTCATTTAGCATTGTACTTTCCATAACCGTTCCAGGAGTAATAAGTTGTACTACTTCACGCTTAACAACTCCTTTTGCGGTTTTTGGATCCTCCACTTGTTCACAAATGGCTACTTTATACCCTTTCTCCACCAGATTCTTTATATAATTTCCTGCTGAATGGTAAGGTACACCACACATGGGGATTTTTTCATCTTGTCCACCATCACGTTTTGTTAAGGTGATCTCCAATTCCCTAGATGCTTTTATAGCATCCTCAAAGAACATCTCATAAAAATCACCTAGTCGAAAGAATAAAAATGCATCCTTATGATCTGCTTTAATTCTTAAATATTGTTCCATCATTGGTGTATATTTTGCCATTACAAAATCCTCCAAAAGCCTACATATTATTCTATTATTATAGCATAAAATGTCATAACTACCTTGAAAGTATGGCAAAAAAAAACTTACGAGGAACATCCCCCGTAAGTTTTCTAGTCTTTACTTCTTGAACTTGAGCTACTCTCAAGGAAATCTGGTTTTAAATCGCTTAGCTCATCCTCTGTTACAACATAATCCCAGCTTTCATCATCATCATGATGTTTGGATCCTTTTGGTTTAACCTTAACGTAAATTTTTGTTTCGCCAACTACTTGCACCATAAATTCTCTCTCGATCTCTACAAGAATCTTATTACCCTGATTTGCAATTCTGCACTCCAAGCAATTTGGTTGTTGTAGTACTTTACAAATCACATCGTAATCATCATTTAGGCAATTTTCATCTAAAACTCCCAGAGGAATATAGTCGCAGTACGTTACTCTTTCCGTAACTACCTCTGTTTTTGTATTATCATTATAGGAATACCAGATGTTAATGTCGTAGCTTCCATTAACTTCGATAGTATCTTCTGATTTTTTCTTTGCATTATATAGATGATTAATTACCCAGCATCCTAAGATACTTGTAGGTCTATGTGATGGCGAAATCGAATGAGTAGCTTGCGTGAATTTTTTTCCTTTGCCGATAACTGCTTTTGTAATAATTTCTCGGTAGTCTTTATCT
Organism: Paucisalibacillus algeriensis; assembly: GCF_000577245.1. GTDB lineage: Bacteria > Bacillota > Bacilli > Bacillales > Amphibacillaceae > Ornithinibacillus. The sequence goes on from NZ_CBYO010000011.1 coordinate 64,750, forward strand.
AGAAAACTCATAATTACGTTTACCTCCTCTTTTTTCATAGTCATTTTATGCAAGACAAATACCTAATGTTCATCATGAATCTAGGAAAGGTAAATAATTATTGAATTTTATAGGCAAAAACCGTTACAGAATGATAGTTAGAGGGATTTTATAAAAAATAAATAAACCAAGCAACTTTTTATTGCTTGGTTTATAATTAATGCTCTACCTTTTCAAATATTAATGATCGCATCCAATGCTGTTTTTATCAGCGGCTGCTGTTTTTCCAGATAATGGGTCTCCACCTGTTGATTCGATTACTTTATTGGTTACTTCCCTTGCAATTGTTCCAGACACAAGTTGTAATACATCATTTACGACGATTTGCGTCTCTTTGAATTCTTGAACAATAGGGATTTCGTCAATTTCTGCTTGAAGACGATCAATTTCATCTTCAATTCGTTTTAAAGCTTCTCTTTTCTCGTATGCTTGAAAATTAACTGCTTGCTTTTGCAGGGTTTTAATTTTTTGAATTAATTTGGTAACTTTTTGGTTTTCGTTTAATTTCGCTTCTACTTGTTTAAAACGATCTATTTCTTCTGTATTAGCTAGCATCTCTGCAAGTTTTCTTGCTTCTTCTAGTACTTGTGTACGTGTATATTCTGCCATTTATTTCACCTCTACCGTATTTTCAACCATGACTCCATTCAAGGACCATGTCTTTGCCTCAGTAATCTCAACATCTACAATTTTACCAATTGCAGATTTTGGTCCTATAAAGTTAACTAGTTTATTCTTTTCTGTATAACCAGCAAGAACATTTGGATCTTTTTTACTTTCGCCTTCTACTAGTACCTTTACAGTTTTGTTTTTATACGACTTCATAGAAGCTGCTGATTGCTTGTTAACAAGCTCATTTAAGCGATAAAGCCGTTGCTTTTTCACTTCTTCCGGAACATCATCCTTCTTTTTCGCAGCAGGGGTTCCTTCGCGAGGTGAATAGATAAATGTATATGCCGCTTCAAAACCTACTTCTTCAACAAGAGTCATTGTTTCCTCAAATTGTTCTTCTGTCTCATTTGGAAAGCCAACAATAATATCAGTTGTTAGGGTTGCATTTGGTATCGCCTTACGAATTTTGCGTACTAATTCCAGATAATCCTCACGAGTATATTTACGATTCATTCGTTTTAAAACTTCACTGCTTCCAGATTGAACTGGCAAGTGAATATGGTCTAGTAAGTTTCCACCTTTTGCAAGAACTTCAATTAGGTGATCATCAAAGTCTCTCGGGTGGGAAGTAGTAAAACGTACTCTTGGAATATCGATTTTATACATATCATCCATTAAATCACCGAAGCGATAATCCATATCCTCGAAGTCTTTTCCATAGGCATTCACATTTTGTCCAAGTAGTGTAATTTCTTGATAGCCCTGTGCTGCTAAATGACGAACTTCTTGAATAATATCTTCTGGTCGACGACTTCTTTCTTTACCACGGGTCATAGGAACAATGCAGTAGGTACAGAATTTATCACACCCATACATAATATTTACCCATGCTTTTATGTTGCCTTTACGAACTTTTGGAAGGTTCTCAATAATATCGCCTTCCTTAGACCACACTTCTACTACTTGAGCTTTACTAAACATTGCTTCTTGTAGTAGGTTTGGTAATCGGTGAATGTTATGGGTACCAAACACAATATCAATATGCTGATGTTTCTTCAAGATACGGTCTACGACTGATTCTTCTTGGGACATACAACCACATACACCTAGAATCAAATCAGGTTTCTCAAGTTTTAAAGGCTTTAAGTGACCGATTTCTCCGAACACTTTATTTTCCGCATTCTCACGTATTGCACACGTGTTAAGTAAGATAAGATCTGCTTCAGTAGTTTCTGTTGTAGATTCATAACCCATTTCTGTCAGGATACCAGCCATTACCTCTGTATCATGCTCATTCATTTGGCATCCATAGGTTCTAATTAGGAACTTTTTCCCTTGCCCTATACTTTGAACCTCTTCTGGGATTTGAAAATCATAGTGGAATTGAACTTCTTCTCTACGACGCTTTCTAGCTTTCTTTAAATCAGGTGGTTGATAGCTAGTTTGGAAATACTTTGCAATCAAGTCATCACTAGAAATATTTTTAATTCGGTCGATATTATCTTTCTCAGAAAGTTTATCCGCAGATTGAACTGGGTTAATTTGAGCTTGTTCAAGACGTTGCTTCTCGTTCATGAATCGATCTCCTTTCTATCTATAAAAAGAAAAATAGTATATGTATAGTTGTTCATTATAACAGTATAAAGCCTTTCTGCGATTTTAACAATAAATGTGAAAAAACGACACAATAAAATCACAAAAAGTGGAAGCTGTTTAAAATAGAAGGCTGTTTTCTAAAATAATACTGTATTTTCCGGGCATTGAATCTGATACATAGTAGATAGAAACTGTGCAATAATGATTGGTTGAGCATCTTACCCGCTCCGGAAATACACTCCGCTTTTACTTCCAGTACAGGGGCGACATCTGCTCGAAAGAACCTCGCAGTGTCTTCTTTACCTCTTGGCGGCTGGTGAGCTTCCTCAGAGCTAAAGCTCTTGCGGGCTCTGACCTATGACTATCCTCCCGGTAGGAGACTCCTCGAAATTAAAAACCAATTTTCTTCGTGCGATGTTATGCTGCCGAAGTTTTCCTTGTCTTGCGGGAATAGTACGTATCCGAAGACCCGCAAAAGTGGTGTTTCCTCGAGGAGGCTGAGGGCCGTACCTATGTACTGGAAGTTAAAGTGGAGTATTCTGCCGAAGCGGTATCCATAGCACTCTATTCGTTAAGAAAGGGATATTTGACAGTAATTACCGCACAGTTTCTATTAATGGAAACAAACTGTATTAAAAGCCAATATAAAAAAGTGCTGCGCTATAATACGCAACACTATGTAAACTAATTCAATTATCGAGGTTCTACAATTAATTTAATTGCAGTCCTTTCTTCATTGTCTATCATGATATCTGTAAAGGCTGGAATACAAATTAAATCTACTCCACTAGGTGCTACAAACCCTCGCGCGATTGCAACTGCTTTTACGGCCTGGTTTAATGCTCCAGCGCCAATAGCCTGAATTTCCGCTGTGCCACGTTCGCGTAATACGTTCGCAAGTGCTCCCGCTACTGAATTTGGATTTGATTTTGCTGAGACTTTTAATATATCCACTACTAGTACCTCCTTCATTTCCTATTATAGTTCTACTGATACTATATTCTTGGAGACGTTAGCTTATAACCATATTATGCATCAAGAATTCACAAAATCTAAATTACCATATCATCTTAACCTAGGAGAAAAAAGGATTGTCCTCATTTATCATTATTCTTTCAATCTTATTTGCTTTACCATCTTCGTCATTGATATTTATTAATACACCATTGAGTTGGGTACGACCTATTTCATCCGGTTCAAAACGAACTGGTAAACTAGTTAAAAACCTTTTCAGGACAGCATCTCGTTCAACCCCTAGAATTCCATCATAAGGACCAGTCATCCCCACATCTGTAATATATGCAGTACCACTTGGTAAAATGCGATTATCTGCTGTTTGGGTATGAGTATGTGTGCCGACAACAGCACTTACCCTTCCATCAACGTACCAACCCATTGCTTGTTTTTCACTTGTTGCTTCAGCATGAAAATCCAGAAAAATAATGTTTGTTCTTTTCTTTGCTTGTTCAATTAATTCATCCGCTTTTCTAAATGGATCATCAATTGCAGGCAAAAAAGTACGACCTTGTAAATTTAGGATTGCGATTTCTTTACCGTTCATATTGAGAAAAGTAATTCCTTTCCCAGGCGTACCAACTGGAAAGTTAGCTGGTCTTATTAGATTTTTTGCATCATCAATAAATTCAAATATATCTTTTTTATCCCAGGTGTGGTTACCCATTGTTATAATATGCGCTCCCCATTCCATAAATTGCTTATAAATCTTTTCGGTAATTCCCTTTCCTGAAGCGGCATTTTCACCATTAATAATGACCACATTAGGTTTGTACTTTTCTTTTAATTTAGGTAAATATTCCTGTACCATATCTCGTCCTGGTGAACCAAATACATCACCTATGAATAAAATTTTCATTTTTTTAATCATCCTATCGTTATTATATATATATCATTATTTTAAGTTTTCCATATCCTTTATATAAAGTCAAAGTTATTGAAAAACAAAAAAGTGGGGTTTTTATCCCCCACTTTTGCAGTGTCATTTATTTCGCATATTCAACTGCTCTTGTTTCACGAATAACGGTCACTTTGATATGACCTGGGTAATCAAGTTCGCTCTCAATACGTTTACGAATATCACGTGCAACACGTGCAGAATCAATATCATCTATTTCATCCGGCTTTACCATAATACGAATCTCTCTTCCGGCTTGAATTGCAAATGATTTTTCTACACCTGCAAATGACTCGGAAATTTCTTCAAGCTTTTCTAATCGCTTGATGTAATTTTCCAATGTTTCACTTCGAGCTCCAGGGCGAGCAGCAGATAATGCATCTGCAGCGGCTACTAGAACAGAAATGACGGAAGTAGGTTCTTCATCACCATGGTGAGAAGCAATCGCATTAATGACTACTTCGTGTTCTTTGTATTTCATTGCTAGCTCTTTACCGATTTCAACGTGGCTTCCTTCAACTTCATGATCAATTGCTTTACCGATATCATGAAGTAATCCAGCTCTTCTAGCTAATCTTTCATCTTCACCTAATTCAGCAGCAAGTAGTCCTGATAAATATGCAACTTCTGTTGAGTGCTTTAATACATTTTGACCATAGCTTGTACGATATTTTAGACGACCAAGTATCTTGATAAGATCAGGATGTAGACCATGTACTCCAACTTCAAATGTTGTTTCTTCTCCAACTTCTCGTATATATTCATCAACCTCACGACGAGCTTTATCCACCATTTCTTCAATTCTTGCTGGGTGAATTCTGCCATCCTGTACTAGTTTCTCTAATGCAATACGAGCAGTTTCTCTACGAACTGGGTCAAAACCAGATAATATTACAGCTTCTGGTGTATCATCAATGATTAAATCGATTCCTGTTAATGTTTCTAATGTACGAATGTTTCGACCTTCACGACCAATAATACGACCCTTCATTTCATCATTTGGAAGATTTACAACAGATACGGTAGTTTCAGCAACGTGGTCCGCAGCACAACGTTGTAAAGCAAGAGACAAAATACTTTTTGCTTTCTTATCTGCCTCTTCCTTGGCACGATTTTCAGCTTCTTTAACCATTATCGCTGATTCGTGTGCTAATTCCTTTTCAAGCCGCTCTAAAATGATAGTCCTTGCCTGATCAGTAGTATATCCAGAAATGCGTTCAAGCTCAGTTTGCTGCTCTTGTAGCATTGATTCCACTTTGCTTTCCATTTCTTCAATTTGTTGTTGTTTCTCTGTAAGCGATTGATCGCGTTTTTCAAGCGTGATTTCGCGCTTATCTAATGTTTCACTTTTTCTATCCAGATTTTCTTCTCTTTGCATCAGGCGATTTTCTTGCTTTTGTACTTCAGAACGACGTTCACGTAATTCCTGCTCTGTCTGCTGGCGAAGCTTATGGTTTTCATCCTTCGCCTCAAGAAGCGCCTCTTTTTTGGCGGCATCTGCATTTCGATGTGCCTCTTCAACTATTTGCTTTGCTAGATTTTCCGCACTAGAAATTTTAGCCTCGGCAATAGATTTACGAATCAGATAACCAACAAACAAACCGACTATAAGGGAAATTACGATAAGCAAAATGGAGATGAGTAGATTTGAGTTTTCCACGTTTTCACCTCCTCTTGCTATAGAATTTTTTTGATTCGTTCATTCATTCAAATTGTCGGTGTGTACCATATTCAATGAATAATTTAGACTTCGTATAATAAAAATATAAAATTATACAAATTAATTTTATCTGTCCGTAAAAATAATGTCAAGGAATCGACAAAAAAATTATATTAGTTTTCTGAAATTATTATCATATAAAAGGGTATATCCCTTTTTTACAGCTGTAACATAGCTGTAATTTTGGGGATACACCCTTGAAAATTTAAACATCCAGAGTTTCTTGTGTTGCTTCTTCATCATGACGCACTTCAACTTCATCATCTAATTTGTAATGATCTCGAACTGCTTGATGAATTTCAGACATAATTTCTTTGTTTTCTTTAAGGAACTGTTTGGCATTCTCTCTTCCTTGTCCGAGTCTTTCACCTTCATACGCATACCATGCACCACTTTTTTGAACAATGTCAAGATCGGAAGCGATATCCAGAATTTCTCCTTCAATAGAAATACCTTCTCCATACATTATATCTACCTCTGCAGTTTTAAATGGAGGGGCAACCTTATTTTTAACAACTTTAATTTTGGCTCTATTCCCAACCATATCATTCCCTTGCTTTAGGGTTTCTGCACGACGAACTTCAAGTCTTACTGATGAATAGAATTTTAAGGCACGTCCACCAGGAGTAGTCTCGGGGTTTCCAAACATTACGCCAATTTTTTCACGAACTTGGTTAATGAAAATGGCTGTAGTTTTTGATTTATTAATAGCACCTGAAAGTTTTCTAAGCGCTTGTGACATAAGTCTAGCTTGAAGACCCATGTGGGAATCTCCCATTTCTCCCTCAATTTCTGCTTTTGGAACTAATGCAGCTACTGAGTCAACTACAACAATATCAACTGCCCCACTACGTACTAATGCCTCTGCAATTTCAAGGGCTTGTTCACCTGTATCGGGTTGGGATAATAGAAGTTCATCTATATTAACACCTAATGCTCTTGCGTAAGTTGGATCAAGGGCATGCTCTGCATCTATAAATGCTGCTTGTCCTCCTTGTGCCTGTGCTTCTGCGATAGCATGTAGGGCTACAGTCGTCTTACCTGAAGATTCAGGACCGTAGATTTCTATAATTCTTCCTTTCGGGTAACCACCAATACCTAGTGCAATATCCAATGATAATGATCCACTAGATGTAGTTGCTAGTTTTTGACCCGCTTGTTCTCCTAATTTCATAATTGAACCTTTACCAAATTGTTTCTCTATTTGTTTCAAAGCCATATCTAAAGCTTGTTTTCTATCACTCACCGAAACTACCTCCTTAAATTAACTATATCTATCATACATTGTTTTATTCGATTTGCCAAGTGAAAATCGAATAAATGTTCTCATGTTTTTAATGGTGTTTTTCAAATAAAATTCGACTATAGGAAGTATGAAAGTCCTATAATCGAATTTTATGCTTAATAAACCCTACTATTTATTTATTTTAAGAGATTTAATAAAAGTTCATACCCCTTTAATACTGCTCGATAACGAATTCCTTCTCTACTTCCACTAAATTCGTACTTCTGAACGATATGATCACTGTTTTTGATATATAGAGAGATAAAAACCGTACCTACCGGTTTACCCTCAGCTGATTCAGGTCCAGCAACCCCAGTGAAACTAATTCCAATGGATGCATTAAGCAAATTAGCAACATTTTTTGACATTTCCAATGCGCATTCACTGCTAATTGTACCTTGTTTTTGGATGATTTCATCCGATATGTTTAATATATCTCGCTTAACGGAAGTTTCATAACAAACAATTGAACCCTTACATACTTCGGAAGCACCAGGAATGGAAATTAATTTTTCAATAAACTTTCCGCCTGTGAGGCTTTCGGCTGAAGCAATTTTAAGCTGTTTTTCTTTAAGTCTCGTAACAATTGTCCGTTCTAGGGTTTCATCGTTCATACCATAATAATATCCGCCAACTTTCGCTAAAATCTCTTTTTTGACATGATCAAGTAATTGAAAAGCACTCATTTCTGAACTTGCTTTAGCAGTCAAACGAATGATAACCCCATTATCTTGAGCTAAAGGTGCGATTGTCGGATTTTGTTGCTTATCAATAATGTCTTTTAATTCATACTCTAATTGTGATTCACCAATTCCAATAAAACGTAGAATATATGATTTAATGACTTCATTTTGCTTTAATGTTTTTCTTAGATATGGTAAAACCTCGTTTAACATCATGGACTTCATCTCACGAGGAACTCCTGGTAGGAATACCCATGTAGTATCATGATGACGAATAATCATTCCAGGTGCCATTCCAACAGTATTATTAATAACTGTAGCACCTTCGAACACTCTTGCTTGTTTTCGATTATTTGGAGTCATAACAGAATTTATTTTTTTGAAAAATGCTTCAATATAGTCCATCGATGGTTTATGTTCAATCATTTGCAATCCGCTTATTAATTGAAAAGCTTCTCTAGTTAAATCATCTTCTGTTGGTCCCAAGCCACCGGTTACAATGATAACGTCGGACCTTTTTTCCGCAAGACTAAAAGTATCTTTTACTCTGTTTAAGTTATCTCCAACAACTCCATGATACATCACATTAATACCATGTAATGCAAGTTGTTCTGATATCCATTGTGCATTCGTATTTGCAATTTGGCCAAGGAGAAGTTCTGTCCCAACAGCAATAATTTCAGTATTAATTTGTTTCATTATTTTGAATCCCTCATGACATGCCAATTTTTAGCGAAATAATCATAGCCAGAAAGCACGGTAAAGAATAACGCTAGATAAAGCATTATCGTACCAAACGGAAAGCTAATATAAGAGAATGGAAAGTTATGTAATAATAAACTTGCAATTGCTATCATTTGAGTGGCTGTTTTCAGTTTACCCATTTTTCCGGCAGCAAGCACAATTCCCTCACCTGCAGCTACTAAACGCAACCCAGTAACAGCAAATTCTCTACTAATGATGACAATAACAACCCATGCAGGTGCAACTCCCATCTCTACTAAAATAATTAATGCGGAAGAAACTAATAATTTATCTGCTAATGGATCTAAAAATTTGCCTAAATTTGTTACAAGATTATACTTCCGCGCATAATAACCATCTATCCAATCTGTCGCAGATGCAAAGATAAAAATTAATGCCGCTATAAAATGCGAAACTGGCAACACACTATTCCCAATATCCCATTCTCCCCAATTAAATGGGATACTCATCATAATAATAAAAATTGGAATTAATAAGATTCTTGAAACGGTAATTCTATTTGGTATATTCATAAAATTTTACTCCTCCTAAATAAAAGGTAGAAAACCCTTCTTCAGCATTATAGCTTCTAGAAGGGTTTTATCCTACTCATTTGATTCTACAACATTTAACCATAAGCGTTGATGGTCCGCTCCCCTTTGATTCGGATCAACAGGATATTCTAACTCAACCCCATTAATTGTAATGGTTAAGCTTGGTGCATGCCCAACATTTAGATAAATACTTGCTTCATCTGTAAGATCAACAGTTAATGGTTCATCAGGACTAACCATTCCACCGAAAAAGCTTTGTCCATCAGCATTTTGAACATCAAGCCACACCTGTTGACCAGTTGCAACAAATTCAACGTTCAACGTTTCTCCTACATTAGATAACTCAAGTACAGATGTTGGTTTCGTTCCAATTCCCTGTTCGACAACTGTAATACCAAGTTCTGGTTCCTCTTCAGTCGATTCTTCATCTTCTGTAGTTTCATTTTCCGTTGTATCCTCTGTGTCAGAATCTGTTTCAGTTTCATCTGTATCCGAACCTGCACCTGTATTATTATCAGCATTGTCATTTCTATAGAATTCTCTATCTTCCGTTTGTTCAGTTGGAGACTCAGGGTCATCCGTCTCATTTGATTTAGTAATAAACCACCATGCTAAAAAGATAATACCAATAATTAATATAGCAACAATTACGGTTGGAATAAATGAAAAGACAGCAGTACTTTTAGTTGGCATATTATCTTTTCTAGAACGATGAATTCTTGTATACTGTGTTGTTGTTGTGTCCTCTTCGGGTGAAGGAATATCCTCTTTAAAATCCTCCATTAACTGATTAGGATCTAACCCGACCGCTATCGCATATTCCTTTATAAAAGCTTTAGCGTAAAATTTTCCAGGCAGAACTGAGAAATTCTCTTCTTCAATTGCAACAAGATATCTTTTTTGTATTTTTGTAGTATCTTGTAAAGTATCAAGTGAGATGTCTTTTTCAACTCTAGCTTCCTTAAGTCTTGCACCTATTCCCATACATAACACCATCCAATTATTAATCTACACTAAAAAATCCATTGCCCCCGCTAAATTGTGAACTTTCGACTACATCATATGTAATTTCTTCATTCTCATCACTTCGTAGTTCTATAATATAGTCAAAATCATCAATATTATACTCTGTAGATTGGACAAATATATCCGGATGCTCCACAACTTTAATCGCAGGAAGCTGCATAATTTCTCTGATTAACTGCCAGTGCCTCTCGTTAGCTCTTTGTTTAGAAACGATACCATCGATGATAAAAATATTATCAGAACTATATTCACCTTCAATTAGTTGGCTCCTTACCGTTTGCTTAATTAATGTACTAGAAACAAACAGCCATTTTTTATTCGCACACACACTAGCTGCAACTATAGATTCAGTTTTTCCAACCCTTGGCATACCTCTAATCCCAATTAATTTATGGCCATCTTGTTTATATAATTCAGCCATAAAATCCACTAAAATTCCAAGTTCATCCCGTACAAAGCGTACAGTTTTACGATCATCTGCATCTCTATGTATATATTTCCCATGTCTGACTGCAAGGCGATCACGTAATTTTGATTTTCGAATCTTCGTTACGATTATTGTCTCCATCGTTTGTAAAATCAATTTTAAACGTGTTATTTGTTCCGTATTATCTGCAAGCAACAACATGCCTCTTCGACCGTTTTCGACACCGTTTATTGTAACAATATTTATTGAAAGCATACCCAGCAAAGAAGATATCTCTCCCAATAACCCAGGGCGATTAATTTGAATTTCATATTCTAAATACCACTCTGTTTTTGCCACTCAAGAACTCCCCTTTGCCAATTTAACCAAAATGTTCCTATATCTACATAATATATGATTTTCTCAATTGTTTAAAGACATTTCATGAAAATTAATCCAAATGATTTTGATTAGAACATAAAAGAAGCTACGATTCAGGCGTAGCTTCTTTTATGAACATGTTTAGCTTAGCTGTTAGCTTCGTTTTGTACTAATTTCACCATTGAATTAGCAATTGCTTGCTGTTCTTCCTTAGAAGCAGCATTCCATAGCTCACGAAGAACAGCTTCTTCGCTGTTCTTTGCATCGACACTTTTTGCAAGGTAGTCTCCAACCTCATAAGCAACTTGCGAGATCGTTTGTTGTGACATACCTTGTGATTGTGCTTGCTCTAATCTATTTGCCAAAAAATGCTTCCATGAATCAAAATTATCAAGAACAGACATTTTCATTCCTCCTTCTCATGATACATGCATAGTATTTGAATTTATTTTGCGTTTATGCATTTTTCAAATAGAGGAATTATGATACTTCTTTAAAGGACCTAGAGCAGGAGGTGATTATTAGTTCCAACCACCGGTAATTCTAAGTATCTCACCATGAATGTATGCTGCCTTTTCACTTAATAAAAATCCAACTGCATTTGCAACTTCCTGAGGGGTTCCAGGGCGATTTAATGGTATGTCATCTATTAAGATATCCTTATCTTCCGCTGTTAATGGATTCATCTTAGTATCAATAAAACCTGGACTTACTGCATTCACGACTATCCCACTCGGTCCGACTTCTTTTGCGAGCGCCTTAACGAAACTATTTTGTGCCCCTTTAACAGCAGAATATAATACTTCATGGCTTGCACCTACTTCGCCCCAAATGGAAGAAATAAGGATTATTTTACCGGACTTTTTCTTGATCATTTCCGGTAAAATTTCTTTTATTATTGAGAAGGGTGCTTTTACATGGATAGATATTATTTCATCCATAATATTTTCTGGCGTATCCTGAAATAACCCATAATAAGCGACACCACTAGCAAACACAATAGAATCAATCGGATAATAGATTCCTGATACGAAACTCTTTATTCCCTCTGCTCTAGCTAAATCAGCTTTGATAATATCCAATATTGTATCTCTTGGTAGTTCACTCTGAAGGGCCTCAATTGCTTTTTCATTTTGATGATAATGTAATAGTAATGAGTACCCCTCTTTTCCTAATTGAGAAGCAATAGCACTTCCGATTTCCCCACTTGCACCAATAATTAAGACATTTTTCCCCATACGTACTCCTTACCCTGCAACAATTTTACTAACTCCAAGTCTGTCATCCGTTATCCATTCCTTTAAGAATTGATTTGCATCATCAACCGTCAAGCTTTGAATAGTTGGAATTAATTCAAAATAGTCAACTGCAACGGTGTTGTAGTGAATAAATTTACTTGCGATATTTTCAAGTGAATTCATAGAACGCAGTAGTTGACCAATTTTCTTTCGCTTCATTCGCTCGAAATCTTCCTCGGATATTTCATGTGAACTGGTGGACAATAACAATTCCTTAATCTTATCGATGAATTGGTCAGGGTTATCCGTGTTTCCACCAATAATCGAATATCCGTAATTCTTATCTAGATTGGTCTCAAAATAGAAACTTGAATCGATAATATTTTCTTCATAAAGTTGCTCATAAAATTGGCCACTTTTTGAAAAGAAATACGTAATGATCATATCCTGAAGTAAATCTTTTTTAACGAATTTTTCACCTTTCAGTTCATCATGGGATTCTTTGATCCCTACTGTACACTTGGCAACAGAAACAGGCATATTTTGTATAATTTCTTTCTCCGCAACCTCCATAGGCTCGGTAGGATAATAACGTTTTATTTCCTCTAACTTTGCAAATTCTTTATTATTCTGATTTTCATTAATTAAACTCATCATTGAATCAGGGTCAAAATTCCCAGCGATAAAGAATGTCATATTTTCAGGATGATAAAAAGTATTATAGCAAGTATAAAGGTCATCCTTTGTTATTTCACTAATAGATTCAATTGTTCCAGCAATATCAATATTTACAGGTGTATCTTTAAATAAGCTTTTCAATGTCCCCATAAACGATTGCCAATCAGGCTGGTCATCATACATTTTAATTTCTTGGCCAATAATCCCTTTTTCTTTTTCAACAGATTGTTCGGAAAAATATGGGTCTTGGACGAAATCAAGAAGTGTCTTCACATTCTCTTCCACATTTGAAGTAGCAGAAAATAAATAAGCGGTTTTCGTAAAGGAAGTGTATGCATTCGCTGATGCACCTTGCTTGCCGAAATCAGCAAAAACATCTCGGTCCTCTTTTTCAAAAAGCTTATGTTCAAGAAAATGAGCAATACCATCTGGAACCGTTATTTCTTCTGTTTCCCCAATTGGAATAAACGTACGGTCAATAGAACCGTAATTCGTCGAGAATATAGCATACGTTTTTGACATCTGTGGTCTAGGAAGTAGATATACGTCTAATCCATTGTTTAATTTTTCATGAAATAGAGTCTCTTCAATCTGATGATAACCTTTTTTATTCATGTTACTCTCCCCCTTTACTAGTTAATAGGTATACAGTATCTTCTTCAATGCTTTTACCAACTTCAATTACTTCTTCTAGTGTTACTTTCTGGATATTCTCGATAAGTTGATCTGGGCTAATCCGAGTATCAGCAATTACTTGTTGATATAGCATCTCAATTATTCCTTGTGGATGATCTAATGTTTCAAGAAGAGAATTCACAATTAAATCCTTTGTTTCCTTAAGTTCATCATTGGTAATATCGCCATCTTTCATCGCTGTCATTTGCTCTTCCATAATATCCCGTGCTTTTTGGTAGTCTTTCGGTGCGATACCACTAAATACAAGTAAAAGACCCTTATGACTTTCTAACCTGGAAGACGCATAATAAGCAAGGCTATTCTTTTCTCGTACATTAATAAACAGTTTTGAGCCGGGAAAACCACCTAAAACCCCATTAAACACCTGTAATGCGGGATACTTGGAGTCCTGAAAAAGAATATTTGTTCGATAACCGATGTGCAGCTTAGCCTGTTGAACATTTTGCTCTTCAATAACTTCCTTTACCTCTTTTGAGGAAGGGCTTTTATCTGTCTCCACTTTTTTCTCGGTTTTCTGATTACCTTCCCTTTTAAAAGTTGAAGAAATCACTTGTTCCATTTTATTCACTTCAATATCTCCTAAAACATATATATCAATTTGATCGTTTTCTAAAAGATCTTTATAGTATTGATATAAATCTTGGGCCGTTAAACTAGAAAGATCTTCTTCATAACCACTAACATGTGTTTGATAGATCTCTCCCTCGCACATCTCATCGATTAACCTCATATTCGCATATTTCATTTTATCATCGACAATAGATTTAATCTTTTGTCTGAGCGTTTCTTTTTCTCTGTTAAACACCTGCTCCTGAAAACTATTACCATCAATATTAGGGTGGAAAATAACCTCATTTAGTAATCCAACCGCCTCTTCAATGATATTCGACTCATTTGGTATGAACTTTTCATTTGCTACTTCTAGTCTAAAGCTGAGAATATGGCTATTACCTTTTTTTCCGCCATCAATTGAAAGTACAGCACCATATAAATTATCAAGAGCAATTTGTAATTCCTTCCGACTCGGATATTTATTAGGTCCTTGTTGCAGCACATAAGGTAACAACGCTCTCTTTGTGATTGTTTCACGACTTAAAGGTGCACGGAATTTAACGACGATATGAACCGTTTTAAACTTTTCATTTGGTACAAAATGAACATTAAGTCCATTATATTTTTTTACCTCTTCCTTAATGGTTACCATACTTTTTCCTCCATTTTTTTGCATTCCTACATATTCTGTAGTTTGTACGTTTTTTCATAATCAATGAACGTTTTATTAATAACCATAGTTTACCATTTATATGTTAAGTAACAAAAAAAACTGACTTGAAATAAAACATTCAAGTCAGTTTTTTTATCGAATAACCAGTTTTTCGTTATCAATTATCTATTACCTTTAATGTAAGGAATACCGTTTGCTCGTGGAGCATCTGCACGTCCAATGAATCCTGCTAATGCTAGGATTGTTAAGACATAAGGTGCGATTAGTAAGAAAATCTGTGGAATATTTTCTAATACTGGTATTCCAGAGCTTACAATACTTAAACTTTGAGCGAAACCAAAGAATAATGCAGCTCCCATTGCACCAAGTGGATGCCATTTACCAAAGATAACAGCTGCTAGTGACATAAATCCTTGTCCAACAATCGTTGCATGAGAGAAGTTTGACACGATTGTTAAGGCAAACACAGAGCCACCTAATCCACCTAATGCTCCAGAGAGTATTACGGCAATATAACGCATTTTTGAAACATTAATTCCGTTTGTATCTGCAGCCATAGGATGCTCCCCAACGGCACGTAGACGTAATCCAAAAGCTGTTTTGTATAAGACGAACCATGCAATAAAAGCAACTATAATTGCAACGTAAGAAGTAACATAAACACCTTCAAAAAAGATAGGTCCAATAATCGGGATTTTCGAAAGAACTGGTATGGTTTGAGAATTAAATGGCTCAGCAACCATGTCTGTTTGCCCTTTTCCATACCAAACCTTTGTCAAGTAAACCCCTACCCCAAGTGCTAGCATGTTAATCGCAACACCGCTAACTGTTTGGTCAGCTCTAAATGAAACCGAAGCTACAGCATGAATAACAGAGAATAGAGCTCCTGCTACCATCGCAACAATAATAGAAATCCAAGGAGTTAATCCACCAAAAACATCTGCAAATGCAAGGTTAAAGACGATACCAACAAAAGCACCCATTACCATTAAACCTTCTAATCCAATGTTAATAACTCCTGAGCGTTCACTAAAAACCCCACCTAATGCAGTAAATATAAGTGGTGCTGAGAAGAATAAAACTGTTGGTACAATTGATGCTAAGATATCGAGCATTTATTTCCCCTCCTTTTTAAAGCGAGTTAATGCCCAGCGAATAATATAGCTTGAAGCAACAAAGAAGATAATGATAGCAATGATAATATCAACGAGTTCAGTTGGTACACCAGCACTAGGCATTTCTCCTGCCCCTTCTTTTAATACTCCGAATAGGATTGCGGCTAGGACAACCCCTAAAGGATTATTCGCACCAAGTAATGCAACTGCGATCCCATCAAAACCAAGATTTGTAAATCCTGATATTACAGAAACATTACCATACGTTCCTAGTCCTTCCATTACACCAGCTAGACCAGCAAAGGCACCAGATATTACCATGGATAAGATAATATTTTTACTAACATTCATACCAGCATATTTAGAAGCATGGCGGTTAAAACCAACTGCTTTTAATTCATAGCCAATCGTTGTGCGGTCGATAATAAACCACATGATTAATGCTGCAAATAAGGCAATTAAAATACCATAATGCATACGAGAATAAAAAGTTAAAGCCTGTAACCATTCTGATCCTAGGGATGCTGTTGCAGCAATTTTTTCAGTTGATGTATCATGATCTGTCAAAACAGAACGAACAATCTCATTGGAAACGTATAACGCAATATAGTTCATCATGATCGTAACGATAACCTCATGAACACCAAGTTTTGCTTTTAATAACCCAGGAACGAATCCCCAAAGCCCACCTGCAAGAGCACCTGCTAAAACTGCAAGTGGTAGGTGAATAATCATTGGTGCGTCAACTATAAGACCAACCCATACTGCCGCAAGCCAACCAATGATAACCTGTCCTTCAGCACCGATATTAAATAGTCCCGAACGAAATGCAAAAGCAATCGCAAGACCAGTTAAAATAAGTGGTGTTATTCTCCTAATTGTTTCACCTATTGTAAATTCATCATAAAAAGCACCATTCCATAAGGCAATGTATCCTTCTATAGGATTATGTCCAGAAATAAGCATGATAATGGCACCAACAATTAATCCAAGTAGAACGGAAATAATGGGTACGAGAATACCAAACAAACGATTATTTGACTTCACTTGAATCACCTGCCTCATTTGTTGTGCTACCTGCCATCAATAGTCCAAGCTCTTGTTCATCTGTTTCTTCAGGTTTCAGATTAGCAACTATTTTCCCGTCAAACATTACCGCGATACGATCACTTACATTCATAATCTCGTCCAGTTCAAAGGATACGAGTAAAACAGCTCGGCCTTTATCTCGTTCTTCAATTAATTTCCTATGAATAAATTCGATTGCTCCAACATCAAGACCACGTGTTGGTTGCGCTGCAATTAACAAGTCAGGAGAACGGTCAATTTCTCGTCCAATAATAGCCTTTTGCTGATTTCCTCCAGATAGTGCACGAGCAGGAGTAAACTCACTTGGAGTCCTAACATCATATTCTTTAATAAGTTCTTTTGCTTTATCGTAAATTTCATTATAGTTCAATACGGAAACTTTTGAATATGGTTTTTTGTAGTACGTCTGCAGAACCATATTAGCGCCAATAGGATAATCAAGTACTAATCCATATTTATGTCTATCTTGCGGAATATGGCCTAATCCACTTTTTGTTACATTTCTTGGACTCAGATTCGTAATATCTTTTTCTTTTAATTTAATCTTTCCTGAGCGGGATTTCGTCAGTCCTGTTATGGCTTCTATGAGCTCAGATTGTCCATTCCCATCAACACCAGCAATCCCCACAATCTCACCAGCACGTACATCTAGATTTAAACCTTTAACTAAATCTACTTTTCTAACATCCTGAACAAATAGATTTTCTATATGAAGTACTATGTCTTTAGGATTTGAAGGTTTTTTCTCCGTTTTAAAGTTAACTTCGCGTCCTACCATTAGTGAAGCAAGTTCATCTGGATTCGAATCTTTCACTTCAACAGTCCCGATTCCTTGACCTTTACGAATAACGGTACAACGATCACAAACTTCCATAATCTCTTTTAACTTGTGTGTGATTAAAATAATTGATTTACCTTCTTTTACTAGAGACTTCATAATATCCATCAGTTCATGTATTTCTTGTGGCGTTAAAACTGCGGTAGGTTCATCAAAAATTAGCACCTCAGCACCACGATATAGAGTTTTTAATATTTCTACACGTTGCTGCATACCAACTGAAATATCACTAATCTTTGCAGATGGATCTACCTTTAATCCATAACGGTCTGAAATCTCTTGAATCTCTTTTTCCGCTTTCTTAATATTGATACTACCAAAGATACCCTTTGGTTCACTTCCTAGGATAATATTTTGTGTAACGGTAAAAGGTTCTACAAGCATAAAATGTTGGTGAACCATTCCAATCCCTAGTTCATTTGCAATATTCGGGTTTGTGATATTAACTTTTTCACCTTTTACTCGGATTTCTCCTGCCTCAGGTTGGTATAACCCAAATAATACGTTCATTAAAGTGGACTTTCCAGCACCATTCTCTCCTAAAAGCGCGTGAATCTCCCCTTTTTTTAACTGGACTGTAATGTTATCGTTTGCAACTATACCCGGAAATTCTTTACGGATATTCAACATTTCAATCACGTATTCCACAAATGTCACCCCTCTTTAATTATCAATCAATAGTTTATATAATATTTAGGATTTCATTAGTATAAAATCACCAAATGAAAAAGACGCCAAACATCTTCTTCATTTGAAGATTTTAATGTAAAAAAAGATAGGAAAAGACCATTAAAGGCCTTTTCCATGCTTTTTAAAGGCTTTCTAAGAATGTTTCTAATTCTTCACGAGTAGTAGGAGCTACTACTTCACCGTTTAGAAGTTTTTCTTTCCACTCATCAACAGTGCTAATAATTTCTTCAGTCATAGCATCTTTATTTGTAGTTGCATAACCAATACCATCTTCTTCAATACCAAATTCTAGAAGCTCACCGCCAGGGAACTCACCATTCATTGACTTTGTTGCAACATCTTCAACAGCTACATCTACACGTTTAATCATAGAAGTAAGTGTTACGTTAGTATCGCCAACCTTACCTTCTTCATGCTGGTCACGGTCAACACCGATTACCCAAATTTCACTATCAGGATCATTTTGCTTCAAGTCTTTCGCTTGGTTAAATACACCGTTTCCAGTTGCACCAGAAGCATGATAAATGATATCAACACCATTGTTATACATATTTGTAGCAATTAATTTACCTTTTGCTGGGTCCCCAAAGCTTTCAGCATATTGTACATCAACTTCGATATCCGGATTTACAGACTTTGCACCAGCAATAAAACCAGCTTCAAATTTATTAATTAAAGGAGAATCGATTCCCCCAACAAACCCAAGTTTATTTGTTTTTGTTTTTAATGCTGCAGCAACCCCAACAAGGAATGATCCTTGATGTTCTTTAAATGTAATACTTACAACGTTTGGTAAATCGATAACATCATCAACAATACCAAAGTGTGTATCTGAATTTTGTTCTGCAATCGTTGTTAAATCCTCTTTAAGTTCAAAACCAATTCCATAAACTAAATCAAAATCATTACGCACAAGACGCGTTAAGTTTGGAATGTAATCTTCTTTACTATTTGATTGTTCATAAGCAAAGCCTTCACCTTCAGTTAGACCATTCTTCTCACCAAATGATTTTAAACCTTCCCAAGACGATTGGTTAAATGATTTGTCATCAACTCCACCAAGGTCTGTTACCATACCAACTTTAAAATCTGTAGCTTCTTCATTTGTAGCATCATCTCCAGCGTTATCTTTGTTACCGCTGTCTTTGTTGTCGTCTCCGCCACCACATGCAGCTAAAAGTAATCCTAATCCAAGGATTAACACTAACAAAAAGCTTAATTTTTTCATGAATATTACCCCCATAAAGAATTTAAATAAGTATTTTTAGTAATGTACTACTATGTTACTTTTCCTACAAAAGTCCCGAAATCACCCCCTAAAAGGTTAGGAAATTTATATACGTTTCCTTAATACATGGAAACTAAATACATCAGAACGAAAATAGTTTAAAGAATATAAAACTGGTTCATCGTCTTCTGTATAATGCATTTGTTTCAGTAATAATAGGGATTGATCAAAATCGCAGTTTAATATATTAAAAATTTTTTCGTGGTAACCAACAGGTTCAATATAAGTTATTGCATAGCTGATTCGATTACTAGCGTGTTCTTCTATGATCTTAAACAATGAATCTTCCCTATGGGCTGCTTCATTTGGAATTAAACCCTGTGGTAGTTTATCAATACAAAAGACCACCGGTTTCCCATCTGCTGTACGAATCCGCTCAATCTTTACAAGCTTAGCTAAATCATAGGGTTTAAATTTTTGTCGTTCTTCCTCCGTTGGTTCTATTATTTCTGTTGAATAGTACTGTGATCCAGGTTTCTTACCAGCTTGTTCGATCATATAGGTAACACTAGTTAGTTGTTCAATACCGGATGAAACAATTGGCTTTGGATTAACGAATGTACCAACCCCATGTTTTCTCGTTACAACATTATCTTCTTCTAACAATCGAAGGGCTTCTCTTAATGTAGCTCTAGATACACCTAAATTTTTAGAAAGCTCGAATTCTGAAGGAAGCTTTTCATTCGCATTATATATACCGGTTTCAATATCATGTTTAATTTTGTCGATAACTTGTAAATATAAATGCCTAGAGTCAGACTTAATTGACATAAAGAACCCCCTAGTATTTGCTCTATAACCTCGAGTATGTAGGATTTCCGACAAATACTGACAACCATACCTTGAATAATATATCATTAATTTCAAAACAAATAAATAGTTTTGTTAAAAAATCAATACTTTATTTTTAAATGTTATACTATATAGATCGAAACCAGTTAAAAAGCAGTCATATAGCGGTTCCAATGTATAGAAAAGTCACAAAAATATGGCTCTTCTCTTTTCAAATTAGTAAAGGACAAGATGACACGATATAGTTATACAGTATCACCTAGTCCTTATTCTATACTAACATTTCTATGAAGTTTTTTCTTCGGTTTGAGATACCAATACGGTACGTGGCTTACTTCCCTCGTATGGGCCTACAATCCCTCTTGCTTCCATTGCATCTATCAAACGAGCGGCCCTAGTATAACCAATACGAAATCTTCTTTGTAACATAGAGACACTTGCACTTTGCATTTCTGTTATGAGTTGTACTGCATCATCATACAGTTCATCATCGACTTCTTCCACCATGTCATTGGTTTCCTCAGGAATCATTTCCTCTTGATAACTAGCTTTTTGTTGTTCGATACAATGATCAACAATTCTTTCTACTTCTTCATCCGATAAAAATGCCCCTTGAACACGTATTGGTTTAGAAGAACCGACAGGTAAGAATAACATATCCCCACGACCAAGAAGTTTTTCAGCTCCCCCTGAGTCTAGAATTGTTCGGGAATCTGTTGATGAAGATACACTAAAGGCAATTCGTGATGGAATATTTGCTTTTATTACCCCTGTAATAACATCCACCGACGGTCTTTGTGTTGCAATAATTAAGTGAATACCAGCTGCCCTTGCCATCTGTGCAAGTCTAGTAATTGAATCCTCTACATCACTAGATGCAACCATCATTAGATCAGCCAACTCATCAACAATCACGACAATATAAGGAAGATTTGGCTGTCCGTCATTGTCATCTACTGTCCGATTATATTTTCGAATATATTCATTATATCCCTCTATATTTCTTGTCCCAGTATCTGAAAATAATTCATACCGTCTTTCCATCTCCGCGACAACTTTTTTCAGAGCACGGGATGCTTTTTTTGGATCCGTTACAACTGGTGCTAATAAATGTGGGATGCCATTATAGACATTTAATTCTACCTTTTTCGGGTCAATCATCATCATTTTTACTTCATGCGGCTTAGCACGCATTAAGATGGTTGTAATAATGCCATTCACACAGACACTTTTACCACTACCTGTTGCACCTGCGATTAATAAATGTGGCATCTTATTTAACTCAGTATATACGGCATCACCTGAAATATCTTTTCCGAGACCAACTAATAGTTTAGAAGATTGGTTAGTTCCTGTACTATCTAATACTTCCCGAAGTGATACCATAGCAATTTCTTGGTTTGGTACTTCAATACCAACTGCTGATTTACCTGGAATTGGAGCTTCAATACGAATATCCTTCGCTGCAAGGGCAAGTGCTAAATCATCATGTAAACTAACAATCTTACTAACTTTCACACCTGCTTCTGGGTAAACTTCATACTTTGTCACTGCGGGGCCAACGTTTACCTTTGTAACTCTTGCTTTTACTCCAAAACTATGGAAGGTTCTTTCTAACTTTCTTACTACCGACTGTATCTGGGCCTTATCATGATATTGTGAGTTATGTGCCGGTTCAATTAGTAAGTTTGGTGATGGCAAAATGTATTCAGGATTTTCCACTTCTGCCATGGGCATTACTTCTACATCATCTTCTGGATCTTCTTCAATTTCTTTTTTACTCTCTTGCTGTTCAACTACATTAGTCTTAGGAGCAATATGTTCTTCAAAAGCATAAGTAACATCAGGAAATTCTTCTGCTTTTGTCTCTATTATCGGATCCATGGTTACGAGTCTATCATCTAGTTCTTCATCTTTGTTTTTATTCTTTTTCTTATGTTGACCTGGTTTCACTCTTTCTTTTAGTTTCTTTATCTTATGTTTACTTTGTTTTCCAATTTTAGTAAAGAAATCACCTATTGAAAACTCGGTCAGGAAGATTAGACCAATTACGATAGAAAAAATAGCGACAATCTGTGCTCCAACAGATGAAAATAAATAATAACAAAATGCAAACAGGAATGCTCCAATCATTCCACCACCTATTTGACCTGCCGATGAGTTATCTCCAACAAAATTAAAAAAATTATCCCAAGTTGCTCTTAAAATTGAAGAATCGCTTGAAGTTGCTAGTAAACTCTCATACGTTTGAATATGAGTATAGAGCAAGGTTCCTAGTAAAATAATATAAAATCCTATCATTTTCTTATGTAAAAAGTTTGGATAACGTCTCTTAATAACTAAATATGCACCAATTACAAGTAAAAATAGAGACGCAGTAAAGTACCATATCCCTAAGAAAAATCGAAAAATATGTTCTAAACCACCAGGAATCGCTCCATCACTTATTGCACTAGCACCACTTCCAAAGATTGCTAGAAAAATGAATAATAGGCCAAGCAGTTCAAACTGTACTTGTTTTTTCAGTGAATTTTTCTTCTTTTTTCTTCTTCTCTTCTTCGCCATATGCTCACCTCTTACACTTCACTGCTGTTCTGAAATTTAAACCCCTGCCAAGTTTTGGCAAGGGTATTATCATCTTGTTGATTATTAATAGTATACCATATTCAAACAAATTTAACGATTTATATTAGGATAATATAGAGCCAGGTATATACTTATCATTTAGGTAGTCTTGTGGATCTGTCGACAATAATTGTACGAGTTGATACTCACCATTACTGTTTTTTTCGACAAAAACAGTTCTCCCGTCATATGTAACACATTGGCGGTTTGTGTAAACATTTTCAGCTGTAGGAAAGATATCAGATTCAGATAATGGTGTATACAATATCATTATTGGATAACCTCCTGTTCTCCGTTCCCTTTTGCTTGAGTTATAAATTCGTTGATTTTTACCATTGCCTCTTTTACACCACCAACTTCGTCAATCAAGCCATACTCAACTGCATCTGTACCAATAACATTTGTTCCAATGTCCCGAGTTAAATTTCCTTTTGCAAACATTAAATCCTTAAATTTTTCTTCTTGAATATTAGAATGTTTGACGACAAAATTAATTACTCTTTCTTGCATTTTATCTAGATACTCAAAAGTCTGTGGTACACCAATTACAAGACCTGTTAGGCGAACAGGATGAATCGTCATCGTAGCAGTTGGCACGATAAAGGAGTAATCAGTCGAAACCGCAATAGGTACCCCAATAGAGTGTCCACCACCAAGTACAATTGATACTGTTGGCTTAGATAATGAAGCAATCATTTCCGATAGAGCCAGGCCTGCTTCTACGTCCCCTCCAACTGTATTTAATAATATTATTACACCTTCTATTTTAGGATTTTGCTCGATTGCAATTAATTGAGGCAATAAGTGTTCATATTTTGTTGTTTTATTTTGTGGTGGTAATTGTATATGTCCTTCTACTTGTCCAATAATCGATAGAACATGTACATTTGAATCTGGTGCTTGTGGAACGTTCGTTTGACCAAGTGCTTGAATCTTCTGTACTAGAGATGATGGACCTGATTGTTCCTCTTGTTCTTCTTGATCCTCTTTTTTTTCTGCATCTTTATTCATCATGAAATGCACTCCTTTCAAAAATAACTATAGATATAGTATGAACGAGAAACTGTAAATAAATTCTCACTTTGAAGTGATTCCCCAAAGTGTCGTTCAAACCGGTGGATTAATAATTTGTAACTAGGAATGGGTTTTACCAATATAAATCAACAAAAAATTAAAAAATGACTACCAAATTTGATAGTCATTTGAAAGGAAAATAATTAATACACTGTACTTAAACTACTTATTTGTTTAGGCTCTCTAATAGCGTTCTTACGTTGTTTTCCTCAACTTCTGTTAGTGGAACTAGAGGAAGGCGAACTCCTCCAGGATTAATCCCTTTAAGAACTAGAGCGGCTTTTACAGGTGTAGGTGATGGTGCTTCGAACAATCCGTTCATAATCGACAATAACTTACGATGAATTGAGGCTGCACTTTTGATATTTCCATCGTTAAATGCTTGAACCATTTCTTGCATTTCATTTCCTATAACATGGGATGCAACTGAGACAATCCCATCTCCACCTATAGCCAGCATAGGTAAAGTAAGACCATCATCCCCACTGTATACTGTAAAATCCTCACTAGTATTCTCAATAATGATAGCTGCTTGATCTAAATCTCCACTTGCTTCTTTTACAGAAACAATGTTTTCAATCTTGCTTAATTCGATGATAGTTTCAGAAGTCATCTTAACTACAGAACGACCGGGTATATTATATAACATTACTGGAAGTGACGTCTCATTAGCTATTGCTTTAAAGTGTTCATACAATCCACGTTGGTTTGGTTTATTATAGTACGGGGCAACAAGCATAATAGCATCAACGCCACATCTCTCTGCTTCCTTCGTTAATTCAATGGAGCTTTTTGTATTATTTCCACCTGTACCTGCGATTACCGGTACACGTTTATCGACAATTTTAACAACGTGTGAGAATAGTGCAATCTTTTCTTTTGTTGTGAGTGTAGGAGATTCACCTGTAGTACCAGCAACTACTAATCCTTCTGTACCATTTTCTAGCAGATAGTTAACTAATTTTGTTGTTTCATCAAAGTTGATTTCCCCATTTTCATCGAATGGTGTAATCATAGCAGTTAAAATTTTACCAAAGTTCATATAAACTCACCTTTCTGTTAGAAAATCATGTAAAATTGTCGATTCCCTAGATAAATTGAATTCCTCGTGCAAAGCGTTTACGGCTTTATAAACATCTTTGTTGGGAATCAAGACCCAAATTGTAGTGTGGCTATCAGCAGATTGTAATATTTGAACTCCTTGCCCAGTTAATGCCTGCACAATTCTTGAGGCAACCCCAGGAACACCTGTCATACCGGCACCAACTACAGAAACCTTTGTGCAGTCCTTCATTACGTTCGGCTTGAAGCCGTTCTCTTTTAGTATTGCAGTTGCCTTCTTCGTTTGTACATCTGGTACAGTGTAAACCACACCCGTAGGATATATATTAATAAAATCGATTGATATTCCAGCATCTGCCATTGCTCTAAATACTTCGGATTGCATTCGATAGGCTTCTTTTTCCTTGGTTTGAACTTTTATCTGTGAAATATTTGCTAGATGAGCTATCCCTGTTACTAAGCGATCAGACACATCCACTCCTAGAGTTTTACTAGTTTCTGTGGTTACTAAAGTTCCTCCACTTTTTTCATATGTTGAGCGAACAAGAATTGGAACTTTTGCATGCATCGCTATTTCCACCGCTCTTGGATGTATCACTTTAGCACCTTGATATGCTAGGTTGCATATCTCCCGATAGGACACAATATCTAATGCACGTGCGTTTTTTACTACTCTTGGATCTGCTGTCATGATCCCATTAACATCTGTAAATATTTCAATTCTACTTGCTTTCAGCGCAGCACCTAACGCAGCGGCTGATGTATCGCTTCCACCACGACCTAGAGTTGTGAGTTCTCCAAGTGCATTTTTTCCTTGAAAGCCTGCCACTACTACTACATCGTATTGTTTAAATTCATTCTGTATACGTGTTGGATTAACTTCTTTTATTTTTGCTTGATTATAATCTGCATTTGTTAAAATACCAGCTTGCGCTCCAGTTAACGCAACAGATTTTATCGATTTCTTTTTTAATTCATTTGATAATACAACAGAGGAAATAATCTCTCCACAAGCCATAAGCATATCCAGTTCTCGACTTGTGATAGAATGCTCTGGAAAATCAACTAAATCTAAAAGAGAATCAGTTGCATAGGCACTCGGCCTCCTACCTAATGCAGATACAACGACTACAAGCTTAAAACCATCTATTACTGCTTTTTCTATATGGTTAATTACATGTTCCCTAGATTGTTTATCTTGTACAGAAGTTCCACCAAATTTTTGAACTAATATCTGCACACTTTGACACCTCTACCTAACTTTAGTTTATTTTAATAGCATCCCCTTTTCTAGAACACGTTCAGCTATCTGTACTGTATTCCATGCAGCACCTTTAAGCAAGTTGTCAGATACCACCCACATATGGAAACCATTATCCTGATCCAAGTCTTTTCTTACTCGACCAACAAACACATCCGTTTTACCAGCAGCACTGAGTGGCGTTGGATAAACTTGCTCACTAGGATCATCCTGTAATGTTATACCATCTGCATTACTTAATACTCTCCATAAGTCTTCCGTGGTTAAACCTTCTTGCTCTACTTCAATATATACACTTTCAGCATGAGAAGTGAAAAACGGAAGACGAACACAAGTAGCAGTAACCTGAAGTTCGGGGGCATGCATGATTTTCTTTGTTTCGTTAATCATTTTCATTTCCTCAAATGTATATCCATTATCTTGGAACAAATCAATTTGAGGTAATGCGTTAAAAGCAATTGGGTAATGCTTTTTATCCGCTTTTACTGGTAATAATTCTGGATTTATTTCTTCCTCATTTAAGAAATTTTCAGCTTGTGATCGTAACTCTTCAACTGCTTGATTTCCTGCACCAGACACAGCCTGATACGTCGAAACAATCACTCTTTTTAAACCAAAGGCATCTTGTATTGGTTTAAGAGCAGCTACCATCTGAATGGTAGAACAATTTGGATTAGCTATGATGCCTTTATGATTAGCTAAATCTTCTCCATTTACCTCCGGAACGACAAGTGGTACATTCTCATCCATACGATAAGCACTTGTATTATCCACGACAACAACACCTCGTTTAACTGCTTCAGGAGCTAATTGTTTTGAAACCGCTCCTCCAGCAGAAAACAAAGCTATATCTATATCTATAAAACTATCATTCGTTGCTTCTTCGACAGTTATTTCATTACCCTTAAAATCAACCGTAGTACCAGCTGAACGCTTTGAGGAGAGAAGCTTTAATTGTTGGACCGGAAAATTCTTTTCCTCTAATAGTTTTACAATTTTTTGACCTACTGCACCTGTTGCACCAACTACCGCTACATTATAAGTTTTTTGTGTCATGATGATGACTCCTTCCTCAGACGGATAATTTAATTTTCAAAATCACTTTAATTCTTAAGATTTTATTTTATCATAAACTATTCTGAGAATGGAATTAAAACTGGTTGCAATTGTTTACCTTCTAAAGCAGATTTAATTGAATCTGGTAATAAATCCATCTTTGCTACTAAAGAATTCGGCTTTTTATAAGGGTCATCCTGACCAAAAGGTACAAAGTATATAAATTTACTAGACATTAGGCGCATTAAATTAACGCCATTCAACCCTAAAGCATCATTTGTAGAAATTCCTAACACTACGGGACTACCGTTTCTCATGGTTGCTTTCGCAGCCATTAATGGTGGAGAATCAGTTTGGGCATTAGCAAACTTACTCATGGAATTACCTGTTATCGGAGCGATTACCATACAATCTAGAGGGTTTTTGGGTCCAAGTGGTTCAGCACCTGGCATCGTTGATATTACCTCTTTACCAGTAATTTCTTCAATT
Source organism: Paucisalibacillus algeriensis (assembly GCF_000577245.1). GTDB lineage: Bacteria > Bacillota > Bacilli > Bacillales > Amphibacillaceae > Ornithinibacillus. The sequence goes on from NZ_CBYO010000011.1 coordinate 92,924, forward strand.
CTTGCAATATGATCCTTAGCCTTTCCAAACTTTGTATCAATATTTGCAACTGTGTAAGTTACCACTGGAACAACTTCTGCACCAAGTTCCATCAAACGTTCCATTGGACCGAAAACCGCTTCATATGTGCAGTGGGAGCCAGTAACTCCAAAACCAATTCTTTTCCCTTTTAAGTCCATCCCAATAACTCCTTTTCCTTTGTTAATATTTGAATAATAACGTCTGCAAGTATTTTACCAGCTGTTTTAGGTGCTACAATACTAGGCAAACTACGAGCTAAAATAGCTTCTATTCCTCTTTGTTTTGCGTAGTCAAAATCCGTTCCACCAGGTTTTGATGCCAAATCAATAATCACTGCATTTGATGGAAGATTTTGTATCGCTTCCTTTGTAATAACCATTGCCGGTATCGTATTAATTAACAAATCACATTCACTTGTATACTCTGGTAATTTATTTAGTTCAATTGGAGTTAATCCCATTTCTGTAATTCTAGCAAGATCCGTTGATTTTCTTGTTGCTACAGATACCTTTGCACCTAAAGCAGCAAACTTATTAGCAACAGTATTACCAACTCTACCAAACCCTGTAACAATTACTCTTGAAGAATGAATCGTATAATCCGTATTCTCAATTGCCATCATAATAGTTCCTTCAGCTGTCGGAATTGAATTGTAAATTGCCACATCATCTCGGTCTAGTAAAGGGATTAACGATGTTTTAGTCTTTGTTGTTATTTCCGTTAAGTGGTCGTTCGCTATTCCTGTAAATACTACCGCCTTCTCTTTTAATCTACGGAACCAGGCTTCCGTAATGCGAATTTCTTCTATAGAAAAAACAGTTTCAACTTTTCCTTCCTCATCAGTACCTGTGATTGGTAATATGACAATATCTAATTCCTCACAATTTAGATCTTCGAATTCAGTCTGGTTTAACCCGGTAAAGCTTTGTTCCAACTTATCATAGCCGACCAAAATAAGTTCTATATTTTCAATAGCTTGTAGCTGCCTAATTAATTCTAAATATCTCGCATCCCCGCCTATTACAGCTATTAATAATTTCATTACTAAGAACACCCTCCAACTTCAGAATAAATAGATCCATGACAACATTGTTTTTCATAGTTAGTTAAATCATTTTTCTTAATAGCTTATGTTCTAATAGGCGGTTAGTGAATATTTGTTGGTAAAATACAGAAAAAAGGCTAGTATCTTTACTCCGATACTAGCCCTTACCCAAATTATTCTGCTTCAATCATAATCATATCCTCACCAATTTTACGGATTGAATTCCAGTGTATCTTGGCTACTTCACCTTCTTTTTTCAATCCAAACCATTTATAGTTTGGTAAGATAAAGGAGTGTATTTGACCAGTGTGCTCATCAATCTCCAAATCGGTTTGCCCCAGAACTCCTAAACGTTTTCCATTGGAAATATTAACTATTTCTTTATTGCTAATATCATTATAACGCATTCATCCACCTCCATATCTTACGGTTACTTCATATATATGCTTAAGAATACCTGGTATTCCCTCATCTGCTACTTGGGTCTGTGAAGTTATAATTAGTACTCTTCTATCTGTATCAAGACTAACTATTCAAGTTAATTACCAATAAAAGTTAGAAAATGTCACACTAATTTTCGTTATCCATATTCTATAACACGAAACAGTTATGTAATAAATTATTAAGAAAAGACCACCGAAACTACAATAGAAAATCCCTTATCTATAATAAAATAGCATATCAATAGGAAAACCCAATGATATGCTCTCAATTACAAATTTTTAGTTGTATATTGGCTGTATTCCTACAGTTTATTGAAACTGTGCGGTACTAGGAATTTAGTTAGAACAACATACCCGCTATGGAAATACACTCAGCTTTCCGCGGGCGGCTGGTGAGCCTCCTCGAAAAATAAAAAACAATTTTCTTCTTGCGATGTTAATGCTGCCGAAGCTTTCCTTGTCCTGCGGGAATAGAACTTGTCCGAAGACCCGCAAAAGATGCATGTTCAAGTAGTACCCTGGTTGAGGCCGTGCCCGCGGCAAGGCAGACACTGCGAAGGTATTTTCGAGCAGATGTCGCCCCTTTACTGGAAGTGAAAGCGGAGTATTCTGCCGGAGCGGTATCGTAACACTTCACTACTCAATTTAAATTATGGAGAAGACAATAGTTGTTACCGCACAGCTTATATCTACAAATAGGTAAATTCCAGGAATAGCAAAAATCTATTAGGAAAAGCCTATTTATTTTAATTGATATTTAAACTATTTTTGGTGCAATTAATGCTGTTGAAGGTTCAACACCAAATGTAAAATCAATTACCTCGCGAATAGAATCATGACTCACCGCATCAATTTCTTGAATCATTTCGTCTAAGGAACGATGACGCTGTAAGAGGAGTTCATTTTTTCCATTTCTACTCATTCGACTATTCGTGCTTTCCAAACTTAGCATTAGACTGCCTTTTAATTGTTCCTTACTATTTCTTAACTCTTTATCGTTTAACCCTTTTTCCTTCATGGATAGGATTGTACTTTCGATAGTTTCTTGTAATAGTGGTAATTGGTCCTTCCCTGTTCCAGCGTATATGGTTAATAAACCATGATCTAAGAAAGAAGAGTGATAAGAGAATACGGAGTATGCAAGTCCTCGCTTTTCCCGGACTTCTTGGAACAGTCTTGAACTCATGCTGCCGCCAAGAACATTATTTAAAATAATTAAGCTGTAAATATTCTTTGCTCCTAACGGTAAACCGTTGTAACCGATGCATAAATGAGCTTGTTCTGTATCTTTATGACGCTCAATTTTTTCACTTAAGAAATTAGGCTTCTGAATTTTTGAACGCTCAAATATGGAACCGTAATGACCAAAATAGCTCTCCACTCTCGATATAAAATCAGTTTCTACATTCCCAGCTACCGAGACAACTACATTCTCTGGTATATATTGCGTATGTATATATTCTCTTAACGTATCAGGAGTAAATGTTTTTAAATGATCTTCTGTTCCTAAAATAGGAAACCCTAATGGATGACGTCCATAGGACGCTCTTGCTAATAAATCGTGTACAATGTCATCTGGTGTATCCTCATACATTTTTATTTCTTCATATACTACTTTTTTTTCACGTTCCATTTCCTCCGGATCAAATGCCGAATTAAAGAACATATCTGCCAAAACTTCTAATGCATAATCTTTATGAGTATCTAGGACCCTAGCATAAAAACAAGTATATTCTTTTGAAGTAAAGGCATTAACCTGTCCACCAATTGCATCGAAAGCTTCGGCAATATCTGACGCTGAGCGTGTTTCTGTACCTTTAAAAAACATGTGCTCCAAAAAGTGTGAGATTCCATTATTTAATTCATTTTCGTTTCTTGAACCCGTCCTTACCCAAATACCAATTGTAACTGATCTAACTGCTGGTATTTTTTCTAAGACAATGCGAATGCCATTATTACTAGTATGTTTTTCAATCAAATTAGTTCCTCCTGTAAAAACTATCGAGTTTCAGATAATAATTTATCAATAGTACCTATTTTATAGTCTTTCGCTTTAATTTCTTTTATTAGTGATGGTAGTCCTTGAACAATAGAAGGAGTGGGATGCATTAATATGGTTGCACCTGGATGGATTTTTCCCATCACTCGATTAATCATAACATTTACTGTCGGATTCTTCCAATCTACGGTGTCTACCGTCCATAAGATTGTATTCATCTTTAACTCATCCGCAACAACAACCACTTCTTCTGAGAAGCTCCCACTAGGTGGGGCAAACCACTTTGGCCTCTTACCGGTAATCGCATAAATTACATCATTGGTATCCTTTATTTGGTTTACAATCTCTGTTCTACTTAATCTTGCCATATCTGGGTGATTGTAAGCATGGTTACCAATAGTATGTCCTTGTTCCAAAATCATTTTCACATAATCTACATTATCCTTAGCCCATTTCCCTTCAAGAAAAAACGTTGCTTTTATTTTATGTTCATTAAGGATGTTTAGGATTTCAGGGATATGCTCTGTTCCCCAGGATACATTGATTAAAAAAGATACCATCTGCTTATCTGGATGACCACGGTATATTGGAGCTGCTTCTAAATCCTCGAGTGAAATCTTTGGTGCTATTTGTTTATAGACAAGTAAATTCTCATTAAATTTACCTTCTTTTTTCATTCTCAAATACGATGCATCTACATCAACTTGGCGCCCATTTCTCCCAGGTGTTTTTTTCCATACAGGATCGATATAAGCATCTTTTGGTTCATCATGATAGGAAGTACTTTTTTCTTGGATTTCTTTATAAAGTGGATCTTCCTCAGATTTAACGACAGGAAGTTGAGAAAAAACAGCTTCATCTTCCATTTTGAAAGGATTAACATTTATATTAAATGAAAGCAGTACAATAATTACAAAAACAACTAAGTTAATATAATTCCGATAGTTATACATATAATCACTCCTCCCTCTCATTTATATGAGTGAGGAGGACAAGATATGAAAATCTAAAGCAGAAACACGATCCAATTATGCATAAGTATTGGTACCTTTATGTATCCTTTTCATGAGATGGAATGCATAAGCTAATATATTGAGGAATATCTATGTAATAAAAAAAGAAACTGGATTTCCAGCTTCTTATTAATATTACAGTGTTGATTTTTCAGCTTTCTCTTTCTGTTCTTTTAGAACAGCTTTACGAGAAAGGTTAACTCTTCCTTGATGATCAATTTCTTTTACTTTTACCATAATCTGATCACCAATCTTAACAACATCTTCAACTTTATTTGTTCTCTCTTCAGCAAGTTCTGAAATATGAACTAACCCATCTTTACCTTTGAAGATTTCTACAAATGCACCAAACTTTTCAATACGTTTCACTGTACCTAAGTAGACTTGACCAACTTCTACTTCTCGTACAATATCTTCAATAATATTTTTAGCTTTTTCATTCATTTCTGGATCTGTTGATGAAATGAAGACACTACCATCTTGTTCAATATCAATCTTAACGCCAGTTTCTTCAATAATCTTATTGATTTGCTTACCGCTTGGCCCTATTACATCTCGGATCTTATCTGGATTAATACTCATTGTTAAAATCTTTGGAGCATATTCTGATAATTGCTCTTTCGGCTTAGAGATTGTTTTCATCATACTTTCTAAAATTTGCATACGTCCTTTTTTCGCTTGAGTAAGGGCTTCTTCTAGGATTTCTCTTGAAAGACCATCAATTTTGATGTCCATTTGTAGCGCTGTAACACCTTTTTCAGTTCCAGCAACCTTAAAGTCCATATCGCCTAATGCATCTTCCATTCCTTGAATATCTGTTAGAATCGTATAATCATCGCCAGATTTAACAAGTCCCATTGCGATACCTGCAACTGGTGCTTTTATCGGTACACCTGCATCCATCATAGCTAATGTACTTGCACAAATACTCGCCTGAGACGTTGAACCATTTGATTCTAACACTTCTGATACTAGTCGCATTGTATATGGAAAATCCTTCTCTGAAGGAATTACTTTTTCTAGTGCTCTTTCACCGAGAGCTCCATGCCCTATTTCCCGGCGACCAGGTCCACGCATTGGTCCTGTTTCCCCAACACTATATTGAGGGAAATTGTAGTGGTGCATAAATCGTTTAGATTCTTCTAAATCTAATCCATCTAAAATTTGCACATCACCTAGTGCACCCAGTGTACATACACTTAATGCTTGTGTTTGTCCTCTTGTGAATAGACCAGATCCGTGTGTTCTTGGAAGTACTCCGATTCGGGAAGATAATGGGCGTATTTCATCCGGTTTACGACCATCTGGACGAATCTTTTCTTTTGTTATTAATCGACGTACTTCTTCTTTAACCATTTTATCAAGGATAGAACTTACTTGTTTGACAACATCAGATTCTTCTTCCTGATAACTAGTTAAAATATCAGCTTTTACTTCACTAATAGCAGTTTCTCTTGCATGCTTTTCCTTCACTTGGATCGCAGCAAGTAATTTTTCATGTGCTTCAGCTTCTACTTTTGTTTTTAACTCTTGATCAAGTTCAAATAATACAACTTCCGATTTTTCGGGTTGAATAGCTTGTACAATTTCTTCTTGGAATGCAACAAGTCGCTTAATTTCATTATGACCAAACATAATAGCTTCCAGCATTATTTCTTCAGGTACTTCATTTGCACCTGCTTCAACCATATTTATTGCATCCTTTGTTCCAGCAACAGTTAGTTCAATATCGCTCTGGGCCTCTTGCTCAACAGTTGGATTAATAATAAATTCGCCATTAACTCTACCAACATGAACCCCTGCAATTGGTTGTTCAAATGGAATATTAGAGATGGATAGTGCAATGGATGAACCAACCATAGCAGCAATTTCAGTAGAGCAGTCTTGATCTACACTCATTACTGTACTTATGACTTGTACTTCATTGCGGAAGCCATCAGGGAATAAAGGTCGAATTGGTCTGTCAATTAATCTTGATGCCAAGATAGCCTTTTCACTTGGTCTACCTTCTCTTTTGATAAACCCGCCAGGAATTTTACCTACTGCATATAGACGTTCTTCATAATTTACTGTTAATGGAAAGAAAGGCAAATCCTTTGGCTCCTTAGATGCAGTGGCAACACTAAGAACAGACGAATCACCATATTGCACCATACAAGCTCCACCAGCTTGCTTTGCTAATTCTCCAATTTCAACAACAAATGGTTTTCCGGCTATTTCTGTGGAGAATACTTGTTTTTCAATCGCCATTATTACTAAAACTCCTTTCATAAAACACTTCTATATTTATTTTATACTTATTAAACTCTAATGTAAATTTTATCACTGGTTAATTACCTATCGAATGATAAGTCAGTATGTCTTTTCATGATTTTTGTAAAAATCTGTGCGTCCTAAGAGAGACTGCTGATAATATGTGTTACCTATATGTATGTAAAACAGGATAAACGTAGAAAAAAAGCAGGATTACTCCTGCTTTTTACATTATCTACGTAAGCCAAGCTTTTTAATTAACTCACGGTAACGTGTTACGTCTTTATTACGTAGGTAGTTAAGTAAGTTACGACGCTTACCAACCATTTTTAAAAGACCACGACGTGAATGGTGATCCTTCTTATGAACACGTAAATGCTCATTTAAAGTATTGATTTCAGCAGTTAGTACAGCGATTTGTACTTCTGGTGAACCAGTATCACTTTCATGAACTTTGTATTCATTAATGATTTCATTTTTACGTTCTTTTGTAATAGCCATGTTAGGCCACCTCCTATTATTATAGTAACCCCTGTCCCCTAGCAAACGTCGGAGTTTCGATTTGCCAAGCGAAGGTTTTAACTGTTTAAGTGTACATCTTTTTTCAACAAAATGCAAGGTTTAGCCAAAATGAATAATAATTCCTAACTTTATCTCTCGAAATAAGAACGTATTTCTTCTTCATCTAACTTCATTCGTTCGACCAAATCTTCCACACTATCAAATTTTTCCTCATTACGTATAAATTTATACCATTCTACAATTACTTCTTTTCCATATATCTGTTGTTCAAAATCAAAAATATATACTTCCAGTGATAAATCAATTCGGTCCTCTGTAAAGGTTGGGTTTGTCCCAAGACTTGCCATTCCTTCATGATAAGTTCCATCTATTATCATACGAACAGCGTATATACCAGGTTTAGGCAAATGAGCTTCTGAATTATACTTAATATTTGCTGTAGGGTAGCCTAATTCTCTACCTCTTTTATCCCCTTGAATAACTAATCCACTTGTAGTAAGTGACCTTCCAAGTAGGGTGTTAGCTTGCTCAACATAACCTGAATCCAGAAGACTTCTAATTTTGGTAGAACTAATTTTTTCGTTATCTGATGACACTTTATCAATCATTGTATGATTAAATCTCCCATTAGCATGCTCGCTGATGGTTTCCATATTACCTTTACCCTTATGTCCATATGTAAAATCAAAACCCGCCACTATATGCTTTATATTTAATCCGACAATAAAATGATTGACAAAATCTTCTGGGCTTAATGAAGAAAGTTCCTTGTTAAAATTAATTATATAAAGGCGATCAACGCCTAGATCCTCAAGTATTTTCTGTTTTTCCTTAAGAGGTGTAATATATTTCACGTCATGATTATTTCTGAGTACGACAGATGGATGAGGATAAAACGTTATTACTGCATTTTTCGTTTGAGTTTCTTTTGCTTTAGCAATTGCATACTGAATGACAGCTTGATGTCCTCGATGTATACCATCAAAAAATCCAATTGCAGCAATAGTTTCTGGTAATTCTTCGATTTGGAACTGATGGGGATACGTCAACTCTATTGTTTCCATTTTCTCACCTACGCTTTGACTACTCGCTAAATACGCGAATTGGTTTTATTTCACTCTTCTTCTCAGGATGAATTTGATAGATTGCTAATAATTTATCACCATGCATTACTTTAAATGGCTTTGTTTCCATTATTTGTTCTGGGCGGGATAGCTTTTGTCCATTTAATACCTTTTGTTCAGTTATTTCATCTACTTGGAGCGTATCTAAATGGGTCAAGCCTTCTGTAACGGGAAGTAATAACTCTCGTTCATTCCCATTAACACATGCCGCTTCAATGGTATCAAAATCAAATGTGTGTTCTCTACTAATTGCTCCAGTCTCTTCTCGAACAAGATGAGACATATGTGCAGGATACCCTAATTTCCTTCCAATATCAACACATAATGTTCGGATATAGGTTCCTTTTGAACACGTAACATTAAATTTTATTTTGTTACCTTCTTGTTTTTTTGAAACAAAATTAATATCATGTATAACCACTGTCCGTGAAGGGCGTTCAACAGTTTGGTTAGCACGAGCATATTCATATAGCTTTTTACCTGCTACCTTTACAGCAGAATACATTGGCGGAACTTGTGTAATCTCGCCCATAAATGATTTTAACACGTTTTCTATTTCCTGTTGACTTGGAAAATGGTCCACCTTCACTTCTTCAATAACAGCACCGTGTGCATCTTCCGTTTCCGTTGAGTTTCCTAAAGTAAGCTCGGCAATATATACTTTTGATGTTTCAGTAAGAAACTGGACAATCTTAGTGGCTTGACCAATACAAATCGGTAAAACGCCCTCAACTTCTGGATCAAGGGTACCTGTATGCCCTACTTTTTTGGTTTTATATAATCTTCTAATTTTCATCACACAATCATGCGATGTCCAACCTTTTGGCTTCCATAGAGGTAAAATACCATCCATAATTTTATAACCCCCAAAGGTTTAGTCTTAATAAAAATCTGACCCAACTGAGTCAGATTTTCATGATAAGACTATTGATTAATTTTTGTTAATATCACGTAGAATTGTTTCTATACGATTTCCATATTCAAGTGCTTCATCAAATTCAAAATTAATTTCAGGTGTTTTTCTTAACCGAATTCGATTGCCAATTTCGGAACGGATAAACCCTTTTGCCTTAGCAAGGCCAAGTAATGTGTCCTTCTTCTTATTGTCATCGCCAAGAACAGAAATATACACTGTAGCTTGTTGTAAATCCCCAGTTACTTCAACATCTGTAACGGTAACAAAACCAACACGGGGATCTTTAATTTTTCTAGTTATGATTTCACCTAATTCTTTTTTCATTTGTTCTGCTACCCGATTAGCTCGTAAATTACTCAAAGTATTCACCTCTTTAATTAAGAACACATATAAAAGTGGGAGGCGCCCGCTAAGCGACTCACGGACTGGACTAAGTCTTCTTTATCGTTAAGAGTCAAAGGAAGTCTCGCTAGTCGCTGGTGCCTGGATCTAGACATAAAAACAATATAGCAAGCTAGACGATTTCTACATTTGTAACGGTTCTTTCTAATTCAGAATACGTATCAATTACTCGAAGTACTTCCTGCATTACTTGTTCACCATGAGTACGTTCATTTGTAATCGTTACTATACCAAGCTTTGTCCGTTGCCACAGGTCATGGTAATCCAGTTCTGTAACAGCCACATTAAAATCCCGACGCAGCTTAGCAAGCAACCGTTTAATTACGGAACGTTTATCCTTTAAGGAATGGCCATCATATAATATGCATTCTACTTCAAGAGAGATTATCATTTACGCTCAATTTCCTCCATTACGAATGCCTCAATAATATCGCCTTCTTTGATATCATTATAATTTTTAATTGTTATTCCACATTCGTAGTTTTGGGCAACTTCTTTTACATCATCTTTAAAGCGTTTTAGAGCGTCAATCTCACCTTCGAAAGAAACAACTCCATTACGAATTAAACGAATACTTGCGTCACGAGTGATTTTTCCATCCGTTACATAGCTACCCGCAATTGTCCCAACTTTGGATACTTTAAACGTTTCTCGAACTTCAGCCTGACCAATAACTTTCTCCTGAAATTCAGGATCTAGCATCCCTTTCATTGCAGCTTCAATTTCTTCGATAGCTTTATAAATAACCCGGTGCAAGCGGACATCAACTTTTTCTGATTCTGCAGTATGTTTTGCGTTAGCATCCGGACGAACGTTGAATCCAATTACAATTGCATTAGAAGCGGAAGCTAAAATAATATCTGATTCTGTAATGGCACCAACACCAGTGTGAATAATCTTGATTTTCACACCTTCCACTTCAATTTTTTGAAGTGACGAAGCTAAGGCTTCAACAGAACCCTGAACATCTGCTTTAACAATTACATTGATTTCCTTCATTTCACCTTGTTTTATTTGTTCAAATAAATCATCAAGGCTAACTTTATTTGTTTCTGATCTATTTTCTTGAATATGTTTTTGCTGACGTGCTTCACCAATTTGACGTGCAGTCTTTTCATCTTCAAATACAAGGAATTGATCTCCGGCTTGTGGCACATCATTTAACCCTGTAATTTCAACTGGTGTAGAAGGTCCTGCTTCTTTCACACGTTGTCCAAGATCATTTACCATTGCACGGACACGACCAAATGTATTACCAACAACAATTGGATCACCTACACGTAATGTACCATTTTGTACTAGTAATGTTGCAACAGATCCACGACCTTTATCCAATTGTGCCTCAATTACAGTACCAGTTGCATGTCTTTTTGGATTAGCTTTTAGTTCTTCAACTTCAGACACAAGAACAATCATTTCTAATAGGTCATCAATACCTTCACCTTTTAGAGCTGAAAGTGGAACATAGATTGTATCGCCACCCCAGTCCTCTGGAACTAACTCATACTCTGTTAATTCTTGCATAACGCGGTCCGGGTTTGCAGTTTCTTTATCAATTTTGTTCACTGCAATAATAATTGGTACTTCTGCAGCCTTAGCGTGGTTAATTGCTTCAACTGTCTGCGGCATTACTCCATCATCAGCTGCAACCACTAGAATCGCAATATCCGTAACCTGTGCTCCCCGGGAACGCATACTAGTAAATGCGGCATGTCCAGGCGTATCTAAGAAGGTAATTTTCTTACCACTTCTGTTTACTTGATAAGCACCGATATGCTGCGTAATACCTCCAGCCTCTCCAGCAGTTACCTTTGTATTTCGAATGGAGTCAAGTAGGGTAGTCTTACCATGGTCAACGTGACCCATAATTGTTACTACAGCAGGTCTTTCCACTAGCTCTGCTTCATTATCCTCCTCTAAATACTTGTCAAAATCTGTATCTTCCAGAATTATTTCTTTTTCAACTTCCACATCGAATTCTGCACAAATTAACTCTATGGCATCATCATCAAGATCTTGGTTTTTTGTTGCCATTACTCCAAGGAACATGAGTTTTTTAATGATTTCTGAAGCTTCTTTGTTAAGTTTGCTTGCTAATTCACTAACTGTTAAAGTTCCTGAGTATTTAATTTGCTTCGGTGTTTCTTTTACAACTGGTTGTGGTTTAGGTTGGTTATTCTTTTTATTTCTTGGACCTTTATTCTGTTGTTTGTTGTTTGGTTTTTGTTTGTTATTATTCATTTGTTTTTTAGTATGTTGCTCCCCGTGCTTTGTATGCGGATTCGAAGTCGATTTTGTACCTTTTTCGATTTTCTCATCACGCTTAACTGGCTTATTTTCTGTCTTTTGTTGTTTTTCTTGATTGTTATTTGGCTTTGTATTTTCTTGCTTAGCAGAGAATTTTTGGTCAAGTTTCACGATCGTATCAGCATCAATTGTTGACATATGGTTAGAAACCTCAATATTTTTCTCTTTTAAAAAATTAATTACAACTTTACTTGTGATATTTTGTTTTTTTGCATACTCATATACACGCATTTTACGCATATGTTCACCCCCGAATTTATTTACCCGAGTAACGACTTTAGTTTGTTTGCAAAACCGTTATCTAAAATTGCAATAGCTACTCTTTGGGATTTTCCGATAGCATTTGATAGTCTATCTCGGTCTTCTGCCACAATCACATATGGAATATTATATGACTGACATTTATCCGTAAGCTTTTTCTTAGTTTGGGGACCTACATCATTTGCAATAAGTACTAATTTTGCTCTTCTTTTCTGTATGTCTTTAACTATTGTTTCTTCCCCTGTTGAGCACTGTCCAGCCCGAAATGCTATCCCGACAATATTTAAGTAATTATTATTTTTCATGGCGATCCTGTACAAGTGTTCTTAGTTCTTCATAAACCTCATGATCAATCTCGGCATTTAAATGCTTTGCCAATACACCTGTTTTTTCTGCTTGATTAATTACTGCTAGGTCCTTAGTTAAATAAGCTCCCCTACCATTTTTCTTTCCAGTAGGATCTACAGAGACCTCGCCTTCCTTATCACGAACAATCCGAATCAAATCTTTTTTGGCTTTCATTTCATTCGTGATAACACATTTACGCTCTGGAGTTTTACGTTTTCCTACCATAAATACCTCTCCTTTATTCGAATAAATCCTCTTCGACATCCGCGTAATCTGTATCTGTTTTCTCTGATAATAATCCTTCTTCTCGTGCTTCTGTTTCACTCTTTATATCAATTTTCCAACCAGTTAATTTAGCGGCAAGTCTTGCATTTTGTCCACGTTTACCAATTGCAAGTGATAATTGATAATCAGGTACAATAACAGTAGTTGATTTATCCTCTTCATTAACTAAAACTTCCACAACTTTCGATGGGCTAAGTGCATTCGAAACATATACAACTGGATCTTCGGACCATTCAACAATATCAATTTTTTCACCTTTAAGCTCATTCACAATGGCTTGGACCCGACCGCCTTTTTGGCCAACACAAGACCCTACTGGATCGATTTCTGGATTTTCTGCGAAAACTGCAATCTTTGAACGGTCGCCTGCTTCCCTTGCGACAGATTTAATTTCTACGATACCATCATAGATTTCAGGAACTTCCATCTCGAACAATCTTTTTAGTAATCCAGGATGTGACCTAGAAATAAAGATTTGAGGTCCTTTACTAGTGTTTTCAACTTTTGTTACAAAGACCTTTATGCGGTCATGCACTTGATAATCTTCAGTTGGCATTTGTTCAGACTCAGGAAGTTTTGCTTCAATTTTCCCTAAATTGACATAAACAAATCTAGGGTCTATTCGTTGAATAATTCCTGTCATCACATCTTCTTCGCGATCAACATATTCACTAAATATTACACCGCGTTCAGCTTCACGAACTCGCTGAGTTACAACCTGTTTAGCAGCTTGTGCAGCAATTCTACCAAAATCCTTAGGTGTAACTTCAACCTCAATAATGTCCTCGATTTCGTAATTAGGATCAATTTTTTTTGCTTCGTCTAAAGAAATTTCTTGTTGATTATCAAATACTTCCTCAACTACTGTCTTCCTAGAAAAAACACGCATTGATCCAACTACTTCGTCTAATTCTACACGGACATTTGTCGCTGATTTGAAATTCTTTTTATATGCTGATATTAATGCAGCCTCTAGGGCTTCAATCAAGATTTCCTTGTCAATACCCTTTTCTTTACCCAAATTTTCAATTGCGTCAAACAATTGACTGCTCATCTTCCAATTTTCCCCCTCTATAGTGCAACAGCAAGTCGCGCTTTTGCAATTTTATTAAATGGAATCTCTATTCGTTTCTTACGTGTCTTTACCTTATATTCGATGGTTGCTATATTTTCATTAAAATCGACTAGGAGACCTTCAAAAGTCTTTTCACCATCAATGGGTTCGAACAATTTCACATAGACATTTTTGTTTACACTTTTAGCAAAGTCTTCAACAGTTTTAATGGGACGTTCAACTCCAGGTGAGGAAACCTCCAAGAAATATGCTTCCTTAATTGGGTCAATTTCATCGAGTTTTTCACTTAATAGTTCGGATACTTCGCCACATTCAGAAATGTCTATACCGCCTTCTTTATCAATAAAGACCCGTAAAAACCAATTCTTACCTTCTTTTACATATTCGACATCAACTAATTCTAATTTCTTTTCTTCTAAAATTGGCTGAACTAATTCTTCTGTTGTTTTTACAACTTGAGAGCTCAATCTTACCTTCCTCCTTTAACTCTAGCTGCACATACTATTTCTTATTATTTACAATCTGCATGAATTTCATTTAAAGGCAAAACCAATATAAAACCCTTGCCAGAACTAGGCAAGGGAAGTTTAAACAAAGTAGGCAGATTACGAAGAAAGAGTGGGAAATGCCCACTCTTTAGTCCGATGCTATCAAAACTTACTACTAAAATATACCATATGTAAACTCTTCTTGCAAGAAAATAGCAAATAAATAATACTTATAGTTACCTTTAAAAATAATCTACTAAAGAATTATTATTATTTTTTATTGTATCAACCTTCAAGTAATCTTGAAGAGCTTTTTGTAAAGAGGCTTTTGTGGTTGCTTTTGTACCAAATTCAACATCTAAATTGATCATATTTCGAACAATTTCAGGACGTAAACCGGTTATGACTAACTTGCTCCCCATCATCGTTACACCATCTAGTAATTTTAAGAACAGTTTAATTGCTTCATTATCCATCTCGGCAATACCGGAAAGATCCATAATTAATGTTTGGATTCTAAGCCTTCCTACTTCTAATAACACTTTTTCCTCAATAATGTTTGCACGATTGGTATCTATAGTTCCAATCAACGGTAAAATACTTACATCGGGTGTGATAGGAATTATTGGTACAGAAAGTTTATTTACTAATTTTTGTTGTTTCTCAATTAACTCATCTTTATATTTTGAATAACTAATGAAAAATCCATTTGTAAATGAATCAATGAGTTCATTATAATTACTTGTTTCAGTGTAAAAAATATTACTTTTCTTTTCTGTATTGTCAGTCAATACATCAAATTGGTACAAGAATTCCCAAAAAGTCTTTCGAATTGCCCGTATCCATTCAAGTTTAAAGCTCAGTGTCATGGCGTACTTTGCCCAAACCATACCTTCATTCTTAGCAAATGCTTTTACTTCTTCTTCTTTTTGATCAACTACAAGTAAAACTAGTTGGTGGGCATTATCTAATAAATTTATATTTCCAATTAAATGTATTTCGTTTATCTTATCCCTAACATTCACTGCAACACTAAGTAATTTTTCTTCAAAAAGGCTACGATTTACCTCTAAAAATTTATGTATATCTTCACTTATTACGAAATCAGACACAGACAAATCACTTCCTTGTTATTGATTTTACATGCATACTTAATTATAAAATATTTCGAATTTATTATACATATAAATACTTTTGTCTATCAAGAATTAAAGCTAAAGGGAGAGGTTGTTCTCTGGAAAACATCTAAAGAACAACCTCTTAGTATAATAACTCCTAGAACAATGATAATTGATTCTTTTCTTCCATACCTTCTAAACAGCCATGGTTATCCAAATATTCTAAGATAGTTTTTGAAATCCTACTACGTTCCCTTAAATCTTCTTTAGAAAGGAATTCTCCTTCTTCCCTTGCATTTACAATGTTAATAGCTGCATTTGTACCAAGACCTTCAACTGCATTAAAAGGCGGTATTAAAGTGTTGCCTTCTACAACAAATTCTGAAGCTTTGGATTTATATAAATCAACTTTTTGGAATGAAAATCCTCGTTCACACATTTCAAGTGCAATTTCTAGAACGGTTAATAAGCTTTTTTCTTTGGGAGCTGCATCGTTTCCTTTTACCGAGATTTCTTCAATACGCTTACGTATCGCTTCTGAACCTTTAACCATCGTATCCAGATCAAAATCACTTGCACGAACTGTAAAGTATGCAGCATAAAATAGGATTGGATAATGAACTTTAAAATAAGCAATTCGGACGGCCATTAATACATAGGCGGCAGCGTGTGCTTTCGGGAACATATACTTAATCTTTTTACAAGATTCTACATACCAATCTGGTACATTATGTTTTTTCATTTCTATAATCCACTCATCTTGTAATCCCTTACCTTTACGCACAGACTCCATGATTTTAAAGGCAAGTGAAGCTTCTAGACCTTTATGCATTAAATAAACCATGATATCATCACGACATCCTATTACATCTGGTAATTCACAAATACCATCATTAATTAACTCTTGAGCATTACCAAGCCAAACATCTGTACCGTGTGATAACCCTGAAATAATTACCAATTCAGCAAAAGTGCTAGGTTTCGTATCTTCTAGCATTTGACGTACAAATTTAGTACCAAATTCAGGAACCCCTAATGTTCCTGTTTTACAATTAATTTGTTCAGACTTAACCCCTAATGATTCAGTACTTGAAAAGATTTTCATGACCTCTTTATCGTCTGTTGGAATTGTTTTTGGGTCAATTCCACTTAAATCTTGAAGCATACGAATAACGGTCGGATCATCGTGTCCAAGTATATCAAGTTTTAATATATTGTCGTGAATGGAATGGAAATCAAAGTGAGTTGTCCGCCATTCACTCTTCCTATCATCTGCCGGATATTGGATTGGCGTAAAATCATAAATATCCATATAATCTGGAACAACGATAATACCACCAGGGTGCTGTCCAGTTGTTCGTTTAACTCCTGTAGTCCCTTTTACTAATCGATCTACTTCCGCATTTTTAAATACTAAATTTTTATCTGAAGCATAACCTTTCACATAGCCATAGGCTGTTTTTTCAGCTATCGTACCTATTGTACCTGCACGATATACATAGTCCTCTCCAAACAATACCTTCGTGTAGTTATGAGCTTTTGGTTGATATTCTCCAGAGAAGTTCAAGTCAATATCTGGAACTTTATCCCCCTTAAATCCTAAGAATGTCTCGAATGGGATATCCTGTCCATCCTTATTAAGTGAAGTGGCACATTCTGGGCAATCTTTATCTGGTAAGTCAAAGCCACTTGCAACCGAACCATCCGTAATAAACTCATTGTAGTGACAGCTTGGACATACATAATGTGGTGGTAATGGATTTACCTCTGTAATCTCCGTCATGGTCGCTACAAAGGAAGAACCAACAGAGCCCCTTGATCCAACTAGGTATCCATCATCCAGTGATTTTTTTACTAGTTTTTGAGAGATTAAATAAATAACCGAGAATCCATTGCTAATAATACTATCTAATTCTTTTTCCAAACGATCAGTAACAATTTTAGGAACAGGTTCACCATAAACCAACTTTGCTCGCGTATAGCATAGATCCCTTATTTCATCATCTGCACCCTCAATACGCGGTGTATAGAGATCATCTTTTACTGGTGAGAGTTCGTCTATTTCATCTGCCAAAGCTTGTGTATTTTGAACGACAATTTCTTTTGCTTTCTCTACTCCTAAGAAACTGAATAAATCTATCATTTCATTCGTGGTACGGAATGGAGTATCTGGTAATGTTACACGGTTCAGAGGGTTACCAGCTTGTGATGCAATTAAAATTTGTCGATACATTTTTTCATGATCATCAATATAGTGAACATTTCCCGAAGCAATTACCTTCTTATCAATTCTTTCCCCTAGCTCAACTAATTTGGTAATAATATCTAGAATTTGAGCCTCATTTTGCACTAGATCCTTTTCGATTAGATGGGAATAATTACTAGGTGGTTGTACTTCAATATAATCATAGAATTCGGCAACCTTTTCAGCTTCATCTGCTGACTTTTGCATCATTGTTTCAAATACTTCTCCTTTATCACAGGCAGTACCAAGGAGAAGCCCTGTTCGATATTTTTGAAGTACAGATCTTGGAATTCTCGGTACACGATAAAAATAATCAATATGGGCAAACGATATAAGCTTATAAAGGTTTTTCAATCCCTCTTGTGTTTGGGCTAAAATCGTGCAATGAAAAGGTCGAGAGCGTTGATAAGCATTCCCTTCACCCATATGGTTATTTAACTGCTTATGGCTAGTGATTTCCTTTTTTAATACCGCTTGTACTAGTTTCCAAAGTAAATAACCTGTTGCCTCGGCATCATAAATTGCACGGTGATGTTGTGTCAGTTCAATATCTAAATGTTTACACAACGTGTTTAATCGATGGTTTTTTAACTCTGGGAATAAAAAACGAGCCAGCTCCAAGGTATCAATAACTGGATTAGTAACCTTTTCATACCCTATTTTATGGTAGCCCTGATTTAAAAATCCTATATCAAAACTTGCATTATGGGCTACAAATACATCATCCCCACTCCATTTTTGAAAATCACGTAGTACATCACCAATTTCCGGAGCATCCCGTACCATTTCGTCCGTAATACCAGTTAAATCAATTGTGGTTTGGGATAATGGATGATGAGGATTAGCAAATGATTCAAAGCGATCCACAATTTCACCTTGATGTATTTTAACTGCGGCAAGTTCTATAATGGTGTCATAAACGGCTGAGAGGCCTGTTGTTTCAACGTCAAAGACAACATATGTTGCTTCATCTAACGCAACATCAGTTTCGTTATAAGCAATGGGTACTCCATCATCTACAAGATTTGCTTCGACACCATAAAGCACTTTAATCCCGTGTTTCTTACCTGCACTATGTGCATCTGGAAAACCTTGTGCACCCGCATGATCTGTGATTGCGATAGCCTTATGTCCCCACTTAGCTGCTTGTTCTACTAGCCTTGCTGGTGTAACAACTGCATCTAATTGACTCATCGTCGAATGGGTATGGAACTCAACGCGTTTCTCATCTTCAGGAGCATAATCCTGCCGAGATGCCACGTGAACTTCATGCATGTCGTTTGCCATCATAGCTAGTTCATTGGAGTACATATCTGTTTGGATACTCCCTCTTGCCTTAACCCACATTCCTTTTTTCAATTGTTCAAACTTTGCTGCATCCTCATCATTTTTGGAGAACATTTTAATTTGCAGTGAATCTGTATAATCTGTTGCTTTTGCAATTAATAAGCTTCTTCCAGAACGTAATTTCCGTATTTCCACATCAAAAACATAGCCTTGAACCGTAACACGTTTTTCTTCTTCAAGAATTTCCTGCATTTCGATTGGTTCTTCTTGAATTTTGTAGCCTAATGCAAACGGTTGATTATCTGCAACCGGACGCTCTTTATCACGTTTTTCTTTTTCTTGAATGGTTTTTAATATTAACTTCTGATCCTCTAGTGCCGTCTGTTCTCTAAACTTTTGGATTTCTTCCAATTCTGTCTTAACATCTACTGCTAGTGGATGATAAGACAGACCTACGCTTTTACAGAAAGATTTAAAACTGTCATCTAGTCTTTTTTTCAAGGCAGTTGCCTCTACTTCATTCCTTGCAGTTAACATAATTTTATTACCGTTAACTCGAGGTTTTTGGCCAAAAGCTAAATCTCGGTAAGCTGGTGAAATATCTGGGGTTAATTTTAAAAATAATTGCCAATAATCACAAACCAGTTCTTCTTCGCACTGATTATCTAAGGATTCTAACGTTAATTCTACAGTAGCTATTTGTTGAAAAGCATTTTTTAGTCTGGTTATTAGTTCTTGGTAAATGGTTGTAGGTAATACTTTTTCTACCATAATATTAAAATGCCAACGTTTCTGGAGTTTAAAGATTTCTAGTTTTTCTAAAGCACTTTCTTGGAAATATTCTTGAACATACTTATTCGGCATTTCAATTTGCTGTAGTAGTAAATTCATTTTTTCCTTTTTTGAAATATCCATTCTCATATTCCTCCTGCACTCATTCGCCTTTGGATGACATTATCAGGAAATTATTAGTTTAGAAAAACTATCATTCACTTAGTCTTAGCGAATCGTTAGCTTTTCTTGTACTTAGTAAGATTTTTACTACTTCGAAATACTACATTGCTAAATTTTATAATTTCCTAACATAAAACAATTGAAACCCTTGTCGAAATGATAATAGACAAGGGTCCCGAAACTAAAATATTCTATTTATATAGTACCTTCTTTACTTTAGAGATACAACCTTTTTATTCTGGTAATCATTTCATTGTTTACGGAAATTATTTAACCAAATCCTAGTTATAACTTCCCTATTCCATGATTATAAAAACAATCGCTGAATGTCATTCCAAGTAACAATAATCATTAATAGCATTAATAATGCAAATCCTACGAAATGGAAGATTCCTTCTTTTTCTGGTTCCATAGGCTTACCTCGTAGAAGTTCTATTCCAACAAACATTAGTCGTCCACCATCTAATGCAGGTAATGGCACTAAGTTTACAACTCCAAGGTTAATGCTTAAGATTGCTGTCCACATTAGAAAATTCATAAATCCTGTTTGAACTACTTGGTCGGTTGCATCATATATTCCTACTGGTCCTGAAAGCATATCAATACCTAGTTGTCCGGTAATTAACATAGCAAGGTTTGTAAGGATCATGGAAGTTGTTTCATACGTTTTCTCTGCACCATATTTAAATGAGCCCCAGAATGTCTTTTCAAAGCCCATATATACACCGATTTGACCGATAGTCTCCTCTTGCCCTTCCATTGAGACTTCATTTGGCACAACGGATAAGTTTAATGTCTCTCCATCACGCGAGACGACCATGTTTAGTTCCTCGGCAGGGTTAGCCCTAACAATGGTTGTAAACTCTTCCCATGTTGAAACAGACTCATTTTCGATTTGGATAATCTCATCATTGGGTTGGAATCCTGCATTGTCTGCAGGATCTCCGGCTACAACTTCACCTATCCTTGCTTCATCAACAGGAACACCTTGTACAACACCTAATATAATAAAAATCACGATAGCTAAGATAAAGTTCATCATTGGTCCTGCAAATAATTGCATGGCACGTTTACCAGGTGATTTAGATGCAAACTGACGGTCATATGGGGCAATTAAAGTTTCCTTTTCATCCATTACGAATAATGCACGACGGTCTACATCAAAATGTAATAATTCATCCTCATCAATTTCATAACCTTTGATAAACATTTCATGATCTAAATCAACTTTTTCTACTTCAATTACTCGTGCATTGGGATGTTTTGATTTGTTATTGACAATGATTTTATTAACAATACCTTTTTCATTAAATTCTAACCCTATATGGTGTCCAGGCTTTAATTCAATAATTTCTGGGTCTTCACCTGCTACTCTTACATAACCACCTATCGGTAATAAACGAATAGTATATAGAGTATCATTTTTCGTAAATGCAAATATTTTTGGTCCCATACCTATTGCAAATTCACGCGCTAACATCCCAGCACGTTTCGCAAAAATAAGGTGTCCAAGTTCATGGACAAATACTAAAAGTCCAAACATAAAAATAAACGCAATAACTGTTGTCAAACCTAACACCTTCCTTTACCTGAAGTAGAAGAGTTGTATAATGCTTCTAACTGACAAATTGTAAAATCAAATGAAGAACTGGAAAAACAAATATAGCACTATCAAACCTGTCTAAAATACCACCATGTCCTGGTAGGATATTTCCTGAATCCTTTACGTTATAATGACGTTTTAAGGCTGATTCGACAAGATCACCAATTTGTCCAAAAACAGAAACCAAAATAGATACAACTATTATTGTGATCAAACTATATGGGAATTGGTAAATTAAATGAAAGATAATACCAACCATAGTAGCTACAACAACACCACCAATTGCACCCTCGATAGTTTTATTTGGACTTATTTCTGGCCAAAGTTTATTTTTCCCAAATGATCTTCCGGTAAAATAGGCACCAGTATCTGTTGACCAGATTAGTAATAAGGCAAAAAATACTTGAGCTAGTCCATCATCAGAACCGTTTCTTGTTACAATAAAATAGAAAAAACCCATTCCAATATATAAAACAGCTAAGAGCACAAATCCAACATCATCAAATGTAAATTTATTTTTCAATAATACGGTGTACGCTAGTAACAATAAGAAAAACACCAGTATGATTTGAGCCGTATTTGAAGTAAACGGCAAATTTCCTTTCGTTGCAGGATATAATACTAACCACAATAAGAGAATAGCCATTAATCCCGGAGCTGAATACCACGTAATTTTATGCATTTTAAGGAGTTCATACAAACCGATTGTTGCCAATAGGTAAACGACAACCGTAAAAGGAAGGTCACCATAGATTACAAAGGGTAAAAATAAGATTATTGCAATGACTCCTGTTAGAATCCTTTGTTTCATATACCATACATCACCTTAAATACCTCCATAGCGTCTGGACCTTCTTTGATAGTCCATTAATGCCTCGACAAATATTTCTTCACTGAAATCCGGCCACAGTACATCTGTAAACCAAAATTCAGTGTACGCTAATTGCCATAATAAAAAATTACTTAATCTCTGTTCCCCACTGGTTCGAATCAATAAATCCGGATCTGTTAAACCATGAGTGTATAAATACTCTGACAGTAGGTTTTCGTCTAACTGCTCTAGTGAGAACTTTTCATTATCCAAATCTTGCATCATCAATTTAATAGCACTTAAAATCTCACTTCTACTACCATAGTTTAATGCAAAGTTTAATAATAAGCCATCATTGTTCTTCGTTTTTTCTTTTGCATACTGAACAGCTTCTTTTGTAAAACCAGGTAGAGAGTCAAAATCTCCAATTGTTTCAATTCGAACATTATTTTTCATTAAGTCGGGCAAATAAATATGTAAAAATTCCTTTGGTAATTTTAGCAGATACTCCACCTCTGACTTTGGCCGTTTCCAATTTTCGGTTGAAAATGCAAATAAGGTGAGAATCCTAATGTTATATTTAACAGCGGTTTCAACTGTTTTTTTCACCACGTCCATGCCTTCCTTGTGTCCGGCAATCCTTGGTAGCCCCCGTTTTTTTGCCCAGCGCCCGTTTCCATCCATAATAATTGCTACATGTTCTGGTACACTCGTTATTTCTTCTTGTAGGGGTATTTCTTTTTTAGGTTTAAAAAATGGAAGTTTCATTGGCATAATTTCCTCCGAACACTGGTGTTTAACCATTTGAAAATACTATAATAATTATGCTAAAAAAAAGATTTATATGACTGTATGTGAATCCTGTCCTGTTATAATATTTTACCATAATATAACTCATTACTATGACAAAATCATGCAAGATGTATTTTAATTATAACGGTTTTTCAATAAGAATACAAAAGCCCCCTTAAACAAGAGGGCTTATACATGTGTTACATGATAATGTATTGTGAGCAACTCAGAATCTTATTATACTTCCATTATTTCTTTTTCTTTATTTTTTGCTAGTTGATCAATTTCAGCAATATGCTTGTCTGTTTCTTTTTGAACACTATCCTGAGATAATCTTAATTCATCCTCAGTAAGATCGCCACTTTTTTCTGCTTTTTTAAGGGCATCATTTGTATCACGGCGGATATTTCTAACCTGAACACGGTATTCTTCTGAGAATTTACCTACAACTTTAACAAGATCTTTTCTACGTTCTTCTGTTAATGCAGGAATATTAATACGAATTACATTTCCATCATTAGAAGGAGATAATCCTAAATCCGCTTTTTGAATTGCTTTTTCAATATCCCCCATTGCTGTTTTATCATAAGGAGTGATCACTAGTAGGCGGGCTTCAGGTGCAGCAATAGTAGCTAATTGATTTAACGGTGTATTTGCACCGTAATATTCAACAAATACATTATCTAAAAGGCTAGGATTAGCTCTTCCAGCTCTAACTGTTGCCAAATTTCTAGAAAATGCTTGAACAGCCTGTTTCATCTTATCTTTGCACTCATTCATAATTTGATCAGTCATGATTATTTCCCCCTTATTATTGTCCCGATTGTTTCACCTTCAACAACCTTTTTAATATTTCCTTCTTCCGTAATTGAAAAGACAATTAACGGTATGTCATTCTCCATACATAATGTTGAAGCTGTTGAGTCCATCACACCAAGGCCTTCATTTAACATTTCCATGTAGGAGATGTTTTCATATTTCTTAGCTTCTTTGTTTACTCTAGGGTCATCCGAATATACACCATCAACATTATTTTTTGCCATTAAAATAACTTCTGCTTCAATTTCAGCGGCTCTAAGCGCAGCAGTAGTATCTGTTGAGAAATAGGGATTACCTGTACCAGCTGCAAAAATGACAACCCGCTTCTTTTCTAAGTGGCGAATTGCTTTTCTTCTGATGTACGGTTCAGCAACTTGTCGCATTTCAATTGAAGTTTGAACGCGTGATGGAATATCAATAGTTTCTAATGCATCTTGTAATGCTAATGAGTTCATTACTGTTGCTAACATTCCCATATAATCAGCAGTTGCACGGTCCATTCCCATTTCACTACCAACCTTACCACGCCAAATGTTGCCTCCACCAACAACGATAGCAACTTCAACTCCTAGATTAACGACTTCTTTAACCTGAGTTGCAATCGATTGTATAACTTTTGGTTCAATTCCATATCCTTGGTTTCCGCTCAAAGCTTCACCACTTAATTTAAGTACAATTCTATTGTAACGAGCTGTTGTCATAATAACCTCCATAGAGATAAATTTATAAACACTAAATAATTTATGTGCTCATGGTGAAATAGGGAACATGATATGTCCCCTATTTCATCGCGAAAATTATTTTTTAATTTGGCTCATTACTTCTTCTGCAAAGTTCTCAGAGCGTTTTTCTAATCCTTCTCCAACTTCAAAGCGAGTGAAAGATTTTACAGTTGCGCCTTTGCTTTCCACATATTTCTTAACTTTTTGATCTGGGTCTTTGACGAAACTTTGCTCAAGTAAGCAAATATCTTCAAAGAATTTACCTAGTCGACCGTCAACCATTTTTTCGACAATTTTCTCTGGTTTACCTTCGTTAAGTGCTTGTTGTTTAAGAACTTCACGTTCATGGTTAATAACATCTTCAGAAACTTCTTCACGAGATACATATTTAGGATTTACTGCTGCAACATGCATAGAGACATCTTTTGCAACAGTTGAATCAGTTGTTCCTTCTAATAAGGCTAGTACACCGATACGACCACCCATATGAAGGTATTCACCAAATGCATCATTGTCAGTTTTAGTTAGTAATTCAAAACGACGTAATGAAATTTTTTCTCCTATTTTTGCAACAGCAGAGTTAATGTAAGTTTCTACTGTTTCTCCTTCACCGTTTAACTTTTGTTGTAAAGCTTCTTCAACAGTTGCAGGTTTTTGTGTTAGTAAATGATTACCTAAATCTTCTAGTAATTGCTTAAATTGATCGTTTTTTGTAACAAAGTCAGTTTCACAATTTACTTCTAATAGTACTGCTGTATTGCCTTCAGACGTAATATATGTAGAACCTTCTGCCGCAATACGGTCAGCTTTTTTAGCAGCTTTTGCAATACCTTTTTCACGCAAGTAGTCAATTGCTTGCTCGATGTCACCATTAGTTTCCGTTAGTGCTTTCTTACAATCCATCATTCCAGCACCAGTTTTTTCACGAAGTTCTTTTACCATTTGTGCAGTTACAGCCATATTGAATCCTCCTTAGTATTATTACATAATTAGCATTTGTATCATTTTTTATAACACACCTTAAAAAAAGGTGATAAAAGGCTTATCCTCTTATCACCTGACCTTTTCAGAAATTAAGCTTCTTCCGTTTTTTCAACTGAAGCTTCAGTTTGAGCTTCCTCAACTACTTCTAATTCTTCACCTTGTTTAACTTCAAGGATAGCATCAGCAATTTTACCTGTAAGAAGTTTTACAGCACGGATAGCATCATCGTTAGCTGGGATCACATAATCAATTTCATCAGGATCACAGTTTGTATCAACGATTCCGATGATAGGAATGTTTAATTTGTGTGCTTCAGCAATTGCAATACGCTCTTTACGAGGGTCAATTACAAACATTGCATCTGGAAGTTTCTTCATCTCTTTAATTCCACCTAGGAATTTAACAAGACGTTCTTTTTCTTTCAACAAGCCAACAACTTCTTTTTTAGGAAGTACTTCAAAAGTACCATCTTCTTCCATTTTTTCAATCTGAACTAAACGGTTAATACGTTTACGAATTGTTTGGAAGTTTGTAAGTGTACCACCTAACCAACGTTGGTTAACATAGTACATACCGGAACGGATTGCTTCCTCTTTAACTGAATCTTGTGCTTGTTTCTTAGTTCCTACGAAAAGAACAGTACCACCATTAGCTGCTAGTTCTTTAACATAGTTATAAGCTTCTTCAACCTTTTTAACAGTTTTTTGAAGGTCGATGATATAAATACCGTTACGCTCTGTGAAGATATATTTCTTCATCTTTGGGTTCCAACGGCGAGTTTGGTGTCCAAAATGTACACCAGCTTCTAGTAATTGCTTCATAGAAATTACTGACATTATTTTTCCTCCTTGGTTTTTATCCTCCGCTTACATCATTTCTGTATAAAGACCCATTAGGCACCGATTATACAAATCAACAAGCGTGTGTGGTTATAAATTTATTGTATTTACACCAGAAATAAATATATCATAACGGATACTTGTAATCAAGCTAAATGTTACTTTTTTCATGAAACTTTATAATTAATTCTACTTCCGTTTTACCGCAACCAAGTTTTCTAGCTATTTCTTCTACCGAACTACCCTCTCCATGTAGTTTAAGTATTCTAGATGGTAGTGATACTTCTATCTCATCATGTACTTTTTGATCTATGACAGGTATTTGAAAACTATTATCTAAATCCTTATTAATAGATGGGGAGTTTATCGTCTCTGCCTCTTTCGAAATAACTGGATTAGCAATAGACTTACCTCCAGTTTTCGATAACTCTTCTTGAAGAATTTGATTTTCATTCTTAATTTCTTCAAGATAGCTTTCCATTAAACTGACTATTTCCGATGTATTAGTAGATTTTGCTGCTACTAATTGCTTATTTAGTGCAAATATAGCAGTGAAAGATATGATATGTAATAAAAAACTGATAATAAATAAAAAAGATGTCATAGTAGTTAGCTCCTACTGTCAAAGTTGTTGCCTAGAAATGGATGATTCATAGTTTCTGGTATTTCATTAGTTTGTTTTTTCGGTGAATTTTTTTCTTTATTAAAAGATTGATTCTGGTTATCTTTTTGTAGGTGAACATCATCAAATTCTTGTACTTTTTTTCTTTTCATGTTTTCTTGAATTAATTGATTTTGAGCGAGGGCTTCTTGAAAATGTTGATTTTGCTTCAAACCTTGGTCTTGAAGTTTTCCGGCATCCAGTGTTCTTGGGAGGGCAACCTGCATCTCAACAGATTTCCAACTCATTGTATCACTTCCTCCAGTTCAGTTCATATAGAACGCATATATATTTCGTTTCGGAGAAGCTCTAGCTCAACTTGTTTGTATGATTCTGTGATGACCCGTTTGTATTTACCAAAAGTGATAATGGTATTCCCAAACAAATTCCCCGTAATAGTCAATTTTGCATGTCTTTCTTGGCTATCATTACTAAAAGAGTCCAGTCGTTCCATTATATTTTTTAGCAACTCTGTGTTTTTGTTATAAGACACTTTTTGTTTTTGTAAAGTAGAGAGTAATTTCGGGTTTGAGTTGATATTTGGTACTTGAGATAGTTTTTCGCCGATAATTGTTAATTTCGCTAAAGTATCTTGAATTTCCTTCTTTTCTAATTCAAGTTTTTCCAACTCTTGAATTTTCAAATGGCTTTGTCCAAGGATTATCTCGGTTTTTGTATTCATGTAATTTCCAACATGCTTTACTTGGACTAAGTTCTTTGCAGAGACACGACCACCAATGATACTACCTCTTTGACATATTAACTCACTTCCTACAACGCATTCACTATGTAGAATAGAATTTTCAACATATAAATTCTTACCTACTCGAACATTACCCTGGTTAACGTAGCCTATTTGAATACTTTCATCAGCTATAATCGAACCTTTTTGCAATCCTGATAGCCCTTCTGCTACATAAATAGAACCATGTGCGATAATAGTTGCAGCCTCGACCATTCCAAATATCTTCACGTCTCCACCGGCAGTTATGGTGTATCCAGAAGGAACATCCCCTTTTATTACAATATTCCCAATAAAATCAATGTTACCTTCTTTCATCGTAAGAGTAGATGTCACCTCATAAACTGGATGAACATGGATATAATTGGCTTGGACATTGGCTTGGCCAATCGAATTAGAATAAAAGGACAAATCCTCTTGCGAAAATCGAACGTTTTTACCCGCTTTAATCTGAACTGGTTTCCCTGGTTTTGCAGGTATAATGCTTCCAGACACACTAGTTCCTGGTATACCTTCTGTAGGCAAAGATACTGTGGCAAGCTTTTCATCCTTATTAACGGATGGAATACGCATCACTTCCCGAAAATTCCAGCTATCATTTTTTTCAACTGTGGGATTAAAATTAATTTTGTAATTTATTTTGCCGTCATGTCCTGGAGTAGGAGCTTCCCCTTGCGCCAAGATTATTGGAAAATCATCAAGTGAAACTCCTGAAATTATTTGTTCGATGTGGTCGTGAATAATACCAAAATTAATATTATTCTTTGCAAGAAAGTCTTGAAAAGAATTCATCGTAATTTCCTTATCTCTGTTTACCAGATATTCATCCGTAAAATGGAGTTCTGCGACCATTGCATCTTTGGATGTAATGATTTTGAAGAGTTGACTGAGATCGGCCATCACCATGCTACTCCTTTAATATTGAATTATAGGGCCTCTTGAAGTTTGTTACGTAATTTAAAAATCGCTTTTTTATGAATTTGTGAAATCCTTGAAGTAGTAAGCCCGAGTACATGTCCTATTTCTGTAAATGTTAGCCCATCTTGATAAAATAGACTTATAATCATCTGTTCATTTTCTTTTAAGTCCTTTATGCTTTCAGCAAGTTCCTTATATTGCTCTTTCCTAACTATATGCGAATCTGGTTGTATGCTAGTATCATCGGGAATGGTATACCCAATTCCTTCTTTAAGTTGATGACTGGAACCTTCTTTTGACTTTTCCTCTATAGAAAGCAAATTAGCAAACACTGCATCCCTAACATGAGTCTCTACTTCTTGGGCATGCATTCCGAGAGCCTTGGCTACTTCGTCTGAACTAGGTTCCCGCTGATATAGCTGAATTAATTCTTGTGTGGCTTTTTCAATTTTTTTCGTTTTTTCCCGTATTGATCTCGGTAACCAGTCTTCTTTTCTTAATCCATCGATAATGGCGCCTCGGATCCTGAAGGAAGCATACGTATCAAATTTCAAATCGCGATCTAAATCGAACTTTTTAAGAGCATCATAAAGTCCAAATAATCCTAGACTTTTTATATCATCTTTTATGACGCTACTAGGTAAATGACTCATTGCTCGTTCTACATGATAATTTACTAGGTGCATATATTGTTGAATGAGTTTATTTGCTGCTTCGTTGTCTTGATGTTTTTTCCATTTATTCCATAGTTCATGCTCTAGAGGAGAGATTTTTGTTCCCAAATGACTTGCTCCTCTCTGTCCTATTTTTTATTAGGGATGTTAAAGTCTAATATGTTACTTTCTTGCTTAGCCCTCGTCCCAAATACACTTCGTTTTCACTGCCAGTATAGGGGCGAATGGTGATCTTCCTTGCGTTATCGCACTGTGGGGTCTCCCCTATGCCTTTCGTCCCGCTGGAGTCTTCGTGTATTGGGCCGCTTAGCCCTTTTAGTTAAAAATCTTCTTCACTCGTATTGGAACATAAACCCTAAATACACACGGAAGGTTTATATAACATGCTCGCCTTTTGTAATGGTTCGTATTTTTAGTTTTCCAGTTTGTGGGTTGAATTCAATTGTTCGACCATAATTTCCCCCAACATCCGATGACTCAACTGGTATCTTATGTTCTTCTAGTTTTTGTAAAACCGCTTCTACATTTCTTTTCCCAATGCGCATGATGTCATTAGCAGTATTGATTTGAAACATTTGTGCGCCACCCGCTAGTTTTGCTTTAAGTTGTGATTTTCTAATTCCTTTACTACAAAGCCTATCTACTAGTATGTCAATTGCGGTATCAGCATATTTATATTTGTTTAATGATGCCTGTTTTCCAAGACTTGAGTCAGGTAACATAACGTGTGCCATTCCAGCAGTTTCCTTCTGAATATTGTAGAGGACAACACCTACACAAGATCCTAATCCTGATGTTCGAATCATATCAGGGGCAGTGACCACATTTAAATCTGCAATCCCAACTTTTACTATGGACTGATCCTGTATTTTGCTACTCATAACTTTGAATTCCTAAAGCCTGAAATATTTTCGTAAACGATTCTGGTGAAGGTAGTAGTAAAAGCTGGCCATTAATACCTTGATTATTTTCTTCTGTATCATTAATTTTAGTATTAATAATGATAGCAAAATCGTATACTTCAGAAACTTGAAGCAACCCAACAGTCAGAATTGCCCCTGCCATGTCGACACTTAAATGAGGAACAGATGGCTGCATATTAATATTAGTGAAATCAGATAGAGCTGTGAGGTATGAACCAGCTAATATATTTCCGGCTTCTTGAAGTGCTGATACCGCCAATTCATCCTGCTGTGTAAATGATATTTCGTCATTATTGGTCATTTGTCTTACAAGAGATTCCGCTTCTTCTATTGTAAACAAAAGATAGACCATGCCAGGTGCTTTACCATGAATTTGAAATAGAATTCCAACAATTAAATGTTCTGGACCACCAACCATCTCCATCACATCGTCGAATGCTACGATCTCGATACTAGGAACTTCCATATCGACTTTTTTTTGAATTAACCTGGACATGGAGGTGGCTGCATTACCTGCCCCGATATTTCCTATTTCTTTCAGTGCATCAAGTTGAATAGTAGAGAATTGTTGATAGTTCATATTATTGACCTTCTACTGTTTTTAACTCGGTAATTTCCTCGGTAGTTAGTATCTTTCTAAGGTCAAGTAAAATGAGTAAACGATTCTCCAGTTTTGCTACTCCTTCAATATAATCCTGATTTACTACACCAATCACTTCAGGTGCAGGTTCAATGATATCAGTTGGAATATCAATCACATCATTAGCAGCATCCACGATTAGACCCACTTCCATATCTTCCAGATAAACGATGATGATACGTGTAGACTCGTTGTAGTCTGTTTCTTCAATTCCCAAACGTGAACGAAGATCGATGATTGGGGTTACAACTCCTCTTAAGTTAATAACGCCTTTTACAAATTTTGCAGTGTTAGGAACTCTTGTAATTGTTTGAATACGTTCAATTGAACCTATTTGTTGAACTGATACTGCAAATTCCTCATCTTTTAATTGAAATACAATAACCTTTTTCTCAGTAGCTGTTTCAAAACTCATGACTGCTTCCCCCTTGGATTACTATCTTATTTAATGATTGCGTTACTATCAATAATTAGTGCAACCTGACCATCACCAAGAATTGTTGCGCCAGATATTGCAAAAGTGTTACTCAAGTACGAACCTAATGATTTAAGGACGATTTCTTGTTGGCCAATAAAAGAATCAACGACAAGGGCTGCCATTTTTTCTCCTTTTTTTACAATTACAATAGACGTATACTCTTCGTCAACTTTCGTGTTAGGAATACCAAAAACGTCTTTTAAGTTCACTAATGGAACGACTTTTCCTCGGAAATCAATTACTTTCTTATGGTGAGCCGAATGGATTTGTTCACTTGAAACAATAGCTGTTTCAATTATTGATGACAATGGAATGGCATATTTCTCTTTATTTAATTCCACTAACAGAACCGAAATAATGGTTAATGTCAATGGTAGCTGAACAGAGAATATGGAGCCTTTATTAAGTTCTGAATCAATAGAAATACTACCACCTAAGGATTCGATTGTGTTCTTAACCACATCTAAACCTACACCTCGACCAGAGATATCGGAAATCTTGTCCGCAGTAGAAAATCCACTTGCCATTATTAATTCATAAATTTGTTGCTCAGTTAATGCATCGCTTTCTCGTTCAGTTAATAATCCATTCTTAATTGCCTTTGATAATACTTTTTCTTTATTAATACCGGCTCCATCATCTTCTATTTCGATGAATACATGATTTCCACTATGGTAGGCTTTTAATTTAATAGTACCTTTTTCTAGTTTTCCTTTTTGTAATCTTTCTTCTGGCGTTTCAATACCATGATCAATAGCATTACGTAGAAGATGAACAATTGGATCTCCAATTTCGTCGATTACCGTCCGGTCAAGTTCTGTATCTGCACCAATAATTTCAATATCCACTTGTTTCTGTAAATCCCGAGCCAATTTACGAACCATTCTTGGGAATCTATTAAACACGTGATCAATTGGTACCATCCGCATGGTTAAAATGATATTTTGCAAATCACTTGATACCCTTGCCATTCGTTCAACGGTATCTTGCAAATCGGCATTCTTCAAATCTGAAGAGATTTGTTCTAAGCGACCACGATCAATAATAAGTTCCTCGAAAAGATTCATTAAAACATCTAACTTTTCAATATTTACTCGAATTGTTTTATGTTGGTTTTTTGCAGGTTCTTGTTGTTCTTTATTTTTATGCTCTTCATTATTATTAGAATTACTTTCAGTATTTTCTTTTATCGATGAATTATTTTCTTTTGATTCTCGATATTTCTTAACTGAAAAAGGGTTGACATTTACAGAATCAATTTCTGATACTTTTTTAATTTTCCCTTCAATTTCCTTAGCATTTTGGTTCGATATAAGAATAACAGAAAAAGTAAAATCAAAGTTTTCTTCTTCAAGATCACTTACTGGGGGGTCCGATTTAATTACTTCACCTAGTTGTTCTAGAACTTCAAATACCATGAATACACGAGCACCTTTTAACAAGCAATCTTCCCTAAGTTGTATAGTAATATCATAGTTTTGAAATCCTCGTTCCTGTGACTCATTTAAAATGGAAAGTTCAAACTCGTCAATATTAGTAAATGTACTAATTGTATTATCCAACTCTTCTACTTGTTCGAATCTAGTGTCCGCTCCAACCAATAATTTTCCCTGTTCAATCATTTGCAACTGATTTGCAACTTTGGTAATATTATGAGATCCGTCTCCACCACTAGCAATATTCTCTACCATGGTGTTTAGATGATCAACTGTTTCAACTAATAAATCAATCATTTCAGATTGAACTTGAACCTGATCATATCGGATAGCATCAAATACGTTTTCAAGTGTGTGGGTTAATGTGGCTAGATCATTGTAACCCATCGTTGCTGACATACCTTTTAACGTGTGGGCCGATCTAAAAATTTCTTCAATAATCGCTTTCTCGTTAGGATTCTTCTCTAATTCTAGTAATTTTCTATAGAGCATCTCAATATGTTCATTACTTTCATCTATAAAAACATCTAAATATTGTGTCGTATCCATTCTAAAACCCCCCGGATCTATTGGTAAGTGCATGAATCATTTCGCCCATTTGATGTAGATGAACAATATAATTTACGGCATTTGTTTTCACTGCAGCTTTTGGCATGCCATTAATAATGGCCGATTCTTCTGACTCAGCTAATACAATTACTTCTGAATCAGTTTTCTTTAGTATCTCAATACCTTTGGAACCGTCACTTCCCATCCCAGTGAGAATGACTGCAAGTTTATTTATCCTAGAAAGATTTGCAGCTGATTCTAACATGACATCTACTGCCGGCCTATGGCCTGCTCTAACCTTTTCCTGTGTAAGTTCAATAGCATGAACTGTACCAGCCCTTCTAATTTTCATATGGTAGTTTCCTGGTGCAATATAAACCGTTCTATCTTTAATAATCTCGCCATGTGTTGCTTCTTTAATATGTAAATCGGAAAGATTGTTTAATCGGTCAGCGAGAGACTTAGTAAAACCTGCAGGCATATGTTGTACCACTAATATTGGACAGGAAAATTCTTTTGGTAAATCAAGTATAAGTCGCTGTAATGCTCTTGGCCCACCAGTAGAAGCACCTATAAAAACTATCGTATTGGGGTGCTTTTGTTTTACCCTGTCAATCTTAGGCGAAGTTACACTGGCAGTTGTCTCCGATAGATTAACTTGCGAAGCAGCTATGACCTTATTAATGATTTCATGTTCAATTGTTGTAATATCAAGTGAAATGGAACCAGATGGCTTTGGAATAAAGTCCACTGCACCATTTGTGATTGCTTTCATCGTATTGACTGTCCCATCCTTCGTCAGACTGGACAACATAACGACTGGTACCGGATGTTCTTCCATAATTTGTTGCAAAGCTGAAATACCATCCATAACTGGCATTTCAACATCTAATGTGACAACATCTGGACTTAACTCTTTTATTTTCTTAAGTCCATCTGCCCCATTCCTTGCTGTTTCAATTACTTGAACCCGGTTATCAGTTTCTAATATTTCTGTAATCATCTTTCGCATAAATGCTGAATCATCAATTACAATTACACGAATGGGTGTCATGACCTCACCTTCCTCTATTGCCTAAAAGACCTTTTAGTCTTTCAACAAATGTAGAAGATTCTTTTACGTTAATTGATACTTGTCTATCTCGGTAATTTTCAGTTAGTTGTTTAATTGATTTTGCTATGTTAGATTTATTATTTTCAATAGCAAAAGGTGCTTGGCGAATTACTGCAGATGTTACAGCCTTATCTTCTGGGAGAATTCCAAGAAACTTCATGTCAATTCCCAAAAACTGAGCTAAGAGCTTTTGGAATCGATTAACTGTCATCAAGCCCTTCTTCACATTATCAGAACGGTTTAGCACAATATATATTGGCATTGTTTTTTTGAATCCAACAATAAATTTAATCATGCTATATGCATCAGTTATTGAAGTAGGCTCAGGTGTTGTTACAACAATACATTCATCCGATGCAAGAACAAAATCTATACTAGAATGTGTTGCTCCTGCACCCATGTCAAATATTATATAATCATACATCTGTACGACTTCATCATATTGCAGTAAGAAATAGTTCATTTTCTGTTGGTTGATTGAGAACATTGTAGAAAGTCCTGAACCACCGGCAATATAATGTAGGTTATTAGGACCTAGTTCCATAATATCATAAATAGGCAATTCGGCCTCTAACATATCTACAATTGTTTTTTTTGCTTGCATACCTAGCAGTATATCCACATTCCCCATACCAATATCTAAATCAATTAATAGGACTTTATGCCCTTGTTTGCACAATTCTAATGAAAAGTTAACGGCAATATTAGATTTTCCAACACCGCCCTTT
Organism: Paucisalibacillus algeriensis; assembly: GCF_000577245.1. GTDB lineage: Bacteria > Bacillota > Bacilli > Bacillales > Amphibacillaceae > Ornithinibacillus. The sequence continues at coordinate 128,463 of NZ_CBYO010000011.1, forward strand.
CCACTAACAAAAGAAATCGTTTTAGCTTGTTTTATACTATTAGTCGTTTCGATCTTTCTTCGCAAACTTTCCGCTTGATCATGAATCAATTAAATCACCCACTATATAATTACTTATAATTTCTTTTGTCGGTTCAACTAAATTATCAGGGACTTCTTGACCGTTTGTCATATAAGCAATTCCTTTTTGGTGAGCTAAAGGAAGATTAAGTAAACTTCCGTATTGTCTAGTTTCGTCTATCTTTGTAAATATCAGACTCTTAATGTTCACATGACGAAAACTGTTATAAATGTCGTTAATATCTCTTGGTTTAGCTGTTAAGGATAGCACCAGATAATTCTCAACATTATCTGTATCAACGATAGTATTTGTTAGCTCTTTGACATACTGCTCATCTCGATAATTCCTACCTGCAGTATCAACTAGAATTAAGTCATATTCTTTTAGCTTTAAGGTTGCATTATGGTAGTCTTCTATCGAGTAAACTACTTCAACAGGAGTATCCAAAATTTTCGCGTAAGTTTTAAGTTGTTCAATTGCAGCGATACGATACGTATCCATTGTAATAAAGGCAACCTTTCTCTTATCTTGTAACATTAACCTTGCAGCAACCTTTGCAAGTGTTGTTGTCTTTCCAACTCCGGTTGGCCCTACAAAATGAACAATTTTTGCTGAAGGCGATATCCCTTGAAAAGAAAGATTATCTAACTGTGCTTCTATTTCTTGTTTTACCTCATGTAAAATAGTTGTTTGGTCTGGCGATACACCATTTTCTCCATGCTTTTTCACAACATTATTGGTAATAGTAATTGCAATATCCTCGGCTATTTCTTGGTCAAGTAAATATTGAAAAATGACTTGATAATCTGGTGAAAATTTAGAACGATTTCCTTGTAAAGAGTGGTGCTCGAGAATACGTCGCATATATTTCATTTCATTAATAATTTCGGTCTCCATTACCCCTTTTTGATTCTTTTCATTAGTCTGAGCATTTTTTACTATTTTTGTCGGCGGCTGCTTCTTTGGCAGTGGGCTGCGATCAAGAGCTGCAATCACTTCGATCTTTCTCTTTTTAAAGAAGCCTAAGAAGCCGCCCTCTTGGATTTCCTTGGAACTTAAAATAACTGCGTCGGCTCCGAGTTCTTTACGTATTTGATTCATTGCCTCTGGCATTGTCGGTGCTGTATATTTTTTTACTTTCATGCTACATTCACCACTCCAACACTTTGTACTTGTACAGTCGGTTCCAGCTCGTTATAGGATAAAACGATAACTTGAGGTAAGAAGCGATCTAGCAATTGTTTTAAATACATTCGAATTGCAGGAGAACATAAAATAATTGCGTTTTCTTCTTGTAACGTTAATTTTTCTACTTCATCGTTGATCGCTTTAATAATCAGTTGCTGTGTTTCTGGGTCTAATGCTAAATAATTTCCATGCTCGGTTGTTTGAATACTTTCAGCAATTTTCTTCTCTACTTTTCCGGAAACAGTAATAACCTTCATAGAATTATCTTGATTAGCATACTGTTTTGTTAGTTGAGAAGAGAGTGCTTGTCTTACATATTCCCCTAAGAGTTCAGGGTCATTTGTTAATTTACTAAAATCAGCTAATGTCTCAAAAATAATAGGTAAATTACGAACAGAGATGTTTTCTCTTAATAATTTTGCCAATACTTTTTGAATATCTCCTATGACAAGTGGTTCTGGTGTGACTTCTTCCACTAAAATCGGATAATTTTCTTTCAAATGATCGACGAGTTCTTTCGTTTCCTGTCTTCCTAATAATATATGTGCATGGCGTTTAATGACCTCCGTAATATGCGTGGACACTACAGATGGTGGATCAACAACCGTATAGCCAGATAACTCAGCTTCATCTTTATAATCTTCACTTATCCATTTAGCCGGGAGACCAAAAGCGGGTTCCATAGTTTCTATACCATCAATTAAGTCGTTATCCATATCTGGAGTCATTGCTAAATAATGATCTAGAAGAATTTCACCAGTAGCGACTTCATTACCTTTTACTTTTAAACGATATTCATTTGGGTTCAATTGAATATTATCACGTATTCGCACAACTGGAATTACGATACCAAGTTCGATTGCCAGTTGTCTTCGGATCATAATTACCCTGTCAAGCAAGTCTCCACCTTGTTTTGCATCAACTAAAGGAATAAGTGCATATCCAAATTCAAATTCAATTGGATCCATGCTTAGTAAATTGATTACATTTTCTTGAGTCTTCATTGCTGATCCTTCAGCTTGCTCTTCTGCTTCTTCAATCTCCACGATAGGTTGCTTCTGCTTTTGCAACATAAGAAAAGCGCTTAGGGCAAGAACAGTAGCAATAGTGGTTGTTAAGAAAAAGTTAATAGGTGTTAAGCCCAATAGGAATATTGTACCCGCAGCTATGAATAATAACTTAGGATATTGTAATAATTGTTGTGCAACATCAGTCCCTAAGTTATTCCCTGTTGCGGAACTACGAGTAACAACAATACCTGTAGCAGTTGAAATTAGCAAAGCTGGAATTTGACTTACCAATCCATCTCCTACTGTTAATCTCATATACGTATCAATAGCTTCCCCGAAGGAGAATCCCATTTGTGTCATTCCAATTATAAGTCCAAAAATAATGTTAATGAGAACGATAATAATCCCAGCAATCGCATCTCCCTTAACAAATTTACTGGCACCATCCATTGAACCATGAAAATCCGCTTCATTTTCTACCTTTTTCCGTCTTTCTTTTGCTTCTTGTTCAGAAATTAGTCCTGCATTCAAATCTGCATCAATACTCATTTGCTTACCAGGCATTGCATCCAGGGAGAATCTGGCTGCTACTTCAGATACACGCTCAGAACCTTTGGTTATAACTAAAAAGTTGATGATAACTAGAATAATGAAAACTACAAAGCCCACTAGTGGACTATTCCCAATAACAAAAGAACCAAATGTGTCTACTACACCGCCGGCATCGGCTTCACTTAAAATGGATCGAGTTGTAGAAACATTAAGTGCAAGCCTAAACAATGTTAGTAACAATAATAACGTTGGGAAAACCGAAAATTGTAAGGGTTCTTGTGTATTCATGGATACTAAAAGGACTATTAATGCAATAATAATATTAATTAAAATAAATACACTTAATAGCCATCCTGGTAGTGGAATGACTAACATAACAACAACTAAAATTACGGCAATTAAAACGGATAAATCACGGGCTTTCATGGGGGTCTCTCCTTACCTGCTTAAAGTTTTTTCTCCATTCGATATACATAAGCAAGTACTTCTGCTACTGCTTGATAGAATTCTTCAGGAATTGCCTCACCAATTTCAACAGAGGCGTAGAGCGATCTTGCTAGTGGTCTATTTTCCACCGCCATTACATTATTTGCTTTAGCAACTTCTCTTATTTTAAAAGCAATGTGGTCAACACCTTTTGCAATTACATAAGGTGCACTTGCTTTATTTTCATCATATTTAATAGCTATTGCAAAGTGCGTCGGGTTCGTAATAACAACATCCGCATTTGGAATTTCACTCATCATACGACGCATTGCTATTTGCCGTTGTTTTTCTTTAATTTTTGATTTAATCAAAGGATCTCCTTCGATATTTTTATATTCATCTCTAATATCTTGTTTAGACATACGAATGTTTTTTTCAAAATCAAAACGCTGATAAGCGTAGTCAAAAACTGCAAGTAATAGTAAGGCAATAGTGGCTGCTATTCCCATAAGTAGTGTAACTCTTCCAAAAAACGCTAGCGAACTATCTACATTTTTAAAGGCTACCATCAACATTTCATCTTTGTATATCCAAATGACGAAAAAGGTGACTGCTCCAATAACAACAATTTTCAAAAGAGACTTGAGTAACTCCACTAGTGCTCGTATAGAAAAAATACGTTTTGCACCTTGAATTGGATCAATTTTCTTCAAATCGAATTTTAAAGGCTCTGTTGTAAATAAAAATCCAATCTGCATTAAGTTTGAGGCAACACCCGCAATCATGGCTATCAACATGACAGGACCGACAATTTTCGCAAACTGGATAATACTTTCAGAGAAAATTTGAAATACTGATGTCTCGGTAAGCTCCCAATTGAGATATTCGGTAAATGTATGCTGGAATAACGCAAGCATATTATCCTTCATAAAACCGGCAAATACCGCCATTAATATAAATACAAATAACAACAGAAATGCGGTATTAACATCCTGACTTTTTGCTACTCTTCCCTTTTTCCGTTCATCATTTCTTCGTTTGGGGGTTGCTTTTTCCGTTTTTTCACCTGCGAAATATTGTAAATCTAACTTAAGTTGCAAAACTTAAGCACCTCCAAACAACTTCATTAGTCCTTGCATCCCTGAGAACATCGCAGTGAATAAATTTTTTGCAAGAATGATATAGAGACTTAGAAAGACTAAAATAGCTATAAAACTAACCAAGATTTTCAATGGTAGCCCTACAACAAATACATTAAGCTGTGGTACGGTCCTGGAAATAATACCTAAAGCCACATCAACTAAAAACAAGCACCCAACAATGGGTATTGATATTTGGAAAGCGATCAGAAACATATTATTGAACACTTTTATGACAAACTCAGCAATATTACCATCATGAAATGGTATGAAAGCATCTATTGGAATAAATGTATAACTATTAACAATGCCATCTATTAACAAATGATGCCCATCGACCGATAATAAAAATAAAAGCGCAATAATATAGAAGTACTGTCCAGTAAGTGGACTTTGTGCACCAGTCTGTGGGTCCATCACATTGGCGATTGCAAAACCCATTTGGAAATCAATAAAACCACCAGCAACTTGTACAGCAGAAATAATTATATATCCTATAAGTCCAACTAATACACCAACAAGAAGCTCTTTAATAATCATAAAGAAATACATTTCATCTATGACAATGGCAGTTGAATCAACTGTATACAAAATAATGAAAGCTAAGAAGACACTTATTCCAATTCGAAATGGTAATGGAATGGTGCGATAAGAAAATAAAGGCATCGTAACAAAGAACCCTAGTACGCGTACTAAAATCAACAGAAAGATTGGTAAGCTATTGATATTAATTAACTCAAACATGGTTTACCCTGCAAACCGATTCAAGTTTTGAAATATATCTGCTGTGAACTCTACAATAGTAGAAAGCATCCACGGGCCGAAAAATAATACACCAACCAATACAGCTACAATTTTGGGAATAAAAGCAAGGGTTTGTTCCTGAATCTGTGTGGTTGCTTGAAATATACTTACTAATAACCCAACTGCAAGAGCCAAAATTAGCAGTGGTCCTGTGATAAGAAGTACGGTATAAATTCCTTTTTCGGCTAAAGCTAAAACAAATTCACTACTCAACCCATAACCCCCTCCTTTTATCTAGCTCTCTTAATGGTTAATAACCTGATAGTAATGAGTGTGTAATCAAGTACCAACCATCTACCATGACAAACAGTAGTATCTTAAATGGTAATGAGATCATTACAGGTGGTAACATCATCATCCCCATCGACATTAAAATACTTGCTACTGCCATATCAATAATTAAAAATGGTATGAAGATCATAAATCCCATTTGAAAGGCAGTCTTTAATTCACTTATTGCGAAAGCTGGTACTAATGCAGTTAGGGGTATATCCTGAATACTTTCTGGTGTCTCTATTTCTGCATAACTCAAAAATAAAGCTAAATCCTTCTGCCTTGTATGTTCAGCCATAAATTCTTTCATCGGAGCACTTGTCCGGTCATATGCTTCATCTAATGAAATCTCTTCATTAAATAAAGGCTGTAATCCTTCCTCATAAACCTCACTAAAGGTTGGTGCCATTATAAAAAACGTTAAAAAAAGCGCTAATCCAATTAATACTTGATTCGGTGGCATTTGCTGAGTTGCAAGAGAGGTTCTAACAAATGACAGGACAATAATAATTCTTGTAAAACTTGTCATTAATATTAAAATTCCTGGTGCCAACGAAAAAATGGTTAACAGTAATATTAACTTTATGGATGTTGAAACATTGGTAGGATCTGAACTAGAAAACATATCGATAAATTCATTCATGTTTATCTTCCTTCTCGGTATGCTTATTCATAAGATTCTTTCTGTTCTGCTTTAACTTTTCTAGTTCGTTCGAAAAAAGATTTTTAAAGTCTACACCAGATTCACTATCCTCTTGATTGGATTTACGTTGGAATATAGAAAAGATATTCTCAGGTTTAAATTCAGGCTGTTCTTGATAGCTTTTAATAATCTCCTCTTTCAAATCCTCATCTTCTAATTCTTCAAGAAGTTGAACATTCTCCCCTACCCCAATTAAATATAACTTATTTCCTACACGAACAATTTGTATAGATTTACTTGGGCCAACTGCAATACCACCAAGATTTTCTAATGCTCTAACTTTATTAAATATCTTATTGCGTTTATTCAAGAACTTAAGTAATAAATAAATGAGTGCAAGTATCAAGAACAAAGCAAAAACCATCTGAATTAAATTAAAAACTAACGAACTACTATTTAAATTCTTATCCTCAGACAAGTTTTGTTCAACCTCTTCAGTAGGTAGTAAACTGTCATTATCCTCGGGGCTAACATTTCCTTTTTGCTCAGCCTCTTTATTACTATTTTCATACATGTCTTTAACTGTATCTCCGTCGGCATGAACATATAAAGGGGGAACTAAGAGGAATAGTACGAAACCAAAAAGCATCCCCAAAACATTTTTATTAAGCAACTTTCTCACTCGTTTCTTAATCCAAAGCTTTCTGGATAGCTTCAATTACTCTGTCTGCTTGGAATGGCTTTACAATAAAATCCTTCGCGCCAGCTTGAATGGCATCAATAACCATCGCTTGCTGCCCCATTGCAGAACACATAATAACTTTAGCATTTGGATTTACTCCTCTGATATTCTTAAGAGCAGAAATTCCATCCATCTCAGGCATCGTAATATCCATAGTTACTAAATCTGGTGTCAATTCCTTATATAATTCAACCGCTTGGATACCATCTTGTGCTTCTCCAACTACTTCGAATCCATTTTTTGTTAATATGTCTTTTATCATCATTCGCATAAAAGCGGCGTCATCTACAATTAAAATGCGTTTACTCATGTCTAATTCCTCCTAGTATGTTTATTTCAGCTTCAAAAGTCGATCGGATTGACTGATAATATCCGTCACTCGAACTCCAAAATTTTCATCGATTACAACTACCTCACCTTGAGCAATTAACTTTTCATTTACCAATATATCAACTGGTTCCCCTGCAAGTTTGTCCAATTCAATAATGGAACCTGAAGTCAGGTCTAAAATATCTTTTACACTGCGCTTTGTTCTACCTAACTCAACTGTTACCTTCAGTGGTATATCAAGTAATATATCAAGGTTTCTATGTTGACTAGTAATCGGTTCTTGAGGTTTAAAACTCGAGAACTCTACCTCTTGTATATTAGTTTTATTGTGAAAGGTTGTACTTCCAACCATTTGAGGTTCACTTGTATTTTGAGTATTATGGATACCCTGTGTTTGCCCCATCAAACTAACCTCAGGTTGAACTTCTTCTTGATACATGAAAGGTTTTTCCAATGGCTCAACTGTTACAGCAGATTCCATCTGACTTCCTTGATTTAAATGTATTAACTCTTCAACTAATTGTTTTGCAAAATGAATTGGCATCAATTGCATAATATTAGAATCTATTAAATTACCAACTTTTATTTGAAAGGAAACTTTAACAAAAATATCTTCCGTTGAATTGGTAGGACGATCAACAGCATCTGATTGCGAGATAGAAGGCGGTGAAATATCCACTCTCTTTTCAAAGACAGTTGACATGCTTGTTGCGGCAGCCCCCATCATTTGATTCATTGCCTCCTGAACAGCACTTAGATGGATTTCATTTAACTCATCGAATGGACCCTGTCCCGTACCACCTAGCATAATATCCGAAATTACCGCTGCATCATCTTTTTTGATGATTAGAACATTTTTACCGGTAAAACCTTCCACATAATTCACTTGAATACTTACATGTTCAAATTGAAAAACTTCTTCTTTTTGATAATTGGTGATAATCGCAACTTTTGGTGTTGTAATTTCCACCTTTTGATTTAGAAGTGTTGAAAGCGTAGTTGCAGAACTTCCAAATGAAATGTTTCCAATTTCACCTAGCGTATCAATTTCTATTGTTGATAGGTAATCACTCATACTAAGAGCATCGTTTACTTTTTCACTTTGACTGTTATCGGAATCCTCATCTGCCCCTATCTTTAATAGAGCATCAATCTCATCCTGGGAAAGCATTCCATCACTCATCATTGTTCAACTCCTCCCTTTATTTCTTCCAACACCTGAACAGATAGTTTATTTTTGTACTTACCAGGCTGTACATGGAATTTAGGTTCATCATTTATTTTTAATTGTAAAGGCTCATCAATTGGTTGATTTAAGGCAATCACATCATTAGAATGTAAATTTAAAAATTGCTCAATACTGATGAATGTTTCACCTAGGATTGCTTTCGCATCAACATGCACCTTTTCAATACTTTTTGCTAACTTTTCAGCAGCCTCTGGATCCCGTTTTTTAGCAGAGGTTTGCATCCAATATTGTACAGAAAGCCTTGAGATAATAGGTTCCAATACGATATGTGGAATACAAATGTTGATCATACCGCTCACTTCACCAATGGCCGTATTAAATGACACAACAACAACCGTCTCATTCGGGGAGACCATTTGTAAAAATTGTGGATTGATTTCCATTTCATCTAGCTCTGGCTCAATTGATATCAAGGAGGACCAGGCCTCTTTCAGACTGATAGTAGTTTTTTCAAATAATTGCGAGATTAGTATCGTTTCTATCTCCGTTAATTTATCTATTTTATTAATAGAATCCCCTTTACCACCAAGTAATCGATCAAGCATACCATAGGCGATATTCGGATTTACTTCCATAATTATTTTTCCATCTAATGGTGCAACATTATATATATTTAACACCGTTACTTTCGGAATTGACCTAATAAATTCTTCATATGGAATTTGGTCGACGGATGCAACCGAAATATTTACATAGGTTCTAAGTTGTGAAGAAAATAAGGTAGTTAAACTCCGCGCAAAATTTTCATGGATTCTACCGATACTTCGGATTTGATCTTTTGAAAACCTGAGAGCTCGTTTGAAATCATAAACACGAACCCTTTTTTCATTTTCTTCTTTCTTTAATTCTTCTGCATTCATATCTCCAGTTGTTAATGCTGACAAAAGGGCGTCGATTTCATTTTGCGAAAGAACTTCATCTGCCAAAGTTTACTCACCTCCAAACAGGAGTAATGTTTTTTTACTGTAAGATCTTACTGATTGTATAGACATCAATAATAGAACCCTCTGTCATAACTTTATTTAGTTCTACTTTAAGGATATCCTCAACATTAGAAAGCCCAGACTTAAAAGCTTCTTCATCCATTGTTGCTAATTCTTTTATAAGGATATTTTTCACTTGGAATTCTCGTTTCGCAATTTCTTGTTTTGCGTCTTTACTATCGGTCACGATTTGAAACTGAATACGAACAAAGCTTCCATCACTTAAATCAGTAGTAACCTCAGGTGTTTGATAAGAATACTCGATAATCTCATCAATTGTTGGTTCCCCGTTATTATTCTTCTTTTCTAAAACATTCAAAATGATTACTGCTGCGACAGCGCCTATTAATATTATGATTACTAAAGATAAAAGCGTGGTTTTAAAAAATTTATTCACTTGTATTCTCCACCTCACTTAGTGAATGTACAATACCTACTCGCTGATAAAAAGATGTTATGAGTTCAACTACTTCCACTTCTGAATTTTGGACAACTACTTTTTTACCATTTAATAGTGTTATTGTAGTATCTGGGTATGATTGTATTTGCTCAATCATAAATGCGTTTATAGTAAATGATGCACCATTTAAACGTTTGAGTTTAATCATAAATGGGAAGAAGATGTCTCATGGCTTGAAGGAACCGCCCTGAGACATCAACCTACCTCCTTATTATCGTTTTAAGTTCACAAGTTCCTGTAGAATTTCATCTGATGTTGTGATGATTCTAGTATTTGCTTGGAATCCACGTTGTGCTGTAATCATTTCTGTGAATTCTTCAGCAAGGTCTACGTTAGACATTTCTAGTGCACCGCTGACGATGGAAGCTCCTTCTGATTCAGGAATAACTAATCCGGTATATCCTGCATTGGTACTATTCAAAAATAGATTACTACCTGCTTTTTGAAGTCCAGCTGGATTCGAAAAATTCGCAATTGCTATTTGACCAGCGATTCGTGTATTTCCGTTTTCATCAACATAATTTACGATACCATTTGATTGCACACTAAAACTTTGCGCGTTTTCAGGTATTTGAATTGTCCCTACTGTACCAGCAGTATTTATTTCATCTACTACCAAGTTGTTTTCAGAATAGGTTACTGGACCTGTGAAACTTATTCCTGTTGACCCGTTATTAGAAATAGTAACCTGTTCTGATGTTGTATCTAATGTTATGGTAGTTCCATCTGCTAAACTATAAGATACTTCACCAGTCACTGTAGTATCAGCAACAAGGTTGCTTTCAACAGCACGGTCACCATTAGCATTAGTGTATTGAATTGTAGCATTTCTACCATCAATGGTTGTTATTGTTATCGAATTTCCATCTGCATCTTTCGCAGAGATTTCTTCTGCATTATTCTCAACTTTAGCAAAACCCATTAAATACAAACCTTGTGGGTTTACAATTCTCCCTTCCTGATCTAGATAGAAGTTACCAGCACGGGTATAAGCTACGTTTGAATCTTGCAAATTACCAGGAACAAGGTCACTACCAAGAACAAACATTCCATCTCCTTCAAGTGCAAAATCAAGTGGGTTATTGGTTGTTTGACGAAAACCTTGCGTATGAATATTATCAATAGATCCTAACTGAGAACCTAAACCAACTTGTGCAGGATTGACCCCTCCACGAATGAGGTTACCATTTAATCCAACAGTTGGAGCTTGAGCACCTGAAGTCATTTGACTCATCATATCCTGAAAAGTCACGCGCCCTTTTTTAAATCCAGAAGTATTTACGTTAGCAATATTATTACCGATAACATCTAATTTTGTTTGGAAGTTTTTCATTCCGGAAATTCCTGCGTACATTGAACGAAGCATGTTTTATTTCTCCCCTTTTTTTGGTTGTAAGTTGGCTGTATCAATCGGTCAACAACCTTGGCCTCCCATAAGGGTCCAGCCTATTCGTTAATTAAAATTGTTCCATTAATATTTGTAAAAATCCTGTTGGATGCTTCCTCTAAATTCATTGCAGTCACAACAGTGTTATTCTTTGTACTGACAAGTAAGGCAGTATTATTCATTACAACTAGTGAATCCGTAACACCCTTTTGTTTTGCCTCAGTTACCTTATCTTGAATAAGCTGCCATTGACGGTCATTTAGTTGAATATTTCTTTCTTGTAATCGTTCACTGGCATGTTTACTAACCTTTAGTTCCTGCTGTTCTTGTAATATAGTTTTAAAATCAAGACTAGGATTATTAGTTTTAGGATTTTGCGTTGCAGGGAACTGTAAGGCATGTTGTCTAGGTACCTGATGAATCCGATGATCCATACATTTCACTTCCTTTATTCAGACCCTGTATTTTCTTCTACCAAATTTTCACTGGTATTTCCTTCTACTTGCTCTTCTTCAGCATCTTCTCCAGCTTGTTTCTCATCAGACGCTTTCACCTCTAGTATAAAATCCGCATACACACTTTCTCCATTTGCTAATTCAAGAACTGCATAACCATCGTATTGAGTTACTGAGACTACTTCACTCGTTTGTACATCAAGTGGTTTTCCAGTCTCTTCATCAAAACTTTGATAGGAGACTATTTTCCCAATCATATGGCTATATTGAATAATTGGATTCATACTTTGATTAATAACCAAATCCTTGATTGCGTCTGACATATTCATCATTTGTTCTAATGATGAGAATTGAGCTAGCTGCGAAATAAATTCACGATCTTCCATTGGGTTTGTAGGATCTTGGTGCTGTATTTGGGTCATTAAGATTTTTAGAAAATCATCTTTCCCAAGTTCATTACTAGGCACTCTAGTTTTAGGTTGATTCTTAAGATATAAGGTTGGATCAATTGTTGGCATTGTTATCACCTACACTTTCACATTTTGAAGTAACTCGTCTAAGTGGGCTTCAAAATCATTTTCATTTTGTTTATTTTCATGGTGACTTGACTCATCTGACTGACTTTGATTTTGGTCTTGGCTATGTAGTGATTGATCATCACTCTCTTTAGGTTGACTTTGTCCTTGACCGGTACCTAGATCCTGTCTTTCAATAACCACTTGCTGGGGTGAAAACATATGCCTTAGTTGGTTGATGTTTGATTCGAGCATATCTTTTGCAGCCTGTGATGTAACAACAATTTTCACTGTCATTTCACCATTTACTTCAATTAAACGAACCATCATTTCTCCAAGATTATCAGGTCTTAAAGCAATTGATAATTGGTTAATCCCATTAGGCATAGATAAAAACTTACTTGATTTCATTACTTGTTGAAACTGATCAATCAACTGACTTTCAGCAGCCCCTGCCCTTTGATTTTGATTAATATAAATAACATATTGTTCTACCTTTGACATATTACTTTGGAAGTTTATATCTTGAACTGATGTTGTGTTGTCAGTTTTAGGTTGATTTTGTAATGCATGCTCAATCCACTTGACAACATCCTTAGACGTTACTTGTGATTCACTTTGATAGTGTTGTCTAGAAGTCAATTTACTACGATTTTGATAGGATAATAATATCTCATTCCAAGCTTGGTTAACCTTTACATTCGTTGCTTCTAAACTACCTTCTTGCAGAACACTTGCATGAACCATCTGCTTTTCTAATCCAGTCCACAATTTTAAAAGCTCTAAAATCCTAGGTGCAACTTTGCGTATTTCAGCTTGATTGTTTATTTCAGATAGAAGACTTTCAAACTTCGACAAAATTTCCGTTAGTTGCTGTTTCATGTTACCAAAGGATTCTACATCAAAATGCCTATTACCCTGAACCGGTTGCAATTCTGATAGTATACTTGAATTAACCATTATTCCTTCGGTAAACAATTGCTCTAAATTGGATTCTAACGTCTCTTCACCAGCATTCTCTATGGTATCAGTGTCAAGGTTCATCCCTGCAAGTAGTTCTAGCAGTTTATTTAATTTATCTGAATTTCCTAACGCACTATCATTTACTCCAATTCCCTGTTGTTGTAAAATCTGAGAAAACGGAATAGATTTCTCACCCATTTTTAAATTTACCTTCATGGATGTATTCCCTTCTCCAACAACTGAAGGAGCAACAATCATTCCTACCGCGTTCATTTTTTCACCTCCTTTCAAATATTAAACCTTTGCTAATTTGAATTAATAAAGCGCTTTGTAATATTTGCAGCTTTTTCTGGATCCATTCTCTCCATAACTAGACCACGATCATCATTTGACATTTCACTTAAAATTATAAACGCAGCATCTGTATCCAGCTGTTCTAGTATCAATGCAGCTTGCTCACTTTTCATTTTAGTGAAAGAACTAGATATTTGTTTAATGGTTTTATCTGGTACTGGTTCTTCTGGATTTTGTCGAGCTACATCTAAATCTCTTTCAAGTTTTGATATCTGTTGTTCTAATCTCTCAATAGTTCCTTCAAGATTTAACTTTTCTTGGCTTAGTTGTTCAATCTCTGCATTTTTCGCATCTATTCTACCTTGAACTTTTACTTCTTTTTCCATTTCACTTGCTTCATCGTCTGTTGTAATAATGGATGAAAGAACAGGAATATTATTTCCAGTTTTCTTTGCCCAATCAACCACATCAACTCCAGCCACAGTAAACACAATTATCGTTAGTGTTATTGCAATAACAACTGGTATAACGATGGCAAAAAGGAACCATAGAAAAGGATTCATTTTCTCTTTTTCATCTAATAATCTTTGTTTGGCCATTACACTCACCTATTATTTGTGACTAAGATACTGTTGAATGGATATTTCATTCATAAATGAATCTTCCACTTTTTTTACTTTATCTCTTGCTTCACTTCTGCGAAACTCTATTATTTTCTCATACTTTTTCGTCTCAACATGGGCATCTGATAATGTTTGTTGTTTATATTCCATATTGCTTCTAGCGATACTTACTCTCCTTTGGAGTTCAGCAATTTTTTTTTCTAATGTCTCCATATATGCAAGTTGATCTTGGATTAAATTCAAATGCATACTTGATGTAAGTCCTTTTTCATAGGACGCTTCAGCAGCTTCTTTTTTTCGTAGTAATTCGAAAAGTTCAGTAGCAACTTCTTCAAATGTATCCACTGATTTACGATAAGCAATCTGTGCATCCTGTTTTTCTCTTTCCCGAATATCAAGAATCTTTGTTAATACAGCAGTCCCTGCCAAGATTAGCTACCCCCATTAAGTACCAATTTTAAGTGTTCTATTGCTTCTTCTAAACTAAATTTATCTAGAACACCTTGCTTTAAGAAGGTTTGTAACTTCGGTTGATAAAGAATTGCCTTATCAATTTCATGATCGGTTCCACGTTTATAAGCACCGATTTGAATTAAATCTTTATTTTCCTCATACTTCGCAAGAAGAGATCTAGCTTGTTGTGCTAAGTCTAGATGTTCGGTCGTAACGATTTGATTCATTACCCTGCTTATGGACTTTAATATATTAATTGCGGGATATTGACCTTGCTCTGCAAGTTTTCTGTCCATTACAAAGTGTCCATCTAATATCCCTCGGACAGTATCAGCAATCGGCTCGTTCATATCATCTCCATCAACCAATACAGTGTAAAATGCAGTAATTGCCCCGTATTTATTTGTACCAGTCCGTTCCAATAATTTCGGCAATATCGAGAAAACAGATGGGGTATATCCTTTAGTTGTTGGTGGTTCGCCTGTAGCTAACCCAACCTCTCTTTGAGCCATTGCAACACGTGTAACAGAATCCATCATCAGATTAACGTTGTAGCCTAAGTCTCGAAAGTACTCACATATTGCTGTAGCGGTATAAGCACCTTTAATCCGCATTAGGGCTGGTTGGTCGGAAGTTGCAACAACAACAATGGATTTTTTTAATCCTTCTTGACCAAGGTCCTTTTCAATAAATTCACGAACCTCTCTTCCACGTTCACCTATTAGTGCAATGACATTAATATCAGCTTTACTATTTCTAGCAATCATCCCTAGCAATGTACTTTTCCCTACACCACTTCCAGCAAACAATCCAATACGTTGCCCTTTTCCAACGGTTAGTATTGAATCAATTGCTTTAACTCCAACTTGATTAGGTTCTGATATAGTTGGACGTGCCATTGGATTGGGCGGGGATTGTTCGGTTAAATAATTGGATAAGCCTTTTGGTAATTCAGAGCCATCTAATGGTAAACCTAGCGAATCAATCACATTCCCAATTAAACTTCTACCCACTTTAACGGTTAATGGTTTTCCAGTAGATTCAACAAGACAACCTGGGCCAATCTCAGAGACCTCGTTGTAAGGCATCAAAATAATCTTTTCATTATTGAATCCTACTACTTCAGCTAGTACAGGTTGTCTTTGTTGATTTATTGTTGGATGAATATAACATACTTCTCCAATATTAGCGGCGGGTCCAACAGATTCAATCATAATTCCAACAACACGTTGCACTTTTCCATAACGCTTATATAGATCTGCCTCTTGAATTGCGGAAAGGTACTTTGATAGATTCATTCTTTTGGCTCCATTATAATTTCGTGTAAAACCTGTTGTATCTGGTTTAGTTGCGCGTCTATACTTGCATCGATTTTTCCAAATGGGTGTTCTATCACACAGCTTCCCACTTCTAATCTTTCATTAACATAAATTGAAAGTTCAGCTTTAGATTCTAGCACTTTTTCCAGTTCATTCTTTTGTGCTAATACATACTCATAATTGTCAGGGTGTAGGAATATGGACAGTTCCCTTTGGTCTTTTATACTTAAAATAGCCTCTTTTACAATTGGCACAAATGATTCAGGTCTATTTTCGAGTTCCAACTTCATTATTCTCTCTGCTACTTGAATTCCAAGAATCAGTATAGCTTCCTCACTTCGTTCAATAGTTGACTGATAATCTATTTTGGAAGCAGCAATGATGGAATTTGCTTGTTCAATTAAATGCTGATACTGATCTACACTTTCATTTCTACCTTTAGAAAAACCATCACGGTAGCCTTCTTCTTTTGCTTCTTCTACCAATTGATTTCTTTCTTCAACCCAATTATCTCTAGCTAACTTAATTTGGTTTTCTGTTTCTACAAGAAGCGATTCCTGCTGTTTCTTAACTAATTCAAACTCTTCTTTTGCCTCTTGCAGCTTCATTAATTCCTGTTGTAATTGGGATTCATAATTTCCTTCATATTCCGTTATTGGTCTATGAACTGGCTTTATTTGTATAACCCTTTTGATTTCAGGTTGAGTATTAGACAATGATATCGTCTCCTCCACCACGTGCAATTACAATCTCACCAATATCCTCAAGCCTTCTTATAATTGCTACAATTCGAGTTTGTGCTTCCTCTACGTCACGAAGTCGGACAGGACCCATAAACTCCATTTCATCCTTAAAGGTTTCTGCCATTCGTTGAGACATATTCTTAAAGACAATCTCTTTAACTTCTTCACTAGCAACTTTTAGCGCTAAGCGCAAGTCTTCATTTTCCACTTCACGTATAACTCGTTGTATGGCACGGTTATCAAGAATCACAATATCTTCGAACACAAACATGCGTTTCTTAATTTCATCCGCTAATTCCGGATCCTGTATCTCCAATGCATCTAGAATTGTTCTCTCTGTGCTACGATCAACTCCATTTAATACTTCTACAACTGTTTGAATTCCACCAGTTTGGGTATAATCCTCAGCAAATGAAGAAGAAATATTTCTTTCAAGCACTTCTTCAACCTGACTAATAATTTCCGGTGATGTGGAATCCATAGTAGCGATACGTTTAGCTATATCTGCTTGCAATTCTTGCGGTAAGGCAGATAGTATTTGACCTGCCTGCTCGGGATCCAAATACGATAACACGAGGGCAATCGTTTGTGGATGCTCATTTTGAATAAAGTTTAATACCTGTTGTGGATCTGCTTTTCTCGCAAAATCAAACGGTCTCACTTGTAAAGATGATGTTAATCGATTAATGATATTGCTAGCTTCATGCTCGCCAAAAGCCTTTTCTAATACGGTTTTCGCATAACCGATACCACCTTGGGAAATATAATCCTGGGCAAGAGCTATTTGATGGAATTGTTCAAGGACATCTTCCTTCATAGTTGAATCAACTTTCTTGACAGATGATATTTCTAAGCTAAGCTTTTCAATTTCTTCCTCTGTTAGGTGTTTATAAACTTGTGCCGAGACGTCAGGACCTAGAGAGATTAAGAGAATTGCAGCTTTTTGTCTACCAGTTAATTGTGTTTGTTGCCTAGCCATTATTCAAACCTCCTAATCTTCCCCAATCCAACCTCGAAGTAACTTCGCAAATTCTTCTGGTTTGTCTTTTGCCATTTTTTCTAGTTGCTTTTTACGTTGTAATGACTCGGACTCCTCTGCAACTTCTGTTATACTTTCGATCGTTTCTTTAGCAAATGCTTCCTGTCGAATCTCTTCCACTTGATTTTTAGGTTTTCTTACTAGTAATAGAATAATCAATAGAATTATTACTAATAGTAAGACCCCGCCGACAATATACATCCATATAGGTATCTTGAATCCAGGATCTTGTATAGCAGTATTGCTTCCACTAAACTCTTGGAATACAATTGATGTTTTTTCTTCTGGTACCACTTCACCATATCCTGCATCGATAGAGGTTGTAATAATGGAATTTAAGATAGAAGTAATCCCATCTTCAACAACCATCATATCCTGCTGAGATAGGTACTCAGTATCATCATCAGTTTGGCTTTTGACATTGTCTACAGCAACCTGTATCCCTAAGTCACGTACTTTATAAGGACTCTCTACAATTTCCTTGTGGATTCGATTAAATTCGTTATTAATCGTTTCTTTTATATACTCGTAATCCCCATTTCCGCCTTCTCCACCGCCAGGGTAGTTGGCTATATCACCATCACCAGTAGATGGAACACCTCCTACATTTGCACCATCGCCAGTATAGGTCTCACGAATAGTTTCAATACTAACGGGTAAACCGTCCATATTTTCCTGGTCAGCCGGTTCAACAATTTCTTCTACCCGGTTTTCTTGAGTGAAGTCAATGTCTGCAGTAACAGAAACTATGACATTATCCATACCAACCATTGTTCCCAGCATTTGTTGCACTCTTCGTTGAAGATCACGTTCAATATCTTTTTTCACTGTCTGTTGATAAGTGTATGCATCTTGGAATCCTGGTGAATTTTGTGAATTTTGGTCATAGTATTCAAAATACTGGTTCATAATGGTAATATTCTCTGGTTGAAGATTGGGAACTGCTTTTGATACCAATTGATAAAGTGAATTTATTTGATTACCCTCAAATCGATATCCAGGTGCGGTTTCAATCACAATCGATGCACTAGTAGGCTGAGTTGCCTCATTTACGAAAACCGGTTCCTTTGGCATATTAATCATAACCGTAGCATCATTGATTCCTTCAATACTCTTGATAAGGTTAGCAAGTTCTGATTGCATTGCATCAAGCTTCATGATGTTAAATTCATTATCAGTGATTCCCCATGAAGAGTTTTCACTAAAAAAAGAATAATCAATATTGCCACTGTTCGGAATCCCAAGTCCCGCTAAATCAACTAGTAGTCCGTCTGCCTGCTCACTAGGAACCATTATCGTTGTTCCACCCTTATCTAGCTCGAAGGGAATTCCTCTCGTCTCTAGTTCTGCCTTTATTTGGCCAACTTCCTGCAAGGATAAATTATTGTATAATGGCACATATTTTGTATTCGTCGTAAATAATGAAATAACTGCTACTAAAGCAATAACCGCTACGATCGAACCAATAAGTAAACCTTTTTGACTTTTCGACCGTTTGGACCAAAAAGTTCTTGCTGTTTCCTTTAATTTCATTATTTTATCGTTATTCATGTACTCCCCCGCCAAATTCCAAACAATATTATAAAAACCTTCGTATTACTTTTCTTGAATACCGAGGTTATAAATTTGGATAAATCTATTTAAACCCTAGTGAAAGTATCCGATATAAATAATAGAAGGCTATACTTGCATTCTCATAATCTCGTTATAAGCATCAATCGCTTTACGTTGCACTTCAACTGTTGCCTGTAACGTCACGCTAGCTTTTTGAGCTGTTATCATAACATCATGCAAGTCATCGATTTTCCCCAATGCAAGGGCTTCTGTTTTCTTATCAGATAAGACCTGTAAGTCATTTACATTACTAATTGCATTTTTAAGTACATTCGCAAAGTTAGCTTGTGCTTGTCCAGGTGTAGTCTTCTGTGGATTTATCAAGGTAACTGGACTATTTATACCATTTACAGTTAGATTCATTAGTCTTCTCCTTACTTACCAATTTCTAGTGCCTTCATTAACATGCTTTTGCTAGCATTTAGAGCTGTAATATTTGCCTCGTATGACCTTGTAGCGCTCATTAAATCTACCATTTCTTTTAGTGGGTCTACATTAGGCATCTGAACATATCCTGCCTCATCCGCATCTGGGTGTGATGGATTATAGACAAGTTTAAAAGGCTCTTCATCTTCTACAATTCCTGCTACCTTGACACCAGAGGCTTTGTTGTCTGTGGTATTGGCTGCTTTTTGAAGGAATGTCCGAAAACTTTTGTCCGTTGGCTCAATTTGGACCATTTTTCTACGATAAGGTTCGTACTCACCATTTTCATTAACTGTCGCTCTAGTTGTATTAGCATTCGCGATATTAGATGAAATTACATCCATACGCAATCGCTGTGCAGTAAGAGCACTGCTACTTGCATTAAATGCATTAAAAATGGACATCCTTACCTTCCTCCTTTAATTACCGTTTGCAAACTATTAAACTTACCATTTATTCGATCTACTAAACTTTGATAATAGATTTGGTTTTGGGCTAATTCTGCCATTTCCTTATCGATATCCACATTGTTTCCATTATGATTAAATGTTGTATTATTCCTTTGAACTATTTGATAGGATGATCGATGTTCTTGGTCAAAAGGTAAATGTCTGGGGTTTGTTTTCTTAGCAGCTAATGAGCTAGATAACTCGTTTTGAAGTATGTCTTTAAAAACGACATCCTTCGCCTTGTAATTAGGAGTATCTACATTAGCAATATTCGAAGCAATCGTCTGATTTTTAATAGAAGAATAATTTAGCGACTGTTGCAAAGTATTAATCGTTCCACTAAACAGATTCATTTATAGCCCTCCTTTTCAAAAAATATTAATCAAAACGGACAGAAATAATTAATTCTATACGAATATTGTAATTTATATCTGGGATAAAGTCTATCAAAATTCGACAGATTTCTAATGGTTTCGCGAAAACGGGAGCTTAATACTAGGTATATTTCACTATATAACAATAATATATTTTGCATATTACTATTTTTGAAGTAAATAAATGTAGATATATGGAAAAAAAACATGACATTGAAACTAATAATTAGTACTATTTATCTATTTTCTCATTTTCAATTATCATCATTTCTACAAAAAAGCTAGCATCTCCACAACACATTGGGATTACGCTAGCCTTATTATTTTTATATTGGAAGTAAAAAAAGAATTCATAGATTTTCTATGAATTCTTTTTTTATTTATCTAGAACGTAATTTTTCTAATTCCACTAGAAACTTGTCATTTAGAACTTTGATATATGTTCCTTTCATACCCAGTGAACGTGACTCAATTACACCAGCACTCTCTAATTTTCTTAGTGCATTTACGATAACAGATCTTGTAATACCTACACGGTCTGCAATTTTACTTGCTACAAGAAGACCTTCGTTACCATTAAGTTCTTCAAAGATATGGTCAATTGCTTCTAGTTCGCTGTAAGAAAGGGAACTGATTGCCATTTGAACAACAGCTTTACTTCTAGCTTCCATTTCAATTTCTTCTGTCTTTTCATGTAGAATTTCCATACCAACTACTGTAGCCCCATATTCAGCTAATAATAAGTCATCATCATTAAAAGTCTCTTTCAATCTTCCGATGATCAGCGTTCCAAGACGCTCTCCCCCACCAATAATTGGAACGATTGTAGTTAAGCCACTTTGGAATAAGTCTTTGTTTTCCACTGGGAATACAGTATATTGGCTGTTAATATCTAAGTTCGCTGTAGTTTCATGGATGTGGAATAAACCTTCTGTATATTCCTCTGGGAATTGTCTTTCTTCTAGCATAGATTTCATACGCTCGTTTTCGATTTCTTGATTAATAGCATAACCAAGAAGCTTGCCTCTTCTACTTAAGATGAACACATTTCCTTTGATTACGTCTGTAAGTGATCCAGCCATATCGTTGAAGTTTACTGATTTACCTGTTGCTTTTTGCAACATTGAGTTGATTTTTCTTGCGCGATTTAATAGTTCCATTTCGTGTAATCCTCCATTTTTTTAATTAATATTTACAATATGAATTGACTTAAGTCTTTATTTTTAACAATCGTGCTAAGTTTTTGATCGACATATTCCGGAGTTATTTCTACCTTTTCCATGGAAACGTCTGGCGCTTCAAATGATAAATCCTCTAGTAATTTTTCTAGGATGGTATGAAGTCTTCTAGCACCAATGTTATCTGTGTCTTGATTTACTTGATAAGCGATTTCCGCAATTCTATTTACAGCTTTGTCGGTAAAAACTACATTTATACCTTCTGTTTTAAGTAGAGCTTGGTACTGTTTTAACAGGGCATTAGATGGCTCATTCAGAATTCGGACAAAGTCATCCACAGAAAGTTTCTCTAGCTCTACCCTAATCGGAAATCTTCCTTGTAACTCAGGTATTAAATCAGATGGTTTTGCCATATGAAATGCCCCCGCTGCAATAAAAAGCATATGGTCTGTTTTAACAGGACCATGCTTTGTTACAACCGTAGATCCTTCTACAATTGGTAGGATATCACGTTGTACACCTTCGCGTGATACATTGGGTGAGTTATCATGTTTACCTGCAATTTTATCAATTTCATCAATAAAAATAATACCTGATTGTTCAGCTCTACTTATTGCTTCCTGAGAGACCTCTTCCATATCAACAAGTTTTTGCGCCTCTTGTTGCGTAAGAACTTTTCTAGCTTCAGAAACAGGAAGCTTCCGTTTTTTCTTTTTCTTCGGCATGAATTGTCCTAACGCATCTTGCATATTCATACCCATCTGTTCCATCCCAGAACCTTGTAGCATATCAAACATAGATGGCGGAATTTCCTCTATCTCAATTGATACTATATGGTCTTCTAATTCACCCATTGCAAGTTGATGAGCAACTCTACTACGTTTACTCTTAATTTCCTCATCTTTTTCCGCGTCATCGGTATCATGTTGAGTACCTTGGCCTGAAAATAGCATTTCAAAAGGATTAGAAATGGTTGACTGTTTTTTCACTTGTGGAACTAGAAGTTTTACGAGTTTCTTCTCTGCCTCTTCCTTTGCTTTATCCAATACTTCGTTCATTTTTTCTTCCTTTACCATACGTAAAGACATTTCCACTAAATCACGAACCATCGATTCAACATCGCGTCCCACATAGCCAACCTCTGTAAACTTTGTCGCTTCTAGCTTTACAAAAGGTGCACCCACCAGCTTTGCTAAGCGTCTAGCTATTTCGGTTTTACCAACACCTGTTGGCCCAATCATAAGAATATTTTTCGGAACAATTTCATCCTTAAGTTTTTCATCTAACAAAGATCTACGATACCTATTTCTAAGGGCAACAGCAACCGACTTTTTTGCATTTTGTTGACCAATGATGTAATTGTCAAGTTGGCTAACAATTTGTCTCGGAGTATAGTCTATCCCCATATTTGCGAAGGCCTCCTCTTTAATCAAGTACTTCTAGTGTAATTTGATCATTTGTAAACACACAGATTTCTCCAGCAATTTTCATTGCAGCAAGTGCAATTTCCTTTGCTGACATATCTTCTGAATAGTTCACAAGAGCCCTACCAGCACTAAGTGCATAGTTCCCACCTGAACCAATTGCAAGGATACCATCATCAGGCTCAATTACCTCTCCAGTTCCAGATATTAGCAACATACTTTCCTTATTCATCACGATAAGCATTGCCTCTAACTTTCGCAGAACCTTATCACTGCGCCATTCTTGTGCTAATTCAACTGCCGCTCTGGTTAAATTACCATTAAATGCCTCTAGTTTCCCTTCAAATTTCTCAAATAGGGTAAAAGCATCTGCAACAGAACCAGCAAATCCCGCTAAAACTTGGCCTTTGTATAATCTTCTAACCTTTTTAGCTTTATGTTTCATAACAACGGAATTTCCCAGAGTAACCTGACCATCACCACTCATTGCACACTGTCCGTTATGCTGAACGGCAAATATTGTGGTGGCATGTATTTGATGTGCCAACAAAAATCACCTCATCCGTTATTCCTGACTTTTTGCTCTAGGGTGGCTATTTAAATAGATATTACGCAAATGATCTTTTGTGACATGTGTATAAATTTGAGTAGACGATAAGCTTTCATGTCCCAAGAGTTCTTGTACGGTCCTTAAATCTGCACCTTCATTTAACATATGGGTAGCAAAGGTATGTCTTAACTTATGTGGATGGATATTATTTGTAAGTGCTGCTTTTTCTACCATTTGTTTAAGTATTAATCTTATCCCTCGAGTTGTAATTGGATTACCTCTAGCGTTAAGGAATACCGATTCTGAATTTGTTTCCGACTTTTCGAGTAGTTGATTTCTACCATTATGTATGTATAATTGTAGGGCTTTTTCAGCAAAACTACCGAAAGGGACATATCTTTCTTTATTTCCTTTTCCTTTAACCAGCATTGTCCCTATCGAAAAGTCAATATCCCTTAGACGCAAGTGTTGACATTCACTTACACGAATACCAGTACCATAGAGTGTTTCTAACAGTGCTAAATTTCTTTGGCCCAATGGGTCCCGAGCATCATTACTTTCAAATAGCTTTACCATTTCTTCTTCATACAAAAATCCCGGAATGGGCTTAGATGCTTTTGGTAAAGTAATGAGTAAAAAGGCATTCGTTTCAATAATTTCTTCTCTTTCCAAAAACTTAAAGAAAGTACGCAGACTTGATATTTTTCTTGAAACAGACCTTCTCGATAGCTTCTTATCAAAGAGAGTAGTTAGAAACAAACGAATACACGGGAGATCAACTTCCTGAAATGTACCGATTCCTTCTTGATGTAAAAAGGAAAAGAATTCATCCAAGTCATGATTGTAGTACTCAACTGTGTACGGTGAAGCATTTTTTTCTATTTGCAGATATTCTCTAAAAAGCTTTTGAAACTGTACAAAATTTTCCAAATACTCACCTCAACCTAACAGCCACCTAATAATATATCACATATGAATTAGTTTTTGCAATGAACTTAACAAAATTGTAACAAAATTCTGAATTGAACGCAACACTAAACATATTAAGTCCAAACCTTTTCCAATCATAGGTAATACTGTCAAGTAGATTCTCTTACCACTGGATAATTATAGCGATTCAAGAATTAATAGTCAACAAAGAACTCCTCATTTTTCGACATTATTCGATACCTATAAATATTTAGAATTAATCACCTATCTACCATTTTTACCAATTGTTCAAAAATTATAATCTAAAACAATTATTATTCTTTACCCTTTTTAATATATGTAAAACATACAGACCTAAATAAAAGTCGCTCAGGGTATGAGCGACTCTTTTATGCTTGACTATTCTCTTTATAATCACAGTTTGTACAAACGATTTGGGTATCCTTCTTGTTTTTCTTTTCAACTAGTAAAGAATCACATTTAGGGCACGGTCTGGAAATTGGCTTATCCCATGACACAAAGTCACACTCCGGAAAACGATCACACCCATAGAAAACTCGACGTTTCTTCGACTTACGTTCTACAACATTACCTTCCTTACACTTCGGACAAGTAACACCAATTTCTTTCAAGATTGGTTTGGTATTGCGACAATCAGGGAAATTAGAACAAGCTAAGAATTTTCCATAACGTCCCATCTTGTAAACCATTTCATGTCCACAGTTTTCACAATCAATACCGGCAGGTTCATCTTTAATCTCTACTTTATCCATTTCTTCCTCAGCTACACTTAACCGTTTCTGAAATCCATGGTAAAAATCATCAATAATATTAACCCACTCAACTTCGCCTTCTTCAATAGCATCTAAATCATTTTCCATTTTTGCTGTAAATTCCACATCAATTATTTCCGGGAAGAACTCTTTTAATAGATCTACAACAATTGTACCGAGTTCAGACGGAATAAATCGTTTATTATCCAAGGTCACATAACCACGGCGTTGAATGGTATCCAATGTAGGGGCATAGGTTGATGGTCTACCTATTCCTAATTCCTCCATTGTTTTTACTAATCTGGCTTCTGTAAAACGTGGTGGTGGCTGTGTAAAGTGTTGATTGGGATTAATCTCTTTGGCATCAATTGTCATACCTTCTTCTAAATTTGGAAGGAATTTATCCTCTTGCTTTTTATTATCATCAGTTCCCTCCACATATACTTTCATAAACCCTTTGAACTTAACTTTAGAGCCAGTAGAACGGAATTCCACATTGTTATTAGTTAGTGTAACCGTCATCGTATCCAACACAGCAGGAGCCATCTGACTCGCTAAAAAGCGTTCCCATATAAGCTTATACAACCTTAGTTGGTCTCTGGATAACACAGATTTAAGTGAATTTGGTTCTCTTAGTACAGATGTTGGTCGAATTGCCTCATGAGCATCCTGCGCTTTTTCATTGACCTTTTCAGTTTTATTTATCCCTAAATATTCACTTCCGTATTTATCCTCAATATACCCTTTTGACTCGTCTTTTGCTGTATTAGAGATTCGTGTGGAATCTGTACGCATGTATGTTATAAGACCAGTAATACCCCCAGCAGATTTACCAAGATCAATACCTTCATATAATTGTTGTGCAATCATCATTGTTTTCCTTGCTCGGAAATTTAATTTTCTTGCTGCTTCCTGTTGCAGGGATGATGTAGTAAAAGGTTTCGCAGGGTTACGACGTCTTTCTTTTTTCGTCACTTTATCTATCGTAAACTTTTTATCTACCAGTTTACTTAAAACTTCTTTTACTTCTGACTCAGAAGATAACTCCAACTTCTTCCCATCAATACCATAAAATGATCCTTCAAATAATTCTTTATCTTTTTGAAAATTCGCTTCTATTGACCAATACTCTTCTGGCTTAAAACTATTAATTTCATTTTCACGATCAATTATCATTTTTAGTGCTACTGATTGCACACGACCAGCACTTAAACCTTTTTTTACTTTTTTCCAAAGTAATGGACTAATGTTATAACCAACTAATCGATCGAGTACCCTTCTAGCCTGCTGTGCATCTACTAAATCAGTATCAATAGAACGTGGATTTTTAAATGACTCTTTAATCGCATCTTTGGTAATTTCATTAAATACAACACGACATTTAGAATTTTCGTCTACATTTAATGCATGTGCTAAATGCCAAGCTATTGCTTCCCCTTCACGATCAGGGTCGGCTGCTAGATATATTTTTTTTGCTTTCTTTGCAGATTTTTTTAAATCCTTTAAAATATCACCTTTACCACGAATTGTAATATACTTGAGCTTGTAACCTTCTTCTACATCAACACCCATTTGACTTTTTGGCAAATCAATAACATGTCCCATAGATGCTTTTACTTTATATTTTTTACCTAAATATCGTTCAATCGTTTTCGCTTTTGCAGGTGATTCTACAATTACGAGATAGTCTGCCATCCTTTTCCTCCTTAACTGAGGTAACGAAAATCTAGTACATTTATCTCCTAAATCATTCGTGTCCTTAAATAACTATACATCTAAATGTAAGAATAGATGATAAAAATGTCAACATTTTCAGATTTTAGCTCCAAATTTTCTACTCTAATAAAATTTCGATTATTAAATCCTCACCTATATTAAATATATACGGTTTATTTGTCAAACATACAAATAATTCCTATTAACAGTTTACATACATTTATACCAATATAACCCTTGCGTTTCCCAATCTTTTTGGATATCTTCGTGGGTTATGACTAGTTTAGCTCCTTCTTGAATTAGTTTGAGACAACCTTTTGTTTGTGGCACATGTGGAGATCCTGGTACTGCATATACTTCCCTTCCTTGGTCTAATGCCTGGTCTACCGTAATCATGGTACCACTTTTCTCCGTTGCCTCTATAACTAAAGTCGCAAAGCTTAAGCCACTGATTATTCGGTTTCTTTCTGGGAAGTGATACTTTTTAGGCGGTACATTGGGTGGGTATTCGGAAATAGCCAATCCATTTTGTTCAATTTGATAGAATAACCTTTTATTGTCTCTTGGGTAAATATGGTGAAATCCATTACCTAATACAGCAATAGTTTTGCCATTTTCATTTAATGTTAACTTATGTGCAAGACTATCAATACCCTTGGCCATGCCACTAACAACAACCCAATTTTCTCTGATTAAAGGATCGATAACAAATTTTGTTTTCAGAAAAGCAGCTTCAGAGGGATTTCTAGTTCCTATAACACTGATCGCGGGAGCATCAAATAATAAGGAAGTATCTCCTGAAGCATATAAAACTAGTGGTGCATCTTTAATTGTTTTTAACATAGCGGGGTACTTTTCGTCAATGATTGTGATAATCTTATAAAATAATAGGTCCCTATGAATTTCTTCTACTATCATTTGACTATGTATATCCTGATAAAGGACTTCGGCATTTTTTTTGTTTATTGATAGATAGTTGCTTATTTGGGAAGAAGATAAAAAGTAGAGTTGTGATAAAGAGGGGTCTATATGGAGTAGTCTTCGAAGTTTATTCCTTGTTAATCCACGACATCTGTGAAGATGTATGAGTCTGTCCCTGATATTTTTCTGCAAATGAACACTTCCTTCCTATTAATTAAAAGCTCTTGGCGAATGAGTAAGCCCAAACTTAGCTGCAGTTGGAAAGCATTATAACTCTCCAAACTACTGAAGTTAAATGGCTAGGACATAACTTTTTTGTTACCAAGAAGAAACGAACAATTTAGTTATGTCCCAGCCTTTTATTAATTTTAGTGAGTTTTACACTTTTCAGCTAACCCTTTTTCTTCCAGAACACGAATCATTGTCTCTCCGATAACTGAAGGAGTTTCTGCAACAGCAATTCCACATTCATTCATGACACGGATTTTTTCTTCAGCAGTTCCTTTACCACCAGAGATAATAGCTCCAGCATGACCCATACGTTTACCTGGAGGTGCAGTAGCTCCACCAATAAATCCTACTACAGGTTTTTTCATATTAGCTTTAACCCATTCAGCCGCTTCCTCTTCAGCAGTTCCACCGATCTCACCAATCATAACAACTGCATAAGTCTCAGGATCTTCGTTAAATGCTTTTAATACATCAATAAAGTTAGTGCCATTCACTGGGTCTCCACCAATACCAACAGCTGAAGTTTGACCATAACCAGCCTGTGAAAGTTGATGTACAGCTTCATATGTTAATGTTCCAGAACGTGAAACGACACCAATATGTCCTTTTGTATGAATATATCCTGGCATGATACCAATTTTACACTCATCTGGAGAAATTACTCCAGGACAGTTTGGTCCAATTAAACGTGTCTTTTTACCTTCCATATAACGCTTAACTTTTACCATATCAAGTACAGGAATATGTTCTGTTATACAGATAACTAAATCTAATTCAGCATCAACAGCTTCGACAATCGCATCTGCTGCAAAAGGTGCAGGAACATAGATTACAGATGCAGTAGCACCGGTAGTATCAACTGCATCTTTTACTGTATTAAATACAGGCACTCCTTCTACTTCTGTACCACCTTTTTTAGGTGTTACTCCGCCAACAATCTTCGTACCATATTCAAGCATTTGTTTCGTATGGAATCTAGCTGTTCCGCCAGTAATCCCTTGGACAATTACTTTTGTATCTTTATTAACATATACACTCATTTACGTCCGTCCTTTCCAAAATCTAGTCTGTTAATATACAAGATTTTTAGAAAAACTCACATTCACTCGCCACTAGCAAACCAGCTACTGGTGTTACTCCATGAGAAGCTTCTCGATAATAATTCTTGTAGCTCTCGCGAGGAGTACACCTCCACCTGATTCTTGCGACGAGAACTTTCTATGTTAGTTTTTCTTATGCAGTCGGGAAAGATTTTTTACTTTCCTATCTGCCAATTCCACCTAAGCCTCTTTGACTAAGGAAACAATCTTCTCTGCACCATCCGCCATCGAATCAGCAGGAATTATATTTAATCCAGATTCATTTAAAATTTTCTTTCCTAAATCAACATTAGTACCCTCTAAGCGAACTACTAATGGTAGATTTAATCCGACTTCTTTAGTAGCTGCTACTACACCTTCAGCAATAACATCACATTTCATAATTCCACCGAAAATGTTAACAAAAATTCCTTTTACATTCTTATCGGACAAAATAATCTTGAATGCTTCTGTAACCTTTTCAGCAGTAGCACCGCCCCCAACATCAAGGAAGTTAGCGGGTTCACCGCCATAATGCTTGATGATGTCCATAGTAGACATTGCAAGGCCGGCACCATTAACCATACAACCGATGTTACCATCTAGAGCTACGTAGCTTAGGTCATATTTAGAAGCTTCAATTTCTTTTTCATCTTCTTCATCTAAATCACGGTATTCGATTACATCTTTTTGACGGTATAACGCATTATCATCAAAGTTCATTTTGGCATCTAATGCTAATACTTCACCATCTCCAGTTGTTACTAGCGGGTTTATTTCAGCAATAGAACAGTCCTTATCAACAAATGCTTGGTATAAGCCCATCATGAACTTAACTGCTTTACCATTTAATTCATCAGGAATATTAATATTAAAAGCTAGTCTACGAGCTTGATAAGGTAATAATCCAACAACAGGATCAATTATTTCTTTGAAAATCTTTTCAGGTGTTTCTGCTGCAACTTCTTCAATTTCAGTTCCGCCTTCTTCAGATGCCATCATGACAACACGAGAAGTAGCACGATCAAGGACTACCCCAACGTAATATTCTTTCTGAATATCACAGCCCTCTTCAATTAGTAAACGCTTAACTTCTTTACCTTCTGGGCCAGTTTGATGTGTAACAAGTGTTTTACCAAGAATTTCATTAGCATATGTACGAACTTCATCTAAATTCTTAGCTACTTTTACACCACCAGCTTTACCGCGTCCACCAGCATGAATTTGTGCTTTAACTACAGTTACTGATGTACCTAACTTATCAGCTGCCTCTACAGCTTCATCTACTGTATATGCAACATATCCATTAGGAACCTTTACACCATATTTGCGTAAAATTTCTTTCCCTTGGTACTCATGAATATTCATTCTTTGTCCTCCCATCAAAAATCACTGCATTTTCATTGTATTAAAAAACATATAATTGTACAAGAAAAGAGAAATTTTTTGTCGTAATTTATCTAATACTTATTCCTTAGTTCGATTTTTTTGTCCGTTTGATAGATAAATGCAAACACCTCTGCCACTGCCTGATACAAATCTTCTGGAATTTTCTCATTAATATCCAGTTCGGAAAGCAATTCAATAAGGGTCTTATCTTCTATGATTGGAATTTGATTTTCTTTTGCTTTATTTATGATATTATCAGCAACAAGTCCCTTACCTTTTGCGCTGACACGTGGTGTAAATTCTTTTTCTTGATCGTAGCTTAACGCAACTGCTTTTTGTCTATTTTCATTCATATTCGCAGGTCAACTCCCTGGTAAGTGGAATACTGATTATGATAGATAAACTTATTCTTTGAATGATCTAATTCTTGGCTTTTTAACGGTCTATGGCTGACACTCGACAAATGATAATTTATTTTTTCTAATCCTTCCTTCAACAAAGATTGTAAGGGTTTCATAATATTTTCTAATGGATTATCATTTAAAATGGTTAATGATATTGCCCGTTTTTGTACATGCATATCCACTACAGTCTTTTTAATTGTTGCAAGATCTAGATAAAATATAACTCGACAAAAATTGGGGTCAATCACTCCATTATCGTTTTTCTTTCCTTCAAAATTCAGTTCTACATCACTTTTTAACCCTAATTTGATTGCAGGGACTAGTAGATTAGCTTGAATAAATTTATCCGTCTCCTGTACGGATTGTAACTGCATTCCGTTGACAAAATGTAACAACTTATTGGCTTGATCCTGTATAAATCCATCACTTGATTGAACCAATGACAATAGTATCGCCTTTAATGAAGTAGCCGGATTATTTTCGTCATGCAAAATAGCTTTTTCATATTGCAATCCAACATTTTGTAATACATTTCTTGCCTGTTTAGCAAATATGTCCTTAATAAATTGATGTGTAAAACGATCGAGACCTTGACTATTAACTAATATCTCTAACTCCCGAAGTAAGTAGTGTAATTGCTGTGGATTATTAACGATAAGATTGTTTTTATTTTGCAACGGTTGAAAGACTTTTTGATCAACTTCTTTTATTAAACTGGCGAATACTTCCGGGGCCAAAGGTATCTTCTTCGCTATACTGGATTGTAGAGCCTCCCCAAATCTGTTTAGGATGGATACGACATTTTTGCGGATTGAATCGATAGTATATAGGTTCTGTAACTTATCCAGATTTACTAGCTGGTTTATTTCAGATAAATTTCCACTCAAAGCATTTTTTACCCGATTACCCCAATCCATAAACCGCGAATCCTGATCAATTATTTGGACGGACTTCATCAAATGGAATAACTCCTGATTTTCGGCAATAGCTTTTAGGTTTGGTACAATTTTATCTGGACTTAGTAACCTATGAAGCTGCTCTAATAATCTTGACTGAAGATGGTTCTGTGACGATGAAGAGGATATGGCATCATGATTTAATGCTCCAATTCTCTCTGAAAAGCTACTTGATAATCTTTCCTGTAGAGCCAGGAATATTGAAGTTTTGATTGGAAATCGTCTCACCATCATGTCATGTAAAACGTTCTGGGCCTGTCCTCTATCAGAAGCTCCTTCTAACAATACTATTGCACGGTGTAATTGGCTTTTATCAAAGGGAATTTTTTTCTCTAGAAGAGAACGCACAAAGTCCTGGTTTACTTTTGTCGCTTTAATCCCTAAATGCTGAAGTAATTCCAGAAGATTAGCTTGGTTTTTGTAAGTTAAAGCATCGCCCAATACCCTTAAATGGATCATATCTTCTGAGGATTGAACTTGGAAATGGTAATTTTCTCCAACCGCAAGTGAGGCTTCTAGCTGAGCTATTAATTTATTTGTCCCAAGCTGGATATTCGCTTTATTATTTGGGTATAGCTTTACTATTCTCCCTTGAATAATTTGACCTGTCCTGAGGGTTTGACCAGTTTCTTGTAGCATTGGCAATTGACTTCCTAACACTTTTTGAATACTCAACTAGATCACTCACTTCTAGATATTCTCTCTAACTGGGGCAAATGATTTGCGATGATATGGTGAAATACCATACTCTTTTAATTTTTCCATGTGATACTTTGTACCATATCCCATGTTAGATTTGAAATCATACATAGGATACTCTTCATGGATCTCATTCATTAACCTATCACGGGTAACTTTTGCTAATATACTTGCTGCAGCAATAGAAATACTCTTAGAATCTCCCTTTATGATATGTTCAGATGTACATGGAAGGTTATCTAACTTTACCGCATCGATGAGCACATGGTCAGCTGGTGGATTTAATTGTAACAACGCTTCTTTCATTGCAAGTTTAGTTGCTTCAAAAATATTGACCTTATCTATCATCCGACTATCTATTATTGATATTCCATAACTAATAGCACTTTCTTTAATAATGTCAAAAAATTCATTTCGTTTTGATACGCTAATCTGCTTAGAATCATTTAAACCTAGTAGCTTAAAATTATCAGGTAAAATAACTGCTGCAGCAACTACAGGTCCAGCAAGTGGGCCTCTCCCTGCTTCGTCAATACCAGCAATCAATTGCTTGCCTGCTAATCGACAATTTCGCTCGTATGTACACATTTCGTAAAAATCCTTTTCGAGCGCCTGCTTTTTAAGCTTATTTTTCTCATAAGTTGCTATCAACTGTTGTACACCTTTTCGCGTATCTTGTTTAAATAAGGCAATATCTGTTTCTGTTAAGTTGTCTTCACGAAGTAACGTTCTTATTTCAGTAATTGACTGTTTCGTCACGTAAGCACCTATCTCTCTCTTTTATATCGGCATAATATTAAATACGTAAATTTTTTATTTACTTCTAAAAATACAGGGTAGCAATCAATGTGGATTACTACTTGTTTACAAGCGAAAATTCCAAAAAGAAAAGACATCCATCGTATTTGACGTATGTCTTTATTGTCCATCTGTTGGTCTTTCTAAGGTAATATTTCCTAATCGACCCGTTCTCAAATCGCGGAGTATAAGGTCTGATACTTTATCAAGGTTAACAGTCCCACCACTTTCCAGTGCACCCCTTAGCTTTCCTATTTTAACAAAAATGTCCAACATGTCTTCTTCATGTGATTCAATTTGATAACGTTCCTCTAGCTGATTTGGATAATACTCTTTAAGATAATTGATGACAAATACAACTATATCTTGTAAGGAGAGTAATTGATCCTTTATTGTCCCAATTGCGGCCAAACGGTAAGCCACCTTTTGGTCCTCAAACTTTGGCCAAAGAATACCAGGTGTATCGAGTAAATCAAATTCCTTCTTTACCTTTATCCAAAGTTGTTGCTTTGTCACACCAGGGCGATCTCCCACTTTTGCTACTTTCTTATTTGCTAATCGATTTATTAATGTAGACTTTCCAACATTTGGAATACCAACAATCATTGCCCGTGCAGGCCTAGGTTTTATTCCCTTTTTCATTAATTTTTCTAGCTTTATTTGTCCTAATTCTTTAGCTTGCTGGATGACACGACTTATATCAGTTTTATCATTTACATTTACCGCTATTGCCGGAATATCGTTTTCTTTATAATATTCAATCCATTCATTTGTAACTTTTGGATCCGCTAAATCTCGTTTCATTAATAAGACCATTTTCGATTTATTTTGTAGTACTTGTCGTAGCATGGGATTTTGGGATGACAAAGGCGCACGCGCATCCACCAGTTCCATCACAAAATCAACAAGTTTAAGCTTCTCTTCAATTTCTCGTCTCGCTTTTGCCATATGGCCTGGAAACCATTGTATTGTCATACCATTTACTCTCCTATAAACTCAAATCGGTCAAATGGCCAGTAGATGACACTTGCTTTTCCAACAATCTGATCAATAGGTATTGGCCCAAGCAACCTGCTATCAGTTGAATTTGTCCTATTATCACCTAAAACAAAGACATGTCCTTCTGGCACTGTAGAATAATTACCTTTAATTTCTTCTAAAGTAAAATCATTCGTATGAATATCCATTTGATTCTCGGTAAAAAACTTTTCTTCTATAGGCTGACCATTTATGTATAAAATATTATCCTTATATGCAACATGTTCTCCAGGTAAGCCTATAACACGTTTAATAAAATCTTTTTGATCGTTTACATGAAACACTACTATATCAAATCGTTCTGGCTCATCGAACCTATACGTAAACTTGTTAACAATCATTTGATCTCGATCTTGAAGTGTTGGTTGCATGGAAGGACCATCAACAATAATTGGTGTAAATAGAAAGGTTCTAACTAGAAAGGCTAATCCAAATGCAATTAAAAGAGCCTTTGCCCAATCTAACCATTCACTCTTTCCTTTCGCCATACTCTAACCTCCGAAACCTACTAAGTATCTTATTCAAATACTTGAACCTATTATTTTATGTAAAAAGGAGCTTGAACAAAATACCAAGCTCCTTACAAATAATACATTTCGTTTTACAGTCTTATCGACGTTCTTTGATACGTGCTGCTTTTCCGCGTAGGTTACGAAGATAGTATAATTTCGCACGACGAACAATACCACGGCGAGTTACTTCGATTTTATCAAGACGAGGTGAATGCACTGGGAAAGTACGTTCAACACCTACACCATAAGAAATTTTTCTTACAGTAAATGTCTCGCTGATTCCACCGTTTTGACGTTTAATAACGACACCTTCGAATATCTGAATACGTTCACGAGTTCCTTCAACAACTTTAACGTGAACTTTTACAGTATCTCCTGGGCGGAAATCAGGATGATCAGTACGAAGTTGATCTTTTGTGATTTCTTCGATTAATTTTTGCATCCTGCTTCACTCCTTCCAAACCAATGCTCTTAATACATGATGGTAACAGCGGAACATCGTTTATATGCGCTTAATCTTCTTTTAGCACAATAAATAATATATCATAAGTAGTGGTAGACTTCAACTAGTTATTAAAAAAATATCCTTAAAATCACCTTTAGGATTTCAATCAAATCGCAGCTTGGAAACACTCCACTTTCCATGTATTCCAGCCGCTCAGTGTAACTATTAGCAAATATTCTTCCTATATAGTTATTATTTTACTTCTTTACTATCTATTTCTTTTAAAATCTTCTTATCTTGTTCTGTTAGAGGGTAGTACTCTAACAAGTCTTTTCGGCGTTGGTAGGTTCTTCTTAGAGATTCTTGGCGACGCCAGGTCTCAATTTTTGCGTGGTCACCTGATGTTAGAACCTCTGGGACTTTCATACCTCTGAAATTAGCTGGCCTTGTGTAATGTGGATGTTCCAATAAGCCAGTTGAAAATGAATCTTGTGGTGCAGATTCTTCGTTTCCAAGTACATCAGGTAATAGTCTAACAACACTATCAGCCACTACCATTGCACCTAGTTCCCCTCCAGTTAACACATAGTCACCGATTGAGATTTCGTCCGTCACAAGATGCTCACGGATTCGTTCATCATAGCCTTCATAATGACCACAAATAATAATAAGATGATCCTCTTTAGCTAATTCTTCTGCTTTTTTCTGTGTGTAACGTTCACCCTGCGGACACATTAACACAACACGGGGTACTGAATCTTTTTCTTTCGTAATCGATTCAACCGCATCAAATATAGGTTGGGGAGATAATACCATACCAGCTCCCCCACCATATGGATAGTCATCCACTTTATTATGTTTATTTTCTGTGTATTCTCGGAAATTTATTAAATTATATTGAAACTTATTTTTATCTTGGGCTTTTTTTAAGATAGAAGTATTAAAAACACTTTCAATCATTTCTGGGAACAATGTTAGGATGTCAATTTGCATTATTCTAGCAGCCCTTCCATAGGTTCTATAATAATACGCTTTCCTTCTACATTAATATCAATTACAACATCTTCAATATAAGGAACTAATATATCTTTACCTTTAGATGGTTTCACTACCCATACATCGTTAGCACCGGGTGATAGTATTTCTTTTACAAGCCCTAAAGAATTACCATCACTCGTAAATACTTCACAACCTATGATTTCATGATAATAGTATTCGTTTTCTCCTAGCTCTGAAAGCTGTGATTCTGGTATTTTCAAGCTTGAGCCCTTAAAATGCTCCACATCATTTATATTATTTAAACCCTTAAAATGTACTAAATCAAATCCTTTATGGATTCTATGTCCATCAATAATTAGTTCCGTAACAACCTTATCAGCCGTAACAAGATAAAGTGTGTTTCCAAGATCAAACCGCTCTTCAAAATCACTTACTCGAAGAACCTTAACATCTCCGCGAATTCCATGTGTATTTATAATTTTCCCAACAGTAAACATTTTTTCTTTCATTTTCTCTCACCTACTAGTTATCAATCCGAACAACAACTCCATCTTTAATGATGATAGCTGTTTGTTCCATAATCTCATTCCAATGCGTTCCCTCTTTTACCTCAACAAGAGCTTCAACTTCACTTTCAACAATTTCGCTTCCAATTTCTAGCATTTCCAATTGTTCTATTTTAAAAGCTGCTAACTTAACTTTTTCTTTGCGATTTTTAATTTCTTGTTGGAAACGATCATGGAGTTCTTGTTTGGAAATACTTTTTTTATTTTGTAATTTTCGTTGTTCGAATAACAGCTGTTGACACTCTTGTTCAAGTCGCATTATGTGTTTATTAAATTTTTCTTGTAATACAGATTTACTTTTTTCGGAAATAACTTGCTTAATAACAACCTTTTTTATTATTTTCATGTGTATTCCTCGCTCTCGGACCATTCTCAATGTGAGATGGAATTATTTAATTAACCCGCGGAATTTACCGTTTATCCGGGTAGCTCAGAGCATTAAAAAGTTTTATTTCTTATCTAAAAGCAACCTCTGTAAATGTGGAAAAAGGGAAAGGTTTCCCTTTCCCTTTACATGATATCTAAATAGATTCGTTTATTAGCATCTGACTTTGCTGCATAAACAACTGTACGAATCGCTTTTGCAATACGTCCATTTTTTCCAATTACCTTACCAACATCTTGTTGATTAACAGTAAGATGGTATACAATTTTTGTATCTTCTTCTCTTTCTGTTACAGTGACATCTTCAGGATAATCTACCAATGGTGTTACAATCGATTCAATTAGGGCTTTCATGATATCACACCACTTTACTTATTAGTTTTTTGTTCGTGGAATTTCTTCATGATGCCTTCTTTTGAGAATAAGTTACGTACTGTATCACTTGGCTTAGCACCTTTTGTCATCCAATCAAGTGCTTTTGCCTCATCTATTTTAACTTCAACTGGATCAACTACTGGATTATAAGTTCCAATTTGTTCAATAGAACGTCCGTCACGAGGAGAACGTGAATCTGCTACAACAATACGATAGAAAGGATTTCTTTTAGAACCCATACGTTTTAAACGAATTTTTACTGCCATTACTTGCACCTCCATTATTTTGTTCTCACAAGAATTGATTTTAACAGAAAGTTTTTGGTCTGTAAAGTGTTTTTACATTACATGTTGTTTTTTCAATATACTTATTCTATTTTCCCAACTTTTCATTTCCCTTACAAGCCCTCTACTTATTACTTAAAAAGGGTTGAATGGCATTTTGAAGCCTTTTCCTTTTTTGCCTTTTTGCATATTGGTCATTTGTTTCATCATTTTTTTCATTTCTTCAAATTGTTTTAGCAAGCGATTCACTTGAGACACGGACGTTCCAGAACCTTTGGCAATTCGCTTTTTGCGATTTGCATTCATAATGCTTGGATCTTGACGTTCCTGTTTGGTCATTGATTGAATGATGGCTTCTACATGAACAAGTTGTTTTTCATCAAATTGAACGTTTTTTAACCCTTTCATTTTATTAGCACCTGGTATCATAGCCAATAAATCTTCTAAAGGTCCCATTTTTTTAACTTGACTCATTTGCTCTAAAAAGTCATCGAAGGTAAAGCTTGCATTTCGCATTTTCTCTTCTAAATCCTTAGCTTGCTTCTCATCGACTGATGCCTGAGCCTTTTCAATTAGCGTTAATACATCACCCATCCCTAATATTCGGGATGCCATACGTTCTGGGTGAAACGCCTCTAATTGGTCAAGTTTCTCACCCATACCAGCGAACTTTATGGATTTACCGGTAACTGCCTTAATTGATAAAGCAGCTCCGCCACGTGTATCACCGTCAAGCTTCGTTAAAACAACACCAGAAATATCTAATTGCTCATTAAAACTTTCCGCAACATTAACAGCATCTTGCCCTGTCATTGCATCAACCACAAGGAAGATTTCGTCCGGTTTAACTGTTGCTTTTATCTGAGCTAATTCTTCCATTAAATCTGTGTCAACATGTAGTCTACCAGCAGTATCAATTAGCACATAATCATAATGTTCCTCTTTTGCTTTCGCAATAGCATTCTTGGCGATATCAACTGGATTTGCTTCCGTACCCATAGAAAATACAGGCATATTTAATTGAGAACCAAGTGTCTCTAATTGTTTAATAGCAGCAGGTCGATAAACATCACATGCAACTAGTAGAGGTGAGCGATTATACTTCTTCCTAAGAAGGTTCGCCAGTTTACCAGTTGTAGTTGTTTTACCGGCACCTTGTAATCCTACCATCATAATAACTGTAGGGGGGCGATCACTTACAGCAATCTTACTTTGCTCCCCACCCATTAGTTCTGTCAGTTCTTCTTTTACAACCTTGATTACCTGTTGACCGGGTGTAAGGCTTTCCATTACCTCTTGACCAATTGCTCGTTCTTTAATACGCTTGATTAAATCTTTAACCACTTTAAAGTTAACATCAGCCTCAAGTAATGCTAAACGAATTTCCCGGGTCATTTCTTTTACATCTTGTTCTGAAACTTTCCCTTTACCTGTGATTTTTTTAATCGTATTTTGCAGGCGATCAGCTAGTCCCTCAAACGCCATAAAAGGTGTCCCCCTAATCTAATTCTTTTAGTTGGTTTATATATGTTGTAAACTGTTGATTTTCTGAGTCTGAGATTTGCTCCTCAATCTTTTGAATTAATTTCATTCGTTTCTCAAACTTATCATATAGATGTAATTTCTTTTCATAGGATTCTAACATTGTTTCCGTTCTTTTAATATTGTCGTAGACAGCTTGCCTGGATACATTTGCTTCTTCCGATATTTCCCCTAAAGAATAGTCCTCAAGATAGTACATCTCCATATAATTACGCTGCTTTGGGGTTAATAATGCTTGGTAAAAATCTAATAAATAATTCATTCTAGTCGTTTTATCTAGCATAATACCACCCCTTGTTAAGTGAAAATCCTTTACATTTTATCTTAACGAACGAAATATTGTTTTGCAAGTATAAGTTACCTATTCTTCCATTGGTTCTTCTAACATATCAGCAAATAATCCATAAACAAACGCGTTCGCGTCAAATTTCTGCATATCTTCTGCTTTTTCACCTAAACCAACAAACTTTACAGGAATATTTAATTCATGGCGAATCGCTAGGACAATACCACCTTTCGCAGTACCATCTAGCTTCGTTAACACGATTCCAGTGACATCGGTAGATTCTGAGAAGGTTTTTGCCTGACTAAGGGCATTTTGACCAGTAGTTGCATCTAATACCAGTAGTACTTCATGTGGAGCGCCAGGAACTTCTCTTTCAATAACTCGTTTCACCTTTGATAACTCATTCATAAGGTTAACTTTATTTTGTAATCTTCCTGCCGTATCACAGAGCAATACATCGACTTCACGAGATTTTGCAGCTTTAATTGCATCAAAGATAACAGCTGCCGGGTCACTTCCAGCGCTTTGTTTAATGACTTCAACACCGGCACGTTCACCCCATACTTCTAATTGTTCTATTGCACCCGCACGGAACGTATCCCCTGCGGCTAACATAACAGATTTACCTTCTTCCTTTAATCGATGTGCTAATTTACCAATTGATGTTGTTTTTCCAACACCATTCACACCTACCACAAGAATAATCGTTAAACCATCTTCTAGCACATTTAATGTTTCGATTTCTTCGTCATCGTCACCGTAATAGATGTCAACCAGTTTTTCAGAAATTACTTCTTTAACTTCTTTTGTTTCTTTAATTTTGCGACGTTGAACCTCAAATTTCAATTCATCAATTAAATCCATTACAGTCATCACACCAACATCTGCAGAAATGAGCACTTCTTCTAATTCCTCAAAGAAGTCTTCATCCACTTTACGGTAACGCGCTATTAGATCATTAATTTTCCCAGAGAAGGATGTTCTTGTTTTTTCCATACCTTCTTTATATTTAGCCGATACTTCCTCTTCATTTTCTTGTTTGAATTTATTCTTTAGTTTTTGAATAAAGCTCATGAACTTGAAACACTCCTTTATGATTGAATAAGCTCTTTCGTCTCTTCCAAACGAACAGAAACCAGACGTGAAACACCAGATTCCTGCATGGTTACTCCATATAGAACATCTGCCTGTTCCATCGTACCTTGACGATGGGTAATGACAATAAATTGAGTATCCTCACTATAGTGCTTTACATACTTAGCAAATCTTGCAACATTCGCTTCATCAAGGGCAGCTTCGACTTCGTCTAACACACAGAATGGAACCGGTCTTACCCTTAAAATTGAAAATAACAATGCAATTGCAGTCAGAGCTCGTTCTCCACCTGACAGAAGCCCTAAATTTTGTAACTTTTTACCTGGTGGTTGAGCGATAATATCAACACCTGTATCTAGCAAATTCCCTGGTTCTGTTAGCTTTAGCTCTGCATGACCACCACCAAATAATTCCTTAAACACAACAGCAAACTCATCTTTAATTTGAGCGAACGTTGTGCCAAATAAGTGTTCCATTTCTTCGTCCATTTCTTTTATGACAGCAAAAAGCGTTTCTTTTGCTTGAACAAGATCATTTCTTTGTTCTGTTAAGAATGTATAACGTTCAGAAATACGGTCATATTCATCAATTGCACCTAGGTTCACATTACCTAGGCGTGAAATACTTGCTTTAACTTCTGAGACGTTATTTTTAGCCTGTTCTATATTTTCGACTTTCTCATATTCTTGTTTTGCTCGCTCAAATGTAATGGTATATTCTGTCTGCAATACAGTAAGACGATTCTCAAGTTCTACATCGACACGGTTAGCTTTTACTTCTTTTTGTTGAATTCTTTGCATTAGAACTTGATGTTTTTTGTTTTCCTCTTTCTGTTCTCGTTCTTCATCCTGCATATTTTGAGTACGTAACAATCTGTCCGAGCGAAGTTTTTGAATAGATGTTGTAATTGTTTCTTTTTCTTCGCTTTTCTCGTGAAGCTTCTCATTAATTTCTTCTTCTGTTTCATCCGAATGCGTTATTGCAATAAGTTCATCCAATTCTTGAACAAACGACTCATACTGATTCGTATGCTCGGTTAACCTTTGTCGTAAAGAACTTGTTTTTTCTTGTTGGTTTTTAACCCTTTCTTCTTGTTCTGCAAGTTGAACCTGATAGTTATGATAATCCTGTTGAAGCTGATCTTGGTTTTCTTTAAACTCAAGTTCTTGCTTCGTAAACTTATCAATCTGCTCCTGCAAAACTTGCAATTTATGTTCAATATCCTTTAGTTCAAGCTCCAGCTCTTGGTCTCGCTTATCCAGAACGTTAGAATCACGTTCAAATTGTTGCTTATCTTGATCATATACAGATAAGTTTTCTTGTAAGGATAGTAATTTTAATTCAATTTCTTTGTGGTTTGATTTAGCATCTTGGAGCTGTAATTGATTTTTAGCAAAGCTTGACTCAAGCTCTTGTAATTTCAGTTCTAATTCCGCTAATAGATTTTTCTCTTTTTGGACCTTTTTTTCAAAACCATGTGCTTTAACAGTATAGTCTTCTAGTTTTTCAGATAACTCTTGCAAATCCTTTTCTCTAGTGAAAAGCGATTGATTAGTCTTCTTTTGAGCCCCACCGGACATGGAACCACCAGGATTAACCACGTCTCCATCAAGTGTAACAATACGATATTTACG
Source organism: Paucisalibacillus algeriensis (assembly GCF_000577245.1). Classification (GTDB taxonomy): domain Bacteria; phylum Bacillota; class Bacilli; order Bacillales; family Amphibacillaceae; genus Ornithinibacillus. The sequence goes on from NZ_CBYO010000011.1 coordinate 171,184, forward strand.
CATCACTAGTCTTGCAATATCATTAGCGTCCTTTAATGTCTTTGCTATTACGACATGCCCCATTAAATGATCAACTGCTTTTTGAAATGAAGGATCTGTAGTTACGAGCTTTCCAGCTACTCCAATGAAACCAGGATGACCTTCCACTTGGTTCAAAACATCTTGAGGAATAAATCTTGGTTGGATTGACTTTAATGGTAAAAATGTAGCTCGTCCACTACTTGTTTGCTTCAACCAAGCTATTGCAAGTCTCGCGGCTTCATCATTTTCCACAACAATATGCTGTGCTTGACCACCAAGAACAGTCTCAATAGCAGTAATATAAGATTTAGGAACATCAATTAATTCAATAACTGCTCCATGGATAGATAATAATTTACCATTTTCTCTTGCTTTTAGTACTGACTTAACTCCTTGGAAGAATCCTTGAAAATCCTCTTTCATTTCTTCCAACATTTCTTTTTTAGACTTCAATTTTTCAATGTATTGATAGCCTTGGTAAAGTTTAGTTTGGGAATCTTGATAATGGTGACGCTTCTGTTCAATATCTCTCTTAATTTCCCTTATAGATACTTCTTTTTCAAGATACTTTTTATCAGCTGACTTCATTAAATCTTCAGCATCTTGTAATTTCTTTGTGTAGTCTTCACGTAATTCAAGCAAATCCTGAAATTTCTCTGCTTGTTTTCCTTTTTTGGCATTTATTTGTTGCACTTGGCCGGAAATAGACTGGCGTTCATTACGTTTAGCAGCTTGTTTATTTAAGAATTCAATGTACTCTGATTTAAGATCTTCTATTTGTTCTGCTATATTATCTTGATCTATAGTAAGCTTTCTTTTGAGCTCTTCTACTAATCTTTTTGTATTACGTCTTATTTCAATTAGTTCATTTAATTTATTTGTTTCCTCTAAAAGCTCCGATTTAATTACGGTAATTCTTTCTTCCGTTTCTTGTTTTTGTGTTTCAAGCTTTTCTTTATTCTCAGTAAAATGCTTTGATCTTTCGTGGAATACTTGCTTTTTACCCTCATATTTTTCAAGTTGCTGGGTTGTTGTCAATAAGCGTTCTTGTAGATCATTAATCGTTTCGTCAATTCTTTCGATTTCCTGACGCTCGTTAGCTAATTGGGCTTCTTTCTTATGAATCAAAGTCTTTAACGCGATTTCATCCATTTTCTCCGACTCAATATCACTTAACAACCCTTGCCATTCATTGTGAAGTAACTCAATCTCGGTAATAAGCAACGATATTTCTTGATTCTTCAATAAGTCTTTTTGTTTTAAATATTCTTTAGCTTTTTCCGCTTGTGCTTGTAAAGGCTCTAGTTGAGTCTCGATTTCATAGATAATATCTTCTACACGGTTTAAATTTTCTTGCGTTTCCGCAAGCTTATATTCGGCTTTCTTTTTTCGTCCTTTATATTTTAAAACTCCTGCTGCTTCCTCAAATATTGTACGTCTTTCTTCGGCCTTAGAACTTAAAATTTCTTCTACTTTACCTTGACTGATGATGGAAAAAGCTTCTTTTCCTAGGCCAGAATCTAGAAACAAATCGACTATATCTTTTAATCGGCAGGATTGTTTGTTAATGTAAAATTCACTTTCACCTGAACGATATACCCTTCTAGTTACACTAACTTCATCATAGTCTAATGGTAGGGCTTGATCATTATTGTCTAATACAAGTGTGACTTCAGCGACATTAAGAGCTTTTCTACTATCACTACCTTGGAAAATAATATCCTCCATTTTCGTACCACGAAGTGATTTTGCTGATTGTTCACCCAACACCCAACGGATTGCATCAGTTATATTACTTTTCCCACTTCCATTGGGTCCAACGACTGCTGTGACACCTGGAACAAATTCCACATTAATCCGTTCGGCAAAAGATTTAAAACCCACACTTTCTAAACGCTTTAAAAACATAGACATTCTCCTACTGGAAACGAATCTCCCATTTTGATACAGTTCGATTCCATTTTCCCTTTTTCTCTACACCAATTTGTATAAAAATAATATATTGATTGGCTTTTTAATGCATTTATTTTATCATAAACATGGACACAAAAGAAGAGTGGACAGGGTATTAGAAGATTTTTATCCCTTTCTCACCAAAAAAGAGGTGCAAAATGAATTTAGAAAAACCAACTAAAGAAAATCTAGCAATTATGCTAAACGATTTAGCTGAACGATTATCAGTAGTAAACCGTTCGCTGCTAGATCCAGAAGATTATGACCTAACTAAATATGAAGATATCAAGTTTTTATATGACATGATCATTAAAAAAGGTAATCTTTCTGTATCTGAAACACAAGCATTCATTGAAGAACTTCGTAGAGTTAGAAAAATCTAGATATAGTAACTTTACTGCGCTTACTCGACCAATCGAAAACCATTGTCCTAAGGGAGTAGCACGTGTCCGAAGATCCCGCAGCGGTGTTTTTCCGTGAGGAGGCTGAAGCCGTGTCCGTGGCAATGTAGACACTGCGAGGTCTTTTTGAGCAGATGTCGCCCCTTCTTGGAAGTAAAAGCGGAGTATTCTGCCGGAGCGGTAATTTAGCACTATCCAAGGAAGTTTTACTCCATAGTTTCTATCAACAGCGAAAATAAATAGCAACTATAAATTTGATATAGTCTAAAAAAGCAGCACTTTGAACATTAATTTTTGATGTCTAAAGTTATACTTTTTTAATCTTAAATTATCAATCAAAAATAGCATACCAACTTAATAAAGTTAGTATGCTATTTCACTTATACATCATGTAATTTTAGGAAGTTGCTACCTCTTACTTCAAAGTTAAAATTTATCGAGAGCATCCTTTGCAGCACGCTGTTCCGCCTCTTTTTTGGTTCTCCCTACACCTGAACCAAGAGCTTCACCATTAATAAGTAATTCGGCTACAAATTCTTTATTATGTGATGGGCCTTTTTCGTCCACAATTTGATATTCGATTGTCTGATTTTTATCTTGTTGAACAACTTCTTGAAGTTTACTCTTATAATCCATCCCATGCGAAAAAGCACCAGTGTCTATTTGAGGAAATACATGTTTTTCCAGAAAATCTAAAGCTGTAATAAAACCTTGATCTAGGTATAAAGATCCTAGAAAAGCTTCAAATACATCTGCAAGTAATGCAGGACGATTTCTGCCACCAGTCATCTCTTCACCCTTACCTAAAAGAATGTGTTCACCAAAATTCAAACTTCGTGCAAATACATCCAAAGAAGGCTCGCAAACAATAGCAGCACGTAGTTTGGTCATTTCTCCCTCTGGCATGTCAGGATACTTTCGGTATAGGTATTGAGATACTCCAAGCTCTAATACTGCATCCCCTAAAAATTCTAAACGCTCATTATCAGAAGTGCTTCCATCACGATGCTCATTCACATAAGATGAATGCGTAAATGCTTGTTTGATTAGTTCAATATTATGGAATTTAAGATTTAGCATTTTTTCTAGTTTTTCTCGATTCATCTCTTATATGCCACCTCTTGTTGATATATGGAAAAGTCTCGCATCTAGCGAGACTCCCCTTACCTTATATTAGCCCTGTAAATTGTTTATGTAATTTACAGCATCACCAACAGTGTTAATTTTTTCTGCTTCTTCATCAGCAATTTCCATATCGAATTCATCCTCAAGCTCCATAACTAGCTCAACAACGTCTAATGAGTCTGCTTCTAAATCATCTTTGAAAGATGCTTCCATTGTGACTTTAGATTCTTCAACATCTAGTTTATCAACAATAATTTCTTTTACGCGATCAAAAACGTCTGCCATAACACTTTCACCCCCTTTCAAAGTTTCCGGAGAATAGGATATTACATTACCATACCACCATCAATATGGATAGTTTGACCTGTAATATAATTTGCGTCATCTGAGGCTAAAAAACGAACTACTTTCGCCACATCCTCTGGCTCTCCTAATTTTGCAAGTGGAATTAAGCCTAACATGCTATCCCTTTGTTCATCTGTCAATTGATCAGTCATATCAGTTGAAATAAAACCGGGAGCAATTGCATTAACTAAAATATTGCGTGAAGCTAATTCTTTAGCAGTTGTTTTGGTTAATCCTATAACACCCGCTTTAGCTGCAACATAGTTAGCTTGTCCAGGGTTACCACTAACCCCTACGATTGAAGCAACGTTAATAATCCTTCCTGATCTTTGTTTCATCATTTGACGTGTAACGGACTTTGTACACACAAATACACCTTTTAAATTCGTATTTATAACTTGGTCAAATTCTGTTTCTTTCATTCTCATCAATAGGTTATCTCGGGTAATACCAGCATTATTAACGAGAATGTCTACACTGCCAAAGGTATCAGTTGTAAACTTTACCATCTCTTTTACCTGTTGTTCATCAGCAACATCCGCTTGTACTTTAAAGGCTTTTACTCCTAGTTCCTCGATTTCTTCGACAACAGCTTGTGCTTTTGCTTCACTTCCAGCATAGTTTACCACAATATTGGCACCGTTTTTAGCAAGTTCTAACGCAATTGATCGACCGATACCCCTAGAACCACCTGTAACGATTGCGGTTTTACCAGTTAACATTAGGCTTCACTCCTATACCATGTAATAAAATCATTCATGGATTCCTGATCTTGTACCGTAAATATAGTTGCCTTACGGTCAATCTTTTTCACTAAACCACTTAACACTTTACCGTTACCAACTTCAACAAAGGCATTGACACCAGCAGCCATCATGTTTCGGATAGATTCCTCAAAACGAACTGGTGAATAAAGCTGTTTTAATAATAAATCTTTTATATTATCCTTATTACTAACTGGGCCAGCAGTTACGTTTGCATAAACTGGAATCTCTGCATCTTTAAAAATAACTTCATCTAAGTATTTTGCAAAATCATTATTTGCAGCTTGCATTAACCGCGAATGAAAAGGTCCACTTACATTTAATGGAATAACTCGTTTTGCACCTTTTTCTTTTAAAAGCTTACTAGCTTTTTCAACTCCAGAAAGTGACCCAGAAATAACGATTTGTCCAGGACAATTAATGTTTGCAAGATCGACAATTTCGTCTGAAATACTTTCGACAACTTCTTGAATAACTGGTTCTGATAAACCTAATACAGCAGCCATCGTGCCTTGTCCTTTTGGAAATGCTTCTTCCATTAGCCTTCCACGGTTCGCTACTAACGGTAAAGCTTCTTCTAGTGTTATAGAATTCGCAGCAACAAGTGCACTATATTCTCCTAAACTATGTCCAACTACCATAGATGGCTTAACATCTTCATCCACTAGCAACTTGAATAAGGCAATACTGGATAATAATAATGCAGGCTGTGCATTTTCAGTTTCAGTTAGTATTTCTCCTGGTCCATCAAACATTAGACCACTTAAATCTTTTCCAATTACTTCATTAGCTTTTGTGTATAACGCTTGAATATTAGGAAAAGCATCGTGAATTTCCTTCCCCATCCCAACAGCTTGAGAACCCTGACCAGGAAACATAAATGCGATCTTTTTCATTAGCTTTCCTCCCCACCTTGTTGCATCGTTTCAACAGTTACTTTTATTGTCTCTATCATCTTGTGATCGACCATGTTACAAGTTTGTTTTATAGCACTATAGATTGCACGTCGGTTAGAAGAACCATGTGCTTTTATTACAGGTGCAGCTAGACCAAATAATGCAGCGCCACCATATTCAGAGTAGTCTAATTTATCCTTTAGACCTTTTAAATCACTCTTAATCAACCCAGCTGCCAATTTTGTTTTAAAGGAAGCCATAAATGTTTCTTTTAACATTGAAAACAGCGAAGAAGCAGTACCTTCAATCGTTTTCAAGGCAATATTTCCACTAAAACCATCTGTTACGACTACATCCGCTACACCATTTAATAAATCACGTGCTTCTACATTGCCGACAAAGTTAATTGGAGCTTTTTTCATTAGATCAAATGCTTTTTTAGTTAATTCATTTCCTTTTCCATCTTCAGTTCCAACATTTAACAAACCAACTCGTGGATTTTTAATGGAGCGTACTTTTTCCGCATAAACCGATCCCATAATAGCATATTGCAATAAGTGATTAGGCTTTGCATCAACGTTTGCACCAACATCTAACATTAAAAATCCTTGACCGTCTAATGTTGGAAGGGTTGGACTTAATGCAGGGCGATCAATTCCTGGAATCCTTCCCACAACAAATAGCCCTGCACTCATAAGCGCTCCAGTATTACCAGCCGAAATACAAGCATCTGCACGCCCACTTTTAACTTCTTCAGCCATTTTTACCATAGAAGAATTTTTCTTTCTTCTAACAGCTCTAACTGGTTCATCATTACTAGTAATGACTTCATCTGTATGGATAATTTGTATGCGGTCTTGATTAGTCAAATATTGTTTGATCTTTTCTTCATCACCAAAAAGGGTTATTTCTAGGTTTTTTATTTGCTTAACAGCATCCATGGCACCTAGAACGATTTCTTTTGGCGCATGGTCACCACCCATAGCATCAATTGCAATCTTCATTCGTTATTCTCCTTTTTTCTCTGTTGACCGGTACATATGAAATTCTCCAGAAAAAACTTTTTCACTCTCTACAAAACTATCGACCTGAACAATTGTAAGTCCTTTTTCACTCACACCTCGAACAAATGCCTTAGCAACTACTCGTTCTCCTTGATGTACCTGTCTCTTAAATTGAAGGACAGATGTCGCAGTTAACGCTAATTCATCGTTTATTACCGCAACCGCAAGTGAGTTTGCCTGAGCGAAAAGATGATGACCCCTAGCAATATTGTTCCTTGTAAAAACATGTTCTCTGTCGATATCTAATATAGAGATTGCACGTTTATCCAATTCCAAATCAATAATTTCGCCAATTACATCCTCTAGTGGCAAGGACTTTACTGTTTCATTCCATTGATACTTCGCTACAGTCTTTATTCTTTCCCGTAACTCCGGAATAGATAATTCCATGCGGTCCAATCGGATTGTTTGAATACTAACATCGAATTTTTTCGCTAGCTCTTCATCCGTTATAAAAGGAGTTTCTTCAATTGTTTCCCTAAGTTTCTCTTGTCTCTTTACTTTCGGTATCCTCATGAAAGCACCATCCACTTTATATATTTTCTATGTATATCCGTTGCTACTATGACTTGGTACTAATAGTAATATATATTACCTGTTAAAATAATGCAAGTATGAATTAGTCAAGAATCGTATCGAACACTCCTTCATTTTCTAATAAAATTCTTAACTTTTGATAATTCGAATCTTTCTCTAATAAATTAAATTCAATGATCTCTTGTGCGTCATCTCTAGCTGTTTCTAATGCCCGATAATCATGTATCATATCTGCTACTTTAAATTCTGGTAAGCCACTTTGTTTTGTTCCGAAGAAGTCACCAGGTCCACGTAACTTTAAGTCTTCTTCCGAAAGTTCAAATCCATTATTTGTATCGGTCATAATACGCATTCTCTCTTTTCCAGTTTCACTCTTTGGATCAGCGATTAAAATACAATAACTTTGCTTATCTCCACGTCCAACCCTTCCCCGTAATTGGTGAAGCTGAGATAGCCCGAACCTTTCTGCATCATAGATAACCATTATAGTAGCATTAGGAACATTAACACCTACTTCTACCACTGTTGTTGAAACAAGTATTTGAACTTTATTTTCAGCAAACTCTTTCATTACCTCTTCTTTTTCTGTCGAATGAAGTCTTCCATGCATCAATCCAACTCGTATTGATGGCGGGTAGTATGCTTCTAACTGATTGTATAAATCTACAGCATCTTGAATATCAAGTTTGTCCGACTCTTCGATTAACGGACAAATAATATAGGCTTGCTCTCCTGCTTCCACATGTTTTGCAATAAAATTAAGGACACGATCAAAAGTGTTTGCTTTTATCCAATATGTTTCAATTTCTTTTCTACCGGCTGGCATTTCATCGATAACAGAAACATCCATATCACCAAATGCAGTTATTGCTAATGTTCTAGGAATAGGTGTCGCTGTCATAAATAGGACATCCGGATGTAATCCCTTACTAGATAGTGCTCTTCTTTGGTCCACACCAAACCGATGCTGTTCATCCACAACAACTAAACCAAGATCGTCAAAGTGAACATCATCTTGAATTAAAGCATGTGTTCCAACGAGAATATGTACCTGATGATTTTCTACATTTGCGAGGATTTCTTTTCGTTTCTTCCCTTTTATTGATCCGGTTAATAATTCAACCTTAGCAAGTTCTCCAAACATTTTGGTTAAAGATTTAAAATGTTGCTCTGCCAGTATTTCCGTTGGCACCATTAATGCACCTTGCTTATTTGCGGTAATAGCAGCATACAAGCCAATCGCAGCAACAGCCGTCTTGCCCGAACCAACATCCCCTTGTAATAAGCGATTCATTCTATATGGAGATTTCATATCAGATAATATTTGATCTAATGATTTCTTTTGTGCATTTGTTAACTCAAAAGGAAACTGTTTAATAAAGTCGTTAATCATACCTGTATCATATTGCTGAGCATTTCCAATAGTTGCTTCACGACGCCTTTTTCTAAGTATTTGAATTTTTAACTGAAATAGTAAGAATTCTTCATAGGTAAACCTTCTTCTAGCGTGTTTTAATGCATCCCGATTTTCCGGAAAATGCATCGTTTTTATTGCATCCTTGCGACTAGGAATTTTATATGCTGTTAACATATCTTGGGGAAGGATTTCTCCAACCTGATTTGCATAATCACGCATAGCTTGTTGTATGGCTTTTTTTAAGCGATAACTCGTGACATCTCCTCTTACGGAATAAATCGGTTGAATATCAGTGGATTTTTCCATGGAGCCCTTTTGATAATTGCTAACTGTAATTTGAAGACGGTGTGCATCCCATTTTCCTGTTAAGGTAATAACATCTCCCATATTGATCTGGTTTTTAGCAAAAGCTCTATTGAACATGACAGCTTTTACCGCAATATTCTCCACCTCAATGTTAAACGTTAATCGGGACTTCTTTCTACCATAAAAGGAAAGAGAAGGGGTATTTAATACCCTTCCCTCTATCGTAACTTTATCCTCGTGAATTAACTCGCTAAGAGGCTGTATTTCGATGACATCATATCTGGAAGGAAAATAAAACAACAAATCTTTGACTGTGAATATATTCAAAGCCTGTAAATCCTCTGCAAACTTTTCCCCTATTCCCTTGATATCAACTATGGAAGTATCTAACATATTTCATCTCACTCATTTCTAAACTGTCGTACCAAAAATCTTTTCCTTTAAAAATCTTCCTGTTGGTGTATCAGCAAGACCACCTTCACCTGTTTCACGTAATGAGGATGGCATTTGTCTGCCAATACGATACATTGCACCAATAACCTCATCACATGGGATACGGCTAGTAACACCTGCTAATGCCAAATCAGCAGATACAACTGCTAATGCAGAGCCACCAGCATTTCGTTTGACACAAGGGACTTCTACTAGACCAGCAACAGGATCACATACAAGCCCAAGCATATTTTTCAATGTCATGGCAAAGGCTTCTGCAGATTGCTGTGGTGTTCCGCCTGCCATTTCTACAATCGCTGCCGAAGCCATCGCTCCAGCTGAACCTACCTCAGCTTGACATCCCCCTGCAGCACCTGAGATAAAAGCATTGTTGGCAACAACTAGACCAAATGCACCAGCAGTAAATAAATACCGTATCATTTGTTCCCGAGTTGGATGGAGTTGTTCCTTAACCGCAAACAATGTTCCCGGAACTACGCCTGCGCTACCAGCTGTAGGTGTTGCACAAATGACCCCCATAGCTGCATTAACTTCATTCGTTCCCATTGCTTTACTAACTGCATCAAGCATTAGATGACCTGATAACGGAGTATTCTCCCGCATATAAGTTTGTATCTTTACAGCGTCCCCACCGGTTAATCCGGTAACTGATTGAACACCCTTTAAGCTATCTTCAACTGCTTTCTCCATGACTTGAAGATTTCTTTCCATTTCAGCAAAGACTTCTTCACGTATTTTATTTTTAACGTCCATTTCCTGACGTATCATAACTTCGGAAATTAACAAATTTTCCTTTTCGGCAATTTCTACTAATTCTTGAACGGTTCGGAACATATTTATTCTCCCCTCTAGCTAACGATTTTAGCAATCTGTATAATATGGTCAGCCTCTTTTAATTCTAGTAAAATATCATCCTCAACATTTTGATCCGTTTCAATTACCATTAACGCTTCTTTACCTACATCTTTTCTGTTTACTTCCATATGGCCAATATTTATTTCATGCTTTGCTAAAATCTTGGTTACGGAAGCAATAGCACCAAATCGATCATTGTGCATAATAAGAATTGCCGGATGGTTACCAGATAATCTTAGTGCGAAACCGTTTAATTCCGTTATTTCAACTTTTCCCCCACCAATGGAAATACCAACAATCTCTAAACTATCCTCATCATCCCCTATAATGAGCCGAACTGTATTGGGATGATCCGTCTTAGCACTATCTTCAATAAATTCTATATGGAGCTCTTCGTCCTTAGCTATCTCTAAAGCTTTACTCATACGTGTATCTTCTGTTGGAAAACCTAATAATCCTCCAGCTAATGCAAAATCTGTACCATGGCCTTGATAAGTTTTTGCAAATGAACCATACAAATGGATCTTAGCCCATTTAGGTTGCTTTCCAAATAAATTACGTGCTGCAAGACCAATTCTTGCAGCTCCTGCTGTATGTGAACTTGATGGTCCAACCATAACAGGACCAATAATATCAAAAACGGAATTGTATTTCATTCTGACACCGCCTTGTCATATGTTTAATAAATTTTGTCGCCTATTGTAAATTATAACAAAAACTACTATAATAATCATTTGTGGATTATAGTTTTTTAGAATTAAATTGATTATGTATATAATCGGGTGGGAGAGGGACAAGAAAACACAGGAGAAATTCATGCCTTTATTTTCTAAAGATACGAAAATAACGTATAGAAATGAAATTATTGCTGGAATTATTGGATACCTAACAACAGTCTATATTGTTGTCGTTAACGGCTCTATTTTAAGTGAAGCTGGTATTACAGTTGAAGCTGGTATGATGGCAACTATTTTAGCAAGTTTTGTTGGAACACTTATTATGGGGCTTTTTGGTAAATTACCATTAATTTTAATTCCAGGTATGGGAATCAATGCATTATTTGCATATTCCATTGTTCAAGGAAATGGCCTTAGCTTTCAGGAAGGTCTTGCTGTTGTATTAGTAGCCTCTATATTATTCTTAATTACCGCCTTTACTAAATTGGGACTTCTTTTAAAGGAAGCTATTCCCGACTCTTTAAAACACGCAATTAGTGTTGGATTAGGTTTTTTCCTTATTTTAATTGGATTAGAAAAAAGTGGCTTAATAACAAGTGGTGAAAATACAATTATTGCAATTGGTGATTTTAATTCCCCAGTAATTCTAGTAAGCCTCATTACCCTTTTTATTGCAATATTTTTATTTGTGAAAAATGTTCCCGCTAATTTTCTAATAACAATGCTAATTGGTACAGTACTTGCCTACCTATTTGGCATTATAGAAAATGGAACTAATGTAAGTAGTTTTTCAAATGATTTAGTTTTCATTCCAGCATTTACAGCGATAGATGAACTATCGTTTTGGCTAGCGGTGTTTCCTCTGGCAATGATTTTAATATTTGAGAACATGGGATTGTTAAATGGGCAATTAACAATGCTAGGAAGAGAAAAGTCCTATGATAACGGCTATAAGACAACCGCAATCTCGTCATTGACATGTGCATTCCTTGGAACATCACCGACTGTTTCTGCAGCCGAAAATGCAGCCGTCATTGCTTCAAAAGGAAAAACCGGTCTTGCTGCTACTATAGCAAGCCTACTATTCCTAGGGACAATATTTGTGATTCCTTGGATTACCATGATTCCAAATGTAGCAATCAGCCCCATCCTAATCATTGTCGGCTTTTTAATGGCACAAAACATAAGGCATATTCCATTAGATAATATATCGGAAGCTATTCCTGCGTTCTTAATTATTGTGATGATTCCATTTACGTACAGTATAGCAGATGGTATGGCATTTGGGTTCATTGCTTACCCAATAGTTAAGCTTGCTTTAGGAAAACAGAAAGAATTGTCAGCAGCTATAGTTATTATCTCTTTACTATTTATTTGTGATTTCGCTTTAAAAATCGCAGGTATTTAATAGATTCGCCTCTCTAGAGGCGAATCTTTTTTATGAAGGATAACGTGGTAGAATTTTCTAGTATCGTATATTTAGATGAGAGAGAGAGAAAGTAACTGAGGTACGTTCTGTTATCGCATTATATCTCGCTGATGAGGAAGATTAAGTAAATAAAGATATCCTAGCTTACGATGGGTTAGCTAAACACCAGTAGAAAAAGGCGTTAGCATTATATGTGCTACCGCCTTTAAAATAAGGTTTTTCTAGTCTGGATAGTTTGGATTAATTCCGTTACTACTTATTTCTTTTCAGTATATTCCTCTTCCCATACCTTATTTAGAACCTGAGTAAATACATCTACCGGTTGTGCACCTGACACAGCATATTTATCGACAAACACAAAGAATGGAACACCTTGCACACCAACAGTACGAGCCTCTGAGATATCTTGTGTTACCTGTTCTGTATATGCTTTGGATTCTAAAATTTTCTTTACTTCTACACCATCAAGTCCTACTTCTTCTGCCAGATTGATTATCGTTTTCGAATCACTAAGTACTTCACCTTCTGTAAAATGTGCAGCGTAGAAACGAGAAAAAAATTCATTTCCTAGCCCCTCTGTCTTCGCATATTGAAATACGCGATGAGCATCATATGTGCTAGCCAATTTTGCCTTATCGTAGTTAATTTCGACTCCTGAATTATTTGCCATATCCACAACTTGATTAAGCATTGTTTTAGCTTGCTCCAAAGGAATTCCCTTCATTTCAGAAAAGGTCTGTGCATAATTTTGCCCTGAAATATATTTTGCATCTGGCATAAGTAAGAAGCTTTTATATTCAATATCAACTTCATTAGTGTGTTCAAATTTCTCTAATGCGTTACTTAAATGGGATTCTCCGATAAAGCAGAATGGACATACAAAGTCTGACCAAATTGTTATTTTCATTCTTTTCCCTCTTTCTTTTGTTCTACCGGACTACATATACCAGTATTAATATCGCATACAAATCCTGCGGAAGTATTTATATCAAAACTTTTTAGTTTCTTAATCCCATTCAGGTCTTTGGGAGATTTATTAAAATCCTTTTGATTTGATGATGGAGTTGAATTGGATTTCTCTTCTTTCAACATCACTTATTCCTCCTTTTCGGTTATGTATGATTATAAAGGAATTCCCCCCTGTATTCTAATAATTAAACTGAAAGCCAATTTAGAAATTAGTATTAGATAAACAAAATAAAAAAGCCAAATCTAAAAGATTCGGCCATTAATTATACGTATCCATCCCTATTTCGTTTATTCCACGGAGAAAATATAAGAATAAATTGGTTGGTTCCCATTATGGACTTCGATTTCTACGTCTTCGTAGTTTTCTTCTACATAGCTAACTAATTCATTTACTTCTTCTTCTGTTACATCTTCACCAGATAGAATGGTTAAGATTTCATCATCATCAGTAATTAATTCATTGAACAGCTGTTTTACAGCTTCGAATCGATCCTTATGAGTCGTTACAATCTTGCCATCCGCAATACCCATGAAGTTTCCATTTTCAATAGAAATTCCATCAATTTGTGTATCTCTCACTGCATAAGTAATTTGCCCAGTTTTCACAAGTGAGCTTGCTTCAGTCATATTGTTTTTGTTAGTTTCTAAAGCTTCCTCCGGATGGAATGCTAATAAAGCACTAATCCCTTGTGGAATTGTTTTAGTGGCAACCACTGCAACATTTCCATCAGATAACTCTTGTGCCTGTTCGGCTGCCATCACAATATTTTTATTATTAGGAAGAACAATAACATTTTTGGCGTTTGCTTTATTAATAGCTTCCGTAATATCTTGCGTACTAGGATTCATGGTTTGTCCACCTTCAATTACCACAGTCGCACCAAGGCTTTCAAATAATGTTTTAAGACCAGAACCCATCGCAACTGTTACGATGCCAAATTCAGCTTTTTCTTTCGGGGTTTCATGTTGATTTTTCTCACCCACGATAGCTGTATGTTGTTCACGCATATTTTCGATTTTCATATTGATTAGACTACCGTGACGTTGACCAATGGTTAACACATTACCAGGGTATTCCGTGTGAACATGAACTTTTACGACTTCTTCATCAGAAACAACGAGTAATGAATCACCATGTTCACTTAGTTCATTTCGGAAATCAGTTTCGTCAAATGGATTTTGCTTTAGTTTGTCATCCTCAAACTTCACCATGAATTCTGTACAATAACCAAATTCGATATCTGATGTATCCATAAAATCTTGTGCGGACTTATGGTGTTCGGCATTTATCATATCGTCCATTTCAATAATCCCAGCATCCTCGGGCAATTCTTCACCCTTTAATGCAGCAAGAAAACCTTCATAAACAGTGACTAGACCTTGACCACCCGAATCTACTACTCCCACTTCTTTTAAAACAGGTAATAAGTCCGGTGTTCGTTTTAAGGAAGCTTTTGCTTCATGTAGGACCTTTTCCAACATGACAATAATATCATCTTCTGTCTTAGCTATCTCTACTGCTTTCTTTGCCGCATCCTTAGCCACAGTAAGAATTGTTCCTTCAACAGGTTTCATTACAGCTTTATATGCAGTTTGTACACCTGTATCAAAAGCAATCGCTAAATCATTGGTAGTTAATGAAGCTTTCTTCTCCATCCCTTTCGCAAAGCCTCTGAAGATCTGAGAAAGGATAACTCCAGAATTCCCACGTGCACCCATCAGTAAACCTTTTGAGAAAGCAGCCGCAACCTCTGAGATATTTTCTGTTCTGTTCTTCTTAACTTCATTTGCACCTGAAGTCATAGATAAATTCATATTCGTTCCAGTATCGCCATCTGGTACTGGAAAAACATTAAGCGCATCTATTTTCTTGGCATTATTTGTTAAATGGTGAGCTCCTGTTAATACCATTTGTGAGAATGTGATGCCATCTAGCTTTTGTACTGCCACAATATTTCCTCCCTTTAAACAGGCGTGCAAAATTAATCTTTTGCAACACGTACTCCTTGTATGTAAATATTCACGGAATCAATTTCAAGTCCTAATGTTTTACTTAGCGTATATTTCACTTGTGATTGCACATTATTAGCCACTTCAGAAATCTTAGTACCGTAACTGACTATAATATACATATCAATATGTAATGAATTGTCTTCTTGTCTAACAACGATTCCTCGAGAATAATTTTCTTTACGAAGAATTTCTGCGATACCGTCTCTAATTTGACTTTTCGATGCCATTCCAACTATTCCATAACATTCAACTGCTGCTCCACCTGCAATAGTTGCAATAACTTCATTTGTTATCGTTACGTGACCATCTTTTGTATTCAATTCAATGGACATTATTATCCTCCTTTTAACTTCTTTATCTTAAGGATATTTTACTACAATTCACTTACTTTTGCACTTAACTCTCCGTGTTACTAATTGATTTACTTGCAATTATTAAAATGTATAATCATGTCATGTGATAATGAAGATTTTGCCTCTTATAACAATGAACGATTCCATTCATTCTGTCAAGTGATAATTCTTTGCATACTTATTGCAATCTTTCTCTAACTGTGGTAAATTGTATAAGTATTAATTTGACTTATGTTTAGAGTAGGAGGGATTAACATGGCAAGAAAATGTGTTATTACTGGCCGTAAGACTAGCACTGGAAACCAACGCTCTCACGCTATGAATTCCAACAGACGTAATTGGAAAGCTAATGTACAAAAAGTTCGTATTATGGTAGACGGAAAACCTAAACGTGTTTACGTATCTGCACGCGCACTTAAATCAGGTAAAGTGGAACGCGTATAATATATACCTTATCATTTTACTGTATTACATTAGTTATTAGCTAAAAGCACCCATCTTAAACCATGGGTGCTTTTTTCTGTTTGTGAGAGTTATTTTTATCTGATTTAGACATAGATTTGTATGTATGTCCAGAACCGCTCAAATATACGGAAACTCCTAGAAAAAGAAAAAAACAGTTTTTCTTCTTGCGATTTACCGCTCTCGAGGCATTTCTTATTCTATCGGGGGATAGGCTTCGGTGTATACCCACAACGCGATAGCACGAAGTTACTCACCTGCCGCCCCTGTGCTCGGGAAAAAACGCAAGTGTATTCAGGCCGAGTTTTTAACCGAAGATTAACAACCCGTACAAAAAAATTGCTTCTGCCAATAAATGACAAAAGCAAAGAAAACTTACTTATCTTTCTTAAATATCCCGATTACTACACGAACAAATCCTCCAAGTACTCTAGGGAGCTTAATAGTATAAAATTTCATAAGTTCGCCCTCCTCCATTTACAAACACGAATACATGAATCGCATAAAATTATCCACGACTCCTTACAACTAATACTATGCCTTCATCAAATGAAAAAGTACCATTATTTGATATTAGCTTGTTCGAAATAGAAAGTGTAGAACCCATTTTAATTGTTGCATTTGTTAATGGATAATAGAACCTAGTAAGTGTTAAGCCCCTTACTTCTTTCGTAATGGGAATAAAAGATACCGTTGGATAATGAACATTATGTATAATATTATATGCCCCTGGATAATAGAGTATAAGCTCATTGTAACGGTCCATAATGACACCAGTAATTTTATTCTTCAAAACTTGTTCTAACAACTGAATATTTATTAATGTATGATCCAACCTACCACCTGTTACGCCAAAGAAGTATATGCTAGAAGGGTTTAAAGATATCGCCCGTTGTAGAGCAAGTTCTAAATCGGTAAAGTCTTTCTCAATCTCAAATTGTTCAAATTTCTTCGTATGTTCTTTTATGATTTCTAACTCTTCGTTGTTAACGGAATCAAAGTCCCCAATTGCATAGTCTAATTTAACTTCTTGTTCAATAACGGAAAGAGCCCCCTTATCTGCCCCTATCCATATATCTATCTTTTCACTATGTAAAGATAAATTAGGAATGAGATAAGTAGGACCATTTCCAACTATTCCGACTGTTATCATCCTATTGTTTAGCAGCTTGTCTTATTTCAAGAATAGCTTGCTTCCTATCAGTTTTATTAAAGACCGCACTACCTGCTACTAATACATCTACTCCAGCATCTACACATGCTTTTGCTGTTTCACTATTTACTCCACCATCAACCTCCAGTTCAAAAGAAAGCCCTCGTTCTTTTCTCCACTCGGCAATTTGTTTCATTTTTTCTAAAGTCTGTGGGATAAATGATTGTCCTCCAAAGCCAGGATTGACAGTCATAATTAGTACTAAATCGACCTCACTCAAACAATCTCGTATCATTTCTACAGGAGTCCCAGGATTTAGCGCTACACCTGCTTTTGCCCCGTTTGCTTTAATTAATTGAAGTGTTCTGTGTAGATGAACGCTTGCCTCTTGATGAACTGTAATGATGTCTGCGCCAGCCTTTGCAAATTCTGGTATATATTGATCAGGATTATTAATCATAAGATGAACATCTAACGATAAATCTGTGACCGGTTTTATTGCATCCACAATTAAGGGACCTATCGTAATATTTGGAACATAATTCCCATCCATTACATCCACATGGATATAATCTGCCCCACCTTTTTCAACATCTTTAATTTCTGCTCCCAGCTTCGCAAAATCAGCTGATAATATCGAAGGTGCTATCTTAACCATTTTAATACCTCGGCTTCCTTGTTTGTATTTCTTCTAAAAAACTAATGTAATGCTTATAGCGATACTTTGGAATTATATCATTTTCTTCTGCTTCTTTTACTGCACATTTCGGTTCTTTCGCATGTAAACATCCTCTAAATTTACAATGCTCTTTTAACTCTCGAATCTCTGGAAAACAATTCATTAACTCTTCTGCTTCAATTTCACTAAAATCTAATGCGCTAAATCCAGGCGTATCAGCCACTAATCCATCATTTACTTCGATTAATTCAACATGCCTAGTTGTATGTTTCCCTCGCCCTAAGCTCTTGGATATATCTGCGGTTTTTATTAAAGCGTCTGGACTAATGGTATTAATAAAGGAGGACTTACCAACTCCTGATTGTCCAGCAATTACAGTTACTTGATCCTTTAAGTACCCTTTTATTCGATCCATATCTTGTGGTACTTTAGCTGAAAACAATTCAACATGATAGCCAATTGACACATAGTCAGCTTGATAATTTTTCAAGGTGTCTAACTGTTCCTTGGTAAGCAAATCCGTTTTGGAAATAAAGATAATTGGTGTTATTCCTTTTGCTTCGATTAACACTAGAAACCGATCTAGTAACGTGGTACTAAATTCAGGCATTATCGCCGAACTTACAATGATTGCCTGCGTGATATTAGCAATAGGAGGACGAATTAATTCATTCGTCCTTGGTTTTATTTCAGTAATATAACCCTCTTTCTCCTCACGTATATCAAAAGATACGAAGTCACCCACAAGTGGAGTAATATTCTTTTTGCGAAATACGCCTCTCCCTTTGCACTGAAACAAATCATCGGTTGTTTGAACATAGTAAAATCCACTCAAAGCTTTTACAATTCTGCCCTCCGGCATTTATTCACCTTCTTCATATGGAATAGTTTTATCAACTAGAATCTCATCGTCACGCATGACTTTGTAACGGCCTTCAGATCCCTGTTCAATTCTTAAAGTAATGGTTATCGTTTGATCTTTTGTTATTTCATATTGCTTAGCTACTACAGAAAAATCTTCATTATCATAGTCTTGAATATAAATATTGATAATTTGTGGAGTTAAATCTTGGTCTTGATTTCCTTGCTCATCACCATTTCCTTCCCCATCATCAGGATTAGGTTCATCATCTAGTGTATACTTAACATCAAACTCAAATGTGTAATTACTGACTGGTAACTTTTCTGGTCCGATTGAAATATATACGTCAACTGTATCCCCTTCACTTAATTCTGTATTAGCAGAGGGATCTTGACGGATAACCATACCCTCCTGAACTGTATCAGAGTTTTCTTTAATTGGATGCATCTTTAACCCTAAGGATTCTAGATGCTTTTTCGCTTCTTCTTCCGTTAATCCAATAAGATTATCTAATTTAATGGGTTCCTGTCCTTTACTTACTTCAAAGATAACATTCGTTTCTTCAGGAATAACTTTCTCTCCTGCTTTAGGTTGTACTTGTTTTAAAATTTCCCCAACAGGCTTATCCGAAAATTCCTCATAGATGACAATATTATCAGAGGAATATCCCTTTTCGATTAATAAGCGTCTAACGTCCCCAATCTGCCTACCTTCATAATCGTCAAATTCTTTCTTTTCCTTTCCTGAACTAACAAAAACTGTGACAGTTTGTCCTTCTTTGATGGTTTGTTCAGGTTTAGGATCTGTCTTTACAACTTTTCCTTCTTCAATCTCCTCTGATGGTATATCTTCTCCTCGTTTAACCACTAAACCCAGACTTTCTAATTCATCGACTGCGTCACTATACTCATAATCAATAACATTCGGAATGGTAACATCCTTTGGTTTTGTTAGCCCTGGAACTACAAATAGTAGTACTAAAGCTAATGATAATAAAACAAAAATAATAATGGATGTTAAAAGTAACTTTTTATTCTTCTTTTGCTTTTTCTTTTTCTTCTTCTTTTTCTGTACCAAATCTTTTGGGGGTTGTCCTTTATTAGTAACTTTTTTTGTTTCTGTGTTTGCTTGATGAATTATCGTATCTTGGTGGATATTCTCAAGCTGATTTTCCGTAATAATCGGTATTGCCTTTGTTTCTTCCCCCACTTCAGTAGGTGGAACATATTTAGGTTCATCCATTCTTTCCGGAGAAAGTGCAACCTCTAGGCTATCTTCCATTTCATAAACTGTATTAAAACGGTGAAATGGATCCTTAGCGGTAGCCTTTAGGACGATGTTTTCCACACTTTGGGACACATCTGGACTATATCTTCTCACAGAAGGGGTATCACTCTGTAAATGCTTTAATGCAATTGAAACTGGGGACTGCCCCTGGAAAGGTAAACGTCCTGTTAACATTTCAAAAAATACAATACCCAATGAGTAAATGTCAGACTTCTTAGTAGCCATTCCTCCCCTAGCTTGTTCAGGGGATAAATAATGGACAGACCCTAGAATAGAATTAGTTTGGGTGAGTGATGTTGCACTTAATGCAACTGCAATTCCAAAATCTGTAACTTTTATATGGCCATATGTATCAATTAATATATTTTGCGGCTTGATATCACGATGAACAATTCCGTTTTCATGGGCATGGGCAATAGCTGCTGTCATTTGCTTCATAATTTCAATTGCTTCTCGCACATCAATTGGACCATAGCGTTGAATAAATTCCTTCAGTGTCATTCCATCTACGTACTCCATAACCATATAAAGAATTTGCTCTTCTTCTCCAACATCATAGATTGTTACAATATTAGGATGGGAAAGACTTGTTGCAGATTGCGCCTCACGATCAAATCTAGCAATGAATTCTTCGTCATTAGCATATTCTAAACGAAGTACTTTTATAGCGACTTGTCGATCTAGAATAATGTCATTGGCAAGGTATACGTCAGCCATTCCACCTCCGCCAATTTTTTCTTTAATACGATAACGTTCACTTAGTAAATGACCATTTAGCATGATTGTTCACCTTCTTCCACTGTCGTTTCATGCTGTAAGATTACAAGCGAAACATTATCCTCCCCACCACGCTCATTTGCTAAATCAATAAGGTTTTGTCCAACTTCCTTAATATCGGTAGTAGATTCCATATATTCGGCCAATTCACTATCTAGCACTTTGTCGGTTAATCCATCCGAACAAAGTAATAGCTTATCGCCATCTTCCCAAGCGATGGTCTGGATATCGGGTTCAACTAATTCATTCGTTCCTAGTGCTTTAAGAACAACATTCTTCCTGGGGTGAACAAGCGCATCGTCTTTTGAGATTTGTCCTGATTGAACAAGTGCATTGACTAATGAGTGGTCTTCCGTTATTTGTTTAAAGTTAAAATCATTATATAAATAACATCTACTATCTCCTATATGAGCAATTGTAATGAATTCTTCCGTACATATTGCCACTACAATGGTTGTGCCCATACCTTGACATTCTTCCTTCTCCTGTGAATGGTGATAGATTGATGTATTCGCTTCAAGTAAGGTTTGTGCAAGCCATTCCTCTGCAGCTTCAGGGGACTCAAATCCTTGATTTTCATGCCATTTCTTTTCCAAGATAGTAGTGGCCATTTCACTTGCAACGTCACCAGCTTGATGACCACCCATTCCATCCGCAATAATGGCTAAATATTGACCGTTAATACCTGCGAATATACCACCTGAATCTTCATTATGGATTCTCACTTGACCACGATCTGTCAAAAAATGTCCTTCCATTTCTACCACCCCTAATCTTAAAGCAATACTTTTTTAATATAAGTATTACACAATTTACCAAATAAGAATATCTTTTTCTTACAATTCCCCTTACTTTACTACCAAATTTATTGCATTTATATAGATTTTCGAATTAGTCTAGTTAGGAAAAAACCATCCGTTTGAAAGTCTTGTGGAAAAAGTTGTAGACCAAATTCAGAAACACCTCGAGATTCCTGTAGTTCTACAGGTAATGCTTTAAAAAAGGAATGATCAACTTGGTAGTTCTTATGATTAGATAAAAAGCACCTTACTACCGCTTCATTTTCTTCCGGGTCCACAGTACAAGTACTATAAACTAATAACCCTTCCTGTTTAAGTAAAGGAGCAATAGTGTTTAATATATCCTGTTGAATTTCTGAAAGTCTCTTAATATCTTCTTCCTTTTTATTATACTTAATATCTGGTTTTCCTCGCATTACTCCTAACCCTGAACACGGGGCATCTACTAAAATGCGATCAAACGTTTCGGGTGCGTAGCGTTCAGATAGTTTCCTAGCGTCCAGTGCTTCGGAATTAATAATGGATATATTTAGTTCTTCAGCTTTATTATTAATTAATTTTATTTTTTTCTTATGTAAGTCATGGGCATGAATGACACCTTTATTTTCCATTTTCTCCGCAATATGTGTAGCTTTACCTCCAGGAGCACTACATGAATCTAACACGGTAAACCCTGGATGTGCATCAATCACTTCTCCAACAAGCATGGAACTTTGATCTTGAATCGTAATGATTCCCTTTTCAAACAAAGCTGATTTAAGAATATTACCTTGTTCAATAATAATTCCTTGCTCCGAAAAAGTGGATTCTGACACCTTGTATCCTTCTTGCCTTAACTGCTCCATTGCTTCATTCCGAGAGATTTTCATTGGTTGAATCCGAATAGAAATTGATTTATGACTTAAATTGGCCAGACACATTTCTTTCGTTGTTTCATAGCCGTAATGCCCTATCCATCTTTTTACTAGCCATATTGGATGACTTGTTTCAATAGCTAGACGTTTTACAGGATCCTCTATTTCATTTAAAGATGGGACGCCATTTCGTTGAATATTTCTAAGTACTGCATTAACAAGGGAAGCAATACCTTTATGACCTCTCTGTTTTGCTATCTCAACTGCCTCATGAATAATTGCATGATCGGGAACTTTATCTAAATAAACCATTTGATAGATAGACATTCTTAGTAGCATCATCACCCATGGTTCTACCTTTTTCTTTTGATTAATATAATGACTTATATAGTAGTCTAAAGACATTTTACGCTGAATCGTCCCATAAACGATTTCCGTTAATAAACCCTCATCTTTTGGTGAGATTTTTTTTGATTTTATTTCATGATTGATTAATAAATGACTATATCCGCTATCTTGTTCAATGCGGAGTAACAAGTCTATTATGGTATTTCTAAGAAGATATTTGCCCATTATTATTCACCCATTTTTGTGCCGATTTGTATACGTTCACTCGATCCCTGTAAATAATCTTTCACTGTCATCCGTTTCTTTCCAGCTGGCTGAATTTCCGTGATACGAATCCCTTTACCATTTCCACAAACAACCGTAAAAGCTTCATCATTATCTTTAGCAGTAATTTCCCCAGGTTCCCCATTATATTCCTCTTCAAGTGGTTCTCCCCACCAAATTTTCATATTTTGGTTTTGATAGGTAGTAAAGGCTACTGGCCAAGGATGAAGTCCTCTAATTTGGTTGTATATTTCTATGTTAGATTTAGTCCAATCAATTTGTTCCTGTTCGCGCTTAATATTAGATGCGAACGTTGCTTTGGTATCATCTTGTTTAATAGGAGTTATTTCTCCAGCAAACAATTTAGGTAATGTTTCCATTAATAGTTGAGCACCAACATCAGATAATTTATCATGCATGGAACCTACATGGTCGTTTTTTTCAATTGGAATACTTTTTTGAGTAAGAATATCACCAGCATCCAACTTCTCAGCCATATACATAATGGTAATTCCAGTTTCAATTTTCCCTTGCATAATAGCATAGTGAATTGGGGCTCCGCCTCGTAATTCTGGTAGTAAGGAGGCGTGGACATTGATACAACCATATTTTGGCCCTTCTAAAAGTTCATTGGGAAGAATTTGTCCATATGCAGCCGTAACAATAATGTCAGGATTATAATTCAATATTTCGTGATAATCTTGTCGGATTTTTTCCGGTTGAAAAACTGGGATACCATGTGTTTCTGCTTCAACTTTAACCGGAGGAGGTGTAATGACTTTCTTTCTACCTTTTGGCCTGTCTGGTTGAGTAACTACTAAAACCACTTCATATTCGGAATGAATTAACTTATTTAAAATTGGAACAGAAAAACCTGGCGTTCCCATAAATACTATTCGCTTCATTACATAACCTACTTTCTACATAAGATGGTATGGTTGCATATCTACTGTAATCAATAAGTCCTCTTTTCGGACTTCATCAGCAAACTGGTCCATAATTTTTTTAATTTTTTTTCGAAGATTTGGTTCATTTTTGTATTTTATCATGCATTGATAGCGATATCTATCTTTCATTTTGGATATGGGTGACGGTGTTGGACCAAGTACAATGGTTTCTTCACTGACAACCTTCATCAATAATTGGACAATACGTTGGGTGATTTGGACTACTTTAACGTGATTTGAATGTGAAACGGTTAACAGTGCTAAATAGACATAAGGGGGATATCGAAATGTTCTTCTAATCTGCATCTCCCTTTGGAAAAATTGATTAAAGTCATAGCTGCTTGCAAGTTGAACGCTATAATGATCCGGAGTATAGGATTGAACAACTACTTTCCCCGGCAATTCATGTCTTCCAGCCCTACCACTTACCTGTGTTAATAATTGAAAAGTTTTTTCACTTGAACGAAAATCAGGTAAATGCAACATCGAATCAGCGGTTAAAACGCCTACCAATGTAACATTGGCAAAATCAAGTCCTTTAGCAATCATTTGCGTACCTAATAATATATCTGCTTCCTTTTCTGCAAAACTTCTTAAAAGCTTTTCATGCGATCCTTTTTTCCTCGTAGTGTCCACATCCATCCGTATAACCCGTGCATGTGGCATAAGTTGATTTAATGATTCCTCCACACGTTGTGTACCTGTTCCAAAATAACGAATGGAGTCGCTTTGACATTCCGGACATACTAAAGGCATTCTCTCTTCATAAGAGCAGTAATGGCATTTTAACTGATTATTACGTTTATGATATGTTAACGCTATATCACAATGTGGGCATTGCTTGACATGTCCACAATCTCTACACATAACAAATGTCGAATAACCTCTTCGGTTAAGTAATAACACAATTTGCTCACCACGTGCAATCACTTCCTCCATGCTTTCCTTTAATTTAATAGAGAACATGGAACGATTTCCAGCATGCAATTCTTCACGCATGTCTACAATTTCAACATCAGGCATTGCTTTCTCATTTGTTCGCTTATCTAAAGTTGCTAGCTTATAAACATCTTTTTTCGCTCGCGCATATGATTCTAAAGTTGGAGTCGCACTTCCAAGAATCACTGGGCAGTGGTGGTATTGTCCTCGTTTTATTGCGACATCCCTTGCATGATATCTGGGTTGATCCTCTTGTTTATAAGTCGTTTCGTGTTCTTCATCAATAATAATAATTCCTAAATTTTCAAATGGGGCAAAAATCGCTGATCTTGCACCAACCACAACCCTAACTTTTTTGGTTTGGACCTTTCGCCATTCATCATATTTCTCACCATTTGATAGTGCACTATGCATGACAGCTACTTCATTGCCAAAGCGTCCCTTGAATCGTTTGACCATCTGTGGTGTTAGCGAAATTTCCGGAACAAGTACAATTGCCTCTTTTCCTTTATTTAGAACCTCTTGTATGGCTTGAAGGTAAATTTCTGTTTTTCCACTTCCGGTTACTCCATGTACTAGAAATACATCATGTTCATTGTTCATTATTTTTTCAGTTATAGGTTGTAAGGCCCGTTCCTGTTGATTTGTTAATGTTAACGGATATGTTCTTTCAAAGGAATGGTCCTGATAAGGGTTACGATAAACCTCTTTTTTATATTCTTTTAATAATTGCTTATCTATGAGAGCTTTAACAACCGTTCGATTTCCATTTGTCATTTGAAATAATCTATTTTGTTCTATTGGATCTGGATATTGAAGAAAGTAGGATAGTATTGCTCTTTGTTTTTTTGCATTAGTTGGCAAATCCATTAACGATTCTTCTAAAAAATATTGTTCTTTGTTCGGTTCAATTACTGAAACAAGCTTTTTGGTAACTTTCGATTTAACAAGATAATTAATGGAAATTGTAGTATCTTGGACAGCCCTTTGCAGTTTGGAATATGGGATATTAGAACCTTCGAATTCCTCAAAATCTACAACATCTCTACCAGCGAATAAGTACTCAAATTCCTCTTCCAAACGTTCTGGGGTATTCCTTACAATTTCCTTCTTATATTGTGCTTTTAATACTTGAGGTAGCATGGCCTGATACGCAGTTATATACATAGTTAGTGTATCCTCCGCTACCCATTTTCCTAATTCTAATAATTCCTTTGTCAGAACAGGATGAATATCTAAAACATCAATAATTTCCTTCAGCTTATCAAATTCTGAAGTTGACTCAATCCCCACAACAAAACCAGTTATTTTTCTCGGACCGAATGGGACAATGACTCGCATTCCTTCTATTAGGATATCTTGAAATCGATCTGGTATTAAATAATCGAATGTTTGATTTATTGTTTTCGCTTGAACATCAACTATAACCTTTGCAATATTCACGCTTGCTCATCCTTCATGTCATGTAAAATCAACCTCAGAATCTCTCTCGCAACTTCTTTTTTAGTTGCTTTTGGGATCTCATGTTCATCCATTCTCTTATTTAGATAGGTTACGATATTTGTATCGCTTCCGAATCCAGCACCTTCTTGCGCCACATTATTTATAACAATAGCATCTAAATTCTTACGTTTTAGCTTGTCCAATCCATACTCTTTTGGGTTTTGTGTTTCTGCTGCAAAACCGACGAGAAATTGTTTTGTTTTTACCTCTCCCAGTGTTTTTAGTATATCTTTTGTTCTTTCCATTTCAACTTGAAGAAAACCATCTTGTTTTTTCATCTTTTCCTCATATGTAACTTTTGGTCGATAATCGGCAACCGCAGCTGCTTTTATAACAATATCATGGGTAGAAAACTCTTTTGTCATTGCTTCATACATATCTTCAGCGGTTATTACATCAATACGCTTGATAGAACTAGATAAGACATCTAAATTTACTGGGCCGGACACTAATGTTACTTCTGCACCCATTTCAGCAGCAACTTCTGCTAGTTTATATCCCATTTTCCCTGTTGAGTAATTGGTGAAAAAACGAACTGGATCTAATCTTTCCCTTGTGGGGCCAGCTGATATCAAGACTTTTTTACCTGCTAACAGTCGTGGGCTATTTTGATGTGATTTTATTACGTCAATAATAGTTGATGGTTCTTCTAATCGACCCTTACCAATCCATCCGCAAGCAAGGTAGCCAGCTCCCGGTTCTATAAAGAAGTATCCAAAGTCTGTCAATGTTTGCATGTTTTTAATAACTGCAGGATGCTCATACATATTAACGTTCATGGCAGGTGCAATATATACTGCGGCTTTTGTAGCCAGTATAGTAGTCGTGATCATATCATCTGCAATTCCATTTGCAATTTTACCTATAATATTCGCTGTAGCTGGTGCGATGATAAAGATATCGGCCCAATCAGCTAAATCAATATGGGCAATTTTTTCAACATCCTTCTCATCAAATGTGTCAGTATAAACTGGATTCCTAGAAAGCGCCTGAAATGTTAGAGGAGAAACAAATTCAGTAGCTGATTTTGTCATCATCACTTTTACATTTGCCCCTTGTTGGGTTAACTTACTAGTTAAGGCACAAGCTTTATAAGCAGCAATCCCTCCAGATACTCCTAATAATACATTTTTATTCTGCATGGACAACAAACACCTTTCCGAATCCTACTTAAATCTTCTAGTCTAGTTATACCATAATTTACAATTAAAAAATAATCCCTTGCATTTTTTATGCAAGGGATTATTTTTTTACTACTCGTTATCGAGTTTTAGTTCTTCTGCTGCAATCTCTTCCAGTGCCATACCAACAAATTTATGAGATTTAGGATTAACAATTCGAGGATTATTTAATTCACGTAATTGTCTAGCTCTTTTTGCAGAAAGTGTAACAAGTGAATATTTTGATCTAACTTTTTCTTGTAATTCATCAATAGATGGTTCTAACATCATGATAAATCATCCTCCAGTATTTTTTTATATTGTGCAGCAATTCGCTCTCGCTTACAATGCTCGGATTGTATGATAGATTGTACCTTTTCAACTGCTTTCTCTACATCATCATTTACGACAACATAATCATATGAATCCATCATCTCAATTTCATTGCGAGCTTCTTTTAAACGATTAAGGATTACGTCTTCATTTTCCGTTCCGCGATTTACAATTCTATTTTTTAATTCCTCGAGGCTTGGTGGAAATAAAAAGATAAAAACACCCTCAGGAAAGTTTTCCTTTACTTGCATGGCACCTTGTACCTCAATTTCTAGAAATACATCATGACCTTTATCTAGGGTTTCCACCACATAGTCTTTAGGTGTACCATAATAATTATTGACAAACTTAGCGTATTCTAACAGCTTGCCTTGTGAGATTAACTTTTCAAATTCATCATTTGTCTTATAAAAATAGTCAACGCCGTCTACTTCACCGGGACGTATTTCTCTTGTTGTCATGGATATGGAATATCGCAATTCCGTTTTCCGTTCAAAAAGCTCTTTTCTCACAGTTCCTTTTCCAACACCGGATGGCCCAGAGAGAATAAATAAAATACCTTTCTCTTCAATCAAGTTATTTCCTCCTAAAAGCTTATCACTATTATTCGTCAGTCATTTCCTCATGACTTAACACACGTTGCCCAACCGTTTCTGGTTGTACAGCTGATAATACCACATGATCACTATCTGTAATAATTACCGCCCTTGTTCTTCTTCCATATGTAGCATCTACTAATTTATTATTATCTCTTGCAACAGAGATAATTCTTTTAATTGGAGCTGATTCAGGCGAAACTATTGAAATAACGCGGTTCGCAGAAACAACATTACCAAATCCAATATTAATTAATTGTAGTCCCACTTTACTTCCCCCTGTCATTCTAAACTATTATATAAGCTTTTTTACGAAAATAAAAGTATCACCATTGTTTTACTCGATATTTTGGACTTGTTCTTTAATTTTCTCAATTTCACTTTTAATTGCGACTGTCCATCCACCTATTTTGGTATCCGTAGATTTTGAACCAATTGTATTTGACTCACGGTTCATTTCTTGAACGACAAAGTCAAGTTTCCTACCAATAGGCTCATTACTTTGACAGATTACCTCTATTTGCTCTAAATGACTTAGTAATCGAGTAATTTCTTCTGTGATATCGCCTTTTTCTGAAAGCATTGCAATTTCTTGATGTATCCTTGCGTTGTCTATGGAAATAGAATCATCTATGTATTCTTCTATTCGCTTTTTAATACGTAACCGGTACTCCTCAGTTACTTTCTCTCTTCTCTCCTCTAATAATAGTACCATATCCCGAATACTCGAAACACGCTTTACTATATCCTTTAATAGGTTTTTACCTTCTTCAATTCGCATTTCATCCACTTGTTGGCAAGCTTTTGCCACCGAATTTATTATTTTCTCTTGAAGTTCTCCTGGTTTTTCTTCATTTTCAACTACTGTTAATAGATCTGGCAGTTCGGTCAAAATAGATATTGGTATATCACCCTTTAATGAATATCTATCCTTAGCGGTTTGTAGTTGTTGGACAAATTGGTCCATTAAGGCCCAATCGGTGACAACAATTTTGTTTTTAAAGTTGTCTCCTTCAATATCAAAATGTAATTCGATACGTCCGCGAGCGAAATAAGATTTTACTGTCTTTTTAATTTTATCTTCTAGGAATAGAAAAGTCCTTGGGTATTTTGGAATAATATCTAAAAAACGGTGATTTACGGATCTGATTTCTACTGTGATGGTTGTGTTTTCTAGATGAGTTGTATTTGAGCCATATCCTGTCATACTCTTTACCAAAAACATCACCTACTTTTCTGAGCTAAAATTTATTATAGCACATCAGATTATCTTTAATCGATAATTGAACTTTTGTTAAATTAGAAATTCGATGTGATCTGTGGTCTAATCTAAGAACTTCATACTAAAAGAACCTCTTTCCTATCTCACAAACAATAAAAACCTTCCACAAAAATTTTGTGAAAGGTTTTTAATAATTATTTTTTTGTGAATCCGAATAGCACTGTAGGTATTGCGGCTAGTCCTAGTATTAACATCCAATCACTAAGTGCTAATGGAACGGTGTGGAATACTGGTTGTAATGGAGCCCAGTAGATTACAACAAGTAATAAAAGAACGGAAGAAATGACAGCAAAGACTAAGTACATGTTTTCAAATGGATTTCGTTCAAAGACTGATTTTTCACTTCGACAGTCAAATACATGTATTAGTTGCGCCATAACCAATGTCGTAAATGCGATTGTTTGTCCATATACAAGGTTATCTGGGTTATCTTGATAAACGACCATAAATCCAATTAATGTCACTATTCCAATCATAATACCTCGGGTAATAATCTTAAAGCCTAGCCCTCTGGCAAATACTCCTTCATTTGGACTTCTTGGTGCTCTTTTCATTACGTCATCTTCAGGTTTATCAAGACCTAGGGCCATTGCCGGTAAGCCATCGGTAACTAAGTTGACCCATAGTATTTGAACGGGCACTAATGGAAGTGGCATTCCTAGTAACACAGCAAATAACATGACCAGTATTTCACCAACGTTTGATGCTAACAAATACCGGATAAATTTCCGGATATTTTCATAAATATTGCGTCCCTCTTGAATGGCTGCTTTTATCGTAGCGAAATTATCGTCCATTAATACTAACGAGGATGCTTCTTTTGTAACATCTGTACCACTTATCCCCATACTAATACCAATATCACTTGCTTTTATTGCTGGTGCATCATTTACACCATCACCAGTCATTGCGACAATATGCCCTCTTGACTGAAATGCTTTCACAATTTTAAGCTTATGCTCTGCAGTAACCCTCGCAAAAACATATACATCCTCAATTGTCTCCTCTAGTTCACTTGTGGACATTTGATTTAATTGACTTCCTTCTAAAACCAATCCATTGTCTGGTAATAGTTTCAAGTCCTTTGCAATCGCTCGAGCAGTCTTGACATGATCACCTGTAATCATCACAGTCTTAATACCTGCTTGTCGACATTCCTCAATAGCTGTCCTTACCTCTTTACGAGGTGGGTCGATCATTCCATACAACCCGATAAACGTTAAATCTTTTTCTAAAAACGCTGATTCAAGTGAGGTATCCTTCGATATTGGCCTCATACTAATGGCGATGGTCCGCAGTGCTTTTTCAGCCATCCCATCAATTGCATTCTCTATCTTATCGCGATCGCGTTGTTTAATTAATTTCCTATTTTCATGCTCTAGATAATAATTACAGCGAGGTAATAATACGTCTGGTGCTCCCTTTGTAATAAGGAAACGGTTTTCATTTTCATCTTCAACTACTACACTCATTCGTTTACGATCGGAATCAAATGGAATCTCCTTAATAATTTTAAAATTGTCGCCACTCATGTGATTTAGCCCAATTTTTCTTGCGGCTACAACTAAAGCACCGTCAGTTGGATCTCCATCCACATAGTACTTTCCCTTCTTAACCTGAAGGGTTGCATTATTACATAATTGTCCGTACAAGAGCATTGTCTCTAGATTGGGGTGATTCTCATTTAACTTCTTCTTCCCAATTAAAAATTTGCCTTCAATATCGAATCCATCACCTGTAACAGAGATATTTTCACCATTTAAGAACATTTCTTTTACAGTCATTTGATTTTCCGTCATTGTACCTGTTTTATCAGAACAAATAACAGAAGCACAACCTAATGTTTCTACTGCTGATAGTTTTCGCACAATTGCTTTTTTCCGAATCATTCGCTGTACCCCAAGAGAAAGGGCTACCGTAACAATTGCAGGTAAACCTTCTGGTATAGCTGCAACTGCTAAAGATACTCCAGCGAGAAACATATTATAGACAGGATGCCCTTGAATTACCCCAAGACCAACAACTAAAATGGTTAGAAGAATTGCTACAACAATTAATATTTTCCCTAACTCTGCCAGTTTTCTTTCTAATGGGGTTGGGATTTTCTTTGTACTAGACATTAAGGATGCAATTTGTCCCATTACTGTGTTCATACCAGTTCCCACAACAATGCCTATACCTGAACCCCTTGTTACTAATGTCCCCATAAACCCCATGTTAACCTGGTCACCAGCATCCAAGTCATCACGAATAATTGCTGTAGCATGTTTCATAACCGGTAAAGATTCACCTGTCAGTGCTGATTCTTCTGTTTCTAAGCTGTTAGATTTCACAATTCGAATATCTGCTGGTACACGGTCTCCACTGCTTACCTTTACAATATCACCAACAACTAATTCTCTTGAAGATATCTTGTCCCATTTCTGTTCACGGAAAACGTTCGCCATTGGAGCTGACAATTCTTTGAGTTTCTCTAGAGACTTTTCTGCCTTTTGTTCTTGGAAATAACCAATAAAACCATTGACCAACACAATTACCATAATCGCAATTGCATCAACAAATTCTCCAAGCATTCCCGCTATTAATGTAGCAGCAAGTAATACAAGTACCATAAAATCCTGAAACTGCTTTAGAAAGATAATCCATTTTGATGTTTGCTTTGTTGACTCCAGAACATTATAGCCATATTGCTTGTGTCTTTGTTCGACCTGTTTAGGTGTAAGCCCCCTATTTGTGGTTACTTGAAGCTTTTGTTCCACCTGTTCCACATCTAACTGATACCACTTTTTCACGTCGCATTCCTCCAGCTTTAAGCGAGGCAAAAATAAGCCTCTATTATCTCAATAGTGATATCTATGCAGACTTGTCCTAAAAAATGCTATAATTTGAGATGAGAGGTGAATCAAATGCCATTTGACGGTATTGTAACAAGAGCAGTGACAAATGAACTATCCAATCTGCTTGTACCAGGAAAAATAACAAAAATACATCAACCATCTGAAACTGAAGTTATTATGACTATTCGTAGCCAAGGGAAGAATCAGGTATTATTACTATCTATTCATCCTACATACTCACGTATACACAATACAAAGAACACTTTCCATAACCCTTCTGAAGCACCTATGTTTTGTATGGTTCTTCGGAAGCATTTGTCTGGAGCAATCCTTGAATCGATTAAGCAGGATGGGATGGAGAGAATTATTACCTTTTCCGTAAAATCAAGAAATGAAATCGGAGATATTTCCTCAAAAGAACTTGTTCTTGAATTAATGGGTAAACACAGCAACCTCATATTAGTAGATAACGAAAAAGGACATATTATCGATAGCTTAAAACACGTATCGATGGCTCATAATAGATACAGAACGATTCTGCCTGGTTCGGAATATGTCATACCACCCAAACAAGATAAGTTGAACCCACTCGAGACTGACGGAGACACATTCATTCGAAAACTAGATTTTAATGCTGGTAAATTGGACACACAAATCGTAAAACTGTTCACAGGATTTTCTCCAGTTATTGCAAAAGAAATCATTAGTCGAGCAAATTTAGGATCGGATGAAATTTATAAGGAGAATTTTATCCAAATACAGGAGCAAATTAGCTTACATCAATATGTACCTGCTATTTATCAAGGTAAAAAAGAAGAATTTCATGTTATTCCATTAACCTCATTTAAAGGAGCGAAGAAAGAATTCCCAACAGTTAACGAGATGCTGGATCGATTTTATTCTGGTAAAGCAGAACGGGATCGGGTTAAACAACAAGCTAAGGACCTCTTTCGATTTATTCAAAATGAACGGGATAAAAATGAGCGAAAACTTAAAAAGCATGAAAGAACATTACAAAAAGCAGCAAATGCCGAGAAATACCAAAAACTAGGCGAACTATTAACTGCTAACATGCACTTAGTTAAACAAGGTGATACCACTATTTCTGTAGTAGATTATTATGATCCGGATCAAAACGAAATAACAATTGAATTAAATCCAAATAAAACACCCAGCGAGAATGCTCAAAGTTTTTTCAAAACATATTCCAAATTAAAAACTTCTAAAGCAAAGGTAGAAGAAGAAATCAAAAAGACCAATGAAGAAACTGCCTATTTTGATCAGATACTGCAACAAATCGAGGTTGCGGGTGTAGAAGATATTGAAGAAATACGGGAAGAACTTCGTGAAGAAGGGTATTTGAAGAAACAGAGTCAGGGTAAACGGAAAAACAAGCAACATACTCCTAAACCTGAAGAATATATTTCATCAGATGGAATTACCATTTTAGTTGGAAAAAATAATAAACAAAATGAATACTTAACGATGAAACTTGCACATCGTGATGAACTTTGGTTCCACACAAAGGACATTCCTGGCTCTCATGTTATCATCCGCGGCAAAGAACCAAGTGAAGAGACAATTCTAGAAGCAGCGCAATTAGCCGCATACTTTAGTAAGTCCCAAAGTTCTTCTTCAGTACCGGTAGACTATACTAAAGTACGACATGTAAAAAAGCCAAATGGTTCAAAACCTGGATTTGTTATATATGAAAACCAGAAGACCGTTTATGTAACACCGGAAAAATCGGTTGTAGAAAAGTTAAAGAAATAAGAAGTGTCAAAGGTAGACACTGTGAGGTATTTTCGAACAGATGTCGCCCCTGTACTGGAAGTAAAAGCGGAGTGTATTTCCGTAGCGGGTACGATGCTCTAACAAAATTCTCAAATCTGTACGCAATCAGCCTAAAAAAAGGAATGTTCGATTAATTAGTATCGAACATTCCTTTTTATTATTACATAAATGATTTTTCCGTTAACATCTTAATAAACTCATTTACTTGGGGTAATTCAAGTATTCCTTCCTGATACGAAACCCATGTATAACGTGTTACAGGCTTACCATCAAGTTCTAGCGCAACATGTGGAAATTCATCCATCATGGAGTCCGAAACACTTTTCGGAAGAACAGCCATTCCAATCCCTTGTTTCATGAACTGTTTACATGTTTCAATCTGATCCACTGTCATGGTACGGAGTGGCTTAATCTGATGTTGATGGTGATAAAGCCAGTTATCGACAAGTTCATGCATACTGTCATCACTTTTAAAGGAGATTAGTGGACGTTCCTTAATAGATTCTTTAGGAAACGACTCTGTATCAAAAATATATAATGGATCATCAAATAATCGAATACTTGTACTCTCTTTAAGCTTTTCCCCACGAATAATACATACATGATAGTCCTTATGATTTCGTTTGATGTCCTCACTAATTCCAGTTACTAAATCAATAGTTACTTTGGGGAACATGGTTGTGTATTCCCCTAGTATTTTTGGTAGAAAACGCTGGCTAATTAACGATGAACAAGCAATAGAGAGTGTTCCTTGTACTTCAAGACTCGATTTTGAAAGCTTATTTTTTAGTACCTGTTCTTTGTCGATAACCTGTTTGGCATGACTCAGAATAATTTCCCCACTGGGAGTTAACACAAGACTTTTGGGGGTTCTAATAAAAATTGTTACGCCGAAGTATTCTTCTATATACTTAAGACGCTGCGTCACAGCAGGTTGGGATATCAATATAGCCTTTGCCGTTCCTCGTATCGTTCCAATCTCATTCAGTTTAAGTAGTAGTTCGTAATCCTCAATTTTCATTGTTAGCTAACCTCGGATAGATAATTTTTTATTATACAGTTTCATTATATAGTATAACTCTACTTATTACATTATGAATTTATGATCCAATAGAGTTGCGCCATTCTAATAGTACTTCTTTTTCCTCTTCACATAGCTTCCCGTCTTCTACTAAAGCTTGAATTAGCTCATCATAGTTTGTAAGACTTTTATATTGAACATCTGCTGCTTCAAAGTTAGTTTGTGCTTTTTTCAATCCATATGTAAAGATAGACATGACTTCAAGTACTTCTGCGTCAGCATTTCTAAGAGCATCTACTACTTCTAGTGAAGAACCACCTGTTGAAATTAAATCCTCAATCACAAGTATCTTTTTCCCCTTAACACTGTCCCCTTCAATTTGATTACCTTTCCCATGACCTTTTGGCTTGGAACGAACGTAAACCATTGGAAGATTTAATCGATCTGCTAACCATGCTGCATGAGGAATCCCAGCAGTTGCACAACCGGCAATTACATCTGGTTTTACCTCCATATGACTAACCATTTCTACAAAAGCATTGGCAATAAATTGACGCACCTCAGGATACGACATGGTGATACGATTATCACAATAGATTGGTGACTTTATTCCAGAAGCCCATGTAAAGTACTCATTCGGATTTATTTGCACAGCCTTGATTCTTAATAGGTCTCTTGCCAGTTCTTGACTTAGTTGCATTTCGATTCCTCCCACTCTGCTACCGCCTGTTCATATGCTCTTCTTGGATTTTCTGCTTGTGTAATACTACGTCCAATTACTAAGTAATCTGCACCATTATTCCGGGCAAATCCTGGTGTTGCAACACGCTTTTGATCGTTTACATTTGAATCAACAAGTCTGATCCCAGGTGTGATGGTAATAAAATTTTCTCCACATGCTGTTTTAATTTGTTTTGCTTCATGTACAGAACAAACCACTCCATCAGCCCCTACTTCTTTGGCAAAGGATGAAAAACTTACTGTGGTATCTAACAGATTACCAGGTATACCTAACTCGCCATTTAATACCTTCTGATCCATGGAAGTTAATACGGTTACTGCTATTAGTTTGGTATCAAAGTTAGGATTTCCATTTACGAGTCCTTCCTTTGCTCTCTGAATCATTTCACTTCCCCCAAGAGCATGAACATTAACCATATCAACTTCTAGACTTGAAAGTACTTTCATTGCACGCATAACAGTAGTAGGGATATCATGAAGTTTTAAATCCAGGAAAATCTTATGGTTATTCTGTTTTAGCTTTTCAATGATTCCGAGACCTTCACGATAATAAAGTTCCATCCCTACTTTAACTGGAACACCATATAAATCACTTTCCTCTAAAAATCTACCCGCTTCTTGCCAACTCGGAAAATCCAACGCTAAATAAATAGATTCTGTCACGAGACAATCCCCTTTCCAATCGCTTCTTGAACGGAGTGGAAGCCATATTTTTCTAGTATATTTGGTAACTCATCGATAATTTCAGAGCAAATAAATGGATTTTGAAAATTAGCAGTACCAATCGCAACAGCACTAGCACCTGCTAATAAAAACTCCAAAACATCCTCTGCATTTTGGATACCACCCATCCCAATAATTGGGATATTAACTTGCTGACTCACTTCATAAATCATACGAATAGCTACAGGTTTAATGGCCGGTCCAGATAACCCTCCCGTTCTATTAGCTATAAGAGGTTTTCTACTTGGTAGGTGGATTTGCATACCTGTTATCGTGTTAATCATGGATAGTCCATCCGCTCCAGCCGCTTCAACTGCTTTAGCCATCGAAACTATATCCGTCACATTCGGAGATAACTTTACATATACCGGTAAATTACTAGCTTTTTTTACAGCCTCTGTTACCCGAGCAGCCATGGATGGATCCGTACCAAATTGAATTCCACCTTCTTTTACATTGGGACAAGATATATTCAGTTCAAGTGCATGGACATGTTCTGTCTCGTTAAATGCATGAGCTACCTCTTCATATTCCTCCAATGTACTTCCAGCTATATTGGCGATTATCTTCGTATCAAACTGAGATAAAAATGATACTTCTGTTTCCATAATCTTATAAACACCAGGATTTTGAAGTCCAATCGCATTTAACATCCCTGATGCCGTTTCAGCAACCCTAGGAGTTGGATTACCTATACGCCCTGTAGCCGTTGCTGCTTTCATGATTACGGCACCTAGTTTACCAAGGTCATAGAAATCGCTATATTCCCGCCCAAATCCAAAACACCCAGAAGCTGGCATTATAGGGTTCTTTAATGATAAACCCGGTAGTTCAATTGCTAGATTGGTCATAATGTAACCTCCTCTGCTTGGAAAACAGGTCCATCCTTACAAATTTTCTTATAACTAGTACCATCCTTCGTTGGTAAGACACATGCAAAGCACGCTCCAATACCACAGCCCATTCGCTCTTCTAAGGAAATAAATCCTTTCTTTCCTTTAAGCTTAGCTGTTAGAGCCTTAAGCATTGGAATTGGGCCACAGGAATAATAACAGTCAAATCTACCAACTTGATCTATTACATCCGTGACAAATCCCTTATGTCCATACGAACCATTATCGGTAACAATAAAGGTCTCTCCTAGTTCTTGAAATTGTTGCTCATAAAACACATTATCTTTCTGTTGGAAACCAAGGATAGTTACAATATTGATTCCATTTTCTTTTAGTGTTTTGCCTAGATAATACAAGGGTGGTACACCAATTCCTCCCCCTATTAACAGGACGGTTGATTTAGATTCACCATCCGTTGTGAAACCATTGCCAAGGGGCCCTAACACATCTAAATATTCACCTTGTTGATAGTTTGCTAGTTCGTCTGTACCCACACCATTTATCTTAAATAGAATAGTAATTTGATTTAGTTCTTTGTTGCAATCAGCAATGGAAATTGGTCTTCTTAATATGTGTTTGCCAACTTGAATGTGTAAAAATTGACCTGGCACTGCGATTCCACTAATAAATTGGTTCTCAAGTACCATTTCTATCGTATCTTTTGCTATACACCTAGTGGATACAATTTTCATTTTGTCCTTTTTAATCATGATAAAACAGCCTCTTTTGTTTGTACTGGGTAGGCAGAAAATGTTGTTGAATCAATGACATTCAGAATTGCGTTTGCTGTATCTAAGTTTGTTAGACAAGGTATTCCTCGTTCTACAGATACCCTTCGAATCATAAATCCGTCAGAACGTGGCTTTTTCCCTGAAGTTATCGTGTTAACGACAAATTGAACTTTCCCTTGCTCAATGATGGATAGGACGTTAGGTTCTTTTGCCCCCACTTTTGCAACTTCGACAACTGGAAGATTGGCACCTCTTAAAAACGATGAAGTACCAGCAGTTGCATAAATCTGGAATCCTAATTGATGGAATCGCTCAGCAACCTCTAGCATTTCAAGCTTATCTTTGTCCGATACCGTAATTAATACTGCCCCTTCACTTGGAACTGAGATACCTGCCGCAAGCAATCCTTTATACAATGCTTTTTCCATTGTTTTATCATAACCAATGGCTTCACCTGTTGATTTCATTTCAGGCCCCAGAATGGTGTCTACACTTCGTAACTTTTCAAAAGAAAATACCGGAATTTTAACAGATACTAAATTAGATTCCGGCAGAATACCAGATTGATAGCCTAATTTACTAAGGCTTTCCCCTAGAATACATCTTGTTGCTAAATTTGCCATCGTAACACCAGTAATTTTACTTAAGAATGGTATAGTTCTACTCGCTCTTGGATTTACCTCCAACACATAAACATCCTCTTCACGAATAATAAATTGGATATTTACTAAGCCTTTTACGCGTAGAGCTTTTGCTATCTTTAACGTTGCTTCGAAGCATTTTTCTTTTACTGTTTCCGATAGTCTTTGTGGTGGATATACTGCAATGGAATCACCGGAATGGACTCCAGAGCGCTCTATATGTTCCATGATTCCTGGTACAATTGTAGTTTCTCCATCACTGATGGCATCAACTTCTACTTCAATTCCTGTAATATATTTATCTATTAAAATTGGATGACAGTCCGTAATATGCCCTGTCTTTTCCAAGTAAGCTTCTAGTTCTTCTGTATTGTAAACGATCTCCATACGGCTTCCCCCAATTACATAAGAAGGACGAACCAATACTGGATATCCAATAGATTCAGCTACTTCAATTGCATGATCCATATGCTTAACTGCTTTTCCTTGTGGTCGTAATAACTTAAGTTCATCCAATAAAACCTCAAACTTATCTCTATCCTCAGCGGCATCAATGGCTTCAAGGTCTGTTCCTAGAATGGTAACACCTCGTCTTGTAAGTCCTTCTGCCAAGTTTATAGCAGTTTGACCACCAAATTGGACAATAACACCTTCTGGCTTTTCAAGATTAATAACATGCATAACATCTTCCAAAGTTAGCGGTTCAAAATATAACTTATCTGAAATACTAAAGTCTGTTGAAACTGTCTCAGGATTATTATTCATAATGATTGCTTCATAACCCATTTCTTTAATCGCTAATACAGAATGGACAGTTGCATAATCAAACTCAATTCCTTGCCCGATACGAA
Organism: Paucisalibacillus algeriensis; assembly: GCF_000577245.1. GTDB lineage: Bacteria > Bacillota > Bacilli > Bacillales > Amphibacillaceae > Ornithinibacillus. The sequence continues at coordinate 211,240 of NZ_CBYO010000011.1, forward strand.
TTGGTCCAGAACCTAGAACCAGTACCTTACGATTTGTTGAAGAAATTGATTCATTCTCTTCTTCATAGGTGCTATAAAAATATGGTGTTTGTGACTCAAATTCCGCTGCGCATGTATCAACCATTTTGTATATAGGAATGATATTTTCTTTCATACGAAATTGATAAAGTTCATCTACAGTTGTTTCCCATAGTCTCGCAATATGATTATCTGAAAAACCTTTTTCTTTTGCTTCTTGCAAAACTACTTTCGAGTATTGATTAGAACTAATTTTGTTCTCAAACGCTACAAGTTCTTCAATTTTCTTTAGGAAGAATGGGTCAATTTTTGTTAGAGTAAAGATTTCTTTTAATGTAATGCCCCGACGGAAAGCTTCAGCTAAAACGAAAATTCGTTCATCATCTGCTTTTTGTAATCTATATTTCAGATCCTCAATAGATGCAAATGTTAAACTTGCTAAGCCTAGCTCTTCCGTTCCATTATCCATAGATCGAATTCCTTTTAACAACGACTCCTCAAAGTTTCTACCGATCGACATTATCTCCCCTGTTGCTTTCATTTGTGTACCGAGTTTACGGTCACCGGTCACAAATTTATCAAATGGAAAACGTGGAATTTTTGTCACCACGTAGTCGAGTGCTGGTTCAAATAAAGCAAATGTAGTTCCCGTAATTGGGTTTTTAATTTCATCTAATGTTAGTCCAACAGCAATTTTTGCTGCCATTTTGGCGATTGGGTAACCAGTTGCTTTTGATGCAAGCGCAGATGATCGACTAACACGTGGATTTACTTCAATTACATAATAATTAAAGCTGTTTGGGTCTAATGCTAATTGAACATTACATCCACCCTCTATTTTTAAAGCACGGATTATTTTTAGTGATGCATTTCTAAGAAGCTGGTATTCTCTATCACTTAAAGTTTGTGAAGGTGCCACTACGATTGAATCACCCGTATGGATACCGACAGGGTCAATATTTTCCATATTACATACAACAATAGCTTGGTCATTTTTATCACGCATAACTTCATATTCAATTTCTTTAAAACCAGCAATATTTCTCTCTATTAAGCACTGATGAACCGGAGACAATGCCAATCCATTACGAGTTATTTCACGTAAGTCACTCTCGTCGTAGCACATACCACCACCGGTTCCCCCTAATGTGTAGGCAGGTCGAACAATAAGTGGAAAACCTATTTTCTCTGCAAAATCAACTGCGTCTTCAACCGTATTAACAATTCTACTTTCCGGAACTGGTTCACCTAAGACAACCATTAGTTCACGAAATTTTTCACGATCTTCAGCTTTTTCAATTGCCTCTAATGAAGTTCCTAAAAGTTTGACATTGTATTGTTCAAGAATTCCCGTTTTATCTAGTGCAACAGCTAAGTTCAAACCAGTTTGACCACCTAATGTTGGAAGTAATGCGTCTGGCTGCTCTTTTCGGATAATTTTGGTTAAAAATTCAACAGTTAACGGCTCCATATAGACCTTATCTGCAACCGTTTGATCTGTCATAATGGTTGCTGGGTTGGAGTTAGCAAGAATCACCGTGTATCCTTCTTCACGTAATGCTTGGCAAGCTTGAGTACCTGAATAGTCGAATTCTGCTGCTTGACCAATTACAATTGGGCCTGAGCCAATTACTAAGATTTTCTTGATGTCTGTATTTTTAGGCATAAACTTCTTCCTCCCATTTCGCTATATGATTATCAATTAAGGTTAAGAAATCATCAAATAGATAATTAGAATCTTCTGGTCCTGGTGAGCTTTCTGGATGATATTGAACCGAAAAAGCAGGATATACTTTATGCTTAATTCCCTCAACAGAGTTATCGTTTAAGGCAATTTGAGTTAAAAGTAAATCAGTATTTTTTAATGATGACATCTTTACTGCATACCCGTGATTTTGTGAGGTTAAGAAAGACTTTTCATTCACCAAATCTTTAATCGGATGATTTCCACCACGATGACCAAATTTCATCTTCTCTGTCTCAGCACCACAAGCTAAAGCTAATAGTTGGTGACCAAGGCATATTCCAAATATTGGAATGGTTGGCACAACTTTTCGAATCATCTCAATTGCCTCTGGTACATCTTGCGGATCTCCTGGCCCGTTTGTTAACATGATACCATCTGGCTTCAATCGTAAAATATTCTCAGCTGGATAATTGTATGGAACCACTGTAACATGACAGTTTCGTTTCGTTAATTCTCTTAAAATACCATGCTTCATACCAAAGTCTACAAGAACGATACGGTGCCCACGTCCTGGAACAATATATGGTTTTGTGGTTGAAGTTTGTTTAACTTGATCATGAGAAACTGGAGTAGCTGCTAACTTGTTTAATAGCTCTTCCTCGGGAAACTCAACATTTGCAATATAGCCTCTCATTGTCCCAGTTTTACGAATTACTTTCGTAAGTTTTCTAGTATCAATTCCAGCTAATCCAGGAATATCGTGTGCTTTTAGAAAGCTATCTATACTTTCATCACTTCTAAAGTTAGAGGGATACTCACAATATTCCTTTACAATTAATCCATTAATAAATGGTGCTACTGTTTCAAAATCATCACGGTTAATGCCATAGTTTCCAATTAACGGATAGGTTAACGTTACAATTTGTCCACAGTATGAGGGATCAGAAATGATTTCCTGATAACCTGTCATACCAGTATTGAAAACTACCTCACCACTTATTTCATTATCACTTCCAAAGCCCTTTCCAATAAAAACAGTTCCATCTTCTAACACTAATTTTCTATTAAGCATTTTTATCCTCCTCGTAGACAATCTCTCCTTCATAAATGGTAAGTATCGGAACCCCTGTTACATTCCAATTATGAAATGGTGTATTTTTACCTTTTGAATATAAGGTATATTTATCAATTATTGTTTCTGCTTCAAGGTTTATTAAAGTTAAATCAGCTATTTCTCCTTCGGCTAATTTTCCATAAGGTAAATCAAAAACAGTTGCTGGTTTAATAGTTAGCCAATCTACTAACTGCTTTAATGAAATTTCTCCAGTATTCACAAGGTTGGTATAAAGTAAAGGAAAGGCTGTTTCTAAACCAACTATTCCAAATGGAGCCTTTAAAAACCCCTGAGCTTTTTCGTCTTCACTGTGTGGAGCATGATCAGTTGCTATAAAATCAATGGTTCCATCTATTAACCCATCCATTAAAGCTTGTTGATCTGCCTTACTTCTAAGCGGCGGATTCATTTTATAATTTGCATCATCTCGAAGAACCATTTCTTCGTTTAATAATAAATGATGTGGAGTTACTTCAGCAGTAACTTTAATCCCAGCTTTTTTAGCATCCCGAATGACTCTTACTGACTCCTTTGTACTAACATGACAAACATGGTAATGACAGCCAGCAGCCTCAGCTAATAATACATCTCTTGCAATTTGTACAGATTCACTTAATGAAGGGATTCCAGGTAGGTTTAAACGGTTGCTCACATCTCCATCATGAACAACACCTCCATAAACGATTGAATTGTCCTCGCAATGCGCAACAATGGCTTTGTTATTTTCTGCTGCTTTTCTCATCGCTCGAAGCATGGCATCAGCTGTTTGAATGCCAACACCGTCATCAGTAAAAGCAAAAATGTTTAACTTGGATAAACTTTCAATATCAGTCAATTCTTCTCCTTTTAATCCTTTTGTAATGGATGCATAAGGAAGTACACGAACAGTAGCATCTTGTTCAATTTTATCTAGTAAGCTATTAATTGTTTCTTCACAATCAGGAACTGGATTCGTATTCGGCATCGAGCATACAGTTGTAAAGCCACCTCTCGCAGCTGCTTTTGTTCCTGTTTTAATAGTTTCCTTGTGCTCGCCACCTGGTTCACGTAAATGTATATGTACATCGATGAATCCTGGTGTTAGAAGATTACCTTCGCAGTCAATCGTTCTGTCTAATTCCTCTATCTCAATTGAGGCATTTATCTCTTTAACTTTACCTTCATCAACTAAAACGTCACAGCTTTCTAACTCACCATTTTCTAACAATCGTTTAGCATTCCTTAATAAGATTTTCATCTATAATCCCCCATTCTTTTAATACATGTGTTAAGATTGCCATTCTAATGTAAACGCCATTCGTCATTTGTTTGAAAATTCTTGAACGGCTACACTCGACTAAATCTCCATCTATTTCCACACCGCGATTAATTGGTGCTGGGTGTAATATAATCGCATGTTGTTGCATCTTACTCTCTCTTTCTTTTGTTAAGCCATATTGTGTAAGGTAACTGGAGGTTTCAAGTTTTTCTTCATGTCTTTCGTGCTGGATTCTTAATAGCATGAGAACATCACAATATTGAATTGCTTCATCAAGGCTTACATATGGGTAATCGAGTGATTCATCTTCATAACCAGGTGCGGCACTTAAGAATACATTCACACCAAGCCTTTTAAGTGCATGTGCATTAGATTTAGCTACCCGGCTATGTTTGATGTCACCAACGATAACTACATTCAAATCTTTAAATCTACCAAATTCCTCATAGATGGTGAGAAGGTCTAACATACATTGTGTTGGATGTTCTGCCTTTCCAGCCCCTGCATTGATGATTGGAATATTAATCTTCGGTTCTAATTCTGTAATCCAATTGTCTGATTCGTGTCGTATTATAGCTACATTTGCACCAATGGATTCAAAGGTTTTAACTGTATCGTAAAGAGATTCACCTTTTTGTAAGCTTGATGCTTCTGCATGGAAGTTTAGTACTTCTAAACCTAGTTTTCTTTCAGCAATAGTAAAGCTCATTTTTGTTCTTGTGCTAGGTTCAAAAAATAAGTTTGCTGCGAATAGTTGACTTGAAATTTTATGGTTTGTTGTTTTGTATTTTCCTGCGTTTTCTAATAGCTCTAGAATTTGTTCGTTGGTTAATTGATTGATTGAGATAAAGTGGTTCATGAATGACACTCCTGTCCGGAAGAAATGTTGTATCCCGCGTTCTTATAAATTCCTTATTCACACAAACTAGATATTTTTTAAAGAGTTAATAAGTCAATAAAAAAACCTCTTTGCAATTTTGGTCGCAAAGAGGTACACGTGCAAGAAATCTTTGTGCACGTAACGTGAGCGACCTTGTAAACCTCTCTGGATTTAATTAAAGGTCTATATCTTATTTTTCGTAGATGGATACCAAGTCAGTTCCGTCATCCACTTCATTAAGCTGAACAACAATAATCTCCTTATCTGATGTTGGAATGTTTTTTCCTACATAATCTGCCCGGATTGGTAATTCGCGGTGACCACGATCAACCAATACCGCTAATTGGATTTGTGAAGGCCTTCCTAAATCCATCACTGCATCCATTGCCGCACGTACAGTTCTTCCTGTGTAAAGTACATCATCGATTAAAATAACTTTTTTATTATTAATATTAAAAGAAATATCTGTATCACGAATCTCAGGCTCATTTGATTCTACTGCCTTTGCTAAATCATCCCGATATAACGTGATGTCTAGGTCACCAATTGGTAATGTGACCCCTTCAATATTTTTTATCTTTTCTTGAATACGTTTTGCTAAAGGTACTCCCCTAGTTTTAATTCCTACAATAACTAGGTTATCTCCACCTTTGTTTTTTTCTAAGATTTCATGAGCAATACGGGTAAGCGCTCGATTGACAGCTTGCTCATCCAGAATTTCTGTTTTCTTATTCATATTCTTACCCCCAAAATAAAAAACCCATTTCTCCATGAGGAAAAAAGGGTTTTAAATACATGTATCCTGTATATTAACCGTTCCCTTTTTAGCCTCTCTGGACTTATTTAAAGGTTCTTATTCATTTGCTTTATTATTTCAGAATTAATAGGTTTTGTCAATACATTTGTTCCAGGGTTTCCAAGAGCTTTTGGAAGTAATTTGGCGCTTCCACTTCAAATCGAAGCCACTCTCCTGTTACAGGATGTGTAAATCCTAAAACTTTTGCATGTAGAGCTTGGCCTTTCGTATCTAATGTTTTACGAGGACCATATTTGGGGTCGCCAACTAGCGGGAATCCGATATAACGCATATGAACACGGATCTGATGTGTTCTTCCAGTCTCTAATTGACATTCAATATGTGTAAATTCATTAAAACGATGCAATACGTGAAAACGGGTTAAAGCTGGCTTCCCATTTTCAACGATTCCCATTCTTTGTCTATCTTTAAGGTCTCTTCCTATCGGTGCATCAACCATACCAGTATCATGATTTATAACACCATGAACAACCGCTTCATATTTTCTTTCAACATCTTTGTTAGATAATTGTTCAGCAAGACCCGTATGAGCCCTATCACTCTTTGCTACAACTAAAAGACCACTCGTGTCTTTATCAATACGATGTACTATCCCAGGTCGTTCCACTCCATTGATTCCCGATAAATCATCGCAATGATATAAAAGTGCATTTACAAGAGTACCAGACTGATGCCCTGCAGATGGATGAACTACCATTCCTTTTGGCTTATTCACTACTAATAAATCTTTATCTTCGTATACAATTTCTAAAGGGATATTTTCTGGTTCAATATCTAAGGATTCAATCTCAGGCACTGTCCATGTAATAACGTCGCCTACCTGACATTTATAATTGGCCTTGATTATCTCATTATTGACTTTAACAAGCCCTTTTGTTATCCAACCTTGAATCTGTGAACGGGATTGTTCAGGATTTATGTCGGCTAATAATTTATCAATCCGCAGTTTATTTTCATTTTCCGTTACAACGTGTTGTAAGCTCATCTATGCCTTTCCTTTCTGTTTCTTTTCCTCAAATAATGTTGCAATAATAACTAAAATAACACCAATTGTAAGAGATGAATCGGCTATATTAAAGATTGGGAAATCATAGCCAAATATAATAAAATCAAAGAAATCGACAACCTCTTGATGGAATAAACGGTCAATAAAGTTTCCAATTGCTCCACCTAAGATAAGTCCAAGTGCTAAAGCAAACAACTTATTATCCTTACCATATTTATGTAAATAATAAATAATCCCTATAATTACAATGATGGTAATGATATAAAAGAATCCCATCTTTCCTTCTAAGATCCCCCATGCAGCACCACTATTACGATGTGATGTTAGATAAAAGAAGTCTTCAATTATTGGTATTTGTTCGTATAATTCCATGTTTTTCACTACTAAGTATTTTGTAAACTGATCGATTGCGATAACGATAGCTGCTAAAAGATAATAACGATACATTCCATTTTCCTCCGATATAACTACTTCTATACTTATAGGTAGGATTAAAATCCTTAGTTTATCTTATACTTTATCAGGCAAAAATTCAATAATTTAAGGGTAGGCAAGAAACACTCTCCAATCTAATAAACAAAAGGAGTACAAACCACGATGGATTTGTACTCCTTTTTAAAAATATATTCATAGCTCTTATGCATGATAATGCTTTTCAACGACATCCGCACAACGTGAACATAATGATGGATGTTTTACATCATTTCCAACTGTATCAGATGCTACCCAGCATCGTTCACATTTTTCACCTGAATGTTTTTCTACAAGAACATCCACATAGCGATAATCATTAACCTTAGCAGCACTGGCTACTATAGCTGCTTCTGAAACGATAAGCAGTTGATGAACATCTTCAATTGAATTTAATACTTCTCTCGATTGGTTATCTTTAGGTACAACTGTAATTTTGGCCTCTAATGACTTTCCGATTATTTTTTCATTACGTGCATCCTCTAAAGCTTTTAGAACATCATCACGGATAGCCATAAAGTGATTCCATTTGTCTTCTAATCCCGTAAATCCTTCAACTTCCCTTGGTTCCGGAATATCAGTAAGTTGTGGGCTAGTTTCCTTTACACCAGGAATATATTCCCACACCTCATCAGCCGTATGAGGAATGATCGGTGTTAATAATTGAACCAATGTTGTAAGGATTTCATAATATCCAGTTTGAATGCTACGACGACGATGGTTGCTTGCTGCCTCAATGTATAGGATATCTTTTGCAAAATCTAGATAGAATGAGCTCAAATCATCAGCACAGAAGTTATGGATACGATGGAAGATGGGTGAGAATTCATATTTTTCATAGCTTTCTCGAACTTCCTTCACTAATCTTTGCAGGCGATGTAACATGAAACGATCTACTTCTTCCATTTTCGCTTCTGGAACACGATCTGTTTCTGGATTGAAATCAGCAAGGTTCGCTAACATAAAGCGGAAAGTATTACGGATTTTACGATAGCTTTCCGAAGTTTGTTTTAAAATATCATCTGAAATGCGTACATCAGCTTGATAGTCAACAGACGAAACCCATAAGCGGAGAATATCAGCACCTAATTGTTTTAATACTTTAGAAGGTAAGATAACATTACCTAATGATTTACTCATTTTACGACCATTACCATCTAGGGTAAATCCATGACTAATAATTGACTTATACGGCGCTTTTCCGGTAACAGCAACTGCCGTGGATAGAGATGAGTTAAACCAACCCCGGTACTGATCACTACCTTCTAAATATACATCAGCTGGTCTTCTATGATCTTCCCTGTTTAATAGTACTCCTGCATGTGATGAACCAGAATCAAACCAAACGTCCATAATATCCATTTCTTTCGTAAAATTACCATTTGGACTGTGCTCTGAAGTAAAACCTTCTGGTAATAAATCTGTTGCTTCACGTTCGAACCATATGTTAGAACCATGCTCAGCAAATAGGTTTGCCACATGCTCAACAGTTTCATCTGTTATAATCGGTGTTCCATCTTCACCGTAGAAAACAGGAATTGGAACCCCCCAAGCACGTTGACGAGAAATACACCAATCTTCACGGTCACGTACCATGTTATATAATCTAGTTTCCCCCCATGAAGGGTACCATTTAACCTGCTTGATTTCGTTTAAAATGTCTTCACGGAAATCTTTAATGGATGCAAACCACTGCGCCGTTGCACGGAAAATAGTTGGCTTTTTCGTTCTCCAATCATGAGGATAGGAGTGCGTAATAAAGCTCATTTTTAATAATGATCCTACTTCCTCAAGCTTCTGAGTTACTACCTTATTTGCATCATCATAAAACAAACCTTCAAAACCTGGTGCTTCACTCGTAAACACACCTTTTTCATCCACTGGGGAGATGGTTTTTAAACCATACTTATTCGAAACAAAGAAGTCATCTTCCCCATGACCTGGTGCTGTGTGTACACATCCTGTACCAGCATCAGTTGTAACATGCTCACCTAACATTACAAGTGATTCACGGTCATAGAATGGATGCTTTGCGGTAATACGTTCTAATGCTTGACCTTTGAATGTCTTAACAACCTGCGGATTTTCCCATTCTAACTCTTTCGTTAAATTCTCTAAAAGCGCTTCTGCAACAACAAATTGGTTACCATTTACTTCAGCCACAACGTAATCAACATCGGGATGAACACTAATTCCTAGGTTTGCTGGAATTGTCCAAGGTGTTGTCGTCCAAATCACAATCTTATCTCCAGTATCTAAGACACCTTTACCATCTAATACGTCAAACACAACGTAAATAGATGCTGAACGTTTATCATAATATTCAATTTCCGCTTCAGCAAGAGCAGATTCCGAAGATGGAGACCAATAAACTGGCTTTAAGCCTTTATATATATAGCCTTTTTTTGCCATTTCACCAAATACTCTAATTTGCTCTGCTTCATAATCTTTCGTAAGGGTGATATATGGATTGTCCCAATCCCCTCGAACACCTAACTGTTTGAACTGCGTACGTTGGTTATCAACTTGTGACAATGCATATTCTGCACATAGTTGTCTAAATTCAGCAACAGATAATTTTTTACGATTTACTTTTTTATTTTTCGTTAAAGCCGTTTCAATTGGAAGGCCGTGTGTATCCCAACCTGGAACATATGGTGCATGATAACCTGACATTGATTTATAACGAGTAATAAAGTCTTTTAGAACTTTATTCATGGCATGCCCTATGTGAAGGTCTCCATTCGCATAGGGAGGACCATCATGTAAAATAAATAGTGGTCTACCTTTTGTTCTTTCTAAAGACTTTTCATATAAATTAACTTCTTCCCATTTCTTTTGTCTCTCTGGTTCTTTGTTTGGCAAATTTCCGCGCATTGGAAATTCGGTTTTTGGCATGAGTAATGTTTCTTTATAATCCACTGACTATTTCCTCCTTATGTTTAACGAATCAATTCCAATTCTTAAAATATTAAAAATAATAACAAAAAAAGCCTCTCGAATCCCAAAAGGGACGAGAAGACTCGCGGTACCACCCTTATAAACTTAAAATGATCATTCATTTCAAATTCACTCGATATTCGTAACGTGAATAATACGTCCAATTCTACTTCCCCTATTCAAATTGGATACTCGAGAGTGATATTCTAAAAACGTACTGTACTAGGCTCACACCAACCCCTAGCTCGCTTAACAAGCATCTATTTTTATACTGTCTCTGTCATCGCATTTCTATTATTATTTACCTATTTGTGTATGCATTATATGTAAATTTTCTTCAAACGTCAAGGTTTAAGATTCTTGTTTAGCAAATTCTAAATCATTTCCCATCTCAACCTCAAATAATTCTTCCCAATCATCTGTTCCAATCATATCAAGTTGAGCTTCAACTAACATCTTTAGTCGAGTTCGGAAAACCTTTGCTTGTTTCTTTAACTCTTCTACTTCAATCGAAATTTTACGAGATTTACTTAATGCTTCATTAATAATTCGATCAGCATTTTTTTCGGCTTCCTTAATAATAAGCTTAGATTCTTTAGAAGCATTGCCTTTAAGTTCTTCAGCAGTTTCTTGCGCAATAAGAATGGATTTATTTAATGTCTCTTCAATATTGGTAAAATGGCTAAGCTTTTCATTCATCTGTTCTATTTTCTCTTTTAATTCTTTCTTCTCCCGAATAACTATTTCATAGTCTTTAATAACCTGATCTAAAAATTCATTAACTTCATCTTCATCATATCCACGAAAGCTTCTTGTAAATTCTTTATTATGAATATCTAGTGGCGTCAATGGCATAGCGTTTACCTCCCTAAATAATTTTAATAGATATTATAAGTCCATAATTTAGTATACCAATTATTTTCGACAAAAAGTATGGTTTTCCTGCAATTTTAGAACTTTTTAACTAAAAAATCTGAAAGAACGACTCTTTGATATCCATTATATATCAAAAAACCGTTCTTTACTATACCAGCAATAAGGCGGTTGTTACTTTAATTTTTTCTTTTTTTGTTTGACCATTTATTCCAACAAGCTTACTGCGACCCTTTCCCCTCAAAGAAATTAAGTCACCTTCTCGAAGAATAAATTTGCTATCCTCGACAACACGATAATTAACTTTAACTAAGCCTTTTTGAACAACATCCTGAGCATCTTTTCTAGAAATAGAGTAAATTTCTTTTAGCATAGTATCTAGTCTTAAGGAAGAGACAATTTTTTCTGATTCAGACCAAATGGATTCTAGTTCAATTAAATCTGAAACAGGTTTTTCCTCAAAATTAATGGTTGCCCGCTTAATTCCTGTTAAATTCATGATAACAAAAGAAGAAATGTCTTGATCAAGAATTATTTGTACTTTACCATCACCAGCGAAAATATCCCCTAGCTTTTTTCGTTTAACACCTAGTGATAAAAAGGCTCCTAACACATCCCGATGTGCAACCGAGATAAACTTTTCATGGTAGGTTGCCTGCACTAAACAAATATTAAAATCCTCATCCGAAATTACTTCATAATAAGGAGCAATAATTGCTCTTTTTCTTTCCGAATGAATTCCACCGCCAAACAATCGACACTGAAGTTCATCATCGGCTGTTCCTATTAGCATTTCAACAATTTGTTGTTCACGTGGATCAAGAAAGTCAGTTAATTTAGCTTGAAAAGAACGCTCTACCTGCTCTTTCCATGACAAAACCTGATCAATGAAACCATGCTCTTCTTTGCGAAAGTGTTGATAAATATCCATTTATTTCATTACCCAGCAATAAACCGAACAATCATGTTATATAAGCCCCAAATTCCAGCCCCAGCCAAACGCAACACAATAATGGCTACAATTGGTGAAATATCAATCATGCCTAGAGGGGGGATGATTTTACGAAATGGTTCCAGAAAGGGCTCATATAGTTTGGTCATAATACTACCAAAAGTTGATTCACGTGCACCTGGAAACCAAGACATGAAAATATAAATAATTAAGCCAATAGAATAGATTTCTAAGGCTCTGGCTAAAATATCAAAAATTATGTATAACATATACTAATTTACCATCCTTTATTCAGATCTTCTTCAAATGATTCCGATATGGAACCAGTTACATCAACATTATCCGGCGCACAAAGAAAGGTTTGCGATCCTAAGCGTTGAATAATACCATTAACTGCATACACGGTTCCACTTAAAAAGTCAACTATCCTCTTTGCCTCATAGGGTTGCACTCGCTGAAGATTAATGACAACCGATCGTTTATTTACAATGTTATCTGCTATTTGTTGTGCTTCTTCAAACGTTCTTGGCTCACAAAGAACAACTTTTGAAGAGGAGGTTTTTACACTTGTTAAATTAATTACATTATTATTTGTTAGGTTTTTCTGGTTGCTTGGTGTCATAACTTGTTCCTCTTCGACATACTCATATTCATACTCTTCGTCTACTGCAAAAAGCGTCTTAATCTTATTTTTAATACTCAATTTCGTCACCTCACATATTTGACCCTACTAATTTCGAGCCGATTCTAATATGGGTTGCACCCTCCATTATGGCAATCTCATAATCATTGCTCATTCCCATGGATAAATAGTTACATGGTGCATGTTGATAATTTCTTTGTTTTACTTTATCTCTTAATTCCCCGAGTTCACGAAATACTTTATGTAATAATTCTTTGTCATCTGAATGTGGTGCCATCGTCATCAGTCCTACAATACGAATATTTGCGTATTCAGATGTCTTTTCAATGAATTGTATGACATCTTCTGGTTGTATGCCATGTTTTGATTCCTCACCACTTACATTAACTTGTACAAAACAATCCTTAACGGTAGAAGCACGCTTGTTAATTTCTTTTGCTAATGACAATCTGTCCAGTGAATGTATATAATCTACCTTATCAATAATGTCTTTTACTTTTCTTGTTTGTAAGCTACCAATAAAATGCCAAGAAACTCTATTACCGAAGTGATTATATTTTTCAATGAAACCTTCTTGACGATTTTCGCCAAGATTTAGTACTCCAGCATCTACTACTTCCTCAGTTCTCTCTATTGTAACATATTTCGTAACCGCTATGATGGTAATATCTTCGGAATTCCGATTGTTATTTCTACATGCCGCTTCTATTCTTGCTTTGATTTCTGTTAAATTTTGTGAGACATCCATTACTAATTATTTCTCCTCCTTGAAAAATCAACAGCTATAGCCAATAAACCCTAACATCCGACCAGTTTTCCCCTGGTCTCGGCGATGTGAGTAAAATAGGTTTTCATCTCTAAACGTGCAATAATTTGTTATATCTATATTACTACGAAATACACCTGATTGTACAAGGATTTCGACATTTAGTTGTTTTAAATCTAATAAATAGTGCCCATTCCCTACCGGTGTTAACACTTGCTTTCTGTGTTCCATCGGTATATGTTCCTTTACATATTCATCTACTTCATAATATTCATTAGAAATGCATGGTCCTATTGCAACCATTAAGTTTTTCATGTCGCAACCAAGCTCCAATAATTTTGTCGTCATTTCCTCTGCAATTCGACCAACCGTTCCCTTCCAACCAGCATGAGCTACACCAATGTATTTCGTAACTGGATCAAAAAAGAATAATGGTACACAATCAGCAAAAAATGCCGTACATAGAATACCAGATTCTCTGGTTATTAATCCATCTATCCCCTTTAGAGAGGATACTACTGACTTTGCACCTTTTCCAATGTCTGCTAAATCAGCAATATGTACAGAAGTATGGTGTACTTGTTCACCGGAAACCCATTGCTCTAAAGGAATATTTAGTGTCGTTGCAAGCTTCTCTCTGTTGGCAATAACATCCCCGTATGAATCTGAAACATGTAAACCAAAGTTATTGGAAGAAAAGTAGCCTTTACTAGTTCCTCCATTACGGGATGTAAACCCCACCTTTAAATTGGGATCTTTTTCCATCCATTTATTAATCATTAATAATTCATTTCCAACCAATTCGAAAACGTCTTCCACAGTAATTCCTCCTGCTAGTTTTAGCTTGACTTATTCAATGTATAATTTCGGACGAGTTACATCTTTCACTAAAATTACGTCGGAGCCAATTGTCACGATTTGTTCCCAATATATCATCAATTCATCTGACTTTCCAAAAAAACCACCCTTTTTTTCACGAGTATAGATCACAAGAGCGATTATTCTGCCACGGTCTGGGTCAATTTCTAAATCTGAAATGTGGCCTAATCTTCTTCCATCATTGATCACAATTACTTCTTTTACTTGAAGATCAGATAATTTTATCATCACGGCTCACCTACCCTTACTAGTGATGTATATGCATGAAGTTGTTCGTTCATTCTGAGCTTGGGTGATAAGGTAATGACATGCTAAAACTAAAATAGAGTCTGTAATGAAAATATCTTCAAAACAGACTCCTTCCAATTAGTCTTTATCTTTTTTTCGTAGTTCCCTCAAAGCTTCCCTTTTTTCTTCCATTGCCATTTTTCTTGCTATCCTAGGGGCATTCCACAATGGCGGCAGTAATAGAAAGGAAACAGGCACTGCCGTGATAACGATGGAATTTTGAATGGATGTGATACTTTCCCCCATTGGCAAGATCATTACTGTCGTCAGTCCAAAAATGGCTGCCCAAAAGACTCTTAACCAACGTTTGGGTTTATCATTTCCCGTTAAAGTTGCTGCAACGGTATAGGACATCGTGTCAACCGTTGTCACAACAAATATAATAGAAACAAGCAAAAATCCTATTCCAAATATTGTCCCTAGGGGTAGTTGATCTGTTATTGCCATCACGGCTGCTTCCATTCCACCTTCAGATAATGGTTTAGAGATTGAACCTGGGTTTTCCTTTTCAAAAAATACTCCAGTCCCACCAACAACCGAGAACCAAAAGTTATTAACAATAGGGGCTACAATAGATACAGCAATAATTAATTCCCGAATTGTTCTTCCACGTGAAATTCTGCTTATAAATACAATTAGCATCGGGGCATATCCGATAAACCAACCCCAAAAGAATATTGTCCAACCACCAAGCCAACTACTATCCCCACGGAATAAACTCATCGTAAAGAAATTTTGTAGGTGTACACCGGTTCCACCGACAAAAGCATCGATAATAAACATCGTTGGGCCTAAGAGGAGAACCATAATTGCCAGAAAAATGGTGAAACCAACATTATAACGGCTTAATGTTAAGATTCCACGATCAACACCTGTCGCAGCAGATATAGCAGCTATAATAGCTAAAATTATTACTACGGTGAGACTTAAGGTCATGGTATTCGGTACATCAAATAGATGGTTTAATCCATAAGCAATCTGTAACCCTAAGAATCCAAGTGGCCCCAATGTTCCAGCAACCGTAGCAATTATAGAAAAGGTATCTGCTGTTGTACCAATCATACTTTTATAATAAATTTTTTCACCAAAAATTGGATATAACAATCCCCTAGGTCGTAAGGGAAGTTTTTTATTGTAGTGCACATACATCATCACAATCGATGCCAGTGTTCCTAAGATAGCCCATGCCGTAAAACCCCAATGCATGTAGGACTGGGCAAAGGCAGCGAACATATTATTAAATTCCCCACCACCAAATAAAGGTGGTGTATTCATATAATGATACATTGGCTCTGAAGCAGCCCAGAAAACACCACCACTAGCCAACAACGTTACTAGTATCATAGCTATCCACCGAAAATAACTATATATTGGTCTATCTTGTTTCCCTAATCTGACATTACCATATTTGGAAAATGCCAAACCTAGACCAACCAAAAAATTACCTAACAACAGTAGCTGCCAATAGGCACCAAAGAAATCTGCGGAGTACTCAAACAGAACGGTGATTGTTGTTCCGACTCCTTCGCTATTAAAAACAGATAACAGAATAAATGCAATTAAAAAACCACCACTTGCAATAAACACAGGCCAATCCAAATGTTTCATTTTGTTAAATCGCACGCTGTTCCTCCTAATTATGTATAAGCAAGTGTCTAAAATAATATTTAACATTAAAGACCGTATGGTAGATAGTATTTTTTAAAATTCTCCATTTAAAAAATACCAGTGACACAACCACGCCTTGCTCAAATGTAAACACGGTTACCAATTATACAGGTAACAAATCAACACGTCAAAGCATCTAAAAATGACTATCAAATCGAGTTGCGATTTAATAGTCATTTATCTGCTATAAGTAATTCTTGAAAACATAGCTATCTTTTCTACTTAAAATTACTCAAACATTTGCTTATTCATTTGGCTTATCGCTGCTTTTTCTAGTCTGGAAACCTGTGCTTGAGAGATACCTATTTCATCGGCAACTTCCATTTGTGTTTTCCCTTGGAAAAAGCGTTTATTTAATATCATTTTTTCTCGTTCATTTAATTGATACATACCTTCCTTTAAGGATAGTTTATCAACCCATGTGTCATCTTTGTCTTTATCATCACTAATTTGATCCACCACAAAAATTGGGTCGCCCCCATCATTATAGATTGGTTCAAATAAGGATACAGGATCTTGGATAGCATCCATGGCAAATACTACATCCGAATGTGGAACACCCATCTCCTCAGCAATTTCTGCCGGTGTAGGCTCTTTTGAAGTTTTATTTATAAGTTTTTCACGTACCTGCAATGCCTTATAGGCAATATCTCTTAGAGAACGAGAGACTCGAATTGGATTATTATCTCTTAAGTAACGACGTATTTCTCCAATAATCATTGGCACTGCATAAGTAGAAAATCTTACATTATGACTTAAATCAAAATTATCAATTGATTTCATTAAACCAATACAGCCTACTTGAAATAAATCGTCTACATATTCACCTCGATTATTGAATCGTTGAATTACACTTAATACGAGACGAAGGTTTCCGTTTACTAATTCTTCTCTTGCATGAATGTCTCCCGATTGCATTTTAACGAATAATTTTTTCATTTCGTCATTCGTTAATACGGGTAATTTTGATGTATCAACTCCACAGATTACTACTTTATGTCTAGTCATTCTATACCCTCCCAGTTGGAGATGCTGTTCAAGGACAGTATCTCCTAGGAAGGGAAAATTTATGCAAATCTAGAAATTATATTATGGTCAAATTCTACTGCATTCTTGTGATATCAAGGCTAGACCATTTTATTAAATTCTTTTTTCAAACGGCGAATTATTTTCTTTTCTAAACGTGAAATATAGGATTGAGAAATCCCCAACATATCAGCAACATCTTTTTGTGTCTTTTCTTCTTCACCTATTAGACCAAATCTAAGCTCCATGATTTGTTTTTCTCTCGCATTTAGTTGAGATAATGCATTTTGTAGCAAATGTTTATCTACTTTAGTTTCCAAATTTCTAGTAATGACATCATCATCTGTTCCTAATACGTCTGATAATAATAATTCGTTTCCATCCCAATCAATGTTTAATGGTTCATCAAAAGAAATCTCTGACTTTAGCTTATTATTTCTTCTTAAATACATTAATATCTCATTTTCAATACATCTTGACGCATATGTCGCTAGTTTAATCTTTTTTTCTGGATTAAATGTATTTACCGCTTTAATTAATCCAATCGTTCCAATACTAATTAAATCTTCAATATTAATGCCTGTGTTTTCAAATTTCCTTGCAATATAAACCACTAATCGGAGGTTTCGTTCAATCAGAACAGACCTTGCAGAAGGATCTCCCTTTGTTAATTGGATTAATAGCTCACCTTCCTCTTCCTTTGAAAGAGGTGGTGGTAATGCTTCACTTCCACCTATATAATAAATTTCCTCAGATTTGATGCCTATTTTTACTAGTAGCTTATACCACCAAATACGCATTTTAAATGATAATTTTTTCATTATGTATCGCTCCTTTTTCTAGCTTGTATTTTAAGTTTCACTAAATGATGCCCACGTTTCCAGGACTTTTAAACACTAACTGGTAAATTCACATATGATTGCCATGTTATGCTGTATGAATAGTTGCTAGTTTAATAATTTGAGGATGAAGTAAACAGTTATATCGTTTGTCTTTAGTTAAATCTGCAAATTGAATACCAATTAATACCTTTGTCGCTTCAATTTGTTGATTATGGTATAGGATTGTAAGTTTTTCAGGTCTAATAGTGAAAAGAAATTTGCTCTTTCCTTCAACTCCGTGAAATGGAACAACTTGAATATAGTTCTCCCAGGAATTCGGAATTTGTTCTATATTAAACTCCTCATATGCCTGTTTTAGATTTTGCCATTCTTCTTTGGTAAACCATTGTTGCAAAAATATCTCATCACAAATAATGACTGGTCGCTTCGTCAATGGATCTACTAATTGATTGCCACTGTCAATAAAACCAGTAGTTGAAAAAGCCTTATTTTTAATTCTGATGGATACCTCATAAAGTTGGTCATAGCGGATCTTTTCAATTGCATGCTTGTCCAAACGATTCTTCGTAAACCAAAAAACAATCGGAAATCCAATTACGACGAAAACCCAACTAATTGGATCCCCATATCCACTACTAAAAGAGAGGAACCCGATGGCGGATAAAGCAACTGGACTTTGTAATAGATAATGTGCTGCGAACAATCCACCTCCAATTGCAAATGACACAAAATAAAACAATAATAATTGCTTTAACATTCGATTAAAGGTGATAAACCGGAATGTAACCAAGATAATTAGAATAGAATAAAGTATCTTCCCAAATACTGTAGTGATATATGAGTTTGGAAAATATAGTGTCATTGGAACAATTAATGATGCAAAAAAGGCCCCTAATATTAATCTGCTTTTGGGTGTAGACTCACGACAGAGTGCTTGTGTTAACATCAAAAGCATAAAATCTAAGAGAAAATTCAAAACCCATACTGCATCAAGGTAAATAGTCATACTATTCTTTCCTTTCCGGGTTTTACAAAGGATATATTCTAATTGTCATTGTTTCCTCTAAGAAATTCACTCCTTTGAAACCTAATAAGTTTGGAGAAAAAAACTCAGATTTTCTATTTCGGTAAGTAAGCAATCTACTGAAATTAGAAGTATAAAGAGAAGTATAAACTAGTTATGAAGCGAAGTCTGTCAGTTCTTGTATGCAAATTAATGCTAATTTCAACTAGTTATGTCGAGGGAGTTTAAGATGAATTTGGTATATAAACTGCCATCGTAAGTAGAATAGAGAAAAAATAAGAGATTCGATATAATACTACAAAAAGAAAAAACGTATGGCTATAATTAGCCATACGTTCCTTATGTGAAAATTATCTATTTCTATTTCGGTTACGTAAGAATGTTGGGATATCCAAAATATCTTCTTCTTGACGTGGACGAGCTTGTTGTTGGATTTGTTCTTTCACGTGAACATTATCATCATTAGCTCTCGCTGCAGCAGTTTGGTTTTGATTTACCGTAGGACGTTGTCTAACTGGTTGCTCAGGTTTTTTATTTTCGTCAAAACCAGTAGCGATAACAGTAACGATAATTTCATCTTTCAAATCTTCATTGATAACAGATCCAAAGATCACGTTAACCTCTTCATCGGCAGCATTGGTTACAAGGTCCGCTGCTTCTTGAACTTCATAAAGACTTAAGTTCGTACCACCAGTAATATTCATAAGAATACCATGAGCACCATCAATTGAAGTCTCTAATAAAGGAGAAGAAATAGCTTTTTTAGCAGCTTCTGTTGCACGATTTTCACCAGTTGCAATACCAATCCCCATTAATGCAGACCCTTTATTAAACATAATTGTCTTAACATCTGCAAAGTCAACATTAATCAATCCTGGTTTTGCAATCAAGTCTGAGATACCCTGAACCCCTTGTCGTAATACATTATCGGCTTCTCTAAATGCTTCAAGCATTGGAGTGTTTTTATCAACAATTTCAAGTAAACGATCATTAGGAATAACAATTAATGTATCCACATTACTCTTTAATGCTTCTATTCCGGCTACAGCTTGTGTGGATCTTCTTCGTCCTTCAAATGAAAACGGACGTGTTACAACACCAACTGTTAGTGCCCCCAAGTCCTTTGCAACTTGAGCAATCACTGGAGCAGCACCAGTTCCAGTTCCTCCACCCATGCCAGCCGTAACAAATACCATATCAGCACCTTGAAGAATTTCTTCAAGTTGTTCTCTACTCTCTTCAGCAGCCTTTTTTCCTACCTCAGGATTAGCACCTGCACCAAGGCCTCTTGTTAGTTTTCCACCAATTTGTAGCTTAGTTTCTGCTTTTGATAAATTTAAAGCTTGGGCATCTGTATTGGCAGCGATAAATTCTACACCTTCAACTCCATGGTCAATCATCCGGTTAACAGCGTTATTTCCGCCACCACCAACACCAATAACCTTAATCGTAGCTAATTGGTCAATACTAGTATCAAACTCTAACATTTTTCGTTCCTCCTAATATGCAAATTACAAGATTTCTAGAAGCTAATTTTAATGTGGGAACGCTTATTAATCGAAGAAATACTTAAACAAATTAGCAATTCCAGACTCTTTTTTATCTTTTTCATTTTCAGTAGTTGATTTTGTCGGTTGTTTCTTCATTCTTTTTGGTTTCGGTTCTTCTACTTGGGCAGTTATGGCTGGGAATAATTCTTTTCCTTGTATTTTTGCATTATGATATGCAAATTGTAGGATTCCAACACTTGCAGTGAATTGTGACTCACGTACCCCGATGTAATCTGGTATTGCAATGCGAACATTTGCTTGAAATACATCTCCAGCAAGTTCAAGTGCTCCAGGCATTTTCATGGTACCACCTGTAAGTACATAACCACCTGGAAGTCCATGATATCCCATTCTACGGATTTCTCTTTCAACATACGCGTAAATCTCTTCTAATCTTGCTTCAATCATATCAGCAACCTGAAGTTGGTTGAAAGTTTGTTTTGCATTACTACCAATGATTGTTGCTTCAAATACTTCATCTTCTTGAGCATCATCGTAGAAAGCATGGCCATGATTTACTTTAATGTCCTCTGCTTCTTCTGTTGAAGTGCGTAAACCAATCGATAAGTCTTTCGTGATATTGTCTCCTCCAAGTGGTACAACACTGGTTGATACCATATGGTCATTCTCAAAGATTGAGACTGTCGTACAGCCCCCACCAACATCGATTAATGCTACTCCTAAATTCTTCTCATCTTTAGAAAGTGCAACGGTACCTGCTGATAGTGGCTGTAAACAAATATCGGACACTTTCAAATTAGCACGTTCTACACATTTTAAGATGTTATGTAAGACTGTTTTGGAACAAGTAATAATTGTTCCTTCCATTTCTAAACGAACACCAATCATTCCTCTTGGATCAGTAATTTCATCGAGTCCATCTACTATAAATTGTTTTGGGATGACATCTATAATTTCTCTCTCCGGTGGAATGGAGATAACCTGTGCCCCATCAATTACTCGCTTCACATCTTCATTTGTAATTTCTCGGTTTTCACTTTGAACAGCTACTACTCCATGACAAGGTTGAAGTTGAATATGATTTCCACTGATGCCCACTACAACACTATCAATCTGCATTCCTACCATGCGTTCTGCTTGTTCAACTGCATTACGAATTGAATGTACCGTTTGGTCAATATCAACGATAGCACCTTTTTTCATGCCATTTGATTTTGCTGTACCAACACCAATAATGTTTAATGAGTCATTTAACACTTCACCAATAATAACTTTAATTTTTGTCGTACCTATATCAAGACTGACAAGTATGTCATTGTTGTTCAACAAAGGCACCTCCTAATTCAGAAACATCAAAAAACAAAAATATATTTCTCAATGCGATGATTAATTTTATGGTCCATTAATAACTATACTATAATCTCTTATTTTAAAGGATTTTCTCCAAAAAAGAAATATATAATAGTCATTTATCTATAAAAACTAGACATATTTTAATAGATTTTATCCTTTTACTAGATTATTCTTCCTAAATGAATATATTTTGTCCGTTATTCTTCATTATCATTGGTAATTATTTCTTCTTCCGTAATTTCCTGATTATACGGCTCAAAATAAGCTCCCACTCCAATATGGATAATACCTTCAGCATTGGGATCAAGCTGCGCCGCAATTGATGGATAAACTTTCATCTTTTCTGAAAAGTCTCGTATGGACGATTCTACCATAAACCCATCACTCATAAATAACGTAATTTCTTTACTGTTCAAGTCTGCCTGTGACCAGTGTATTTCTGAAATGATATTAAAAATGTTTGTTGGTAGCTTGCTCAATTCCTCAGACATCTCGATTAGAATTTTCTTATCCGTAAAATTTACTAGTAACGGTGCATCCCCTGTTAGTCGATCATTTTTACTTTCCGAGAGCACCTCTCCATTCCCTAAGATCGGATAATAGTCATCTTCCTTTTTGATATACCCAATTCTCTCATGTTCTATCAATTGAATTTCTACTGTCCATGGAAGCCGCGTTTCAACAGTAACTTTATCAACTATTGGATTCTTTTCCAGAGTATTCATGATTTCCTCTTTTTGTATTGTCCAAATGTTGGTATCATTGTTTATACCACTTTGTTCAATAACCTTTTCCTCTGGATAGAGGGAATTGCCAGTAACAACAATAGTTTTAACATTGCTAAGTGGCGATTGAAGATAGACAATGATAGATAATAAGAAGAAAAAAATAGATAAGTAAAATACAAGGCGTCTATTAGCCTTTTTTTTACGGGCTTGCTTCAACTTGGGAATACGGTCCTCTATTGAAACAATTTTCTCTTTGGTCATTTCTATTCTTTCCTTTTTTAAAAATTAACACATTAAAACGGCATACCAGATGCCGTTTAGACTGAGTTATTTAAATTATAACACAACATTCACAAAAACATATAGTAGACATATAGATAGTTTCACAACAAAATTTTACCAATTCTTGTACGCAGTGTCTTTATTACTAACTGCCCTCTAATACTTCCGCTATACAAAGAGTAGCGTTTATTTATATAACATTCATATGAAATAATAATAACCATCAAATTAAAGTCTAGCATTTCTACTAATATTCAGTAGGATTCCTACAGAGCACAATGTCAAGGTTAAGGAAGAACCACCATAACTTAGGAACGGTAGTGTTATACCAGTAACGGGAATTAATCCTATTACCACACTAATATTAATCATAACTTGTACTGTTAACATCGAAACGATCCCTAGTGCAAGAAATCTTCCAAATGAATCTGGTGCCTCTAACGCAACTCGTATACCCCGCCAAAACAATAAAATAAATAATAGTAGTAATAGTGTACCTCCAATAAAACCTAGCTCTTCTCCAAGTATTGCGAAAATAAAATCGGTTTGAGGTTCTGGAAGGTAAAAATACTTCTGCAAACTATTCCCTAATCCTACACCCATTAATCCACCCGGTCCAATGGCATACAAGGATTGAATAATTTGAAAACCATCTCCCAATGGATCTTCCCAAGGGTTAAGAAAGGCGGTTATTCTACTTATACGGTATGGAGCGGAAATGATGAGTAAAGCAAAACCAACTAATCCTAACAAGGCTAATCCAATAAAATGTGAGATTCTTGCTCCAGAGACAAATATCATAATCATACAAGTTAAGATTAATACCATACCAGTCCCAAGATCTGGCTGTAACATGATTAGCCCAAATGCTGTAAATACTAAAAGTAAAGCTGGAAAAAATCCTTTTCTAAAAGAGGTTATATATTTCTGGTTTGCTGATAAAAAAACAGCCAAAAATATGATTAGACCTAGCTTCATAAATTCAGAGGGCTGTATACTAAATGCCCCAATCCCGATCCAGCTTTGGGCTCCACCTCTGGTTAATCCAACCCCTGGAATTAATACGATTAGAAGGAGTCCAAAACAAACAAGTAAAATGGCCTTTGCATATTTCGCCCAATTACTATATGGAATATACATAAAGAAAAACATTCCCGCTACACCAACACCAGCAAATAACAATTGTCTTTTAACAAAATAAAGTGAATCTGCATACTTATACTCCGCCCAAATATATGAAGAGCTATATACCATCACCATTCCAATAAGTAGTAATAACAATATAACAGTTAGTAATATATAGTCTGGCTTGTCCTTTATGGAAATCTCTCTATTAAACAAAAAAACACCCCTCGCAACATTTGTTGATCTAGGGGCATTTAATATCTATAACGTTTATGGACAATTATTTTAATACAAGCCCCTACTCTATTGTATGCACGGCTTGTATAAACATGTCTCCTCTTTCTTCAAAAGTCTTGTATTGGTCCCAACTTGCACAAGCTGGCGATAATAGTATAACATCATCTGGTTCTGACATTGCATATGCTTTGAGAGCAGCATCTTCTACATTTTCGGCATAAGTAATTGTACTTACCCCTGCTTTTTCAGCGGTATTCTTTAACTTATCAGCCGTCTCACCAAAAACAACGATTCCTTTTACATTTTTAAAATATGGGATTAGATCATCGAATCCATTACCGCGGTCTAAGCCACCTGCGAGCAGTATTGTTGATTGGTTAAAGGATGCTAATGCTTTTTGAGTTGCTAGTATGTTAGTAGCTTTCGAGTCATTGTAGATTAGTCGTCCATTTTTATTAGCAACGAATTGCAAACGATGTGTGACACCACTAAATGTTTTCAGGACTTTATTTATCCCTTCATTCGTCGCACCGCTAATTTTGGCAGCACATACTGCTGCTAGAATATTTTCTAGGTTATGAATGCCAACTAAAACAATATCTTTTAAAGCAATAATTCTTTCCTCTTTAAAATACAAGTTCTCATGATCAATCCAAGCACCATTTTCTTGCTTAATAGAAACTGAAAAAGGTACTTTAATTGACTTAGCACTTCTAGAAGCTTCCAAAACATTTGGTTCATCTGCATTAAAAATTAAATAATCATCTTCCAATTGATTGAGAAAGATATTAGACTTTGCAAGTTTGTAGTTCTCTAATGTCTTATGATAATCCAAATGAGCCTCGAAAATATTTAACAGAACAGCTATGTTCGGTCTAAATGTCTTTATTCCCATTAACTGAAAAGATGAAAGTTCTAGTACTAATCTATCATCATGACTTAAATTTCTTGCAATTTCTGTTGCAACAATTCCAATATTTCCAGCTAGTTTAACAGGAGTCTTACTTGCAGCAAGCATCTCATATATAAGCATGGTTGTTGTTGTCTTACCATTGGATCCGGTAATGCCTATAATCATGCCCTCTGCCAACTGACCAGCAAGCTCAACTTCGGTAATAATTGGAATATCTAGGTTAACTGCTTCCTTTAAGATCACATTGTCATAAGGTATTCCAGGGTTTTTCACGATCAAGTCAATATCATCTAATACATTTAATGGATGTGAGCCAACAACCACCTCTGCTCCCAATGAACGTAAATCCTTAACCACATCATCCTCATCAGTTGCTCTTAAATCATTTACTCTTACATGAATACCACTTTCAAGCAGAACCTGTGTTGCAGCTGTTCCACTTTTTGCAAGTCCTAGTACAAGAACATGTGAATAAGGAAAATCAACTAATTTATTCAACGTAACCACACCTCGATGTAAATACCAAGAGCAGCAAAAACAAGTCCTATCAACCAAAATGTAGTAACAACTCGCCATTCTGACCATCCGACTAATTCATAGTGATGGTGTAATGGACTCATTTTAAAGACCCTTTTCCCGGTAGTTTTAAATGATATAACTTGAATGATTACAGATAAAGTTTCCATTACGAAAACCCCACCGATAATGACTAACAAAATTTCCATTTTTGTCAAAATGGCAACAGCAGCAACAGCACCTCCAAGTGCTAGTGAACCGGTGTCCCCCATAAATACTTTCGCCGGATGTGCATTAAATACTAAAAATCCTAGAAGTGCACCAACAACAGCTAATGAGAATATGGCAACCTCAACTTGTGGCTCACCATACCATGCTAAAATCCCAAACGCACCAAATGCAATTGCTGCAGTACCAGCTAATAGTCCATCAAGACCGTCTGTTAAGTTTACACCGTTGGAGGCTCCAACAAGCATAAAGACAATAAGAAATGCATACCCAAAACCAAGGTCCCATTGAATATCTGTACCTGGTATTTGAATATATGTTGGGAATCCCTGATTCTTTAATATAATATAAAAAATAATAGCAATAATAATTTGTCCAAGCATTTTTTGCTTAGATGTTAATCCTAAGTTTCTTTTTAGAACTACCTTTATGAAGTCATCTAAAAATCCTAGTAATGCATAACCTAAAAGGACAAACAATAATAACCCTATTTTGTAACCAATTTCACCATTACCATATTTACTAACCATAATAAGAGATGTGATAACAATACTTATGACAATCATGAGTCCCCCCATCGTAGGAGTACCCTTTTTCTTCATGTGAGACTTTGGTCCTTCTTCCCGAATACTTTGTCCAAACTTTAAACGTCTTAAAAATGGAATTAAAATTGGGGACAAAAGGACGGTAATGAGAAATGCTATAGCAATTGTTATAATTAGACCTAAAATACTCATAAAATTTTTCCTCCTTCAAGTGCCAACCGTCCAACCCATTTATCTCTAACTTTTGTTATTTTAGTTCCTCAATAATTGATTCGAGTTTCATTCCTCTTGATGCTTTAAATAATATTAATGTATCTCTACTCAAATATTGTTGTAATTCAGGAAGTACATCTTCTTTTACATGAAAGTGTTTTACCTTCATATTGGGAAATTTTTTTTGTACTACCTCACTTATCACGCAAGAATCCTCACCAATAGTGAAAAGACAAGTGATGGAATCATTAACAACTTCTGCAACTGTTTCATGTAAGGTTTTAGATTGTTCCCCTAACTCATAAACATCTCCTAGAACAACTACCTTGTCTTTGAATCCTCCCATTTGCTGAACAACATCAATTGCCGCCATCATGGAGGTAGGCGAGGCATTATAAGCATCATTAATGATGGAAACTTCATTCACCCCACTTAATAATTCAAATCTCATACCTGTCAGTGATAATGTTTGCAGTGCATCCTGAATTTTTTTAGTGTTAATTCCCAATAACTTACCTAAAACTACACCATAGGAAGCATTTTTTACATTATGTGAACCTAAAAGGGAAACTGTGTAATCATTTCCATCAGATCCTTTAAAAGATGTATCATTTCGTTTTAACTCAATATCAGATGCAATAAAGTCATTATTGGTTCCAAACCCTACTTTAATTACATTGTTTTGAGCATGGACATGAGAAAGTAATTCTTCATCACCATCAATAATAAGTTTACCGTTTTTATTCAGACCGCTAAGTATTTCCAATTTCGCTTTCGCAATTCCCTCACGAGAACCTAAATATTCAATATGTGACTCTCCAATATTTGTAATGACTCCATAATCCGGCTTAGCAATATTTGATAATAACTCAATTTCTCCGAAACTACTCATTCCCATTTCCAAAACAAGTACTTCTGTATCTCTGCTCATGGAGAGTATAGTAAATGGGAGGCCGTATTCATTATTGAAATTTCCATCGGTAAAATGGGTTTCATACTTTTCTTTTACTATTGAAGCTACAATATCCTTTGTCGTTGTTTTACCATTTGATCCTGTAACACCAATGACAATTGGATTTATTTCATCACGATAAGTACTTGCCAAATGCTGCAATGCTTTCGTTGTATCGTCTACAAGAAAAACAATTAAATCATCTGGTAAGCCATTAGGTAAAGCCTTATTTTTATCCCATAGAGTCGCAATTGCTCCATTTTCATAAGCTTGCTTTATAAACTCATGACCATCTAATGATTCCCCAACTATTGGAATAAATAAGGAGTCCTCTGATTTTATCCGACTATCGGTAAAAAATCTATAAATTTTTTTATCATCATCAGATTTTCCACGGACATCAGGAAAAACTGTTCTTAACCAATTGACCGTAAATAACATATTTATTTCTCCTTCATTAACAATGCTTCTTTAGCCACCTCGCGGTCATCAAAATGATGCTTGACATGGCCAATTTGTTGGTAGGTTTCATGTCCCTTGCCTGCAATTAAAATAATATCCTGATCTGTTGCTTGGTTGATTGCTTGGTAAATTGCTTTTCGACGGTCAGGAATAACCTGGTATTTACCTCCTGAATTGTTTAACCCACTAATCATATCGTTTATAATAACATCAGGATTTTCAGTGCGAGGATTGTCAGAAGTAAATATTGCCTCATCTGCATATTTTAACGCAATTTTAGCCATTAATGGCCTCTTGGTTCTATCCCGATCACCACCACAGCCGACAACTACATACACTTTTTGTTGTGCAAACTCACGGATAGTGGTTAATACATTTTCTAATGAATCTGGTGTGTGTGCATAATCAACAATTACCGAAAACGATTGTTCATGTGTTACAAGCTCAAAACGACCCGTTACACCCTGTATGGTCTCAAGTGCCTTTTTCACAACAGAAAGCGGAACCTCATTTACTAGTGCAGCAGCACTTGCAGCTAACATGTTGGACACATTGAACTTCCCAATTAATTGACTATTGATTTCAGTATTTCCATTTGGCGTACATAATAAAAATCTAGTTCCAGTGGGTGTCAATGAAATGGATTTTGCCATAATCATGGACTCATTTTCAATCCCATATGTAATAACCTTTTGAGCCGTAGAACGTATTAATTTGTGACATGCTGAGTCATCATGATTTATAACTGCGAATTTCCTATTATTCGAATAGTATCCGCTTCCTAATTGTGCAAACAAAAGGCTTTTAGCTCGTAGATAGTCATCCATTGAATCATGGTAATCTAAGTGATCTTGGGTGAGATTTGTAAAAATGGCAGTATTATAATCACAACCATAAACTCTCCCTTGATCAAGAGCATGAGAAGATACTTCCATAATGACTTGTTCTACCCCATTGTCAATCATTTTTCTTATCGTGTTTTGTAAAAACAATGCATCAGGAGTTGTGTTATCCACTGGGAAAATATCTTCACCAATTTTCATTTGAATGGTCCCAATAACACCCGTCTTTTTCCCGTAGTACTTGAATATTTGCTCCAATAGATATGTTACAGTTGTTTTCCCATTCGTTCCTGTTACACCTATTAAAGGCACTTGATTGGTCGGATATTGATAAAACTTTGCCGCAGCCATCGCTAAAAATCGGACTGTATCAGGGACAATAACAACTGGAACATTGGCTTGAATATCCCTTTCAGCCACAATTACAATTGCTCCGTTTTTTACGGCCTCATCGACATAATCATGACCATCTACTGTAAAACCACTAATACAAACAAATAAATCTCCCTTATTAATCTCTCTAGAATCCATTTTTAGATTATTAATTTCTATGTCGTATAGTGCTGAGAACTGTTGAGCGAATGGATGAAAAGAAAGAATTTCCTTTAATCGCATAAAGACATCTTCCTTTCTCCAACATAATATTCTCTTTCGTGGATATTTTTAAGAGGGTAGACTACCCTTTAAAAATTTATCACATCCAATTTATTATACCAGAATAATGGTGTATTCTGAA
The DNA here is from genome assembly GCF_000577245.1 of Paucisalibacillus algeriensis. Lineage (GTDB taxonomy): Bacteria > Bacillota > Bacilli > Bacillales > Amphibacillaceae > Ornithinibacillus. The sequence continues at coordinate 241,035 of NZ_CBYO010000011.1, forward strand.
TGATTTTTTACATCTCTTTTATAGGTAAGGGGAAACAGATGAAGACTTTTCTTATCTTATGTCTTCATCTGCACAACCAAAAAACTGTTCCCTGCACCATGTTCTATTGTTATTCACTATCTTTTTCTTTTACTTTCTTTTCTTCCGATAAATATATCCTTATTTTTGAACCAGGTTCTACCTTCGTTCCAGCTACAGGGTCTTGGTCAATGATGATGTCTCCAGAACCACTTACCTCCACAGACAAGTCAGACATCATTTGAACTAATTGTTTTTTATCTAATCCGATTAAATTTGGAACCTCGACTTTTGGTTGCTCTGGCCATAAGTATTCCTTTTCTAAACCATCCGAACGTGGTTCAACCCCCATAAGTGGAAGACTTTCTTTAATAATTGCACCCACAATAGGTGCTGCTACCGTACCACCAAATTGGCGAACTCCTTTTGGATTATCAACTGCAACATATACTACAATTTCTGGATCATCAGCTGGAGCAAAACCTATAAAAGATACAATATGGTTATTTTCTAAATAGCCCCCATTTGGTCCAACCTTTTGCGCAGTACCCGTCTTACCTCCTACTCGATAACCGTCTACATAAGCTGGTCTACCTGTACCCTTTGCTACAACACTTTCTAATGATTTTCGGATTTCCTCAGAGGTTTCCTCAGAGATAACTCTATTTTTAAGCTTAGGTTCTTTGGAAGATACGATTTCATCTGTACGAGGATCTACCCATTGTTTTGCAATAAATGGTTCGTAAAGATAGCCTCCATTAATCGCCGCAGAAACAGCCATCACCTGCTGTATAGGTGTTACGGAAACCCCTTGACCAAATGCAGTTGTTGCCAGTTCAACAGGTCCAACATTCTCTGGTTTAAATAATATTCCTGACCCTTCACCTTGTAAATCAATACCTGTTTCCTGACCAAATCCAAATTCCTTAATATAGCTAAACAACTTTTCTTTTCCAAGTTCCTCGCCCAAGTGAACAAATCCAGGGTTACAAGAGTTTTGGACAACTTCTAAAAAGGTTTGTTCCCCGTGTCCTCCCGGCTTCCAACATCGTAGTTTAGCACCTCCAACTTCTATAAAGCCAGGGTCATGAAAATGGTCCTCATGAAGATCTACTGCTTTTTCCTCTAACGCAGCAGCAAGTGTAATGATTTTAAACGTTGAGCCAGGTTCATACGTACTCCATATTGGTAGGTTACGACTATAAATCGTAGGGTCAACTTCCTGGTAATTCTCCGGATGGAAATTTGGTCTTGTAGTCATCCCCAAAATTCCACCAGTATCAGGGTCAACTGCAATAGCTAAAGCACCATCAGGATTATACTTGGCTACGGCCAAATCTAATTCACGTTCCATAATGGTGTTAATGCGCGAATCAATAGTTGTCACTAAATCATAGCCATCTTTTGGAGGTGAATAGACATCAGCAAGTTGATTAAGTCGTTTTCCTTTTGCATCTGAATAAAAGGATAGACTTCCCTTTTCACCGTTTAACAATTCATCGTAATAGAGTTCTAATCCCATAAGTCCTTGATTATCAATCCCAGCAAAACCTAGTACGTGTGATAAATCATCTCCAAATGGATAATGTCTTATCGAATCCTTGGCTAAATAGACTCCTTCTATGTTTAGGGTTCTAATAGCACTTACCTGTTCTTCGGATAATTTTCTTCCTTCAGGGTTAATATTTTCAGACATAGATGACTTTGTTACATGTTCTAATGCTTTTTCAACAGGCATGTCCAATATTTCAGCAAGTTTTTTTGCTGTATCTTCAGGATCTTTAATCTGCCTTGGGACCAGCACAATAGAAGGGGCAGTTACGTTTTCAGCCATTATCTTTCCATTGACATCTAATATATGCCCTCGTTCTGGTTGGAATTCAATATTTCTACTCCACAACTTGTCCGCTTTTTCCACCAATTGGTCACCTAGAACAAATTGTACATATCCCAGGCGAAGATCGATAATACCAAAAACAATTATGCCAATAAGAAAAACAGCGACTAATCGTTTTCTAACTGTTACAGTTGATACACGTTTCATGATCCATCTCCTTCACATAGGTAGGCTTGTATCAACTATATGTAATTAAAAAATGATTAGAACACTGTTTTTCATCTATTTACCGTATATATTGTTAAAAATTCTATTCAAAAACATCGGCAGATTCTTCTTCGGATGATTCTTCTTCATCCAAACTTTCTTCCGTTGCTTTTAATTTTTGTAGCTCCTTCGGTGTTCTTAATTCGACACCAAGGTAAGCCCCTTTGCTTATCGTTTGACCTTCCTCAATACTTTGCGTAACAACATAGCCATTACCGATAATTTCTAAATCGAGTGAAAGCATTTCACCTAACTTTAATATATCTCTATGTGACCACCCAATAATGTTTGGCATTGTAGGACTATCTGTTAATATGATTACCTTTTCATTGGGTAATATTTTGGTACCTTTCTCTGCACTCAGCTGGACAACTTTAGTACCATTACCAACAACACTAAAGTCTACACCAGACGCACTCAATGAATCCGTTAAAGAACTTACAGATTCTCCCACTATGTTAGGAATCTCGTAAACACTAACTTCATTAGATTCACCCTTATCTGGATCGATACTCAGATAATGTAATGCGTTTTCCATGACATTGTTGAAGATAAAAGAAACTGGAGCAGAACCTGGCTCAATTCCCGTTTCGAATACTAAGGTAGGCTGTTTTACTGAAACATACATCATCAATTCTGGATCATCAGCAGGTGCCATACCTAAGAACGAAAACACATAATTTTCTCGACCTTCTAAATATCCACCATTAGGATCTGGAATCTGGGCAGTTCCGGTCTTACCTCCAACCGAATAGTCGTCTAGGTTAAACCGACTACCAACTGCATGTTCCGATTGCACAGCAGAAACTAGTAACTTTCTCACATGTTCTGCCGTTTCTTTAGAAATAGGTTCACCCACTACTTCTGGTTCATGATTTTCTATAATACTATCAGTATCTGGATCTACAATTCTATCAATGATATATGGTTTGAGCATTTTCCCATCATTTGCAATTGCTGTAGCAGCCTTCATGAGCTGTATTGGTGTGGCTGTACTTCCTTGTCCAAAGGATGTAGTTATCTTCTCTAGTGGCCAGTTATAAAGAATTTGACCTTGAACTTCTCCAGGTAAATCAATTCCACTTGGCTCATCAAAATCAAATTCTTTCATGTACTCAAGAAAAGTATCTGGACCCATTTTCTCCCAAACTAGTTTAGCGGCAGCAACGTTTGAAGACCTAGCAAACCCCTCATCATAAGAGATAGTTCCCCAACCTTTTCTATTAAAGTCATGAATCGGGCTAATACGATCACTAATTTGGTACTTGCCTGACATATAGCCTTCATCACCTTTATAGACATTTGACTCGATAGCGGCTGCCCATGTAAACATCTTTACGGTAGATCCGGGCTCAAAAGGAGTTGAAATAGCATCATTATACCAGTTTTTAACATTTGCAGGATTATTCGGATTGTAGCTTGGTCGATTACTCATCGCTACAATTTCACCTGTTTTAGGATTCATCACTATAGCTGTCATTCGCTCAGGTTTATATTTTTCATCGACCTGAGACATAACATCTTCTACTAGTGTTTGAATCTTCTGATCTATGGTTAAATATACGTCATCCCCATTATCTGGCAACTGGATTACTTCATTCGGATCTAAAAGCTTTTTATTATAAATATCTCGTTGATATGAAATATACCCATCTATACCTTTTAAGAGATCATTCATTTCCCGTTCAATACCTGTTACCCCTACAATTTCCTTACTAGTAACATCTTCTGTCTCTTCTTCCGTTTCACGAGCAAACCCGATAATATGGGAAGCGAACAAACCATTCGGATAGTAGCGAATATTTTCTTGAACAAATCGGATTCCAGGTAGTTTTAATGCTTGAATGTCATCCTTAGTTTGGAGCGAAATTTCCTTACCAATTGCCCCAAACTCTACTTGTGATTTACCATTTTCGATTCCATATTTCAATCGTTCAAGAATATACTCTTTTTCTGTATTTAATAATGGAGCCAATTTTCCCGCTGTTTCCACAGGATCAACGACATGTTGTTTCTCCTCCAAGTTTTCAGAGAATTTCTCATCAACAATAGCATACATACGAAAAGTCGGCATGTCGTAGGCTAACGTCATGCCATTTTTGTCGTAGATTTTCCCACGTTCTGAATCTAGTGTATAAGAAGTTGTCCGTACTTTCGTTGCCCATTCATCTAATGAAACTCCTTCAACTACTCCAGATGCTTGAATATATAAAAAACGTCCTGCAACAAGTAAAAATGCCATGATGAAGATAACCATTAAAACTCCAGCCATGGCATGTGTAGTCTTATTCTTTTTCATCCCTAATCACCCGCATTATTGATTAAAAGCATTGGCTTGTTTAACTTCTGCAGCCTGAATAGTAAAACCATTTTCCCTTGCGATTTGTGTAATTCTTTCTGGTCTACTTAAATCTTTAATTTCAAATACTAATCCTTCGTTAACAACCTGTTGATCTGTAATTGAATTCTGGATTGTTTGAATTTCTCGATTTAATGAATCGGTAGAGGAGGAATAGGAAACCATAAAGCCTCCTGCAATCAAAAGAAAAACCGCAACAAAAGAATAAAGCATTTTTTCTCCCTTTGTTATCCAGCTTTTTTTACGTACTATGACTTTTTTATCAACTTGTGGTTGATATGATGTATAGGAATGTTCCCAACTTCTCGCATGATTTGCTGCCATTATTTATTCCACCCTTCCCCGTGATTAAAATCATCAGACCAGTTATTAATTTTTTCCACAATCCGAAGCTTTGCTGATCTTGACCTACGATTCTCTTCTAGTTCAAATTCGTCAGCTATAATTGGTTTACGATTAATTGCTTTAAATGGAGCCTCGTATTCTTTTGGAATTACCGGTAGATTCCTTGGTGTTTCTTTTGGTGTACTCCATTTTTTAAAGGCTTGCTTACATATCCTATCTTCTAACGAATGAAAAGTGATAACGGCAATTCTACCCTGTATTGAAACCACCCGAGCCGCCTGATGTAAAGCATTATGGAAAGCCTGCAATTCATCATTCACCGCTATACGTATTGCTTGGAAAATACGTTTGGCAGGATGACCGCCTTTCCTTCTAGCAGGAGCAGGAATGGCTTCCTTTATAATATCAACTAATTGAAAGGTCGTTTCAATTGTATTTGTTTTTCGATATTCTTCGATCTTCCTTGCAATTTGCTTAGAAAATTTCTCTTCTCCATATTTAAAAAAGATAGAAACTAGATTATTATACGACCATTTATTGACAATTTCAAAGGCAGATAATTCCTGTTCTTGATTCATTCGCATATCTAGCTTTGCATCATGTTGATAACTAAATCCTCTTTCCCCTCTATCTAGTTGAGGTGAGGATACACCAAGATCAAACAGAATACCGTCAACATGAGAAATTTGATGGTTTTGTAACTCTTCTTCTAAATACCTAAAATTACTATGAATGAAAAGAATTCGATCTTGGTATGCTTCAAGTCTTTTTTTTGCTGCAAGCAATGCGTCCATATCTTGATCAAATGCAATAAGCAGACCATCTTCATTTAGTTGTGAGGCTATCCTTTCAGAATGCCCTCCACCACCTAAAGTACAATCAACATATGTACCATTTGGCTTTATATTTAACCCTTTAATTGACTCTTCTTTTAATACTGTATAATGTTGAAACATTTTTTCACCTACTTTAGCGATTTCCAGTTTAAATATCAAAATCCATTAAATTCTCAGCAATCTCTGCGAAAGATTCTTCAGACTCATTAAAGTAGTCTTCCCAATTTTCACTAGCCCAGAATTCAATGCGATTGGATACACCTATTACCACACACTCTTTATCTAAACCCGCATAGTTGCGAAGAGGCTGTGGAATATTTATTCTTCCCTGCTTGTCCACATCGCATTCTACTGCTCCAGAGAAGAAGAATCGCGTAAAGGCTCTTGCGTCTTTTTTTGTAAGTGGGAGTTTTTTTAGCTTTTCTTCTAATATCGCCCATTCAGACATCGGATAGGCGAATAAACATTTATCTAATCCACGAGTGACAACAAAACGTTCACCAAGTTCATCACGGAACTTTGAAGGAACAATAATTCTGCCCTTAGTATCGAAGTTATGCTGGAATTCACCCATGAACATTTAGTCCGCCCCCACTTTCATACATCTATATTACCACATCCCCCCACTTTCCACCACTTATTTTTCAAAATATCTATTATATATACAAAAACAGTTAATTTGAACCAAAAAAATAACTGCCTTTCTTTGGAAAGCAGTTCGGCTAGAAGCTTGATATATCAAGCATTTCCAGCTGAATTAAACTTTCAAGAAAGACAGTTAATTACAAAGTGGGTGGAAGTGGTGGAATATTACATATATACTACAAAATGTTCCTGTTCAAATGAACAAGTGCTTGCAGATAAGTCCCTAATTAAATTTATTCCATATTCATTTAGAAATGGAATTGGATTCCAGATACGTTCTTGTAAGCCATTTGGGTAAAGTGAATTTTCAAGAGTAGTAAACTCAGTTAGTTCCTTTTGAAATCGTTCCTCCAAAGCATTAATAATTCGCTTTTCAAGAAATTCAACATCACGAATGAGAAATTCTAGGTTCTTCTCGGCAAGATCATTAATGTCGGAACGAATGTCTTTTGCAATCTCTCGTAAAGGTTCATGTACTTTTGTAATAACAGACTTTATCTCAGACACCGTTTCCTCAATTGGTGGATTAATCTTCTCTTTAAACCATACGTCTCTAATAGCCCCAACTTCACCATTTAAAGCAGACTCTATTGGTATATTATATTTTGCTAATAACTTATCCGTTTTACGATCAACTAAGGTAAAAGATAATCTTGGTACAACAGGGGGCATCTTCATATCTAAAGCATGAAAAGCTGAATTCAATACAGACCAGTAACTGATTTCACCTGGGCCACCAACAAAGGCTAAAGTTGGGAAAACTAGTTCCTGCATTAATGGACGTGTTACTACATTATTGCTTAACATATCTGGTTTGTTAATCGCTATTTCCTGTAACTCGTCTGTTGTTAAGATTACTTCATTTTGTTTTCCAATCCAATTTCCTTCAGGATTTCTACTTAATAAAATTCTCTCTTTATCTTTATGATAAAAAAGATTACCATCGTCCTTCGTAACATCCAAGGAAACAGAATACCCTTTTTCAGTTATTTCCTTAAGGGAAGTATATACACCATTACTTATATCTTCTTGTTTTTGAATCATTTCTAAGAAGTATCTACTTTCAAGTCTTCTCACAGAATCGTTTCCAGAGTCAATAAGTACAATACCCTCATCTTTAAATAACTTTAGTATTAATCGAGCAAAAAAATCAACATAAGTAGTTGATTCATTAAGACAATTTCTTACTAAATCAGTTAACTCTTTTGTATACCTCGTTTCTCTTAGCTCTTCCATTATAGTGTCTACAAAGTTTGATACATTCGTTCGATCTAATGCAATTTGAGATATAGAATGCTTTTCAAGAACTCTTTGCCCTACTTTTATTTTTTTCATTTTATGGTTACGATTAACATACACATGATTTATTTCTTCAAAATCATGGTCTTCTCCTGCAATCCAAAATACCGGAATAACTGGAACATCTAATTTTTCTTCTTGTTGCTTTGCTAATTGTATGATCGATATTACTTTATTAACTGAATATAATGGCCCTGTTAACACTCCAGCTTGTTGGCCTCCAATTACAACGACACTTTCTTCTTGTTTCAAACGCTCAATATTATGTAGTGTAGCATCCGAAGCTCCCCAATCATTATTCAATTGTGTTAGTACTTTAACAAGTTCTTGTCTTTGATAAGTACGGGTCTTTAATTCTTTCAAACGATTATCATATTCCAAGAATCCATAATCAAAATGGTTCATGATGGATAGTTTTTGGTCACGATAATCTCGGACTAATTTATTCTGGTTTTCAATCTTTATTGGTTCAATTCTCATTCATTACGTACTCCTTTAGAGGTTTTCTATCTATAGGTATTGTACAAGAAAGATTGTATTTTATCATGTTTTCTGTTTTGTTACATGTACAGCTAGCTATTTTTAGCAACAAAAATCTATTTCACAACTCTGCACACCTAAACAAGTACACCTCTTAGAATCCCATATAGTACAAGAATAATATACAAGACAAAAAAGAATAGAAAAGATATCCTCCATAATAACTTTAATGCTTTTTGGTAATTGATTTCCAAGTTGTTCCTCCATTGCAGAATAACAATAATAGTAAGTATACATAACATAAATACAATTATATACCCAATATATGCCCCTTCAAATAAATAGGATAGCAAAGTATTCACCGCTATTATGTAAATGATTGTTGTCCAATTAATTGACTTATGAAAGGCTTTTATTGGATTTTGATACATAAATTTTAATGAATAGTAAGTTAAAATGGTTATCAGAATAGGTGCTGTAATAAAAAATGCAAGCAATATTATAAAAAAATCTACCATAAAAGAATGTTCCCCTCTATACTACTAGTACAATAACTTTTTATATTGTATCAAAATATTAAGAATTTGTACTAGGTTTGGGAAATATTTATTATTCCTAATACCAAAATGACATTTCTGTCAATTTTGTATTATAATTAAAGTATAATATTCAAAATAAAATTTCTAACAACAAAGGGGGACGAATTTTATGGGAGACATGAAGGTTGAAAAACTATTAATCAATTATAAGACACTAGAAGAATTTAAACGCTTTAAAGAATATGGAAACCAGGAATTGTCTATGCTAGAAGAATTACAATCTAATATTGTGGAGAACGATAGTGTATCTCCGTTCTATGGCATATATTACGGTGGATCACTTGTTGCCAGAATGAGTTTGTATAGAGTAGACAAAAAATACGACAAATACTTTGAACCACAACATGATTATTTAGAATTATGGAAATTGGAAGTACTTCCACACTATCGTGACAAAGGGTTGGGAAAGAAACTAGTAGAATACGCAAAAGGATATAACCTACCGATAAAAACAAATCCAAGAATAAATTCCCAAGGATTCTGGGAGAAAATGGGGTTCCAAAAAGCAAATTACGAAATGCAAAGAGACTTTGGTCAAAATCCATTGCTCTGGTTACCAAATGGGATAAAAGAAAAAGGCACAAACTAAAATGAAAGCTTTTTCATTTATATGTAACGTGTATCTACGCAAAAGAAGTTGACCAAAATTATCCTTTATATATCACAAAGAGGCTAATATGATTAGCCTCTTTCTTCTTGCGTTTATAATATAATAGCATGATCTTTCTAATATACGGAACGTTTACCAATTCCATCAACGCAAATGAGGTTACCTATGTGTAATCCTTGGAATATAACAATTATTACTAATCCTAAGTATTATTTAATGGCACAAAGCTCAATTTTTATCTTTAATCCATTTCCAAAGATTGCCCATTTCCTCCCAGGCATTTTCGTACCGTTGTAATTGTAATTTTAACTTATTATTTTCTTCTTCCAATTTTTTCAACAATTGTTCCTGTTCTTTTCTTGCCAAATCCTGATGTTCCTCAAAGTTAGATTTCATTTTCTCAAGCAACATAATTGCGGATTCTATCGTATCTTTTTCAGGAGCAGACTTCGAGTTTTCAAAATTCCAAATAGCTTTTCTACCACCAAGTTTACGTTCTTCTTTTGCCCGTTGTATTTGTTCCTGATATTCTTTACGTATCGTTGCATTCCATCTAAATCCACATGCTGCAGAGGTTCTAGATAATTGCTTTGCTACCTCTTTAAAGGCTTCAAGTTGTGTTTTTCCTTCTTTTATATGACGAAGTACTGTTTCTGCTAGTATAACGTCTTCGTCTTCAGTCCAGGCATCCTGCCTTGTCGCATTCATAACATCACTCCTTATCTCTTTGCTATCAATGTATGCACAAAGTAGGAGTGATAGAATACTCTTTAGATAATTTTCTAAATTATTCCTAGTTCTAGTTCCGGTTAAAAAATGCTAATACTGCATTTTTATGCTCTTGTGAATCCCAAAGTGTTGCACATTGTTTCACTTCGTTTTTCATCTTGTCTTTTAAGCCTATCACACCTATCTCATCTAAAAACTGACTCTTTAAGATTTGCATTTGACTATAAGATTTAGTTAAATATGGTTCCAATAGTTTGTCTATATCCGCCCATCCGTTATCATCTATAACTCTATGAATCCAACCTTTTAATTCTAAGGTCTTTTCATCAAAAATAGTACCTTCCATAATCCATTGATTTGCAAAACTAGGATGGATTCTTTTCGCCAAGAGTACTCCACCTCCCCACCCAGGTATAATCCCCAGGTTGGTTTGAACAAATCCAAATTTTGTATCGCTTTTGGCAATTCGTATATCACATGCTGAAGCAAGCTCACAACCTCCTCCAGCAGCACCACCATTCATAAGAGCAATAGTTGGAACCTTAAAAATAGCCAATCGGTATAATACTTCCATCATCTTTAGTAGACTACTTTCAGCTTCAGATGAAGATAGTTCGCCATGCAAATCTGTTAAATCCCCACCAGAACAAAACATCCGGTTTCCAACACCAGTTACAACTAGAAATTTCAAAGGATCTTGATTTGCTTCTTCAAGTACTAGCAATAGTCTCTTCGCCATTTCTATAGATATTGCATTCCGCTTCTCAGGGCGATTAATCGTGATTATTCCATATGCTTTCTCAGGATAAAATTTATATGTAATCGTTTCTCCCATTTGGACATCCTCCTTTATGTATAGATGCAAAAAACAGACCACATTTCTGTGATCTGTTTTGCTTATATCCTGTAATTATTTGCTAACAACTTCTTTTCCATCATATTGCCCACATGATTTACATACATGGTGTGGCTTAGTTAGTTCTCCACAATTTGAACATTCTACCATGCCAGGCACGTGTAATTTGAAATGAGTACGACGTTGTCTTTTAACTTTTTTAGAAGTTCTTGTTTTAGGTACTGCCATGACTTACACCTCCTTCAAATATGAAAGCAAAAACATGAAATAATTCTTATTTTTCTTTCTCGGTATCTTTGAATAATGACTCCAGTTTCTTAAAACGTGGATCAATTTTCACTTCTTTTGGTTTTTCTGAGAGTACTTCCCAATCGTTTCCCTTTTGAATTAACTCATTTGAATCTACTTCATCAGCGAATACTCGATAAGGGACCTCTAATAGAATATTTTCCTTTATAAACGGCATTAAGTCAAGCACTTCTCCATGAATTGGATGAATTTCTGCATCATATTCCTCATCAATATAGGTTGAAGAAGAAAATATCTCTTTTGCATTGATTTTGAATGGATATTGAACATCGACAAGTGTGCGTGCACACGGCAAGATCATTTGACCTGTTATGGTAAATGTGAAGAAAAATTGTTCACCATGCATATTGCAAATACCTTGTATTTGTACAGGATTAATTTTTCGAATGTCATTGTTCATTGTTTCCAGTTCAGAAACATCTACTTCACCAGAGAATGAAAAAGGCTTGTTAAAGGCATTTTTCTTTAATTGTGCTAATGTAAATTTCATTAATTTCACCTCAAGGCAACAAGAGTAATTTTAAAAGGAAAATGTACTTTTGTCAATATATTTTCTTTACAGTAGTGAAAAATATTCTTATTTGTAGCATTCCCTGCCCCTTTTTTCTATAATCAACCATAACAGGAAATAATTATTATGCAACAGTTTAATCATATTTGAGGTGTTTATCATGAATGTTTGCGGATTGATTGTAGAATACAACCCTTTTCATAATGGCCATATATACCATATCAAAGAAGCCCAGAAAGCAACAAATGCAGACTGTATGATAGCTGTAATGAGTGGTTCATTTCTCCAGAGAGGAGAGCCTGCTATTATCGATAAGTTTCACCGGACAAAAGCAGCTCTTTTATCGGGAATCGACATTGTAGTTGAATTACCATATGTTTATGCTGTTCAGAGCAGTGACCTATTTGCTAAAGGTTCTGTATTGACCCTAAATGAATTAGGAGTGGGCAGTATTTGCTTCGGAAGTGAATCTGGTGATATTCAACAGTTCAATCAAGCTTATACCACTTATATCGAAAAACAAGCTAGTTTTCAAGATATGCTCAAGGAAGCCTTAAAAGCCGGAAAGTCATTTCCTGATGCTAGTAAAATAGCTTATGAATCGATTGGGTTAACGAAAGACGGAATGGATTTGTCTAGGCCAAATAATATTCTTGGGTTTAGTTATGTAAAGACAATTTTAGAAAGCAAGCTAGCTATCCAGCCTTTAACAATTAAGAGAAAAAACAGTGAATACCACGATACAGAAATAACAAGTTCAATCGCTAGTGCTACAAGTATCAGAAAGCAAATCTTTGATCATCATGTACAAGTTTCAACATTAAAACACACCATGCCAACTGCCACCGTTGACCAACTTATAGCTTACAACCAAGAAGCAACCACATTCCATCATTGGGAAAATTACTTCCCTCTCCTTCATTACCGGGTTATGACGATGTCCCATGAGGAACTTCGTTTAATCCATGGCGTTGAGGAAGGGATTGAACACCGTATTAAGAAAACTGCAAAGGATGCTCACTCTTTCTACGAATGGGTCGAACGAATAAAAACTAAACGATATACATGGACAAGAATACAACGCATTTTTGTTCATTTACTTACGAACACCCAAAAAACAGAAATCGATATTCTATCTAAATCAATCCCATATGTGCGCCTTTTAGGTATGACGAATAGAGGAAGGGATTATTTGAATAAAATTAAAAAAGATTTAAATGTACCTATTTATCCTAAACTTACTCGCGACTTACACCCAATGCTTCGAGTGGAGGAAAGGGCTTCAAATGCTTATTATAGTATTTTGCCAATCAAAAATAGATATGCATTAATGCAACAGGAATTTAAAGGTCCTATAAAGCTTTTTTAATGACAATATGAGAACGGGGACAGACCCTCAACAACGTAACTAGCTAATGCTTAAATTACAATGTTGAAATCTGTCCCCTTTTTCCCATGGTATTTACTCTAATTCTTCCTGTAAATATTTTAAGGCATCTTCAAACGTATCTACTGGAACAATCATCATATCAGTATTAATTTCTTCTGCAGTTTTCTTAGCAATTTCATAATTGGAGTCCCGACCTCTCCCACCTTCATTAGGTGCAAAAAACACATCAACACCCTCTCGGTCGGCAGCCACTACTTTTTTATCTATTCCACCAATCCTACCAACATTACCTTCATAATCAACTTCCCCAGTACCTGCTATTTGATGTCCTTTTGTTAAATCACCTTCAGTAAGTTGGTCGTATATTTCTAATGAAAACATTAGACCTGCACTCGGACCTCCAATGTTACCACTCGTAAAGGTAATCTCCGGATTAACTCTAACATCCCTATCTGTAACTAATGATATTCCAATACCAATTTGTTTTGTTTCTTGATCGATAATTCCTAATGTAATTTCTTTTGTTAATTCCTGTTCATTTCGAAGAATTGTCAATGTTACTGAATCACCTAATTTTTTCTTTTCAATATAAGAAATTAATTCGATTGATTCATTTATTTCTTTACCATCTATGCCAACGATATGGTCTCCCATCTCTAAAATACCTTCTGAAGGTAAATCAGGTGCAACACTTACAACATAAACACCTTTATAGTCTATTGTAATGTCTTTACCTGCTGCAGTATATGCAACCACTGTTGATGCTTCTTGAGAATTTTCCATCATTTGTAGTTGCGCTTGGAAATATTCATCATCCGAGATACCCTCGGGACGTACATCTTTAATATCCAAAATATCATGATGAGGTAATATATGTGCTAATACAAATTGGACTGGGGTTGCTTGCCCACCTCTAACTGTAACTAGGTGAAAATCCCCTTCGCTTTTGTCAGCACCTTCTACTTGAACAATTGGATTTAAAGCATCAGCACCACCTGGCTTTTGAATATAATACGGTAATTCATATGTAGAAAGAAAAAATGCTATAATTACAGCTGCAAAAAATGAAATTATTTGCCCCTTCGAAAACTTCATAGTAGACCCCTTTCCTAGTAACACATCAGGCCATTCAAACACCTTTATATATAATAAATAATCTGTATGGATAAAAGTGTATGGCATATTCAGGTAATGTATGAGCGTATATTGATATAGATATTTAAAACTTGTCTCATTCAATATATGTTTTGATAAAAGACAATATATCAGACTAGTTTTATTTTACTACTATCAAAAAAATAAGTACAGTTAACCAAATAACTAGGAGGCAGTCTCTTGAAGCAAATATTCAAAACATTCATGCTTGCCGCATTAACCTTTTTCTTCGCATTTACCTTAATAAAATATCCCAGTAATGCATTGGAGGCCAGCATCCGCGGGCTTGACATGTGGTGGGAGGTAGTGTTCCCCTCCCTGCTACCCTTCTTTATTACCGCTGAATTATTACTTAGTTTCGGTGTTGTTAAGTTCTTAGGGGTTGTCTTTGAACCTATTATGCGTCCATTATTTAATGTTCCAGGGGTTGGGAGTTTTGCTTGGATCATGGGTATGGTTAGTGGCTATCCAACTGGGGCAAAAATTTCCGTTCGTTTAAAAGAGCAAAATCAGATTACGCAGGTTGAGGCAGAACGACTAGTTGCTTTTACAAACTCTTCTAGTCCATTATTCATATTTGGGGCTATTTCAGCAGGTTTTTTTCATGATGTTAAATTAGGTGTACTACTTGCGGTCTGTCACTATGTCGGAAATGCTCTTACTGGCATTTGCATGCGTTTTTATGGGCGAAACTTGGATAAGCCCCATAAAAAAGAGAGTCATACGTTCTCCCTTAAAAGGGCATTTTACGCTATGCATGAAACAAGAATAATAGACAAGCGACCAGTTGGGGAGATAATGGGAGATGCTGTTATTAACTCTATCAAGACGCTAGTGATGGTTGGTGGATTTATTATCCTGTTTTCCGTGTTAAACAAAATGTTATTCTTAATTGGTCTTACTCCAATTATAGCAATCCTATTCCAAAGTATATTTCATTTACTTTTCATACCAATTGAACTTGCTCTACCATTTATATCAGGACTCTTCGAAATCACATTAGGTGCTAATATGGTATCCAAAGAAAATATTGACCCATTTCTTGCAAGTGTTATAATTGTTAGCTTTATTCTTGGTTTTAATGGCTTTTCCATTCAAGCACAAGTTGCAAGTATTATTTCAAAAAGTAACATTCGATTTTACCCATATTTCTTCGCTCGCATCTTACATGGCTTTATAGCAAGTATCCTTGCCATACTACTGTATAAGCCACTCTACCTTGATAAAATAGAAATTAATGTAGAAGATATGCCTGTTATAAATCCCGATCATAACAATGAGTGGGTAAATTTTTTAACTGCATTAGAGCAAATTGGGCCAATCATTACAATTGGAACCTTTGCATTAGGATTTATTATCTTATACCGACGCGCTCGGAATAATCATTAGAAACATGGTATACACCTTATTAAGAGGATGGTAAATAAGAAGGAATCTAATGATTCTTGATTACTAAAGAAAGAATGGCTGTCTTTAATAGAGAAATAATAAGACAGCCATTCATTTATTGCTTATATTTTTGTTTTAAGGCTTCCGCAACGACTACCGGAACTAAGTCTGTTACATCCGCTTTATATTTAGCTACCTCTTTTACGATACTCGAACTTAAGAATGAGTATTGATTATTGGTCATCATAAATAACGTTTCAATCTTCGAATTTAATTTTCGGTTCATTGCCGTAATCTGCATTTCGTATTCGAAGTCACTGACTGCCCTTAGACCTCTTAATATAACCTGAGCATTTTTCTCTTCTGCATAATCAATTAATAATCCGCTACTAGAATCCACCTTTACATTAGGAATATGTTTTGTAGATTCTTTGATAAGCTCGATTCTTTCTTCTACAGCGAATAATGGTGATTTAGATTGATTATTAAATACAGCTACAATAACCTCATCAAATACTTTCGATCCTCTTTCAATAATATCTAAATGTCCAAAAGTAATCGGATCAAAACTCCCAGGACAAATTGCCAGTTTAGCCATGCTAGCACCCCTCTATAATTTATTTCGTTACATCTTTTGATAGATCGTTACTCCAATTGTACCCCCGTACTTTGTCTGTTTTATTAAGTTTAGGCCCGAAACCTGCTCTGGTAGTTCATCATTTACATCATGCTCACAATAAATAATACCATCTTCATTCAACAAATGTTCTTTTCTAATGATTTCTAATAGGTCAGCATAGCTTATTTTACTATATGGAGGATCTAAAAAGATTATATCAAATGAAAGTTCTCTTTTTGCTACTGCAGCTAAAGCCCTGTATGCATCCGTGCGGAAAACTTCTATTTGATCATCTAATCTTAATAGAGAAGTATTTTCATGAATTGTTTTTATGGCTTTGGGATGTTTATCTACGAATATGCAGTAATCCATACCTCGACTTAATGCTTCTATACCTAATGAACCACTACCAGCAAATAAATCCAATGCCTTACCACCCCGAAAAAAAGGGCCAATTATTTGAAAAATAGATTCTTTTACCTTATCTGTGGTTGGTCTAGTATTGTTTCCTGGAACAGCCTTCAGCTGCCTTCCCTTATGTATTCCAGCTATTACACGCATCATGCTCACCTCTAATAATCATTCGTTACAATCCTACCATAAAGAAAAAAGATATTAAAATAGAATATGTTCTTTCTAGAAAAAAATATTTACGATGTATATTATTTTTACCTTTGTACATAATAGCTTAATGGAACAGCTAATGCGTAGCTAGGTTGTTTCAAAACACGGAGAAGACTTACACTTCCCCATAAGTTCTCCTCCGGTTTCTCCTCTCCCTTTGCCTTTTTGTTTTCTAGCAAGAAAACAAAGGGACCTGCAGAATTATTTCTGCAGGTTTTTTTATTTCCAGTAACTTTCTGGCGTTATTAGCGCCTCTAAGTGCAAAATTAATATTATATTCTTTTAATATACCTAAATTTAAAAAAATACCTGATACACAAAAAACCTCCCGCTGTTTGCGAGAGGTGTTATATTCCCATTTTATAGTCGTATTGCTTGGCTTTGTCAGGTTTTGCATTTTCGTATTCTGTACGAACAAATGGTTTATAGGAACGATCTACCCTTGAAACAAATGAGTATTTCAATAATTTCGTTTCAATTTCATCAATTTTATCTTGATCCACATACATAACTGCATACTTCAGTCTTCTCGATACATAGACTATATAACCTAGTCGTTTCAGTTGTTTAATGTTTTTAGAATGTTGAAACCAAATAATGATTCCTTGGCGTTTCGTTCTCATGAAAAATCCTCACAATTTTAGGCTTATTTATCAGTAGTTTAACAGAATTACGTCTTAACAGCAATAAGTATGCTAAGAAACCTTACATCCACAGCCTCCACCATGTCCACAACCATGATCCGTTAATGCTGCACCATCTTTTGGTACTTTAATTTGATCACTAACACTAAAAGCAATAAATTGACTTATTTCATCAAGTAAGCCTTGGAATTTACGTTCTGCAATCTTATAAGTTGCTACTTTATCATTTAAATCCATCGCACGTTTCTTCACACGAACGGATTTCATTATGTCAGTATAATCCGGATGATATCTACCAAATCGTTGTACATCTTCATATTGATCTTTCACAGCTGCAAACTCTTTTATTAAGCGCTGTGTTTCTGGGTCGGTATCCATTGCTAGTTTAGCTTTCTTGTACTCTTCATAAACATCAGAGCTTAGCACCATATCTGCTAACATTTCAGATTTATCTAAAATCGTTACATATTCTAAGGTAGCTATCATAATTAATTCACCTCCACCAATAGTTTATCATCTTTTTGGCGAAAATGAAAAACAATTAATCTTTCATCATTTCTGCAAATTGCAAAAGCATCCCTACCATTTGGACATTTTGATTCACTTTTTCAATTTTTTGAGAGAAAGTCTTTCCGTAGTAACGTTTTGACTCTTGTTCAATTTCAGCAACCTTGGAAGGATCCCTTGATAGATATCGATACCATTCTGGATTGTTCCGAATAAAATTTACTAAATCTGGTCTTGAAACTAGATGTTGATATAATTTTTCATCCATGTTTATCACTAATCCCTAAACCAGCCGAAGGGATTGGATTCTTCATGACGAGATCCTTTTTTTGCCCCTTGGTACTGGTCTATTAACTCTTGTATGGTAGAAATCGTTCCACTTAATTGATGAACTTGCTTCTGGACTTTATCTATATCCATATTTTCCGCATACTTCATGAGTTGATTTAGGAAATCCGACTTATTCTTCTCTTTATCCTCGGAATGAAAAGAGTCTTCATCCTCTTTGTAATCATCCCAAAAGGCATCTTTCTCACCCAAAAGCATCCATTTCTCATAATACTCTTGCCAGGAACGGCCTGTTCTTCTAATTTCCTTACGAAGTTTTGGATGTTGATTAATAAAATCTCGGAACTGTTGAATAGTTGGATCTAGAGAGTTATTACCCATATTGTCTCACCCCATTTTAACAGCTTTTCATTTAGGCAATATTTCACTAGTATAAAATATGCTGTTTTCATGGTTCATGTGCACTACTCAGAAGAAGGAAAAACTATTCATCTGATTTTGTTAAAAAGTTTTGGGTGTAATACAGTCGATACACCCCTACACCAAGGTGTGTATAATTTTCATGAAGTAATGCTTCTCGGTGTCCTTTACTATTTAGCCATCCCTCAACGGCAGCAGGAGCGTCAACATATTGGGCCGCGATATTTTCACCAGCTGCAAAATAATAAATTTCTTTTTTCTCAAGACGCTCTTTTAATCCATCTCCATCTGGACTGTAATGAGAGAAATAATTACTTTCTGACATATCTTTACTATGCGAAAAAGCTACCTCACTAACTTTTTCTTCCCATATCAAAATATCTTTATTAAAGCTGTTACGAATAACATTTGTAATATCGAATATCTGTTTCTCCATACCATTCTCTACCTTTTCCCATTCCTTATCTGTTAGATTTGGTAATTCAGGTAATCCCCCACGATACCTAAGTCCATAAGGTCTTTGCAAAAGTAGAACATCACCTGTCATAACTCGAATGGACGAAAGTTTATTCGTAAATGTATCAAAGTATACTTGTGCATATATATTATCCGATAATTTAACTAATGGTCGCATTCTAAGATCCTCTTCATCTAGAAAAAATGTATAGGCCGCTATCCCTTGTCGGTATGTTACTTCTTCTGTAAATTGTAATTCCGCATTAACACTTTTATAACTATCTCCAATTGTTAACGGTTCTATATGAATATCATTACCAGTAGCATAAACCGTTTGAATCTTGTCATCCTTCACCCCGAATTGAATATATTGTGTTTGATTATTTGTATAGATCCACCAGGTGTAGCCATAACTACTTAAATCTTTTCGCTTTGGCTCACCAAGCTCGTCCACTAATTCATCTGTACCTTTACCAATCCAACGGTAAATTTCACCTTTAAATTTTTGTTTTACAATAATATTTTCTGGGACTGACTTCTCTATGAAATCTTTCTGCTTTTGAGAAATATTATGACTGATATTATCTATTGCCTCATCTGGTTCTATTTGTTTTTTTTCTAAAAGAAAAAATGTAATCGCAAATACTATAACAAAGAATAAAAATCCTCTAATCCATCTCATATCTCTAGCCCCTTCTATTAAATCTTATAGTAGACTATATGATTGACTATTAACTATCATGCATAAAAAAATAGAAATAATGGGTAATAGAATTATTCTACCTCCATATTTGTTCTATTAATTTTCAAACGTTACCTAAAAAAATTCGTTACAATTTCATGACTAATCAAATTTAACGCCACTTAAAAGTTCCCATTTTCATTGCAACTTATGACAAATAATACTATTATTAATTTAGTGAGCAAAAATGTGAGGTGTAGAGAAATGAAATTAGAAAACTTAGGAATTGAAGATACAGTCATTGAACTGAAGCCACTTGACCATGTTATGGGATTGCACGCTTTCATTCGTGCTGGACAATGGGACTATGAAAGAGTTACATACGACTACAGAATTGGTTCCAATGAAGAAAATGTTACATATTATATCCGCGTTCAAGGATATGCCATAGAAGGTGATGTTGATCGCAAGGATGCTGTAATTAAATTACTTACCCCCTTACTTGGTAAACACTACTATCCACATGGAATAGAGTATGGAGAAGGCGAAAACTTCCCAGAAAACCTTGTAGAGCGTGCTAATAAAATCTTAGAAAAAGTTAGTGAAGAATTAAAAGCATTAACTGCTGAATAAATCTAACAACAAAAATAAGCCAACTACTCATATCTCCTTGAGTATGTTGGTTTTATTTTTGATTTTCTCATTAGATGTAAAGAAAAAGTCCTATTCACACGCATAAATTCATGCTATATTTTGTATAGTGTTATACAGAAATTTCCGCTTTATGGAGAGGAGAAACTCTTTTTGTTACGTAAAATACTTTTATTTATAATTATTGTTTTATTAATAATTGTTGGATACTTTGTACTATCTTTATCGATACCATTAATAATTGCATTAATTACCGCACTGTCTTTGAATCCTTTAGTTCGACTAATCCAAAATCGCATTAAACTAAACCGGAAAATCTCTGTATTGATTGTTTTTCTATTGTTTCTGATAGTGGTAGGTATAGCAGGTACATTATTAGTTACAAAAGCCGTTGGTCAGGCTATTAATTTTGTTGAAGACGTTCCTTCTCACATAAATAAGATCAATAATATTTACAGTAACTGGGAAGACCGAATAAGTGAGTACGGAAAAGATTTACCAGTTGAATTTGTAGATTCCGTTACAGCAAGCTTTGATACATATGTAACCTCTTTAAATGCAACCTTAAAAGAACATTTAACAATTAATAGAATTGCTGGTATATTCTCTGAAATTCCACAGTATATCGTTAGTATTTTAGTATATTTAATTGCATTATTCCTATTTATGCTAGAATTGCCACTTCTTAGGGAGAAAGTCTATAATATTTTCACCAAAGAAACAGCTGCAAAAGTAGCTTTTATGAATACTAGAATAAAAAGTGTTATCGTTGGTTTTTTTAAAGCTCAGTTCTTAGTCAGTTTAATTATATTTGTTGTATCTTTAATTGGATTATTCATTATTGCACCTGAAGTTGCTTTAATCATGTCATTAGTCATTTGGATCATTGATTTAATTCCAATTATTGGCTCTATTATTATTCTAGGTCCTTGGGCTTTAGTCATGTTTATGGCTGGTGATGTTCCGATGGGAATTGAGCTATCAATACTAGCAGTAATCCTACTTGCAATAAGAAGAACAGTGGAACCAAAAGTCATGGGAAAACATATGGGCCTCTCCCCTCTTGCAACACTAGTTTCAATGTTTTTGGGACTTAAAATATTCGGTTTGTTAGGATTTATCATTGGACCTTTAATTGTCATTATTTATATTTCTGCAAGAGAAGCAGGGATACTAAAGTTAAATATTAAAATATAATAGATTTACTAACTTGTAGCTGCTACAGTTTGTTGCTATTAATTGAAAATGCGCGGTAATTAATAAACATTAGTAGAGCTTCATACCCGCTCCGGAAATCACTATCCTCTTTAATTATAGGGGAATTGACAGTAGATACCGCGCAGTTTCTATCTACTATTTGTTAAATACCGATATAAAAAACAACAATCTTTTAGAAAACAGCCTTAATAAAAAAAAGTGATAGCATACTGCTATCACTTTTTTTATGTACCTAAAATTGCTTTTATTAAACTTGTTGTTTGACCACCATCAAATAAAACATAAAGTAAGAAATATACTGCTATACCAGTAACAGCTGATCCGAACCAAATTATGGCTGTAATAGGCCCTATTTTACGGTGCTTAGTAATTTTTCTTTTAAAAGCTAAGTAAAGTGTCACAACTCCAAAAATTGCTCCAGTCGTCGCTAAAAAAATATGAAAAATCAAAAATATCGTGTAGTAAATTTTCAATTCTTCCGGTCCGCCAAAACTTGTATTTCCAGTGAATATCGTCCGTGACATATAAATAATAAAGAAAAATAGTGCACTTATTGCGGCAGCCACCATAGTCTTCTTATGTGCCTTTGGTCTGTCTGTAACGATAAATCTCCAGCCAACTGCAACTAATACAGCACTAAGAAAAATAAAAAAAGTGCTAATCGTAGGTAATATTGCCATGTTATTATTCCTCTCCTACTAAAAGGGAAAGAGGGCCTCCCCCTCCCAATTATTAATTTACATCATTTGTTTGAGCATTAGCCGGTAAAGGATCTATTTTTAATGTTTCCGGACTAAACCAAGCATAGAAAACTTTTGCTAATATTGATCCATAGACAATCTCTTGCATAATCTTCATAATGATTCCACCAAGTTGCTGATCTTCTAATGTACTCATTGAAGTGAACATTTCAGGACCTGTAATCTTGAAAGTAGACGCAAGACCCGACAAAATATCCGCTGGTACACATAATGCTAGTGCTTGAATCCAAGCACCACCAGAACTATAAGCTGCAAATAATGGTGCATCTGAAAAAATAATTAATACACAAGCTGGTGTAATTAAAACACTGTTTCCAAAGATATAAAATATCTTTCCAAGTGGGTGCTTAATTTGGGAAAATTCTTTAACTGGTGACATAATTGGAAACCAGACTAAGAAACCAGCTATCAAAAGTACTAAATGAAAAGATGTATGAAAAATTGGTGATGATTTGGTTAAATCAAAAATAAACGGTATATGATACATGGAAAATAAACCATTAAATAATATGATCGAAATTAGTGGGAAAGATAGCACTTTCATAACTGATTTTATCACAGGTTTAAGCAATACCTTTTTCCAAATCCACACAGGAATACCTTTAATCATTAATATTGGAAATACGATTAAATATATCGCCATTTGAATCATATGAGCGGTAAGGGTAATATGAGTTAAAAGATCAACTGGTGACCCCTTAACAATATAAAGTAGGACCAGTCCAAAATAAAAAAAGCTTTGTTGTTTTACTGACGGCTTATCCTTCACTCCAAACTTATGGCGTAGAGGTCCAGTAATTAAGAAATATGTAACCCCTAATAAAGCAACAAATAAAAAGAAATAAGGACTCCATAATGCACGAAATCCAAACAATTGTAAATTAAGCCACATTGTAATTCACTCCATAGTTAACCTATTATCTATCCTTTTAATTATAACCTAATTTCAAAGTAGAAACACTGATTTATTGTGACAACTTTTTTAATAAATTTGCAGGAAATAAAATAGGACCGGGGATACTTTTCCCCGATCCTAATTATGATTACCACCAAATTACTAGGTTAAGTGCAGCTATTGTTAAGATAGCCGCCCATACGCCACCATAGATCATAACGGATACCATTTCATGGCCTTTATCTTTCATATGCATGAAATAGTAAAACTGAAATGCAACCTGGATTAGTGCTAGGACTAGTAATAGTGGAATAGCAAGCATTTTACTCATCATACCAGAGCCTACAATTAAAAATGCAAAGATTGTAAAAATGATCATTGTGGCAAAGGTAATTAACTGTTTTTTCATTTCTTCTTTATTTTGTTGTCTTTGAAATTCACTGGATTTGGTGTTATTTGCCATTGTTTACGCCACCTTCCCCATTAGGTATACCACAGTAAAGATGAATACCCATACAACATCGATAAAGTGCCAATATAAACTAAATGTATTGAACTTTGGTGCATTGTATAGATTTAATCCACGCTTAGCATTTCGAATCATAATAGCAGATAGCCAGCAAAGTCCAAATAGTACGTGACCTCCATGGAATCCTACTAGCGTATAGAATGCAGATCCAAATGCAGAAGAACGGAATGTAAATCCGTATTCATGGATATAGTGATAAAACTCATAAATTTCACAGCCAAGGAACCCGATACCAAGCAGTCCTGTAATCCCTAACCACAATTGCATCTTTTTAAAATCGTTATTTTTCATATGATACATTGCGTACACACTTGTTAAAGAACTAGTTAAAAGAAGCATTGTCATAAGAAATACTAATTCTAACCCGAAAAGGTCTTGGGATGTTGGACCTCCAGCAGTAGAATTTTTCAAAGCTAGATACGTACCAAAAAGGCTGGCAAATAGAACAGTTTCTCCACCTAGGAAAAACCATAACCCTAGAAATTTGTTCTTCCCTTCAAGGGTTGCCTTCTCAGGATGCTGCGGCATGACTTCAGGGTTTAAGGAATGATCGTGACTCATATTAGTCAGCCTCCTTTTCTAGTTCTTCTTTCGTGATATGATAACCATGGTCATCTTTTAATGAACGAATTAACATACAAGCTAATGCTAATCCCATACCACCAAACAAGAAGATATAAGCTACATCAGTAACCGTTTGATAAATAAATCCGAAACCTGCAATAAAGAAACCTACTGACATTAAGAATGGCAGAATTGATCCATTTGGCATATGGATCTCACCAACAGGTTCTGCTGGAGTCATCTTACCATTACCTTCCATTTTTTCAATCCATAATGGATCTAGACCACGAACTAATGGAAGTTGCTTAAAGTTATAATGTGGTGTCGGTGAAGCTACAGCCCACTCTAACGTACGACCATCCCATGGATCTTGTGGAGCTGGTTCTTCTTTAATCCAACTATAGATAGCATTATAAAGGAAAATAATTACTCCAATTGCCATGAAGAATGCACCAATTGTACTAATTAAGTTACCTGTATCCAGTCCTTGGTTTTCTAGGAATACCCAATAACGACGAGGCATACCCATTAACCCTAGGAAGTGTTGGATGAAGAACGTTAAATGGAATCCAATGAAGAAATTCCAGAATGCCCATTTCCCAAGTTTTTCATTAAGAACTCTTCTAAACATAATTGGCCACCAATAATGTAATGCAGCCATAATTCCAAATACAACACCACCTACAATTACGTAGTGGAAGTGAGCAATAACAAAGTACGTATCATGGTATTGGTAGTCTGCTACAGATGTCGCAACCATTATCCCTGTCATACCACCAATTGTAAATGAAGGAATGAATGCTAATGACCAAAGCATTGCAGAGTTTATCGTAATGTTACCGCCCCATAATGTTAATAGCCAGTTGAAAATCTTAATACCAGTTGGAACTGCAATTGCCATAGTTGCAATAGCAAATATTGAGTTCGCTACAGGACCCATACCAACTGTGAACATGTGGTGAGCCCATACCATGAATCCTAAAAATGCAATTAGGATAGTTGCAAATACCATTGCAGTATAACCAAACAAACGTTTCTTAGAGAATGTAGCAAATATTTCACTAAAGATACCGAACGCCGGTAAGATTAATATATAAACTTCTGGGTGACCAAAGATCCAGAATAGATGTTGCCAAATAATACTATTTCCACCAAGGGCAACATCAAAGAACGCTGAACCAAACATACGGTCAAACATTAATAAGAATAGACCAACAGTTAAAGCCGGGAATGCGAATAATATTAGTACACTTACTACAAATGTAGTCCAAGTAAATAATGGCATACGCATATATGTCATACCAGGTGCACGCATATTAACAATTGTTACGAGGAAGTTAATTCCTCCCATTAATGTACCAGCACCAGATATTTGTAGACCTAAGATGTAATAATCCACACCATGACCAGGTGAAGTGGTTGATAGTGGCGCATAAGCTGTCCAACCAGCATCAGGAGCACCAGTGAACCAACTTACGTTTAACATAATTCCACCTAAAAAGAATAACCAAAATCCTAAAGCGTTAACGAATGGAAATGCCACATCACGTGCTCCAATTTGGAGTGGCATGACAGCATTCATTAGACCTAGCAGTAATGGCATGGCAGCAAAGAAAATCATTGTTGTACCATGCATGGTAATCATTTCATTGTACAAACCAGCAGAAAGAAAGTCATTCTCTGGTTTTATTAATTGGATACGAATAAGCATAGCTTCTAATCCACCGAGTAGGAAAAAGAAACCTCCACCATAAATATATAGTTTCCCTATTTTTTTATGGTCAACAGTTGTCAAGTAATCCCATAATACGGCAGCGAAGCTTGTTTTCTGAGCAGTTGCTGTACTCACAAAATAAACCTCCCTTTTTCAATCTCAAGACCCTATTTTAATCCACCAGCACTCTCGATAGTGATTTCAGATGGCTTTAATTGCAATAAATACTCTGCAATAAGTGCTGCATCTTCCTTACTAACTTCTGGATAAGCTCCAGTCATTTTATTTCCTGGTTTGATTAATTCAGGATTTACAATCCATTCAATTAGTTTTTCTTTTGTCATTTCCTCTACACCAGCAAGCTTAGTTCTGTCACCGAAGTTTGTAAGGTTCGGGCCAACTGCTGCAGGTGATGAACCGATAGCATGACAACCTATACAGTTGTTTTGCTGGAATAGCTCTCTACCTTGAGCCGCTGCATCAGAAGCAGGTTCAGCAGTTTCAGGATCAAAGTTTTGCATGTCTGCAACCCATTGTTCAAATTCTTCTTGGCTAACTACAACAACCTTAAAGTCCATTAAAGAGTGAGACGGTCCACAAAACTCTGCACATTTACCCCAATAAACTCCCTCTTCATATGCATCGATGTAAAAAGTGTTTTCATTTTCTGGGTTTACATCCAGCTTACCCGATAATGTTGGAACCCAGAAAGAATGGATTACATCAGATGATTTCATATTAAAGTAAACTTTAGAGTTTACAGGGATATAAACATCTTGACTTGTCTGGATATCTAGACCCTCATAATCAAAATGCCACCAATACTGGTTTCCAGTAACATTAATGTTTAAGTGGTCAGAAGCACTAGCATCATCAGCTAAGTCAAACTCATAAATAACTGTTGGCACTGCGATAATGATTAATAGTAAAATCGGAATAATGGTCCAAACCGTTTCTAATGTTTTGTTTCCTTCAACTTGCTTTGGAATATAATCTTCTCGCCCTTTTTTCTTACGGAATTTAACAAGAGCAAGAACTAACAGTACCATAACGATAACCAAAACAAATGACATGATAACAGTAGGTAAAATAATTAAATCCATTGACTTATCGGAGCCATATCCTTTGGGATCCAATGCAGTTAAGTTTTCCTTACCACAGGCTGATAGAAACAATGCTACTAAACCAAATAGGGATAAAACTTTAAATTTTCCCATCCAACCTTTCATGATTTATACCTCTCTTTCTATTTTTCCTTCCTTATATATAGGTAATTTAGTAAGGACCTTATTTATTAATAGGAAAGTAAATTTTTTCTATCCTTCCCCTTTAGTCACCATGAACATTTCCTTTTGTTCAAATATTACGTGACAATATTTAATATACCTAAAAAAGCCAAAAATATTGTAACTAAAAGGAAAGTAATGATGAAGGCAAGTACAATTTCAATTTTTGTAAGCACATTCATGTTGCAATTTTGAAAATAAATTCTTTTATTTCCGCAAGTACAATAGCAATTTCCATTTTTTTGAGGAAGTTGTCACTTTAAAACCCCATCCTGTATACCCCCCTTTTAACCCCCAAAATAAAAGGAACATATGTAACAAGCATACTTACCTTTAGCTTATTAGTTACTATAACCCTAAAGTATGCTATCTATAATGCCAATTGTATCACGGTTCAACCTTACAATCTAATTGCCTTCAGGTGGTAATCTGTCGAATTCGCTCGATAACTTCTGACAATTTTGTGAACTTTTAATTACAAACAAATAAAAGGCTATATCGCCTTTCTCAACAATTCAATCATCTATGTAATTGATGAGCCAGAAGCATTCGCAAATTTACAGAATATCCCCTATACTATTTCTAGCAGACAATGAAAAAGTTTGCAAGGTTTTTTTACTATTTCCAGTAGTTCCTTAATCAATTGCATCAAATGTTTAACAATTATGTGTCAATTCATGTTTCAACCTGAAAATTGTTTGCTTTATTATAAGATTAAAGTTTATTATTGAGAGTGGTATCATCAGTACTTGTAAAATATAACAACAGGATATAAAGTGAGGATAATGATTTATGATTAAAACTTTAAAATGGCTCTCGGTTCTTGCCGTCATTGGAATGACATTTGTTCTAATAGGTGGAGCGTTAGTAACTAAAACAGAATCTGGAGATGGTTGTGGCGATAGTTGGCCACTGTGTAAAGGTGAATTAATTCCATCCAAAATAGATATGGAATTAGTAATTGAGTTAAGTCACAGATTAGTTTCAGGATCGGTAGGAATTATTGTTCTTATACTAGCTTATTTATCTTGGAAACATATTGGTGAAATTAGAGAAGTTAAATTTTTGTCAATATTATCAGTTGTTTTCCTTGTTCTACAAGGACTGATAGGTGCTGCAGCAGTGATATGGGGACAATCAGACTTTGTACTTGCAGCACATTTTGGAATATCCTTAATTTCATTTGCAGCGATATTTTTGTTAATGTTACTTATTTTTGAAATCGATAAGAAATTTGATGCTTCATCATTACATATAAAAAGGAAGCATCGAAAAGAAATATATGCCCTAACGTCCTATACATTATTGGTTGTATATACAGGGGCACTAGTTAGGCATGTCAATGCAAATTTAGTTTGTGGTGATTGGCCATTCTGTACCAATACAGCTCCACTCGATTTTGCTTCTTATAGTTTTGAGCAGTGGGTACAGATGGGTCATCGCTTGGCAGCAGGAATATTATTCATCTGGACTGTATCCTTATTTATACGAATAATAAAAAACTACCGGCATAGTAAAGTAATGTACTGGGGATGGATCAGTACTGTTTCTCTAATTTCACTCCAAGTAATATTTGGCGCACTCATTATTTTCACTTTATTAAACTTAGTAATTGCATTAATGCACGCACTAGTAATCACTTGTTACTTTGGAATGCTAAGTTACTTTATTCTCTTATCAACAAGAAGTGCAGCAATGGAAAAGAATAGTCAAAAAGACATTAAAGCAGTAAATACTAATATAAAATAAATAAGGCAGCCGTTTTGGCTGCCTTATTTCTATTCAAACTCAATTAATAAATCATTTACTTCGATTGTATCACCATCGTGAACATGGATAGATTTAATTACTCCACTAAATGGCGCTTGAACAGTAGTTTCCATTTTCATGGCTTCAGTGATTACTAATTCATCACCTTTTTCTACTCTTCCCCCAGGATCACAAACAACTTTTAGGACCGTCCCTGGCATAGTAGCACCAATTTGTTTTGCATTTCCTTTATCCGCTTTTGGTCTAGCAATGACTTGTGTCTGTACACTCTTATCTCGAATGATAACCTGACGTGCTTGACCATTTAATTCAAAATACACAACTCTTGTTCCATCTTCCCTTGGTTGAGAAATGGATATTAACTTCACAATTAATGTTTTACCTTGCTCAATCTCTACCTCAATAACTTCACCTATATTCATTCCATAGAAAAATGTTGGGGAATCGAGAACAGATACATCACCATATTCCTCATAAAAGTGATGATAATCCATAAATACCTTTGGATATAGAGCATATGCAATCATATCAAAGCTAGTAACTTGACGATCAAGGGTTTTAAATAAACTATCTCTCATATGTTTGAAATTAACAGGTTCTAATAATTGACCAGGTCTTTCGGTAATAGGCTTTTTACCTTTTAGAATAATACGTTGTAATTCTTTTGGAAAACCTTGATATGACTGACCAAGGTATCCACTTGCAAGTTCAACAACAGAATCAGGAAAATCAATTGTGTCACCTTTTTCATAGACATCGTCTTCTGATAAGTTATTTTGTACCATGAAAAGCGCCATATCCCCCACTACCTTAGAAGAAGGTGTTACCTTCACAACATCACCAAACATGTCATTAACCCGACGATACATCGTTTTCACTTCAGCCCAACGGTCACCTAAACCAACTGCTTTTGCTTGTTGTCTAAGATTACTATATTGTCCGCCAGGCATTTCATGTTGGTAAATCTCAGTATGTGGTGCTTTCATTCCACTTTCAAATTCATGATAGTATTCTCGAACATCTTCCCAGTAATTGCCTAACTTTTCATAGCTCTGAATGTTAATTCTAGGTTGTCTTTCCAGACCTTCTAGTGCATGGTACAAGGTTTGCGCACTTGGTTGTGAGGTTAATCCTGCCATTGGTCCGTTGGCAACATCAACTACATCAACGCCAGCATCAATTGCACGTGCATACATATGAACGCCATTACCACTTGTATCATGGGTATGCAAATGAATTGGAATTCCTACTGTATCCTTCAACTCTGATATCAAGCGATATGCCGCTTCTGGCTTTAATAATCCAGCCATATCCTTAATTCCTAAAATATGAGCACCTGAGGATTCAAGTTCTTTAGCCAAATTTTTGTAATAAGATAAGTCATATTTCGTACGTGTACGGTCCAATATATCGCCCGTATAACACATTGCAACCTCTGCAATTTTATTTTGATCACGAACTGCTTGAATCGCTGGCCTCATACCGTCTACCCAATTTAGACTGTCAAAGATCCGGAAAACATCGATTCCAGCACTTGCGCTTTTCTCTACAAACTCCTCAATTAAATTATCAGGATAATTTTTATAGCCAACTGCATTACCTGCTCTTAGTAGCATTTGGAGAAGTACGTTTGGTATTTTCTCCCTTAAGGATAGTAATCGCTCCCAAGGATCTTCTTTTAGGAATCTATAGGCAACATCAAAGGTAGCTCCTCCCCACATTTCCACAGAAAATAAGTTTGGTAATAACTTAGCTGTTGGTTCAGCAATTTTCTCTAAATCCTTTGTACGGATTCGTGTGGCTAATAAAGATTGATGGGCATCACGGAAAGTTGTATCAGTTAATAACACTTCCGTTTGGTCCTTCAACCAATTTGCTAAACCTTCAGGACCTTCTCCTTCTAGAATTTGCTTTGTTCCATTTGTAAAATCAAGATGGTCAGCTTTAGGAACAACCGGAATATCAAACGCTGGTTTTGCTTTTTTTGTAACCCCTTCAAAACCATTCACAGTTGTTTCCCCAATAAAGGTAAGCATTTTAGTACCACGGTCTTTACGTTTAGGAAATACAAACAGTTCAGGAGTCTCATCAATAAATGTTGTATTGTACTCACCGGTTATAAATTGCTGATGAAGCATAACGTTTTCTAAGAATGGTATATTTGTCTTAATTCCTCTAATACGAAATTCTTTTAAGTTCCGAACCATTTTTTGCACAGTTTGTTCAAAAGTTAATGCCCATGTTGATACCTTAACGAGTAACGAATCATAATGTGGTGTTATTTCTGCTCCTTGGAAGCCATTTCCAGCATCTAATCGAACACCAAATCCTCCACCAGTACGATATGCCATAATCTTACCGGTATCTGGCATAAAGTTATTTAATGGGTCCTCTGTTGTTACACGAGATTGTATTGCATATCCTTGTGTTGATATTTTATCTTGTTCCGGAATACCAATGGATGGATCATGAATGTTTTGTCCATCAGCAATTTTAATTTGTGTTTGAACAATATCTACACCAGTAATTAATTCTGTAATGGTATGCTCTACTTGAACACGAGGATTTACTTCTATAAAATAAAAGTCATTGTCTTTTACTAAGAACTCTACAGTCCCTGCATTTAGATAATCTACATTTTTCATTAATTGTACAGCAGCATCACAGATTCTTTCTCTTAATTCTTCCGATAAAGATAAGCTTGGTGCGACCTCTACCAATTTTTGGTGCCTTCTTTGTATAGAGCAATCACGTTCGTATAGGTGGACAATATTGCCATACTGATCACCAATAATCTGTACCTCAATGTGTTTTGGATGTTCAATTAGTTTTTCTACATAAACTTCATCACTACCAAATGCCGCTTTTGCCTCTGACTTAGCTCGTTCGTAACTTTCCCTTACAGTGTTAGCACTTCTTACAATACGCATGCCACGGCCACCGCCACCAAGTGAAGCTTTAATAATAATTGGATATCCATATGTATCACCGAAGGATTCAACTTCTTCTACAGAAGTAACTGGTCCATCCGTTCCTGGTATTACTGGTAGACCAGCTTTAACTGCTTGGCTTCTTGCTCTTACTTTGTCACCAAACATATTCAAATGCTCACTAGTTGGT
The DNA here is from genome assembly GCF_000577245.1 of Paucisalibacillus algeriensis. GTDB lineage: Bacteria > Bacillota > Bacilli > Bacillales > Amphibacillaceae > Ornithinibacillus. The sequence goes on from NZ_CBYO010000011.1 coordinate 273,417, forward strand.
CCGATAAAAGTAATTCCTTCTTCTTCGCAACGCTTTGCAAATTCGATGTTCTCTGATAAAAATCCATAGCCAGGATGGATTGCATCTACCCCTACACGTTTAGCTATTTCAATTATTCCATCAATATCTAAATAAGCATCAATAGGTTTCTTACCTTCTCCAACAAGGTAGGACTCATCTGCTTTATAACGGTGATAAGAGCCCAAATCCTCTTTGGAGTATATTGCAACAGTGCGAATATTAAGTTCAGTACATGCTCTAAATACACGGATTGCAATCTCACCACGATTGGCAACTAATACCTTCCTAATCATATTTAACTTGACCATTTTGTTCCTCCTTTAATAGACGGATTACTAGGAATATCATTTTCACTTACAGGAGCAAGTTCCCGCTCTTTCTTTTTAACCGTCATAGCAATATTATTTAAAACACCCATAGAAGCTAATAAGATTAGTAATGAAGAACCACCATAGCTTACAAAGGGTAGAGTTACACCAGTTATTGGTAAAATCCCACTAGCTGAACCGAGATTTATAAACGTTTGAATTCCAATCATAGATGAGATACCTATAGCGAGTAAAGCACCAAAACTATCATTGCATTTTCTAGCAATAAATATCCCTCTTAGTACTATTGTAGCAAGCAATCCAATAACAATAACCACACCAATAAAACCTAATTCTTCTGCAATAATCGCCATAATGAAATCGGTGTGAGGTCCAAATAAATACCCCAGCTTCTGAACACTTTGCCCAAGTCCTTCACCCGTCAAACCTCCAACCCCAATAGCAACATAAGATTGAATTAGTTGATAACCATCAGCTTGTGGTGACTCAAAAGGTTCATAGGCTCCGGTAAAACGGCTTATCCTTTCATCTGTTACCATATTCGGTATAGCTATCGCCACCACTATCAAGCCTATTGCAATTAATAAAAATAAATGCCTAAATCGTATACCCGAACTAAAAATTACTGAACAGGCAATTAGGAAAATTATTGCAGCTGTTCCGATATCCGGTTGGGCAATTATTAAAATGAGAATTAACCCTGTTAATATTAATGGCGGAAGTACTCCTCTATTAAAGTTATTAATGTAAGCTTGTTTTTTGGAATAAACAGAAGCTAAGTACATAATGATTCCAAGTTTAGCAAACTCTGAAGGTTGAAGGTTTAATGGCCCAATACTAAGCCATGACTGAGCATTATTTGCACCATGCCCGAATATATCTACAGCAATTAATAATAAGATAATTCCTAATACAATTATCTTAATTAGTTTTTGATAATTCCTATACGGAAAAAGTGTACAAAACAAAAATCCAACTAACCCTAAACCAAACCACTGTAGCTGTCTTACTAAATAGTGTGTGCTATCATATCCTTCAACCACAACAGCCATTACCATACTTGCACTATAGATCATCACTATTCCAAATCCTGTTAATATGATTGGTGCTATAAGGAGTGTAAAGTCACAATCTTTTATTTTTCGAAACATCTTGTCCCTCTCCAATTTGCGTTAATCACTGATTAAAATCCATTCTCCCTTGTTACAAGTCCAATGTGAAATTAGACTTTTAAACAAAAAAACCTTGCCATTCCATATGTAGGCAAAGTTTTTAACACAAAATACTCCCACATGAATTTAGTGGTATTACACAGACTTTTGTGCCGCATCATGAAGTATGTTTAATCGTCTCTCTAGGTTTTCCAAAAGAGACTTTCCTTCATCTTCATTAATTAAGTTTAATCGTACTGCAAAATCAATCTCTCTAGAGAGACCAAACATTTGCGTATCTAAAACTTCTTCATATAATGGACATTGCGGCATGGTAAGGTTATCAATTTGAACTTCAATAAGCCGCAAGATCTTATCAGCATCAGCCTTTAGAAGGGCATAGGCTTTTTCACGATGATCGATCGTAACCTTTTGTATCACAAATATCCCCTCCACCAAAACAAACCTACCTGCTCGTAAAAATTCACATAAGCTTGTTTCTTGTTTATTCATACATTCCTCTACCATTATATTATCGTTTACTACACTAAAATGCAAATGTTAGTTACACATAAAATCATTAGTAATATTTATTAAATCTTTGTCATTTCATTTATTTGATATGTCTGATATTCTTAATAGGTGATAGATTTTTGCAGAAAGGTGGAAAAACATGATAGTTCCTATACTAGGAAATGTAGCATATCAGATTACAATGGATCCAACCGTTTGGATATTCGATGATCGCAAAATTATTTTAGAAGAGGCATTCACTAATCAACCGAAAAAAGATGAGATTAATGAAGCACAAGTTGCATCCCAAAGATGGGAAAATGCTATAGGAAGAACAGCAAAGCCTCCAGTAAATAAAAGCTTAACTAAACATGAAAGAGAGAACATCTTAAAATATTCCTATGTAATGCCGATAAATGACTTTTTAGATTACGCTGAGATTAAAGATGGAACAAACGATGTTTCTCTTGTTACAGATAATGGTGATGTTATCTTAAGTCTAGCTCAACTATACAATAGCTATTTATTATTTGCGATTGATGGAAAGCCACTAAAAGAAGACGGTCCTGTACATCTTTTATTTAAGGATGGTTCCAATAAGGACCAACCAATCAAGGGAATTAAAAAAATCGTTATTAATTAAAATAAATTTATCAAATACATAAGATGTAACAATTTGAGGATATAATAATAAGATTTTTTTCTTATTAGTGTCCTCTTTTTTATTAAGTTGTATAATTTAACATCTAATACTCAAAATAACCGTAAGGTGTTTCCCCTTTATATACACTTATTAGGAGGAGTATTAAATGTTTATTCGAATAGGAATACTAGCTATTAGCTTTCTATTACTTATAGGTTGCGCCCAGAATAATAAAGATCATGCTTTGCCAACTGAAAAAGAAAACCCAGATGACCGAATAATAAATGTGAAAAACTCAGCTCCTAGAGAAGAGCGAGACCTCTCAAATGAACAAATTGCCAATCATTTAGCACACGTTGCGAGTGAAGTACCAGAAGTAAATGATGCGGTATCGATTGTAGTTGGCCCTTATGCAATCGTCGGAATCGATGTAGACAAAGAATTAGATCGTTCTAGGGTTGGAACCATCAAATATTCTGTTCTTGAAGCACTTCAGCATGACCCATATGGAAGGACTGCCGTTGTAGTTGCCGATGCAGATGTCAATGAAAGAATTCGTGGGATGAATGATAAAATAGAACAGGGCTATCCTGTGCAAGGAATTATTGACGAAGTTGCAGCAATCATTGGTAGGTATATGCCTGACTTCCCAATACCAGAGGACCAACCAGAAGAACCGGATCAAAACAAAGAAATTATCAATGATGAAAAAGAAAAGCAAAAAATAGATGATATTGAGGATAATCAATCCAAGAATAATCGAGAAAAAAGGGAAGAATAAAATTAATGAGGTATCCGGAATCCGGATACCTCATCTTTATATATTTACTCATTAGCTTTGATATTATTATAATATTGAACCCCGAATTGCGATCCTTCTGATACCATTTTGGCATTTTCTAATTGATCAAGTTCCAAATCATCTACTTGGTCAGGTTTTCCTGCATTATAAAAAGTTATATCCTCATCAATCCCCTTAGATTCTGTTAATGAGGAATGATTTTTATTTGCTTTAGATCCCATTATATATCCTGCTACACCAAGTCCTAATGCCGAAACGACATAACGCTTTTTCACTCTATCACCCTTTCTACCTTTTACTTTAATGTTCCTCTTTTATGATGAAATTAAACATTTTCAATAGAGATATGATATAGTTAATATATAGTTCTTTGACTTGAGGTGGTAAGATGCAGGTTAAATGCGTTTTATGTGATTTAGTTGAAAATATAGATGATTATTCTCTAGAAGCGAAAAGATTACGAAATCGAAAAACACATATGTATCTATGCCGAAGCTGTAATGGAAGAATCAAAGAAAAAACTTTGGATCGCCATGCTACAGGCAAGTTTCGTTTATATGAGGAAAAGAAAAAAGAAGATGAATTAATTTAAATCAAAACAAAAAGAGGCAAATTCAGGATTTTGACCTGAATTTGCCTCTTTTTTATGTTGTTTTTCTGCCTTTTCGTTGTAGATGCAAGCGGATACGATAAATGGCTAAAACTAAACATATAATAAATAAGCTTTCTGTTAGTGGTAGTGGTGAACCACCTGAAGCTACTGACCAGACAATAAACAATATGTATAAAACAAATATGCCTATTGCTAATAAAATATAAACAATAATCGATTTTAAGATAGGTAACTTTTTAGCAAAGCCTAATTTATAAGCTAAAGCAGCAAGAACAAAGTTGACCGGATATAGAATATTAAATAATTGCTCAACACCATAGTGTTGCATAATAAAATCATAAACCATGTGAATCCCCCATTATGTATGTTCAAGACTAATCATACTAAATTTCTGATAATCTTGCTAGTATAGTCTTTTATTAATAATCGTTCTTTTGTAAAGGCAGATAGAAACTGCGCGGTAACTTATAAACTTTGGTTGAGCATCGTACCCCTACGGAAATACACTCCACTTTCATTTCCAGTACAGGGGGGATACTGCTCGAAAACACCTTGGCAGTGTCTACCTTGCCGTGGGCACCACCTCAGCCTACTCGCGCGAAAAAACACCGCTGTTGGGTCTGCGAACACGTGCTATTCCCGCAGTGCGATAGCACGAGGAGGCTCACCAGCCGCCCACGGAAAGCGGAGTATTCTGCCGGAGCAGTAGTTCCGAGCTTCACTAATATTAAAACTATCAATTAAATAATTTACAACAATCTTTTAGAAAACAGCCTAATTAATATTATTCAACCTCTACAAATATACTTAACTTTGGCTGACTCTGAATAAAATACTTTGAACTAGTTTATAAAAAGTTTTATACTTGTTATGTACATTAGAAGGAGTGTTTGTATGAAAAATGTTAATATACCGGCTTTACTTTTAGCTTTACTTGTTGTTTCTATGTTTATTGGGGTTGGTTTCGCAATTGCACTTCGAAGTATATGGCTTATTCTATTATTTATTACTCTTGGTTTTGGCATCATGGGCGCAGGCATCGCTAATAAAAGAAAAAGTGGCTCACAAGCGTGAGTCACTTTCTTGCTTTTGCTAGGAAATCATTTAGTATTCGTTCATGAACATCTGGATGTCCAGCAAATACAGAATTTTTTTCTAATAACTTTATAGGTTTACCATCAATATTCGTTGTAACCCCGCCAACTTCATTCACTAGTATCATACCTGCTGCAAAATCCCACGGTGATAGGCTCATGGTTAAGTACCCTTCTAATACACCCTCAGCAACAAACGCGAACTCTAACGCGGCTGAGCCATACGTTCTGGAGCCACGAGCTGTCTTTACTAAGTCCTGCATTATCTTTTCATCGACTAATTTGTTTTCACATAACCACAAATGATTTAATCCAATTACAGATTCTTCTAATACAGTTGCTTGATTTAACGGTGGGAGTTTTACATCATTCTTAAAAGCCCCTTCACCACGTTTGGCATAATATAGTTCATCTTCCATTACATTATAAATGAGACCTATCTCCCCTATTCCGTTGTTATAAATCGCTACTGAAATTGTGAAATTTCGTTTTTGTTGAACAAAATTCATTGTACCGTCAATAGGGTCGATAATCCAAATGATTCCATCAAGTGTTTTTACCTCATCTCCAAATCCCTCTTCTCCTAGTAATAAATGATTGGGAAATGTTGATTTAATTTTTTCAAGAAAATATTTTTCTGTATTCTTATCCATTGATGTAACTAAATCATTGGGGTTAGATTTAGCTCCTATTTCAATCGGATCATTTATCTTGGTTCTTATCGTTTTGCCTGCTTCCAATATCCATTCTTTTGCTTTGTTATAGATTTTATCCTGTGTTATTTTATTCATTATGTAAAGCCTCCATATTCTATCTACTATTATTATAGTATCAAAATATAATAAGTGAGTATACATAAGACGCTTCGCACAAATAACTCAAGGAAGCTTAATCTGTTCCTTGAGCTTTTTGTGATTAAAAATCAAGTAAGGATAATAATTTCTTTCTTAACAGTTTTAATTTTTCCTTGGATTTTATTATTTGAACTTTATCATCAGCTTGTAATGCATCGTATAGGGTTAATAATTCATAATCAATTTCCATTCGGATTACGGGAATTTTTTCTTTTTCTTCATTCTTTCTGACTTCTTCTAGTATATATTTCAAAATTTCCACATCCTTTCGAACAGATTTGAAAAAAATAAATAACATTTTAGTTGTCCATGTTTTTATGAACATTCAGTCTGTTTTCTTTATATATATGAGTTTTATCAAAATTCGTTCTTAGTTAAATAAAGCTAAAAACACTTATGCTTGACTTGGTTATATTAAGTTACTCATAATAATAAATATAATCTATGTTTACAGAAAGGTGTTTTTTACATGAATATTATAGGGTTTGTCAAAACAGACTTTGACACATTTCATATAGAGGGATTAGAAGAACGAATGGAAGCCATTCAAACACGTATCCAACCTAAGTTTCAAGAGATTGGTCAAGAGTTAGTGGATTTTCTTTCAAGCAATTTAGGAAATGAAGTTTTTCTACATATTGCAAAACACGCAAGGAGAACTGTTAATCCTCCTAAAGATACATGGTTAGCAATATCCAACAATAAAAGAGGGTATAAAAAACACCCACATTTCCAAGTAGGCCTATTTGATGATCATTTATTTATCTGGCTGGCTTGTATTTATGAATTGGATAGTAAAAGTGACATAGCGAAAAGCTTTCTTGCTAATTTTGATCAGTTGAAAAGATTGCCATCGGATTTTGTAGTTTCATTTGACCATATGAAAAAAGATTCAATTAGCTTGAGCGAACTTGAAAAATCCCACTTGGAACGGTTTCGCGATGTAAAAAAAAGGGAATTTCTAATTGGTAGACACTTGTCACCTAATGATCCAATTGTTTCGAATGGCGATAATTTAGTGGAAATTGTAAAAGGAACTTATGATTCCTTACTTCCTTTCTATCAAATGGCTTTACAAGTATAAAAGAGGATAGGACATAACTTATTAAGTTACATGAAAAAACGAACAATGCAGTGCTAATACCCACTTCGGAAATATACTTTGCTTTCCAAGTGCAGTTGGTGAGAATCCTCTTATGTACTGAGGGTGCTCACAGGTTCCTATCTTCCCATAGGACAATAGGTTTTCGGTAGAGCGAGTAATTGCAAATAGTCTTCGGTGGGACGAGTGACTGCAGTCCCAGTCCCATGGATGCTATCGATAGCAATGCACCTCACTTAGAAACAGTATTTTCCTTTTTCAAGGAGCTGCGTACTATACCGAAGCTAATCATGCGCATTGCATTGTTTTATGTCGACAATGTAGTCATGTCCTAGCCTTTTTTATTTTTTATTTCATTTTTAATACAGTGCTATCGGTATCTCTAGCCTTCTTAATCGTCTGATAACTTGAATATCCTGAGTCCTTTTCAAATTCAGTAAAGTGTTTCTTTTCTTCGCTTTTTGAGGGTACTACTTGTTTAAATTTCCGGTATCCAGCAAGTAATATTTCGCGTTCTATTCCTTTTTCATATGCCTTTTCAACTAATGTAAAAAATTGTATCACATCAATTATTTCTTCTTTTGACCAACTAGGATCAACTGGATAAGAATAATTCACTGCTAACTCACCTCATAATTTCCACTTATTTTTAACTTCTTCCGCTTCAACCATAATTCTATCTATTAGCTCTTGGACCGTTGGTAAATCATGAATTCCCGCAACCCCTTGTCCAGCCCAGCCAAAACCAAGATCTGTTTTACCTTCATGTATATAATTCCTATTCGCTCTACCGCTTATGTAATCTTTTAACCCATCATATCCTACTTCTTTTTCTTCTAATTCTATTATTTTATCAGTCCATGAATTTTTTATGGCACGTGCTGGAGCTCCAAGTGAACGCTTGATGACAACTGTTGCGTTTTCATCAGCATCAAGTAAAGCCTGTTTATAGACCGGATGCGCGTGAACACATTCTTTAGTTGCAATAAACCTTGTTCCCATTTCTATTCCTTCTGCGCCTAATGCTAGGCCCGCCATTAAACCTCTTCCATCAACAATTCCGCCAGATGCAATAACAGGAATGGATACACTATCCACGACTTGTGGTGTTAAGGCCATTGTCCCAGTATCTGCTCGACCTAGATGACCACCACCTTCATGTCCAACAACAATTACTGCATCAGCGCCTAATTCCTCAGCCTTTTGAGCTTGGCGTTTAGCAGCCACTAAAACTAATGATTTTATCGGATGATCTTTAACCATATCTAGGACACCTTTTGGATTCCCACCTGTAACCGATATAATCTCAACCTTCTCCTCTATAGCAACTTGAACCATTTGTTCAAATGGACGGTTATGCTGGCCGATAGCAAAGTTAACACCGAACGGTTTATTGGTTAATTTCCTTACTTTTACTATTTCATTTCTTAAAGCTTCTGGGCTCTCTAGACTCATTGCAGTAATTTGCCCTAATGCACCGGCATTAGAAACAGCTCCAGCTAGTTCAGCATATGCCAGATAGGCTAGGCCACCTTGAATGATTGGATACTTGATATTAAAAATCTCTGTAACTCTTGTATTCATATTTCTCCTCTTTCCTCCATTTAGATAACACCACTTATATAATCCTAACATTTCCCAATATGTGTTGCGAATATTATAATACCCGAGACTATTTATTGATACGTCATGAATTTAACCAAAAAAAGTTACACATATGTGCAACTTTTTGGAGAGAAATATTTGAATATTTGGCTGTGGACATTAATTATTTATTTGAATTGGACTTACAAGTAGGGCATGTGCCATAAAGAACTGTAACCTTATTATTTTCAAAGTGCTCGATAGTTTCTTGACATTGCTGACAAATAATTGTACCCATCAATCTCAGCTCCCCTTCACTTAAGTATGACCTTATAGGAAATGTCGCATAATAATTATAACATATTTCACAATTAGTATAACATAATTATGCAATAAAGAACCAGTAGAAATTATCTACTGGTAAAAAATATTTATTTTATTGTTTCAATTAATCTTGGATCTAAAATTTCATAACCTTTTTCTCGAAGTCCTATAACAATTTCTTCTAATGCTTCACTTGTCCATTCACGATCATGCATCAATAAATTTGCACCATTCTTTAATAAGGAATACGGAACATCGACTTCTGGTCCTTCCCCTGTTACCATTGCAGTAACTAATTTATCCTTATTAAAATATGGTTTGAAATAATCATAGCCATAAGACCAATTCATCAGAACCATTTTTTCTTCTTGTGCAATCTTTTTTGATTCTTCCGTGTTAACACCATGTGGAGCTCTGAAGAATTTGGGTCTTTCTCCAATAATTTCTTCTATTTTATCGTTTAAACTAACAAGTTCGGATCTTTGCTTCTCGGGATCACTTTCCAAATTTTTTAAATTAACATGATTATAGGTATGGTTTCCAATAACAAAACCCATATCATGAATTTGTTTTAAGATTTCCTCTTCCTCAGGTGTATCAACAAAATGGCCGTTCACAAAGAATATCGCACCAGCATTTAATTCTTTTAATGTTTTAGCCATTTCAAGTGAATACTTTTCAGGAGCATCATCTATTGTAAGTAATACGACTTTTTCATTGGTGCCTTCATTTATTGGTACTAATGACCAGTCATCTGCAACTCGGTATTGAGCAATAATGCCCTCTTCTATTTCCTCTTCGACTTCTTTTTCTTCTTCCATATTTTCTGAATCCTTATCTTCTTCCCCCGTTTCACTATCTTCCCCTTCATATTTGTCTGTTACTGGACTATCATCTTTTGTTGGATTATTTTCTACTTCTCTATTTTCAGTACTTGTACAAGAAACTAAAAGAAAAATGAGTAATGAAGCAAAGATTATTACCAGTATTTTATTCATGCCATTCCCTCCTGATGTCTATATTGGCCAACTATTATCTTAGATTAATCCACCATAAAAAACAAGACAACTTCAAAATACATTTCAATTTATTAAAAGATAAAATAGTTCCGAAATAGTTGGAAATAGTAAGTACTAGACAAACTCTTAAGTTTATAGAAAGGATATAATAGATGAATAAAGTATCAAAAGTATTTTACATTTCCGTAATTATTAGTATATTGTTTATTATTTGGGGAGTAATGCCAGACACAGTTCTTCCTGATGGAAATCTAGAAAATGTTACATCAAAATTACAAAATTTTATCGTAGAAAAATTTGGATGGTTTTATTTAATTAGTGCATCGTTCTTTCTGCTTTTTTCTATTTTTCTCATCTTTTCAAAATATGGCAAGATCAAATTAGGGAAACCGAATGATGAACCAGAATATTCCTACCTTACCTGGTTTGCGATGCTATTTAGTGCTGGTATGGGTATTGGGTTAGTATTTTGGGGTGCTGCTGAGCCTCTATCACACTTCCACAATCCCCCATACGGAGAACCTGGAACTAGCAGTACAGCAAAAGAAGCAATGCAATATAGCTTCTTCCATTGGGGTCTCCATCCCTGGGCGGTTTACGCAACAATTGCACTTGCGTTAGCATACTTTAAGTTCCGAAAAAAATCATCTGGATTAGTTAGTGGTATATTGGTACCTCTATTTGGCGAAAGAGGTAAAGAAGTGTGGGGAACAATTGTTGATTGTATTGTTGTGTTTGCAACAGTGTTTGGAGTTGCAACTTCATTAGGATTTGGTGCAATACAAATAAGTGGAGGATTATCTTTTGTTTTTGGCCTTGACCAAAATTTCCTTTACCAAATGATTATAATCATTGTTGTGACTGTGCTATATATGTTATCAGCATCAACGGGAGTAAATAAAGGTATTAAGTATTTGAGCAACGCTAATATCATTTTTGCTTTTGCTCTAATGGTATTTGTATTAATACTTGGACCAACAAATTTTATTCTCAATTTCTTTACAACTTCCCTAGGAAATTACATTCAAAATTTGCCTAGCATGAGTTTGCGAATGACACCTTTTAATGAAGATAACACAGAATGGATGAATGACTGGACTATTTTTTATTGGGCATGGTGGATTGCCTGGGCTCCATTTGTTGGAACCTTTATTGCAAGGGTTTCTCGTGGTAGAACGATAAGAGAATTTGTTCTGGGTGTATTACTTGTTCCAACCATTTTTGGAGCACTTTGGTTTACTGTATTTGGTGGTTCAGCAATACATCTAGAATTTTTTCAGGGTAAGGATATATATCGTTTTGTGAGTGAGCTAGGAGAAGAAACTGTCTTATTTGCTGTATTAGAAAATCTTCCTTTAAGCACACTAATATCCCTCCTCGCAATACTACTAATTAGCACTTTCTTTATTACTTCGGCTGATTCAGCTACATTTGTACTGGGAATGCAAACTACTGGTGGAAGATTAGACCCACCAAATTCAGTCAAGCTTGTATGGGGGATTATTCAATCCGGTGCAGCAGCTGTATTATTATGGCAAGGTGGATTGGCTGCACTCCAAACCGCTTCGATAATAGCTGCCTTTCCATTTACTATTATCATGCTTCTGATAGTAGCATCATTGCTAAAGTCATTTAAGCAGGAGATAAAAGAAATGGAAATGAGAAGAAAGAGTTAAGAAAAGAATATTTAAATAGCAAAAGAGTGATGTGTAATACATCACTCTTTTTACAAAGTTTTTAAAGCATATGAATTGGTGTACCTAAAGCTACTTCTGCAGCTTCCATAGTAATTTCACCTAGAGTTGGGTGAGCATGGATTGTTAAAGCAATATCTTCTGCTGTCATACCAGCTTCAACTGCTAAACCAATTTCAGAAATCATATCACTAGCATTAGGTCCAGCAACTTGACCACCTAAAACTAACCCATCTTCCTTACGAGTTACTAATTTTAAGAAGCCATCTGTAGCGTTAAGGGATAATGCACGGCCATTTGCACCAAATGGGAACTTAGCAACTTTCACATTATAACCAGCATCTTTAGCTTCTTTTTCAGTCAAACCAACTGAAGCAAGTTCAGGTTCAACGAAAGCTACTGCAGGCATTCCAATATAATCAACCTCAGATTTCTCTCCACTAATTGCTTCCGCTGCAATTTTACCTTCATAAGATGCTTTGTGAGCAAGTGGAGCTCCAGCAACAATATCACCAATAGCATAAATGTTAGCTTTATTTGTACGGCATTGCTTATCGACTTTAATTAATCCTCTTTCGTCTACTTCAATACCAACCTGTTCAAGTCCAATTTCTCTAGTGTTTGGACGTCGACCAACTGTTACTAGTACATAATCTGCTTCAACAGTTTCTTCTTTTCCGCCCACTTCATATGTTACTTTAACACCATCTTTGGATTCTTCAACACCTTTTGCCATGGCTTCAGTAACGATCGTTGCACCTTTATTCTTTAGACGTTTCTTAACAAGTTGTGTCATCTGTTTTTCAAAACCACTTAGAATATCTTTTGCACCTTCTAAGAACACAACTTCAGTACCGAAGTTAGCATAAGCAGAACCAAGTTCGCTACCTACATAACCAGCACCGATAACTACCATTTTCTTCGGAATTTCTTTAAGATTTAATGCACCAGTCGAATCTAGTACACGGTCAGAGAACTTAAATGTTGGAATCTCAATTGGTGATGAACCTGTTGCAATAATACAGTTTTTAAAAGTATACGTTTGAGAATTTTTCTCATCCATAACTTTTACTGTATTTTGATCAACAAAATACACTTCACCCTTCACGATGTCCACTTTGTTACCTTTTAATAGGCTTTCAACGCCTGAAGTTAATTTATTTACAACGGATGCTTTCCACTCTTGAACTTTAGCAAAGTCTACAGAAACATTCTCCGTTTTAATTCCAAGAGCTTCGTTTCCTTGAGCTTTTTCTACAGAGTGACCAGCTTCAATTAATGCTTTTGATGGAATACAACCAACGTTTAAGCATACTCCACCTAAAGTTCCTTTATCCACGATTGTAACTTTTTGACCTAATTGTGCTGCACGAATTGCTGCAACATATCCCCCAGGTCCTGCACCAACAACCAGTGTGTCTAGTTCGATTGGAAAATCTCCTACTACCATATTCCTTACGCCTCCATCATGATTAATTGTGGATCATTTAGTAATCGCTTGATTTGATTTAAGGCTAATTGAGCTGTAGCACCATCCACAATACGATGATCAAAACTCAATGACATTGCAAGTACTGGAGCAATAACAATCTCTCCATCGCGTACAATTGGTTTTTCTGCAATTCGACCAATACCTAAGATTGCTGCTTCTGGATAGTTAATAACAGGAGTAAACCATTGACCACCAGCAGAACCAATATTAGAAATTGTACTTGAAGCACCTTTCATCTCATCTGGTGCTAGTTTACCATTTCTAGCTTTATCTGCCAATTCATTGATTTCAGCCGAAATGGCAAAAATAGATTTACGGTCAGCATTTTTTACTACTGGAACCAGAAGACCTTTATCTGTATCTGCTGCAATACCAACATTGTAATAATGTTTCTGAACAATTTCTTCTGTTGCATCATCGATAGAAGCATTTAAGATTGGGTATTGTTTTAAAGCAGATACTATCGCTTTTACGACATACGGTAAGTAAGTTAGTTTAATACCTTGGTCAATTGCAACCTGTTTAAATTTCTTACGATGGGCAACTAATGCAGTTACATCCACTTCATCCATTAATGTTACGTGAGGCGCTTTAGACTTGGAGTTAACCATTGCTTTAGCTATCGCTTTACGGATAGGACTCATTTTCTCACGTGTTTCAGGGTAGCTACCTTCTAATACAGGAGCTTTTGCTTTAGTAGCAGGTGCTTCTGTTTGTGCTTCACTAACTGTTTCTACAGTTTCCGAAGTTGGTTGACCACCATTTAAGAAGCTGTCTACATCTTCTTTTGTTACCCGACCATTCTTACCAGATCCTGCTACTTGTTTGATATTAACATTGTTTTCACGTGCATATTTACGAACAGATGGCATTGCAATAATACGCTTACTATCATCTACATCTGCAACAACAGCTTGGGTATTGACATTAGTAGTAGCTTCTACTTTAGGTGCTTCTTCTTTAACAGGCTCAGCGGGTTCATCGCCACCTGCATCCTCATAACCTTCAGCATCAAAAGAGATTAATGTATCACCTACAATTGCTACTTCTCCTTCTTGTACGAAAATCTTTGTAACGGTTCCTTCTACTGGGGAAGGAATTTCTACTACAGCTTTATCGTTTTGTACTTCGCAAAGTATATCGTCCTCTTTTACCTGGTCGCCTTCTTTTACCATCCATGAAACAATCTCACCTTCGTGGATTCCTTCACCGATATCTGGTAATTTAAATTCAAACGCCATAAGAAAAGCCTCCTATCATGATTAGAAATTCACTACAGTGTTTACTTTTTCAATGATGTCATTATAATTTGGTAACCACACTTCTTCTGCTTCAGAGAATGGGTATACCGTATCTGGTGCTGTAACACGTAATACTGGAGCTTCTAAATGTAAAATTGCTCTTTCTTGAATCTCTGCAACAACATTTGCAGCAATACCAGCCTGGCGTTGCGCTTCTTGTACTACCACAACACGATTAGTTTTCTTAACTGACTCTAAGATAGTATCCATATCTATTGGTGAAACTGTACGTAAGTCAATAACTTCTACATCAATACCATTTTTTTCAAGCTCTTCTGCTGCTTTAAGTGAAGCATGTACCATAGCACCATAAGTTACGATGGTAACATCCTTTCCTTCACGTTTTACATCAGCTTTTCCGAGTTCGATTGTATATTCACCCTCAGGCACTTCACCACGGAAAGAACGATATAGTTTCATATGCTCTAAATAGATTACAGGATCATTGTCTCGAATAGATGAAATTAATAGTCCTTTTGCATCATATGGTGTAGATGGAATAACTACCTTTAAACCAGGCTGTTGAGCCATTAATCCTTCCAGTGAATCTGCATGTAGTTCAGGTGTGTGAACTCCACCACCAAATGGTGAACGGACTGTAATCGGTGCAGTATGTGTACCACCAGAACGGTAACGCAAACGTGCCATTTGTCCACTAATAGAATCAATTACTTCATATACAAAGCCGAAGAATTGAATTTCAGGTACTGGGCGATATCCTTGTAATGCAAGACCGATCGCAAGTCCCCCAATTCCTGATTCAGCTAATGGCGTGTCAAATACACGATCTTCTCCGAATTCTTTTTGTAGACCTTCAGTTGCACGGAATACACCACCGTTTTGGCCGACATCTTCACCAAACACTAACACGTTTTCGTCATTTTTCAGTTCCACGCGTAGTGCATCAGTGATCGCTTGAATCATTGTCATTTGTGCCATTGTTTACTTCGACTCCTTTGCTTTATACTCTTCCATTTGTTCTACTAAGTTACTAGGAAGTGTTTCGAACATATTAGAAATAAAATCAGTAACTTTTTGTTTAGGATGTTGGTCAGCTTTTTTAATTGCTTCTTTAATATCTTCTTTAGCCTTTTCTATCACTTGATTTTCTTCTTCCTCAGACCATAGCTTCTTACCTTCTAGGAATTTACGGAAACGCACTAATGGGTCTTTTTTCTCCCACTCTGTATCAAGATCTGCAGAGCGATAACGTGTTGGATCATCACCAGCCATTGTATGTGGACCATAACGGTAAGTAATTGTTTCGATTAACATTGGTCCTTCACCTGCAATTGCACGTTCTCGAGCATGTTTTGTTGCAGCATAAACAGCAAGTACATCCATACCATCTACTTGAATTCCTTCAATACCAGCAGCAATTGCTTTTTGGGCTAATGTTTTAGCAGCAGTTTGTTTTTCTCTCGGTACGGAAATAGCAAATCCGTTATTTTGAACAACAAATATATTATGGGCACCATATGCACCAGCAAAGTTAATACCTTCATAGAAATCACCTTGAGAAGTACCACCGTCACCAGTATACGTGATTGCTACATTTTTCTTACCGCGCATTTTAAGTCCTAAACCAACACCAGCAGCCTGAACATATTGAGCACCAATGATGATTTGTGGTGGAAGTGCATTAACTCCCTCTGGCATTTGGTTCCCATGGAAGTGTCCTTTAGAGAATAAGAATGCTTGATAGAGTGGTAAACCATGCCAAATCAACTGAGGAACGTCACGGTATCCCGGTAAAATATAATCATCCTTTTCAAGCGCAAAATGGCTTCCTAATTGGGATGCTTCTTGACCAGCTGTTGGTGCATAGAACCCTAAACGTCCTTGACGATTTAAAGCGATAGAACGTTGATCAAGAATACGAGTATAAACCATTCTTCTCATTAGCTCTTTTAATTCATCATCTGATAAATCTGGCATGTCATCCTTATTGACAATCTTTCCATCTTCATTAAGAATCTGGAACATTTCGAACTGACTTTCAACACTTTCTAAAACGTGTTTCAAAATAGTTCACCTCTTCCTTTCCTATATCCTTTTAAAATTATCTTTACTATCCTTCCCAAAAACTAGGAAAATCTGTACCTATTTGCTGAATTTGTATATGTGTAAAACGCAGGTGTCTATCCTGGTGTAGAAATAATAATAAACTGTTACATAAACTTCGCAAAAATTACTGGTACAATTTTTAACACAATTAAAGTTTAGCGTATCCAATTCCATTCGGTCAACTACTTTGATTTAAGTTTATCTATTTTTTTCAGCGCTTTTTATTATCTCGTGTATATTTGCTAATTAACTGTTATAGTTTCACATACTTTCTGTATCATTTTCATGTATATAGTTCAAATAACAAAAAAATACTCATCGCTATAGCGATGAGTACAAATATTAATTATTTTCTATATAAGTAACATTAATTTCTGCAGCTTCATAAAAGTTCTTTTTTAATTCATTATACTTCGAAGTGTAGTCATTAAATGTTTCATTTGCTTTAATTACCTCTTGATATTTTAGGTTAACTTTTTCAATATGAGCTTGCAATTCTTCTTCTTCAAGGTCATCTTTTAGGAACTTTTCGTATAATTCCTTTTCTAATGTCAACGATTCGTTGTATGTTTTATGAAGTGTTTCATATGCCTCAAAACGTTTTATCATAGCTTCATACATCGATACAGCCTTCCCTTTAACTTCTTCATCTTTTATTTCTTCTATTAGAGCTTCTGATTTCACAAATTCCTCACGAGATGCATCTAAACTTTTTTTCTCGGATTGGATATTCACAGAACGTTCTTCAATAGAAGCAATAGCTTTATTTATAAGTTCCTGAATTTGTTCCATCTCTTCTATACCCAGCTCAATTATTTCTTTATATAGCTCTTGTTCTTCTTGTTCAAGCTTGGTAATTTCATCTTGCTGTTTTTGAAAATCATCTTCCAACTGGACAGCAGCTTCTAAATGGTTGTATATCTCCGTTTCTGGATTATTCCCGCATCCTGCTAAAAACAAAACAAATCCTATTGATAATATTCCCAATACATGTTTAAACATCACGTTAATATGTCCCCCTCTTACAGTTCTACGATGATTAGTTTGTACTGAACTGATACTTAGTATATCACAAAACCACATAGATGAAATCACTAATTATATAGCATGTCTAAAGTAAAAATATGCCTTTAAAACTAAATTTATGATAAACTATTTTAATGATTATAATATGATAAATTATAAAGAATCATTATAAGAAATGAAATGGAGTGAAATACATGCTAACAATGGAAGACGTAGTTCGTGAGGGCCACCCCTCTCTTCGCAAAGTTGCTAATGAAGTATCTTTACCTCCCTCAGAGGAGGAGCTTTCATTATTACAAGATATGCTAGAGTTTTTAAAGAATAGTCAAGATGAAAAAGTATGTGCCAAATACAATCTTAGACCTGGTGTTGGTATAGCAGCACCCCAGTTAGGAATAGAAAAAAGAATGATAGCGTTACATTTCGAGGACATTAGTGGCAAACTCTTCAGTTATGGACTATTTAATCCGAAAATTGTAAGCCATTCAGTGGAAAAAGCATACCTAACTGTTGGTGAGGGCTGTTTATCGGTTGATCGAAATGTGGAAGGCTTTGTTCCAAGATATGCACGGATTACAGTAAAAGCTACTGACCTTGAAGGCAATGCAATCAAACTTAGATTAAAAGATTATGCAGCAATTGTATTTCAACATGAGATTGACCATCTGAATGGTGTCATGTTTTATGACCACATTAATAAAGAAAACCCATTTGAAATTCCAGAGAACTCAAAATCGATAGATTAACTAAGGGTTTGACGCATTTACTGTGTCAAACCCTTTTATATATTAATGCATAGAAATAATAATAATGACAAAAATATAGATAAGTAAACTGGACCTTGGTATCTAACTAACCTTCTTTGGGTTTCTCTATAAAATATTTTTATAGTAAATGAATGATTTTTATTTCAATATTTTCAAATCCATACTATACTATAGATAAGAGGGATTGGACGGTAGAAGTTTTTATATGCTTTTCTTTAATCTTGGGAAAGGAGTGTATGTCCTTATGTTACGTCGCCTAAAAGAAAAGCTAAAGAAGCGTTGGAAAGATTTTTTAGGCCGGGGACGTGTACCGACAACTTTTAAAGAATAAAGAAGAAGTAAAGACAGGGTATAATGATATGCCAATCTACCGATAATGATTTATCTAACAACATTATTACCTGTCTTTTTGTTAAGTGATGGATTAAACGGAATTAAATGTGGAATTAGTTATATTGGATGATAGACCGGATGACTATCAATGTATTAAAATTGTATAAAAAATTATAATTACCGGATTATCTACCCGGAGATGACTACATAAAAAGCTTAGGCTCTATTATTAATACTTATTAGCTTTTCTTTTTATGATTTTTTTGAATGGAAAATTTATGTTTTAGAGAGAGACAGGAGAGATAGTATGATATTCAAAGTAATTTATCAAGAATCTTCGTATGAAGTACCAATACGAGAACGTTCTAAGAGCCTCTACGTAGAAGCAGAATCTGAAAAAGAAGTAAGACTAAAATTAAAAGACCGAGAGCTTAATATTGAATTTATCCAGCCACTTAAAGAAGCCCATCTAGAATACGAAAAGAAATCAGAAGAATTTCACTTGGAGACTATATAGGTATGAAGTTTGTTAAAAATGATCAAGCAGCGGTATTTGCATTAGGTGGACTAGGTGAAATAGGAAAAAATACGTATGCAGTTCAATTTCAAGATGAAATTATCTTAATAGATGCTGGTATTAAATTTCCTGAAGACGAACTACTCGGAATCGATTACGTTATTCCAGATTATACGTACTTAGTGCAAAATCAAGATAAAATTAAAGGCTTAATTGTAACTCATGGTCACGAAGACCATATTGGCGGAATTCCATATTTACTGCGTGAAATCAACGTACCGATTTACGCAGGTAAGCTAGCGCTCGGCTTAATTAGAAACAAATTAGAAGAACATGGACTATTAAGAAATGCGAAATTAATTCCCATTCAAGAAGATGATGTCATAAAATTCCGAAAAACATCCGTAAGCTTTTTCCGTACCACACATAGTATTCCGGACTCATACGGTATTGTCGTAAAAACTCCACCAGGTAATATAGTTCATACTGGTGATTTCAAATTCGACTTCACACCTGTTGGGGATCCAGCTAACATAACAAAAATGGCAGAGATAGGAAAAGAAGGAGTGCTTTGCCTTCTATCTGATAGTACAAATAGTGAAGTTCCAGGTTTTACACTGTCCGAAAAAGTTGTTGGACAAAATATTAGTGAAATCTTTAGCCGAGTTGATGGAAGAATTATTTTTGCTACTTTCGCTTCCAATATTTACAGACTTCAACAAATGGTTGAAGCAGCTGTAAAACATAACCGTAAAGTTGCTGTATTTGGACGGAGCATGGAGTCTGCAATTAACTTAGGACAAGAACTTGGGTATATTCAAGCTCCAAAAGGTACTTTTATTGAAGCAAATGAAATTAATCGCCTGCCGGCAAATGAGGTAACCATTCTATGTACTGGATCACAAGGTGAAGCAATGGCAGCATTATCGCGTATTGCTAACGGTACACATAGACAAATTCAAATTATACCAGGTGACACAGTAGTGTTTTCTTCCTCACCAATCCCAGGAAATACACTTAGTGTTAGCAAAATCATCAATATGTTGTACCGTGCAGGTGCAGATGTTATCCATGGTAAGTTGAATAACATTCACACCTCTGGTCATGGTAGTCAAGAAGAACAAAAGTTAATGCTTCGATTGATGAATCCTAAGTTCTTCTTGCCAATCCACGGAGAATATCGAATGTTAGTTGAACACACAAAACTTGCAGAGATGTGTGGAGTGGCTCTAGAAGATTCTTTTGTTATGGATAATGGAGATGTCCTTGCACTAAGTAAAGATAGTGCACAAGTTGCTGGAAGAATCCCTTCTGGAAATGTATTTGTGGACGGAAGCGGTATCGGTGACATTGGGAACATCGTCCTACGTGATCGTCGTATCCTTTCTGAAGAAGGACTGGTAATCGTTGTTGTCAGCATTAACATGAAGGAATTTAAGATTGCTGCTGGCCCTGATATTATTTCTCGCGGATTTGTGTATATGCGTGAATCAGAAGATATGATAAATGAAGCTCAAAAACTTGTTGCGACTCATTTAAATAAGGTAATGGAAAGAAAAACAACACAATGGTCAGAAATTAAAAATGAAATTACCGATACCATTGCACCATTCCTTTATGAGAAAACAAAACGTCGCCCTATGGTTTTACCGATTATTATGGAAGTGTAATTTAAAAAGGAAGTTTCCCGAGTTATGGAGAAACTTCCTTTTTGTTTGCTCTCTTGCCAAACCCGCTACCAGAACGCCCTTTGCTTTTACTACCAAGCAAAGGGACGCATCTACTCGCGAAAATCATCGCAGCTTTTGTTACTGCGGTGTCACCCTTGCCTATCATCTTGCAAGACAAGGCTTTCGATGGAAGAGTAACCACAGAAACATTTTCTGCTAATTTTCATTACTCATCTATCACCAATTGTCTTTCAAATCTAGCGATGTCTTTATCTGCTCCTACGACTACTAGGATGTCATCTTTAGTTAGTATGTCATCCGGTGTTGGTGAGACGTTTATGTTGGTTCCTTGCTTTATTGCTACTACGGTACATCCGTATTTTGCACGGATATCTAGTCCAATAATTGACTTACCTACCATCTTCTTTCCTGCTTTGACTTCAACAATACTATGATCATCTGAAAGCTCTAGATAATCAACAATATTATTAGAAATAATACTATGTGCTATTCTTCGACCCATATCTCTTTCTGGGTGTACCACTTGATGTGCACCAATCTTATGTAAAATCTTTGCGTGATAATCATTCTGGGCTTTTACTGTTATTCGCTTTACACCTAATTCAACAAGAACAACTGTTGTTAGGATACTTGCTTGAATATTGTCTCCAATTGCAACAATTACATGATCTATATTTTTAATTCCTAATTCCTTTAGTGTCGTTTCATCTGTTGAATCTGCTATTACAGCATGAGAGGCGATATGTTTATATTGATTAACTTTTTCTTCATCACGATCAATCGCTAATACTTCCATACCTTCTCTATTTAATTCCTGACAAATGCTTCCTCCGAATCGACCTAAACCAATTACCGCAAACTCTTTTCTCACAGTAGTTCCTCCCTGACATAACGTGATAATTAATACTTTACCAATTGAAAGAAAAAGAAGCAATTCCTTTAGGATTTGCTTCTTCATCTTTTATATTGCATCAAGCATTTGGAACTGTGAACGTACTAATTCATAATATTCACCTTTGGATTCCATTAACTCATCGTGGCTGCCATTTTCTAATATCTTTCCATGTTCTAAAACATAAATATTATCTGCTTCTCTAATAGTAGAAAGCCTGTGTGCAATTATGATAGAAGTTCTTCCTTTCAGTAGTCTGCGAAGGGCTCCCTGAATTTTTAATTCAGTTTCTGTATCAATACTTGCTGTTGCTTCATCCAAAATAATAATACTTGGATTAGCAAGTAGCGCTCGAGCAAAGGATAATAATTGTCTTTCTCCTGCAGAAAGAATATTACCTCTTTCCTCTACTTCTGTTTGATAGCCTTTCGCTAAACGCGAGATGAAGTCATCTGCCCCTACTGTTTTAGCCGCTTCGATTACCTCTTCATCACTAGCATCTGGACGACCGAAGCGAATATTTTCCATGATAGTACCTGAAAAGATAAAGGTATCCTGAAGTACTACACTGATATGTTGGCGTAAACTCTTTAGTGATGTTTCACGTAAATTTTGACCATCAATTTTTACTTGACCTTGTGTTGGATCATAGAAACGACTAATTAAGTTTGCAATTGTTGATTTACCACTTCCAGTATGACCAACAAGAGCAATTGTTTGGCCCGACTTCATTTCAAGTGATATCTCATGTAGAGCAATTCGATCTTGGTCATAGGAGAATTGAACTTTATCAAACTCAATATGTCCTTTCATTTCTTTAAATTCATAAGGATTTTCAACTTCATCAACATTTGGCTTCTCATCTAAGTATTCAAAAATACGTTCAGATGATGCCATGGCTACTAATAACTGATTATACATTTGACCAAGACGTGAAATTGGATCCCAGAACATCCCAAGGAAGAAGGCAAATGCAATAAATGTACCTAGTTCAATTCCACCGTTTGATGGGCCTAATATAATTAAATGGGCTCCGTAAGCAATAAGTATTACCGTACCAACAGCATTGCTCATTTCTACAAATGGGCGGAACATAGCGCTCTTTTTCGTAGCATTAATCCAAGCATTATAGTTATCTGTATTTAATCCATCAAAGAACTCTGTATTTTCTTTTTCCTGAGTAAAGGATTGGGTAATACGTATACCTTGAATACTCTCATTTAAATGTGAATTCATTCGAGATTGTTGAATTCGGACCTCTTGCCAAGTACGTCTGATCTTCCTTCTAAGAACCGTCGAAATATAGAACATTAATGGCAAAATTACCAATACTGCGATTGCTAATTTCGGACTTAAGGTAAATAATATCGTAACGATACCAATTAATGTCGCAATATCCATTAGAAGGTTGATGATACCGTTTGAGAATAAATCCTGTAGCGAGTTCGTATCATTCATAATTCTTACTAGGATAGATCCAGCTGATCTCGAATCAAAGAAGTTATTCGATAATCCTTGTACATGGGTAAATAAGTGTTGCCGTAAATCATAGATAACATTCTGCCCAAGTAGGTTAACCCATTTAATTCGTAAATAATTGGCAATATAGCTTATTAAATATAGAACTCCTATTATTATTACAAGGTTAATTAATAATGTTGTATCTTCATTTTTGATTGCAGTGTCAAAAGCAGCTTTACCAATCAAAAGAGGTATTGCTAATCTAATTGCAGTAGATACGACCATAGCGAGTATTGCACCTAGTAAATACGTTCTTGTATATGGCTTTAAATAGACAATTAAACGCCATATTTGTTTCCAGTTAAAGGGTTTCTCAATTGCCTGGTCGACCGAATAATAAAATCGTTTTAAATGTCGTTTTTCTTTTAACTTCATATCTTTGGTAGCCAACTACGTCCCCCCCTTTAATTCACGGAATTCATGATTGCATCATGGTCTTGATATTGAATGTCATAAATTCGTTTATATGCTCCATTCTCTTTACGAAGCAATTCATCGTGTGTTCCACGTTCTACTACTTTTCCATTCTCTAATACTAGTATTTCATCTGCATGCTTTAAAGAAGAGATTCGATGGGCAATAATAAATGATGTTCTGCCTTTCATTACTTCCTTTAAAGCTTTTTGTATCTGGAATTCAGTTTCCATATCTACTGCACTTGTAGCATCATCTAATACTAGAATACTAGGGTCGACACATATTGCTCGAGCAATCGCGATACGTTGTTTTTGACCACCTGAAAGCCCCATACCTCTTTCACCTAGTAAAGTATCATATCCTTTTGGCATTTCCATGATAAAATCATGTGCTTGAGCTCGTTTTGCTGCTTCAATAATTTGTTCATCTGTAGCATCCGGATTACCATAAGCAATATTCTCCCGGATAGAGGTGGAGAATAAGAACGATTCCTGTAATACAAAACCAATATGATTCCTTAACGTCTTTAAATCATATTCTTTAACAGGCCTGCCATCTACTAACACCTCGCCACTTTCCGGCTCATAAAAACGTGTAATTAATTGAGTAACACTTGTTTTACCTGATCCAGTAGAGCCAATCAAACCAATAGTTTTACCTGGAGGTGCATCAAAACTAATATTCTTCAAAGCAGAGTCATCATCTTTTGTATAGGTCAATGTTACATCCTTAAAAGTCACATGGCCTTCAATATGGTCTTTTACAGCGTTTTCTTTTACGATAATATCTTCATGTTCTTCTAGGATTTCTCTTAGTCGTTCCCCAGATGCTTTAGCCTGAGAGAACATATTAATAACATAACCAACGTTCATTAGAGGTCCCATAATGTACCAAACTAAACTGAAGAAAGCCATTAGCTCTCCTAACGCAAGATTTCCAGCTATAACTAGATAACCGCCAAAAGCGAGTAATGCTACCGCACAAACATTACCAATGAACTCCATCAATGGAAAGAACTTTGCCCAAAGTTCAGAGGTGCTAATGTAATTTTTACGATAGTCATCATTAGAATTAGAAAATCTTCCTATTTCGAAATCCTCTCGCGATAAAGATTTTACAGTTTGCATTCCACTAATATTTTCTTGTACTCTCGTATTTAGCTTACCAAATGATTTACGAATTCCTCGGAATGCTGGATGTGCAACCTTTTCAAATCTCATTACAACAATAATCAAAAACGGCATAGCTGCCATTGTGACCAGCGTTAACGGAACAGAATAATAAAACATTACACTTAAACTAATACCAATTAATAAAATAATACGAATTAATTCAGCAAATCCAAATGACAGGAAAAAGCGGAACCCTTCCACATCTGAAGTGAGACGAGACATGATATCCCCTGTTTTTGCGTTATCATAATATTTAAAAGATAGAATTTGGAGCTTTTTATACAGAGCGTCTCGTAATTTATAAACCGTGACAACCCCAAAACGCTCTCCTAAAAACTGATGATAAAAAGTGGCAATCCCTTTAATTAACATCAAAACAAAAAATACAGTAGCTATCCATGGTATTAATTCATACTTCTCTTTCGCAACTACTTCATCAATTGTTATCTGTAAGATTATTGGATAGACAACTGTTATGACCGTTACAAAGAACAAGAAGAAAAGCGACCAGAAAAAGTACTTTCGATACGGCCAATAAAATTCTTTAAGCTTCCTAAATGTATCCACCCTATTTTTCCTCCCCCAATGTTGAAATTTCTATAACACGTAATTACTAATATAACGGTTACCGAAATAAATTACCATAACTTTTACTTAATTTTTTAAAAATATTTTTTATTTTTATTAGACTAAATTTAAAGAGGCTTCTCCAAATTGAGAAGCCTCTTTATCATTAACTTAATTTCTCGTTAACCATTTGTGCAATTTCTTCAGCATTTTGACCACTTGCACTGATAACAGGACCCGCAATACTTGTGTCTGTCATACCCATGACGTCCTTATCCAGTCCGGAAATCACACAACAATCACAGTGAGCAGTATCAGCTTCTGATTTCAATTCAATGACCTCATGCCCCATTGCCATTAATGCTTCTTTTACATCTGTAAGGGACCCTTCTACCCCGATTCTTGCCATTTTCTTCACTCCTCTAAGTATACAAATTTACATGTATAGTTTGACCGAAAGTAAAGAAGATATGCGACCTAGGCAACATTATTAGATAATGTTTGTAAAACCTTAACTACTGCAAGGACCCCGACAGTTAATGCCTCTTCTTTTGGATTGATTTTAGCGTGGTGTAATCCATAATCAGAGTCTACTCCAAGCCAAAACATAAATCCAGGTATCTCATGTAACATAAAACCAAAATCTTCGCCAGTCATCGCTTCTTTTGCTTCTACATAACGAATTGGCGTTGAATGCATTGCTTGTTTAAATAGACTAATATAATTGGATTCATTGAATACCTGGTAATAGTTTGAGCCATAATCCAAATTAATTTCGCAATCATAACTCACTTCAAATCCACGAGCTATTGCTTCTAATTTATTCTTAACCGTATTAATTACGGATGGATTTAAGGTACGTATTGTTCCTTCTAGTCTAGCTGTTTCAGCAATTGCATTTTGAACATTACCACTCGTCATTTTTCCAATCGTAACTACTGCACTATCAAGCGGATTCAAAGCTCGTGATACTATTGATTGAATCTGTGAAATAAAACTTCCTGCTGCTACTGTCATGTCTTTTGTCAAATGAGGATAGGCAGCATGACCACCTTTCCCTTTAAAATCGATAAAGAGTTCACTTGTATTAGCGAATAGTAAACCTGGCTTACTGGCAACTGTTCCAACCGGATATTCTGGTGCAATATGCAACGCAAAAATACAGTCTGGTTTCCACATTTTAAAAGTTTGTGACTGTAGCATTGGTAGAGCACCACCTGGTCCTTCTTCTGCAGGCTGAAAAACGAATACGACATTATCCTGTATTGGATTGTCTATGATAGATTTTAATGCTCCTAAAGCAATAGTCATATGAAAATCATGACCACAGGCATGCATATTTTCAATATGTTTGGAGGAATAATCAAATCCTGTGTTCTCTTTAATAGGAAGTCCATCAATATCAGCTCTATATCCAATGGTTTGTTTAGGGTTTGTACCGGGAACCTTGACAAGGATTCCTGTTCTCCAAGTTCGAATTTCAACTTGTTCTGTTGATATCTCCTTTATTATCTGCAAGAGATATTCTTGTGTTTTAAATTCCTTAAATCCCAGTTCCGGAATTTGATGTAAAGATCGACGAATTTGTTTAAGTTTCTCAAACTCCATACTCCTCACCCAACTTTAATTATCTAATTTACGAAGCTCTTGCTTAATTTCCGTTTTTGCTTTCGTTCTCTCATCAATATCTTTAAGGACTTTTGCTGGTGTTCCAGCAACTAACGTATTTGGCGCAACGTCTTTCGTAACTACAGCACCAGCCGCTACAACTGCACCTTTTCCAATCGTTACACCTTCCAATACAACGACATTCGCACCGATTACTACATCATCTTCGACAACAACTGGCTTTGCAGATGGTGGCTCAATAACCCCAGCTAACACGGTTCCCGCACCAATATGACAGTTCTTCCCTACAGTTGCACGACCACCTAACACTGCATTCATGTCAATCATCGTACCTTCGCCAATCACTGCACCTATATTAATCATAGCCCCCATCATGATTACCACACCATCACCGATTTCTACTTGGTCCCGAATTACAGCACCAGGCTCAATTCTTGCATTAATATTTTTTAAATCTAATAATGGAATAGCTGAATTTCTTCGGTCATTTTCAACCACATAATCTGTAATGACAGTTTTATTGTCTTCGAGAAAATTAGAAATTTCTTTCCATTCTCCAAATAAGACACCACTATTTTGTTCTACAAATGATTGAATATTTCCAAATGGTAAGGTATGTAATTTTTCTCCTTTTATATAAACTTTAACAGGTGTACTTTTCGTGCTATTGGATATAAAATCAATAATTTCATTGGCGTCCATCATTTTCATGGTGCAGCTACCTCCTAATTTTTATAATTTTCACTTTAACATGGTGATTGCATTTGGGCAATGAAAAACTTAAACTCCTTTAGTTTATTTAATCTGGACCTAGATCAGATTAAATAAACCCAGTAACACGTTAAGTGAATACTCCTGAAACCTGTTTAAAAACAGTTATCTTTTCCCTTTTCCTCATTTATTGATGAAATCATTGGGTAATATTTTTTTAACTTATACTCCATGCAAAAAAATCCTTTGCATAATCTGCAAAGGATTTTCTCTTTAGCTTGTTGGTTTATTTTTTCCAGAATAGATATCTTTTCTTATTTCTTTTAGAATTGCCCTTCTTGTGAGAATACCATCAAAATACCCTTCCTCATCCACTACACAAACAAATGGATAATTTATTAATGCTTTTAGGCCATCTACTAACGTATCTTCTTTAAGTAATTTTGGTATTTCTGTTACCATTACATCTTTAACTTGTAATTCGGATAAACGATCAATTTCGAATCGTTCTAGTCCTAATATTTCATTTAGTATTTTAGTTTTCCCAACTGTACCTTCTAATTTGTACGTTGAATCTAATACTGGCACTGCTGAATAACCTGATTTAACTAAAACTAAAAGGGCATGCTCCAAAGGGTTATTCACTTGAACATGAGCAACTTTCTCAGATGGAATCATCATATCCGCAATTGTTAGTGATGTCAGTTCCCTATCTTGTAATAAACTCATAATACCCGCTCCTTTTTACAAAACTTACTCAGGTACAAATCCAGATGAAGGGGGTTACACTTTTTAGTTATTTTAAGGATTTCAAATTAACTATAATTAGTGTATCATACTTTTACCAATTTTAGCATGTACGACATAGCGCATAATAATTGAAATTAAAATAATAAAAGAGGTTACAAATATCTCGAATGAATTAGAAATGCAGGGATCAACTAATCCCCATCAACTAAGATATTTAAAAAGCTAAGACTAGTTAAAAACCGCCATAAGAAAAACATGTATTTTTACTCAAAAGATGATTATCATGTAATGAAGAACAAACAATTGACCATTCAAAACATACGACTGGAGGGTAATAAATGGGGAATCACTACCATAACCATCACCATACCACAAATAAACGTGTTCTTCTAATCAGTTTTATAGCTATTTTTACGTTTATGATTGTAGAGGCAATTGGTGGATTTCTAACGAATAGTTTGGCTCTGGTCTCTGATGCAGGTCATATGCTAAGTGATGCTGCTGCTTTAGGCTTAAGTCTAGTTGCTTTTAAAATTGGAGAACGTAAGGCTACTAAGGAGAAAACATATGGCTATAAACGATTTGAAGTTATAGCGGCATTTTTAAATGGTGTTACGTTAATCATTATTTCTCTTTATATATTCTATGAAGCGATAACTCGTTTTGTTGAACCCCAAAAGGTGGACTCTAGTATGATTTTTATCGCTACCCTTGGACTTTTTGTAAATATTGGTGTCGCGTTTCTATTGATGAAAGGTGATTCAAAGGATAATTTAAATATTAGAAGTGCTCTATTACATGTTATTGGCGATTTATTAGGTTCAGTTGGAGCTATCGTTGCCGGTCTCTTAATCATAGCCTTCGGGTGGTATATGGCTGACCCCATTGCTAGTATCATTGTCGCAATCCTTATCATTATCTCTGGATTTCGGGTAACCAGAGATTCTCTTCATGTGTTAATGGAGGGGAAGCCGAATAACATTCAACCTAATGATATCCTTAAAGAACTGATAAAAATAGAAGGCGTAGTCAATGTTTATGACCTGAATATTTGGTCTATTACGTCAGTATTACCAATGTTAAGCTGCCATATAGTCGTTGAGGAGGATATTGATCGAGATGAATTGATTACTAAAGGCAATGAAATATTAAAGAATTCATTCAACATCAATCACTGTACCCTTCAAATTGAAGGTAAAAACATTTCATCACATACATGTATTCATTGTAATTGAATAAAATGGCTTGGACATAACTTTACTGTATATAGAAAGTAACCCAAAACTTAAGTATGTCCCAGCCTTTTCCTTATGATTTCTTATAAACCTTAGAACGGAAATTTATTTAACCATTGGCCACCATCCATTGTTATAACTTCCCCATTTATGTAAGCTGCTTTATCTGATAATAGGAAAAATGCTAATTCAGCTATTTCTTCTGGTTTACCAAGTCTACCAAGCGGTACAGATTCTAGCGTTCTCTTTGCCGCTTCTTCAGACAGAAATAACTTCTCAGCCCCACCTGTCCTTTCTATTGGTCCTGGTGCAATAGCATTTACCCGAATTCCATACTTTGTACCCCATTCTACAGCAAGTGTTCTTGTCATATTTAAGACACCAGCCTTAGCTGCCGATGAGTGAATAACTCCGGCTCCAGCATTCCATGCATATGTTGCTACCATGTTAAGGATGGATCCTTGAATATTCTCCTTAATCCAATACCGTCCGACTTCACTTGAACAGTAAAATGTACCATTAAGAACAATATCAATAACAGAATTCCAACCATTTACCGATAAATCTTCAGCAAAACAAATAAAGTTTCCGGCAGCGTTATTTACTAAATGATCGATTCTACCAAAACGATTCACCGTTTCGGAAACCATTCGCTCAACATCTTCAGGCTTTCGTACATCCATGGGTATAATATGGAGCTCGCCCTTTGCTGTTTCAGCTAATTCATTCTTTACAGCTACAAGTTTATCTTCTGTCCTACCCGTTAAAACTACATTTATTCCTTCATCTGCAAATTTTTTTGCCATATATTTTCCCATACCACTAGAACTACCGGTTACAATAACCGTTTCATTTCCCATAAAAATATTCCTCCTATCGCCAATATACATTCATACTATTTCTATTTATTAAAAAAGTCAAAAATCACGATATTTTATGCCCTATCATACTTTACTATAAAGGTATGTATGCTATAATTTATTAACATTAAGGTTCAAGAAGGTGACATATGAATAGAAGATCATTCTTGAAAAAATTAATAGGCGGTACCATTACCTTACTTGGGCTAACAGGCAGTACATATTATTATGCTAGAAATGTTGAACCTGGATTGCTAACAATCAAAACCGAATCTATTGTATCGAAAAAAATTCCGGCATCGTTTAATGACTTTAAAATAGTTCAGTTTTCGGATACGCATATTGGATTTCAATATACGCTAGAACAATTCCAAGATTTAATAAATCAAATTAATGGATTAAATCCAGATATTATTGTTTTCACTGGCGATTTAGTAGATGAACCAAATAAATATGATTGGAGTCCAAAACTAACACAACTATTAAACAACCTCTATGCAAAGAAGGGAAAGTATTGGATCTACGGAAACCATGATCATGGCGGTTATGGAACGGAGATTGTTCAGGAGGTTATGGAAAAGGCCCATTTCAACCTACTAAAAAATAGTCATCAAGTAATTGAAATAGATGTAGATCGTATCATTTTGGCAGGTATTGATGACGTAATTCTCGGTTCTCCTAATTTACCTAAAGCACTACAACATACTAGTCCAGATTTATTTACTATACTCCTTTCTCATGAACCAGACTTTGCCGATATTACAAAGCAACACCATGTAGATGTCCAACTATCAGGGCACAGCCATGGCGGTCAGGTACGACTACCGTTTCTGGGACATTTATATACCCCTATTTATGCGGAAAAATATGTAGAGGGTAAATATACATTTGAAACTAGTAATTTAAATTTATTTGTTAGCCGAGGTATAGGAACTACTAGACTACCCTATCGCTTTTTCTGTAAACCCGAAATAACAGTATTCACCTTAAAAAAAGCATAACCATGCTCCCAAATCCATCACGCCCGCATATATTGGTAATAAGTTGATGTAGAAAGGGAGAGTTTAATGGATTATCAACAAGTTCAAGGATTTTACAATTTTTATAATCAAACTGATGAAAGAATTTTGCCGATTGTCCCATTTTTGACTGGATTGGTAGCTGGCCCACTTTTATATAACGCATTCAATCCATACTATGGATATCCCGTACCCTATCCTTCTCCTTATCCAGTGCCTGTGCCATATGGATATGGATATAATTATGGTTATGGGACTGCTTATAATCAAGGCTATGGAAAAGGATATTACTAGACTGAGGAAGCCGGTATAGGCTTCCTCTTTTGGTGAGAAGGTCTTTCCCTTCTTGGAACCTACAACTTAGGATGCTTTTCATAAGTTGTAACAGATTATCCATAGTTTTGACAGATATTAAATGATAAGATAGGTTAGAAAAGAACTCATACATGTGGAGACGGGAAAGTTAAGGATTCTTTCCATCTCCTAATGAAATTACATAACGGAGGACACTTATGAAAAAACAAATTCTTTTTATAATGATAACTGGAGTTATACTATTACTTTCTGCATGTGGTCCAAAATATGAAGGTGATTATTCTTACCCCGTAGATGATTTTACTTTCACCAATCAAAATGGAGAACAAGTAAGTAAAAGTGACTTTGATGGAAAAATATGGATTGCTGACTTTATTTATACAACATGCGAAACAGAATGCCCACAAATGACTTATTCAAAACAAAAAATAGATCGCGCTTTAAAAGATGAAGGAATCGAAGATGTAGAATTTGTATCCTTCAGTATTGATCCAGAAGATGATACCCCAGAGGTGTTAAAAGAATATGGCGAAGTACGAGGAATTGATTTTGATAAAGACAATTGGACATTCTTGACCGGCTACGATTTTGACACAATAAAAGAGTTTGCTGTGAAATCCTTTAAAGTACCAGTAGAGAAAACTAAAGAAGATATCTTTATGCATGGTGTACAGTTATCTATTGTTAGCCCAGAAGGAAACGCAATTAAATACTATAATGGATTGACACTTAACGATGAACAAATAAAAGAAATGGTTGCTTTCATAGAAGACATGCAATAGTGATTGGCACAAAATAGTATTAGTCAAAATGAAAGAGAAATCCGAACTATAATCAGAATTCTTCCGTTAGAATTTGTATAAGTTCGGATTTTTTCATGTCTTCTTTTTATGAATTTTGATATACATTAGATAGAAAATTCTTGGTAACTAGTCCAATTCCCCTATAGTTAGTGAGTATAGTGGTACGATACCGCTCCGGCAGAATACTCCGCTTTCACTTCCAGTACAGGGGCGAGCACGGCCTTAGCCTCCTCGAGGAAAGACCATTTCTGTGGGGTCTTCGGCCACGTGCTGTTCCCGCAGGAGTCTACGTATTCTGCCTGCGCTAGTTTAGTTTTCTACTTATAGATAGTTGTTAAATTATTCACTCTGTTCTAGCGAAGGAAATACACGGAGACTCCTGCGGGAGGATAGGCATAGGTGAGACCCCACAGTGCGATAGCACGAGGAGGCTCACCAGTCAAAGCGGAGTGTATTTCCAGAGCGGGTTAGATGCTGTGACAGTAATCTTAAGTGCCGCACATTTTCTATCAATTATGTATGAAATGGTCATTAACAAAATTGTACATATACACTCACTAGTGGACATTTATTATAAATAACATTTGAAAGTGGACAAGCTTTAAGATACTATTAATACAAACCAATGAAAGGAGGTATAACGATGACAAATAACAATACCATTTCACTGCCTGACTTAGCAAGAGCTATCTATACGGTAAACCGACATGCAAAAACCGCACCAGAACCACAACATTTGTACTTTATTAAAAAAGAAACAATTAAACGATTATTAAAAGAAAAGCATGCAAAAAAAATTGGGTTGCACTTCTCCGAGCATCCAAAATTAAGTAACCAGCATTCTACCCTCTTAGTTCAGGTGGATGATTATTATTTTCATATCCCTCCAACAAAGGAAGACTTCCAAAATCTTAAACATTTAGGAAAACTTGATCGAGATTTTCGCAATCCCCAAACGAAAATGTCATTATCTCAAGCAAAGAAAATAATCTATCAATATATTGATTGGAAACCAGCAAGTAAGAAACCTAATAAAACTCGACAATATTCATCTTCTTATTTCACACCATCGTCACTCGGGAAAATGGAATGGCCTCCAAGAAAAACGTTTCGATAATAAATGTCTCAGTAAGGGTAAATACCTAACTGAGACATTTTTATGCCTTCTTTCTCATAAGAAATACGGTTTTAATTAGATGTACTACACATAATAATAGGCCAAATAACGCTAAAGCTTGTAGGGTAACTTTGAATAACTGATACGTTAATAACTCTATTTCTCCAATCAAAAGAACTACTATGAAAAAAATAACAATAAACGAAAGCCCACTTAGTAAGTAATTTAATAGCCTTTCAGATTTTATTGACATTAAGATAAATGTAACAGGACGAATCATAAAATAGCATCCAACTATCCCTAAAAATATTACTATTGTAAAAAAGACCTCCTTTGGTATTCCTAATGACTGTAAATGTGATAGTTTAATCCAATCAACGAAACCTTGTTCCATATAATTTCCACCCTTCGCTACTTATCCATCATTCTAAACTGATTTACGGAAATCTATACGACTAGTATCTGCTTATTACTTATTTTTCTTTATATTTGCTATAATTTGCTATAATTATCTTAAGGCTCTAGAGAGGTGGTAATGTATTTGAACAAAGCAGTATTCTTAATCATGCTCGGTGCTGCATTATGGGGTACAATTGGTTGGTTTGTAAAAAATTTATATACATATGGATTTACACCGATGGAAGTTGTTACGTTAAGAGCAACCTCTACTGCTATCTTATTAATTATCTATTTAGTCATTAAATCACCAAAAACGTTGTATTTGAAATCGGTGAAAGATCTAAAATACTTCATTGGAACAGGGATATTTAGTATTATATTTTTCAATTATTGTATGTTTACTGCAATCGAATTATCAACAATACCGGTCGCAACCGCTTTACTATATACTGGTCCAGCATTTGTCTCTATATTTTCCTATTTCTTGTTTAAGGAAGCATTTACGAAACAGAAACTTTTTGCATTATCAGGGACCCTACTAGGAACGTGCTTTGTTGTAGGACTTCTTCCTCTAAATCTAAATTCAGTATCCATGGAAAGCATTCTCTTTGGACTTGGTTCTGGGGTTGGTTATGCTTTATATAGTATCTTTAGTAAATTTGCTTTAAAAAAGTATTCTAGCTTGAGTATTACGACATTTACATTTATTATTGCTTCTGTTTCACTTATTCCTTTTTTCCCATTTCATGAGAAAATACAACTATTAATTGATCCAGAAGTTCTTTTTTACGCCTTTGGACTTGGTCTTTTCCCAACGGCAATTGCTTATATCGTATATACATATGGTCTAAATAAAACGGAGGCATCCAAAGCCTCCATTTTGACAACTATTGAACCAGTAGTAGCTACTCTGATTGGAATTTTTATATTTCAAGAAACGTTTACTTTTGTACAAATGATAGGAATGTCACTTATAATTGGAGCAGTTATTTTCATGCAAATAAAGCGTAAAAAAGAAATGCCAACAGAAAGCAAGTTAATTATCTAGCATCCTGGAGGAAAGATTATGGAAAAATTACTAAACCAACATGTAAATAAAATTGAAATATCTGGCATACGAAAATTCTTTAACATGGTTTCCGATGAAAAAAATGTGGTATCCCTTACGATAGGTCAACCAGATTTCCATACACCTGACCACATCAAACAAGCAACAATGGATGCATTATTAGCAAATCAAACAACCTATACCAATAATGCTGGTATTATCGAGCTAAGAAAAGCAATCGCAAATTTATATGGAACCAATTATAATGTAAGTTTCCATCCTGAAGATGAAATTATCGTTACAACAGGAGCATCCCAAGGAATTGATATTGTTTTTCGTACGATATTAAACCCTGGGGATGAGGTTATCCTGCCAGCACCAATATATCCAGGCTACGAACCACTTATCAAGCTTGCTGGTTCAAATCCTGTCCATGTTGATACAACAAAACATGAGTTTAAGTTGACAAAGGAGTTACTGGAGAATGCCATTACATCAAAAACAAAATGTGTTGTTCTCCCCTACCCTTCCAATCCAACTGGTGCGTCTTTTACAGAATCTGAACTAAAAGAGCTTGTTGCTGTATTAAAGGATAAAAAAATATTCATACTAGCAGATGAAATCTATAGTGAATTAGTATACGATATGAAACATGTTAGTATTTCTAGCTTTTCGGAAGT
Organism: Paucisalibacillus algeriensis; assembly: GCF_000577245.1. GTDB lineage: Bacteria > Bacillota > Bacilli > Bacillales > Amphibacillaceae > Ornithinibacillus. The sequence continues at coordinate 309,489 of NZ_CBYO010000011.1, forward strand.
ACAAGACCGTACGATCGTTGTAAACGGGCTATCTAAATCACATTCTATGACAGGATTTAGAATTGGTTATGTCCTTGCACCAAGATGGATAGCAGGACACATGCTAAAAGTTCATCAGTACAGTGTATCCTGTGCATCATCTATAAGTCAATACGCAGCCCTTGAAGCTTTGACAAATGGATTAGATGACCCCATTAAAATGAAAGAGGTTTATCAAGTTCGAAGAGACTATGTGTATAATAGGCTGATTAAAATGGGACTTTCCGTAAATAGTCCTAATGGAGCATTTTATCTTTTCCCAAAATTTCCTACTTCTGAGATGTCTTCTTTTGTATTAGGGTTAGACTTGGTGAGGAAAGCGAAAGTCGCACTAGTACCAGGTGGAAGTTTTTCCGTTTTTGGGGAAGGATATATGAGGTTATCTTATGCCTACAATCAAGCAACATTAGAAAAGGGACTTGATCGATTAGAGAATTATCTATTAAAGTAACTTGAATAAATTGAGCAATAGACGGGATATATTGGATATATCCCCCCTACTCGCTATACGATAGTTATTTTTGATTTAACTTTTCTCTATTTTGAGTATCACTCTTATTTTTTTTAAATTGTTCATACATATTTAATAAACGATCTAATTCTTGGCTAAGTGCTATGGATTCTAAACTAGTAATTCCTTGTTTCAATGCTACAGTACTCATTGTATTTCTCAGTGTCTCTATCTCTTTTAGGAGCTTGTCAGTATCGTACATAAATAAATTACAATACCTCCTTTACTATTTCTATTACTTTAGCATACGTCATAATTTTGAACAACTAGGATGACATTTTTTATTGTTTTTACCTTTCAAAATCATTTTTTACACTTAATTTCCCTTATTCTTGCTATAATAACTATATATAGAACACATCAATGAACTTTTTACGAAGAAAGGAATGTCTTCTTTGGCCGAAGCGAAACAAAAAAACGAATGGGTAGAATGGGGTAAGGCGATTGTTATTGCCATCATTCTAGCATTTTTATTACGAACTTTTATATTCGCAACTTCCATTGTTGAGGGCGACAGTATGGACCCCACTCTTCAAGATGGAGAACGTGTTATATTTAATAAATTTGTATACATGATTGACGAACCTGAGAGAGGAGATATTGTGATTATCCATCGGCCAGAAAAAAATTACGTAAAACGTGTAATAGGCCTACCCGGTGAGACGATTGAGATAAGAAATCATAAACTCTATATAAATAACGAGCTTCATGATCAAACATTTTTAACTGAGGATGCAAAAAATCATACGGGCAGTTTTGGTCCGATTACCATCCCAGAAGGAAGATACTTTGTCATGGGTGATAACCGGTCCATTAGTAAAGATTCTAGAAATGGCTTAGGCTTCATTATGGATGATGAAATTATAGGTAAGTCTGAATTTGTATTTTATCCATTTAGTGAAATAGCCAAAACGAGATAAAAAGTAGGGCTAGTTATATATAAGGTTGTCTTTTGGATTTCCATCCATAAAGACAACCTATTTTAATACTTCTACTCTTGTTTTACTTATTTCTCATTATCCCAAATTAGACTTCCTATGAAATAGATAAGGATGACAAAACAAAGAATACCAAATACTGTTTCCATTCCCATGATGCGACACCTCCTAAACCTATTATATGTATAATTTCACTATTTTTAGAAAACTAGGTATTCATATGACTTTGGGGAGAATACCATAGTCATGCAGGCAAGAAAGATTATAAACTTTCCTATCTGCGAAAAATACCATTGACCTTTTATATCATACCATATCTCACCCCTAAATAAAGAGAAATATGTTAAGATATAAGTAAAATTATTGACGAATAAGATCGAACAGATAAAAAGCGGAAGCACCAGTTAGACGGGTGCTACTTGAAGGATTAATCCTTTATATTTTCCTAAACATAATTAATGGAAGTTGGTGATTATTTGTTACACTGTCCATATTGTGGTTCTATTGTTAAGGAGGAGGAAACTTTCTGTGTACTTTGTGGAGAGAAGCTTCCTAATGATATCCATTTACGTTCTGCAAAAAAGAAAAGATTTAATAAATATTGGTTTATTCCTCTTGTAACGTTATTTGTTGTTTTACTTGCAATTAACCTTTTTAATAGCTTCTTACAAAACCAGACCAGTCAGGCAAAGAAATACTATGAACTTGGTGAAAAAAGCTTGGAAAAGGAGGATTATCAATCTGCAAAGGACTATTTTTTAGAAGCAGTTGATGAGAAACCTAATTTTATTCAGGGTCAAGCCGCTCTAGAGTTCATCCAAAAAACATTTGCTATAGATGAGATACTTAAAGAAGCAAATAAGGAGTTAGAAAATAGTAATTTTCAATCTGCACTCACCCTAATTAGTGATGCGGAATCTTCATTAAAGAACTTTGATGGTGTTGCAGCAACTGCACTAGTAGACAAAATTGTTTCTCACCGTAATATCATAAAAATTGAACAGTTAAGAAGCTTGCTTGGTGAGAATCCATCGATTGATGAATTAAAAGTATTACTCTGGGAAGCTGATTCTATTAAAAATCCTGAAGCTATCCAAATAACAGAAAACATCCGTAATCAAATAATTGATTTCACATATACCAAAGCAAGTGAACAACTCTCTAAAAAACAATTTAGTGATGCACAATTAATTGTGGAAGATGGAATTAAATATGCACCAAACTCAGAAAAACTACACAGTCTACAGACGACGATTGAAAAAGAAAAAGTATCATTTGAAATCACCCAACAACAGCGAATTCAACAAGCGATTGATACAGCTGCTGAAGAACGCGAAATGAATGAAACGGATGCAATTGAAGTGGATACTGTTAAGCTTGAAAATGATGACCAAGGTAATTTGGTTGTAAAAGGTGAGGTTAAGAGTATTGCTACCATTCCAATCAGCTCTATCTTAGTAGAGTATTCATTACTTACGAATGATACGGAATTTCTATCCAATGAGGTTTATGTATTCCCAGATACTTTATATCCTAAGGAAAGTGGAAAATTTGAATTTACGCATTACGATATAGATCAAGACGTTCAAAATATTGATATTAAAGTCAAAAAGATTACCTGGTATACCAATTATTAAGTAATCTGACGGAGTGAAGCTATGATAAAAATGAAAAGAAAATTACCAATTGTTGTTTCCATCATCCTAATTATTCTTAGTATTGCATATTCAATCTATCTATATTATGAATGGCAATCCACGAATTTAGTAGTTAACAACCCTATGATTAAAAAAATACAATCTGAAAATGATACGATAAACTTAAAATCAATTGTTCATGAAGCCGAAAAAAATGTTGTTCAAATTGAAGCGCAGAGTAATAATCAGTCTCTTACAGGATCAGGTTTTCTTTATAATGAAAAAGGCGATATTATAACCAATGCACACGTCATTCAAGATGCCGACACCATTTACGTTAGAACAGCTAATGCACGCGTTTACCCTGCCGCTGTAATAGGGATTGGTGATAACACTGATATTGCGGTCCTTCGCGTACCACAGCTTGCTGGTGAAACCGGATTAGCAATCGACTCGGATACATTAGCAGAAATTGGTGACGAGGTAATTGCCTTAGGAAGTCCACATGGTTTTCAAAATACAGTTACCCTCGGTATAATCTCAGGAACTGAACGTAATTTTACTGTAGACGGGTATGATTATAATAATGCATATCAAATCTCTGCTCTCATAACACATGGTAATAGTGGTGGCCCACTAATAAATCGTACTACCGGTGAAGTCATTGGTATTAACTCAGTAGGAACAGAGGATGGTACAATAGGATTCAGTATTCCCATCATCGATGTGATTACGGAGATTGAAAATTGGTCAAATGAGGCACAAAATAGTCAACTAACATTTACAAACACAGAAGATTTATTGAATACAATTGACACTACACAATTTAAACAAGATGCTGAATATGTAATGGAATATTTCTTAGATAGCATCATTATCCGAGATTACGTTGCTGCATACTCATTATTAGGGGATTCTATTCAAACACAAACCTCATACCCCTCCTTCCGTGAAGGGTATATTCAGATTGTAGATGTTGAATATAACCATCAAACGACTACTATTGTTGACAACAACCATGCATCTATAAAGGTAGATGTTACGTTAATTAAAAATCAACCGAATGAAGAAGAACAAATAAATGAAAACATAACGTATGAATTCATGGTTGGCTTTGAAAACGATCAACTAAAGATTATTAGTATTGAATATAAAAAGGAATAAACTCAGCACAGGGGACAGACCCCCAACATGGCAATTAGCTTATAGCTCAAATTACCATGTTGGGGGTCTGTCCCCTTTAGATCTATCTACCCTATGCCAAGAAATTAGTCAGCAGCTTAGCTGGCAATGGTTTACTAAAATAGTACCCTTGCATCTCATCACATCTTTCATTAGCTAGAAAGTTTAACTGTTCCGCAGTCTCAACGCCTTCCGCAATAACTTTCATATTTAAAGAGTGTGACATGTGAATAATTGATCTTACAATCGCTTGATTTTCCTTTTGGCTTTCATTTAGAAACATTTTATCAATCTTCAACTTTGTAATCGGAAAGACACTTAGATACTTAAATGAAGAGTATCCAGTTCCAAAATCATCAATTGAAACTAGCACACCTAATTCACGTAACTGATGTAAAGTCTCTAAAATCTCTTCCTCATTTGACATTGCCATGCTTTCTGTTATCTCAAGCTCAAGATAATTCGGATGTAGATCGGTCTCGTCAAGTACTTGCTTTACCTTCTCTACTAAATTGGGCTGATAAAACTGTTTTGCAGATAAATTAACACTTACTGTCAATGGCTTAAGGCCTTTATCCTGCCATTCTTTATTCTGTCTGCAGGCTTCTGACAACACCCAGTCACCTATATCAATTATAAGCCCTGTTTTTTCTGCCAATGGAATGAACACTGTAGGACTAATCTCTCCTTTATCAGGATGATTCCAACGTAATAAAGCTTCTAGTCCAACAACCTCATCTTTTATTAAATTCTTTTGTGGTTGATAATGAAGCTCAAATTGGTTTTCTCTAAGCGCTTTTCTAAGCTCTGCTTCCATCGTTAACATTGACTTAAAGTTTTCTGAAATGGATGATTCAAATAAATTATAATAATTTCTATGTTTTCCTTTAATTACGTACATCGCAGAGTCTGCATGTTTAATAAGATCTGAATTTGTTTTACCATGATTAGGATATAAGCTTATCCCAATACTTAGTGTAGTATATATTTCATATTCACGAATCTTGATTGGTATTTCAAATTCAGCAATTATTTCTTTCGCTAGCCTTTTAGAATCTTCCTTTGTAGTATTACGTTGTAAAATTAAGAATTCATCCCCACTCATTCTAGCAATAAAGGTGTCCATTTGTTGGAACGTTTTTAAACGCCCAGCGCATGCACGTAGTAACTCATCCCCAAAAGAATATCCTAATGTATCATTTATTTCTTTAAAATAGTCTATATCCAAGAAAAAAACAGCAAGTTGTTCATTAGATTCTTTCGCTTGATAAATCGCTTCTTTTAAAACCTTATTAAAAAAATTTCGGTTTGGCAAGTCCGTCAAATCATCATAATAAGCCATATACTCGATTTTATTCTCTGTTTCAATTCGTTCGGTAACATCTTTTACACTTGCAGCCCTAATAATCTTACCATATTTGTAATATGGATATTCAAACATCTCAATATAAAAAAGGGTCCCATCCTTTCGAACACCTTTAAGTTCAAGTACACCATTAAATGCAAGATGTTCAAAATCAGCCAATTTTTTATAGCTTTTAGGATCAATTAATTGCTCCATTGATTTTCCTTTTAATTCTTCCTTGGAGTAGCCAAACATCGTAGCAAATGTTTCATCACAATCGATTATGTCTGTTTTACCGTATAGAATAATTCCCTCAACTGAACTATTCGAAATTTGATTAATAAACCGTTTAATTTCATCCGCTCTATTCCGAATAGAAAGCTCATTTATGATTAAACAATACAAGTCTTCTTTCACTACTAGCGATTTAACTTCTAATAACTTTCCTTTTTCTTTCTTAATTTCCATCAACAGATGGGAAGTTGGAGATTCCAATAATAAGTGAAAATCTAAGTAATCAACGATCGAATTGTCCTCTGAATAATCGAGATTTAATATAGAAAGGGCTTTATCACTTCCCTCAAGAATGGTTCCACCTTTGTCAACAAACAATATAGCTTCGTTTAAGAAAGATAATAACTGATTATTCATTGGTAACAGTAAGTGTTCTTGATTCATAAAGGATTCTCCTCGCTTGTTATCTATTTTATCCAATACTAATACGTTCTTTTGGATAGTGATAATCCCCTGTTCTCTTTGTTTTCTTGAACATAAATAGGAATGTAATGATTCCTACTCTACCGATAAACATTAATATCATGAGAATTATTTTTGTGAAAGTTGATAACTCAGCTGTAATACCTAAGGACAGTCCAACGGTTCCAAATGCTGACGTAACCTCAAACATTATTTCAGTGATGGAAAATGGTTCATAGGTAGTAATAAACAGGACTGAAACAAACACCATTAACATAGCCATCAATGTAACTGTTACGGCCTTCATAAGATCTTCTTCATGAACTTCCCTTCGGAAAATTCGTATACTACTACCACCACGTGCGTATGTAATTATAAAAATAACCGCTAAAGCAAATGTAGTTGTTCTGATTCCTCCCCCTGCACTACTAGGTGATGCACCAATAAACATCAAGAAAGACATCCACAAATGATTGGACTCCGTCAACAAACTTACATCCATTGTAGAGAGCCCACCACTCCTAGTGGTCACAGATTGAAAAAGTGAATAGAATACACTTTCATGCCAGCTCTTCCCTACAAAGAAATTACGCATATCTAATAAGTAAATAACAATACTTCCAACAACAATTAAGATTCCAAAGGTCAAAGTCGTTACCTTAGTGAATAAACTAAAATGCATGGACCTTTGACTATTCCTCTTTGAAAATAAAAAGCTTTTAATTTCAATTAATACCGGAAAACCTATGGCTCCAAAAATAATCAACAACATATTTATAAACTGAATAAAATAGTCATCTTTATATGGAATAAGTGAATTCCCGGTTATATCAAAACCTCCATTTGTAACAGCGCTAATTGTACCAAAAAAACCATGAAAAAACGCCTCAGAAGGTGCCTGATAATACTTTAGAAAATATGTACCCAAGATGATAAATGCAATAAATTCTACCGTTAATAAAACAATGAAAATCTGCTTAATCAAACGTACCATGCCTTCAAAATTCGTTTGATTTTGATCTGTCATAATTAATTGCCGTTCCTTTAGCCCAATCTTTTTACCGATTAACAGCCAAATAAACGTACCAATTGCCATAACACCAACTGCGCCAAGCTGAAGAATAAATGCAAGAATAAAAATCCCTGTAGTACTCAATGTTTCTGAAATGGTTATGGTGCTTAGCCCAGTCACACTTAATGCACTAACGGCAGTAAAGACTATATCTATAAATGCTACCTCTACCCCATCCTGATACGCAACAGGTAAACTTAATAATGCCGTTGAAAAAATAGCAGCTAATAAATAAAAAAATAAAATAATTCTAACTGGCGATAATTTGTTTATCCAGCGTAAAAATGACTTTGGTAAGATCATGAGTATTCATACTCCTTGATATTTCCTGTATTTTCAGGAAATCTCCTATTTTATTATAGCATGTTTCTTTTTTATTTCCTCTACTATCGACAAATTGTCTAATACTCATTAAACAACCACACATAGGAAGTCGTGATTTTGTCGACCAACCACTAATTCTAGGTTAAACTTAAGTATAATATTCAAAGATTATAAATCAAAATAATGGATTTGGAAAGACTTGTAGAGAAATTTGGAGGATAAAAATGGAACTAACATCTAAATTAGGCCAGAAGATCATCAACGAGACTAAAAAACTAATTAATGAAGATATCATAATCCTAAATGAGAGAGCTATTATTATCGCCAGTACGGATTCTTCCCGAATAGGAGACTTTCATGAAGGAGCTTTTCTCACTATTCAAAACAACTCCACTACAATCTTATCGGAAAAACATGTCCAAAAGTTGGAGGGAATCCGCCCTGGTGTGAATTTACCTATCACAATTAAAAACAATGTAATAGGTGTTATCGGAATTACTGGTGACCCAGATAAAATTATCCCATTTGCTTCGGTAATGAAAAAAATGACCGAACTATTGATTCGTGAAAATATCTATGTACAGGAAACAGAATGGCATGCTAGAGCTGTAGAGGCATATTTCTTTGATTGGATTCAAATGGAAGAACTGACCAAGGAATTTATTAATAGAGGTAATATACTCGGAGTGGATATACCTCCCCCCTTTAGATGCACGATTATTGACATTAAACAAGAGTTACCCAACAACCAGATAAAGGAAATTCTAAGCCTTCTTCGTTTAAAAATTGAATGTATTGCCATTCGCTGGGGGAATAATCGCATATTACTTTTAACGGAAGAAAAGCACTATGAATTACACCAGTTAAAATCGCAATTACACTCCTTGCAAAGCTATGTGTCTGCTACGTTAGGCATCAAGATATTATCTATTGGGATTGGAACTAGATCAGATTCATTTTTCCTAAAGGAATCCTACCAAAGAGCAATTAAAGCACAATCAATTGGTAAACAAGGCGCTATTACTGCCTATGATGATTTATTATTAGAAATTTGTTTTGATGAAATTGGTATAGAAGTCAAAGAGGTTTTTGTTAATAGAGTATTTTCTAGCTTATTAAATGAGGAACCTCTATTTCAGACCTTGAAAGTACTCTTAAGAAATAATATGAATCTAAAACATACAGCCAAAGAACTCCACATTCATATAAATACGTTACATTACCGATTAAGTCGTATCGAACAATTAACAGGATATAACCCTAAAAACACATATTCTATTACCCTTTTTTATATGGGACTACACTTTTTGGATAAAAATCTAAAATAAGAGGTAAATTCATTGAATTTTTTGTATGAAAATCTATATGCGAATTTCATTTTCTTTTATAGAATGAAAGTAAAAATTAGGAGAATGCCTATATGTTAGAAGAGCATTTAAAGAAAGTGTTACAATCTATTGTCGGTCATGAAAACTATCAAGATTCAAAAACTAGTTTACTATCTTATTCTTACGACGCTACACCGGGATTCCAATCTTTCCCCGATGCAGTTGTGTCACCAAGAAATAAACAAGAAGTTGCCGAAATTGTGATGTTATGTAATCAACATAACATCCCGATTGTACCTCGTGGTTCCGGGACAAACCTAAGCGCTGGAACAACTCCACTTTATGGTGGGATCGTGTTATTAATGAAACATTTTAATAAAATCCTGGAAATAGACGAAGAAAACCTAACCGTACGAACACAACCAGGAGTCGTAACCCAAACACTTATCGAAGCTATTGAGGACAAAGGATTCTTTTACCCACCTGACCCCAGCTCTATGAAGATTTCACAAATTGGTGGAAACATTAATGAGAATTCTGGCGGGCTACGCGGATTAAAATATGGTGTAACTCGTGATTATGTGATGGGGCTAGAAGTTGTGTTACCAAATGGGGAGATCATAAAAACTGGTGGAAAACTAGCAAAGGATGTTGCTGGTTATGACCTCACCAGATTATTTGTCGGATCAGAAGGTACCTTAGGGATTGTTACAGAAGCAACATTAAAACTAATCCCAAAACCTGAAACGAAGCAAACAATGCTAGTACTCTATCAAAACCTTGATGCTGCAGCACGATCTGTATCAGCAATAATTGCCAATCGAATTATTCCAGCTACTCTGGAATTTTTAGATCAACCTACCTTACGAGCAGTCGAAGATTTTGCCCAGATTGGCTTGCCCACCAATGTTAAAGCCGTCTTAATCATCGAACAAGACGGTCCTAAAACGGTTGTCGAACATGACATGATTAAAATTGCAAATATTTGTAAGGAAAATGAAGCTGTTGAAGTAACACTCGCAAAATCTAATGAAGAAGCTGAGGCATTAACAACTGCGAGAAGAGCAGCTTTGTCAGCTCTTGCCCGTCTAAGACCAACTACTATTTTAGAAGATGCTACTGTACCTCGTTCTGAAATAGCTAAGATGGTAAGTGCTATAGAAGAAATAGCGGAAAGAAACCAAGTAACTATTTGTACATTTGGTCATGCTGGAGATGGGAACCTCCACCCTACTTGTCTAACCGATATTCGAGATAAAGAAGAAATGGCACGTGTTGAAAAAGCATTTGAAGAAATATTCCACAAGGCGATTGAGTTAGGCGGAACCATAACTGGTGAACATGGTGTAGGAGCAATGAAACTTCCATACCTACATTTAAAAGTTGGTAAAGCTGGTCTTGACTTGATGCGTAATATTAAATTAGCGTTTGATCCAAATAACATTATGAACCCAGGCAAGGTATTTGCTGAGTTAGACAAAAAAAGAGTGGTGGTTCAAAAATGAAAACAGTAGAAAAAGAAAGAATTGCTCTTGAATTTAAAGAAAAGATGGATTATGATGAATTGCTTAACTGTATGCGTTGCGGTTTCTGCCTTCCAAGCTGCCCTACTTACATTGAGTCTGGTATGGATGAATCCCAATCCCCACGTGGACGAATTGCCATGATGAAGGCAGTGGTGGATGGAGAAATTGAACCAGACGAAGATGTTAAGCGCTCACTTGATTTATGCTTAGGTTGTAGAGCCTGTGAACCCGTTTGCCCATCCGGTGTAAGATATGGTCATCTATTAGAACAGGCTCGTGATATTATAAATCAGAATAAAAAATCATCTATACCAGAGAAAGCAGTGCGCGGAATTGTGTTTAACAATCTTTTTCCACATCAAAATAGGATGGTTGCAGCAACGAATCTGCTTGGTTTTTATCAGCGTTCTGGCTTACAAAAGGTAGCAAGAAAAAGTGGTTTTATGAACTTTTTCCCGGAATCTTTAAGAACAATGGAAAAGGTACTTCCACCTGTACCTATAAAGAAAGAACTAAAAAATAGACCAAACCATTTACCTGCCCTACAGAGGCAAAAGAAAAAAGTTGCATTCTTTTCTGGTTGTCTAATGGACACCATGTTTATGAAAACCAATGATGCAACTATGAAGCTTCTCCAATATGCAGGATGTGAAATTGTAATTCCAGATACTCAAAATTGCTGTGGAGCACTTCATGGTCACAGTGGTGAACGTGAAAAATCCAAAGAAATGGCAAAAAGAAATATTGAAGCATTTGAGCATGTTGGTGCTGATTATATCATTACAAATGCTGGTGGTTGTGGTGCATTTTTAGTGGATTATGATTATTTATTAAAAGATGATCCAACGTGGTCAGAACGTGCCAAGGAATTCTCTGGAAAAATAAAAGATATCACAAGCATATTAGTTGAATTAGATTTTGAAAAAGAAAATCTACAATTACAAGAACAATTTGTTACGTACCAGGATTCCTGTCACTTAAAGAATGGTCAAAAAACGTTCATGGAGCCAAGGAAGCTATTACAATCCATTCAGGGTGTTACGTATGTTGAGATGAAAGATGCAAGTAGATGTTGTGGTTCTGCAGGTATTTATAACATTGTTGAATCAGAAATGTCGATGCAAATTTTGGACTATAAGATGGAACAAGCAAAAAAAACAAAGGCAAAAACAATTGTCACAGCAAATCCTGGTTGCTTACTACAAATGAAACTTGGAATTGAACGTGAAGGTCTATCGGATACAATGAGAGCTGTTCATATTGTAGATTTCTTACTAGAGGCTTACGACAAAAATAACAAATAACCTGGAGTTCTTATGGGTGTATAACTAATCAAAACGAAATTATGAAATGCGAATTTATGTATGCTTTTCTATCTGCTAAAATATGATAAGGCTAGGCTGGTAAAAAGGTCTAGCCTTTAATTATAGAAGCTTTTTAAATTTATCTAATAATTCTTCTCCTTCATATCCCTTCTCGATTAATTTACTAAGCATTTCTTCGATTTTACTATTTCTTTTATCAATAATTTTCCCCATAAACATAATATTAATATGTTTTCCAATTTTATTAATGCTATCAATCGATGTAATAAATGTTGCAGGTGCATTGGTTAGTTTTGTGATTTTTGCCTCAATCATTACTTGCTCTTTCTTTTCCTGCACATCCTTAAAGAATTCTAAATAATTCTTGTCTAATAATGCCTCTATAAGCCATGTATTATTATCATCTTCTCGGTTAATAATGAGACCATCTAACAAATCAATGTCTGTTTTAACAATTTCTTCATTTTGACTATCAACAATTTGCAAAGATTTTAACAAAAAAGTTTTCATAAATTCTCTCCCCCCTGCTCCTATAAATAATTTATCAAGAAAAACACACAATAAAAATTCATCTCATTACCATTATTAAGTTTAGTTTACCAAAATTTATGAACAAATGATAACTAATTTGGATTATTATACGAAAACATAATACGGAGGTTTCGCCCATGATATCAGTAGTAATCACTATTTCACTTATTATATTTCTAATCGTATTACTCATGATTCGTGCAAACCGAATAACCAAAGCAGTTAGCATGAAGGAAAATGTCGAGGAAAAATAGCCAACTAAACAATTATTGACGGGTAGTAAAGTACTCCCCCCTACATAGGGGATTTTTTTATATGTTAAAGATCTTTCTATTATTGATACCAAATGATAATGTATAATTAGAACAAAATAACACTTTGTACAGGAGTGTCGAAAACATTATGCGTAAATCATTTGGAGTATTATTTTTTATAGTATGCTTCCTAGTTGCTTGCTCTAATAGCGAGCCTGCAATTGTAAAAGTAAATACCCCTCCTGAAGAGGTAGCCAAAGAACCAGAACTTATCGAGGAATTGACCGATAACGAAGAGGTAGATGAGTTTATTGAATTTAAATTAGCTGATGAGGTACTGCGTGTAAATCTAAAGCAAATTCCTATTCTTAGTGCCTATTTACATGCAGCTAAAGACCGACAAGCTGTAATCGAAAAAATGGATATTCAACAAATTGTAAATAAAGAAGAAAATAATATTTATTTATTAGAATTCTCATGTCTTGATGGTCAATGTTCATACCTATTATTGGATGAATCAAGTGAAAACACAGGCTTATTAGTAGCTGATCTAGCTCTATTTGATCACGTTGTATTATCACCAGAGGAAACAAAGTTGTTCCTAAAATTTAATAGGGAACCTACGCATGAGTTACCATTATCTAATGTTGTCGTAATTGATTTGGAGAATTGGGAAGTCCTTCCATTAGAAAACGAAGCTATTGTTAACAATTTATTTGATTACCATTGGCCAATACTATCCGTTAATTGGATTGATGAGGGAACCCTATCCATATCTATTCCTGATACTTTAGATACTACTAAAGAACATCCCGAGGATTCAAATAGTAAAGTAAACGAAGTAATTTTCACAGTAGGAAAATAATAACAAATTTCCAGTTTTTTTATAGGATAAATAACAATCATAATGCTAATTACTAAAGGTGTTCCAATTTTGGGGCACCTTTTTTGTGCAAATTGGAAACACCTAACAAGTATATTTCGATAATATTTCACGATGCTATAAAGTGAAAGCTATTCCCTGAGGAGGAAGATACATGACAGTCGGAAGCCAAATCAAACAAGCCGTTGCTGGTTTAAAAAGTGTGCAAGCAAGCTTCGAACAGTTTGCACTTCAAACAGAGAATAAACAAGCAAAACAGATGTATGAACAAGCTGCACAGCAAACCCAAAATATACTCGATAGTGTAGAGACCCGTGTGCAACAAATTGAACAGGAAGAACCACAATACAAAGGTTTTTAAATGAAGGGGAGGGTAACTCCCCTCTTCTATCATTTATAGAATTAGGTGAAAAAATGATGAAGTACAAATTCAAAATCATATATGGGATCCTATCTCTGTTTTTAATCGTTGGTTGCTCTAATGATGAAGCTGGACCATCTAACACAGGAGAAAAGGTGAATATTACACAGATCTCCTCTAAACAAACTTACGATCAGAAATATGCAAACGAAGCAAAGAAAGTATTATCCCAAAAGGATAATATCCAAAAAGTATTTGCTGTCAATTCCGACGAATTACTTATTATTGCCATAGAGGTACCGCATCACGAACGGTTTCAATTATCAGATACTAATAAAAAATTATCAAAAGAAATGGATAAGAAATTTAAGAAGGATGACATTAGTGTCGAGCTTGCTACAGACAAGAAGATTATCATAGAGTTGGAAGCACTTGAAAAACAAATACAGAATAATTCTATTTCCAAGAAAGAATTGAAGAAACAACTTAAACACATAAGTAAATTGCTTAAGGAACAAACATAACTCCAAGTACTGAGAAAATATAGAAAGAAGGAATGAATATGGCAGATAAAAAAAAGAAAAACCTCCCTCCAAAAGCTCAAGAATATCAAGATTTCCAAGATAAAAGAGAGGTTAAACGTCCTATCCTTAAAAATTGTATAAAAGCATTTTTGATAGGTGGATTAATTTGTTTTATCGGCCAACTTATTTCAACATTTTATATATATTACTTTGATTTCACCGAACAAACCGCAGGAAATCCTACTACTGCTACATTAATCTTTATTACAATGCTTCTAACAGGTTTTGGCGTGTATGACCGAATTGGCCAATTTTCTGGGGCAGGATCTGCTGTTCCAGTAACTGGATTTGGTAATGCTGTTATCTCTGCTGCCATTGAGCATCGTACAGAAGGATTTGTACTTGGGGTCGGTGGTAACATGTTTAAACTTGCAGGTTCCGTTATTCTATTTGGTGTTTTCTCTGCATTTGTTGTAGCTTTAATAAAAACAATTATTATAACGTGGGGTGGATTCTAATGTTGGCCGGACATCGCACATGGATATTTGAAAATAAACCAGTCATTATTTCAACTGGGACTGTTGGAGGTCCATTTGAAGCAAATGGAAACATTCCACATGCTTTTAATATCCTACATGATGATATGTGGTTAGAACAGGCATCCTTTGAGAAGGCCCAACAAATGATGATGGAGGAAGCATGCCAATACGCCATCAAAAATAGCCCCATCCAAAAAGAACAAGTATCTTTTTTTATCAGTGGGGATTTAATTAATCAAATAACACCAACTAGCTTTGCCGCTAAAACAATTGGTTCACCTTACTTTGGCTTATTTAGTGCATGTGCTACATCAATGGAAAGTTTAGCACTTGCTGCATTTATGATTAATTCAAATGGTGCAGAGTATATACTAAGCGGAACATCTAGTCATAATGCTGCAGCCGAAAAACAATTTCGATATCCAACGGAATATGGTGGACAGAAACCACCTACTGCTCAATGGACCGTAACAGGTGCAGGATGTGCCTTAGTTGCTAAAACAGGCCATGGTCCAAAAATAACCTCAGCAACGATTGGTAAAATTGTTGATATGGGAATGACTGACCCGTTTAATATGGGAGGTGCAATGGCACCAGCTGCAGTAGATACAATTATTTCTCACCTAAAGGAAAGAGAGGTCGACATTTCTTATTATGATCTTATTATTACTGGTGATTTAGCACATATTGGAAGGGAAGTTGCATTAGACTTACTTCATAAAAATGATATAAATCTACCAGAAGAAAAGTTTGTTGACTGTGGACTTACCGTATACCGTGAAGATCAACCTGTACTTGCGGGTGGTAGTGGACCTGCTTGTTCTGCAGTTGTGACTTATGGTCATTTCCTGGATTTAATGAAAAAAGGTAAATTGGAAAAAATACTAGTGGTAGCAACTGGGGCACTTCACTCCCCTTTAAGTGTGAATCAAAAAGATCCTATTCCATGTATTGCTCATGCAGTATCCATAGAAGCTGGGAGTGATGTAACATGATTTTTTTCTGGGCTTTTGTTATTGGTGGTTTAATCTGTGTAATTGGCCAAATAATGTTTGATGTTTTCAAATTAAGTCCTGGACATACATTGAGTATCTTAGTCGTTGCCGGAGCTATTCTAGACGGACTAGGATTATATGAGCCTTTAATCGATTTTGCAGGTGCAGGAGCAACTGTACCAATTACAAGTTTTGGTAATTCTTTAGTCCATGGAGCCATGCAAGAAGCAGAAAAACATGGCATCATCGGTGTGGTAACAGGTATGTTTGAGGTTACCAGCTCTGGTATTTCCGCAGCGATAATATTCGGTTTCATAGGAGCATTAATTTTCAAACCAAAAGGTTAAACGTAAGGAGGTTTACCATGACAGTAGGTTCGCAGGTAAAAACATGCTATGCAAGTATTAAAAACATAGAAGCTACCTTAGCAATACTGGTCAACCAAACAAATGAAGCCAACGCCAGAAATGCATACCGTGAAACTGAGGAGATAATAATTGAGATAAAAAAAGACTTAGAAAAACAAGTCCTAATGCTATCTAGAGAGGAACCACAATACAACCAATAGAAAGGATAAATTGTTATGCCAGATTGGATTCAAATTATCATTCGAGCTATTTCCCTCCTTGTTATTTTGTTCTTGTTCACTAAATGGCTTGGGATGAAGCAACTGTCACAATTAAATATTTTTGAATATATTACTGGCATTGTGTTAGGCGGTATAGTCGCTATCCATGTCAGCACACTGGAAAGCCCTATCCACTTTGCATTAATATCCATGTTCATTTGGTTTATCATTCCTTATTTGGTTGAATTAATTTCCTTAAAGAGTAAGGCATTTCGGAATTTCACTCAAGGTAAAAGTCGTGTCGTTATTCAAAACGGAAAGATTATGGAAGATAACCTAAAAAAAGAACATTATTCGACTGATGACTTACTAGAAAGTCTTCGCGAAAGAAATATTTTTAAAGTGGCAGATGTCGAATTTGCTGTTCTTGAACCAACTGGCAAGTTAAATGTGTTACCTAAAAGGGAGAATCGCCCAATTACAGCAAAAGATTTAACCTTAACCCTTGCTCCCGATCGTGAACCACAAACTGTCATTATGGATGGTAAACCACTACTCGAACCACTAGCAAATATATCACTAAATCCTACGTGGCTTGAGACGGAATTAGAAAAAATGAATGTTAGTATTGAGAATGTATTTCTAGGACAGGTAGATAGTGATGGGCAATTAACAGTTGATTTATACGATGATACTTTAGTAATACCAAGCCCATCCCAGAAGCCACTCTTATTGGCAACAATGAAAAAATGTCAGGCTGATTTAGAATTATTTGCTCTGGCAACCGATAATGAAATGACAAAACAAATGTATCAACGAAATAGTGAAAAATTACAAAAAGCAATTGATCATATTTCACCCTATTTACGTTAAAACCCTAAACTTGTAGGGTTTTATTTTTTTGGTTATGTTACATAATTTTTCCTATTAGGTGGAAACGTATAAGAAAACAATAGTTGGAGTTGTGGCTTTATATGTTGAAGAAATCACTTAGAAAAACTCACAGGAAGACCCTAGCAAATGAACAATCTTCCAGTAAGGATATAAAACTCAAAGAATCTGATATTCAATCTAATCTTGAGAAGACAATCGATTCATTTAAATCCATTTATTCCTACCCAGACAACCAAGATGTAGTATTTCGTTCCATCGAAATATCTGGAATAAATAAAAAATCAACAATCCTCTTTATAAATACTATAACTGACTCCAAGGCACTAGAAGATTATGTAATTGGTCCTTTACTTAATAATAAAGGTTCTTCCCAAAAAGTTGAAGATATTATTATGATTCAATCCATAGAGAGAATTAGCAAAGTTGGGGAGATAATTACCCAGATTAATCAAGGAAATGCTGCACTATTTGTAGAGGGGGAGAACCATGCATACTTACTTGGAGCAGCTAAATTTGAAAGTAGGTCAGTAGAAAAAGCACAAAACGAAAACGTCGTAAAGGGACCGAAGGAAGGTTTTAATGAAAAGGCAACTACCAATATATCGCTAATTCGAAAAAGAGTAAAAAGTGAGAGCTTAGTGGTCGAATCACTCATGATCTCCAAACGTTCAAAAAATGATGTATTTATTGTATACGAGAAAGATCTAGTGAGTGATAAATTATTACAAAATGTAAAAAACAGAGTTAATGCTCTGGATGTAGATGCTATTCAAAATCTTAGTCTACTAGAGCAATATATTGAGGAAAGAAAATATTCAATTTTTCCCACAATATTATATACAGAACGACCAGATCGTGCTACTTCCTTTATAGAAGATGGATATATCGTATTACTAATGGATAATTCGCCAGATGCATTAGTGCTTCCTGCAACATTTTGGTCATTCTATCATACATCAGAAGAACACTATTTACGTTTTCCGTACGGGAATTTCACAAGGTTACTACGCATACTAGCTTTATTTATTACGTTATTTACCTCATCTCTATATGTAGCCGTGGTAACCTATCATTCAGAAATGGTACCTCCTGATTTATTATTAGCAATTGCTGCTACTAGAGAAAAGGTGCCATTTCCTGCTGCTGTTGAAGTATTTATTATGGAATTTGCCTTCGAATTGATAAGAGAAGCAGGATTGCGTGTCCCAAGTCCTATTGGTCCAACTATTGGTATTGTAGGGGCACTTATTTTAGGGCAGGCAGCTGTTCAAGCAAATATCGTAAGTCCTATCGTAGTCATAATTGTGGCCTTAGGTGGTTTAAGCTCCTTTGCAATAGGTGATATTAGTATGAATTTCACCGTCCGAATAAGCAGGTTTTTACTATTATTTTCTGCTAGTTTTATGGGTTTATATGGAATTACAGCATTATTTACCATGGGAATATTTTATATGGTTTCCATTAAGTCCTTTGGCGTACCATATCTATCTCCTTTAACACCAAGCTATGCATCATCCGGCGATAAGATTTTTAGAAAGGTATTACAGAAAGAAATGCTTAGACCTGGTTATTTAAAACCAAAAGATTTGAAAAAACGATAAGGGGGGTACAAATGGAACAATCAAAACAGTTAATAGGAATAAAAGAATATATTGCAATAGTCTTACTTATGGTTGGGACAAAGGTAACGGACAACACACCCTCTATATTATTTGAGTACATAAAGAACGCCGGTTGGATGGCACCTATCATTAATGGTCTGATAACAATTATTCCTATCTACTTATTAATAAAAGTTTTTACCAATTATAAAGGCAAAAGTTTAGTCGAAGTATCCGATCACCTATTTGGAAAATTTTTTAGCTTTATTATACTGTTAACAATTTTGCTTGTTGCATTTGTGGCAGTTATTGTTGATACAGCTATCTATACGGATATTATCGGAACCATGTATTTCACGAAAACCCCCACTATCATCATCTATGGAATATTAATGCTTGTATGTGCTTATGGCGCAACAAGAGGTTTCGAACAAATCGGCTCAGTTGCCTGGACAGTATTTCCCTATCTCCAAGTGTCATTATTTCTCGCGTTAATCTTAACAATTGGACAGGGAAATGCTGCGTTTTTATTCCCAATTTTGGGTGATGGAGCATGGGATGTAGTGAAAGAAAGCTCACTAAGACTTTCAATTTATGCTGACTTCCTATATCTTTTTCTATTTTATCCATATATTAAAAGTGTAAAAGTTTTTAAAAAAGGGACATGGTTAGCACTGATGTTCATTATTATAAACATTAGTATTACGATGGTTTGTTATATTTTTTTATTTGACTACAAAACTATTATGCAATTAAATTATCCGTATCATGAAGTAATACGGACCATTTCACTTGGTTTTATAATCAATATGGAGGCATTTTTTTTACCATTTTGGCTTATTGCATCCTTTGTAAGATTTAGTATATATTTGTATATCAACGCTATTCTATTAGGACATTTATTCAAAATAAAACACTTTGAATACCTGATCCCTTCTTTAGCTACATTAGTTGTATTTATAGGTATGATTCCAGAAAATCCTACCTTTATTATTTTTGACATAAAAGAAAAGTTGCTATTAATTGCAACACCTCTCTTTTTCCTCTTACCATTTTTAATGTGGTTGATTGCAAAGCTTAAAGGAGAATTTAAACATGCTAATAAAAGAGATATTAGGTAAGTTTATCCTGATTCCAGCCCTTTTGCTAATTCTAAGTGGATGCTGGGATCAACAAGAAGTAGAAGAGCTTACCTTTGTAATTGCAATTGGAATTGACAAAGTAGAGGATAATGAGAATAGTGTTAGAATCACATATTTGATTTCAAACCCGGAGGCAGGTTCTTCTGCACAAAGTGGTGGGTCACAGGAACCACCAAGAGAGATAATATCCTTTGTAGCGGATGACTTCATTTCCTCTAGAAATATGGCGAATACGGTTATTGCAAAGCAGATTACATATGATTTGTTACGAATGATTATTATTTCAGAGGATTTTGCTAGAGACGAGAATTTCATTAGATGGATTTATGATGCAACTAAATCGATGGAAATAAAAAGAGACATCAAATTATTAGTTACAAAAGAAGAAACTGCCACATTCTTTCAAAATAATAAGCCTTTATTAGAAACAAGACCACATGAATATTTTGAAAAAATACTAGCTACGGGGAATGAAATGGGTAATATACCCGAATCACAATTATACCAATTTTTTCGCATTACTGAAGCAGATGCTGATTTATTTTTAGGAATATATGGTACAACGATAAAAGACGAAAATAGCCAATCAGGTGAAAACCCTCAACAAATAACTGCTGGGGAGTTTGATTTTCAAGGAGAATCAAATGTAACAGAATTTTTAGGTTCAGCAGTATTTAAGGAAGCTAAGATGATTGATACGTTAACAATCGAAGAAACAAGAATAGCTATATTATTAAACCCATCTTTAAAACCAGGATATTTTATAGGTACAATCCCTGATCCATTTGATGAGAAGTATCGAATTGCATTTCGCATGGATAATGCTAGTCCATTAGAATTCAACATGAAGCTAACAAGTGGAACCCCAACTATCGATGTTACTGTTCCATTATTACTGGAAGTGTTGTCCAATCACAGTATGACTGACTATCATAAGGACAAAGAGAAAAGAAATAAGCTAAAAGAATCAATAGAAGATAATCTTAACAATAAATTTAATGACTTCGTTAAAAAAACTCAAGAAGAATACAAGTCAGAGCCATTTGGTTGGTCATTATTAGCAAGAAAGAAATTTAGTACTATTTCAGATTGGGAGGATTTTGATTGGATGAAAACATATCCAGATATGAAGATAAATGTAACAGCTCAAGTTAAGCTTGGAAAATTCGGGAGACAGAGCGACTTACCTAGAATAGAGGAGATTAGAGATTGAGATTATTAATTTGGGTAATAATGCTAATTATGTTCTTTTACACACTTGGTTTTTCAATTACACTTTGGAAAGGAAAAACCAAGGTAGGGTCCATATTTGTACTTTGCTTAGCGTTAGCTATTGCTATCTCCCCCTTCTTTTCAGTACTAAAATGAACTTGGCTTACATTAATCTTGTAAGCCAAGTTCATTCCAATATATTAGTATAACTTTCCTTGTCGATATAAAATTGTCGATAACTTCATAACTGCATGGATATAACAATTTTGTCTTAATGAGAATGGATCACCAAAGAACTGCGGAAACACGGAATCAAAGGTTTTTTTCATTTTATCATATAGTTTTTCAAATACTTGTTCTTCACTATAGAATTGCGTTTCTCTTCCTTGTAGCCACTCTAAATACGAAACGATAACCCCACCAGCATTAGCTAATATGTCTGGGATAATAATAATTCCTTTTTCACTTAAGTAATCATCCGCTTCGGTTGTCACTGGTGCGTTGGCACCTTCCACAATGATCTTGGCTTGAATTTTCTTCATGTTATCATGATGAATTTGATTTTCTAATGCTGCTAAAAATAATACATCGACATCTAGCATAAGGATATCTTCACGATTTAAAATAGTTGCTTTTATACTCGCTTCGTTCAGTTGAGATTCATTAATAGGAAGATCCCCTTTATTTTTGGTAACAAACTTAACTAAGGATGGGATATCTAAACCGTCAGAATTGAATAAGGTAACATTTCGGTCACTAACCGCTACAACTTTATTATTAAGATGATTACATTGATAGGCGGATAGAGCCGCTATTGAGCCTACATTGCCAAATCCTTGAAAGGCAAGTTTTAAAGGTCTATCTTTCAAAGACAATGCTGTCTTCGCAAATATATTGTCCCGCTCTGCTAACCAACTCTCTTTATCTTGGACAAAATCATGTAATAAATACCGAAATGTAAAGTAGACCCCTTTACCTGTTGCTTCTCTTCTCCCTAAGGAGCCTCCATTAATCACACTTTTTCCAGTAAAACTACCAAGGTATGATTCACCAGGACGAATACTTTTATACTCTGCCATCATCCAATCCATTTCCCGTTCTCCTGTTCCAACATCAGGTGCAGGGATGTCCTTATCCGGACCTAGAATATCACTAAAGTATTGAACATATTTCTTACAAATCACATAAAGATCCCTTTCACTAAATTCACGTGGATTAATTACGACGCCACCTTTTCCACCACCAAAAGGGACCTCATGTAATGCGTTCTTAAGCGTCATTAGTGAAGCGAGATTCACAACTTCATCCTCTTTTACGGTCTCATGGAATCGAATTCCACCCTTGTAAGGACCTAGAACATTATTGTGCTGAACACGAAAGGAAGGAATTCGAACAACTTGACCATTTTCTAATGCAATCCTTAAGTAGGATTTATTAACATGATCTGGAGTTGAGAGGATGGAAAGTAAGGAAGTAAATGCCTTCTTTCTCCCATCTCCAGTTAATTCTGGTAAAAAAGCTTTGTCATCTATTAATGCTTTTAAGGACTTACTTACAATATCAACCGTTTGATTTGCCACAATATGACCTCCAACAATTTATTACTTCTAGTATAATTGTAACAAAAGCAAACATAGATACCAATTATAATTATCTAAATTTACAGAATAAAAACCGCGAATAGTGTCATGACAAATAATCCAATGATTACTGGTAGGAAGTTTTTACGAACGAGCTCCATAACGGACACACCACAAAATCCTGCTATTGCAATAAGTGAAGACCAAGCTACAATGGTTCCGCCACCAGTCCAGATGGCTCCCATTTGACCTATGGCAGCAAGTGTAGCAGTATCCATGCCTTGTGTTTCAAGGGAAGCTGCAAGAGCACCGGTTAACGGTAATCCAGAGAAACCTGACCCATCCAGTCCCGTTATAATACCTATAATTAATACACTAAACGCAGCAAGTATTGCACTTTGTGGTAAAAACTCTTGAGTAGCTTCGACTAAACCAAATAGGAACGACGGCCCCTCTTCCACACCCAAAATATTAGCAGCAAAATCACCACTACCTAAAAAGAAAAAACCTGCAATTGGTATAACTGGTCCCATCGCTTTGAATGCAAAGACAAAGCCATCCGTAATATGATTGGAAATATAATCAAGGGCATGATGTTTACCAAAAGCGACTGTCGATAGAAGTAACAATATAACTGCAACACCACCAACAAATGCAGCTCCATCTCCACCTACTAAGCCACCACTCCCAGTAAATAGTTTATTGTACATCATATAAATGACTACTACTAATAAGGATAGCGGTACAAAAATAGCAAACACTTTACTCCATCTCGATAAATTATTCGTTTTTGCTTCGTTGGTAGTGTTTTCTGCGGCATTTAATGTGTTTAAGTCTGCTTCATTTCTTGGGTCATCCTTAGCACGAATACCCTTACGATACATAAAGTATGCTAGCAATATTGCAATTCCACCGGCTATTACAGATAGAATTAAAGATTTATCTGCAACAACTCCTGCATCAATTCCGGCAGAAGTTGCTGATAAGCTTGGAGCAACCTGTACAATATAGTCAGAAGATAATGCCATTCCCTGACCAGCAAGTGCAATTGCAACAGCTGCTGTGATTGCTGGCAGTCCGGCCCTTACTGCAGCCGGTACCAATAATGCACAAATTAACGGCACAGCTGGAGTTGGCCAAAAGAACAATGAAATAACATAAGTTACACCAACCAATACAAAAAATGATATATGCCCATTTATCATTACTTTCTGAATCGGTTGAATCATTCTTACATCTGCTCCTAAATCCTTTAACGAATTTAACAAAGCCAACATAAAAGTAATGATTAAGAAAATACTAAATAACTCTTGTGCGGCAATTAAATTAGCATTAAAGATAGCTGTAAATCCATCAACAATACTTCCCTTATACACCCAAGCGATAATAAATGTCCCTAATAAAGTTGGAAGAACGACACCTTTTCGGAATATCATTGTTACAATGATAGCTAGCGTAAAAATACCATATAGCCAATGGGCTAATGTAAGCTCCATTTACATCTTCCTCTCTTTCCGTTGTGCTATAGCCTATGCGGACCTAAATACAGCGGTGAAAGGGTAATTCAAAAATATGCAAGTAATTTTACACAATTAGTCCTTTATTCTTTTACTCAGCCCAAGTAAGTTATTTGCCCGGTGTCACAATCCAAATGATTTTTTACATATATTACATTATACTGACTAATTCTCTCAGTACTCGTCACCAACAAATTACTTGGGTATTAAAAAAGAGTAATCTCCTATGAGATTACTCTTAGTATGTGAGCGAAATACCTAATGTTAAGCTGATTGTAGCAATGTTTTAGGTTGCTTGATAAATAAGAAAAACACCACTACTGTTGATAAGATAAATGAAGGTAACATATAAGATCCATTATAAATTAAAGAAAATAACCATACAGGTTGATCTTCTGGAGCTGAACTGCCCCAGAAGACAATTCCAGCGTAGAAATGAGCTAGAAAACGTAATCCAGAACCTATAAATACTCCTAATGTAATATAAGTTAGCCTTTTAATAACTTTTCCATCTTTAAGAGCTTGTTGAATTGGTTTTGCAAAGATTCCTGCAACTCCTAAAGCAGTAAATGCAAAGCCATACTCAATGAATGCCTGATAAAGATTTAAAATGTAAGCACCAAATGCCATTTGAAGAACACCCCACAACAACCCTGCAAGAAGTCCCCCTTTTAATCCCCAACGAAAAGCAACAATAAAAATAGGTATCATAGCAAAAGAGATTGAACCACCATTAGGCATCTTAAATGCTGGCAAAAGGTCTAATACTAATGCCAAAGCCGTAAATACAGCTACCTCAACCATAAATAACGTTTTTTTAGAACTCATGTTATTTCCTCCCCAACTGTATTATAAAAACCCGAAATATGGATTTTTAAACACAAAAAAAGCAATGCCAAGGGGAAGCTTCCTGATGGGGAATTCCGCTCACATTGCATACTTTATCCATCATAAAAGCCACCATCCCTACGCTAGTACTAACTAACAGGTTCAAAGGGTCTGAACTAACTCGTTCACTCTCAGCCAAAAGGCTCCCCCTGTGGTCTTATTTTTCACTTTTTTTGCTATTGCTATTGTAGCTTAAGTTTATTCTTTTGGCAATTATTCCTGTTTATAGAGAAATAAACTCTTCAACATCCTTAACACAAAGTGCAATAGCATTCTCCCAGAAATCAGGCTTTGTAAGGTCTACATTTAAGTGTTTCATTGCTAAATCTTCTACATTCATACGACCCGTATCACGTAATAATGCAATATAGTCATCTTCAAAACTCTTATTACTATTTTGTGCATGTGCATAGATTCCAAGACTAAATAAATATCCAAATGTGTATGGGAAGTTGTAGAAAGGTGTTCCTGTAATATGAAAATGTAATTTCGATGCCCAGAAAGTTGGATCGTACTCATTAAGAGCATCACAATAAGCTTCTTTCTGTGCTACGATCATCAACTCATTAAGACGATTTACGGAAACCATACCTTGTTTACGTTCCTCATAAAATCTAGTCTCGAATAGGAATCTCGAATGGATATTCATAAAGAATGCTATACTACGCTGTATTTTATCTTCTAACAATTCAATTTTTTCTTCCTTTGTTTCTGCACCCTTAACCGTTGCATCCGCTACAATCATTTCGGCAAACGTAGAAGCTGTTTCTGCAACATTCATAGCATACCCCTGGTTTAGACCGTGCATATCATTCATAACATGCTGGTGATATGCATGCCCTAATTCATGTGCAAGTGTAGATATATTGGATGATGTTCCAGAGTATGTCATAAATACTCTAGTTTGTTGGCTATCTGGGAAGCTAGTACAGAAGCCGCCTGGACGTTTTCCTGGACGATCCTCTACTTCTATCCATCGCTTTTCAAACGCCATCTGTGCAAATTCTGCCATTTTCGGACTGAACTTACTAAAATTAGTGATAATGAATTTGGCACCTTCTGTGTAAGGTACTGTTTTAACCGTTTTAGATAACGGTGCACCAATATCATATATCCCTAGCTCTTCTTTTCCGAGTATTTCTGCTTTTTTATCGAGGTACTTTACGAAGTGCTCTTTATTATTGGTGATTGCATTCCACATTGCTTCCAATGTTTCTTTTTTCATCCTGTTAATCTTAAGTGGTTCTTTTAAGACATCATCCCAACCACGATGTTTGTATTTCTGCAAGCGGAAACCAGCTAAGTGATTAAGTGTTTGTCCAAATAAATCAGAATTATTTTCCCAAGCCTTACTCATTTGTTCAAAAACATGTTTACGAAATTCAGAGTCTGGACTGCTTAATTTATTTGCTGCCTGTCCAACAGAATAGGACTTAACCTCTTCCCCCTCGGTAATTTCCACTGTCATATTACCAACTACAGTTTGATACATTTGTCCCCAAGCATTGTATCCGTCTACAGCCAAGTCATTAATAATAACCTCTTGTTCTGAAGGAAGTAATTCTTTAGCTCCTTCTCTCGTTTCATTTAATACAAATGCCACCTCACGTAATTCTTCACTATCTAATATACCTGCCCAAGTATTGTCAGAAATAGAAATTAGCTTTTGATTCAAAGTAGTACGAATACCACCCATTTTTGCAGCTAAGTCATTTCGTCTTCCAACTAATAAATTGGCGTTAGCATCTTTGACATCTTGTGCACTTAAACAACTTATGTATGCAAAGGATTCTCGTAATTTTTTCATAGTTGCTTCCAATGTCTTTACAATGTCAACTAACAACAAGCTATTTCCGTTCTTATCTGGATCATATTCCATAACTAGAGTGGATAACTCATTCAATTCTGTCTCTACTATTTTTAGGTATTCCTGAAATTCAATTGATTCGCTTCCTCCAGGAAAAATAACATCCAAATCCCATGTTTTCTCGTATTCACTAGTCTGCTGCATTAAATCTCTCCTCATTTTAAAATTAGAATTAATTAGTATTTTACCAATAAATGAATTAATTTTCACTAATAATATTTTGGAAACCGAAATATTTCTATTCCGAAATACTTTTAATCACAGTTAAGGATGTCTTAATGAAAGTCAGTAAGACATCCTGATAAATTTTTATTTATTAGAGATAGTAGCTCCAGTGCTTGGGTGCGCATAAATTTGTACCTTGCCAAAATCACCGGTCTGAATAATATACACATGTGCCTGTGTAGTACCTAGTATTTTGTACGATAATCCCCCGAATTTCTTCGGATTTAAGAATCCTTTCTCATTACCTTTTACTGGGGAAACATTTAATGGATACACACGCCAAGAACTTTCCGATGCCGGTAAATACAAATAGCGATCACCGGAATTTTTAACGGTATTATTAGATCCACGTTTATCATCGTCACTAATGGTCGATGCTGTATTCGGTCCAGCATAGATTTGTACTCTTCCAAAGTCAGTAGTTTCAATAATATAAACATGTGCTCCTGTACTACCTAATATCTCATACGTCAGACCACCAAATTTCTTAGGATTTAAGAAACCAACCTCATTTCCCTTCACTGGAGCAACCCCGATTGGATATACTCTCCAAGAACTCTCACTAGCTGATAAGTGTAAATGCTTTTCTGTCTTCTCATCCGTGTTAGTTGAAGGGCTTGTTGTTGCAGAACCTGGACTGCTATTTATTACTGCACCAGTACTAGGATGTCCGTAAATTTGTACTCTACCAAAATCACTGGTATGGATAATATAGACATGTGGCTGAGGCTGACCTAGAACTTCATATGTTAACCCACCAAATTTAGCTGGATTCAGAAATCCTTTTTCATTCCCTTTTACAGGTGCTACATCAATTGGATATATACGCCAAGCATTCTCTGAAACAGGTAAATGGATAAACTGTCCGTTAGCCCCATTTGATCCACCGCCAGTATTACTTGGTGCTGGTGCTGGTGCTGGATTTATTGGTATATGGACATCTTGTTCCTCTCCCGTTGGAGTTCGGTATGTGTATCCAGCATATTCACAAAATGCTTTTACAACTGCTTCTGCATATTTCAAATGGTTATTACGTAATTGTTGTATATCATCACCAGGTGAATCTGCAAATCCATACTCGATAATATTAGTTACAACGTTCCCAGTCTCTCTAATCATAAAATAATAATCTAAGCTAGAATTCCCCGGAAGTGTACGAGTGAATACACGTCTAATATTTTGACCTTCTTTGCGTAATTCATCTGCAATTTTTTGAGCCATTGCTTTCCCATCATAAATGGAATGAATGACTTCGGCACCATCCCCTCCACCAGCATTAAGATGATTAGAGTGACAATATTTTGCTCCACTATCACGAACGATCCGCGTTCTCTCATCTGGAGAAAGGTACTTGTCAGTAGTTCTTGTAATAGCAACGGGAACTCCTAATTCTCTGTACCGATTGTATTGGTACAACGATATTTTTAACACTAAATCCTTTTCCTTCCAATAACGATTTGTGCCACCACCTGGGTCCCTCCCACCATGACCAGGGTCAATGATTAAGATTGGTCTTGCCATTAGATTTTCTCTCCTCCCGCTTAATTAGACCTTTTTCTCGTAATACATCCCTCTGAGCAATTCCTCTCTTTGTTATATAGTTATTTTTAAACCAAGTATTTAGTGCAATAATTACGGTAAAAAGTGAGGATACAAACTGTTCCAATGTCTCACTATCTATTGGAAGTGGTGATTTCCCAAAGATTACTAATATTTGGTTTAATAAAGCCAAAAGAAGCAACGATGTACGAATGACGGTACCTTTGTCCACTTTTCCCACCTCCTTTTACAGGCATATACTATTATTTTCATTTCCAACTTAAATCGTGTCGGCGATTGACTAGTAAGACCATTCTCAACACTATATTCGAATCCTTTGTTAGCTAAGTGGCAAAACTGTGTTCCAAATTACACGTAATTAAATATAATTTAATTACAGACTCTTGACTTACGCTTGTTATGCATATATACTTACTTACGTAAAGTAACTTAGAATCAGATAATAACCAATGGGAGGAAAATTATTATGACAAAATCAGTTTGGAATGTTGACAAAAGCCACAGCGCATTAGAATTTACTGTTAAACACATGATGATTTCAAAAGTTAGGGGATCATTCTCCAATTTTGATGCAACAATTGAGGCAGACCCTAATGACTTAACAGATGCAAAGATCGAGTTCTCTGTAGAAGTAAATAGCATCAATACTCTCAATGAAGATCGTGATAACCACCTACGTTCAAATGATTTCTTTGACATTGCAAATCATCCAAAAATGACATTTGTATCAACTGACATCAAGAGAACATCAGATGACGAGTATGCTGTTACTGGTGATTTTTCTCTTCGTGGGGTTACAAAACCTGTGACGTTCGATGTAACTGTAGAGGGTGTCGGTAAAGACCCTTGGGGTAATGAAGTAGCAGGATTCAGTGGTTCAACTAAACTAAATCGAAAAGACTTTGGACTTGTATGGAATGCAGCTCTTGAAACAGGTGGAGTACTTGTTGGAGAAGAAGTGAAAATTAATATTGAATTAGAAGCACATAAGCAAGCTTAAGTGACCATCAATTATAGGGCTCACTACTCTTAATGCTCCTAACCTAATAAATAGTAAAGGGACGGTTCCTCCTCAGTCTAGGAGGAACCGTCCCTTTTTCTATTAGCTGTTGCAAAATCTGACGTAAATATTCGAACTACCATTTGTCCGTCTTTTGCTTTTGCACGAATTAAAATGGGGTGACTATACTCATTTTTGAAAATAAAGTCCGGTCCCCACCAACTCACTGTAGCATCTTTTCCTGGTGGAACATATGGTACTGCACGACTGTGAGAATACCTTTCAACAATCTTAATTCCTTTTAAAGAAACGGCATTAAACAAAGTTGATGATACCTGGCATATACCTCCGCCTATGTCTTCAGATAATTCTCCTTTGACAATTACAGGAGCTCGCTTATATCCTTTTTCTACTGTACGTTTCCCGACTACTTCGTTAAAGGAAAATGTTTCTCCAGGAAAAACTACATGATTATTGATTGCCTTTGCAGCCAATTGAATATTATGGGAACGTTCCCGATTACTTGCACG
This sequence comes from Paucisalibacillus algeriensis, assembly GCF_000577245.1. GTDB lineage: Bacteria > Bacillota > Bacilli > Bacillales > Amphibacillaceae > Ornithinibacillus. The sequence goes on from NZ_CBYO010000011.1 coordinate 340,083, forward strand.
GAAGTAGGTAAGATAGTTACCGATTTCGTTGGAGCTAATATCAGATAATAATTCAGTATCAACTCTTGGATAAACAACCTTTTTAGGTACCTTCATTTCGAACGAAACATCACTATAAAAAAATTCATAAAAAAAACGTATAAAATTATGGCGGTCTAACGATTGCCCTACTTCTTCTGGAACAATGGTCCAGGAATCATCTAAAGTAGCATTAACTGGCTCTTGATATACTTGGTCTTCTAGTCGTTCCATTAATAATGACAATTTTTCATGGTCAAGAAAGATAGAATCTATGTGTCGATAAGTAAAATCATTTCGCATGAGTGTTTCGTTAACGTCACCATCCGATATAATTAACTTGTTTTCTGCGGCCAATTCAATAGAGGATGCAAATACAAACAAAAACATTAGTAATATAATCTTTTTCATTAATGGTCAACACCTCCTGAATTTAGTATTAGAAGAAACCAATAATTCATGCGTAACAAAACCCACCTTACTATAATTAGCAAGGTGGGAGTCACTATCTAAAATCTCGCTTATCTTCTAATGAACGACAAGTAACCATATAGCCAACGATAGCCGCCATCCCAATTAAAAACCATTTCCATATTTTTTTCATGAAACCACCTCATTTTATTAAAAAACTTAGATTGACAGTTCAATTTTAATCCATTGCCCTAAGTCGAATCCAAGCAAAAATAATGTTATAATCATTGTTAAAATGGACGAACCTTACCTTTTTTCAATAAGAGTATTGGACCACCTAGTAAAAATAAGTAGCGATCATCGACAATTTTTTTCATAGCTGCCGCTGACTTACCATATAACTTTTTATCACCTAAAATAGCTCCCATTCCATCTGTGACTCCTAGACTTGCTACAGTTCCTTTATCGCTAAAGACAAATTCTTCTAAAGGTTCATTATGAATAAGAGCCCTTATATTATTCCCACAAGTTGTTGCATGTTGCATCGCAGCTTGTGCAGTTGGTGGGTATGGACGGTTCTCTTGCTTATTCATTACCCATGCACAGTCACCAAGTATAAAGATATTGTCGTAACCAGGTGCTCTCAGGTCACCATGAACCATTACCTTTCCTTTTGTCAGTTCGAAACCTGATGTACCTAATATCGAATTACCAGTAACACCGCCTGTCCAAACAATAGTTCCTGCCTTGATTAATTCATTGTTTTCTCCTACAATAAACCCTTCTTGTGTACACTCATTTATGCGTGTGTCTTCCATGATATGGGCACCACGTTCTTGTAATGATTTTTTGGCATATGTTACTAAATCTTTGTCAAAGTTAGGTAGTATACTAGGTGCTGCCTCGACATTTATAACTTTCACTTTTCCTCTATCAATATCATATTTTTTACATAGTTTAGGAACTTTTTCTACAAGTTCACCAATAAATTCAATTCCTGTAAAGCCACCGCCACCAACCAGAATGTTCAGACTGGATTCGTCAGCATCTGGATCATTATTGTATTTCGCAAATTGATATTCTATATGTTCACGAATTAAACGACAAGAATCGAAATCCTCGATAAAGAATGCATGTTCATTCATTCCTTTTATTCCAAATGTGTTGGTTTCATACCCTAAGCACACAACTAAGTAATCGTATGTCAATTCGCTATTTTCCAATATAACTCGGCTGTCATCTTTATCAATTTTAACTACCGTGTCATAGATTAGACGTACCCGATTCGGATTAATGATATCCCGAATCATTATTCGAACTTGATTTTGATTAATTGTACCAGCTGCTAATTCATGGAGCCATGTTGTTTGATAATGATAATTATGCTTATTGACTAATACTATTTCTGCTTCTTCTGGAGAGAGATTTTTCATTAGTTTCTTTGTTGTCATCATGCCTGCATAGCCTGCACCTAATACAACAATCCGAGGCTTTGTATTCAAAGATCATTCACCCTTTTCACTATTATTGCGATATAACTCTTTAATGTAAACAGTATAGTATTATGCATATTTGTTGATTGTATCCGATACTAAGTACATTTATAAAAGAATGATTAAATACTACCGGACTAGCATAAATATGATATATAGGGGGGATTAGTAATGCCATTAAAAACCGTGGAAAATCTTTCTTCTGAAACAATACACCAATTAAAAGAAGTCATTAAGAAAAGTAATAAGAAGAAACGATTTGAGAGATTACGTAATAACTTTCTTATAGCAGCCTTACTGCTTTTACTCGTTTTATTTTCGATTCTTTATGTTGTAGACTTACGTTATGTTTCTGACCCATTTACAACATTTGCAAATATCATATTGAATCCTTATTATTTGTTTAATATTGGCTTAATATCACTTGCTTTTGTCTATTATAATTTTTTTCAAAAGAAGCTAAAAAAAGAGAAAGATAAACTAAATAACGTACGAAAAGAAGTAATTGATCACCTTAATGATTCCAAAAACATGAACTTACAGGACAAGGTAGATGCTATCAAAAAAGAAATGAAAGATGTTTATGATATTAATTTGTACGTTAAAAATAAATAACCATAGGCTCATGGGTTTTTAAGTCATAAAAAACAGAGGCTAAAATGCCTCTGTTTTCACCTGATTATGGGCTATTTCTATTTCAATTGCTTCAATGTATCGGATGATATATCCATTATTGTAGTACCTGGATAATAAAATGAAATTATTTCCTTGTAATTTTTTCCTTGCTCTCCCATGAAGTGCGCCCCCCATTGACTCATACCCACTCCATGTCCGAACCCTCTACCCTTCATCGTATATACACCACTTTCTAGCTGAAGGGAATCGATTAAATAACTTTTAAAAATGGTCCCACCAATCATTGGACGAATTCGATTGAGATTCACGTCTTTTAATTGAATTTGCTCAAACAAGACCAACCCATCTAAAATACGTCTCATAAATGTCATGCTTATCGAGCCACTAACACTTCTACCAGAGGCTAGTTGATCTCCTTTTAATTGAAATTCAGGTATGGTTAATATCTTGATATCACCTGGATAACCATTTCGATTTAACCAACTTTTTATTGTATTGGTAATATCTTTATCTTTTTCCTTCGTATCTTCCCACCAGTTTGGATTACTGAAATCAATACTTTCATAGTTAATTTGTGTCTCGTGCAACGAATATTCCCAAGGATGTGTTGGATCAAAAGGATCATCTTTAATAGGAAAATAATTTAAAGGTTGTCCTCCCCACACATTCGCATTATTTTCCGTTACACCACCATTACTCGCTGAATAAAATGTTTCAACTAATCGGTTATTATGCGTTATTACCTCGCCCTTTGTTTCTTCTACCGCCTTTGTTGTATTGACGTCCCACTCATACCCACCATAAACTTGATAGCTGATGGTGTCATCCATTACATGGTCCATTTTAGAAACAGCATATGTTCTAGCTGCTAAAGTTTGCGCTTTTAATGTTTCAAGTCCCCATGATGAAAAAACTTCAAAAGGAACAACACCCTTTAAATAATCTTCTAATGGTAATTGGTTTATTGGACGTATGGAATGATCCTCTTCGATAATGAATTCCATCGCACCTAAATATGGTCTGTCATTTATATATACTACATGGTTTATGTCATAGTCTCGTGGAACTAAAATTAATCCTCCGTTTATTTTTTGTTTCTTCTGTTCCTCATGTTTTAGATATAGCTCTCCTTTCTTTAGTGATAATGTATAGCTCACTCCTTCGAGTAAATGTAATGTTGGGTCTAAACTAAAATAGTCTCCTTCGATTCTAATGTCTAGTTCATTTGTGTTTCCGATATAGTTCCTGAGTTTAACAGTCACCATTTTGTCAGCATTTACTACCGTTGGCACAAGTAATATTCCTATCATGGTAAATATAAAAGTTATGTATCTCATGTGTATATTTTTTCTAAGGTTTGCTTTTATATACATCCTAAAAAAGCAGATTGACATAATTCTTTATTACGTGTAATATGTACTTAAGTTCATACGGTTACCTTTAATTCAGTCCTGTGAGACTGGCAAGGTGTGTAAGGCAGTACGGCTGTCTTATATATTCATAGAAATGGTCTATCCATTTCTATATCCTCATGCTTTATAGCACCTTGTCCTTTTTCGGGCAAGGTGTTTTTTTATTATCTCTTACCTGGTAACTGATGAACAATCTATTAAGGGAGAGAATTACTATGGCAAAATATGATGAAATACAAGTAGATCAACGTTTACCATTCTTACAAAGTTTACCATTAAGTTTCCAGCACTTATTTGCAATGTTCGGATCTACTGTTTTAGTTCCGATTATCTTTGGTGTAAACGCAGCAACTATTCTATTAATGAATGGTATCGGAACACTCTTGTACATTTTCATTACGAAAGGAAAAATTCCAGCTTATTTGGGTTCTAGCTTTGCTTTTATTGCACCTGTAACATTAGTTATCGATAAATTTGGTTATGGGTATGCTTTAGGCGGATTCTTAGCAGTCGGAATCATTCTAACACTCGTTGGGTTATTAGTGAAATTGGTAGGGACAAGATGGATTGATATTTTATTCCCTCCCGCTGCAATGGGGGCTATTGTTGCAGTTATTGGGTTAGAGTTAGTACCAGTTGCCGCTGGTCAAGCTGGATTAACTGGGGAAAGTATTAATGCGACCACTGTTACAGTGTCATTATTAACCCTTGGAATTACAATAATTGGTTGGGTTACTTTCCGAGGATTCTTTAAGATAATTCCAATCCTAATTGGGTTTGTTGGTGGATATATTATTGCTTATTTCTTTGGGTTAGTTGATCTTACCCCTGTAAAAGAAGCAGATTGGATTGCAATTCCGGAATTACACACCATGCAGTTTAGCTGGTCAGCTATCTTAATAATAATTCCAGCTGCATTAGTACTTATTCCAGAACATATTGGGCATCTTTTTGTAACATCCAATATCGTTAAAAAAGATTTAGCAAAAGATCCTGGTCTTGACCGTTCATTCATTGGTAACGGGATTTCAACAATCCTATCTAGTTTTGTTGGTTCAACTCCAAACACTACTTATGGTGAAAATATCGGAGTACTAGCTATTACAAGAGTGTACTCAACATGGATTATTGGTGGAGCAGCAGTACTATCTATCTTACTTTCATTTGTTGGAAAACTTGCAGCACTAATTAATTCCATTCCTGTTCCTGTACTTGGAGGAATCTCATTACTATTATTCGGTATCATTGCAGCAAGTGGTATTCGTATGTTAGTTGAAGCAAATGTGGATTATAATAAGTCACAGAACTTAATTCTTACATGTGTAATCCTAGTAATTGGTATCAGCGGAGCAAGCATCAGCATTGGTGAAGTAACACTTGCTGGTATGGGACTCGCTACAGTCGTAGGAATTTTACTAAGTGTTTTATTCAAGCTATTTGATATACTAAAACTATCAAATGAATCGTAATAGATTAAAAGGATGATATGGGAATTACCCTCATATCATCCTCTTTTTATTTGTTCTTATCTTCAAATTCCATATTCCAAGAATAGTAGTCATTTGCCGGATTCTTTTCATAGCTTAGATAAGCATTAAATTTCTTACCTTGTTTACTAGTTAATCCTTTTACATAAGCTCTTTTATTTTTTAATAGGCCTTTAACCATTGTCTTGGTTGGTTTTTTCTTTAATGATGATAAGTACTTATCATTTTTCCAAATAACAAACTTACAGCCTTTTTTCCAATTGCTACATCCAAACCCTTTCCTACCCTCCATAATATTCCCGTCACAGTTCGGACAGGTCCCTAATACTTCATTAGAAGATTTCGAAGAAGTACCTGTCACCTCATGGATGGTGATTTCCTTATCTCCTTTAATTGTTTCAACAGATTCAGTTGTAAAATTAAAAACAGTTTTTAGAAAAATACCTTTCTTTACAGAACCTTTTTGTATATCGGAAAGTATTTTTTCAAGGCGCCCTGTAAATTCAAGGTCAAAGAGTGATTTTACTGGAAAAGTTTCGACTAATCTCTTCCCTAATTCAGTACTAATAAGATTTTTACCGTTTGCGGTTATATATCCTACATCTTTCAGTTTCTTTATTGTTTCTGCCCTTGTTGCAGGTGTACCAATACTAAAACCGGTCAATATACTTCCCACTAATTCTTCATTATCCTCTTCTTTTACACCTTTACCACAAGTTTCCATTACTCTTAGCAATGTTTTCTCAGTATGAGGCTTAGGTGGTTGGGTAGCATGTGTAGAAACTTCAGTTTTTCCTACCGTAACTTTTTCATCCTGCTGGACAATTGGAAGTAATTTATCCTTTGAAGAAATCTTCTCAACCTTTTTCCAACCTTCAACTAACTGTACTTTTCCTTTCGATTCAAATATCCCTTGCAATTCAATGTGCAGAATTTTCGTATTGATTTTTGTTTCCTCATATTCCGCGATAGGCATAAATTGAGCAATAAAGCGATTTTTAATTGCTGTATAAACAATTTGTTCATCTGCAGTTAAACGGTTAGGCTTCATATAGGTTGGGATGATTGCACTATGGCTTTCAACTTTTGCATTGTTAAATACCCGCTTCGTTTTCATGAATTTGATTTCATCCTGATATGGCATACCCTCTGTAACGGTTTTTAATACTTTAGCTGTTTTACCAACTAAGCTTTCCTCTAAGGCTGTACTTGAAGTTCTTGGGTATGTGATAAATTTTTTCTCATAAAGGGATTGTGCAACTTTTAAAACTTTATCGGAAGTCCATCCCTTATACTTATTAGTAATAAAACCTTGCAAGTTTGATAGATTGAATAGAAACGGTGGAAATTCTTTTTTCTTTTCGACTTTCTTATTGAGAATAACTGCTTCTTTCTGTTGAATAAGCTCTTCAACCATGGCTAAGGTTTCTCTTTTCTTGAACTTTTCTTCTTTTCCCTCTACATATGTCCCTTCATAGGTTTCATTTTTACTAGTTACAAAGGTTGCGGTGAGCTTAAAAAAGTCTTCCGGAACAAAGTTTTCAATTTCTTTATCACGATCGTAAATAATCTTTAATGTTGGAAGAAGTACACGACCAATGTTTAGTGCCTTTCCCTTTCCTTTTTGATATTTCAATGTTGCAACAGAGGTTAAATTGATACCAATTACCCAGTCAGCCCATTGTCTACTAACTCCCGCATCTTGTAATGCGCGTAATTCCTCGTTTGGCTTTAATGAATCAAGTCCTCTTAGAACTTCATCTCTTGTCCATTCATTTAACAACAATCGGTAAACAGGTTTACTTGGCCTAGCTCGGTAAATAATACTGTCTCCAATCAACTGTCCTTCCCGATCATAGTCACATGCCGAGATGATTCCATCTATATCTGACCTCTTCATCAAACTATGTATGATTGTTAGTTGCTTCTTAGCACCTTGATCAGCCCATTGTCTATTTTTAGGATTACTCTTTACTTTATACTCAAACTTCTCTGGGATGAACGGAAAATTATCCATTTTCCATCTTGCCATTTTTGTATCATAGTCTTTCGCATCAAATAATTGTAATAAGTGTCCAAAAGCCCAGGTAATGACATACTGATTCCCTTCAAAATAACCATCCTTTTTACCTTTTATGCTAAGGGCATCTGCAATATTTTTTGCAACAGATGGCTTCTCTGCAATAATTAATTTCAAACTAGCACCTACTTTCAGTTTAGAAAAATTTGAGGGAGAGGAATTGCTTTAAAGGTTTAAAATAGAGGAAATGAAAAAGAGAGTGAATCTATTATACTATACTTTTAAACTTTTTATAAGGAATATCTAGCTATGGACTGAATCTAGCAATGCATTATTTCAATTTGTTATACTACACTTATACTATGAACATAGGTTGGTGAAATAATGTTAGCAAATATTAAAAAGGAATCAAATGAATATGTTGTTACATACGTGCGCCTCTTAGATCATCCTCTAAAAGATGTTTGGGAAATGATTACCTATAATGACAAGTTATCTTTATGGTTTAACGAGCTACATGTTGTAAAACTGGGTTTAGACGGTTATTTGAGATTCGACATGGGGGACGGAACCTATGAAAGAATGGATATCACAGATTTCGAGGAGAATGCTGTATTAGAATACACATGGGGTGAGGACCTCGTACGTTTTGAATTAACTGATTTAGGTACTAGTACTAAACTAGTATTAATTGAAAAAGTTTCAAAGCTTACGGATCACACTCCAAAGGATCTAGCTGGTTGGCATGTTTGCCTAGATGTAATAGCTGCCATTTTGGATAAAATTGAAGTTGAAAATCGGATTGATAATTGGAAATACTGGTTTGAAGAATATAGAGAGCAATTAAAATCCGTTAAATAATAGTAAAAGCAAAACAATCATGAAACGATTGTTTTGCTTTTTTCAGTAACAATGTATTCAACTAAGTTATCAATAATGCCTGGTCCATCTTCTTCATCTAGAAGATTATTCAGCATAATTGAGAAAATTAGCTCTTCTCCTTCCTTTGTTTTTAAATAGCCCGATAAAGTACTGACTCCCATAATGGTTCCAGTCTTAGCATTTACTTCTAGCCCATACATTCTATCGTTCAATGTACCTCCTACCATACGATCTTCATCACCAGCAACGGGGAGAGAACGATAAAAGCTATTAAACCACGGTTCCTTTTGAATTCGAAAAAGAAATTTCGATATTTCGTTTGGTGGAATTACCGTAACATGGGATATACCGGAACCATCCCGAATTATTAGGTTACTAGTATCAACCCCTAATTTTTCGAGGGTTTCTTCCATTATATTCAACCCACAATCCCAACTTCCCTCGCCTTTTACAACCTTCCCTAATTCTTTAACAATCATCTCTCCATGACCATTGTTACTCAACTTCATAAAAGGGACACTTAAATCAGATAATGAGATTGATTCACGCACATATAATAGATTTGCCTGCTTGGGTGTTACTCCCCTAATAACCTTGCCACTATTACTAATCCCTATCTTCTTTAAAGCGTTCTGGAATAATTCTAGTGCATAGTCAGTTGGTTCCCAAACTGCAACCCACTCTTTTAAACTTGCAGAATAAATTGGAAGGCGTCCCTCAACAACAACATCATTATTCCCATGTTGTCTAATAACCGTTATTTCCGCTTCATCTTCTTCACCATTGGATTCTGTAGTTACTGCTTTATTAATTATTTTTATGTAATTGGTCAACGGTGTTAAAGTGATGACTGGTTTATCTCCTACTTTATTCCCGGGAGAGATAGCTAGCATAATAGTGCCTGTATCATAATCTTCATTAGGAGAAACTGTTAATGCAGAAACCTGTGCACCATAATAATAATGCTCATCATTCCAATTTAAATCCTGTGATAATCGAACATCATCATACCATGTGTCATCACCAATTATATTCCCTTTAATCTCTTGGATTCCTTTTTCCTTTATTACTTGAGCAAGATTTTTGAAATCTTGTGGTAACAAGGTTGGATCTCCTTTACCTTTTATATAGAGATTTCCATTTAATGTATTATCCTTTATTTCACCATCAATCCATATTTCTGTTGAAAAAGTGTAGTTTTCCCCTAAAACCGCAAATCCAGAAGCACAGGAGAAAATTTTCATGTTTGACGCCGGATGAAGGCGGGTGTCGCCCATATGTTCATATAATAATTGGCCAGTTTCTCTAGAACGTATGCTTATTCCCGCAAGTGCTCCCTGAAGTTTTGGTTCTTTGTTCATGAATTCTTGAAAATTCCTCCATTTTTCATCCATATGATTTACTCCTTTTTATTGTATTTCAATCTAATCCATATAGTTATTCTTAATTGGTAAATATAGTTTCAGCCTCAAACTGGTGTTTCCAGGAAAAGTTTCCTCGTTTTCTACAAAAAAGGATAAAATTTTACTCATTTTCCAATTTTGTTGAATATTGTCACTATTATATAGTATTCTAACTAAATTTTGCTTATAATTAAACCCATAGAGGTGAGAAAATATGGGAATCGATTTAGGACAAGCAATTAAAATTAATCGTTTACGGGCTAATATGACGCAAGCAGATCTTGCGAATGGAATTATCTCCGTATCCTATCTATCAAAAATAGAAAATGGTACCGCTGAACCCCCAAACGAAGTTCTCGAACTACTAGGAGAGAAGCTAAAATTAAATTCAGACTATACTGGGGAAGAAATTACAGATCAATCAGTTATTCAGTGGTTTCAACATTTGTTACGCTATGAAATTGATGATTCGATTTTACTCTACAACAAAATCAAAAATAATATTTCAAATGTACTAGATAAACAAATGCTTTCGCTAATTGAGATTCATAAGTTGTATTACTATGTATTAATAAATGATTTAGTAGAGGCTGACAGCCTTATTGTTTCCTTACAAAAAAGCTCCAAGAAATTTACAGAAACTGAAAAATACTATTTCTTTAAATTTGTTGGTAACTATCATTATTCAAAACTGGCATATAGAAAAGCTCTTGAATACTATAAGGAAGCAGAAAAATATTGGAAATCTGATCTTTTTCACAAATCGGAAGAAATTGCTGATATATTTTATATGATTGCTTGTTCAGCAAGTAAAAGTAGACAAACACATCTATCATTACTATATTCCATAAGGGCTTTAGAATATTACCAATCTAATTATGATTTAATAAAGTCCGCAAATTGTCATATTTTACTAGGAATTTCGTACCGAAGAATTAATGATATTGAAAAGGCAAAAGAGAGTTATAACTATGCAATTAAAATAGCGAAGAAAATTGGTAATAACGAAATATTAATTTTATGTCATCAAAATTTGGGAAAAGTACTTTCTTCTATTGGGGATTCAGCAGAAGCAATTAATCAATATCTTATGAGTTATGAGTTGAGAAAAGACAGTTCTATCCACAGAAAGCTGACACCTATTTCAAGTTTAATGCAAGAATACTATTCCTATGGCGACATGGAAAACGCAAGAATATGGATGGAATTAGGAATTGACCTGTCTAATGGACTTAAACCGTCTGAATCTATTCATGTTTATGAATTTAAAGTTTATCAATACTTGATAAACGGCTTGAATACTTCATTTGAATCACTAATTACAGATCATATTATTCCTTTCTTTAATGAAAGACAATTACACTATGAAGAATCAAAGTATATTAAGCTCATTGCAAAATACTACTACGATAATAGAAAATATAAGCTAGCGGCAACTTACTATAAAAAGTTGGGTAATATTTATTTTTACTCTTGAAAGGAGGTGAACTAGATGAAGAGACTTTTAGTTTTAGCACTAATTTCTTTTGCTATCATATTCTCAAGTGTTTCAGCAAGTAGTTTATTTTCTTACCAAGGATATGATTTAGCAAACAATGAGGAACCATACCCTTGGCCAAAGACAAAAAAATAATCCTCTAAATTGTTAAAGATGTGTAATTTTCCTTGTCTTCTGCAAAAAAGAATTGCTCTAAGACATTGTAGATAGCCTTCAAACATCCTCGCTTTGCTTCTTCTGAATGTCATACTCTATCTTTAAGAAAGGCAAGGAAAATATCCACATTTGGTGTTTTGCTTTTAACTTTCCTTCTTCAAATTCCGTTACTTCAAACTGTTCTTCCAATGGTAATTTCATTACATATTTTTTTATTAGCAGATAGATTCCCGAGTCAAGAGTATCTCGAGATTGTCTTTTGCTTGTTAAACAAAGGGTTTTACCATTTTGGCTTAAATTTAGCACACCAACCATCGTCGCAGCTGGAAGTGGCAAAGAAATATTCATATATTTTTTTCCATTTGTTATATGCTCTGAATATAAAGCAACAAATACAGTTTCTCCATTTATTTTACGGATCCACGCTCGCACATTCTTTCTGCCATCAATGGAATCCTTGACTGGAATAATATCCCCTTCCATTTCCTCTCTTCTTGTTGACAGTGGTAAATTTAGTTGTTTCATCTGCTTACTAAACAATCTATAAGTAGCAGCAAAAGGGATAAACCATTTACTCCAATTAACCTTCGCAAAAAGTCTATATGCATTCGTATTTTCATAGAAGTCTACTATCGATGGAATTGTTTCAGGATTGATTGTTTGATAACTTTTCATATCATCCACTAAGCCCTTGTACGGGATGGTTCCAATTTTTCCTTGTAATACCTTTTCTCCGACTTCCATTTTTCCTCTAATTTTACTTATTGGAAAGTTAGGTTTCATTTCTTTAGAAGTTGGCATCCCTATTATCCAACCAATTAATCCAATAAATGCAAATAATATCGTATTTAACACCCCATGCGTAGCAATCATATCATCAATACCTATGGTGTATAGATTAGAATAATTTCCAAAAGCATATGCTAACGAAAATAATATGGTTACCCCTAATGAACCAAAAGAGATAATGATGAATGCTCGTTGAACCTTATTGATAATAGGAGCTTTTATGCTTAGGAATATACAAGAATAAATACCAACAATATACAAGATAACAGATACTACTTCTAATAAAACCGAAAAAGTAATCCCTAACGCAACCATCCACGGTGAGATAATAATAATGAAGCCAGTTAACAAATACCATTTTCCAACTTTAAGCATCCTACCCAAAAATCCGAAGAATATCAGAAACAAAAACCCAGAGTAATGGAAATGAACGCTTGTCAGCCAAGTTATCATTGATGAAAATCCTGTGTCGATTTTAGAGTGAAAAGCGAAAAACCAAATTCCACCAACTGATAAGTATATTAGACCAAGATCAATTAATATCTCTTCAAAGAGAAAAAAGCCTCTATTTAAAAATCGTTTAACTCCAAAAAGTGCAACTATACATGTAAACAATAGATAGATAAGGGCTAGAGATATGGTAGCAAATTGTCCTTGAATATATGGAATTACAAATACCGCAGTAGAGGCAATTAATGAGCAATAAGGTAATAGACGTTCTAATTTACCATGTACTTCTCTTGTTAATAGATGAAGAATTAACGGAACAAAAATGAGCTGTGCAACGGTTAATATCGCTAAAAACCATTCAGTTCTTTGAAACAGAACGGTTACTATTATAAATATAATATTTACAAAAAGTACTTTACGAAAGTTCATCTTCAGTAAACACCCCTTTATAGGAGAAAACAGTTCCGATAATCGGATTACGAACATTGACATGAATGATGTACGTTTGTTCCGTATCACAATACCCTTCTTTTACAGTAGCAATCCCTTGGAATATTCTTGGTAATGGTATTTCTTTTCTTCCTAAAACTAGACGTTGCTTTTTAGAAGAAATTAACAAACTCCCATCCTTATCTGTACGAAAAGTTAAATCAGAATAAACCTTTGCTGGTTCTCCTAAATAATCTCTAATAATGTTATGACCTCGATCAAGACTCATTAACGCATTAAAATAGCGTTCTTTTTTACCAAACTGAAATTTTCTTTCCCAATGAATTTGCTCCTCACCATTTTCTCCAACTGTTGGTGTATTACAGATTGTAAATAGAATGTTCTCCCCACGCTCTGGGAAAAGCAACTTCCATTTCACACCATACCAACAGATTGGATAAAGCCATCTTGGGCAACCCACTATAGTATGCATGATACCGGAACCTTTAAATGTTCTCTTTCCCATAGTTTTATAACGTTGTCTAAGCATTGGATGAAGTTTTTCAAAATCATCCCCAAGCGCTGTTTTATAAATAGACATTGTCCTGCCCCTAACGTTCCCTTTTACAATTTTTTGCAGTCGGCATATCTTTACTAAAAAATAATCCAATTAGTGATAAGACAAATAACGCTAAATTGAAAGTTAGTGGATTAAAGGGTTGAAATAGGTAAGAAAAATCTGAGATAATGGCTCCTACCATTAAAATTGGAAATACCAGAGCTTGTAGATAAAATAATCTACGTTTATTTTGATAAAACATCCAAACTATTGCAAAGAGAACTTCCAAGATTCCTGCTATTAAAGCTATCGACTCCCCTTGATTTTTTGTGAAGGGTAATACATTTGTCACCATCGTAATCTCATCCGGATGCATTGCTACTAGCTTCGGAATCATTCCATGGTAAGCCCAAATAAATATAAAAAACACCGTAAGCAAGGCATGACTAAAGAAACGTATAAATTGAGATGCCGGGGTTTCCCCCGTCTCCATCCACCTCTTTAATACATCAAAGCTAAGAGCCGTTGCCCAGCCCATTAACGGTCTAAAAATAACATGGTCAATCATTCTACCAAAACGACCAAAACTAGGTTCATAGTTATATTGAGTTAGAAATTGGATTGAATTATTTTGAGTAGGTATGTATTTCCAATAACCTCTGCCCTCTTTTATGATGGATATTTTCTGATCTGTACCAAAATGAAGTGCAGATGTTCTGGAATCATCTTCTGCATGAAAACTTCCAACACTCTTACCCCAACCTTCAACAGATAAACCAAAACCAATATTAGTACGATATAAAAATTCCTGTGGCTTTCCTTCCTCTTTGGGTAAGTATTTAATTTCTGAAAACCTTAAGTCCCATTTCTGGTGGAGATTGGGTTCCTGTGTCGCTTTCCACAGCTTGTCCATTTCTGCACGAATTACGGTCTCCACATAAATAGGCTTGCTTTTTACCATTTCCCCTCATCTCCTTACCGTCCTTTTGGTTCAGTTTACCATAAAAGAAGGGTAGTAGAAATCACTACTCCCCTTCTTCTCTACTATATTTCTTCTTCTTTTCTAATAAATCCTGAAATTCTTGTTCTAAATTCGGATCTGGATTTATGCTTAATCTACTTAATACTTCAGATAGTCTTGTTTCTATGACCATTAGATCTTGTTCTGTTTCATCCATTACTTTTGGCTGATAGCTTTGGTATGAATTGTAATCCCCTTCTATTAACTCCATCGTCTGACTCTCTATGGATATAATTTTTGTTGCAGTTTTTTCTATAAATCTTCTATCATGGGAGACAAAAATGACAGTTCCTTTATATTCACTAATCAAAGACTCCAATGCTTCTACCGCATCAATATCCAAATAGTTTGTCGGCTCATCCAATATAATGGTGTTTATATCGCTTAAGAAAATTTTGGCAAAGGCAGCCTTTACTCTTTCTCCTCCACTGAGAACTTCTACTTTTTTATATACATCATCTCGAAAAAAATGCAGTCGAGCCAAAACAGTTCGTACTAATGACAACTCCTGAGAAGATGTTGCTTTAACATTCTCTAAGATACTCTTATCTGGGTCTAAAATATCCAGATTTTGACTGAAGTATCCCATCTTCACAGCCGGAGATACCTCAATGCCTTGCTCAGTTGAAATAAGTTTTTTGATAAATGTGGTTTTTCCTACACCATTATTGCCGATAATGGCCACCTTATCACCTGCATGTATATAAAACCTAGCTTTTCCCCATAGTAAACGATCCCCTATCCATCCTTCCAGTTCTTCCACACGAATAATTGCCTTATTACCTAGTATTGCTTCATTGACAATACCCATATTTAACGGAGGATCCTCTTTTACTTTCTCCACCCTTTCTAGTTTTTCTAATCGGGTTTGTATAGCACTAGCAGTTTTCTCCATTTTCTTCTGTTTTTTTGCATAAAAAGGATTTCGAGGACTTCTCGAAGCTTTTGCTGCTTTTTCCTTCTTTAACCCAAGTGCATTCTCTAATTGATGCTTCTTCGTCATATAGTTCTTATAATTCTCATCCTGTTTTGCTATTTCTATTTCTTTTTGTTCACGATATGCGGAATAGTTGCCGTTAAATGTCCTTACTTTTCTTTCATTTACTTCCCATATTTTATTACAAAGGGAATCTATAAAAGCCCGGTCATGTGAGACAATAACAACTGCCCCATTCCATCTCTTTAACTGACGTTCTAATTTCTCAATATGCTCTTTATCCAGATTCGTGGTAGGTTCATCCGCAAAAAGGATTTCTGCCTTTCTTGAAATTGCTTCATTAATATACGTTTGGGTTACTTCTCCACCACTTTTTGTCGTGTTGGTATTTTTTAATTGAGGTAGCAACTCCACACTAGCCTCTGAGTGTACAGTACCAATATATTTGTCTTCATTTCCAGATAAAATATTTAATAAAGAAGTTTTTCCACACCCATTCTTACCAACAACACCAATAAAGTCACCTCTCTGTATTTGTAATTGCTCTACATGTAACAGTTCCCAACCATCAACTTCATACCTAATATCTTTAGCTTCTAATAGCATGTTTTCACCCCATTTGTTTTATAAAACTTGGCATTCGAAAAGCCTTTTGACGAATTCCTTAATTGCCCTTATATAGGCGGGAAAGGTTTTTATGCTTTCCTATCTGCCAAATAAAAAAGCCCCCTACTCACGAAGAATAGGAAGCTAAACCATACCAAATAAACAAATGTTCAGAAACATTTTGAGTGTCTACCTGTACAGATTATAATCCTATTCAACGTGTTTCGAATAAATTGCATGCTAAAAAGTGGGCTTCTCCCATATTTTTCAAGTACAATTATTCAACTCACGATTTACAATAGGATTAATTTAACATCTGCTTAAGGTAACACCCTTTCGAATTTACTTAGGTTAACTATAAAATAATCCATACTTGTCTGTCAAATTTTAGATAAATTCACAGTCGCACCATGCTAGAGATATGTTAATTTTCCCTATATAGATGGGCATAGATTTCTATATATAAAAAAGGATAAACCCTTTTTATGATTTATCCTCTCTTTTTCTAAATCTATAGTTTAAATTGACGAACAAGTCCGTTTAATTCCTCTGCAAGTTTTGCTAAATCTTCGGAACTCCTTGCCATTTCTTCCATTGAACTACTTGTTTGCTGAGTAGAAGCTGATGTTTGTTCAATTCCAGCTGCTGATTCTTCTGATATAGCTGCTATTTCTTCTACAGAAGTATTCATTTCTTGAGTGGTTCCAGCAATCTCTATAAGATTCTGCTTTACGACTATTATACTATCGACCATTTCTTTAATGGCTTGGCTAATATCATCAAATGTTTCCTTTGTATCATCAATTTGTTTGGTTCCCTGTTGCACTTCTTTATAACCCGTTTCTAATGAATTGGTAACAACACTAGTTTCATTTTGAATCTTTTTCACGATTTCCGTAATGTCTGTGACGGATATTGCTACCTGTTCTGACAATCTTCTTACTTCATCGGCAACTACCGCAAACCCTTTTCCATGCTCACCTGCACGTGCTGCTTCAATTGCCGCATTCAGGGCAAGCAAGTTAGTTTGATCAGCAATGTCACGTATGACCGAGACTAGCTGGCTAATTGCTTTTGAGTTTTCTTCTAATCCGCGAACTTTTGATACAGCATCTTTCACTATCGAATCAATTTGATTCATTTGGTTCCCAGAGGCTTGCATTAAATCATTCCCCTGATTAGTCAGACCTACTACAGATTCAGAAAAACGTTGAATCTTTTCTCCATTTTCATTCGCCTCTTGAACGCTCGTATAAAAACTTTGCATGGTATGGGTTAAATCACTCGCTCCATCTGCTTGTCGTTCCGATCCTGAGGCTAACTCCTGCATAGTTGATGCTACTTGTTCCGCACTTGCTCTTACCTCACCTGCAGACTGCATCAATTCTTCACTCTGTGCCGTTACAGTATCTGATACTGTTGATACTTGTTTTATAATATTTTTTAAATAAGCACTCATCTTACTCATAGAAGAAGCTAATTGTCCGATTTCATCTTTACCAATATAGTCAATATCAGCTACCGTCAGGTCCCCTTCTGCAATTTGATTGCTTACCTGAACAACTTTTTGGAGATTTCGAGATATCGCACGGCTAATGAAAACAATTAAAAACACCCCAACTACAATTGTAACGATTAGAAATATGAGCTGTGTGGTTAATGTTTCCCGTTGATTTTCAATCGCACTGTTGACTGCGTTTTCTCGTTCCATATCCACTGATTCCACTAGTTGATCCAGCAACCCTATTGACTCTTCCCTAAGATCATTTGTTTGAATTAGAAATGACTCTGCTACATCCATATTGCCATTTTGGATTGCTGATACAATATAATTCGTAAACATTCTATACAGTTCTTGATTGTTGGAAGTTACTTGTTGGTATATTTCTTCCTGCTCTTCTGATTTCAAGTTAACCTTAACCTTGCTTGCTAAATTATTATATTGAACCTGATTTTCTTTAAATGTATCTACTAAACTAGGATCCTGTACTTGATAGTATGAAACAATGTATATACTCATGTTACGTGTTAGTGAGCCCATTTCTGATATATCCATTGCAATATCACTTTTATACTCCAACTCTTCTATATCTTTTCCAGTATTGATAATGGAACCCGATACCAGTATTGATGAACCAATAAATAATAAAATGACAATTGCAAACGTGAGGCCATACTTCCAGCCAATTCTTATATTACGCAAGTTCAGTTTTTTCTTTCGAGACTTCTTCCCCATGTTTAATCCCCCAAGTATGTATCTAATGCATTAAAAAAACTATTCTATTTGAATAGCTATCTCTTCATCATATTGCAAGCAACAATTATTATACTAATTTTATACGATAAGTTACTAAATTACAACAGAACTCGACAAATGGCAACAGAGCCTTTATTTCTTTCTCACCAAGTTTAAATGCCAGTCAACGCTTAGCTAACTGGCATTCACTAGTATCATTTAACTCCACCGTAAAGCTACCATTAGTCTGCAACACTCCGTATCTTTAACCTTCGAAATAAATTCCATCCTTAACCCATCTGGATTAAAATTAACATTAATATCCGATGTTACTCCGAGTGATTTTATTAGTCGCTCTACCTCATCCATATTCGACTTTTGTGCGGACTCCATGACTTTTTTGCTAAATTCCTCTGAGTCTGCAAACTCATCTAGCACGATACTTGCTTCCTTCATTAATGTACTTGTTTCTTGTGCAGATTGATGTAAATAACCCGTATTCACATCAGGATATTGACGATGTATTTGGTTAGGATATGGGTATACCGGGTAAATATATACTGGGTAATAATAATACAATGGCCGCTCCCCCTTTTCACTAGATTTTTCCATACAACACTATATGCAAAAAACTATTTTCAGGGATTAATTACTATGTGTTTATCTATCTTATCCATTGATTAGAATCTAGAAATCCCCCTCATACAAATCACCCACTTGTATAAATTTCCATTGATAATCTAATTTTAAAAACATATAATAAGAACAAACGTTCCTCTTAGGTGGTGAAACAAATGGATTATTCCACTTTTCCACGACATGATGTTCTTTGTATTGATATGCGTTCTTTTTATGCTAGTGTCGAGGCTGTTAAATTGGGGCATGACCCAATGAAAACCATGCTTGCAGTGGTTGGTGATCCAAATAGATCCGGAAGTATTGTTTTAGCAGCTTCACCAGCTTTAAAAGAAAAATATGGTATAAGTAATGTCAGTCGTTTTTTTGAATTACCAAATGACCCAGAAATTCATATTGTTCCGGCACATATGGCCGACTATCTCCAGGTCTCCGTAGAAATCACCAGACTCATTAATCAGTATACCCCCAAAGAAGCTATTCACCAATATTCCGTGGATGAAGTCTGGGTAACACTGAACGGGCTTGATAAGCTATTTGGCACACCTTTAGAAATTGCTAAACAAATTAAACGCGATATCCTCGATAATTTTGGCATTACCTGTTCTATTGGTATTGGGGATAATAAATTTTTAGCGAAGGTTGTAATGGATTTACACGGCAAAAAAGTTGGAATTGCAGAGTGTCGCTATGAAGATGTAGAAGAAAAGCTTTGGCCTTTCCCCGTTGAAAAAATATGGGGAATTGGAAGTCGTATGAAGCGAAATTTAAATCGCATGGGCATTATCACCCTTGGTCAGCTCGCAAGATTTGATCTAGAGCACCTCAAGAAACGGTTTGGTGTCATGGGGGAACAGCTTTATTGGCATGCATGGGGAATTGATTTAAGTCCTGTATTTGGAGATTTTGTTAAACATGAGCAAAAAGGGTTTGGGCATGGTATTGCACTCCTAAGGGATTATACGAAGGATGAAGTTGCTGTTTGTATATTAGATCTTTGTGAAGAAGTCTGTCGTAGAGCACGAACAGCTGGAAAAATAGGTAAGACAATACACCTTGGAATTGCCTACTCTAAAGAAACTGGTGGTGGATTCTCTCGCTCTAGATCTATCCCGATTCCTACTAATGTCACGATGGATATATATCATATCTGTATGCAGCTTTTCGGGGAATTTTATGATGGTTATAGCAATATCCGCCATGTCTATGTCACACTGGATAACCTATATGATAAAGCTGAAACACAATTAAATTTATTTGAAGATCGCTCTAAACGAACTGATATCGGCTATGTAATGGATGCCATCCGCGAAAAATATGGAACAACTGCCATTCTCCGCGCCAGCAGCTTCACCGACGCTGGAGTTACGCTAGATCGTAGTAAAAAAATTGGTGGACACTATGCTTAAACGCCCTCAAGAGTCCCTTTTTGAGGGCGTTAAGTGTATAACGAAACAAAGCAAACAAAAACATGTCACTTAATCAATTAATGCCCCAACAGCGCCTGCATGCGACCCTTTTTCTAGAAAAATAGGCTCATAAGACATCGTATCCTTAAAACGACTAAGAACATTCTTCAAAGCAATATTATTTACCAATGTACTACCTACAAAAACAATCCGACTAACTTGTTTCAACATCGCAGCTTGACCAGCAAGCAAAATGATTGTCTCACCAATTAACTGCATTACACTCGCTAAATAATCATTCTCATTAGCCGCTTCATTTAGATGAACTTTTCCTAAATTTGCAGCTGTCAAATCACCAAAAATTGGTGGCTCATTAGGTGCGTATATATCTCGAACTAATAAGTCACTATTTCTGTTATCCCCTATTTCTGCCATAGCAGTATACGAAGAAAAGTCATTTTTTCCTGTAATTAGATGGCCCAGCCCCATTAAGGTTCCTCCACCAATCCCACTACCTAATATACGTTCAAAAGAATCTGATTTAACATGGAATATTGAGGTCCCCGTCCCAATATTTACTAAAATAAAGTCCTCGTGTAGGATACCCATCTCCTGTACTAACAAATAGCGAGTTCCGTTCGTAACCGCGTGAAACTCCTCAACAATATAAGATTCATTAGAAAGTAGATTCTTTAGTTGACCAGCTTTTCCACCAGTTATTACTAGTTGTGCATCAGGTGCTAATATCACTAACCATTGTGCTACTTTTTCTAATTCAAGATTAGAAAAAGTTTTAATATGTAGTTTCCCTTGTTCCTGATAAGAAACTTTAACAAGTGAACCTCCAGCATCTATTCCAATTTTACGTATCAAATTGTTCCCCCCTTGAAAACACTTTCCATTTTCAATTTACATGAACAGGTTAAAAAAGAAAAGTAGAGCGAATTCTGTTACCCATTTTTTGCAATGAAAATGTAATAAACAAATAGTTTGACCACTGGTTTAATCAACATGAAAATCAGGAAATGGTACATAGTATAACTAGATAATTAATTTGAAAAGTGTACAAGGAAGGAATGTTTTCATGAACGCAAAACTTATCGATTGGCCTACTTTTATTGGTGCACTCGTAGTTTTACTAGCCGTTACATTACCTTTAATATTTTTTCCAGAAGCAGGCGCTCAAGCGATTAATTTTGCAAATGACTTCTTAACTGGAAAATTTGGAGTATTGTATTTATCGCTAGGAATATTCGCATTTATATTTTTGCTTTATGTCGCATTTAGTAAATATGGAAAGATAAAATTAGGTAAACGCGGTACGGAAAGAGAATTCGGTTCTTTTTCTTGGGCAGCCATGCTATTTTCTGCTGGTATTGGATCAAGTATCTTATACTGGGGAATGATTGAATGGGCTTATTATTACCAGGCTCCTCCATTTGGTGTTGAACCAAAGACCAAAGAAGCAATAGAACTTGCCGCTACGTATGGCATATTTCACTGGGGACCGATTGCATGGGCTATCTATACGCTCCCTGCTTTACCAATTGCTTATTTTTACTATGTTCGAAAAAGTCCTGTCCTAAAAATCAGTGCTGCATCAAGGCCGATTATAGGAAAGCTTGCAGACGGTCCCTTGGGTGTAGTCATTGATGTGTTGTTTATCTTTGGATTATTGGGCGGTGCTGGAACTACACTAGCCCTTGGAACACCCATGATTGCTGAAGGTGTACATGACATTACTGGTTTACCAGTAAACTTAGGACTGCAATCTGGAATTATGCTATTATGTACGATAATTTTTGCAATAAGTGCATACTCCGGATTAAATAAAGGTATAAAGGTTTTAAGTGATATCAATATATGGCTTGTACTATTTATTTTAATTTTCATCTTTGTCTTTGGTCCCACAGTATTTATTAGTGAAACAACGTTTACCAGTCTTGGTATTTTATTAGATAATTTCTTCCATATGGCGACCTGGTTAGAGCCTTTGGCACAAATAGACGGCTTTCAAGCTACAAACTTTCCAGAAACATGGACTGTGTTTTACTGGGCTTGGTGGACGGTATATGCCCCTTTTGTTGGACTTTTTGTAGCAAGAATCTCATGGGGTAGAACAATACGTGAGATGATTTTTGGAACATTAATATATGGAACATTAGGCTGTATATTGTTTTTTGGGATTTTAGGTAACTTCGGTCTGTATCTGCAGCTTACAGGCACATTTGATGTAATAGGATTTATGAATGAATTTGGTGCACCTGCAGCCATCATCGAAATCCTTCATCAGCTTCCAATCTCAAATTTTATTGTTATTGTCTTTACGATATTAGCAATTGTCTTCCTCGCCACAACGTTTGACTCCGCTTCCTATATATTAGCCGCTGTAGTTCAAAAACACGTCCCGGGTGGTGAAGCATTACGTTGGAATCGCTTATTTTGGGCATTTGCCTTATTATTGCTTCCACTTGTACTCATGTTTTACGGAGATTTACAAGCATTACAAACAGCTAGTATAGTGGCAGGATTTCCAGTTATGTTTATTATGTTATTACTCGCGATGTCCTTTATAAAAGCTGCAAATACAGATTTAAAATCATTAAAAGAATATCGCTCCCCTACAATTTATATCAATAGAAAGAATGCAGAAGATAAACATGATCTAAAATAATCTTATCCTGAGAAGCTATCTATCAATGCTCCCCTTTTTTCATATTAATATATATTTGATTTGATAAATTAAAGTTTCAAACTTGCTAAAAATGATAAGAGACTGGGACAAATAAAAGTTTAAATTGAAAACCTGAACTATTCGCCAAATCAGCTCCGGAAATATTCGGAGACTCCTTTAAAAAGAAGAACGCTTTTTCTCACGAAGTTGTTTCGCTGTCGGAGCGAGTCCTATCATATTAGTTCGGATTTTCATTAATTAAAACTCTTTTGTCCCAGCCTCAAATTGTATTTAAGTATAATTAATATTGAACTGAAGCATTTACATTTATTAACCCATGTTCAACCGTTCGACCTACACCATTCATATAAACAGCCGTATTTTCGATTGCCACTCTAACCTGTACGTTATTTTTTCCTTGACCAGTAAGTAATGCCGCTTGACCGGCAACATAAGGAGAAGCCATGGATGTACCAGACATATATACATAACTATTATTTGGATAAGTGGAGGCAATGTCTACACCTGGAGCCATTACATCAACCCATGTACCCCAGTTTGAGAAATTAGCTTTACGGTTATTGGAATCAACAGCACCTACAGCAATAACATTTTCATAAGAAGCAGGTTCGAAAGTTGTTCTAACTCCATCATTACCAGCAGCAGCTACAACCACAGCACCACGATTCCATGCATAATTAACTGCATTTTCTAGTGTCTGCGTATCACAATTACATCCAAGAGATAAGTTAATTACCTCTGCACCAGCATCTGCTGCATAAATAATCCCATCTGCAATATCAGCCAAAGAACCACTGCCTTGCGCATCCAATACACGAACCGCCAATACTTTGGTGTTTGGTGCCATACCAGCAATTCCTGTAGCATTATTCGTTTCAGCAGCTGCAATTCCAGCTACATGTGTACCATGTCCGTTTTGGTCTTGAGGGTACCAGTCATTTTGAACAAAGTCATAACCAAGAACAACTTTTCCATCTAAATCTGGATGATTATAGTCAACACCAGTATCAAGAACGGCAATTTCTTGACTCGAGCTACCGCGAGTAACATCCCAAGCATGGTCCGCATCCGTATTAAATAATCCGTATTGATAGCTTGGGCTGAAATACGTATCATTAGGTGACCAAGTAGCATTAAGTACATAGTTTGGCTCCGCATACTCCACATTAGGATTGTTGTTTAAGGCCTTAACAACAGCGTCTACATTACCAACCTCAAGCACTAAAAACGGTGACTGAACGGCGTCTACATCTGCTTTCACCTTAGCATTAGCATTGTTAAGAACTTTACTTTGTTGGTTGACAGAAACCTTATCCTTAAACTTAACGATTACTTCACCTTTCACCTGTTCACCTTTTGATACTTTTGCCGAATTGCTTGCTACCTTTTCAAGGTTCCCCTCATCAGCAGCAGCATTCCCAACAATTGGGAAAAACAATGCAAAAACTACCGCGATTAAACTAGCTAACCAAGACTTCTTCATGAAACTCCTCCTCTCGTTTCTACGTTTCATTATATTTCGAGAGGCATATCCAAATAATGAGCACCGAAGCCTAAAAAAGTTGGGAAAGTGAGGTAGACATATATAAATTGACACTGGCCAATATCCTTATTAATGTAGGGAAAAACTATCCATTTTAAATTTAGCTATTTTTAATGATAAAATAGTATAAGCTCTGGGAAAAATGTTTATAAGAGATAACAATATAAAAGATAGCTATATAGCCTGGATATCTAATTATTTAGAGGTGAAAATAATAATCAGATGAATTTTACAAAAACTTACATAAAAGTATTTAATACAACTATTTATTGTGAACATAGGCTGCAAGTAAATAGACCAACAATTTTTCTCATACACGGCTTTGTAGCCTCATCTTATACATTCAATCGATTAAAGCCACTTCTGGCAAATGAATTTTCAGTAATTGCGATTGATTTACCCGGATTTGGAAAAAGTGAAAAGTCTACCTCATTTACCTATTCATTCGACAACTACGCCAGTTTAGTATTAAAATGCATGGATTATTTTCAAATAAAAGATGCCTATGTAGCAGGTCATTCAATGGGTGGTCAGATTGCTTTATACACAGCAAAGAAGGCACCTGAGAGGATTAAAAAGTTAATATTATTCTGTAGCTCAGGATATTTACCAAAAGCAAAGAACTATCTTATTTATAGCTCATACCTCCCCTTCTTTCATTTAATTGCAAGACGAAAGATTAATTCACAGAGTGTTGTAAGAAATCTCAGAAACGTATTTTACGACCATTCCTTTATTACCGAAGATCAAATTGAGGAATATGGAAGGCCTCTGCAAGATAAGAATTTTCCAAGGTCACTAGTTCGATTACTTAGACATCGTGAGGGAGATTTAAATAGTGAACAACTAAAAGAAATAAAGACGCCTACCTTACTGCTTTGGGGTAAAGATGATAAAGTAGTACCCCTACCCATTGGAAAAAAGCTTGCTAAGGACTTACCAAACGCGAAAATAATTTCGTATGAACAAGCAGGTCATTTGGTAACAGAGGAAAAAGCCCAACAACTTTATAAGGAAATTCTATCCTTTACCGAACCCCAGGATTAAGTATTATTTCACTTAATTCTGGGGTTTTAAACTTCAAATCAAGGTTATATGCCCACCACTTTTTTTAGACTATCGCATACACTAATAGTAATATCTAGTCATATGGGGTGAACTATATGGGTTATAGAAAGAACAGGCTACCCGGTCGCTTTGATATTGACATGACACCATTACATGACTTTATGAAACAAATGGATTCCTTTTTCAATCAATCTTTTAAACATATAAACAAGCACTTCCATCTTCAACCATTTTGGGTGGAAATAAAGGAATTCGATACCCATTATATGATCCAGGCAAAACTTGATGGCTACAAAAGAGATCAGATTCAAATCGAAGTGGCTGGTAATCAACTACGAATTAGCATTGAAGATCATCAACTTATCGATCAAAAAGATTTAAAAGGTAGCTATAATCAAAAAAAGCAAAGCTTTGTTAATAAAGAACGAATCATTACCTTACCATTTGAAATACCAAAAAAAGAAATCCAAGCTACTTTTAGAAACAACCATTTAAACATTTCCATTCCAAAAGATAAAATTAATAGGACAATTATTGACATTGAAGAATCATAATACACAATGGATTCGGCCTCTATTATAGGCGCCCGAATCCTTTTTAGTAACAATAAACTTCAGTTAAGGAGGGGACCTGCTTGCCTGTATACCAAACTGATAAATGGCTTGATAAATCCTATCATTCCCCCGAACACATTTTTAGAAAACTTACAAAGTACTTTTATCAAGGTAATGTAAAAGAAGTTAAAAATTTACTTATTAATCATGGAATGTACCATAGACCAGAACAAGACGGAGAATTATTATTAAAAACATTACGTAAAAAGAACGTGTGGGAAATTATTACGAAAGAAGAACTAAAACTTAAACAAGAATGGAATGGAAAAAACATACCTATATTCATCCTCCCATCTGATACGTACAATAGAAAAATTAGAGAACATTATAGAGGAAAATCCGGTCTGGCTTTTCGTGATAAATTATTTCTATTCCTATCCACTGAATGTACTGAGAAGGAAATAAAAGCATTATTTGCCCATGAATATAATCATTGTTGTAGACTTGTCCATGATCCAACAAAGGAGAAAGATTATACCCTTCTTAATGTCATCATATTGGAAGGGTTAGCCGAAAATGCTGTTCGAGAAAGGTTTGGTACTTCTCTTTTAGCTCCATGGACATCCTACTATAATGAGGATGAATTACAGAACATGTGGAAACACGTAGTCTTTCCTCACAAAGATTTATCAAAAAGCAACAGAAATGCCAATAATATTCTGTATGGAAAGAACTTCTATCCAAATATGGCCGGTTATGCTGTCGGTTATTATTTGGTGCAACGGTATATGCAGAAAACCGGAAAAAGTAGTAAGGAATTACTTGAAATCCCAGCTGAAGAAATTGCCTTAATTGAAAAATAGGCAAATGTACAGTTTCCCTAAAAACTGGGTGTATATCCCAGTCAATTAACGAGCGCATTCATATAGTATTAACAAACACTAAATCAAAAGTGTTTTATCTTTGGAGGTTTCTTCTCCTAAATTCACTGATATTGTACGTTAGGAGGGATGTAGAATGTCATTCGGATACGGCTGTGGTGGTTATGGCGGATATGGCTACGGCGGTGGAGGATACAACAATAGCTTCGCGCTTATCGTTGTTTTATTTATCCTTCTAATCATCGTAGGTGCTGCTTGGCTATAATTTAAGAATTAACTAAACTACGAGAAGACGGGGACAATTCCCCGTCCTAGGTAGTTATGAACCATGTTACGAAAAGGCATATTTCTTCTAAGTTATTGGCCAAGAGGTGGGCCTAAAACGAATATGTATTGGAGCATCCATGTAAGTCGGATGCTCTTTTTATTGATAAAAGAAAAAGTATGATGCATATACATAAGCGGAAACATATTTTCGGTATCTCCCCCTAACCTGTTATAAATCTATTCCCCCTGCTATTTCAAGCATTAATCTGGAGCATATTTCCAATTTCCACAAAATCGACAAATTTTATTGAACAATTTGTGAAGTGATTCTCAAATCATTGTAATAATTATCACATCGTAATAAGATAGAGTAGCGCCACTTTGTGAATCATATCACAAGTTTGTCCAATTTGTGAACAATAGTAACCATTTTTGGTGAAAGGAGAAAGTATATGAAACTCAAACTAGCATTTATTGCATTCGCTATGTTGTTAACTACTATATTAGCTGGTTGTGAACCTTTGCTGGTATTAGATCCTAAAGGTCCTCAAGCAGAAACTACAGCTAACGTAATTTGGCTATCTATTTTAACAATGGCTATAATCGTCATTGTTGTTATTACCTTATTGGTTATCATGCTCTATAAGTATAGGGCTTCCAAACAATCAGAGGACTATGAACCACCGCATATAGAAGGAAACCCATTTGTCGAAACAATTATTGTTGCTGTTCCAGTAATAATTGTTTTATTCCTGTCTATTGTTTCGGTTAAATCAACTTACGAAGTAGAATCAATTCCTGAAGGATACGATAATCAAGAACCACTTGTAATCTATGCCTCCTCTTCTAATTGGAAATGGCATTTTAGTTATCCTGAACAAGATATCGAAACGGTTAACTATGTCTTTTTACCAACCAACCGTCCAGTTGAATTTCGCTTATATTCCTATGGACCAATTACAAGCTTCTGGATTCCACAACTTGCCGGTCAAAAATATGCAATGGCTGACATGGTAACGAAGATAAACATCGTTGCAGAAACTCCTGGGGATTATGGTGGTAGAAATGCTAACTTTAGTGGTGAGGGATTTGCTGAAAATACATTCACTGCAACAGCATTAACAAATGATGAGTTTAATAAGTGGGTCGAAGAAATTCATTCAACTGCTGATCAACTAACAGAGGAACAATTTAATAAACTACTAAAGCCTGGTCATTTAGGCCAAATGACCTTCACCGGAACACATTTAGAGTTTGCTCCAGCTCCTGAAGGGGAACATGGTGGTCACCATCACGGTGAAACTCAAGAAGAAGGCCAATCAAATCATGAGGATCACTCTAGTCATTCAAATCATGAAGATCACTCTAGTCATTAAAAGATGAGACTAGCTTGCTAGATAAATATAAAACGTGAAGTACCTTGAAAGGAGTTATCATAATGGAATTTTTTGAACGGTTTGCCATTCCTCATCCCAGCCCATTAATTTATGCATCGATGGTTGCAATCGGACTAACTATGATTGCTATTGTTGTTGGAATTACTTACTTTAAAAAATGGGGTTATTTATGGCGTGAATGGTTAACAACAGTAGATCATAAACGAATTGGTATGATGTATATTATCTCTGCATTATTAATGCTTTTCCGAGGAGGAGCAGATGCAGTAATGATGCGTCTACAAACAGCTGTACCAGATAACACATTTTTAGATGCACAACACTATAATGAAGTTTTTACAACTCATGGAGTTGTCATGATTATTTTCATGGCCATGGCGTTTATTATCGGTATGATGAACTTTGTTGTACCATTACAAATCGGAGCACGTGATGTTGCTTTCCCTAGATTAAATGCGATTAGTTTTTGGTTATATTTCGCTGGAGCAATGCTCTTTAACATTTCATTTGTAATTGGCGGCTCCCCTGATGCTGGTTGGACGAATTACTTCCCACTTGCAGGAACTGAGTTTAGTGAAACGGTTGGCGTCAACTATTACATGTGGGCACTTCAGATTTCAGGTATTGGTACACTGATGACAGGGATCAACTTTATTGTAACCATCCTTAAGATGAGAGCTCCTGGTATGACATTAATGAAAATGCCGATGTTTACTTGGTCTGCATTAATTACAAACGTCATTATTGTATTTGCTTTCCCAGTATTAACTATTGCATTACTAATGGGTACGCTCGATCGACAGTTTGGAACACATTTCTTTGCATCAACAAATGGTGGAATGGATATGCTTTGGGCTAACCTTTTCTGGGTATGGGGACACCCTGAAGTATATATCTTAATACTCCCTGCTTTCGGTATATACAGTGAGGTTATTTCCACTTTCTCACAGAGAAACTTATATGGTTATAAATCGATGGTAGGTTCAATGGTTCTTATCTCCTTTATGTCCTTCTTAGTTTGGGTACACCATTTCTTTACTATGGGTCATGGCCCATTAGTAAATGGAATCTTTTCTATTACGACAATGGCCATTGCTGTACCTACGGGGATAAAAATATTTAACTGGTTACTAACGATGTGGAAAGGTAAAATTCGTTTCACCGTTCCTATGCTTTATTCTGTTGGTTTTATTCCATTATTTACAATCGGTGGAGTAACTGGAGTAATGCTTGCAATTGCAAGTGCAGACTATCAATATCACAACACGATGTTTTTAGTAGCACACTTCCATAACGTAATCATCCCAGGTGTTGTATTCGCAATGCTGGCCGGACTTACTTATTGGTGGCCAAAAATGTTCGGATTTATGCTAAATGAACGAATTGGTAAATGGGGATTCTGGTTCCTTACGGTTGGATTCTGTTTAGCATTCTTCCCAATGTATATTACAGGATTAGATGGGCAAGCGCGTCGTATGTACACGTACTCGGAAGAAACTGGATTCGGTCCATTAAATATGCTTTCTTTCTTCGGAGCTGGACTAATGGCAATTGCCTTCATCCTAATTGTTTACAACGTTTACTATAGCTTCCGATATGCACCAAGAAATGTTGGTCAGGATCCATGGAATGCACGTTCACTAGAATGGGCAACACCAAATCCAGTCCCACATTACAATTTTTCCGTTACCCCTGTGGTTAACTCGTCTGAAGCATTCTGGGACTCTAAGAAAAACGGGCATCAATTATTCAAAGATAAGATAGACAAAATTCATATGCCTAATAATAGTGGATTACCAATAATTATAGCAGGACTATTCTTTGTCTTCGGGTTCTCCTTTGTCTTTGGGATATGGGTAGGAGTCATAGCAGCTGCCATAGGAATTTTTGGATGTATGGCTTATCGGACATTTGAAAAAGATCATGGACATTATATTCCAGTCGAGGAAATACAAGAAACAGAAATGAAATTGGAGGTGCGAAATAATGAAAATAGATAATACTGGACCTCTTGAATACAGTACTAATCAAAACCAAATGAACATTTTAGGATTTTGGATATTCCTAGGTGCTGAGATTATGCTTTTTGGAACATTATTTGCATCGTATTTTACACTTGAAAACGGTGTTGGCTCTGGGCCATCAGGTGCCGAGGTGTTTGAGATTACACCTGTACTACTTGAAACAATTATTCTACTAACTAGTAGCTTTACGATTGGTCTTGCAACACATGCCATGCGTATTAACCATAAAAAAGCAACACTAGTGTTTTTAGGAATCACGCTTCTTTTAGGATTATCATTTCTAAGTGTTGAAATATACGAGTTTATTCATTATTATCATGTAGGTTTAACCTTACAAACTAGTGCTTTTTCTGCCATATTATTAACAACACTTGGTACACATGGTGCTCACGTCACGTTTGGCTTATTCTGGGGATTGTTTATTTTCCTACAGATTAAGAAACGAGGGTTTACTCCAGAAACAACGAATAAATCCTTTATCTTCTCACTTTATTGGCATTTTCTAGATGTTGTCTGGATTTTCATCTTCAGCTTCATCTATTTGAAAGGAATGATGTAAACATGAAAGAGTTATTTCCAGTAAAACAAGTAATGGGATATATTTTCTCACTAGTTCTTACTGCAGTTGCCCTTAGTGTTTACTTCCTCGATATGTCATTTGAAGTAGGCCTGACTATACTATTAGTTACAGCATTTATTCAAGCAGCTCTCCAGCTAGTATTCTTCATGCATGCTGGTGAATCAACAGATAAAAAAGCTATTTATACAAATGTATACTATGGTATTGCAATTGCATTAGTTACTGTGTTTGGTACCCTATTAACTTTAATTTGGGGATACATGTAATAAAGGAGCTCTGTCTTATTCGACAGAGCTCCTTTATTATTTAGACTGTTTTTCGCTTATTCTTTTCCACTACTTCTTCTGTTGCAACAAGAAAAATCCCCATAATAAAAATGAATACGCCACCCATAGTTACACCAATTCCAATTCCTGTTAAAGCACGGAAATCGCTTACAAAATATCCATATAGAAATAAAATCATACCAATAGTAACTAAAGTTCCACAAAGAATACTTACTGCCCTTAATAATTTCGTAGAATTTACCATGATAAATCCCCCTTCTTTCTTATATTATTCATTCCGTTCACAAATTTGTCAAATTTTTAACAGAATAGGTCAATTGGCGGAAAAACATTACTCACTCCCCTCTCCAAACCTAGCACGTATGTTAGATACTATTTCATTATCAACTTCCTTTTACAAAACCCACTCTTTGATCAGCTAACATAAAACGAAAACAATTATTAGAAGCAAATGTAAATATTGAACAACTATCTATTTCCCAAGGAGAAGGTTAACTAAATGCAGAAAACATAAAGATTAATATTTAATACTAGGCACTGACGAATTTGATTGATTTTATCTATTGCCTGGCTTTTTTTTAAAAATTGTTTGTATTTTGTGAAACCTAGGTTACAATAGAATCGTATATTAGGTAATCGGAATTTTTAATCTACAGATAGGATGATGCAGAAATGACAATATTTGGGGTTGATATTCAAACCATTTATTTAACGACACTAATAATTTCAGGTTGTTTTACAGTTCTTTACCTTTTCTTCGGAGATGTCATAGATGGTGTTGGTGAAGGTATTCCCTTTCTAAATCCTACTCTAATTTTAGCATTTATTGTATTCTTATCCTCTTCTGGATTTGTGTTTGAACTAGTTACACCCCTCTCAAGTACCTTGATACTTCTTATTTCAATCACTTTTGCTATTATCATGGATATTATCCTTAACTTTTTTGTTCTAATTCCACTCGCCTCAGCAGAGGAATCAATCGCCTTCACTGAAGAGTCATTAAAAGGAAGAGTTGGTAAAATAATAATCTCTGTTCCAAAGGATGGTTTTGGTGAAGTAATTATTGATGGAAAAAGCGGAATGATTTCGAGACCAGCAGCAAGTTATGAAAACATTCCTATCGCAGAAGGATCTGAAGTATTAGTATTAGAGATCAAAGAGGGAGTATTTTATGTCATCCCTTACGATTTAGATTCCGAATTATCTTTATCCTAATATGCTAATACCATATTAAATATATTATTTAAGGGGGAAATTAAATGGATTTAGGAATATTTAGTGGATTTACAATTCTAATCGTAATTGCTGTATTTCTGGTGATTACTCTTATTGCGGTATTTGTAAAAAAATACCGTACTGCAGGTCCTGATGAAGCATTAATTGTAACAGGTAGCTACTTAGGAAATGGGAAAACTGTACATACCGATGAATCTGGTAACAAAATTAAAATTATTCGTGGTGGAGGTACTTTTGTACTTCCTGTATTCCAACAGGCAGAACCATTAAGTCTTTTATCCAGTAAACTTGATGTAACAACACCTGAAGTTTATACAGAACAGGGTGTACCAGTAATGGCTGATGGTACTGCTATTATTAAAATTGGTGGTACCGTAAACGAAATTGCCACCGCAGCAGAACAATTTTTAGGTAAAACAAAGGCCGACCGAGAAAGTGAAGCAAAAGAAGTTCTAGAAGGACATCTTCGTTCTATTCTTGGATCCATGACAGTAGAAGAAATTTATAAAAATCGTGACAAATTTTCACAAGAGGTTCAACGTGTAGCATCTCAGGATTTAGCAAAAATGGGGCTCAATATTGTATCCTTTACTATTAAAGATGTTAGAGATAAAAATGGCTATCTTGATTCCTTAGGTAAACCACGTATTGCACAAGTAAAACGGGACGCTGATATTGCTACAGCAGAAGCAGATAAAGAAACTCGAATTAAACAAGCGGAAGCAGCAAAAGAAGCTAAGAAAGCTGAACTCGAACGGGCGACAGAAATCGCTGAAGCCGAAAAAGAGAATCAATTAAAAACAGCTGAATATAGACGTGAACAAGATATTGCTAAGGCACGTGCGGACCAAGCATACGATTTAGAAACTGCTCGTGCACAACAAGAAGTAACTGAACATGAAATGCAAATTAAAATTATTGAACGTCAAAAGCAAATTGAACTAGAAGAAAAAGAGATCTTACGTCGAGAAAAACAATATGACTCTGAAGTGAAGAAAAAAGCTGATGCAGATCGTTACTCTGTTGAGCAGGCAGCAATCGCTGAAAAAGCAAAACAAATTGCAGCTGCTGACGCTAACCAGTATCGAATTGAGGCTGAAGCCAAAGCACAAGCTGAAAAGATTCGTGTAGATGGTCTTGCGAAAGCTGAAGCAGAACGTGCACAAGGTGAATCTGAAGCAGATATTATTCGACTTAAAGGTCTTGCTGAAGCTGAGGCGAAACGTAAAATCGCTGAGGCGTTTGATCAATATGGTCAGGCAGCTATACTTGATATGGTTATCCGAATGCTTCCAGAATATGCAAAAGAGATTGCTAGTCCACTAGGTAACATCGATAAGATTACTGTCGTAGATACTGGTGGAAATGGGAAAAATGGTGGCGGTGCTAACAAGGTTACAGGTTATGCAACGGACCTAATGGCATCACTTCAAGAGACACTTAAAGCATCCTCTGGCATCGATGTAAAAGAATTACTGGAAGGATTAGTTGGGAATAACAAATTATCCGTTGGAGACCGTGATGGATTTTCGTTTGAACTTAATGAGCCAAAAGCTGTTTCTGAGAAAGCAGACAATGTAGAAGAAAAAGTTTCGAAGTAAGTACCCTCTCGTTAGCGCACCCTTAGGGGTGCGTTATTTTTTTTACTCCTCCCTTCAACCTACTTGGTGTTTTAAGTGCATATGCCGGTGGTTTGAGCATATGTCAGGGCTGATGCGCATGATCCTGTAGTTCGGGTACATACTCTGGGATCTCGAGCGCATGATCAATTTAACCTTTCATACAACAAAAAAAAGCCAAGAGAAGAATAAATCATCTCTTGGCTTTTAATTTGCCTGGCAACGTCCTACTCTCACAGGGGCAATGCCCCAACTACC
>NZ_CBYO010000012.1 GCF_000577245.1 Paucisalibacillus algeriensis
TCCCGTCCTGGGAACAACACAGAACGACATACATCCTGTATGCCTGTCTGGTGACGATGGCGAGAAGGTCACACCTGTTCCCATACCGAACACAGTAGTTAAGCTTCTCAGCGCCGATGGTAGTTGGGGCATTGCCCCTGTGAGAGTAGGACGTTGCCAGGCAAATTAAAAGCCAAGAGATATTTAATATTCTCTTGGCTTTTTTTATTATAAAAAATTATAATCCCACAAGAAAACCTCCTTAGGCTAACTCGTATGTAGCCAAAAACAGACTAAATACAATTATAGAAATATAAATTAAAAGCACAAAGCCCTAGTTCAAAAATGAGCTAGGGCTTAAATAAAATAATTCAAAACTCATATTTACATTTTGAAAGACTAAACTGATAATATATATAAAAGAAGGAGATAAATATGAATTCAATCTTTTCACACTTAATAGATGAAAACTTTCTACTTATTATCGTTCGTGTACTTATTGCCTTATTTTTATCAGGGTTAATAGGATTTGAACGAGAATTAAAAAACCACTCTGCGGGATTTCGTACACACATCCTTGTAGGGGTGGGCTCTTGTTTAATGATGGTGCTATCCTTGTATGGATTTGAAGCATACATAGAAAAATATGAAAATGTACGTTTTGATCCAGCAAGAATTCCATCCTACGTCATTAGTGGTATCGGTTTCCTAGGTGCCGGTACTATTATGGTATATGGTGGTACTATTAGAGGATTAACCACTGCAGCATCCATATGGGCAGTTGCTGGCCTTGGTTTAGTTGTTGGCGCTGGTATGTATGCAGTTGCGTTATTTACAACATTAATTATATTATTGAGCCTGGTTTTCTTGAATAATTTCGAAAAGTTATTTACGAAAGGGAAGAGCTCAATGGTTGTAGAGATTGTCTCCTACCCTAATCTTGCAATTAATAAGGTCGTTTCCGTATTTGAAGAAAGTAATTTAAAGGTCAGACAGGTTGAGGTATTAAAAGTAGAAAATGATCTCCGAAGTATTTTTATTAAAGTGGAACCGAACGAGGGATTTAATCGAATTAAATTATTTGAAAGTCTTTCTAGTATTGATGCAGTAAAAAGTGTTTCTGAAAGGTAGGCTCCTCATGAAAATCCCGTACATCAAGAACATTGATACGGGATTTTTCTTGGTTGAAATTTGTAACCTTCCTAGTCAAGTTCTCTAAACTTAGATTTATAAGGTGAAAAAAGTTCAGATAGATTGTTTTGTTTTTTTACCAATTTGTCAACAATAGATAGGGTGAGAATGGTTGCATCTGATTAAAATTGAAGTATAATAAAAATATAGTCAAAGTTAGTCAAAGTCAGGGAAGAAAGCTGGATTACTCTTGGATTTAGGGAGGGAATCAATTGAGCAATATTTCAGATGTAATTGAACAATATTTAAAAAAGGTATTACAGGCAAAAGGTCAAGATGCCATTGAAATAAAGCGAAGTGAAATTGCAGATAGGTTCCAATGTGTTCCATCTCAGATAAACTATGTAATTAATACTCGCTTTACCATTGAGAAAGGCTATATCGTTGAAAGTAAGCGTGGTGGTGGAGGCTACATTCGTATCATAAGAATAAGGCATCGAGATAAATCAGACATGATAGACGAAATTATTAAGTTAATAAATCCTACTGTTACTCAACAAGCTGCCTATGATGTATTAGAGCGACTTGTGGAGGAAGAAATTATTACGACAAGAGAAGCAAAGATAATGGCTAATGGAATCGGCAGGGAAACGTTAGCTTTTAAACTGCCTTTAAGAGATGAAATTAGAGCACGTATTTTAACTGCTATGTTGTCGACATTAAAATATTTATAATCAACATATTAGTTTTAGGTTAACAGTAAGGGGGAAAAACAATGGAGTGTCATGAATGTCAAGAACGGCCAGCCACCCTACATTATACACAAGTAATTAATGGCCATAAAACTGAAGTTCAAATTTGCGAAGTTTGTGCGAAAGAAAAAGGTTACATGACCTATCCAGAAGAGGGGTATTCTCTTCATAATTTACTAACAGGTTTATTTAATTTTGACACAACTCATGTGAGCACACCAGGAACTCATATACAAAAAGAAAAAGAACATCAATGTCCAAAATGCGGATTAACTTTTTCAGAGTTTAAACAGATTGGTAAGTTTGGTTGTGGGGAATGCTACCATACTTTTTCTGGAAGTCTAAATCCTATATTCCGACGAGTTCATAGTGGAAACACGGAGCATCGAGGGAAAATTCCGAAACGAAAAGGTGGCAGTTTACATCTAAAGAAGCAAGTTGTTACGTATAAAGCTGAATTACAGGAGTTAATTATGAATGAGGAATTTGAACAAGCTGCTGTTATTAGGGATAAAATCAAGGAATTAGATGCAAAAATAAATCAAAAAGAAGCAGGTGATAGCAGGTGACACTTCAACACTTTATGAATGAGGCGATTAGTCCTTGGATGCGAGAACAGGGTCCAAATCATGACATTGTTTTAAGTAGTCGCATTCGTTTAGCAAGAAACTTTGCTGATGTGCCATTTCCTATCATTGCAGATCAAAAGGAATTAGAAGAGATTAGGGAGTTCTTTAAAAAGCATTATGAACATCGCTCATTTGAAGAGTATCAGAACTTTGAGTTTATCTCCATACGTGATTTAACAGCAATTGAAAAAAGTGTATTAGTAGAAAAGCACTTAATTAGTCCTTTACTTGCAAAAAAAGAGGGGGCAGCAGCTACTTTAATCTCAAACAACGAGCAAGTATCCGTCATGATTAATGAGGAAGATCATATCCGCATACAAATCTATTTTCCAGGATTACAATTAACCAAAGCTCTAAATAAAGCACTAGAATTTGATGATTGGATTGAAGAAAAGGTTAATTATGCTTTTGATGAGAAACGTGGATTCTTAACAAGTTGTCCTACAAATGTTGGTACGGGTATGAGAGCCTCAGTTATGATGCACTTACCAGCCCTTGCCATGACAAAGCAAATTAATAGAATGATGCCAGCAATTAATCAATTGGGACTTGTAGTTAGAGGGATTTATGGTGAAGGCAGTGAAGCATTAGGAAACATTTTTCAAATTTCAAATCAAATCACCCTTGGAAAAGCAGAGGAGCATATAATAGAAGACTTAGAGAGTGTTGTTCAACAACTAATAGAGCATGAACGTAAGGCTAGAACAAGAATTCTTGAACAATCTGGAATGGAATTAGAAAATCGTATTTTTCGGTCATTAGGAGTATTGGAATATAGTAGAATTATTGAATCCAAGGAAGCTGCTAGATGTTTATCGAATGTTCGATTAGGAATCGATTTAGGAATCATTAAAAATGTTTCTCGTAATATACTTAATGAACTGATGGTTTTAACCCAACCCGGATTTTTACAGCACTACGCAAAGAAGACGTTAACTATGGCGGAGAGAGATATACTTAGAGCGTCTTTAATTCGAGAACGATTACAATTTGAGGAATAGGTAGGAGGAAATCTTATATGATGTTTGGACGTTTTACTGAAAGAGCTCAAAAAGTACTAGCGCTATCACAAGAAGAAGCCGTACGTCTTGGTCATAATAACATTGGCACGGAACATATTTTACTGGGACTCGTGCGTGAAGGGGAAGGAATAGCTGCAAAAGCTCTTGAATCATTGGGACTGGAAGTTTCTAAGATTCAAGAGGAAGTGGAAAAGCTTATTGGAACTGGTAAGCAACCAATGCAAACCATACATTATACACCAAGAGCAAAGAAAGTGGTTGAACTTTCACAAGATGAAGCACGTAAATTGGGTCATTCCTATGTTGGGACTGAACATATATTACTTGGATTAATTCGAGAGGGTGAAGGTGTTGCTGCTCGAGTTTTAAATAACTTAGGTGTGAGCTTAAATAAAGCCAGACAACAAGTGCTTCAATTATTAGGTAGTAATGAGTCACAGGCAGGTAGACAAGGCCGTGGACAGGCAACGAGCGCCAATACACCGACACTAGATTCACTTGCGCGTGATTTAACTGCTAGCGCAAAGGAAGGAAATATTGACCCGGTTATAGGGAGAAGTAAAGAAATTGAACGTGTCATTCAAATATTGAGCCGTCGTACGAAAAACAATCCTGTATTAATTGGAGAACCAGGTGTGGGTAAAACTGCTGTAGCGGAAGGACTTGCACAACAAATTGTGAATAATGAAGTGCCGGAGACATTACGTGACAAACGAGTAATGACCCTTGATATGGGAACGGTTGTTGCTGGTACAAAATATCGTGGTGAATTTGAGGATCGTCTAAAAAAGGTAATGGAGGAAATTCGTCAAGCTGGCAATATAATTCTGTTTATTGATGAATTACACACCTTAATAGGTGCTGGTGGTGCAGAGGGTGCTATTGATGCATCCAATATTTTAAAACCATCTCTAGCACGTGGTGAACTACAATGTATTGGTGCTACTACTTTAGAAGAGTACCGTAAATATATTGAAAAGGACGCGGCCCTAGAAAGAAGATTCCAACCTATTCAAGTAGATGAACCAACTTTTGAAGAAACCATTCAGATATTAAAAGGACTGAGAGATCGCTATGAAGCACATCATCGTGTAACGATAACAGATGAGGCGATTGAAGCGGCTGCGAGTTTATCGGATCGTTATATTACAGATCGCTTTTTACCGGATAAGGCAATTGATTTAATTGATGAAGCTGGTTCAAAAGTAAGACTTCGTTCATACACTGTACCACCAAATTTAAAAGACTTAGAACAGAAGTTAGAAGAAGTACGTAAAGAAAAAGATGCAGCAGTACAGAGTCAAGAATTTGAAAAAGCAGCATCTTTAAGAGATTCAGAGCAGCGACTTCGTGAAGAGTTAGAAACGACGAAAAATGAATGGAAAGAAAAGCAAGGTCAAGAAGATTCCCAAGTAACTGTAGAAGATATAGCAAGTATTGTTTCCATCTGGACGGGTGTACCTGTATCCAAATTAACAAAAGATGAGAGTGAGCGACTACTTAATCTAGAAGAGTTACTACACGGTCGAGTTATTGGCCAGGAGGAAGCTGTTAAAGCTATTTCTAAGGCTATTAGAAGGGCTAGAGCAGGCCTTAAAGATCCAAAACGCCCAATAGGTTCCTTTATCTTCCTAGGACCAACAGGAGTCGGAAAAACAGAATTAG
The DNA here is from genome assembly GCF_000577245.1 of Paucisalibacillus algeriensis. Lineage (GTDB taxonomy): Bacteria > Bacillota > Bacilli > Bacillales > Amphibacillaceae > Ornithinibacillus. Next base: position 5,179 of record NZ_CBYO010000012.1, read on the forward strand.
CACGTGCCCTTGCAGAAGCAATGTTTGCAGATGAAAATGCTATGATCCGAATTGATATGTCTGAATATATGGAGAAGCACTCAACTTCTCGTCTGGTTGGCTCTCCTCCAGGATATGTAGGATATGAAGAAGGGGGTCAACTAACAGAAAAGGTACGTAGAAAACCTTATTCTGTTGTACTGTTAGATGAAATAGAAAAAGCCCATCCGGAAGTATTTAATATCTTGCTCCAGGTGCTTGAAGATGGACGTTTAACAGATTCAAAGGGACGCGTAGTAGACTTCCGTAATACTGTGTTAATTATGACATCAAATGTAGGTGCAAGTGAATTAAAACGTAATAAGTTTGTCGGATTTAATTTAGAAGAGAATGGAAAAGACTATGCTAATATGAAATCGAAAGTTCTCGATGAATTAAAGAAAGCCTTCCGTCCAGAGTTTCTAAATAGAATTGATGAAACGATTGTATTCCACTCTCTAGAGAAAAAGCACATGAAGAGTATCGTCACGTTAATGATAAAAGACGTTCAAAAGCGCTTAGTGGAACAAGATATTGACTTTACACTTACAGATAAAGCAGTTGAAAAAATCGCTAATGAGGGGTTTGATCCGGAGTATGGTGCTAGACCATTACGTAGATCAATCCAAAAAAACATCGAGGATCTTTTATCGGAAGAGTTATTGAAAGGTACCATAAAAATTGGGCAAAAGGTGAAAATAGGTCTTAATAACAAAGGAGATTTTATCATTTTGTCTTAATGAAAACCGATAAAATCTAATATAAAAACTAGAAGGAATTCTCCCTTCTAGTTTTTTTCTTTAGCCGAAGAATGTGATACGATGCGAATATGAAGTTTGTTTGTATAATATGTGGCAGACTTTAGGAATTTTGACTTAAATTGATAGATTCCTGTAACCATAGAGGAATATTAAACGTATATAATAGAGATATCCGAAGGGACTGAATAGGGTTGGCAAAGATAAAGACCAAGTTTGTTTGTCAAGAATGTGGATATGAATCCGCAAAGTGGATGGGGAAATGTCCGGGCTGTAACAATTGGAATAGTTTTGTAGAAGAAACCTCCATCACTGGTAAACAAACAAGACATACATTTAGTGGTATAACTACTGCAGGAAGTAAGCCAGAAAAGATAACATCCATCGTATCAAAACAGGAACCACGTATTTCAACGGATTTGAAAGAATTAAATCGTGTATTAGGTGGAGGTATTGTTCCAGGTTCACTTGTTTTAATAGGGGGAGACCCGGGTATTGGTAAGTCTACGTTATTATTACAGGTCTCTCAACAGCTTGCAAAAAAACAACTGCCAGTTTTATATATTTCCGGTGAAGAATCAACTAGACAAACCAAGCTTCGTGCAGAACGATTAGGAGTTAGTTCCGATTCACTGTATGTACTGGCGGAAACAAATCTACTTAGTATTACAAATCATATTGAACAGTTAAAACCTTCACTTGTTATCATAGACTCCATCCAAACGATCTATCGTGAAGAGGTAACAAGTGCTCCAGGTAGTGTTTCACAGGTTCGTGAATGTACAAGTGAGCTGATGCGAATTGCCAAAACTAGTGGTATTCCAATTCTTATTGTTGGACATGTTACCAAAGAAGGTGCAATTGCTGGTCCAAGGTTACTTGAACATATGGTGGATACGGTCCTTTATTTTGAAGGGGAAAGACACCATACTTATCGTATATTACGTGGAGTTAAAAACAGGTTTGGAAGTACGAATGAAATGGGTATTTTTGAAATGAAGGAAGAAGGATTACGGGAAGTATTAAATCCTTCTGAAATATTTCTGGAAGAAAGATCACAGGGGTCTGCCGGCTCTACTGTAGTTGCATCTATGGAAGGAACAAGGCCTATACTAGTAGAAATTCAAGCTCTTATATCGCCTTCTAGCTTTGGTAATCCAAGGAGAATGGCAACTGGAATTGATCATAATAGAGTATCCTTATTAATGGCTGTATTGGAAAAACGGGTAGGGCTAATGCTGCAAAACCAAGATGCTTATATTAAGGTTGCAGGAGGAGTGAAACTGGACGAGCCAGCTATAGACTTAGCAACGGCAATAAGTATTGCTTCAAGCTTTCGAGATAATCCGACAAAACCAGATGATATTTTTATTGGAGAAGTTGGATTAACCGGTGAAATTAGACGGGTATCCCGAATTGAGCAGCGGGTACAAGAGGCAGCAAAACTAGGATTTAAACGTGTGATTTGTCCACAAAATAATCTTGATGGATGGACTTTTCCAAAAAACATTGAGGTAATTGGAGTTAAAACAATTCAGGAAGCATTAAATATTGGGATTCCGAGATGATAGTTTAAAAAAATACTAGAATTTTGTCGAAATTCCGTTGACTTCCATATTGCACTGTGATAAAATTTAATGTTTTGCCAATTTGATTGTTTGTTAAAGCTATGCTATGATGGTGAAGTACCACTCTAATTTCAAAATAATGGTTATTTTTTTAGGTTAATAGGCAATAATAGTGGTTAGGAGGTGACAGTGGTGCTGAAAAAGATTGTACATTTATTTTTTATCGTTTCAGGAGCTACCATTGGGTATTTATATATACCGTATATTATTAGGCTATTAGATTTTACCGATTTGACATGGGTTGAATCACCATTTTTAGGAGCAGCATTAGGTGCTATTATATTATTTGTTATTTCCTATTGGATTGCTGATTATATTGTAGATTTTTTAAGGTGGATAGAAGAAGGCTTAGTAAAAATACCAATTGGTGATCTACTCTTGGGAAGCCTTGGCTTAATAATTGGTTTGGTAACAGCGTTTTTAATTAATCTACCAATCCAAGAAATTCAAATTGAGTTTGTGTCCAATGTAATCCCACTATTCATAACAATTCTATTGGGGTATTTTGGATTCCAGGTTGGATTTAGAAGACGTGACGAATTATTGAATCTAATTAGTATTAATCGTAAGGAAAAAAAGAAGGTTTCTTCTGATAACGATAGTTCTGATATTAATCCCCGTCCAAAGATACTAGATACTAGTGTTATTATTGATGGACGTATTGCAGATATATGCCAAACAAACTTCTTAGAAGGAACAATCGTCATTCCACAATTTGTTCTAGGTGAATTACAGCATATTGCGGATTCATCCGATGTATTAAAGCGTAACCGTGGAAGACGAGGGTTGGATGTTTTAAATCGTATTCAAAAAGACCTACCTATAAAAGTAGAAATCTATGAAGGCGACTTCGAGGAAATACATGAGGTTGATAGTAAATTAATAAAGCTTGCTAAGGTAATCGATGGTATTGTCGTTACAAATGACTTTAATCTCAACAAGGTTTGTGACCTACAAGGTGTACACGTACTAAATATTAATGACCTGGCAAATGCTGTGAAACCTGTTGTGTTACCAGGTGAAGAACTGATGGTTCAAGTTATAAAAGATGGTAAAGAACAAAATCAAGGAATTGCTTATTTAGACGACGGGACAATGATTGTAGTTGAAGAAGGCAGAAATTATATTGGAAAAACGATTGAAGTACTTATAACTAGTGTTTTACAAACATCTGCCGGCCGCATGATCTTCGCAAAACCAAAATTACTTGAAAAAGCCCTATAAAAAAGGTATAACTTATATTGAGAATAACAATAAATAAAAGTGATAACATCCAGTGTTATCACTTTTTGTTATAATGGAAAAGGAATAATATTTTCTTAGGCTTTGTCTTTATTTAAATGATTTTGATTATGTATGTACGGAAACTAAATGTGAAGCACTGAGCGGTCCGAATACACGAAGAATCCTGCGGGAGGATAGGCATAGGTGAGAGACCCCGCAGTGCGATAGCACGAGGAGGCTCACCAGCCGCCCGCGGAAAGCGAAGTGTATTCGGACCGCGGGTACCATATACATTCTAGCCCAAGCAGCCTAATGAGAAATATAAATCTTATTTATTCAAAACATAATTAAACCAATAAAGAAGGAAGAGACCAAACATGACAAAAGAAGTTCGCGTGCGCTATGCACCAAGCCCAACAGGCCATTTACATATAGGAAATGCACGAACAGCACTATTCAACTATTTATACGCAAAACACTTCGACGGAAAATTCATTATTCGAATAGAAGATACAGACGAAAAACGTAACGTAGAAGGCGGCGAAGAAAGCCAACTAAAATACCTTAAATGGTTAGGTATTGAGTGGGACGAAGGCGCAGACGTTGGTGGAAACTACGGTCCGTATCGACAAATGGAACGCTTAGATATTTATAATAAATATGTTAATGAGTTAATTGAAAGAGGATTAGCTTATAGATGTTATATGTCAGAAGAAGAGCTGGAAGCAGAGCGCGAGGAACAAATTGCGAACGGACAACCACCGAAGTATTCAGGTAAACACCGTGATCTAACTCCTGAACAAATGGCAGCTTATGAAGCGGAAGGTCGTAAAGCTAGTATCCGTTTCCGAGTTCCTGATAATGTAACCTATACATTTAACGATATCGTTCGTGATGAGATTAAATTTGAATCTAGTGATTTCGGTGACTGGGTTATGGTAAAGCAAAATGGAGTTCCTACGTATAATTTTGCTGTTGCTATTGATGATCATTTAATGAATATTACCCATGTTTTCCGTGGTGAAGAACATATTTCAAATACACCGAAGCAGCTTATGATATATCAAGCCTTTGGCTGGGATTCACCAACATTTGGCCACATGACGTTAATATTAAATGAAGACCGTAAGAAATTAAGTAAACGTGACTCCCATATTATTCAGTTTATTGAACAATACAAAAATCTTGGGTATTTACCGGAAGCAATGTTTAACTTTATTACTCTACTCGGTTGGTCGCCAGTTGGTGAAGAAGAAATCTTTACTAAGAGTAAGCTTATCGAAATCTTTGATCCGGAAAGATTGTCAACATCACCAGCAATTTTTGATGTGCAAAAATTAAAATGGATGAACAACGAATACATTAAAGCATCTGAACTAGACAAGGTAATAGATCTTGCTATGCCACATCTAGTTGAAGCTGGAAGGCTTTCTGAAGACATGGATGAAGAAACTCGGGAATGGGCTGAAAAGGTTATAGGGTTGTACCGAGAACAATTGCGTTTTGGTCAGGAGATTGTAGAGCTAACCGACATGTTCTTTAATAAAACAGTAGAACTTGACGAAGCGGCTAAAGAAGTTCTGGCAGAAGAGCAAGTTCCTGAAGTACTTCAAGTATTTACTGACAAACTAATACACTTAGATGAGTTCAACAAAGATACAATTAAAGACCAAATAAAAGCCACACAAAAAGAAACAGGACACCGCGGTAAAAAACTATTCATGCCAATCCGCGTAGCAACAACCGGACAAACCCACGGCCCAGAACTACCACTAGCAATTGAGCTATTAGGTAAAGAAACAATCGTAGAACGATTAGATAATTTATTAAAAGAATTGGGAGCATAAGATTTTAATTTAATGTTTTTATTTTTCCGTAAGTAGAAAGCATATTCTGGTTGCGGACATCGTTAGGAAATTTTGCAAGATATTAAGTGAAAATTGAGCAATCCAATTCACATTTCACCCAAACTATAATATAGTAATAATACATTAATAAAGAGCGTTGAAAAGGGAAAGTAATAGTTAGAGAATTACACAGAGAGAATCACCTTGGCTGGAAGTGATTTTAATTACTAACTACGAAGTGCCCCTTGGAGTCCGTTATGGAAAAGTACAGTACATAACGGCGGTTCTCTCCCGTTACGAGAGCATAAGTTGGAAGGCTAACTCGCCTTCAAACAGAGTGGAACCGCGCTAAAAGCGTCTCTGTGTTTATACACAGGGGCGCTTTTTTGTTATATTTACTATTTCACTTTAGGGGGATGGAAAATGGGTTTTTTTAAGCGGATGAAGGAAGACATGGATGTTGTATTTGAACAGGATCCAGCTGCAAGAACCTATCTAGAAGTATTTTTAACCTATTCTGGATTACACTCTATATGGTCTCATCGTATTGCCCATTGGTTTTATAAACGCAAGTTATTTTTCATTGCTCGCTCCATATCTCAGGTAAGTCGATTTTTTACTGGGATAGAAATCCATCCAGGAGCCAAGATTGGGAGACGCTTTTTTATTGACCATGGAATGGGTGTTGTCATTGGTGAAACCTGTGAAATTGGGGATAATGTAACCGTCTTTCAAGGTGTTACATTAGGTGGAACAGGAAAGGAAAAAGGAAAACGACATCCTACTATAAGAAATAATGCTCTAATTGCGTCGGGGGCTAAAGTGCTAGGATCCATCACCATAGGTGAGAATGCAAAAATAGGTGCTGGTTCAGTTGTATTAAAAGATGTACCAGATAATTCGACTGTGGTTGGAATTCCAGGAAAAGTAGTCATTCAAGATGGGAAAAGAGTAAGTCGCGATTTGGAACATAATAAATTACCAGACCCGGTTGAGGATCGATGTGCAGAGTTGCAAAAGGAAATCGATATGTTAAAAGAGGAAATTACGAAATTGAAGGAAGGGAAATAGAAATGGCAATTACAATTTATAATACGTTATTACGAGATAAACAAGAATTTAAACCAATTGAAGATGGAAAAGTTCGTATGTATGTATGTGGCCCAACGGTTTATAACTATATTCATATTGGAAATGCCCGTCCTGCAATAGTTTTTGACACAGTTAGAAGGTATTTAGAGTACAAAGGATACCATGTTGATTATGTTCTAAACTTTACCGATGTTGATGACAAGATTATTAAGCGAGCTAATGAAATAGGCGAAGATGTATTTGCGGTATCTAACCGTTATATTGATGGATATTTGGAAGATGTTACAAAACTTGGGGTGAAACAGGCAACTCATAACCCGAGGGTTACAAATACAATGCAAGAAATCATCGGATTTATTGAAAGCTTAGTGGAAAAAGGTTATGCCTATGAAGCTGATGGTGATGTCTACTTCAAACCCAGAGCTTTTGAAGGTTATGGAAAGCTCTCCCATCAATCAATTGATGAGTTAAGATCTGGGGCTAGGATTCAGATTGGGGAAAAGAAGGATGATCCACTAGATTTTGCATTATGGAAAGGAGCAAAAGAAGGAGAAATTTCTTGGGGTTCTCCTTGGGGTAAGGGCCGTCCAGGTTGGCATATAGAATGTTCGGCAATGGCAAAGAAATATCTAGGTGAAACAATCGATATACATGCAGGTGGACAGGATTTAACTTTCCCTCATCATGAAAATGAGATTGCCCAATCAGAAGCGAATAATGGTAAGACCTTTGCTAACTATTGGATGCATAATGGGTATATTAATATTAATAATGAAAAAATGTCGAAGTCCCTTGGCAATTTTGTGTTAACAAGAGACCTATTAGAGAGTCATGATCCAAATGTTATTCGTTTCTTTATGCTAAGTGTTCATTATCGTAATCCAATTAATTTTTCCGATGATTTATTAGAATCTGCGAAAAATAGTTTGGAAAGAATAATAACGTCTTATCAAAACTTAGAGCATCGGAGAGAGTCCAGTACAAATCTTGATAAAAACGCACAAGAATGGCTTGATAAGATTGACTCATTTAAGCACCGCTTTGAAGTGGAAATGGATGATGATTTCAACACTGCAAATGCTATATCCGTATTATTTGATTTAACGAAAGAGGCAAATGTTTATTTGAATCAGGACCACACATCTGTGAAAGTTATTAATTATTTCCAAGAGAAGATACAGGACTTCCTAGAAGTATTAGGCATAACGATCCAAAATGAGGAATCGCTATTAGACGAAGAGATAGAGAAGTTAATTGAAGAAAGAAATGAAGCTAGAAAATCACGGAATTTTGCTCGTGCGGATGAGATTCGTGACTTGTTAAAAGAGAAAAATATAATATTAGAGGATACACCACAAGGGGTACGTTGGAAGAGAGGCTAAGGTATGGAATCCGATATCAAACAAATGAAAAGCCTGGCCCTCGCCTATATGGGTGACGCAGTTTATGAGGTGTACGTACGGAAACATTTATTAGAAAAAGGGACTGTCAAACCGAACCAGCTACATCAGGAAGCAATTACATTTGTATCTGCTAAAGCTCAGAATGCTGTATTAAGAGGATGGTTGGAGCAGGGGATACTCTCTGCTGAAGAAGAAAGTATTGTAGCGAGAGGTCGAAATGCTAAGTCGGGTTCAGTCCCTAAGCATACTAGTGTACAAACCTATCGTTATTCAACAGCATTTGAAGCTTTAATAGGCTTTCACTATTTATCCAAAAATGAGAGCCGACTACAAGAGTTATTGCAATTAGCCATTCAATATCTAGAAGGGAGGAACAGCTAATGGATCAGGAAATGATTGTGGGGAAAAATCCCGTTATAGAAGCACTTAATTCAGGCCGATCGGTTAATAAAGTTTTAATATCTGATCAATTAAACCCGAATTCCCAAGGGAAAATCGTCCAACTTGGCAAATCAGCTGGGACGATTGTACAGAAGGTTCCTAGGACTAAGCTTGATCATTTGACTGATGAGAACCACCAAGGTGTAATAGCTTATGTTGCTTCTTACCAATATGCTTCAATAGATGATTTATTTTCAAGAGCTAGGGAACGAAATGAAGAGCCGTTCTTTATAATCTTGGATGAGCTAGAGGATCCTCATAATTTGGGTTCTATTTTACGGACGGCTGATGCCACTGGTGCACATGGTGTTATTATTCCGAAACGACGCTCAGTAGGGTTAACCGCAACGGTTGCCAAAACAGCAGCGGGAGCACTTGAACATATACCTGTTGTACGCGTGACCAATATCGCAAGTACCATTGATGAACTAAAGAGTAAACATGTATGGGTTGTTGGGACAGAAGCGGAAGCAACAGAAGATTATAGAAAGCTTGAAGGCACACTTCCAATTGCAATAGTAATCGGTAATGAAGGAAAAGGAATGAGTAGACTGGTACGCCAAAAATGTGATTGGACTGTAAGCCTTCCGATGAAAGGTGAGGTTTCTTCTCTTAATGCTTCTGTTGCCTGTAGTTTACTGTTATATGAGGTCTTTCGAAAAAGATTCCCAGCGGGTGTTTAGTTATGGTTGTATTGATAGTTGACGGCTATAACATTATTGGTGATTGGGACGAGCTGAAGCGTTTGAAACAGAAGGATATGGGGCAAGCCCGTGATCGTCTTATTGAATTAATGGCTGAATATCAGGCGTATTCAGGAATTCGAGTAATCATAGTATTTGATGCATATTATGTTCGTGGTATGGAAAACAAGCTGAAACAATATAAGGTTGAAATCATCTTTACAAAGGAGAAGGAAACAGCGGACGAGTGTATTGAACGTTTAGTAAAGAAACTTAAAAACGTCAAAACACAAGTTTATGTTGCTACCTCCGACTACACCGAACAAAGGGTTACATTTGGACAAGGCGCACTTCGGAAATCGGCAAGAGAACTGGCCATCGAAATAGACGACCTTGAACATGAAATCACACTAAATGTAGCACAACACGAAAAAGCAAAACCGAAATCAAAAATACCATTACCAGATGACATATTGGAGAAGTTTGAAAAATGGAGAAGAGGGGATATATAAGTAACACAACTCCCCGATTCTCTTTTTTTAAGGGCTATTTCCTGCGCTAGCATTGGGTAAACAGTTTACTCCACTAAATAATACATTAACAATCATTATCTAGAAACGATTACTAGCGTAGGCAGAATACAGAGACTCCTGCGGGAGGCTCACCAGCCGCCCGCGGAAAGCGGAGTATTCTGCCGGATCCTAGCTTCGCAAATATTTAAAAGGTTACCGCACAATATCTATCTACTATTTGTTAGGCTATACTAACCTAAAAAACAACAATGTTCTAGAAAACGGCATTTGTAAAAAACATTCTAGACTTTTTTCTCTGAGTGACAGAAAAGTTCACTTATCTATTTTCAAAAACGTTAGAAAATTAAAGCTATTGAGTTATTGAAACGCTTACGGTATAATTGGTTGTAAAAATTGACACCGCGTCAAGGGGGCTTCCGGATGAACATCAAGCAATTAATCAAAGACAACGACAAATTACTCACGCTTGATGATGACGATATATTAGAACTGGTACATCAAGGTGATAATCAGGCGTTAGATTATTTAATACATAAATATAAAAACTTTGTCCGGGCAAAAGCTAGAACTTATTTTTTAATAGGAGCAGATAAAGAGGATATTATTCAAGAAGGAATGATAGGCCTTTACAAGGCTATCCGTGATTATAATGAAGACAAGCTCACTTCATTTAAAGCATTTGCTGAATTATGTATTACCAGACAGATTATTACAGCGATTAAGACCGCCACAAGACAAAAGCATATCCCATTAAATTCATATGTTTCATTGGACAAGCCTATCTATGATGAGGAGTCAGATCGAACATTACTTGATATAATTGCTGGTTCAACAGAGATTGACCCACAAGAATTATTGGTAAACCAAGAAAAATTTGGTGACATGGAAATAAAACTCTCGGAATTATTAAGTGAATTTGAAAGAGGAGTACTCCGCTTATATCTCGAAGGAAGAACATATCAAGAAATATCAGCCGAGTTAAAACGACATGTAAAATCTATTGATAATGCACTTCAGCGAGTGAAAAGAAAGCTGGAACAATTAATGGAAGCAAACGAAGTGAATCTCTAGCGAGCGTTGACACATCTGGACAACCATGCTACATTTAAATGAGAAAAACCCTAAATTCCGGGGTGACATTATGACGAAGAAAATTATATTAGCGTGTGCAATCTGTTCAAGCAGAAATTATACCACTAGTAAAAATGTCTCCACGCAAGCAACACGCATGGAAGTGCGCAAATATTGTAAGACATGTGGGCAACATACATTGCATCGCGAAACAAAATAATTTAGATATTATAAATAGTTTACGCATTTTCAAGGCTTTAGTTTGGGGAGGGCACAAGCATGTTTAAGTTTCTATCAAATGTATCTAGAGAAATGAAAAAGGTTAGCTGGCCAAAAGGTAAGGAATTAACAAGCTATACAGTAGTTGTAATTTCCACAGTGGTATTTATGGCTGTTTTCTTTGGAGTGATTGATTTAGGAATTTCAGAGCTCTTGAACTTATTTTTTGAATAAATTTCCTATAAATATGCTATAATGAACAATGGATACAATATTTATTTAAAAAAACCCGGCTTATCGGGTTTTTTTAATATGAATTTTTTGCTATTTTTGATCGTGATTTACCTATAAAGGGAGGGACGGGCAACTATTGTCCTAATTTAATGGAGAAAAACTGGTATGTTGTTCATACTTATTCAGGGTATGAAAATAAAGTTAAAACCAATTTAGAGAAGCGTGTGGAAACGATGGGAATGGAAGATAAGATCTTTCGTGTTATCGTTCCGGAAGAAGAAGAAACAGAAATTAAAAACGGTAAAAAGAAAGTACAAAAAAAGAAAGTATTCCCTGGCTATGTCTTAACGGAAATGATTATGACGGATGACTCCTGGTATGTAGTAAGAAACACACCAGGAGTAACCGGATTTATCGGATCTAGTGGTGGTGGAACAAAACCTACCCCGTTATTACCTGGTGAAGCAGAAGCAATCTTAAAACGAATGGGTATGACAGAACCAGTTGTTCAAGTGGACTTCGAACTAAAAGAAAATGTTCGAGTTAACGATGGACCATTCGCAAATTTCACGGGAACAATTGAACATATTGATATTGATAAACAAAAAGTAAAAGTACACGTCAACATGTTCGGTAGAGAAACCCCAGTAGAACTAGACTTCGCACAAGTGGAGAAAATATAAGGTTGTTTCTTTATAGAAAAAGATTCAGGACTAGAAAAGGTAATATTGATATTTGCACTGAGCGGTCTGAATACACGGAGACTCCTTGAAAAAGAAACCCACTTTTTCTGCGTGAGATGTGTTGCTGCCGAAGCGTTCCTTGGGACTGAGACTGTGTTTGCTCGTCCCACCGAAGACCTTTTGCTCATACTCGCCCCTATGCTGGAAGTAAAGGCGAAGTGTATTCAAACCGAGGGTATGGAATTGCATGATAAATTACAGAAATAATTAAGTAGCTACTTGCATTTTTTTCTGATTCATGCTAAACTTCTTTTGTTATTCATGCCCTCAGGGTGTGAAATCTGAGTGGGAGGGGAAAATCCCCAATTTACCACATCACGGACTTTAAGGAGGTGTGTCTCGTGGCTAAAAAAGTAATCAAATTAGTAAAATTGCAAATTCCAGCTGGTAAAGCGAATCCGGCTCCACCGGTAGGACCTGCACTTGGTCAAGCTGGTGTTAATATCATGGGATTCTGTAAGGAATTCAATGCGCGTACACAAGATCAAGCTGGTTTAATTATTCCAGTTGAAATCACTGTATTCGAAGACCGTTCATTTACATTTATTACGAAAACTCCGCCTGCTGCTGTATTGCTTAAAAAAGCGGCTGGTTTAGATTCAGGTTCTGGAGAGCCTAATAAAAACAAGGTTGCGACGTTAAAACGTGATAAAGTAAGAGAAATTGCAGAAACTAAAATGCCAGATTTAAACGCCGCTGACGTAGAAGCAGCGATGCGCATGGTTGAAGGAACTGCACGAAGCATGGGTATTGTTATTGAAGACTAATACTCTTTAAAACTAATTCTTTAAGGTTGCGGTTATGGTCTTCCGTTTCGCGCAACCTTTTTCGTGAAAACAATCTGCTTGATAGTAGATTGTCTTGCAAGCTTTATAGAAGCCAATACGCGCTTTTATAAGTGGGAGGTATTACCGTTATTACCACAATAGAGGAGGAAATTTATAATGGCTAAAAGAGGTAAAAGATATCAAGAAGCGGTAAAGCTTGTTGATCGCACTAAGCAATACGATATAAGTGAAGCTGTTTCTTTATTAAAAGAAACTGCAAAAGCTAAATTTGATGAAACTGTAGAAGTTGCTTTCCGTTTAGGTGTTGACCCTAAGAAAGCTGACCAACAAATCCGTGGTGCTTTTGTATTACCACACGGTACTGGTAAAACACAACGTGTGCTAGTATTCGCTAAAGGTGAGAAGCTTAAGGTAGCAGAAGCTGCTGGAGCTGACTATGTAGGAGATCAAGATCTTATCAATAAAATCAACCAAGGTTGGTTTGAATTTGATGTAATCGTAGCAACTCCTGACATGATGGCTGAGGTTGGTAAACTAGGACGTATTCTAGGACCTAAAGGCCTAATGCCAAACCCTAAAACTGGAACTGTAACGTTTGAAGTTGAGAAAGCAGTTAAAGAAATTAAAGCTGGTAAGGTTGAATATCGTGTAGATAAGCAATCTAATATCCACGTTCCAGTTGGTAAAATTTCATTTGACGACCAAAAGCTTATTGAAAACTTTACAGCACTTGTAGAAACAATTGTTAAAGTTAAACCGCAAGCAGCTAAAGGTGTCTACATGAAGAATGTATCTATTACATCTACTATGGGACCTGGAATCAAAGTTGACGTTTCAAACTACCGTTAATTGGTAATTGACTTTTCGGAGTCAATTCGGTATACTATTTTTTGTTGATAAATTAAATACGTTGTACCGTAGACAGTAGGTGCTTAATTGCTTAATATCCTACCGAGGTGTTTGAAACAAGTGATAAATTTGTTTGTTCGAGCCTTCATGTCTACATGAGGGCTCTTTTATTGAAGAGACTCGTAAACGGTATGATGAAACTAACGGGAGGTGGAACAATGTCAAAGGTAATGGAAAAGAAACAGCAACTAGTTCAAGAAATCGCTGATAAACTACGTGGAAGTCAATCAACAGTTTTAGTTGATTACCGTGGACTTGATGTTGCGGAAGTAACTCAGCTTCGTAAAGAATTACGTGATGCTGGTGTTGAGTTTAAAGTTTACAAAAACACAATGACACGCCGTGCTGCTGATGATGCAAACCTAAGCGAGTTAAATGAATCATTAGTTGGACCGACTGCTATCGCTTTTAGTAAAGACGATGTAATTGCTCCTGCTAAGATTCTAAGCAACTTTGCTAAAGAACACGATGCTCTAGAAATTAAAGCTGGTGTATTGGAAGGTAAAATGGTATCACTTGAACAAATCAAGGAACTTGCAGACCTACCAAACTACGAAGGAATGCTTTCTATGCTACTCAGCGTACTACAAGCACCAATTCGCAACTTTGCACTTGCTACAAAAGCTGTTGCAGATCAAAAAGAAGAACAAGGCGCGTAAGTTGAGGAATACTCAACAACTTGCTTACGAATAAAAACAATAATAACCTAGGAGGAACTAAAAAATGACTAAAGAGCAAATTATCGATGCTATTAAAGAAATGTCTGTTTTAGATCTTAACGATCTAGTTAAAGCAATTGAAGAAGAATTTGGAGTAACTGCTGCAGCACCTGTTGCTGTTGCTGGTGGAGCTGCTGCTGGCGGTGCTGCTGAAGAACAAACTGAATTTGATGTAGTACTAACTAGCGCTGGTGCTTCTAAAATCAAGGTTGTTAAAGCAGTTCGTGAAATCACTGGTCTTGGCTTAAAAGATGCTAAAGACTTAGTTGATAACGCACCTAAAGCTGTTAAAGAAGGCGTTTCTAAAGAAGAAGCTGAAGAAGTTAAAGGTAAACTTGAAGAAGCAGGCGCTTCTGTAGAAGTTAAATAATTAAATTTTATTAAAATTAAAATGAGCTCGTCGTATTTTCTTCCGACGGGCTCTATATTTAGGCTGAAAGTATCTTCTCTTATACATATTACATTAAAGTAGGTGCCCAAATGTCTGAGCATTACTTTTCAGAAAAACCCCAATCTAAAAGTTCACCCAATCAATTGAATTACAGACTAAGAGACAAGAACTACACATTCACAAGTGATGTAGGTGTGTTTTCAAAAAAAGAAATAGATTTTGGAACTCGATTACTAATTGAGACATTTACGCCACCTAAAATTCCTGGAAATGTATTGGATTTAGGGTGTGGCTATGGACCGATTGGCATCACAATAGCGGATCTGTTGGTTGATCGCATAGTATTCATGGCGGATGTAAATGAACGTGCCTTGAATCTGGCGAAGTCTAACGCAGAACGAAATAATGTAACGAATGTTCAATTTGTGAAGAGTGACCAGTTTTCAGGGATTAAGGATCAACAGTTTGCGGCGATTATAACAAATCCACCAATAAGAGCCGGGAAAAAGGTTGTTCACGGAATGTTTGAAGGTAGTAAGGAAAAGTTGCATAAGGGCGGAGAGCTTTGGGTAGTGATACAGAAGAAACAAGGTGCACCGTCAGCTATTCAAAAAATGGAAAGTCTATTTGGAAATTGTGAGATTGTTGAACGCAGCAAAGGTTATTGTATTTTGCGCTCAATAAAAGATTGACTTCTATTGCTTGACTATGATAATATAATAAAATGCTAATATGGGGTTATTTTGTCAAGAGGAATTTTTTGCAGAATAAAGAAAAGTGTATATTTCATTGGTTAACGGAAACAATGATAGAATCGAGTAAATGAGCGTTCTATCTGTTTTTCTAGTTTACGGAGTTTATGAATTGGATTCTTATTATTGCTTTTCTATTCTAAAATCATACCCCATAATCTTGAATATGACAAGTAATTATTTTATTCAAGAAATTAGAATGGGCATTTATTATGTCCCATTAAGGTTTGTCTTTTTTAGTATAAACCTATTTGTTTTATCAGTTGTGAAAACGTAGTTTCTTCTGAGCGGGAGAAACGATAGTTTTCTAACAATATATTGCTTTTCATGTGGGCTTATGCTCGCAAATAAAATATGCATGATTTGAGAGGTGAAGCAGTTGACAGGTCAACTAGTTCAGTATGGACGGCACCGCCAACGCAGAAGTTATGCGCGCATCAGTGAAGTATTAGAATTGCCGAATCTTATCGAAATCCAAACCGCTTCATATCAATGGTTTATGGAAGAAGGTTTGCGAGAAATGTTCCAAGACATTTCTCCGATCGAGGACTTTACAGGTAATCTATCGCTTGAATTCGTAGATTATAGCTTAGGAGAACCTAAGTATCCTGTAGATGAATCAAAAGAAAGAGATGTAACTTATAATGCTCCGCTTCGCGTGAAGGTTCGTTTAATTAACAACGAAACTGGCGAAGTAAAAGAGCAAGAAGTTTTTATGGGGGATTTCCCTCTCATGACAGATACTGGTACGTTTATTATCAATGGGGCTGAGCGTGTAATTGTTTCTCAGCTTGTGCGTTCGCCAAGTGTCTATTTTAATGAAAAAATTGATAAAAACGGAAAAAGGGGTGTAGCTGCAACTGTAATTCCAAACCGAGGGGCTTGGTTGGAGTTTGAAACAGATGCAAAAGATGTCGCTTATGTCCGTATCGATCGTACACGTAAATTGCCAATCACCGTATTATTACGTGCCCTTGGTTTTGGCTCAGATCAAGAGATTATTGATTTGATTGGTGAAAATGAATACTTAATTAATACGTTAGAAAAAGATAATACAGAATCAACTGAAAAAGCGCTACTTGAAATTTACGAGCGTTTGCGTCCGGGTGAACCACCTACTGTAGAAAATGCAAAAAGCTTATTGATATCCCGTTTCTTTGATCCAAAACGTTATGACTTAGCTCATGTTGGGCGATACAAGATTAATAAAAAGCTTCATTTGAAGAACCGTTTATTTAATCAAGTGTTGGCTGAACCAATTGTAGATGCTGATACAGGTGAAGTATTAGCAGAAGCAGGCGACAAGGTTGAACGTAGATTATTAGATAAGATCATCCCATACATCGAAAATAGTGATGTTGTTCTTGGAGAAAAGATTCTTGAACCTCATGATGGAGTGCTGGAAGATCCGATTCACATCCAATCTATTAAGATTGTAGACCCTACTGACCCGAGTGGTGAAAGAGTACTTAATGTGATTGGTAATGCAAACATTGAATCTAGTGTAAAACATATTACACCAGCTGATATTTTAGCATCAATCAGTTATTTCTTTAACCTATTACACAAAGTGGGAGATACAGATGATATTGACCATTTAGGGAATCGTAGACTTCGTTCTGTGGGTGAACTCTTACAAAACCAATTCCGCATTGGGTTATCCCGTATGGAACGTGTTGTGCGTGAACGTATGTCTATTCAAGATACATCAAGTGTAACGCCACAACAATTAATTAATATTCGTCCAGTAATTGCATCAATTAAGGAGTTCTTTGGTAGCTCTCAGTTATCACAGTTCATGGATCAAACTAATCCACTAGCTGAGTTAACGCACAAGCGCCGTCTGTCGGCTTTAGGGCCAGGTGGTCTAACGCGTGAACGTGCAGGGTTTGAGGTTCGTGACGTTCACTACTCTCACTATGGTCGTATGTGTCCGATTGAGACACCAGAAGGACCGAACATTGGATTGATTAACTCTCTATCATCTTATGCAAAAGTAAATAAATTTGGGTTTATTGAAACTCCGTATCGTCGAGTGGATCCTGATACAGGTAAGGTTACAAATCAAATTGATTACCTAACTGCTGATGAAGAGGATAATTATGTAGTTGCACAGGCAAATGCTAGATTAAATGAAGATGGTACATTTGTTGATGAAGAAGTTATTTCTCGTTTCCGTGGTGAAAACACTGTAGTTGCTAGAGAAAAACTTGACTACATGGACGTTTCACCAAAACAAGTAGTATCGGCTGCGACCGCGTGTATTCCTTTCTTGGAAAACGATGACTCTAACCGTGCGCTAATGGGAGCAAACATGCAACGTCAAGCAGTTCCTTTACTAAGACCTAGAGCGCCTCTTGTAGGTACAGGAATGGAATATGTGTCAGGTAAAGACTCTGGTGCTGCGGTAATCTGTAAACATGAGGGTATTGTAGAGCGAGTCGAGGCTAAAGAAGTATTGGTTCGCAGAGTTTCCGAGGTTGATGGCAAGGAAGTAAAAGGTGATCTTGATCGCTACAAAGTACAGAAGTTTATTCGTTCTAACCAAGGTACTTGTATTAACCAACGCCCGATTGTGAGCGAAGGGGACCGCGTAGTTAAAGGCGAAGTACTTGCAGATGGTCCTTCCATGGAGTTAGGTGAACTTGCTTTAGGCCAAAACGTCCTAGTAGCTTTCATGACATGGGAAGGTTATAACTACGAGGATGCTATTATCATGAGTGAACGCCTTGTGAAGGATGATGTTTATACGTCAATCCATATTGAGGAGTATGAATCTGAAGCTCGTGATACAAAGCTTGGACCTGAAGAGATTACAAGAGATATCCCTAACGTAGGGGAAGAGGCACTTAAAAACTTAAATGAACAAGGAATCATCCGTATTGGAGCTGAAGTTACCGATGGGGATATCCTAGTTGGTAAGGTAACACCTAAGGGGGTAACGGAACTCTCTGCAGAGGAACGTTTACTACATGCAATCTTTGGAGAGAAAGCTCGTGAGGTTCGTGATACTTCTCTACGAGTACCTCATGGTGCAGGTGGAATTGTTTTAGATGTTAAAATCTTCAATCGTGAAGACGGAGATGAATTACCACCAGGTGTTAATGAGTTAGTTCGTGTTTATATTGTGCAAAAGCGTAAAATTCACGAAGGAGATAAGATGGCTGGCCGTCACGGTAATAAAGGGGTTATTTCTCGTATATTACCGGAAGAGGATATGCCGTTCTTGCCAGATGGAACACCGGTTGATATCATGTTGAACCCACTAGGGGTACCATCACGTATGAATATCGGACAGGTGTTTGAATTGCACTTAGGTATGGCTGCGAGACAGTTGGGTATCCATGTTGCCTCACCAGTATTCGATGGAGCCACAGAACAAGACGTTTGGGATACTTTAGAAGAAGCTGGTATGCCAAGAGATGCGAAGACCATTCTATATGATGGTAGAACTGGAACTCCGTTTGATAACCGTGTATCTGTTGGGGTCATGTATATGATCAAACTTGCTCACATGGTTGATGATAAGTTACACGCTCGTTCAACAGGTCCTTACTCACTTGTTACACAGCAACCACTGGGTGGTAAAGCTCAGTTTGGTGGTCAGCGCTTTGGTGAGATGGAGGTATGGGCATTAGAAGCATATGGTGCTGCATATACACTACAAGAAATCTTGACAGTTAAGTCGGATGACGTAGTGGGACGTGTGAAGACATATGAAGCAATCGTTAAGGGCGATAATGTTCCAGAACCAGGAGTACCTGAATCATTTAAAGTACTGATAAAAGAATTACAAAGTTTAGGTTTAGATGTAAAAATTCTTGCTGGTGATGAGTCAGAAATTGAAATGCGTGATTTAGAAGAAGAAGAGACACAAGCTGCAAGTAAGCTTAACTTAGAAGTTGAAGAAAATTAATTAAGGCGGGGAATTGACATATAGTCATTCCCCCACATCTCATTAATAGTAATCCATAGGGAATCGCACATTAAAAGGGAGGTAGACCCTTGATAGATGTAAATAACTTTGAATTTATGAAAATTGGTTTAGCTTCACCAGAAAAAATTCGTTCATGGTCATTTGGTGAAGTCAAGAAGCCAGAAACAATTAACTATCGTACATTAAAACCAGAAAAAGACGGACTATTTTGCGAGCGAATTTTTGGCCCGACTAAAGACTGGGAATGTCACTGTGGTAAATACAAACGAGTACGTTATAAAGGTGTCGTTTGTGACCGATGTGGTGTAGAGGTTACTAAATCAAAAGTGCGTCGTGAGCGTATGGGACATATCGAGCTAGCTGCTCCGGTATCACATATATGGTACTTCAAAGGAATTCCTAGCCGTATGGGTCTTGTGCTAGATATGTCACCAAGAGCTTTAGAAGAAGTAATTTACTTTGCTGCTTACATCGTTACGGAACCAGGAAATACCCCTTTAGAGAAAAAGCAATTGCTCTCTGAGAAGGAATACCGTGCGTACTATGAAAAATACGGAAGTTCTTTCAAAGCTCAAATGGGTGCGGAAGCAATTCGCAAGCTTCTACAAGATATCGATCTTGATAAAGAAGTTGATACTTTAAAAGAAGAGTTGAAAACTGCTCAAGGACAACGTAGAACAAGGGCGATTAAGCGTCTAGAAGTATTAGAAGCTTTCCGTCACTCTGGAAACGAAACTTCTTGGATGGTTTTAGATGTTCTACCAGTTATTCCTCCAGAAATAAGACCAATGGTACAGCTGGATGGTGGACGTTTTGCAACTTCTGACTTGAATGATTTGTATCGCCGTGTGATTAACCGAAATAACCGTTTAAAACGGTTATTAGATTTAGGTGCACCTAGTATTATTGTGCAAAATGAAAAGCGCATGCTTCAAGAAGCTGTCGATGCTTTAATTGATAATGGACGTCGTGGTCGTCCTGTGACAGGACCTGGAAATCGTCCATTGAAGTCACTTTCACATATGCTTAAAGGTAAACAAGGTCGTTTCCGTCAGAACTTACTTGGTAAACGTGTTGACTACTCTGGTCGTTCCGTTATTGTAGTTGGTCCTAACTTGAAAATGTATCAATGTGGATTACCGAAAGAAATGGCTTTGGAGTTATTCAAACCATTTATTATGAAAGAGCTTGTTGAGAGAGGTATTGCACACAATATCAAATCAGCAAAACGCAAAATTGAACGCGTACACCCTGATGTTTGGGGAGTGCTAGAAGATGTAATCAAGGAGCACCCTGTTTTACTAAACCGTGCCCCTACACTTCATAGATTAGGTATTCAGGCATTTGAACCAACATTAGTAGAAGGACGTGCAATTCGTTTACACCCTCTAGTATGTACAGCATATAACGCTGACTTCGATGGTGACCAAATGGCTGTACACGTACCGCTATCAGCTGAAGCACAAGCAGAAGCTCGTCTACTAATGTTAGCTGCACAGAACATCCTTAATCCAAAGGATGGAAAACCGGTTGTTACACCATCCCAGGATATGGTATTGGGTAACTATTACCTAACACTAGAACGTGAGGGTGCAATTGGAGAAGGTGCTGTATTTACTGGTGTGAATGAAGCAAGAATTGCTTATCAAAATGGATTTGTTCATTTGCACACACGTATTGCGGTTCAAGCGTCAAGCTTAAATAATAAAACATTTACAGAAGAACAAAACAACCAATTATTACTAACGACTGTTGGTAAACTAATATTTAATGAAATTCTTCCAGATTCATTCCCGTTCATCAACGAACCAACGAGGTTTAATTTAGAGGATCGAACTCCTGAAATGTACTTTGTTGATAAAGGAACTGACATTAAAGAAGAAATTAAGAAACGCGAAATCATTAAGCCGTTTAAGAAGGGCTTCCTAGGTGATATTATTGCAGAAGTCTTTAAACGATTTAAGATTACAGAAACATCTAAGATGCTTGACCGGATGAAAGATCTTGGCTTTACTATGTCAACAACAGCTGGTATGACTGTTGGTATTTCTGATATCGTGGTATTACCTGAGAAAGAAGAAATACTTGTAGAAGCACAGAAGAAAGTTGACAATGTATTGAAGCAATTCCGCCGTGGTTTAATTACGGATGAAGAGCGTTATGATCGAGTTATTTCTATTTGGTCTCAAGCTAAAGACAGTATTCAAGATCGCTTGATGGAGTCTCTTGACAACCGTAACCCGATCTTTATGATGAGTGATTCAGGAGCTCGTGGTAATGCATCGAACTTTACACAGTTAGCTGGTATGCGTGGTCTAATGGCTAACCCAGCCGGACGTATCATTGAGTTACCAATCAAATCAAGTTTCCGTGAAGGTTTAACAGTACTAGAGTACTTTATTTCTACCCACGGTGCTCGTAAAGGGCTTGCGGATACAGCATTGAAGACAGCAGACTCTGGTTATCTAACACGTCGTTTGGTTGACGTAGCACAAGATGTTATTGTTCGTGAAACAGATTGTGGAACAGACCGAGGATTACCGGTTTCAGCTTTAACGGATGGCAATGAAGTAATTGAACCATTATTCGACCGTTTAGTAGGACGTACTGCATTTGAAAAAGTGTTACATCCTGATACAAAAGAGGTAATTGTAGAATTCGATACAGTAATTTCGGAAGATCAAGCTAAACAAATCGTTGAATCTGGTATTGAACAAGTAACTATTCGTACAGTGTTCACATGTAATACCAAACATGGTGTGTGTAAGAAATGTTACGGACGCAACCTAGCTACTGGTTCAGAAGTTGAGGTTGGAGAAGCGGTTGGAATCATTGCTGCTCAATCAATTGGTGAACCAGGAACACAGCTAACAATGCGTACATTCCATACAGGTGGAGTTGCGGGGGATGATATCACGCAAGGTCTTCCTCGTATCCAAGAGTTATTTGAAGCACGTAACCCTAAAGGTCAAGCGATAATTACAGAAGTTTTCGGTACAGTACTTGAAATTCATGAGGTTAAGGATAAACAAGAAATTGTTATTCAGGGCGAAGTTGAACAGCGTTCATACGCAGTTCCATATAATGCTCGTTTGAAGGTTTCTGTTGGGGATGAGGTAATTGCAGGGCAAGAACTTACAGAAGGTTCAGTTGACCCTAAAGAACTTATCCGTGTCCAAGGTGTATCTGGAGTTCAAGATTACTTACTACGCGAAGTACAACGTGTATACCGTATGCAAGGGGTAGAAATTGGCGATAAGCACGTAGAAGTAATGGTTCGCCAAATGCTTCGTAAAGTCCGTGTTGTCGATGCGGGTGATACAGATGTACTTCCAGGATCATTACTTGAAGTACATCAATTCAAAGATGCAAACAGTAAAGTCCTTACAGAAGGTAACCAACCAGCAGTTGGAAGACCTGTCCTGCTAGGTATTACGAAGGCTTCACTAGAAACAGATTCATTCTTATCAGCAGCTTCCTTCCAGGAAACTACAAGAGTACTAACAGATGCAGCAATCAAAGGCAAACGTGATGAACTTCTTGGTCTGAAGGAAAACGTAATTATCGGTAAACTAGTTCCAGCTGGAACAGGAATGCAACGCTACCGTAAGATACAGTTACCAGCAGTTGAAGAGGAAGAAGTACTAGAAGAAGTAGAACAACCCGTACAATAATTTTATCTAACAGATTTTCTTGATATTAGCGAGAAACTGTACGAATAGACTGAGCGGCTCTTACCTTGTGGGATGCTTAACCAGCCTCCCACGGGAAGGTATACACCGTGAGTTTTTTGAACAGAGGCCACCACTGTGCTCTGGAATGAAGATGAAGTGTTTTCGGACTACGGACTTGTTATGTTAGAAAAGCTTTAGTAAAAAAATATCTGGAAGCACCAAAAAAATATCAGAATTCTAGTTGACATTAAAAAACTAGAATGATAATATATTCAAGGTGCTTCCAATTTATACTTCTTACTTTGGAGGATATATAATGTCTTATGAAAAAGTGAGTCAAGTAAAATCAAAAACACTAATTGGTGTGAAGCAAACACTTAAGGCTATGAAAAACGGCCAAATAAGTGAAGTGTATATAGCCGAAGATGCTGATCGGTTTCTTACACAAAAAGTAGAAGAATTAGCCAAAACGCTAGGTATTCCATACCAGCGTGTTGATTCCATGAAAAAGCTAGGAGCCGCATGTGGTATTGATGTTGGCGCATCTACTGTAGCGATTAAGAAGTAATAATAGTTTTGGCAAGGAAATCCTTGCGAAGGCTTTGTTTTTTGCTTCAAGATGAACCACCTGGATGTGTGGGTTTACGATACAGATAATAACTAGCTAATCACGAAGTCATTAATAGAAGGGAGGACAACATAATGCCTACAATTAATCAACTTGTACGTAAAGGTCGCGTAAGCAAACCTAAGAAATCTGACTCACCAGCACTTAACAAAGGGTACAACAGTTTTAAAAAGTCATTAACTAACGAAAACTCTCCACAAAAACGTGGTGTATGTACTCGTGTTGGTACACTAACTCCTAAGAAACCGAACTCAGCATTACGTAAATATGCTCGTGTTCGTTTATCAAACAACATGGAGGTAACTGCATACATTCCTGGTATTGGACACAATCTTCAGGAACACAGTGTAGTACTAATCCGTGGAGGTCGTGTAAAAGACTTACCAGGGGTACGTTATCACATTGTACGTGGTGCGCTTGATACTGCTGGAGTAGACGGTCGTATGCAAGGTCGTTCTAAATACGGTACAAAACGCCCTAAAGAGAAAAAGTAAGTTAATCGTTTAACAACATAGATATAGGAAAGGAGGGGGACATATGCCACGTAAAGGACCAGTACCTAAGCGCGATGTCTTGCCAGATCCACTTTATAATTCAAAACTAGTAACTCGTTTAATCAATCAAATTATGGTTGATGGTAAACGCGGTGTAGCACAAAAGCTTCTTTATAACGCTTTTGAACTAGTAGAACAACGCAGCGGACAAAATCCGATGGAAGTGTTTGAACAAGCAATGAAAAACGTTATGCCTGTACTTGAAGTACGTGCACGCCGTGTTGGTGGTTCTAACTACCAAGTACCTGTTGAAGTTCGTCCAGAACGTCGTCAAACTTTAGGTTTACGTTACCTTGTTAACTACGCACGTTTGCGCGGAGAAAAAACAATGGAAGAACGTTTAGCAAATGAAATTCTAGATGCTTCAAATAATACAGGTGCTTCTGTTAAGAAACGCGAAGATATGCACAAAATGGCTGAAGCAAACAAAGCGTTTGCTCACTACCGTTGGTAATCTGAGATTATGTTTAAATAGGTTGGGAAAATGGTCCAAGAAATTCGATGTATCATTTTTACCACTATTTAAACATCCTCTATACAAAAATAAAGGTTTTAACAGGAAGGAGAAGAATACATGGCAAGAGAGTTCTCCTTGGAAAAGACGCGCAATATTGGTATTATGGCACACATTGATGCAGGTAAAACCACTACAACCGAGCGTATTCTTTTCTATACAGGACGCATTCATAAAATTGGTGAAACGCACGAAGGTGCTTCACAAATGGACTGGATGGAACAAGAGCAAGAGCGCGGAATCACAATCACTTCTGCTGCAACGACTGCTCAATGGAAAAACCACCGTATCAACATTATTGATACTCCAGGGCACGTAGACTTCACTGTTGAAGTTGAACGTTCACTACGTGTGCTTGACGGTGCTGTAACAGTACTTGATGCTCAATCAGGTGTTGAGCCTCAAACAGAAACTGTATGGCGTCAAGCAACAACATATGGTGTTCCACGTATCGTGTTCATCAACAAAATGGATAAAACTGGTGCTGACTTCTTATATTCAGTTGGTACATTAAAAGAACGTTTAGGTGCAAATGCACACCCTGTACAACTTCCAATCGGTGCCGAAGACCAATTCAATGGTATTATCGACCTAATTAACATGGAAGCTCACTATTATTTAGATGATCTTGGAACTCGTGATGAATCTCGCGAAATTCCAGAAGAACTAAAAGACCAAGCTGAAGAATTACGTGCTAGCCTTATTGAAGCAGTTTCAGAGCTAGATGAAGAGCTTATGATGAAGTACTTAGAAGGAGAAGAAATCTCTAACGAAGAACTGAAACAAGCAATTCGTAATGCAACTCTTTCTGTAGAATTCTACCCAGTATTCTGTGGATCTGCTTTCAAAAACAAAGGTGTTCAGTTAATGCTTGATGGAGTAATTGACTACTTACCAGCACCAACTGATGTACCTGCTATCGAAGGTACTTTACCTGATTCAGATGAAAAGGTAACTCGTAAATCGTCTGATGATGAGCCTTTTGCTGCTTTAGCATTTAAGGTTATGACTGACCCATTTGTTGGTAAATTAACTTTCTTCCGTGTTTATTCTGGAACACTTGATTCGGGTTCGTATGTACGTAACTCTGTTAAAGATAAACGTGAACGTGTTGGACGTATCCTACAAATGCACGCTAACTCTCGTGAAGAGATTGCGAAGGTATACTCTGGTGAAATTGCGGCTGCAGTAGGATTGAAAGATACTTCAACTGGTGACACTCTATGTGATGAAAAGAATCTTGTAATTCTTGAATCTATGGAATTCCCAGAACCGGTTATCTCGGTTGCTATCGAGCCAAAAACAAAAGGTGACCAAGATAAAATGGGTATTGCTTTAGGTAAACTTGCTGAAGAAGATCCAACATTCAGAACTGAAACAAACCCTGAAACTGGTCAAACAATTATCTCTGGTATGGGTGAACTTCACCTAGATATCATTGTTGACCGTATGAAACGTGAATTCAAAGTTGAAGCTAACGTTGGTGCACCACAGGTTGCTTACCGCGAAACATTCCGTACAGCTGCTGAAGTTGAAGGTAAATTCGTACGTCAGTCTGGTGGACGTGGACAATTCGGTCACGTTTGGATCAAGTTTGAGCCAAACGAAGAAGGCGCTGGCTTTGAATTTGAAAACAAAATCGTTGGTGGTGTAGTTCCTCGTGAATACATCCCTGCTGTAGAACAAGGTGTTAAAGAAGCAATGGAAAATGGTGTATTAGCTGGTTATCCGCTAATTGACGTTAAAGCTTCCTTGTTCGATGGTAGTTATCATGATGTTGACTCAAACGAAATGGCGTTTAAAGTTGCTGCGTCTATGGCACTTAAAGCTGCTAAGAACAAATGTAACCCAGTTCTACTTGAACCAATGATGAGAGTAGAAGTTGTTATGCCTGAAGAATACATGGGTGACATCATTGGTGATATTACTTCTCGTCGTGGACGCATGGAAGGTATGGAAGCACGCGGACAATTACAAGTTGTTAAAGCATTCGTACCACTTGCTGAAATGTTTGGTTATGCAACCGCATTACGTTCAAACACTCAAGGTCGTGGACAATACACCATGCACTTTGACCATTATGAAGAAGTACCAAAGAGTGTTTCTGAAGAAATTATTAAGAAAAATGCTGGAGAATAATTGCATTTTTAGTAATTCTCAAGTATAACTTTTATTGTAGGCTAAGAAATAGCACAGGCTGTTATTTCTTGGCTACAACATATACTTAAAAAACTTTCATTCATTTAAAGGAGGAAATATAAATGGCTAAAGAAAAATTTGACCGCTCCAAGAGTCACGTTAACATTGGTACAATCGGACACGTTGACCACGGTAAAACTACTTTAACTGCTGCTATTACAACTGTAATGGCTAAAAAATCTGGTAAAGGTACTGCAATGGCTTATGACCAAATCGACGGTGCTCCAGAAGAAAAAGAACGTGGAATTACAATCGCTACTTCTCACGTTGAGTATGAAACTGAATCTCGTCACTACGCACACGTAGACTGCCCAGGACACGCTGACTATGTTAAGAACATGATCACTGGTGCTGCACAAATGGATGGAGCTATCCTAGTAGTATCTGCTGCTGATGGTCCTATGCCACAAACTCGTGAGCACATCCTACTTTCTCGTAACGTAGGTGTACCAACAATCGTAGTATTCTTAAACAAAGTAGATATGGTTGATGACGAAGAATTATTAGAATTAGTTGAAATGGAAGTTCGTGACCTATTATCTGAATATGACTTCCCTGGTGATGATGTACCAGTAATCAGCGGTTCTGCTTTAAGAGCTCTTGAAGGTGACGAAAAGTATGAGCAAGCAATCGTTGACCTAATGAACGCTGTTGATGAGTACGTTCCAACTCCAGAACGTGACACTGAAAAGCCATTCATGATGCCAGTTGAGGATGTATTCTCAATCACTGGTCGTGGTACAGTTGCTACTGGTCGTGTAGAACGTGGTCAAGTTAAAGTTGGAGACGAAGTTGAAATCATCGGTCTTCAAGAGGAATCAGGCAAAACTACTGTAACTGGTGTTGAAATGTTCCGTAAGCTTCTAGATTATGCTGAAGCTGGAGACAACATTGGTGCATTACTTCGTGGTGTTGGACGTGAAGATATCACTCGTGGTCAAGTATTAGCAAAGCCAGGTTCAATCACTCCACACACAAACTTCAAAGCTGAAGTTTATGTATTATCTAAAGAAGAAGGTGGACGTCATACTCCATTCTTCACAAACTATCGCCCACAGTTCTACTTCCGTACAACTGACGTAACTGGAGTTATCTCACTTCCAGAAGGCGTAGAAATGGTTATGCCTGGAGACAACATCGAAATGAATGTTGAACTAATCTCTCCAATCGCTATTGAAGACGGTACTCGTTTCTCAATCCGCGAAGGTGGCCGTACTGTAGGATCAGGCGTTGTAACAACAATCTCTAAATAATAATTGATTCAAATAGAAACAGGTAACGTGACGACGTTGCCTGTTTTTTCTTTTAAAAACTGTTAGATTCTAATGATCTACATTATTGGAGTAGTAACCATGTTTGAAAAGTAGAGTGAGAGTGTCTCATACAACATGAAAAGCTATAATCAAAGATGAAATGAAGAATAAGAGTAAGCCACAACTCAAATTGCGCGACAGTATATAATGTATCCACCCTTAAAAACATATTCAACGTACATTTATACTCAACCACTAAAACAACACCAAACTTTCCCAATAAAAAACTTACCTACAACTCTTGCAATCACTAAGATTACTAAGTATAATACATAGATGTGCAAGAAAAAGAATTTTATTCAAAAAAAGGTTGCACTGACCATGTATATTCTATATAATAAGAATGTTGGTCGTTTCAGGCGATGATGTGGAAGGTTGTTGGCACACCCGGCCCCTTTGCCATGGGCGGTGGCTAAGAAATTTTCACGGAGTATGTCTATTATAATATGGGCGAAAAGGAGGTAAAATGATGGCAAAAGAGAAAATCAGAATCCGTTTGAAAGCATATGATCACCGTATCTTAGATCAATCTGCTGAAAAAATTGTAGAGACTGCGAAGCGTTCTGGAGCAAAAGTATCTGGTCCGATTCCATTACCTACAGAAAAAGCTATTTACACAATCTTACGTGCGGTTCACAAATATAAGGACTCACGTGAACAATTCGAGATGCGTACACATAAACGTCTAATCGATATTGTTAACCCAACACCACAAACAGTTGATTCGCTAATGCGTTTAGATTTACCATCTGGTGTTGACATTGAAATTAAACTATAAAATTTTGTTTTTATAATAGGAGGTGTAACGGATGACGAAAGGAATCTTAGGTCGAAAAATCGGCATGACACAGCTATTTAACGAAAACGGTGAGTTAATCCCGGTAACAGTTGTTCAAGCTGAACCTAACGTAGTTTTACAAAAGAGAACTCTTGAAAACGACGGTTATGAAGCAATTCAAATCGGTTTCCAAGATCTTAAGGAATCACGTACAAATAAAGCGGAAAAAGGTCATGCTGCAAAAGCAAACACAGCCCCTAAGCGCTACGTTCGTGAAATCCGTGACGTTAATCTTGATGAATATGAAGTTGGTCAAGAGATTAGCGTTGAAATTTTCCAAGCTGGAGAAAAAGTTGATGTAACTGGAACTTCTAAAGGTAAAGGATTCCAGGGTGTAATTAAGCGCCACAATCAATCTCGCGGACCAATGTCACATGGTTCTCATTACCATAGAGCACCAGGTTCAATGGGGGCAGTTGACCCAATGCGTGTATTCCCAGGCAAAAACTTACCAGGACATATGGGTGATGAACAAGTAACCATTCAAAACCTTGAAGTAGTAAGTGTTGATGTTGAACGCAACTTACTTTTAATCAAAGGTAATGTCCCAGGTGCTAAAAAATCATTCGTGAAAATCGCGGGTGCAATTAAGGCTAACTAATCATATAAACGAAGGGAGGATATGTCATGCCTAAAGTAGCACTATTTAAACAAGATGGTTCACAAGCTGGCGAATTCGAATTAAACGAATCCGTATTCGGTATTGAACCAAACACACATGTATTACACGAAGCGGTAGTTATGCAACGTGCATCAATGCGTCAAGGTACTCACGCTGTTAAAAACCGTTCTGAAGTTCGTGGCGGAGGTCGTAAGCCATGGCGTCAAAAAGGTACAGGCCGCGCGCGTCAAGGATCTATTCGCTCACCACAATGGGTAGGCGGTGGAGTTGTGTTCGGACCTACACCACGTAGCTATAGCTATAAGCTACCTAAAAAAGTTCGTCGTTTAGCACTTAAATCTGCTTTATCTTCTAAAGTTAAAGAAGAAAGCTTAGTTGTTTTAGAGAGTCTTGCATTCGATGCTCCTAAGACAAAAGAAGTAGTGAAAATGCTAAGTGCTTTAAATGTAAATGAAAAAGCTTTAATCGTAACTGCTGAAACTGATGAAAATGTTATTCGTTCAGCAAACAACCTACAAGGTGTTAAAGTTCTTACAGTAACTGAAGTTAATGTATTAGATTTGTTATCGCATGACAAGCTGATCTTAACTAAGGAAGCAGCTGAAAAAGCAGGGGAGGTGCTTGCATAATGACTGATGCACGTGATATTATTAAGCGCCCTGTTATCACTGAACACTCTGCTGACTTAATGGCAGAAAAGAAATACACTTTCGAAGTTAGTACAAAAGCTAACAGAACTCAAATCAAAGATGCCGTTGAGGAAATCTTTGGAGTGAAAGTAGAAAAAGTAAACACAATGAACCTAAAAGGTAAATTTAAGCGTATGGGTCGTTACGGTGGTTTCCGCCCAAATCGCAAAAAAGCTGTTGTACAGCTTTCTCAAGACAGTAAAGATCTAGACTTCTTTGAAGGCTAAGAATCATAGAGAAGGAGGGAAAAAAGATGGCGATTAAAAAATTCAAACCTACCTCTAATGGTAGACGTAATATGTCTGTATCTGATTTTGCTGAAATCACTACAGATAAACCGGAAAAATCCCTTTTAGCTCCACTTTCAAAACGCGGTGGACGTAATAACCAAGGGAAATTAACGGTTCGTCATCAAGGTGGCGGTCATAAGCGTCAATATCGTATCATTGATTTCAAACGTGATAAAGATGGTATACCAGGTCGCGTTGCTACAATCGAGTACGATCCAAACCGTACCGCTAACATTGCATTAATCAACTACGCTGACGGTGAAAAGCGTTATATCCTTGCACCGAAAGGTTTACAAGTAGGGCAAGAAATTGAATCAGGTGAAAATGCGGATATTAAAGTAGGTAACGCATTACCACTTGCAAATATTCCAGTTGGTACAATCGTACACAACATCGAATTAAAACCAGGTAATGGTGGCCAACTAGCTCGTTCTGCGGGTGCTGAGGCTCAAATTCTTGGTCGCGAAGAGAAATACACACTTGTGCGTTTAGCTTCTGGTGAAGTTCGCTTAGTATTATCAACTTGTCGTGCTACTGTAGGTCAAGTAGGTAACTTAGAACATGAACTAATCCGTGTTGGTAAAGCAGGACGTTCTCGTTGGAAGGGTATCCGCCCAACTGTACGTGGATCTGTTATGAACCCGAATGATCACCCACACGGTGGTGGTGAAGGACGTGCTCCAATCGGACGTAAATCACCAATGTCACCATGGGGCAAACCAACACTTGGTTACAAAACACGTAAACGTAATAAAACTACAGATAAGTATATTGTGCGTAAACGTAAAAAATAATCGTAACTATTGGTGGAAAGTATCCATCTCTGAACTTCGAAAGGAGGTTTATCCATGGGTCGTAGCTTAAAAAAGGGACCTTTTGCAGATGACCATCTATTGAAAAAGATTGATCAATTGAATGAATCTGATAAAAAGCAAGTTATTAAGACTTGGTCACGTCGTTCTACTATATTCCCAACTTTTATCGGTCATACTATCGCTGTTTATGATGGACGTAAACATGTTCCTGTTTATGTAACAGAAGACATGGTTGGACATAAATTAGGTGAATTTGCTCCAACTCGTTCATACAAAGGACACGCAAATGACGATAAGAAAACAAAACGCTAATGAGAGGAGGCGCTATAAGGTATGCAATCTAAAGCCGTAGCTAAATCAGTTCGTATTGCTCCTCGTAAAGTGCGATTAGTCGTTGATTTAATTCGAGGAAAAGAAGTTGGCGAAGCAATTGCTATTCTACGCCACACACAACGCGGTGCTTCTCCAGTTGTAGAAAAAGTGTTAAAGTCTGCTATCGCAAACGCAGAACACAACTACGAAATGGATACAGATAATCTAGTTATTTCTGAAGCATTCGTAAACGAAGGTGTTACATTGAAACGTTTCCGTCCACGCGCTCAAGGACGTGCAAGCAAAATTAATAAGCGCACTAGCCACATTACAGTGGTTGTAACAGAAAAGAAGGAGGGGTAGTTAGTGGGTCAAAAAGTGAATCCTACAGGTCTTCGCGTAGGTATCATTAAAGACTGGGAGTCTAAATGGTATGCTGGCAAAGACTATGCAGACTTACTACACGAAGATATCAAAATTAGAGAATATCTTGAAAACCGTTTAAAAACCGCAGCTGTTTCCCACATTGAAATCGAACGTGCAGCAAACCGTGTTAACGTTACGATTCACACTGGTAAACCAGGTATGGTTATTGGTAAAGGCGGTTCTGAAGTAGAAGCTCTACGTAACTCATTAAACGCTTTGACTGGCAAACGTGTTCACATTAACATTGTTGAAATCAAAAAAGTTGATGTAAATGCTAAGTTGGTTGCTGAAAATATTGCTCGTCAATTAGAAAATCGTATCTCATTCCGTCGTGCCCAAAAGCAAGCTATTCAACGTGCAATGCGTGCTGGTGCAAAAGGAATTAAAACTCAAGTATCTGGACGCCTAGGTGGCGCGGATATTGCTCGTGCTGAACACTATAGTGAAGGAACTGTTCCACTACACACACTACGTGCTGATATCGACTATGCAACTGCAGAAGCTGATACAACATATGGTAAACTTGGTATTAAAGTGTGGATCTATCGTGGTGAAGTCCTTCCGACTAAAACTAACAAATAAGGAAGGGGGCTTTTACGTATGTTAATGCCTAAACGTGTTAAATATCGTAGACAACATCGTGGTAAAATGAGAGGCCAAGCAAAAGGCGGTACTCAAGTTACATTCGGTGAATATGGATTACAGGCTCTTGAAGCGTCTTGGATTACAAGTCGTCAAATCGAAGCTGCTCGTATCGCTATGACTCGTTACATGAAACGTGGCGGTAAAGTATGGATTAAAATTTTCCCAGATAAGCCTTACACAGCGAAGCCTCTTGAAGTCCGCATGGGTTCCGGTAAAGGTGCTCCTGAGGGTTGGGTTGCTGTAGTAAAACCAGGAAAGATTATGTTCGAAATCGCTGGAGTTTCTGAAGAGGTTGCTCGTGAAGCACTAAGACTTGCTTCTCACAAACTTCCGATCAAAACAAAGTTTGTAAAACGTGAAGAAATTGGTGGTGAAATCAATGAAGGCTAATGAAATCAGAGAACTAACCACTGCCGAAATTGAACAAAAACTAAAATCATTAAAAGAAGAATTATTTAACTTACGCTTCCAACTTGCAACTGGTCAACTTGAAAACACTGCACGTATTCGTGAAGTAAGAAAGACCCTTGCACGTATGAAAACTGTTGTACGTCAACGTGAACTAAGCGTAAACAACTGATAATGAGAGGAGGTTAGCCTCAAAATGACTGAACGTAATAATCGTAAGGTATATACAGGTCGTGTTGTTTCAGATAAAATGGACAAAACAATTACTGTTTTAGTTGAAACTTATAAAAACCACAAATTATATGGTAAACGTGTTAAATACTCTAAGAAGTTTAAAGCTCATGATGAAAACAACCAAGCAAAAACTGGTGATATCGTTCGCATCATGGAAACTCGTCCGCTATCAGCAACTAAACGTTTCCGTCTAGTTGAAGTCGTTGAAGAAGCGGTCATTATATAATAAAGTTCGTTCGGAAGATATCCGAAAGGAGGTCGCAGACGTATGATTCAACAAGAAACTCGTCTAAAAGTTGCAGATAACTCTGGTGCTCGTGAGTTATTAACCATTAAAGTACTTGGTGGTTCTGGACGTAAAACTGCAAACATTGGTGATGTAATTGTTTGTTCTGTAAAACAAGCAACACCAGGAGGCGTTGTCAAAAAAGGTGACGTTGTTAAAGCAGTTATTGTTCGTACTAAATCAGGTGTTCGTCGTAAAGACGGTTCGTATATTCGTTTTGATGAAAATGCTGCAGTAATCATTCGTGACGACAAAAGTCCAAGAGGTACTCGTATCTTCGGACCAGTTGCGCGTGAATTACGTGATGCACAGTTCATGAAAATCGTATCTCTAGCTCCAGAAGTTCTATAAGAAGTGAATTACCTTGTAAGGAGGTGCGTCAAGCATGCATGTAAAAAAAGGTGATAAAGTTATCGTTATTTCCGGCAAAGACCGTGGTAAAACTGGAACAATCTTAGAAGCATATCCGAAAAAGGAACGTGTACTTGTTGAAGGTGTAAACATGATCAAAAAACACGCTAAGCCTTCACAAGAAAACCCACAAGGTGGGATTCTTAACCAAGAAGCTCCTATTCATGTTTCTAACGTGATGCCAGTAGATCCGAAATCCGGCCATCCAACTCGTATTGGTTATGAAGTACGTGATGGAAAGAAAGTCCGCATTGCTAAAAAATCCGGTGAAGCATTAGATAAATAGTATGTGCTGTGAAAGGAGGGCAACATGGTGAATCAATTAAGACAAAAATACCAAGATGAAGTTGTATCATCGTTAATGAATAAATTTAACTATAAGTCTGTTATGGAAGTGCCTCAGTTAGAAAAGATCGTTATCAACATGGGTGTTGGTGATGCAGTTCAAAACTCTAAGGCACTAGATAGCGCAGTAGAAGAACTAGCATTAATTTCTGGTCAAAAGCCTATGATTACACGCGCTAAAAAATCAATCGCTGGTTTCCGTCTACGTGAAGGAATGCCGATTGGAGCGAAGGTTACTCTTCGTGGTGAGCGTATGTATGAATTCCTTCAAAAGCTAGTATCAGTTTCTCTTCCACGTGTACGTGACTTCCGTGGAATCTCTAAGAAAGCTTTTGATGGTCGTGGTAACTACACGCTAGGTGTTAAAGAACAATTAATTTTCCCAGAAATTAATTACGATAAAGTAAGTAAGGTGCGCGGTATGGATATTGTTATCGTAACAACTGCTAATACCGATGAAGAAGCACGTGAACTTTTAGCTCAGCTAGGCATGCCTTTCCAAAAATAGAGCTCATGAGCTAATACAAGGAGGGAAAATTGTGGCTAAGAAATCTATGATTGCGAAACAAAAACGCCCACAAAAATTCGCTGTACAAGAATATACTCGTTGTGAACGTTGTGGCCGTCCGCACTCTGTAATGCGTAAATTTAAACTTTGCCGTATTTGTTTCCGCGAACTTGCCTATAAAGGTCAAATTCCTGGTGTCAAAAAAGCAAGCTGGTAAACCCCGATTAGGGAAGGAGGTAATTTAGTAATGGTTATGACAGATCCAATCGCAGATATGCTAACTCGTATTCGTAATGCGAACATGGTAAAACATGAAAAGTTAGAACTTCCTGCTTCTAAAATTAAAACTGAAATTGCTGATATTTTAAAACGTGAAGGCTTTGTACGTGACTACGAAGTTATTGAAGATAACAAGCAAGGGATCTTACGTGTATTCCTTAAGTACGGTGCTAATGAGGAAAAAGTAATTACAGGTATTAAACGTATTAGTAAGCCAGGATTACGTGTATATGCAAAAGCTGATGAAGTACCTCGTGTACTAAACGGTCTAGGTATTGCAATCGTATCAACTTCTAAAGGTGTTCTTTCTGATAAAGAAGCACGCTCTCAAGCTGTTGGTGGCGAAGTACTTGCATACGTATGGTAATTTATTTTTAAAGATGAGGAGGTGCATGGAATGTCTCGTATAGGACTTAAACCAATTGAGATTCCGAGTGGTGTAGAAGTAAAACTTAACGGTGATACAGTAACTGTAAAAGGCCCTAAGGGCGAACTAACAAGAAATTTTCATAGCGATATGAACATTGTTGTTGCAGATAACGTTTTAACAGTTGAACGTCCAAGTGATCAAAAGGAACATCGATCATTACACGGAACAACTCGTAGCTTACTTGCTAACATGATAGAAGGTGTTTCTAAAGGCTTTGAAAAACAACTTCAAATCATCGGTGTTGGTTATCGTGCACAAAAACAAGGTAATAAAGTTGTTGTGAATGCTGGGTATTCTCATCCAGTTGAAATAGATCCAATTGACGGTATTGAAATCGATGTACCAAGTAATACTTCTGTAATCGTTAAAGGTATTGATAAAGAGAAAGTTGGAGCAGTTGCTTCCAACATCAGAGCTATCAGACCACCAGAGCCTTATAAAGGTAAAGGTA
Source organism: Paucisalibacillus algeriensis (assembly GCF_000577245.1). Classification (GTDB taxonomy): domain Bacteria; phylum Bacillota; class Bacilli; order Bacillales; family Amphibacillaceae; genus Ornithinibacillus. The sequence goes on from NZ_CBYO010000012.1 coordinate 41,440, forward strand.
TTCGTTACGTTGATGAATATGTACGTCGTAAAGAAGGTAAAACTGCTAAGTAAGGTTAGTTAGGCGAGAAAGGAGTGACCCAGATGATCACAAAACCTGACAAAAATGTTGCACGTAAGAGAAGACATAATCGTGTTCGTAAAAATCTATTTGGAACAGCAGAACGTCCTCGTCTAAACGTGTATCGTTCAAATAAACACATTTATGCACAGTTAATCGATGATACTAACGGCGTAACATTAGTTAGCGCATCTACTGTTGATAAAGAATTAAGCGTTGATTCAACTAGCAGTGTTGATGCTGCAACTAAAGTTGGAGAATTGATCGCAAAACGTGCCCAAGATAAAGGTCATAAATCAGTTGTATTTGATCGCGGAGGCTACCTTTATCATGGACGTGTAAAAGCACTTGCAGATGCTGCTCGTGAGGCAGGTCTTGAATTTTAATTGTAAAAGGAGGGACATAGATGAAAACAGTAATCGATCCTAATAAATTAGATCTTGAAGAACGTGTTGTAGCGGTTAACCGCGTTGCAAAAGTAGTTAAAGGTGGACGTCGTTTCCGTTTTGCTGCACTAGTTGTAGTAGGAGATAAGAACGGTCACGTTGGATTTGGTACTGGTAAAGCACAAGAGGTACCGGATGCAATTAAAAAAGCAGTTGACGATGCTAAGAAAAACTTAATTACTGTACCTATCGTTGGTACTACAATTCCACACGAAATTCACGGAGTGTTCGGATCTGGTAACGTATTAATGAAACCAGCTTCTGAAGGTACTGGAGTTATCTCTGGTGGTCCGGTTCGTGCCGTACTAGAACTTGCAGGTGTTGGTGACATTTTAACTAAATCACTTGGTTCTAATACACCAATTAATATGATTCGCGCTACAATGAATGGTTTAAACAACCTTAAACGCGCAGAAGACGTTGCAAAACTAAGAGGAAAGTCTGTAGAAGAACTGTTAGGATAAGGAGGGAAACATTATGTCTAAAAAATTAGAAATCACCCTCACACGCAGTGTAATCGGTGCTAAAGAAAAACAAATTAAAACCGTTGAAGCACTTGGTTTAAAAAAGATTCGTCAAACCGTAGTTCTTGAGGATACTCCAGCTGTTCGTGGAATGGTTAATAGAGTATCTCACCTAGTAGCGGTTAAAGAAGGTTAATAAACATAAGCGTAAAGAGGAGGTGCTCGTATGAAACTTCATGAATTGAAGCCAGCAGAAGGATCACGCAAAGAAAGAAACCGTGTTGGTCGCGGTACATCATCTGGTAACGGAAAAACTTCTGGTAGAGGACACAAAGGACAAAATGCTCGTTCAGGCGGTGGCGTTCGCCCAGGATTTGAAGGTGGACAAATGCCATTATTCCAACGTTTACCAAAACGTGGATTTACAAACATTAACCGCAAAGAATATGCTATAGTGAACTTAGACGTATTAAATCGATTTGAAGACGGCACAGAAATTACTCCTGAGTTATTAATTGAATCAGGTGTCGTAAAGAACGAAAAATCAGGTATCAAGATACTTGGAAATGGTTCCGTCGAAAACAAATATACCGTTAAAGCTCATAAGTTCTCTGCTTCTGCAAAAGCAGCTATCGAAGAAGCGGGCGGTAAAACAGAGGTGATCTAATGTTCCGTACATTCTCCAATTTTATGCGCGTGGCTGACATTAGACGGAAAATACTTTTTACATTGGCTTTGTTAATTGTATTCCGTCTTGGCACATTTATTCCTGTGCCGTTCACAGATAAAAATGCACTTGCATCTTTAGACCAACAAAATAATGTATTTGGATTCCTAGATACATTTGGCGGTGGGGCATTAATGAATTTCTCCATTTTAGCAATGGGGATTATGCCTTATATTACAGCATCAATCATTATGCAATTACTACAAATGGATGTTGTACCGAAGTTTACCGAATGGAAAAAACAAGGTGAAATGGGCCGTAAAAAGTTAGCACAAGTAACTCGTTATGGAACAGTGGTTCTTGCGTTTGTCCAGGCGATTGCTATGTCAATTGGGTTCAATGCAATGGCTGGCGGATTATTAATCCGTGATCCTGGTCCTGGTAAATTCCTAATTATTGCACTTGTACTAACGGCAGGAACAACATTCTTAATGTGGTTAGGTGAACAAATAACAGCTCATGGAGTTGGGAATGGAATTTCGATACTGATTTTTGCTGGTATCGTTGCTGCTGTACCGAATGCTGTTAACCAATTATTCGTCCAGTACTTTACAAATGCTGGAGATCAATTGTTTATAAATATCATTATTGTTGTATTAATTGCATTAGTTGCAATTGCGATTACAGCAGGTGTTATCTTCGTAATACAAGCATTACGTAAGATACCGATTCAATATGCAAAGAAACTTGTTAATCGTTCTCCAGTTGGAGGTCACTCAACGCATTTGCCACTTAAAGTAAATGCTGCGGGAGTTATCCCGGTAATCTTTGCGATTGCATTCATTATGGCCCCAAGTACTGTTGCAAGCTTCTTTGAAGGTAATTTTGCTACAACAATCAGAACGATTTTTGATTATACAACGCCTGTAGGTATGCTTATATATGTAGCGTTGATTATTGCGTTTACGTATTTCTATACATTTGTTCAAGTTAACCCCGAACAAATGGCTGAAAACTTACAAAAACAAGGTGGATATATCCCAGGCATTCGTCCTGGTAAGAATACCGAAACATATCTTACTCGTGTTATCAATCGATTAACATTTGTAGGTGCGATATTCTTAGCTGCAGTTTCCGTTTTACCTATCATCTTTGGACAACTTGCAGGACTTCCACAAGCAGTTCAAATCGGCGGCACAAGTTTACTTATCGTTGTAGGTGTAGCAATTCAAACGATGAAGCAATTAGAAGGTCAGTTAGTGAAGCGACACTACAAAGGATTTATCAAGTAAGTAATGAGCCAATGAAGCGAGGGGAAAGTTTTGAATCTATTGTTAATGGGTCTTCCTGGTGCCGGTAAGGGTACACAGGCAGAGAAAATCAGTGAGAAATATAAAATCCCTCATATTTCAACAGGAGATATGTTCCGTTCTGCCATTAAAGAAGGAACAGAACTTGGAATTAAAGCGAAAAGCTTTATGGATCAAGGTGCACTTGTTCCGGATGAAGTTACAATTGGTATTGTAAAAGAGCGCTTGAGTAAAGACGATTGTGAAAAAGGTTTCTTGTTGGATGGTTTCCCAAGAACTATAGCACAAGCAGAGGCTTTACAAACGCTTTTATCCGAATTGAATCAAGAAATTGATCATGTTTTACATGTGAAAGTACCAGAAGAAAAGTTAGTGGAGCGTTTATCCGGTCGTAGAATCTGTCCAACATGTGGTAGAGCATATCATGTAATGTATAATCCTCCTGAAAAAGAGGGTATATGTGATAGAGATGGTTCTGCATTAATTCAGCGTGATGATGACAAACCAGAAACGGTTAAAAATCGTTTGGCGATTAATATTGAACAATCGAAGCCGTTACTTGACTTTTATGATGATAAAGGATATCTTGTAACCCTTAATGGGGACCAGGATATTAATAAAGTTTTCGAAGATATTCAATCGGTTATTGAAAAATAAGCTATTACTGTAGGCACCACGCTTTTAAACAATTCTATTTGATTCAAAAAGGTTTGAGTCGTGAGGTTATGCTTTATTCATATTTGCACAACAAGTGTTTGACAATATTAACCCTCAATTAGGTAAACGTTGTTAAGCGAAACTGATTCGATTCCACGAATAGGTCTTGTTTGTCGTATTTGGCAAGGACAAAGAAAGGCATTATCGGTTATTTTTGATGATGATCGTTATGTCTTGGTAACATGGGGAAAACGTAAATATGATCGACCAAAGATTAGAATAAACATCATATTGTTATATGGATTATACGTCTCCAGAAGTCCAAAACAGCCTTCTAGATACTGGTCGTGTCACAAATGAAAGTAAAAGCTAAATACGTTTGTAATTGTGACTGATTTAAAAGAAGGGAGATCAACACGATGGCGAAAGATGATGTAATTGAAGTGGAAGGAACCGTAACTGAAACATTGCCTAATGCAATGTTTAATGTAGAGCTTGAAAACGGCCATACGGTCTTGGCACACGTATCTGGTAAAATCCGAATGCACTTCATCCGTATTTTACCAGGTGATAAAGTAACGGTAGAACTCTCTCCGTATGACTTGACTAGAGGACGAATTACGTACCGTTATAAATAAGCGAGCTCCGATATAAAAGGAGGTAAAGATGATGAAAGTAAGAGCATCTGTAAAGCCGATTTGTGAAAAATGCAAAGTCATTAAGCGAAAAGGCAAAGTAATGGTGATTTGTGAAAATCCGAAACATAAGCAAAAACAAGGATAAGAAGGAGGTGCAAGATACTAATGGCACGTATTGGAGGAGTAGACGTACCACGTGAAAAACGTGTGGTAATCTCTTTAACATATATTTACGGTATTGGTAAGAATACTGCACAAAACATCTTAAAAGAAGCAGGCGTTTCTGAAGATACACGTGTACGTGATCTAACAGAAGATGAGTTAGGACGCATTCGTCAAGCAGTTGACGGATATACAACTGAAGGTGATCTTCGTCGTGAGGTTTCTCTTAACATTAAACGTCTTATTGAAATTGGATCATATCGTGGTTTAAGACACCGTCGTGGTTTACCGGTTCGTGGTCAAAATACGAAGAACAACTCTCGTACTCGTAAAGGCCCACGTCGTACAATCGCTAACAAGAAAAAATAACGTAAGGAGGTTAACAATTAGATGGCTCGTAAAACAAATACACGTAAACGTCGTGTGAAAAAGAATATTGAGACTGGTGTAGCACATATCCGTTCAACTTTCAACAACACTATCGTTACAATTACTGATGTTCAAGGTAATGTTATTGGATGGAGTTCTGCTGGTGCACTAGGTTTCAAAGGTTCTCGTAAATCTACACCATTCGCTGCACAAATGGCTGCTGAAACAGCTGCTAAGACTGCAGTAGATAATGGTATGAAAACTCTAGAAGTAACAGTTAAAGGTCCAGGAGCTGGTCGTGAAGCTGCTATTCGTTCGTTACAAGCAGCTGGACTAGAAGTTACAGCTATTAAAGATGTAACTCCAGTTCCTCATAACGGTTGCCGTCCACCAAAACGTCGTCGTGTATAATTTTAACGTATATTGATTTGTCACCCTGTCAATAATGGGTATGATGACTAAACGTATAGACGTAAACAGAGATAAATAAAATGACTAAGGTATATGAAAGAGTAGAGCTGGTAGTTAAATAAGACTCTCAGGACTTAGCTATTTGTAGCCTTACCTATACAGCATCGCATAGACAATAAAATACGAGAAAATATACAAGTTGTGCCCAAGTCGCCAACTTCCTATTTGAGGAATTTCGGTTAGATGTATAGGTCTAACCGGGGTTTCGACGTTTTAAAGGAGGGTATTATGGAATGATTGAAATAGAAAAGCCAAAGATTGAAACGGTTGAGATTAGTGATGATGCTACATTTGGGAAATTTGTGGTAGAACCGCTCGAACGTGGTTATGGTACAACTCTTGGAAACTCCTTGCGTCGTATTCTGCTATCCTCACTTCCAGGTGCTGCTGTTACTTCAGTTCAAATTGATGGAGCATTACATGAGTTTTCAACAATCGATGGAGTAGTTGAAGATGTTACAACAATCATTTTGAATTTGAAAAAGCTAGCCCTTAAAATCTATTCAGATGAACCAAAAACATTAGAAATTGATGTGCAAGGTGAAGGAGTAGTTACTGCTGCTGATCTAACCTATGATAGTGATGTAGAAGTATTAAATCCTGATCTTCCAATTGCAACACTTAATGCAAAAGGTAACTTGCGTATGAAAATTAATGCCGGGCGTGGTCGTGGTTATGTTCCAGCTGAAGCAAACAAACATGAAGATCAACCAATTGGTGTTATTCCAGTTGATTCCATTTTCACACCGGTATCACGTGTTACTTACCAAGTAGAGAATACTCGTGTAGGTCAAAGTGCAAACTACGATAAATTAACATTGGATGTTTCTACAGATGGAAGTATTCGTCCGGAGGAAGCAATTTCTCTTGGTGCAAAAATTCTATCAGAGCATTTAAATATTTTCGTGGGCTTAACAGATGAAGCACAGAATGTTGAAATAATGGTCGAAAAAGAAGAAGACCAAAAAGAAAAAGTAATGGAAATGACAATTGAGGAATTAGATCTTTCTGTTCGTTCTTACAATTGTTTAAAACGTGCTGGCATAAATACAGTTCAAGAGCTTTCAAATAAATCTGAAGAAGATATGATGAAAGTGCGTAACTTAGGTCGTAAATCTTTAGAGGAAGTTAAAGTAAAACTTGCTGATTTAGGCTTAGGTCTACGTAAAGACGACTAACAAAAACGGACATCTTTAGAGTTTCAAGAAAGGGAGGGATAGTCCATGGCTAGAAAACTAGGACGTACAACAGATCAACGACTAGCACTACTTCGTAACCTAGCTTCTGATTTGATTATTCATGAGCGCCTTGAAACAACAGAAGCTAAAGCGAAAGAGCTTAAGTCTGTTGTTGAGAAAATGATTACGTTAGGTAAACGTGGTGATCTACATGCTCGTCGTCAAGCTGCGGCATTCTTATACAATAAAGAAGCTAGCGAAGAAGATACAGTACTTCAAAAGCTTTTTAATGATGTTGCAAAGCGCTATGAAGACAGACAAGGTGGATACACACGCGTTCTTAAATTAGGTGAACGCCAAGGTGATGGAGCGAAAATGGCTATTATTGAATTAGTTTAATCAATCCATACGCGTTAAGGGCAGGACTTGATCTCTTCCACGAGGTGAAATCCAAGCCCTTTTTTTATAGTAAAATGTGTCGCGGGCTTGCCCAGAAACGTAAGGTATAAGCAATGGGCCGTAGAGCGGGTGATCTTACCGCACGGAGTGTCCCTTGCTTATATCCCGTAGTTTCTAGCCCAAGCGAAACTAGATTGGAACCGCTATCCCCGTAAATATGCAGACGAATTGACTACTTCGGTTGGAGTTCTTAAGTACCAGCTAGCATCGACTAAACAATCAACACCTGACATTTAACATAAACCAAAATTAATAGTAAAATACATACATATACCACCTATAGGCTTAGATAGACGAGGAGGAGTAAGCATGAGTGAGAAATTTATAGAGTTTAGGAATGTATCATTTCGATACGGAGACGAGCAGCCTTGGGTATTAGATAACGTTTCATTTGAAATTTATAAAGATGAGTGGGTTGCCATTATTGGGCATAATGGTTCTGGTAAATCCACAATTGCAAAGCTAATGAATGGGTTATTATATCCCCAACAGGGAGAAATTATTATAAATGGTACGCCAGTTAATGATGAGCATGTATGGAATGTTCGGAAGCAAGTAGGCATGGTGTTTCAGAATCCGGATAACCAATTTGTAGGGACAACTGTTCAGGATGATGTTGCTTTTGGAATGGAAAACCGAGGCATCCCTAGGGAAGAAATGGAGAAAAGAATTAAAGAAGTACTAAAAGCAGTTCGTATGGAAGATTATCTTTTAACTGAGCCACACCGTTTATCTGGAGGACAAAAGCAACGTGTTGCAATTGCTAGCGTTCTAGCAGTAAAGCCTGATGTACTAATACTAGACGAAGCAACAGCAATGCTAGATCCAAGAGGTCGCAAAGAAATTATGCGGACCGTTGCAGATATACAAGAAAAAAGTGAGATTTCTTTAATTACGATTACCCATGATTTACAGGAAGTCGTGATGGCAGAGCGCGTAATTGTTATGAATAATGGGAAAGTATGGGATGAAGCAATACCAAGGGATATTTTTGCAAAGAAGGATGAGTTAAGAAAGATTGGGTTAGATGTACCTTTTGTTGCGGTATTAGCTGATGAATTAAAACAGAATGATCTGTTGATCGAGAATGAACCATTAAATCATGATGAACTATTGGAGGAACTATGGACATTACATTTAAAGATGTAAGTTACATCTACCAAGCTAATTCACCTTTTGCTCATAAAGCATTAGAAAATCTATCCTTCCATATCCCATCAGGATCATTTGTCGCAGTCATCGGGCATACCGGATCAGGTAAATCAACTTTAATTCAACATTTAAATGGCCTTATAACACCAACCAAAGGCATTGTTCAAATTGGAGATTACCAACTAAATGCTGAGAAGAAACCGGAGAATTTAAAAGAACTACGAAGCAGAGTTGGGGTTGTTTTTCAGTATCCAGAGCATCAATTGTTTGATGAAACAGTTGCGAAGGATATTGCTTTTGGACCCAAAAACTTTGGGATTTCTGAGACGGAAATCCAAAGAAGGATAAAAGAAATAGTGCCAGCTGTTGGACTTGATGAAAAGTTACTAGACAGGTCTCCATTTGACTTAAGTGGTGGTCAGATGAGGAGAGTCGCAATAGCAGGAGTACTTGCAGTTAAACCGGAAATCCTCGTTTTAGATGAACCGACTGCAGGTTTAGACCCTAGAGGTCAGCGTGAAATTATGGATATGTTTTCTAGTCTCCACAAAGAACAAAAACTAACTACTGTACTAGTTACACATAGTATGGAAGATGCAGTTAAATATGCAGACCATGTCATTATTATGAATAAAGGGACAAAGTATATGGAGGGTACACCTGAAGAAGTATTTACCCAAAGGGAAGCACTCAATCAAGTACAGTTAGACGTTCCAGAAATGATTCAATTTATGAAAGCCTTTGAAGGGCGTTTTGGTCATGCTATTACCTTTAAACGACAGTCCATTCCGTCACTAGCCAAAGAGATTCGGCAAGCTTTAAAGGGGGCTGAATCACTTGAATAATGCGATAATAATCGGACAATATGTCCCAGGAAATTCTTTGGTACATCGATTAGACCCACGTATGAAAATAACGATTATTTTCTTGTTTGTTATTTTCGTGTTCTTTGCTAATAATGTTCTAAGCTATAGCATATTAACAGTATTTGCAGTCTTAACCGTCATAATCACTAAAATATCTTTTCGATTCATTTTAAAGGGTTTGACTCCTGTTTGGTTTTTGATTATTTTCACTTTAATATTGCATTTAATTGTTACAAAAGAAGGGACAGTTTTATACGAGTTATTAGGATTTAAAATATATTCTGGTGCCCTTATCCAAGGTTTTGCAATATCATTGCGCTTTTTCTTATTAATTCTTATAACATCATTATTAACACTTACCACAACACCAATTGAGATTACTGATGCGATAGAAGATATGTTACATCCTTTGAAAAAAATAAAGTTTCCGGTACATGAACTGGCTTTAATGATGTCAATTTCCCTACGCTTTATCCCAACATTGTTACAGGAAACAGATAAAATTTCAAAAGCTCAAGCTTCAAGAGGAGTAGACTTTCGTACAGGGCCAATTAAGGAGCGTATAAAGGCTATTGTTCCACTCTTAGTTCCTCTATTTGTTAGTGCATTTAAACGCGCAGAAGAGCTTGCAATGGCGATGGAGGCGAGAGGATACCAAGGTGGAGAAGGAAGGACAAAGCTAAGGCAATTAAAAATAAAGAACATTGATATTTTCGTCCTTTTAGTTTTCCTTCTAGTTGTTACGGGATTATTCATTACAAGAAACTATTAATAAAAGGAGGGTTGGATACTGTGCCAAAAGTAAAATGTAAGATCACTTATGATGGAACTAATTTTTTTGGCTACCAGGTCCAGCCTAAAAAGCGTACCGTACAAGGAGAACTTGAACATGCACTAGAAAAGATTCATAAGGGTGAAAAGGTGCGAGTCTATGCTTCTGGTAGAACGGATACAGGGGTACATGCAAAGGACCAAACCATTCATTTTGAGACGAACCTTACTATCCCAGGTGGTAGCTGGAAAAAGGCGCTGAATGCATTACTCCCTAATGATCTTTATATCCGCCATTCAGAAGTAGTCCCAAACGATTTTCATGCACGCTATAATGTCCGTGAAAAAGAATATCGTTATTTTGTTTTAAATAACGCGGAACCAGATGTTTTTCAAAGGAATTATGTATTCCACTATCGATACGACCTGGACTTCAATGCAGTGGAAGAAGCATGTAAATATTTAATTGGAACTCATGACTTTACTACTTTTTCTTCGGCTAAGTCTACGGTAAAAGGAGATAAAATTCGAACCCTATTTGAAGCTACCTGTCATAGGGAAGGTGATCAAATTGAATTTATTTTTCGAGGAAGTGGGTTTCTTTATAATATGGTCCGTATTATAGTAGGTACACTTTTAGAGGTTGGACAAGGAAAGAAAAAACCAGTAGATATTAAGAGGATTCTGGAGGCAAAGGATCGTAAATTAGCCGGAAAAACTGCTCCTGCGCATGGGTTATTTTTGTGGAAAGTAGATTACAAATGAGGAAAAAGACTCGACTAAACACGACATTTCCTGGGAAATATCGACGAATTTCTTACTTTACTCACAATGGTATATAATGAGCTTGTTAGTTTTTTAGTTAGAAACGTAAATAAATATAAAATAAATCTATCAAACCCTTGACAAAATGGCTCAATTTGATATATTATGGTCTATGGCAATTTATTTCTAAAACCGCGATTAGCCCCGGAACTAATTGTGTTGAAAATATAGGAATAACGAATTTTAAACTTTAAAAATGAATGAATGAAAATATGGAGGGAAACCAATCATGCGCACAACTTTCATGGCGAATGAAAACAATATCGAACGCAAATGGCTTGTTGTGGATGCTGAAGGAAAGCGTCTCGGCCGTCTAGCAAGTGAGGTTGCTGCAATCCTTCGCGGAAAGCATAAGCCAACTTACACACCACACGTTGATACTGGTGATTATGTAATCATCGTTAACGCTGAAAAAATTGAACTAACTGGAAACAAACTAGCTGACAAGAAGTACTACCGTCACTCTGGACATCCAGGTGGATTAAAAGAACGTAATGCTGAAGAAATGCGTACAAAATATCCTGAGCAAATGCTTGAGCTTGCTATCAAGGGCATGCTTCCAAAAGGATCTTTAGGACGTAAAATGGGCAAGAAATTACACGTTTATAGAGGTGCTGAACATAATCATGCAGCACAAAAACCTGAAGTTTACGAACTTCGCGGATAATAAAAGGAGGTAAATCAATTGGCACAAGTACAATACTACGGCACAGGTCGTCGTAAAAAGTCAACTGCACGCGTACGTTTAGTACCGGGTACTGGAAATGTAACTATCAATGGTCGTGAAGCAAAAGACTATTTCCCATATGAAACACAACTTTTAATTCTTAACCAACCACTACAAGCAACTGAAACTCAAGGAACTTATGATGTTTTAGTAAACGTTCAAGGTGGTGGATTTACTGGTCAAGCTGGTGCTATCCGTCATGGTATCGCACGTGCTTTACTAGAAGCAGATCCTGGTTACCGTCCAGCTCTTAAGAGTGCAGGGTTCTTAACTCGTGACCCTCGTATGAAAGAGCGTAAGAAATACGGTCTTAAAGGCGCTCGTCGTGCACCACAGTTCTCAAAACGTTAATATCATTACGCTTCAAGGCTCTTTTCACTTATGTGGAAAGGGTCTTTTTTTGTGCCTGAAATGTGTTTTAAAGGTTTCCAATTAATTGCTTGACATCGTATATTATACTCCATATAATATGAACGAATAATATTATACGGCGTATAATATTAAAAATTGAGTGGAGGTGTGTTTGAATGTCATTCCAACTGGGTTCCTCTTTACTTGATGCATGTGTCTTAGCGATATTGGCGAAAGAGGATGCCTATGGATATTCACTTACTCAGCAGGTCCGTGAAATTATGGATATTTCTGATTCAACACTTTACCCGGTACTTCGAAGATTACAAAAGAAGAATTTCTTAACAACATATGATCAACCATTTCAAGGGAGGAATCGCAGATATTATCGAATTACTGCCAGTGGAATAGAAAAGTATGAAGAGTTACTTCAAGATTGGGTGGAATATAAGAAAAAAATTGATTCTGTTTTAGTAGGGGGTATGAATGGTGAGTAAAGATGAATATTTAAAAAAACTTCGTTCGAAAATTAAGAAATTGCCACGTGAGGATGTAAATGAAGCAATCGATTATTATCAAGAATATTTTGCTGAAGCAGGGGAAGAGGATATAGAATCAGTTATTGCTAGGTTAGGTTCCCCATCCTTTGTTGCATCTCAGATTCTGGCAGACTATGCTGTAAAGGATATAACAACCAAAACTAGTACCGCTAAAAAAAACATCTCGGCTATTTGGTTTATCATCTTGGCAATATTTGCTTCTCCAATCGCTCTTCCATTGCTCATCATTGTAATCACCGTTGTATTTATATTAATCCTAGTTTGTGGTGTTTCAATTTTAACATTTCTTATCTTTATTGTTGGTTTGCCTATTTCTGGCCTTTATAGCATAATATCTGGTTTTGCAGTAATCGTTCAACATTGGCAAACTTCTCTGTTCTTTATAGGCATTGGCCTTATAGCCTTAGGGATTGGAGTGGTTTTAATTTCTCCATTTGTAAATTTCTCCAAAAAGGCTAGCTTAGGATTAGTAAATTTATTGAAGAAGCTTTTTGATAAAATTGCTAACAACACTAGGAGGGAATATAATTGAAAAAATCGAGAAAGCCTATCACCATAATTGGAGGCGGATTGATTATAGTAGGTATCCTACTTGCAACCATTGGACTTTTTGTTGGAGCAAATTTTACTATTGTCAATACTGATACTGGCTTAAAGGCAGTGGGCAATAACGATCGTTTACATGAAGAATTGTCATTAAAAGAATTCAAGAATATTGAACTAAATATTGCTGATGGCGATATAGAAGTTATTCCTTCAGATGAATATAAAATAGAAATTGAAAGAATGGAAGGTACAAAAATTACGCATGCAGTCGAAAACAAAACACTTTCCATTAAAGAGGAGACTAACTCTGGATTCAAATTTGTAATGAATTTCTCTTTTAACATTCAAGAAACAGTCATAAAAATATATGTACCAACAGATGCAGAATTCACAGATATTACAATTGCCAGTAAATTTGGCGATATACAATTAGATGGACTGAATGTAAACAAATTGCATGTCTATTCTAATGATGGTGAGGTAGCAATCGATAATATTCATTCGGATAAAATAGTCGTAGAAAACAAATATGGTGATGTTAAAAGCACAAATTTAAAAACAAACCATTTAGAGGTAGAAATAAATGATGGTGATGCAAATTTAGAGTCAATTGTTGCTGCAAATACTGTTTTAAATAATCACTATGGCGATACCTCTTTAAGTAATTTCACAAGCAAAGGAACTAAAATAGAAAGCGAGGATGGAGATATAAACATAAATGGAGAGCTTTTAGGACAAACAACTATCAATTCTAATTATGGCAATATTTATTTGAAACTAGCTAATAAAGAATCAGAGATGAGCTATAATATTCAGAATAAATATGGTGGTATTGTTGTAAATGATAACCAGTACGTAACAAAGGCTACTAATTCTGTAAACTCTCCTAATAAGATGGTTATCAACTCAAAGGATGGAGATGTAGAGGCTACTTTAAAATAAAAAGGTATTATTGACATTACAAGATTATACACCCTAAATAATACGGTCTAAAAGGCGCTAGTCGTACGTCTCATTTGTCAAACTGATAATGATAGAAGTATTACTCATTAGTATGTTTTCTCAAAATGTTTAATATGATGTTTTTATAGGCTCCTCCCCTTTGTGGAAGAGCCTTTTTAATGTATAAGAAATGAAATAGTTGGGATTCAACAATTTAAATAGCTGTAAATCTGTACCGTATTTCTGGAGAGGTTCTATTTGGATTTCCATTCACTAAAATACTTTAGTCCCTGTCTCATTTTAACTAATCTAGTTCTTAGCGAAAACACCATCAACTTCAACTGTCTCAAATATATTAATAAAGGCAGCTTCATCGCGTTGGCGAACAATCTTTTTTATTTGCCCCAGTTCATATCGCGTAACTACCATCATCAAAATATCTTTCTCCTCTTGGGTATAGCCACCGTATCCTTTTGTGATGGTAATACCTCGATAGACAGACTTCAATAAATCATTTCGGATAATATCCCCTTTTGAAGTGATAATTTGCATGGTTAACTTGATATGATTGGTATGAATCTTATCAATCATAATTCCGGTTAAGTAAATAGATAAAAGCGTATATAAGGCGATATTCCAGTTAAAAGCGGTCCCTGAGATAAGCACAATGATGCCATTCATGATGGTAAGGAGGAGACCAACACTAACGTTGCTAGTTCTGGACAGGATGATGGCGATGATATCCAATCCACCAGAAGTACCAGAGCACTTTAATATAATACCAATGCCAACTCCCCCAATAAGCCCTCCAAAAATTGTTGATAACAATATATTGTCTGTCACAGGAACTACGGGCAATAGATATAAGAAGAAGGATAAGGATACAACACAGATTAGTGTATTATAGGTAATCAACTTACCAAGTTTAAAGTAACCTAATATAATTAAAGGTAAATTAAGCAATAGATTCATTATACCAATATCAAATGGCGTAATTAGCCCGATTAAAATAGCTACTCCACTTATTCCACTACTTAATATTCCATAGGGAACAAGAAAGAAATTAAAACCAAATGCAACGATCAACGAACCGATGATAATTATTATATTTTTCATAAATAATGAGCCTCCTTATAGTTAAGTATCAATCAATTCCTAGGAAAAAGTTTTCTTGCAAGCATCCCTCAGTTGATATGATGTCCTTTTATCGTCTTTTTCCATAAAAAAACTCGCCCCCCAATTAGGGACGAGTTGGGCTCGCTATACCACCCATATTCCAATGTTTCATTATAAGAGAAACAATCCGGCTCTTAATACTTCATACTATTATACGTGTTCCCATATAACGGTGGAAATCCGTCAATGCTTACTATTTTCAGCTTTACATCTCGGAGATGAGTTTCAGAAAAGAATGTCCATCGACTTCCACCAAACGCCGAATCTCTGGAGAACAGGGTTCTTCTCTTACTTTTTCTCGTCACTGACTTTAAATTATTAATACTAATTTAGTGGAATTAAATAAGGATGTCAATAAAATAAGTGAATAAAAAAACATTAAAATAAATTAGAATGTTCCTATTAAATATGGTCTAAATTAGACAAATAAGGACAACCATTAGATGAAATTCTAGTTATGTCGAGTAGGATACCTGCATACGATTATATGAAAGAAGAAATCAAGCAATCATTTGTGTAAGGTTTTCACTTAATTATTATGAGTTTTTTCTAAAGGGTTTCTTAAATCAATTAAAGGTGGTGCAAAGAAAGTGAATAGAAAGTGCACAATAGGAGCATTAGTAGGTGGTTCAACGGCTGGAGGATGGTTAATCATGGACCTAATTCTTCCAGAACCAATAGGGGATTATTTGTTGTTTGGAATAATGGCTGCAGTTAACGCAGCGGTAGGCTGGCAAGTAGTGCGAATGCTAGAGAAAAAGGAAAATGGAAACGAGGACTCCTTGGAAGGTGAAAAACTAGGGGCAGGATCGAATTAAATATGATGATACTTAAAGGTACCAGATACTCGGAAGTGTAACAAATTTCCTAGTATCTGGTGCTTTTTGTTTAGTAGGTAGTTCGTACTAATATTATTTGAAATAGATTGAAAATAATGGATATTTGTTGAAACGTGCGTTAAAATTAATGAAAAGTAGGTCCCCATAGTCTAAAAAGAAAAGGGTGGAATAATGACATACTCAATCAACATATTCAAATTATTATTTGCAGTAGATGACCATATTTTTCGGATTGGAAAAGCTGAACTAATCCGAACACCTTGGAAAGTCATGCTCCTACTCATGCTATTTTCTACATTCCTATACAGTGGAATGGGTATGTTGGGGATTGGTTCTTCGCCTATATCAAGTGGTGCGGTTGTATTAACCCCTTCCGAATATGAAATGCAAAAGCTATGGTTTATAATTGGTCGAATCATTTATTCACTAGCATTTGTATTATTTATTTTATTTGTTCCCTCTTTAATTTTTTATTGGGTTACGAAAATTCAATATAAAAAGTTATTACTTATGCAACTTGTCGTTTTATTTGTTTTACTTATTGAGAGAATATTATGGATACCGTTTGTTGTTTATTTTGGGTTAGACTGGTATGTCTCACCGTTATCATTTGGGATTATTGCATCTTACTTTACTGATATTCCGTTTTTGATTTATTTATTTGGCGCAATCTCTTTATTTCAATTATGGATTGTAGCATTCCAGATTAAGTTCGTAAGTAAGTTATCTGCCATCCAAAAAGGTTGGATATGGAGTACTGTGATCTTATTTAATCTTGCTGTTTGGACACTAACAGCAGTAGTAGCATTTACAGATATTCTGATGATTAATAGGTGGTTTAACTTATGAGGAAAAAACGGATGAAGTGGTTAGCACTAGTATTATTTATCGGGATTAATTGTTTGTTGGTATGGTTGGATGATGGAGAAAAAGTGATAAGACAAGCCTATGTACCAACATGGGAAAAGGTGTATCAAACTGATTTGTTTGAAACGATTGAAGCGGATGGTGTAGTTACATATTCAGGTGAAAGCTTTGTCTACTTTGACAAAAGTATCGGAAGCTTTGATAGTTTTCTTGTAGAAGAAGGTAGCAAGGTAGAGGTTGGTGATCCTCTGTTCCAATATCGTGTGAACGATTATGCAGAGGCAGAGGCAATCTTGTCCTATGAATTGGAAAAGATCGATGGGGAAATTGATGCGATTGAAGATGCTATATCTGAAATGGTATCGTATCGGATACCGAGACCTTCTGTGCCGGTTGTTGGCAATGCAGAAGAAGATAATACAACGGTAGTGGTAACACCACAGGAACCAGTTGAAGCAGATTTGATAAAGGAACAGTTTATTATCCAAAAAGAACAAGAATTAGCTACGAAAAAGGAACAAGAGCAGGCCATTGAAAACCAATTAGATGATTTACAAGAAAATGGTGACACCATTACAGTTGAAAGTCCTTTTGAAGGGAAAATAAAAGAGATTTCCTCCACGCTTAATGATCCAATTATCCGCATTGAACATATGGGACTTCAGGTCAAAGGGGAGTTAGACGAGGCTGCTAGGTTTGAAGTGGAATCTGGGCAACCCGTTGAGATTACTTTAGCTAATGGGGAACAGACATTACAAGGTTCGATTTCGCAGATAGAGGATGCACCACATGACATTACTGTTGATTCAAAAAGTATTTACCCTTTTGAAGTTAGTTTTAAGGAAGAGCAAGAATTAGATTCTATTTTACCGGGGTATCATGCTAATCTAAGAATTACGGTTAATGAATCTATTAATGGGATAACTGTCGATACAGATACTGTTAAACACCATCATGTCTGGAAAATGAATGATACTGGAAAAATGGAACTTGTCCCTGTTCAAACTGGCATTCAAATGGGGGATGATCTAGAGGTAATCAGTGGACTATCTCTTGGTGACGTTGTGACAAAGGAGTCTATTGATGCATCCTATAAAGGGATGCCATTTATTACACCAATTAAGTTTACAGATGTAGCGTGGTTGGATGTTGGTAAATATAAGGACTGGCTATTGTACATGACAACTGGAATTATTACGAGATAATTGGGGAGAGTGGCTATGTTGCTACTCCCCCTTTCTATTTATCTCAAACAATACTAAGTGATACTCTATTCTATTTCATGTTTTGTTATATTGTTTTCCTTTTGAATAAACCAATGGCCAATAATGCGTAATTCTAATAAAGAAATTCCTCTCTCCCTAGCGACCTTTTCAATTTGATTCATTTCAAATAACATCCGACCAAGATTCTCTCCATTTTTAATCTTTTTCTCTACAAAGCAATAAAAACATCCTAGCAATTCTGCTGGTAATTTTTCATAAAAGTTTTTTCTCTTCAATAGTTTTCTCCTTAAGGTTCGTTATTTGATGCAATAAAAAAAGCCAAAAAGAAGTGGCACATGCCTTACCTCTTTTTGGCTTATGTCTAGCTTTATTTATCTAGTACATTACCGCCTGATTGTGTGGGGTTTACAATAAATAGAATTATACTTTTATCTCGATCAAAATCCCAAGAAACAAAAATATCGTCGATCTTGCTGTCCAATAAGGATTCGAAGCGTATGTTATTATGTAGTTGCCGTTTTTCTACTCTCCTTTTGGCTGATCGTAAAATGTCACGATAGCCAAGGCGAATAAATTCACGTTCAATTGTAATTAAGATACCTGTACGGAGAATAGCATATGTCCGTTCATTTATTTTTACGGATAATACTTCTTCTGGAACCTTTTGGGTTTGTTGTCCAATATTATTAATCTCTTCGTGAAGGGATTCTTTCCCTTTAAATTTCTCATTGGATAACTCACCAAGAGTTGATTTATCTTTTGAAATAGCGATGAACATTCCAGAGAAGTTATGTATTCCCCAATCATAATAAAATTCATCAATTTCCATTTTGGTTAGTACTGTCATGTAGGCCTTCAGTTCAGGAATGATATTTTGCATTAAAATATCTCTTGTGTTGTGAATTATATTTTCTTGTCCTGCTTCTAAGAGTACATTTTCCGTAGGGGAAATGAAGTTTCTTATGTATACAGTAATAAATGGCTTTCGTATTGATACATAGACCGTTTCAGGCCCTCGACCAAAGCGTTCTCGTAATGTTTTCCCGATATAACTGGACAATTCTTTTTGTATCTCTTGTGTTTCCAACTGTAACATCCTTTTGCTAAGATAAAAGCGCTATTGTCCTTTATCCTTTTATTATTTTAGAAGTTATAATATAGATTATCAACTAATAAATAGATTTTATACGGAGTATGAGGGAGATGAAATCATGATTAAAGAATTAAAACTGGATGAGGATTATCGTGAAATTTTTAAACTCTCACAATTTGCTTTTCAATATCGAACTAAGTGAAGAAGAAATTGAAAAGAAGCGTGAGGAGGCTAAGCGGCATCGAATATGGGGGAAAATAGTAGAAGGAAGAATAGCTTCCAAATTACATTTGATCCCCTTAACGGTATATGTGAGTGGAAAGCCCATGAAAATGGGTGGAGTTTGTTCTGTTGCCACATGGCCCGAGTTTAGACGAAGTGGAATGGTCAAGGAGCTTTTAGCAAATGCACTTCAATATATGCGGGATAATGGTCAGGTGCTTTCCTTCCTTCACCCATTCTCCGTCCCTTTCTATCGTAAATATGGATGGGAAGTTACCTTCAATGAGAAGATTTACACCATTCCTATAGTGAATTTACAAAGAGCATGGAACATTGATGGTTATGTCCGAAGAGTTCTACCCGAAATTTCATTACTAAAAGAAATATATTGTGTGTATGCTAAGCGGTACACAGGTACTATTTTGCGTGATGAAAAATGGTGGGAACAGCGAGTGTTAAAAGACGATACCCAAATTGCGATAGCGTATAATAACAAGCATCAGCCAGAGGGATATATCTTATTTGAAGTGAAGGATAAACAATTTACGGCCATTGAAATGGCATATCGTTCTGAAATCGGAATGAAGCTCTTACTACAGTTTGTAAGTAATCATGATTCTATGGTTGAAAAAGTTGAATTTGTGGTACCTGAAAATGATAATATCCCACTGCTTCTGGAAGAACCCAGATTTGATACAAAGGTTGACCCTTACTTTATGGCCAGAATTGTAGATGTACATGGATTTTTGGAACAGTACCCATTTGTGAGGTCGGATAAAGAAAGGGCTGTTTGTCTCCGAGTAGTAGATAATTTCTTACCGGAGAATTCAGGATTATTTCATGTAAAACAGTCGGTTAATGGAGTTATAGTTGATATAGTTAATATGGGGGGCCAAGAAGTAATAACCTGTTCCATTCAACAGCTAACGATGATATTTTTAGGATATAAACGCCCTACTGAGTTGTTTCAACTTGGACTTTTACAAGGCAATGTAGCAGCAATCAATTGTTTAGAAAACATGATACCCTTTCAACAAACTTATCTTCCAGATTACTTTTAATTTCTAATGGCTTCACAAGTCATAAACCCATTACTTGTCCCATAAAATAAGGTGAGGATAAGTAAAGGGGCGAACGAAATGAGTCGATTAGGAAAATTTGCTTTTTGGTTAGTTGGATTAGTAGTACTTGTGATACTGATAAAATTTCCATTACCCGACTTTACCAAAGAAACCGCTGGCTTGCCCCTTCCTTTAACAGGGAAGGTAGTAGTACTTGATGCGGGCCATGGTGGGGTAGATGGTGGAGCAGTTGGTAAGGATGATACTTTAGAAAAGGATATTGCATTAGATGTAACCAAGAAATTAAGAGATTACTTACAACAGTCTGGTGCAATCGTATACTTAACTCGAGAAACAGACACCGATTTGGCTGCAGAAGATACAAAGGGGTTATCAAGAAGAAAAGCAGAAGACATTAAGAATCGAATGGAGTTTATTAATACCCACGACGCTGATTTCTTTTTGACTATCCATTTGAATGCTATTCCGTCAACAAGATGGAGTGGAGCACAAACCTTCTATTATCCAAAATCAGATGAAAATAAGCACCTAGCAAAGATGATTCAAGCAGAAATAACCAGAAATTTAGAAAACACTAATCGTAGCGCTCTTGCTGTCAATAATTTATATTTACTGAAAAACGCAAAGATACCAGGTGCTTTAGTTGAGATTGGGTTTCTTTCGAATGTAGCAGAAAGGGAACTGCTGAAAGATCAAACCTATCAAAGACAGATGGCAGCAAGTATCTATGAAGGGATATTGCGTTATTTGACAGTAGAGCCAGAAGCGGAAGAAGAAAAGTAAGTAATGTTGCAAACCTCCTATGATTCATATCACTTAGGTTTTTGGTGATTTATGTTATACTAGCCTTGGACTAATTAAATTTAAGGCTGAAATAGGAAGGTGATTACATGTTAACAAAAGAAGAGGTAATACAATTACTGAATCCTGTAAGAGATCCTTTTTTACATAGAACTCTAGAAGAAACAGAGGGAGTCAAGGAAGTAACTATTAAAGAAGATAAGAAGCATGTCAGCGTAAAAGTGGCAATTGGTAAAACGAATACTGCTGAACAAATGCAACTTCAACAAGAGCTAGTCGGGATTTTAAAGCGAAATGGTGCTGTGACAGTTGGACTTCGTTTTGAACAACTTCCAGATGAAATCATTAAAAAATACCAGCCTGCCGTGGAAAGTGCAAAAGAAAAGGCATTAATGGGTGGAAATAAACAACCCCACTTCTTAGCAATTGCAAGTGGTAAAGGTGGCGTAGGTAAATCAACAGTTACTGTGAATCTTGCTATCTCGTTGATGAGACTAGGGAAAAAAGTAGGTATCATTGACGCAGACATTTACGGTTTTAGTGTTCCGGATATGATGGGAATTGAAGAAAGACCAGTTGTTCGTGGACAGAAGATTATCCCAGTTGAACGTTTTGGTGTAAAAGTAATTTCGATGGGCTTCTTTGTAGAGGATAACTCTCCAATTATTTGGCGTGGTCCAATGCTTGGTAAAATGTTAAATAGTTTCTTCAAGGAAGTGGAATGGGGAGATTTAGATTACCTATTACTAGACTTGCCACCAGGTACAGGTGATATTGCTATGGACGTTCATGAACTATTGCCTTCATGTAAGGAAATCATCGTAACAACACCACATCCGACCGCTGCATTTGTAGCAGCTAGAGCGGGGCAGATGGCACTTAAAACAGAGCATGAAATCTTAGGTGTTGTGGAGAATATGGCGTACTATAAAAGTCCGAAATCCGGTGAAAAAGAATATGTTTTTGGACAAGGTGGCGGAAAGAAGCTTGCTGAAGTACTAAAGACAAAAGTATTAGGGCAATTGCCAATCCAGCAACCATATGAGGAAGAAGATGAGTTTGCCCCTTCTGTATATCAGGAAGATCATCCAAACGGAAAAGAATATCATAAGATTGCAGCAAAGGTTATAGCTCAAGTAGAAGAGTAAAATTATGAGTAGGGTCAGGTTCTTTTATAAAGAACCTGACCCTTTATTTTGTAAGTGCAACAATACTATTGACCGCCACCGCTACCGCCGCCGGATTCGCCACCGCCACCACCACCGGACTCGCCGCCTTGGCCGCCACCACCTTGACCACCAGATTCACCACCACTACCTTGACCTTTACTTTGTTCTTCAGCAGCTTTTAATAATATCTCTTGGATCTTTGCTTGGAACAATGGTGATTCTAATGTTTGCTGTACGGTTTCCTCAAGGTGAGCACGAAACTGTTGACTCTTTAATGTCTGTATAGTTGCTTCTTCCATTTCGGGATTCTGTAATAAATCCATCATTTGCTTTTGATATTCTGAGTCATTCATTAGACTTTTCATTAATTTTTTTTGGTCTTCTTCGACGGACTTATAGAATGTTTCAACGAATTTTGGGTCTTCAAATAGCTTCTTCCACATTTCTGCGCCTTTATCAGATGTTAGTGTTTCATCAATCGCTTGTTTTACTGTAGTGGATTCAATGACTAATTTTTGCTGCATCTTTTCATCGGCTAAAATTTCCCCTAACGCCTTTTTTCCGTCTTCAGTTTGTAATATATCAACAACCATTTTCTTGGTTGCGTCATAATCTGTTTCCTTTGGTGCTGCTTCCCCACCGCAAGCACTAATTAAAAGGAGTGTAACGCCAATAAATGGCAAGAAGAAAATACGTAGCATTTAGAAAACCTCCTTCCACTTATCATTAATATGGATGAGAAAAAACAAAAATATGCGCTTGATAAAGGAAAAAAGATTAGGTTCATGTTAAAATACCAATTGTGTAAGTAAAAGGAATGTATGAGTTTTACATAACCAGGAGGAATATTCAATTGAATAGTCGAAAAGTAGTAAACTTGTTTTTAAAAACATTAGCGTTAGGCGGCATTGTAGGTCTAATTGTTAGCTTTTTTGTTAATGTTAATGGTGCTTATACCGAAAATCTTCAACCGTTTAATTTTATCGGCCTAATTGGTGTAATGGTATTCTTTATTGGACATGGTTTGCTTTATAGTGCCGTAAGCCAGACGGGATTTTTTGCTTATCTATATGTTCATCGATTAGGATTAAGTATATTCCGTTCTTTTTGGCCAACAGTTCAAATAGTATTAATAGCATTCGTGGTCTTTGATCTAATATACTTCCCTTATAAAAGGTCAGAGGGAGAAGTTTCGTTAATTTGGTTTATTCTAGCTGCGGCAGCGCTTGTAATTTATGGTTGGATCATTGCTAAAATTAAAGCAAAGGAAACCAAAAAACATGCTTTCATACCAGCCCTTTTCTTCATGGTAGCATTTACTGTTGTAGAGTGGGTGCCGGCACTTAGGATTGGTTTGGTAGGGGCGGATTTCTCGATAATTATGATAATTACCTTACTTGCGTGTAACACCTATCAACTATTGATCTTACATCGATTGAACAATAGCTCTAACGAAAAAGTGAAACAATAAAAAGAAACCTGATGATATTTTACTGTTCATCAGGTTTCTTTTTTACTCCACTATTTTCGTTTCTGCATGGGCTTGATTAATCATTTCGGACACGGTAACAAACTTAAAACCTTTGTTTTTTAAACCAGGCAGAATAGTTTTTAGTGATTCAGCTGTTTGTTTGACTGAATCGGAAGCGTGTAATATTATGATGTCCCCATTATTAGTTTGGGACATCACGTGGTCAATGATTTTCTGGGTTCCTGGATTCTGCCAATCGTTTGGATTAATGTTCCAGTGAATGACTTTATGGCCCAAATCTTCTGCAAGCTTTATTATCTCGTCATTAAAATGACCGTGTGGTGCCCGTACTAGCTCCATATCCTTATATCCCAACTTAGCAAATATCTCTTTGGCATAACGTAAATCTTTTCTCACTTGATCTATTTCTTGATCAAGGTAACTCTTATAGCGATAGCCTAACATTCCTACTTCATGTTTTCCCTCTGAGATTTTATTAAGAATATCAGGGTGCTTTTCAGCCCACTCTCCACTTACAAAGAATGTGGCTTGGACTTGCTGCTGTTCAAGTTGTTTTAATATGTCATGTACTTTTTCCTCTCCCCAACTGATGTTAAATGTTAATGAAATATTGGGTTCATCTGAGCTACCCTTTGTTAAGGCAACAGGACTTTCTTTTGAAAAAACAGATAATGCACCATTGCTCTCAAACCAGAGAAATCCTGCAGTGAAAAAGGCTAACACAACAACAAGAGTCCATCTTTTTAATTTGTTAAAGCGCATAACATAAAAATGACTCAAAGATTCCACCTCCAAATGAAACAAGCTTCCATACATTTTATGAACAGAATTTCAAAATATGAACAAGCTATAAATTGATTTAGTTATAGATAGGAAAAGTCACTTGCATAAATTAGCTGAAATTGTGAACGATATATAGGGAACTAATTTAACAGGATAAGTTTTCTCGATTGAGGTAGCATATGGACTTGTTGTCCCTTGAACAAGTTCCGAGTTTTTATTCGCTATAGGACCCCCTCTATTAATTTTTAGGTTAACACCTTGAATTTTTGTAGTGGGGGTCTTACAGCCGGTTAACGAAATAATATACCCCCATACTTTGACAAAAATTTCGAATGTATATGTTATAGCGATATTTATCAGTTAGTGCCGAAACATGACGAGGTGATGATGTGTTAGGATTAATGATTAATCATACAGAACAAAAAGAATTGGAGTATCTAATTAAAAGAGAGTTAGATGAAATTATATTTGATTTAGGAGATAGTAGAATTGATAATATGGTAAAGAGTGCGATGAAAGAACGGTATAAAGTTCTTTTTCAACTACTTAGAAGGGTAGCGAGTGAAAAAGAGTGTATGCGTTATATACCTAAGAAGACCAAGAACGAGTAGGATAAATCAAGGTGATACATAACATTGTATAAAATTTCTGAAGAGACTTTTTTTAATAAAGAGCGTTGATTTTATTTCATAGCTATGGTATATTAATTTTTGTTGTCAGGTAAGAAATTTTGTCAAACAACATATTTTAAAAAAGTTGTTGACATCGGATGACAAACATGATAAATTATATCTTGTCGCTAAAAACGACAAAAGAAATAGATTGCTCCTTGAAAACTGAACAAAACAACCAGTATGTAAGAAAAAACAACCCTGTTTTTTCTATTTTAAAAGAAATTCTAAAAGCTAGCGTGCTTT
>NZ_CBYO010000013.1 GCF_000577245.1 Paucisalibacillus algeriensis
AAGCACGCTAGCTTTTAGAATTTCTTTTAAAATAGAAAAAACAGGGTTGTTTTTTCTTACATACTGGTTGTTTTGTTCAGTTTTCAAGGAGCAAAAATAAAATTTGGTGGAGCCTAGCGGGATCGAACCGCTGACCTCCTGCGTGCAAGGCAGGCGCTCTCCCAGCTGAGCTAAGGCCCCATTCTATATTATGGTCGGGAAGACAGGATTCGAACCTGCGACCCCATGGTCCCAAACCATGTGCTCTACCAAGCTGAGCTACTTCCCGTTTAAATGGCGCGCCCGAGAGGAGTCGAACCCCTAACCTTTTGATCCGTAGTCAAACGCTCTATCCAATTGAGCTACGGGCGCATATGGTGCCGAGGACCGGAATCGAACCGGTACGGTAGTCACCTACCGCAGGATTTTAAGTCCTGTGCGTCTGCCAGTTCCGCCACCCCGGCACTATATGGAGCGGAAGACGGGATTCGAACCCGCGACCCCCACCTTGGCAAGGTGGTGTTCTACCACTGAACTACTTCCGCGTATATATTAAATTAAATGGTGCGGGTGAAGGGAGTCGAACCCCCACATCCGAAGATACTAGATCCTAAGTCTAGCGCGTCTGCCAATTCCGCCACACCCGCATATTAAAATGGTGAGCCATGTAGGATTCGAACCTACGACCCTCTGATTAAAAGTCAGATGCTCTACCGACTGAGCTAATGGCTCATTTCAATTCCGAACTCATGTTGCTTAGTATATCTTATTATAAAATTAACATTCACTAAAACAAAGTGGTGCCGGCCAGAGGACTTGAACCCCCAACCTACTGATTACAAGTCAGTTGCTCTACCAATTGAGCTAGGCCGGCATATGGTGGAGGATGCAGGGCTCGAACCTGCGACCCCCTGCTTGTAAGGCAGGTGCTCTCCCAGCTGAGCTAATCCTCCGCCTGGCGGCGTCCTACTCTCGCAGGGGCAATGCCCCAACTACCATCGGCGCTGAGAAGCTTAACTGCTGTGTTCGGTATGGGAACAGGTGTGACCTTCTCGCTATCGCTACCAGACATTGTCTTAAAATGAAGACAAGATATATTATATTCATTTCTCGGAAGAAATGCAAGGGTTTTTTTAAAATAATTTATACCCTAAAAACTAAATAAGAGTAAACAACGAAATCAAATAAGTTAGTTAAGTCCTCGATCTATTAGTATCCGTCAGCTCCACGTGTCA